>CAVWCT010000007.1:0-289991 GCA_963753565.1 uncultured Actinomycetota bacterium
GGAGGGGTTCCTCTTCAACGACTCGATCACCGCCAACGTCCGCTACGGCCGGCTCGACGCGACCGAGGCCGACATCTTGGCCAGCGCGTCCGAGCTCGGTCTCAGCGACTGGGTCGCCGGGCTGCCCGCTGGGCTGGAGACCCGCGTCGGCCAGCGCGGCGAGTCGCTGTCCACTGGTGAGCGACAGCTGGTCGCGCTGCTGCGCGCGCACCTCGTCGACCCGGACCTGCTCGTGCTCGACGAGGCGACCAGCGCCGTCGACCCCGCCCTGGAGATGCGGATCGGCCGCGCGCTCGAGCGCCTCATGTCCGGCCGGACCAGCGTCACGATCGCCCACCGGCTCTCGACCGCCGAGGCAGCCGACGAGGTGGTCGTGGTCGACCGGGGCCGGATCGTGCAGCGCGGCCCGCACGCCGAGCTGGTCGCCCAGCCTGACAGCGTCTACGCGAACCTGCATGCGAGCTGGGTCAACCAACAGGGCTCCTGACGCGAAGTGCATGAAGTGGTGCCGAAGTGCGGCTAGTGCAGGGCCGTGAGAGTGCGCGAAAGTGCGCCTCGAGGTGCCAGTCTCGACGTGCAACCTCGCGCACTTCAGGGGCGAGATCTCCGCACTTCGTGAGGGCACATATCCCGCACGTCGGCGGTGGCGGATACTGAGGGTGACCCGACTCCCTGGCTCCAGAGATCGCCGACCGGCTCAAGCGCAACGATGCGGGACTGGTGGCGGCGATCGTCCAGCAGCACGACACCGGCGAGGTGCTGATGCTGGGCTGGATGGACGACGAGGCGCTGCACCGCACCCTGACCACTGGCCGCGGCACCTATTGGAGCCGGTCGCGGTCGGAGTACTGGGTGAAGGGCGAGACGTCCGGCAACGTGCAGCACGTGAAGGAGGTCCGCCTCGACTGCGACGGCGACACCGTGCTGCTCAAGGTCGACCAGGTGGGCCCGGCCTGCCACACCGGCACCCGCACCTGCTTCGACGACGGGCTGCTCGGTTGAGGGCCGCCCCCACCGTCGTGACCGGGCTGGCTTCGGCCGGGCTGACGGCAGTGGCGGCCAACCAGACCTGGGCGACGGCGAAGGCGGACGAGGGTGAGTTCGCGTTCACGACGCTGACCGAAGCGCCCCAGGTTCCGCTGGTGCTCACCCTGGCGCTGGTGGTGCTCGCGGCCTGGGGGGTCCTGCTCGTCACCCGTGGCGGCGTACGCCGGGTGGTGGCGTGGCTCGGCGCGCTCGCCGCCGCGGGCGCGCTGGTCGCGGCCATCGCCGGGCGTTGGACGCTGGAGGACTCCTTCCAACGCGACTTCGCCGACCAGGGCGCGACCGCGGTCGTCGACTTCGGCACCTGGTGGGTGGTCGCGGTGGTCGCGGCCGCGCTCGCGAGCATCACGGCTGCGCTCGCGGCCGTGCAGGTCGGACGCTGGCCCGAGATGGGCACCCGCTACGACGCTCCCGGTGCCACTGAGGCGGCTCCGACGGGGGATCAGACCAACTTCGACCTCTGGAAGTCCATCGATGAGGGACACGACCCCACTGCGTGAATGCGCCGGGCACGGTTGAATACGACTGCATCGACACCGCCCACCACCAGCAGGAGCCCCGCATGTCTGACAACCACGGCAACACCCCGGCCGCCTGGACCGCCGTCGTGGTCGCGCTGGTCGGCTTCGTGGTCGGCGGCATCGGCCTGATGCTCGAGCCCGTGAGCATGCCGATCTTCTACGTCGGCGTGGCGATCGTGGTCGGCTCCGGAGTGCTCTTCGCCGTGATGGCGAAGCTGGGCCTGCACGAGTCCTGACCCTGAACGTCACCCTGGCACCCGCCACCCTCGCCACCGGGCGCAGGGAGCGGATGCTCGCCCCGGCCGCTCTGGTCGGCGGTCTCGGCCTGGCCACCCTGGCCCTGCACCTGCGCGACCCACACGACTCCTACAGCTGGGGGCAGTGCCCCAGCGCCGCCCTGGGCCTGTCGTGTCCCGGATGCGGAGGACTGCGCGCGGTCAACGACCTGACCAACCTCGACCTCGCCGAGGCCGCGTCGAGCAACCTGGCGCTGGTGGTCGCCATCCCCATCCTGATCGCGGCGATCGTCGTGTGGAGCGTTGCCCGGTGGCGCGGCACGACCATCCACGCCCCGACGCGGTTGCGCGTGCCAGCCGTGGTGCTGGCCGTCGTCCTGGTCGCCGGTTTCACCGTGCTGCGCAACACCGCTGCCGGGGCCTGGCTCGCTCCCTGACCTGACTCCCGGACGGGCTTCGGTCGCGTGAAACACTCGGACCTGCCCAGTCCCGCCTGCCCGACATCTCTCCGAAAGGCCCGCCGTGTCCGTGCTGGACGACATCGTCGACGGTGTCCGGCTCGACCTCGCCGACCGCGAGGCGGCCGTGCCGATGGTCGAGCTGCGAGCTGCCCTCGCCGACGTCGACCCGCCGCGCGACGCAATGCCGAGCCTTCGATCGCCCGGCTCGAGCGTGATCGCCGAGGTGAAGAGGCGCAGCCCCAGCAAGGGTGACCTGGCCGACATCCCCGACCCGGCCGCCCTCGCTGTCGAGTACGCCGCCGGGGGAGCCGCCGCGATCAGCGTGCTCACCGAGCAGCGCCGCTTCGGTGGCAGCCTCGACGACCTCCGCGCCGTCCGTGCCGCCGTCGACATGCCGGTGCTGCGCAAGGACTTCATCGTCAGCTCCTACCAGCTCGTCGAGGCCCGGGCCGCGGGCGCCGACCTGGTCCTGCTGATCGTCGCCGCGCTCGACGACGAGCTGCTGCACCGGCTCCACGACGAGGCTCGCGAGCTGGGCCTGACAGTGCTCGTGGAGGTGCATGACGAGGACGAGACCGAGCGCGCCGTGGCGCTGGGGCCGAGCTCGTCGGCGTCAACGCCCGCAACCTGAAGACCCTCGAGGTCGACGAAACGACGTTCGGCCGGCTGGCGCCACTCCTGCCTGGAGACCGGGTGCTGGTGGCCGAGTCGGGCATCTCCGGGCCCACCGACGTCAAGCGGTTCATGGCCGAGGGTGCCCACGCGGTGCTCGTCGGAGAGGCACTGGTCAAGGACGGGATGCCTCGGGAGGCGGTCGCTGCGATGACGGGGATCGAGGCATGACCGACATACGACGCCGACGTCGCGCGGATGGTTCGGCGACTTCGGCGGCCGGTTCATGCCGGAAGCACTGGTCGCCGCGCTCGAGGAGCTCACCGTCGCCTGGCAGGAGGCGATGGGCGACCCGGCGTTCATTGAGGAGTTCGACACGATCCTGCGCGAGTACGCGAACGTGCCGAGCCCGCTCTACGAAGCCCAGCGGCTCTCCGAGAAGGTCGGCGTCCGGATCCTGCTGAAGCGCGAGGACCTCAACCACACCGGCGCCCACAAGGTGCGCAACGTGCTCGGCCAGGCACTGCTCACCCGCCGGATGGGCAAGACCCGCGTGATCGCCGAGACCGGCGCCGGCCAGCATGGCGTCGCTAGCGCCACCGCGGCGGCGTACTTCGGCCTCGACTGCACCGTCTACATGGGCGCGGTCGACATCAAGCGGCAGGCCCTCAACGTGGCCCGGATGCAGCTGCTCGGCTCGAAGGTGGTCTCGGTCGACTCCGGTAGCGCGACCCTCAAGGACGCCATCAACGAGGCGCTGCGCGACTGGGTCGCCAGCGTCGACCACACCGCCTACCTGTTCGGGACCGCCGCCGGCCCGCACCCGTTCCCGAGCATGGTCCGCGACTTCGCTCGCGGTATCGGCGACGAGGCGCGCGCCCAGTGCCTCGAGCAGTACGGCGTGCTGCCCGATGCCATCGCCGCCTGCGTCGGCGGGGGCTCCAATGCGATCGGGCTCTTCCAGGCGTTCCTCGAGGACGAGTCGGTCGCGATCTACGGCTTCGAGCCGGGCGGGGAGGGCGTCGACACCGGTCGGCACGCCGCGACCATCCATGCCGGCGACAGCGGTGTCCTCCATGGCGCCCGCACCTACGTCCTGCAGGACGAGGACGGGCAGACCATCGAGTCGCACTCGATCTCGGCCGGACTCGACTACCCCGGCGTCGGGCCGCAGCACGCCCACCTCGCGAAGATCGGCCGGGCGACCTACACGCCGGTGACCGACGCCGAGGCGATGGACGCGATGGCTCTGCTGAGCCGGACCGAGGGGATCATCCCCGCGATCGAGTCCGCCCACGCCGTGGCCGGTGCGCTCGAGGTGGCCAAGCAGCTGGCTGCCGACAAGGGCCCGGAGGCGACCGTGCTGATCAACCTCAGCGGCCGGGGCGACAAGGACATGGAGACCGCGCTCGAGTGGTTCAAGCTCGGCGAGGAGAAGACCGAATGCAGCCGACGCTGGCTTCGGCCGTTCGAGAACGCCACGGCCGAAAGGCCAGTGCGGTGCGCGTGCGTCGGATACCTGCCCGCCGGCTTCCCCGACGTGCAGGGCGGCATCGACGCGCTCCGGGTGATGGTCGACGCCGGCTGTGACGTGATCGAGATCGGCCTGCCCTACAGCGACCCGGTGATGGACGGCCCGACCATCCAGGCCGCTGCCCAGCAGGCCCTCGAGCGCGGCGTCCGCACCACCGACGTGCTCCGCACCGTCGAGGCGGTCGCGGTCACCGGAACGCCGACGCTGGTCATGACCTACTGGAACCCCGTCGAGCGCTACGGCGTGGAGCGCTTCGCCACCGACCTGGCGAGCGCCGGGGGAGCGGGCCTGATCACGCCCGATCTCACGCCCGACTTCGCGCCGGAGTGGATCGCCGCTGCCGACGCCCGTGAGCTCGACAAGGTCTTCCTGGTTGCCCCCTCGTCCACGGACGCCCGGATCGCGATGACCGCCGCGGCCTGCCGCGGCTTCATCTACGCCACCGCCGTGATGGGGGTGACCGGTGCCCGCGCCACGACGAGCGGCCTCGCCGGACCCCTCGTCGGCGCGCACCCGCGCCGTCACCGAGCTGCCCATCGGCGTCGGCCTGGGGGTCAGCAACGGCGCGCAGGCGGCCGAGGTGGCGGCGTACGCCGACGCGGTGATCGTCGGCTCCGCCTTCGTCCGGGTGCTGCTGGACCATGCCGACGACCGGGTGGCCGGCCTGAAGGCGCTGACTGCCCTCACCGAGGACCTCGCGGAGGGCGTTCGTGCGTAGCTCCCTCGCCGGACTGCTGGCCCTGCTGTGCCTGGTGGTCAGCGCCTGCGGAAGCGACGGTGACGACCCCGAGTTCCACGGCACTGTGCTCGACCACCCCTACCAGGTGCCCGACACGCCGCTGACCGATACCGCGGGAGAGCCGTTCTCGCTGGCAGCCGACACCGACAAGCGGCTGACCCTGGTCTTCTTCGGCTACACGAACTGCCCCGACATCTGCCACACGGTGATGGGCTCCATCGCCTCGGCCATGACGAGGCTGGACGACGCAGACCGCACGCAGGTCGACGTCGTCTTCGTGACCACCGACCCGGCCCGCGACACCGAGCAGGTGCTGCGCGACTACCTCGACCACCTCGACCCCACGTTCATCGGGCTGACAGGCGACCTCGACACCATCGTCGACGTAGGCGATGCCCTCGCCGTCGGCATCGACAGGGTCGATCCGGGTGGCCACACCACCGCGACGATGGCCATCGACAGCGCCGACGAGTCCCCTGTCTACTGGGGCCAGGAGACTTCGGCGGCGCAGTTCGCGTCCGACATCCACTCACTGCTGGGAGAAGACTGACCCTCATGGCTTTGCTGACCGCGCTGCCCATCCCCCTGACAATTCCCAGCCCGGCCGACGGCGTCTGGCATCTCGGCCCGGTGCCGATCCGTGGCTACGCGCTCTGCATCATCGCCGGCATCATCGTCGCCGTCTGGATCGGTGAGCGACGGTGGGTGGCCCGCGGCGGCCGGCCTGGCGACGTCCAGGACCTGGCGGTCTGGGCGGTGCCTTTCGGCATCGTCGGCGCCCGGCTCTACCACGTCATCACCGACTCCGACCTCTACTTCGGGAACGGCAACAACCCGGTCACCGCGCTGTACGTCTGGCAGGGCGGCCTCGGCATCTGGGGCGGCGTCGCCCTCGGTGCGGTAGGCACCGTGATCGGCGCCAGGATCAAGGGCATCCGCCTGCTGCCGATCCTGGACGCGATGGCGCCGGGTGTCCTGATCGCGCAGGCGATCGGCCGGTGGGGCAACTGGTTCAACCAGGAGCTGTTCGGCAAGCCCACCGACCTGCCGTGGGGCCTCGAGATCGACCCCGAGCATCGCCCTCTCGGCTACGAAGGGGACGCGACCTTCCAGCCGACGTTCCTCTACGAGTGCATCTGGAACGTCGGGGCGTTCGGCCTCGTGATCTGGGCCGACCGCAGGTTCAAGCTGGGCTACGGCCGGGTGATCGCGCTCTACGTGATGGCCTACACCGCCGGCCGCGGCTGGATCGAGTACCTCCGGATCGACCCGGTCCAGCTCGACGACATCGCGGGCCTGCGCCTGAACGTCTGGGTCTCGATCGTGCTGTTCGTGCTCGCCGCGGCGTACTTCGTCTGGCAGGGCCGGCGCCACCCCGGCCGGGAGGAGCAGGTCTACGTCGAGGGGCGGGAACCCGCAACGGATGAGGCCGACGTGGCGGACGAGGCTGAAGAGGCAACCGACACGCCTGGCCGCGACCCGTCCGGCTGAGGTTTCTCTCACGGTCCAGCGGGCAGATATCGGGCGGGGAGCCAGGTGACCCGGTGGTAATCTGAGGTTTCCGCCGCGTGGGCCAATGTTGTCCCCTGCGCCCATGATGCAGTTCTCGGGAATCTGCACCGACGACGACGGGAGAACCCAGTGCCGTACCCGCACGCGTTCCCGCCGAGCCAGGGTCTCTACGACCCCACCCACGAGCACGACGCCTGTGGCGTCGCCTTCGTGGCCACCCTCACCGGAGAGGCCAGCCACGACATCGTGGCCAAGTCCCTCACCGCGCTGCGCAACCTCGACCATCGCGGTGCCGCCGGCGCCGAGGCCAACTCCGGCGACGGCGCCGGCATCCTGATGCAGGTGCCGGATGCCTTCCTCCGCGCGGTCACCGCAGAGGCCGGCTTCGAGCTGCCCACCCAGCACTCCTATGCCGTCGGCACGGCCTTCCTGCCCGGCGACGACGAGCAGGTCGCCAAGACCCGCAAGCAGATCGAGGACCTTGCCGACGAGGAGGGCCTCGCCGTGCTCGGCTGGCGCGAGGTCCCGATCGAGCCGGACACGCTGGGCAGCACCGCCCGCGGTGTGATGCCGTCGTTCAGCCAGCTGTTCATCGCCGCGAAGGGCCAGCGGGTGACCGGCATGGCCCTCGAGCGGATGGCGTTCTGCCTCCGCCGGCGGGCCGAGCGCGAGACCGACGTCTACTTCCCGTCGCTGTCGTCGCGCACACTCGCCTACAAGGGCATGCTCACCACCGACCAGCTCGACCACTTCTACCCCGACCTGGTCGACGAGCGCATCGCCTCGGCGCTCGCGGTGGTGCACTCGCGGTTCTCCACCAACACGTTCCCGAGCTGGCCGCTGTCCCACCCGTTCCGCTTCATCGCCCACAACGGCGAGATCAACACCGTGATGGGCAACCGCAACTGGATGCGCGCCCGCGAAGCCCTGCTCGACTCCGACCTGATCCCAGGCGACCTCGAGCGGCTCTACCCGATCTGCACCCCGGGTGCCTCGGACTCCGCGACGTTCGACGAGGTGCTCGAGCTGCTCCACATGGGCGGCCGCTCGCTGCCCCACTCGGTGCTGATGATGATTCCGGAGGCCTGGGAGAACCACACCGAGATGGACGAGAAGAGGCGTGACTTCTACGCCTTCCACTCGGCGTTGATGGAGCCCTGGGACGGCCCCGCCTGTGTCGTGTTCACAGACGGCTCGCAGATCGGCGCGGTGCTCGACCGCAACGGCCTGCGCCCCTCCCGCTACTGGGTCACCGACGACGGCCTGGTCGTCCTCGCCTCCGAGGTCGGCGTACTCGACCTCGACCCGGCCACGATCGTCCGCAAGGGCCGGCTCCAGCCGGGCCGGATGTTCCTCGTCGACACCGATGAGCACCGGATCATCGAGGACGAGGAGATCAAGTCCGACCTCGCCTCCGAGCACCCCTACGGCGAGTGGATGCACGCCGGCCTGATCCACCTCAACGACATCCCCGAGCGCGAGCACATCGTGCACACCCACGCCTCGGTGACGCGGCGCCAGCAGATCTTCGGCTACACCGAGGAGGAGCTGCGGATCCTGCTCAGCCCGATGGCCAACACGGGCGGTGAGCCCCTGGGCTCGATGGGCACCGACACCCCGATCGCGGCCCTGAGCGACAAGCCGCGGCTGCTGTTCGACTACTTCAGCCAGATGTTCGCGCAGGTGACCAACCCGCCCCTCGACGCGATCCGCGAGGAGCTGGTCACGTCGCTCAACGGCACCATCGGCCCCGAGGCCAACCTTCTGGAGCCCACGCCGGCGTCGTGCCGGCAGGTCGTGCTGCCGTTCCCGGTGATCTCCAACGACGACCTGGCCAAGATCCGCCACATCAACCGTGACGGCGACATGCCCGGCTTCATCACCCACGTCTCCCGCGGCCTCTACTCCGTCGACGGCGGTGGCAAGGCGTTGGCGGCGCGGATCGAGGAGATCTGCCAGGAGGTCAGCTCGGCGATCGCCGACGGCGCCCGGATCATCGTGCTGTCCGACCGGCACTCCACGGCCGAGCTCGCGCCGATCCCGTCCCTGCTGCTGACCGGTGCGGTCCACCACCACCTGGTGCGCGAGAAGACCCGCACCCAGGTCGGGCTGCTGGTCGAGGCCGGCGACGTCCGCGAGGTCCACCACGTGGCCCTGCTCGTCGGCTACGGGGCGGCTGCCGTCAACCCCTACCTCGCCATGGAGTCCGTCGAGGACCTCGCTCGCGAGGGCTACTTCGTCAAGCTCGAGCAGGAGAAGGCGGTCGCCAACCTGGTCAAGGCCCTCGGCAAGGGCGTGCTGAAGGTGATGTCCAAGATGGGCGTCTCCACGGTGGCCTCCTACACCGGCGCCCAGATCTTCGAGGCGGTCGGCCTGTCGCAGGCGGTCGTCGACAAGTACTTCACCGGCACCACCTCCAAGCTCGGCGGCGTCGAGCTGGACACGATCGCCGAGGAGGTCGCCCGACGGCACGCCACGGCGTACCCCCGCGGCGGCATCCTGCCCGCACACCGCGAGCTGGAGATCGGCGGCGAGTACCAGTGGCGTCGCGAGGGCGAGCCGCACCTGTTCGACCCCGACACGGTGTTCCGGCTGCAGCACTCCACCCGCAGCGGGAGCTACGACATCTTCAAGCAGTACACGAAGAAGGTCGACGAGCAGTCGGCGCGGCTGATGACGCTGCGTGGCCTGTTCCGCCTCAAGGACTCCTCGATCACGGGTCGGGCCCCGATCCCGATCGAGGAGGTGGAGCCGGTCTCGGAGATCGTGAAGCGGTTCTCCACCGGCGCGATGTCCTACGGGTCGATCTCGCAGGAGGCGCACGAGACGCTCGCGATCGCCATGAACCGGCTCGGCGGCAAGTCCAACACTGGGGAGGGCGGCGAGGACGCCGACCGTCTCTACGACCCCGAACGCCGCAGCTCTATCAAGCAGGTCGCGTCGGGTCGCTTCGGCGTCACCGCCGAATACCTCACCAACTCCGACGACATCCAGATCAAGATGGCCCAAGGCGCCAAGCCCGGCGAGGGCGGCCAGCTGCCGGGCAACAAGGTCTACCCGTGGATCGCGAAGACCCGCTACTCCACGCCCGGCGTCGGCCTGATCAGCCCGCCTCCGCACCACGACATCTACTCCATCGAGGATCTCGCTCAGCTGATCCACGACCTCAAGAACGCCAACCCGCAGGCCCGCGTGCACGTGAAGCTGGTCTCCGAGGTGGGCGTCGGCACGGTTGCTGCGGGCGTCTCGAAGGCGCACGCGGACGTCGTACTCATCTCGGGTCACGACGGAGGCACCGGCGCCTCGCCCCTGACCTCGCTCAAGCACGCCGGTGGTCCATGGGAGCTGGGTCTCGCCGAGACCCAGCAGACCCTGCTGCTCAACGGCCTGCGCGACCGGATCGTGGTGCAGACCGATGGTCAGCTCAAGACCGGGCGCGACGTCATCATCGCCGCGCTGCTCGGGGCCGAGGAGTTCGGCTTCGCGACGGCACCGCTGGTGGTGTCCGGCTGCATCCTGATGCGGGTCTGTCACCTCGACACCTGCCCGGTCGGCGTCGCGACCCAGAACCCGGTGCTCCGGGCGCGCTACGAAGGCAAGGCCGAGCACGTCGTCAACTTCTTCACCTACATCGCCGAAGAGGTGCGCGAGCTGCTGGCGGAGCTCGGTTTCCGGACGCTCGCCGAGGCGGTCGGCCAGGTGGGCGCGCTCGATGTCGCTGAGGCCGTCGACCACTGGAAGGCGGCCGGGCTCGACCTGACGCCGATCCTGCACTCGCCCGACACCAGCCACTTCCCGGACCAGGACCTGCTCTGCACCAAGACGCAGGACCACGCGCTGGAGAAGTCGCTCGACGTGACCGAGCTGGTGCCGCTGGCGCAGGCCGCGATCGACTCGGGTGAGCCGGTGCGCGCACAGGTGAAGATCCGCAACGTCAACCGGACCGTCGGCACGATCCTCGGCCACGAGGTCACCAAGAAGTACGGCGGCGACGGGCTTCCCGACGGCACGATCGACCTGACCCTGATCGGGTCGGCCGGTCAGTCGTTCGGCGCGTTCGTGCCGAAGGGGATCACCCTGCGGCTGGAGGGCGACGCCAACGACTACGTCGGCAAGGGTCTGTCGGGCGGTCGGATCGTGGTCCGGCCCGACCGGACGGCGACGTTCCGGGCCGACGAGCAGATCATCGCCGGCAACGTGATCGCGTACGGCGCCACCAGCGGCCAGATCTTCATCCGCGGCGGGGTAGGCGAGCGCTGCTGCGTCCGCAACTCCGGGGCGTGGGTCGTTGCCGAGGGCGTTGGTGACCACGGTTGTGAGTACATGACCGGCGGCCGCGTCGCCGTACTCGGCAAGACCGGTCGCAACTTCGCCGCCGGGATGTCCGGTGGCGTCGCCTGGGTGCTCGACCTCAAGGACTTCCGGGTCAACAAGGAGCTGGTCGAGCTCGGTCCGGTGACGCCCGACGCTGCCGTCGAGCTGGAGCAGATGGTGCGCCAGCACTTCGAGGAGACCGGCTCGACCGTGGCCGAGGAGCTGCTGGCCGACTGGGAGACCTCGCTGACCCGCTTCACCGAGGTCATGCCCACCGACTACCGCAAGGTGCTGGAGGCGAAGGCGAAAGCCGAGGCCGACGGGCTCGACGAGAGCGCCACCGCCAACGCGATGATGGAGGCCCTCCATGGCTGACCCCAAGGGCTTCCTCAAGAACGGGCGTGAGGTCGCGAAGCGTCGTCCGGTCGAGGAGCGGATCAAGGACTGGAACGAGGTCTACCCCGACGCGGTCGGGCGGACCCTGCTGCCGATCATCACCGAGCAGGCCGGTCGCTGCATGGACTGCGGCATCCCGTTCTGCCACCAGGGCTGTCCGCTGGGCAACATCATCCCGGAGTGGAACGACCTGGTCTGGCGCGACGACTGGGAGGGCGCGATCGAGCGCCTGCACGCGACCAACAACTTCCCGGAGTTCACCGGGCGGCTGTGCCCGGCGCCGTGCGAGACCGCCTGCGTGCTGGGGATCAACCAGGACCCGGTCACGATCAAGAACGTCGAGGTCTCGATCATCGACACCGCCTGGGACCGCGGCTTCGTCCGACCCCAGCCGCCGGAGTGGCTCTCGGGCCGGACCGTCGCGGTGATCGGCTCCGGCCCTGCGGGACTCGCTGCCGCCCAGCAGCTGACCCGCGCCGGCCACACCGTTGCGGTCTACGAGCGCGACGACAAGGTCGGCGGGCTGATGCGCTACGGCATCCCCGAGTTCAAGATGGAGAAGAGCCACCTCGACAAGCGCATCGACCAGATGCGCCGGGAGGGAACCATCTTCCGGGCTGGCGTCTCCGTCGGCGGCGACGACCTGACGGCCGACCAGCTCCGTGATCGCTACGACGCCGTGGTGCTGGCGATGGGTGCCACCGAGGCGCGCGACCTGCCGGTGCCGGGGCGTGAGCTCGCCGGGATCCATCAGGCCATGGAGTTCCTGCCCCAGGCCAACCGGGTCGCTCTCGGTGAGCCGCTGCCGGAGGGAGTCGGCGACCAGATCGTCGCGACCGGCAAGAACGTCGTGATCATCGGTGGCGGTGACACCGGCGCCGACTGTCTCGGCACCGCGACCCGTCAGGGAGCGGCGACGATCACGCAGCTCGAGATCCTGCCCGAGCCGCCGGAGACCCGGCCTGCAGGCCAGCCGTGGCCGACGTACCCGATGACGTTCAGGGTGTCCTCCGCACACGAGGAGGCTGGGGACCGGGTCTACGCCGTCTCCACCCAGGCGTTCCTGGGTGACGCCGACGGCAACGTGCGGGCACTGCGCCTGGTGGAGGTGGTGTTCGAGGGCGGCAAGCTGACCGAGATCGAGGGCACCGAGCGCGAGATCCCGGCCGAGCTGGTGCTGTTCGCGATGGGCTTCCTCGGACCGGAGAAGCCAGGCCTCGTGGAACAGCTCGGGGTCGACCTCGACGAGCGCGGCAACATCGCGCGCGACGCGTCGTACATGACCTCCGAGTCGGGTGTCTTCGTCGCCGGAGACGCCGGCCGGGGCCAGTCCCTGATCGTGTGGGCGATCGCCGAGGGACGAGCCGCCGCGGCCGCGGTCGATGCCTTCCTCACCGGCTCAACGACGCTCCCGGCCCCGATCCCGCCCACCGAACGCCCCCTCGTCGTCTGACGAGGGGCGCGCGGAGCGCGTGTCGAGACCTCTGGCCAACCGAGCCAAGCCAAGTCGAGTCGGCGCATCCTCCGGCCTGGATCGCGCCGAGTCGGCATAAAAGCCCGGACTTTGTGCCGACTCGGCGTGGACGGCGCGTTGTTGGATCGATCCAAGAGCCACTAGGCTCCGAGGGTGCGAAGAGCAAAGATCGTCTGCACCCTGGGCCCCGCGACCAGCTCCGAGCGGCGGATCAGGGAGCTCGTGTACGCCGGGATGGACGTCGCCCGGATGAACATGAGCCACGGCAGCCATGCGGACCATGCCGAGGTCTACCGCCTGGTGCGCGAGGCGGCGGACGCCAGCGGCAAGGGGGTTGGCATCTTCGCGGATCTCCAGGGCCCGAAGATCCGTCTCGAGACCTTCGCCGACGGTCCCGTCCAGCTGCAGCGAGGACAGGTGTGGACCATCACCACCCGCGACGTCCCAGGTGACGCCACCATCGCGGGCACGACGTTCAAGGGTCTTCCCGGCGACGTCGGCCCGGGCGACCCGATCCTGATCGACGACGGCAAGATCCGGCTGCGGGTCACGGCGGTGGACGACACCGACGTCACCTGCGAGGTGCTGGTCGGCGGCATGGTGAGCAACAACAAGGGCATCAACCTGCCCGGCGTCGCGGTCTCGGTGCCGGCGCTGTCCGAGAAGGACGAGGCGGACCTGCGCTTCGCGCTGTCGCTGAGTGTCGACTACATCGCGTTGAGCTTCGTCCGCGACGCGAAGGACGTTGAGGACGTACGCCGCGTGATGCGCGAGGTCGGCGTGGTGCTGCCGGTGATCGCGAAGATCGAGAAGCCGCAGGCGATCGACAACCTCGAGGAGATCATCGACGCGTTCGACGGTTTCATGGTGGCGCGCGGAGACCTCGGCGTGGAGTGTCCGCTCGAGGAGGTGCCGTTCCTGCAGAAGCAGATCATCGAGCAGGCCCGCCTCAACGCGAAGCCCGTGATCGTCGCGACCCAGATGCTGGAGTCGATGATCACAAGCCCCTCACCCACGCGGGCCGAGACCAGCGACGTCGCCAACGCGGTGCTCGACGGCGCCGACGCGGTGATGCTCTCTGGCGAGACGAGTGTGGGGGAGCACCCCATCACCACCGTCGAGACGATGGCCCGGATCATCACCGCCACCGAGCACCACGCCCTCCAGCAGCAGTCGTTCGGGCACTTCGAGGAGATCGACTGGGACCCGCGTACGCGCGGTGGCGTGATCGCCAAGGCAGCCGAGGAGGTCGCCGCCCGGGTCGGCGCCAAGTACGTCGTCGCCTTCACCCAGAGCGGCGACTCGGCCAAGCGCTTCGCGCGGCACCGCAGCCCGATCCCGGTGCTCGCGTTCACCCCGGAGGCCCGGGTGCGCTCGCAGCTCGCCCTGACCTGGGGGATCGAGACGTTCAAGACCCAGACCGTCGACCACACCGACGAGATGGTCCGCCAGGTCGACGAGCAGCTGCTCCAGATCGGGCGCGTCGACGAGGGCGACCTGGTCGTGATCATCGCCGGCAGCCCTCCCGGCATCCCCGGCTCCACCAACGCCCTGCGGATCCACAGGATGGGCGACGCGATCAACGAGGTCGCGCCGGCCTACCGGCGTACGCACTGAACACATCTGGATGAGTGCCCCGGGTGGGACTCGAACCCACACTGGACGGTGTTTGAGACCGCATTCTCTGCCGATTGGAATACCGGGGCGTAACGGCTGAGAACGATATCTGAGGTCTGGTCCAGACCCCGTACTGGACAAAGTTGATCAAGTCAGTACAGTTAGCCTCCAGGACATCGAGGAGGCAGCACATGTGGAACCCGTGGCTCTGGGCCACCCGCAGCAACGAGCGGGCCATCAGCAACGCGCGCACGGCTACCACCGACTGCAGTCAACGGCGCCTCGAACGCAACGACGTGGCGCTCTACCTCGCCTCGCTCGACGCTACCGTCGGTAGCACCAAACACCCGGCCTGACCAACGGGAGCTGGCGGCGCGGCGATAACCTTGCGCCGTGCCTGAGCCCGCCGCAGCCTCGTCCCGACCACGCACCGTGGTGATTGCCGAGGACGAGACGCTGATCCGGATGGACCTCGCGGAGATGCTCACCGAGGAGGGGTACGACGTCGTCGGCGAGGCCGGCGACGGAGCGAAGGCGATCGAGCTGGCCGAGCAGCTGACCCCCGACCTGGTGATCCTCGACGTGAAGATGCCGGTGCTCGACGGCATCGCCGCCGCCGAGGCGATCGCGGGCAAGCGGATCGCACCGGTCGTGATCCTCACCGCCTTCTCCCAGCGCGACCTGGTCGAACGGGCGCGCGATGCGGGCGCGATGGCCTACCTCGTCAAGCCGTTCACGAAGAGCGACCTGGTGCCGGCGATCGAGATGGCCGTCAGCCGGTTCACCGAGCTGACCATGCTCGAGGCCGAGGTGGCGGACCTGTCCGAGCGGCTCGCGATGCGCAAGGCGGTCGACCGGGCCAAGGGAATCCTGCAGGAACAGCTGAAGCTGTCCGAGCCCGAGGCGTTCCGCTGGATCCAGAAAACAGCCATGGATCTCAGGCTCTCGATGCGCCAGGTGGCCGACGGTGTGATCGAGCACGGGCCCGCCATCGCCGACGTCTGATCCCGCTTGCATCACGGCTCGGTAACGCCGCGGTTTCGGCCCAGGCGCGACCAAATCTCTTGGCCACCAAGGTGGCGCGGATCACCGGCCGCACCCCTAGACTGCCGGGCAGCATCCGGCCGGGTGCGTGGAGGGAGGTACCGAGTGAATTCTCGTCATCCAGCCCCTGACCGTGTGGTGAGTAGAGGGTTGGTCGGCCTGCTGGCGGCCCTGCTGCTGGCCCCGCTGGCTCTGGTGATGCTGACAGCGAGTCCCTCGGCTGCCGCGCCGATCTGTCTGGCCCAGAAGGACAAGACAGCGTGTGTGAGCGGCACCGTCGGCTCCCGGACCGACCCGGTCGAAGGCGCGGACGTGCAGCTGCTCGACGAGGCCGGCACCGAGGTCGAGGTCCAGACCACCGAGGCGGACGGCAAGTTCGCCTTCCAGCTCACCGAGGCCGGTACCTACTTCATCAAGCTCGACGAGGACACCCTCCCGGAGGGCCTCGAGCAGATCCCACCGGCCAACCCCAACTTGGTCGGCCCCGACGACTCGCTCAAGGTCGAGGCCCGGCTCGGCCGCACCGCTGTCCCAGCACTCCTGGTCCGCTCGGAGGACTACAACGCCGGAGGCGAGTCCAAGGCCGACCAGCTGGCCCGCGGCGTCTTCAACGGCATCCGGCTCGGTCTTCTGCTGGCCCTCGCGTCGCTCGGTCTGAGCCTGATCTACGGCACGACCGGCCTCTCCAACTTCGCCCACGCCGAGCTGGTCACGCTCGGTGGCGTGGTCGCGTTCTTCCTGGTCAGCCAGGAGCACTACGGCATCAACCTCTGGTTGGGCATCTTCCTCACCACGATGATCTGCGCCGCCTTGGGCTTCCTCCAAGACGTCGTGATGTGGAAACCCCTGCGAAGGAGGGGGCTGGGCCTGACCCAGCTGATGATCGTCACGATCGGCATGTCCCTCGCCCTGCAGTACGTCTTCCAGTACGCCATCGGTGGATCGCAGGTGAAGGTCACCCTCCAGTCCTTCGAGACCTCCAGCTTCGGCCCGGTCCAGGTCACCAGCATCTCCTGGATCGCGATGGGCATCGCGGTCGTGATGATCGCCGGGCTGGGCTTCGTGCTCCTGCGCACCCGCCTCGGCCAGGCCACGCGAGCGGTGTCGGACAACCCGGCGCTGGCCATGGCGTCCGGCATCGACGTGGACCGGATCATCCGGATCGTCTGGACCGTCGCCGGCGGGTTGGCCGGTCTCTCGGGCGTGCTCTACGCGCTCGCGGTCAGCAACGGCATCCGATGGGACACCGGCATGCAGATCCTGCTGCTGCTCTTCGCGGCGGTCACGCTGGGTGGACTCGGCACCGCGTTCGGTGCCCTGATCGGCTCACTGATCATCGGTCTCGTGGTCGAGCTGGCGAGTCCGCTCGGCGCGCCCGGCGACCTCAAGTACGCCGTGGCGCTGGGGATCTTGATCATCCTGTTGTTGTTCCGACCGCAAGGCCTGCTAGGCCGCGCCGGACGAGTCGGTTGAGAGGGGTATCGACATGGACACCATCCTGGCAATTCTCAACCAGTCAATGCGCGCAGCGATCGACCCGGGCACCGCTGCTGTCGCGATCGCGGTGATCGGCCTCAACATCCACTTCGGCTTCACCGGACTCCTCAACATGGGCCAGGCCGGCTTCATGCTGGTGGGGGCCTACGGCTTCGCGATCTCGATCATCGAGATCGACGCGCCCATCCCACTGGCCCTGCTGATCGGCCTCGGCTGTGCGTTGATCCTGGCACTCGTGCTCGGCGTACCGACCCTGAAGCTGCGTGGTGACTATCTAGCCATCGTCACCATCTCGGCCGCGGAGATAGTCAGATTCGTCGGCCGACTATCCATGTTCGAGGACTTCACGGGTGGAGCGCTCGGACTGCGTGGCAGCAAGTACCAAGGGCCGTTCCTCGACCTGTCGTTCCTGCCCGACCAGAGCTGGACACTGAGTCCGTTCAACTACCGCGACAGCTTCGACGGCTCTGGCGCGATGCGCGGGGTCGGAGGCGCGGTCTTCGTCGCCGTGATCGTCGTGACGGTGCTGATGGTGCGACGGTTCCGGGCCGAGCGGCTGGCCGACACGGGCTCCCGCATGATTCGCGGCGCGATCGTCGCCGGGCTGATCGTCCTGCTGGTGCTGTCGGCGTTCTTCGTCTTCCCGATCACCTACCAGAACAACGTGGCGCAGGGCTGGTGGATCCGGCTCGTCGCGTGGTCGACCGTGCTGGTGTGCCTGGTGATCGCCGCGTTGCTGGTCCGCAGCCCATGGGGCCGTCTGCTGCGCGGCATCCGCGAGGACGAGGACGCCATCCGCAGCCTCGGTAAGAACGTCTTCGCGCTGAAGATGCAGGCGCTGATCATCGGCGGTCTGTTCGGCGCGCTCGGCGGCATCATGTACGTCTTGCCCTCGACGGTGCAGGCGGACTCGATGGGTCGCTCGCTGACCTTCTTCGCCTACACCGCGCTCCTGCTGGGCGGCGCCGCGACGATCTTCGGGCCGGTGCTGGGAGCCGTGCTGTTCTACGGCGGCCGCGTGCTGATCCGGGAGACTGCCAACCAATACGTGCCGTCGAGCATCATGTCGGACACCGAGACCGAGATCTTCTCGCTGATCGTGGTCGGCGTCGTGCTGATGCTGCTGGTGATCTTCCGACCACAAGGCATCCTTGGAGACAAGAGGGAGCTGAAGATCAATGTCTGAGGCGAGCCCAACGACAGGCCAGGGGGGCGGAGTGGAGACGCACGACTCGAGCGATCCGGCGGCCAGGCAGCGCTTGCTGGCAGGCGTGGCGAGCGAGCCCGGCTCCGCCAAGCCGGACCCGATCCTCAAGGTCGACAACATCGTCCGTCAGTTCGGCGGCATGACGGCTGTGGATGTCGACCACCTCGAGGTCCAGAAGGGCATGATCACCGCACTGATCGGGCCCAACGGTGCCGGCAAGACGACGTTCTTCAACCTGATCACCGGTTTCGACAAGCCCACCTCTGCGCGCTCCGGCGCGCACTGGTCGTTCGAGGGCCGCAAGCTCGACAAGACCTCGGCGTCGAGCGTGGCCAAGGCCGGCATGGTGCGCACCTTCCAGCTGACGAAGTCCCTCAACCGGATGACGGTGATGGACAACATGATGCTGGGCGCGCAGGGCCAGCGTGGCGAGACCCTCGCCGCATCCATGCTGAGGCCGCTCTGGCGGGCCCAGGAGCGGGAGGTCGAGGAGAAGGCCAAGGAGCTGCTCGACCGCTTCTCGTTGTTGGAGAAGAGGATGGACTTCGCCGGCAGCCTCTCCGGTGGCCAGCGCAAGCTGCTGGAGATGGCTCGGGCGCTGATGAGCGACCCGAAGATGATCATGCTCGACGAGCCGATGGCCGGCGTGAACCCCGCGCTCACCCAGTCGCTGCTCGGTCACATCCAGTCGTTGCGCGACGAGGGCATGACCGTGCTGTTCGTCGAGCACGACATGCACGTCGTACGCCATATCTCCGACTGGGTGGTGGTGATGGCAGAGGGCCGGATCGTGGCCGAGGGCAGCGCCGACACGGTGATGTCCAACCCGGCAGTGATCGACGCCTATCTCGGGGCGCACCACGACACCGACCTCGGCGACGACGACCTGTTGTCCGAAGAGACGCTCGAACAGTTCGCCGAAGAAGTCGCGGCCGAGGACGAGCAGCGCGAGGAGGAGCAGTCGTGACCACCGAGCAGACCGGTCAGGCGGTCATCGAGGCATCGGACGTCGTGGCGGGCTACCTGCCGGGCGTGAACATCCTCAATGGCTGCAGCCTCGTGGCATATCCGGGCGAGATGATCGGCATCATCGGCCCCAACGGCGCAGGCAAGTCCACACTGCTGAAGGCGATGTTCGGGCTGGTGAAGATCCACTCCGGCAACGTCACCCTGGGCGGCCGCGACATCACCAACCTGCGCGCCAACAAGCTGGTGCAGATGGGTGTCGGCTTCGTGCCGCAGAACAACAACGTCTTCCCGTCGCTGAGCATCGAGCAGAACTTGCGGATGGGCCTCTACCTGCGCCCGCGCAAGCTCAGCCAGCGGCTCGACGCGATGTGGGAGCTGTTCCCGGTGCTCCATGACCGCCGCAACCAGAGCGCCGGCGCCCTGTCGGGTGGCGAGCGACAATCGCTGGCGATGGCGCGCGCACTGATGATGGAGCCGTCCGTGCTCCTCCTCGACGAGCCCTCGGCCGGCCTCTCGCCGGTGCGCCAGGACGAGGCGTTCCTCCGCACGAGGATGATCAACAAGACCGGTGTGTGCGTGGTGATGGTGGAGCAGAACGCCCGCCGCTGCCTGCAGATCTGCGACCGTGGCTACGTGCTCGACCAGGGCAAGGACGCCTACACCGGCACCGGACGCGAGCTGGCCAAGGACCCGAAGGTGATCGAGCTCTACCTCGGCACCCTGGCCGAGGACGTCGAGGCGGAGACGGCCGAGCGGGCCGACCACCAGGCCTGAGCTCCACCGATTAGACCTCAGCAACGAAGAAGCCCCCGGACCTTGCGGTCCGGGGGCTTCGTCGTGGTTAGTCGATCAGCTGACGCCCTCGATCACCTGTGAAAGCGAGACCGCGTTGGTGTCGTCGTACTGGAAGATCCCGACCAGACCCGAAGACGGGTCGTTCTGGTCGTTCAGCGGGCCGATGCCAGAGGGACCGGAGTACTTGATCTCTTCGCCCTCTTCGAGCAGTGCAGCACAGTCAGCGAACGACGTGCACTCCTCACCATCGGTCGCGCCGGAGACCGCCGCGTAGTTGTCCTTCACGGTCACCGAGTCGTTCGCGCCACCACGGATGGCGGCGAGAGCGGCCAGGATGGTCGCGTCGTACGACTCAGCTGCGTAGGAGTAGTCCGACAGGTCCTCGCCGTTGGCCAGCTGGTTCCAAGCGTTCAGCTGGGCCTTGAACTCGGCAGGCGCGTCCGCACCGGGGACAGTTCCCTGGGCGCCGGTCATGCTGCCCGGCGGCAGGTCCTCGGTGTAGCTGGCCGTGTTGCCATCGGACAGGTACGACTTCGACATGTCCCAACCCTGAGCGACGAGCTCGGGCACGATCGCCTTCGTCTCGTCGAACGCCAGGATCATGATGGCGTCGGGGTTGGTCGCCAGTGCGGCGCTCACCTCGGACGAGAAGGTCGTCTGCGCGGCCGGGAACTCGTTGCCGTCACCCTTGCAGCCGTAGACGCACTCGCCACCGTTGCCCGTGAAGTTCTTCTCGATCTCGTTGCGCAGGCCGGTGCCGTAGGTGTCGTTGAACACCAGGAACGCCAGCTTCTGGTAGCCGTCGCTCGCGATCAGCGTGGCCAGGGCGTTGCCCTGGACGCTGTCGGGAACCACGGTACGGAAGTAGAACGGCGAGACGCCGCTCAGCGCGGTGGCCGTGTTGGCCGGCGAGACCTCGGTGATCTGCGCGTCCGTGAACGTCTGGACGACGTTCTCGGTCACGCTGGACGAGGCGGCGCCGATGACGACCGACGGGCTGCCCTGGATCAGCTTGTCCGCAGAGTTGCTGGAGACCGCGAGGTCGCTGGTGTCGCCCGAGTCCTCCATCTGGTAGCAGGAGTCGGCGTCGTTGACGCCGCCATTGGCGTTGATGTCGGAGACGGCGTAGCCGACTCCCGCGATCTCCGGCGGGCCCAGGAAGGCGAGGTTGCCGGTGATCGGAAGGATGCCGGCCACCTTGAACGTGTCGGCGCTGGTCGCACCCGCATCGCACTTGTCGTTGGTCACCTCAGCGGGACCCTCGTCGGTGGGCTCGTCGCTCGCAGACGCTGACGAGTCTTCTGCAGTGGGCTCGTCGTCGTCGCCGTCGCCACAGGCTGCCAGGACCAGGCTGAGGGCGGCGGTGCCGGCCAGCAGCTTGACCCATGAAGCGGTTGTTGATCGATTCACGTCGTGAACCTTTCTATCGCGTTGGGGTGCACTTCAGCGCGGCCCGTCTCCCAAGGGACGGGCTCAGCCCTGACACCGTAGGTCCGGACCCGGAGTGCGTGGTTCCCCCGCACCCTCTCGTTAGCGAACCGTTACGTCAACGAACGACGGCGGCGAACTGGACCAGCAACGGGGCGACCAGCAGCGCGGGGAGCAGATCCGCGACCGGGATCTCGCGGATCCGCAGGAGCCTGAGAGCCACGCCGACGAGCATCAGGCCGCCGGTGGCGGTGATCGCGGCCAGCTGGGCATCGGGCAGTACGTCGCCCAGGAGCAGCCCGACGACCGGTCAGGCTGCCCTGCACCACGACGATCGTGAGCGCGCTCGCCGCGACGCCGAGCCCGAACGAGGCCGCGAACGCCATCGCGGCGAAGCCGTCCAGGGTGGCTTTCAGGAACAGCTGGTCGGCGCCGTTGCCGAGGCCGTCGTTGAGGGAGCCGAGGATCGTGAGCGGGCCGGTGCAGAAGATAAGAGAGGAGAGCACGAAGCCCTCGATGAACCTTTGCCGCTCTACGGAGCCGGTCTCGCCCGCCATGCGCCGCTGCAGCCAGCCCCCGAGATCCTCGGTGCGCTGCTCGAGCCGCAGAAGCGAACCGACGACCCCGCCGATCACGAGCGACCCGAGCACGATCAGCAGAGGTGCGCTGTCGCCGACCCGGTCGGCGAGGTCGTCGTCCATTACGGCCATGGCCGAGGTGGCGGCGATCAGGAGTGTGGTGAGTCCCAGCGCGTCGGTCACGAGGTCGCGGGTGCGCACCGGAAGGCGGTTGCCGAGGAGCTTGCCGACGACCGCGCCGAGCAGGACAGTGGCAACGTTGACCGCGGTGCCGGTTCCCGGGATCACAGCTGTCCTCCACAGAGTCTCAAGTCCATTGCCGCCACCCGCTGACAGCGTGGCGCGCTGAGCGTAGTCTTCGCGTCAGCCTGGTCAAGAATTCAACGGGGTCACTGTCCAGGGGGCTGGGGAAGTCGAGGTACCCATGAGTCGCATGTTGGTGTCGATGCGTGTCGCGTGCTTGCCTGACGCGCCCGCCCTGGCCGAGCTCTGGAGCGAGGCCCTGCGCCGGGCCGACCGGCAGGACCAGGTCTCCGACGTCGAGCAGATCATCAAGTCCGCGAGCACGTCGCCCGAGAGACGCGTCGTCGTCGCCGAGGTCGACGGTGAGATCGCGGGAGCGGTCCTGCTCCGCGTTTCGACGGTCACGGCGCTCAACATGGAGCCCACTGTGCAGGCGGTCTCCCCCCACGTGTTCCCGCAGTTCCGCCGGCGGGGCATCGGTCAGGCGCTGATGGAGAGCGCGGTCGCCTTCGCCGAGGAGATCGGCATCGGCCACATCGCGAGCGCGGCCTCCGCGAACTCCCGTGACGCCAACCGGTTCATGGCTCGCCTCGCGCTCGGACCGCACGCGACGCTGCGGATCGCGCCCACGCACGTCGTACGCGCCAAGCTGGCGGCGCAGATGCCGGCGTTGGCCACCACCAACGGCCGGCAGCTCACCCGGGTGCTGGCGGCCCGTCGCTCCATGAAGCGGGCGCGCACCGGCGTTCGGTAGCTGTAGCGCGTTACTGCCCGACCCGTTCGGGATCCACGAGTGCGCAGGTGATTCGCGAAGTGCAGACGCGCTTGCCGCGCTCGTCGGTGATCAGCACCTCGAACGAGGTCATCGTGCGACCGAGGTTGAGCGGCGTCGCAACGCCGGTCACGATGCCCGACCTCGCGGCGCGGTGGTGGGTGGCGTTGATGTCGACGCCGACGGAGACCTTGCCGAGTCCGTGGGCGTGCAGGGCCGAGCCGATCGAGCCCAGAGCCTCGGCCAGCGCCACCGACGCGCCGCCGTGCAGGATCCCGTAGGGCTGGGTGTTGCCCTCCACCGGCATCGTCGCGACGACGCGGTCCGGGAACACCTCCTGGAGCTGGATACCCAGCTTCTCGTTGAGGGCCCCCATCGGCATCTGCTGGAGGAACTCCTCGACATCCACGGCCTGTTTCTCCTCGGTCATCCGCCCATTCTTGCCGACGCTCGGGTGCGTCGGTGCTGCGGGATAGAGTCCGGGACGTGCCTGAGACTGCCCCAGCCGCCCGGCCCCGCCTGCTGCTGCTCGACGGCCACTCCCTCGCTTACCGCGCCTTCTTCGCCCTGCCGGTCGAGAACTTCTCGACCACGACCGGGCAGCACACCAACGCGGTGTTCGGGTTCACCTCGATGCTGATCAACGTGCTGCGCGACGAGCAGCCGACCCACCTCGCCGTCGCCTTCGACGTCTCCCGGCAGACCTTCCGGCTGGAGGAGTACGCCGAATACAAGGCCAACCGCTCCACGTCGCCCACGGAGTTCAAGGGACAGCTGTCGCTGATCGAGGAAGTGCTCGACGCGCTCAACATCCCCTACCTGAAGAAGGACGGCTTCGAGGCCGACGACATCATCGCCACCCTCGTCACCCAGGCCGTCGCCGACGAGATGGACGTGCTGATCCTCACCGGCGACCGCGACGCCCTGCAGCTGGTCTCCGACCGCGCCACCGTGCTCTACCCCATGCGCGGCGTGTCCGACCTCGCCCGGATGACACCGGCGGCGGTCGAGGCGAAGTACGGCGTCCCGCCTTCGCGCTACCCGGAGCTCGCGGCTCTGGTGGGGGAGACCTCCGACAACCTGCCCGGCATCCCGGGGGTTGGTCCGGGGTTCGCCGCGAAGTGGATCAACCAGTACGACGGCCTCGACAACGTGATCACCCACGCCGACGAGATCGGCGGCAAGAAGGGTGACGCGCTGCGGGCTCACCTGGGCGACGTGCTGCGCAACCGCCGCCTCAACGCGCTGGTCTGCGACCTCGAGCTCGAGTTCTTGCCGGGGGACCTGGCGGTCCGGCCCTGGGACCGCCAGCAGGTGCACAACCTGTTCGACAGCCTGGAGTTCCAGGTGCTGCGCAACCGGCTCTTCGAGTCGCTGACCTCCGAGGAGGACATCGACGAGGGCGGCTTCGAGCTCGCGGGTGCCACGCTCGCCGAGGGCGGCGTGGTCGAGTGGCTTGCCCAGGCCGGCAGCCAGACCGTCGGCGTCCACGCACGGGGGACTTGGGGGTCCGGCACCGGACGGATCGAGGGGCTCGCGCTGGCCACCGGCTCCGGCCTCGCGGCCTACGTCGACGTCTCGACGCTGAGCCCCGACGACGATGCCGCACTCGGGGAGTGGCTGGCCGACGAGTCCCGGCCCAAGGTGCTCCATGACGCCAAGGGCCCGGCGCTGGCCCTGGCCGCGCAGGGCTGGACCCTGGCCGGCGTCCAGAGCGACACGGCACTGGCCGCCTACCTCGTGCGACCCGACCAGCGCTCCTACGACCTGGCCGACCTGACCCTGCGCTATCTGCGGCGCGAGCTGAAGCAGGAGGCGGCCGACGAGGAACAAGGGGCGCTGTTCGACGAGGGAGCCGACGTTGCCGCCACGGCGATGCTGCACGCCCGCGCCGTGCTCGACCTCGCCGAGGCCCTCGACACCGTGATCGAGGAGCATGGCGGCGGGCGGCTGCTCGCCGAGATCGAGCTGCCGCTGATCGACCTGCTCAAGAAGATGGAGCAGACCGGCATCGCGGTCGACGTCGACCACCTCGAGTCGCTGGAGAGCCACTTCGCGGTCGAGGTGAAGCAGGCGGCAGACCAGGCCTTCGCGGTGATCGGCAAGGAGATCAACCTCGGCTCGCCCAAGCAGCTGCAGACCGTGCTCTTCGAAGAGCTCGAGATGCCCAAGACCAAGCGCACCAAGACCGGCTACACCACCGACGCCGACGCGCTGCAGGCTCTCTACGTCAAGACCGAGCACCCCTTCCTGCTCCACCTGCTCCGCCACCGTGACGTCTCCCGGCTGCGGCAGACGATCGAGGGCCTGCTCAAGACGGTCTCGCCCGACGGCCGGATCCACACCACCTTCAACCAGCTGATCGCGGCCACCGGGCGGCTGTCGAGCACCGACCCCAACCTGCAGAACATCCCGATCCGCACCGAGGAGGGGCGGCGGATCCGGGAGGCCTTCATCGTCGGGCAGGGGGTGGTCGGTCCCGCCTATGAGTGCCTGCTGACCGCCGACTACAGCCAGATCGAGATGCGGATCATGGCACATCTGTCCGAGGACAAGCTGCTGATCGAGGCGTTCAAGTCGGGCCGCGACTTCCACTCGATCACCGCCGCCCGGGTCTTCGGCGTCGAGGCCGACGCGGTCACGGTCGAGATGCGCGCCAAGATCAAGGCGATGAACTACGGCCTGGCCTATGGCCTCTCTGCCTTCGGCCTCGGCCAGCAGCTCGGCATCGACCCGGCCGAGGCACGCGGCCTGATGGACGAATACTTCGAGACCTTCGGCGGCATCCGCGACTACCTCGGCGGCATCGTCGAGGAGGCCCGCAAGTCCGGCTACACCGAGACCATCATGGGTCGCCGCCGCTACCTCCCCGACCTGACCAGCGACAACCGGCAGCGGCGCGAGATGGCCGAGCGGATGGCACTCAACGCCCCGATCCAGGGCTCGGCGGCCGACCTGATCAAGATCGCCATGCTCCACGTCGACCGGGCGATCACCGACGCCGGGCTGCGCTCACGGATGCTGCTGCAGGTCCACGACGAGCTCGTGTTCGAGGTCGCCGACGGTGAGGCCGAGACCCTCGACGCGCTGGTGCGCGAGCAGATGGGCTCAGCGGCCGACCTGCTCGTGCCGCTCGACGTCTCGGTCGGCACCGGCCGGAGCTGGCACGAAGCCGCTCACTGAGGGACCGGCGCTGGTCTCCTGGCCAGGTAGAGGCTGATCGCCAGGAGTACGGCGAGGAGCAGGGTGTCGATGCCGACCACGACGGCGAGCAGCGACTCGAGGCTGTCGCAGGCGAGGCCGAGCCCGACGACCAGCACCAGCGCGGCCCACGGCGCGTAGACGGAGCGCCGGCCCTGACGCGCGAGCACGGCGTACACGAGCAGCTGGAGCATCGCGAGCACGGTGCCCAGCACGGCGAACAGCCACAGCCGAGACTCGATCTCGGAGTACTCGTCGCCGCCGACGAAGACCATGGCAAGCGACGAGAGGACGTACGCGCCGGCGATCGCGACGACGCCGATGCCGGCGACCATGAGCAGGCCGCGGACGAGCGCGCGACTTCGCTCGCGGGGGGTGGACATCGCCGGGAACGTCACCACGACGACGAACTGCGGAAGGAACAGCACTGCCTTGGTCATGATCAGGCCGGCCGCGTAGAGGCCGGCGTCGTGGCCGTCGAGCACGTTGCGCGCGACGATGATGTCGACGTTGCTCAGGGCGAAGAACGCGAGCAGGGCCTGTGAGCTGCGGGCGACCTCTCCGAGCAGGGAGGGGATCGGCAGCCCGCCGCCATGGATGTGCTCGCTGCGGGGTCGGCGTAGCGCGATGAAGCCGACGAGCACCGGCACGCACGCGCCGAGCAGCACGCCGACCATCGCGGCCAGCTCGGACGGCTGCCACACGATGAGGGCCGAGCCGAACAGGAGCCGGGGTACGCCGGCGGCGACGTAGACCACAGCCAGCGGCGCCCAGCGGCGCTCACCCTGCAGCACTCCCGCCTGGCCGCCCATCACCGTCAGCGGGACGGCGATCAACCCGACCACGGCGGCGCTCGCGAGGCTCTCCAGCCGCAGCACCAGGTTGATCAGGGGAGTCAGGGCGAGGAGGACCAGGCCGAGCACCAGCGACGACTTGTAGGTCACCCTCAGGATGACCTGCTCGATCTGCACCACGTCGCGCGGCTCGGCGGAGATCCGGCGCGCTGCCGTCGCCTGCACGGCCAGGGACATCACGCTGACCACCAGCATGAGGTTCATCAGCGCTGCGAAGGCGCCGAAGTCCTGTGGCCCGAGGGCCCGGGCAGCCACCATCTGGTAGCCGTAGGTGGCGACGTTCATGACGCCCATCGCGACGGCGATCGCGACGCCGCGGTCGCGGGCGCGTGCTCGCGGCTGGGTCGCCTCCTCCGTCACCGCGCCAGACTAGACGAGGGCGTACGGGCGCTCAGTCTCGGCTGTGGGTCAGGTCGGCAGCGAAGATCGCCGTACCAGGGGTGTACTTGCCGCGCACCGCCGACCAGCCGCCCCACAGCCGGTCGTGGCCCGCCGGCCACTCGGGCTCGAGCAGGTCGGTGAGCGTGAAGCCCGCGGCCGCCAGCAGCGTGACCCAGTCACCGAGGGTGCGGTGGTGCTCGACGTACGAGACGGTTCCGGTGTCCGGGTCGACCTCGACGTACGGCGTCCGGTCCCAGTAGGACTGGCTCGCCACCAGGCCCTCCTCGCTCGGGTCGTCGGGGAACATCCAGCGGGTCGGGTGGGTCACCGAGAAGGCGAACCGTCCGCCCGGCCGCAGGACGCGGACCGTCTCCGCGACCGCGACCTCGATGTCGCTGACGAACTGCAGCGCGCCGAACGAGCAGAACACGATGTCGAAGGCGCCGTCGCGGAAGGGGAGCTGGGTCGCCGTGCCGAGCACCGAGGGCACCACCACGCCGGTCTCGACGTCGATGCGCTGGGAGTGCTGCAGCTGCCTGAAGGACAGGTCGAGGCCGTAGGAGCGGGCACCCTGACTGCGTACCCAGCGCGAACACTGGCCGGCACCAGAGCCGACCTCGAGCACGTCCTTGTCGGCGAGCTCGCCGAGCACCTTCGCCTCGGCCTCGGTCAGGCCCTCGGGTCCCCAGACGAAGCCGACGTCACCGAGGAACGCGCCGTGAGTGGCTTGGTACTCGTCGGCGTAGCGGTCCCAGTCGGGACCGTTCGCCCGACGCGACTCCGCTTCGTCAACTGCTCGCCGCTCGACCCGCACCGGTGGGTGTGACGGCTCCGGCTCCACGCCTCGAAGAGTAGACCCGTGCGTGTCATCATCTCCGCGATGGACTTCGCATCGTTGACGCCGCTCGCCGGCGGGTGGTCGGGAGAGACCTTCCTCGCCGAGGCGGCGGGGGAGCGGCAGGTGGTCCGCATCTACGCCCCCGGATCGCGGGGCGACCGCGGCGACCAGGCCGCCGAGATCGATGCCGCGCTGCTGCGGCTGATGCGTGGTTTGCTGCAGGTGCCCGAGGTCGTGGAGGTACGCCGGGCGGTGCCGGCCGCGGACCAGCCGGCGCTGTTGGTCACCGGCTTCCTCCCGGGCGTGCGTGCGGACATGGTGCTCCCGCAGCTCGACGCGGCCGGCCAGGAGCGGCTCGGCCGGGCCGTCGGACACGTGGCGGCGACGCTCGGCGGCATCCCGATGCTGCGGCCGGGCCCTTTCGTCGACGCCGAGCTGCGGATCGGGTCCTACGACGAGGACCTGCTGTCCTTTGTCGAAAGCCGGCGGGCCTCCCTGGGCCACTGGTCGGCGGCGGAGCTGGCGGGCCTGGTCGAGGTTGCCTACGAGGCACAGGCCGTGCTCGACGCGGTCGACCGCTTCTGCCTGGTGCACAGCGACCTCAACCCCAAGAACCTGCTGGTGGACCCCGACACGCTCGTGATCACGGGCGTCCTCGACTGGGAGTTCGCCCACGCGGGGCACCCGGCCACCGACCTGGGCAACGTGCTGCGGTTCGACCGGGCCCCGGCGTATGTCGACGGCGTCCTGGCCGCGTACTGCGAGCGCCGTGGCGGGGAGCCGGAGCAGCAGCTCAGGCTCGCGCGGGCGGCCGATCTGTGGGCACTGGCGGAGCTGGCCGGCCGTCGCGGCGCCAACCCGGTGGCCGCACAGGCTCACGACCTGCTGCTGGGCATCGCTCGTGTGCGTGACGCCGGTTGGACTCCGCCGCTCGACGCGGCGTAAACTCGAGCATTGCGCCTGCAGTCTGCCTGGGTTCCATACGGAGCGGACTTTGGCTCGCTATCAGTTCCCGCCCCGATCCGGGGTGTGGGGCATCACCATCGGTAGTGAAACCGGACTTCCGGCGTGCCCACACGACATCTGCCCACGCAAAGGTTTCCTCACCTTATGACAAGCACCATCTCTTCAATCCTTCCGGACTACGACGCGCCCCAGGTGGCGGTCAACGACATCGGGTCCGAAGAAGACTTCCTCGCTGCGATCGACGCGACCATCAAGTACTTCAACGATGGCGACATCGTCGAAGGCACCATCGTCAAGGTCGACCGCGACGAGGTCCTCCTCGACATCGGCTACAAGACCGAGGGCGTCATCCCCTCCCGCGAGCTGTCCATCAAGCACGACGTGGACCCCTCCGAGGTCGTCGAGGTCGGTGACAAGGTCGAGGCACTGGTTCTCCAGAAGGAGGACAAGGAAGGCCGGCTGATCCTGTCCAAGAAGCGCGCCCAGTACGAGCGCGCCTGGGGCACCATCGAGCAGGTCAAGGAAGAGGATGGCGTCGTCGAGGGCACCGTCATCGAGGTCGTCAAGGGCGGCCTGATCATCGACATCGGCCTCCGCGGCTTCCTGCCCGCGTCGCTGGTCGAGATGCGCCGCGTGCGCGACCTGCAGCCGTACGTCGGCCAGGTCCTCGAGGCGAAGATCATCGAGCTCGACAAGAACCGCAACAACGTGGTCCTGTCGCGTCGCGCCTGGCTCGAGCAGACCCAGTCCGAGGTTCGCCACGGCTTCCTGACCCAGCTCCAGAAGGGCCAGATCCGCAAGGGCGTCGTGTCCTCGATCGTCAACTTCGGTGCGTTCGTCGACCTCGGCGGCGTCGACGGCCTGGTGCACGTCTCCGAGCTGTCGTGGAAGCACATCGACCACCCGAGCGAGGTCGTCACCGTCGGCGACGAGGTCACCGTCGAGGTGCTCGACGTCGACATGGACCGCGAGCGCGTGTCGCTGTCGCTCAAGGCAACCCAGGAAGACCCGTGGCAGCACTTCGCCCGGACCCACCAGATCGGTCAGATCGTGCCGGGCAAGGTCACCAAGCTGGTGCCCTTCGGTTCGTTCGTCCGCGTCGAGGAGGGCATCGAGGGCCTGGTGCACATCTCCGAGCTGGCCGAGCGCCACGTGGAGATCCCCGAGCAGGTCGTCCAGGTCAACGACGACGTGATGGTCAAGATCATCGACATCGACCTCGAGCGTCGCCGGATCTCGCTGTCGCTGAAGCAGGCCAACGAGACGGCCGCGGCCACCGAGGTCGAGGAGTTCGACCCGACCCTCTACGGCATGGCTGCCACCTACGACGAGGCGGGCAACTACGTCTACCCCGACGGCTTCGACCCCGAGACGGGCGAGTGGCTCGAGGGCTTCGACGACCAGCGCGCGGTCTGGGAAGAGCAGTACGCCAAGGCGCACGCCCGCTGGGAGGCTCACGTCAAGCAGCAGGCCGAGGCCAAGGTCGCCGAGACCGAGGCCGGCGAGGCCACGTCGTACTCCTCTGACTCCACGGACGACGAGGCCGGCGGCGAGACCGAGACGGACAGCGGCGAAAGCGGTGGCTCGCTTGCCTCCGACGAGGCCCTCCAGGCCCTGCGCGAGAAGCTCACCGGCGGCGGAGACGCCTGAGCCACAGCACCACCCGAAACGAACGTTGACCCGTCAGAGCTTCTGACGGGTCAACGTGATTTCGGGGTATTCAGTTGTGAGTGGGTGCGGCTCATGCGCGCCCGGGGGCCCGGAACTGCGGGTCTTCGAAGTGAGAGGCCGGGGGACGCTGGGGGCCCCGGCCGTCACGGATCACGAGGCGGATGGTCTCGAAGCTGAGCACCACTGCCATTGCCAGGAGGATCACTAGGTAGGTCATGGCAGTAAGTCTGCACCTGTCGTGATCCTGCCACGAGTGGCAGAAAAGCCACCCTGCATTGATTTTCTGCCAATAACGGTGCATGCTAGCGAAATGCGCAAGGTAGCGGTGGTCGTACAGGACGGGGTCGAACCCTTCGGACTCGGGTCGATCTGCGAGGTGTGGGCCGAGCCCTACCATCCCGAGGACGACAATCCGGTCTTCGACTTCGTGGTCGTCACCCCGCGGCCGGGCCGCGTGAAGGGCCCCTCCGGCTACGACATCCACGTCGAGAACGGCCTCGACGCGGCCGAGGACGCCGACCTGATCTGCATCGCCCCCAAGCGCGACTTCCTGGCGCCTTCACCCGAGGTCGCCGAGCTGCTGAAGCGGGCCGACGCCCGGGGGGCGCTGATCTTCGCCCACTGCACCGCGGCTTTCATGCTGGGTGAGGCGGGCCTGCTCGAGGGGCGGCGGGTCACCAGCCACTGGCGCTACGTCGACCAGCTCGAGGCGGCCTACCCCCAGGCCAAGGTCGACTGCGGCGTGCTCTACGTCCAGGACGGCAACGTGACCACCGGCGCGGGGGCCGCGGCCGGCCTCGACGCAGCCCTGCACCTGATGCGGCAGCAGTTCGGCGCCAGGGTGGCCGCGACGGCCGCCCGCCGGATGGTCGTGCCCCCGCACCGCGACGGCGGCCAGGCGCAATACATCGCCCGGGCCGTGCCGGACTTCGACGCGGAGACGCTCGGGCCGTTGCTGGCCTGGATCTCCGAGAACCTCGCCGAGGATCTCGGCGTCGAGCGGCTGGCCCGCGAGTCCCACATGTCGGCGCGCACGTTTGCTCGCCGGTTCCGCGACGAGACCGGCACCACCCCGCATGCCTGGGTCACCCGGCAGCGGGTGATGGCGGCCGAGGAGATGCTCGAGCAGAGCAAGCAGTCGGTCGACTGGATCGCAGCCGAGGTCGGCTTCGGCAATGCCGCGACCCTCCGCCACCACTTCGCGAAGGTGCGTGGCGTCAGTCCCCAGCAGTACCGGCGCCAGTTCGCCTGCTGAGCTCGGCCCGTAGCACCTTGCCGGTCAGCGTGCGGGGGAGCTCTTCGTGGAACGTCCAGGTCTTCGGGCGTTTGGGCGGCGCCAGTCGCTCCTTCGCGTACGCCGTCAGCTCGGCCTCGGTTGCCTGTCCGACCACGGCCGCACAGACTCGCTGACCCCACTGCGGGTCCGGCTCGGCGTACACCGCGATGTCGGTGACGCCCGGGTGCGAGCCGAGAACCTGCTCCACCTCGAGCGGGTAGACGTTGACGCCACCGCTGATGATCAGGTCCTCGCGTCGGCCGTCGAGGTAGAGGTAGCCGTCGTCATCGAGTCGTCCGTGGTCGCCGACGCTGAACGCGTCGCCTCGCCAGCCGGCCGCGGTCTTCTCTGGCGCACCGAAGTAGGTGAACCGCGCGTGGTCGGGCACTGAGCACCAGATCGTGCCGTCGGGATCGGTGCTGAGCCGGCGTCCGGGCCGGGCCTGCCCGACGGTGCCGGGCCGCTCGAGCCACTCCTCGCTGCGGCAGGCGGTGAACTGCCCCTCGGTGGAGCCGTAGAACTCCCAGGTCGAGCCCGGAGGGAACGCCTCGATCAGCCGGCGCTTGGTGCCGTCGGGGCACGGTGCGCCGGCGTGCGCGACCAGCCGGAAGCAGCCGAGGTCGGGCCAACCAGCGTCGTCCCAGTGGGCGAAGAGCCGTTGCAGATGGGTGGGTACGACGAACATCGTGGTCGGCCGGTCGCGCTCGATTGCGGTCGTGATGGCGGCCGGGTCGAACGGCCCGGGGACGCTGAGCTTGCCGCCGGCCAACATCGTGCCCATCGCGAACCGCAGCGGTGCCGAGTGGTAGAGCGGGCTGACCACGAGATTGAGGTCGTCCTCGCAGAAACCCCACAGCTCGCGCTCCTCGGCGACCAGGGCTGCCGCGTGCTCTTCGCTGAGGACACCGCTGTAGACGCCCTTCGGAGTGCCGGTGGTGCCGCTGGTGACGTGCATCGGCCGCGCCCGGGGGATGACTTCGCCAGTAGCCAGCCCGCCGAGTTCGGCGTCGTCGGTGATCACCAGGCTGGGATCGAGGTCGGTGAGGATCCGGTCGCGCTCGTACGCCGTCAGCCGCGGGTCCAGCGGGATCGGGATGACCCCGCGTGCCAGCAGCGACAGCACCGCCTCGACGTACTGCTGCGAACCGGGGACGAGCAGCGCGACCCGCGAGCCCTCGGGGAGATCGACCAAAGGTCAGGCCTCGAGGACCGCGAGCACGTTGCCGGCCGGGTCGGTGAACCATGCGATCAGCGGCCCACCGCCGCGGAACACTCCCTTGTCGTCGGTCGCGGCGGGCGTTCCCTCGTAGTGCTCGAACCGCACGCCGCGGTCGGCCAGGTCGGCGACTGCTGCCTCGACGTCGTCGACCGGGAAGTTGAGCACGGTGTAGGTCGCGGGCACATGGTCGCGCTTGGGGTAGACCAGCACTCGGTGCCCGCCGGTCAGCTCGAGCCAGAGCATGCCGTTCTCCTCCAGCACGACCAGGCCGAGCGTGCCGCGATAGAACTCGCGGGCTCGCTCGATGTGGTCGACCGAGAACCCGCTGAAGGCAACTGATTCGTTCAGCATGTCCCGATCGTGCCACGCATGGGTCAGCTCGCCGTCACGCTGGCCGACATGTGTCCGGTGAGGGAGGGATTGGCTTCGGTGGGCGAGCTGGCCCTCATGACGACAACGGCGGTGCTGTTGGCCGGGACCGGGATGTTCAGACCGGTGGTTGAGCACCAGCTGACGTTTCCGATGTTCCAGGGGCCCTCCGGGACTGGCATGAGGAGGCAGGACGCGCCACCCGCCGCGTTGAGCACATTGGAGCCAGGAGCGCCCGTGTACAGCTGGACCCAGAGGAAAACGGGGTCCAGCGGAGTCGTGGCCACGGAATTGGTGAAGCGACCAGCAATGCCCGTGATGGTCGCCTCCGCCGGGATGACCTGGACCAGGCCGCCGATGCCAGCGGGGTCTCCGCCTGCGTCGAGAACTCCAAACGACAAGGGGACCGCGGAGAGGCTCGTGGTCCCTGACAACGGCAGCACCGCAACATTTCCGGGATTCTCCGAGCTGGGGGCGGTCACCGTTGCGGGGGCGATGCCTGTGCTCGAGGCGTAGACCGTTCCGGAGCCGCCCGCCCCGGCCGGTCCCGTGGGTCCGGTGGCTCCAGAGGTCCAGCAGGTCCCGCGGGTCCTGCGGGTCCTGCTGGACCGGCGGGACCGGCGGGACCTTGGGGACCGATGGGTCCTGCGGCCCCTGCAGGTCCGGCGGGTCCTTGGGGGCCGATGGGTCCTACGGGTCCTGCGGGACCGGCAGCTCCGGTGGGACCGGCTGCGCCGGTGGCACCGGCGGGACCGGCGGGTCCGGCCGGGCCCGCGACGTTCCAGCTCAGGGCGTTCTCCGCGCCGCCGCAGGGCAAGCCGGGAGCGGGAATCCGGACGCTTCCGGTGCTCTTGTTGACGCAGGCATCGATCACGCCAGGGGCCGCTGATGCGGCATTCATGAAGCCGGTGGTGGCCAGGGCGCTGAGGGACAGCACTCCGGCCGCAACCGCGCGGAACGTGCGGGAGTGGGGATTCATGGATCGACGTTAGCCACGAGCCCCGGCGCTCGCATCGAACCCGGCGCGGCGTCCACCACCGGCCTAGACCGGATGGACGCCGCGCACGTGCGAGCCGGCCTGATCAGCTGGTCGCGATGCTTGTCGATGCCCACCCAGTGACGGTGTTGGACAGGGAGAGGCCGGTTGCGGTTGCGCTGATGACGATCGCGGCGGCGGTGCCTGCCCCGACAGCGATCGAGAGCCCCGTGGCGCTACAAGATCTCTCGTCGCCGGGCGACACGATCCCAGTCAGCGGCGGTGCCATCGTGCAGACGGCGCCGGGCACAGCAGAGAGAATCCCGATGCCGCCCTGGTCCGTGTAGAGCTGCGCCGTGACCGTCACGGTGGTGCCGACCAAAAGCTGGTTGGTCGAGGCGGTGAAGCGGCCTTCCATACCGGTGATGAAGGTGAGCTTGGGCAGGATCTGCACCATGCCGGCAGCGTTGCTCGCCGAGGTGAACACGTCACCACCGGCGAGGGGGAGGCCGGAGAAGTTGTTGGCGCCTGACAGCGGCATGATCCCGACCGTTCCCGCCAGGCCACCCAGGATCGTGGTGGCAACGATCGGGGTGCCGCTGCTCGACGCGTACACCGTGCCGCCGGATCCGGCCGGTCCCGTGGCACCGGTGGGTCCAGCGGGTCCTGGTGCGCCCGGGGCGCCGGCGGCGCCGGTGGGTCCGGTGGGGCCGGGGGCTCCAGCTCCTGGGGGTCCGGTGGGTCCGGTGGCGCCGGCGGGACCGACCGGACCGGCGGGTCCGGCGGGACCGGCGGCACCGGCGGGACCGGTGGGTCCGGTGGCGCCGGCTGGTCCGGCGGGGCCGGTGGGGCCGGTGGGGCCGGCGACGTTCCAGCTCAGCGCGTTCTCCGCGCTGCCGCAGGACTGGGAGGCGCTGATGATCCGGACGACGCCGGTGCTCTTGTTGACGCAGGCGTCGATCACGCCGGGGGCCGCTGACGCGGCATTCGTGAAGCCGGTGGTGGCCAGGGCGCTGAGGGACAGCGCCCCGACCGCAACCGCGCGGGACGTTCGCGAGTGGGGATTCATGGATCGACGGTAGCGAGATCCTGCGCTGTTCCATCTGGATCGGGGCGGCGTCCACCACTGGACTAGACGCAGGGGTGGACGCCGCGATCGTGCGACTCCGGCCTGGTCAGCTCGCCGCCACGCTGGTCGACACGAAGCCGGTGACCGGCAGGGCGATTTCGGGACCGTTCGTGCTCGCACTCATGACCATGACGGCAGTGCTGTTGGCCGCTACCGGGATCGCCACGTTGGCGGAGCAGTCACTGACACTTCCCAGCAACACGAGCCCGGTCAGTGGCGGGGCCAAGTTGCACGTCGCACCGGGCACCGGGTTGAGAATGTTGGAGCCGGGAAGGCCAACATAGAGCTGGGCCGTGAGCGTCACCGTCGAGAGAGGGATGCTCGTGGCAACGCTGTTGTTGAAGCGTCCCGCAACCCGGGTGATGGTCGTGGCGGCCGGGATGACCTGGACCAGGCCGCCGACGCCAGGCGCCGGCCCCGACGCGTTGATGGGGCCAGACCCGGGTAGAGAAAGACTGTCTGTGCCGGACAACGGCAGCACGGCGACCGATGGGAGGGTGCCTGCGATCATCGTCACGGAGTTGGTGCCGCTGCTGGCGGCGTAGACGGTGCTGCCGGATCCGGCCGGTCCCGTGGGACCGGTGGCTCCGGTGACACCTGTGGGACCGGTTGGCCCCGTGGCGCCGGTGGGTCCGGTGGGGCCGGTGGCCCCCGCTCCTGGGGGTCCGGTAGGTCCGGTGGCGCCGGCGGGACCGACCGGACCGGCGGGTCCGGCTGGACCGGCGGCACCGGCGGGACCGGTGGGTCCGGTCGCACCGGCTGGTCCGGCCGGTCCGGTGGGGCCGGCGACGTTCCAGCTCAGCGCGTTCTCCGCGCTGCCGCAGGACTGGGAGGCGCCGATGATCCGGACGCTTCCGGAGGACTTGTTGACGCAGGCGTCGATCACGCCGGGGGCCGCGGACGCAGCATGGGTGAAGCCGGTGGTGGCCAGGGCGCTGAGGGACAGCGCCCCGACCGCAACCGCGCGGGACGGTGCGCGAGTGGGGATTCATGGATCGACGGTAGCGAGAAGCTCCGCTGTTCCATCTGGATCGGAGTGGCGTCCACCACTGGACTAGACGCAGCGGTGGACGCCGCGATCGTGCGACCTGTGTTAGCTCGCCGCGATGGTCACCGACGTCCATCCCGCGATGGTGCTGAGGAAGAGGAGGGGGTGACTTGCGCTGACGACGACAACTGCGGGCGTGTTCGCCGCCAACAGGACCCCGAGCCCGTTGACCTCGCAGGTGTGCAGATCCCCGGCCAGCACCAACGGAGGCAGGCTCATGCTGCAGTTGGCACCGACCACCGGCGCGAGCACGTTGCTGCCGGGACTACCCGTGTAGAGCTGGGCCGTCACGTCAAGTGGTGCGAGGTAGTTGCTCGCGATCGAGCTGGTGAAGCGAGCCGACAGCCGGTCGATGGTCGTGCCGGCTGGGATGAGCTGGACCATTCCGGTGGTTTGCGTCGCCACAGTGTCGAGGGTGGGGGAGGCCAGGGTGACCCCGGACACGCTTTCCGCTCCGGACAGCGGCAGCACCGCACCGCTCCCAGGACCACCGAGGAATGTGGTGGCGGTCATCGGGTTGGTGCCGCTGCTGGCGGCGTAGACGGTGCTGCCGGATCCGGCCGGTCCCGTGGGACCGGTGGCTCCGGTGACACCTGTGGGACCGGATGGCCCCGTGGCGCCGGTGGGTCCGGTGGGGCCGGTGGCCCCCGCTCCTGGGGGCCCGGTAGGTCCGGTCGCACCAGTGGGACCGACCGGGCCGGCGGGTCCGGCTGGACCAGCAGCTCCGGCGGGACCGGTGGGTCCGGTGGCGCCGGCGGGGCCGGTGGGGCCGGTGGGGCCGGCGACATTCCAGCTCAGCGCGTTCTCCGCGCTGCCACAGGACTGGGAGGCGCCGATGATCCGGACGCTTCCGGAGGACTTGTTGACGCAGGCGTCGATCACGCCGGGGGCCGCGGACGCAGCATGGGTGAAGCCGGTGGTGGCCAGGGCGCTGATGGACAGCGCCCCGACCGCGACCGCGCGGGCGGTGCGGGACGTGGTAGTCATATCTGAAGTTAGAGCGAAGATCAGCGGGATCGCTCGGATCCGGGTGATCCCCACCACCGGCCTAGACCGGCGTGGCACGGGCCTCCCCGTCTAGCACCGCCCGGATTGCCGCTAAGAGTTCACCGGCGTGAAGTGGACGCACGTGGCGTAATAGGTGAAGTTCGTGTCGTCGAGATCCCCGTTGCCCAGGGATGTGCGCCAGTAGTGCGCGTGTCCCTCTGCGTCAATGCCGTCCGGGCGTGAGCCATAGGATCTGTCGTAGCCGTTGACAACGCCGCTGGTGCGGCCGCCGCCACCGCCGACCGCGAAATCGCCTGGTTCGCAACCCACCGACTCCGTCCTCAATCCAGCTCCGGCGAGTGTGTGCGTCTCGGAGGTGATGTACACGTTCGTGATTACATACGATCCGACGAGGCTGCTTGCTCCCGAAGGCCCGGCTGGTCCCGCCGGACCCGCTGGTCCCGCCGTCCCCGCCGGACCCGCCGGACCCCCTGGTCCAGCTGGTCCCTGGGATCCAGTCGCGCCCTTCGATCCGGTCTCGCCCGTGGCGCCGGTCGGACCAGCCGGTCCAATCGGTCCGATCGGACCAACCGGCCCCATCGGGCCAACCGGGCCAACCGGGCCAACCGGGCCAACCGGGCCAACCGGGCCAACCGGGCCAACCGGACCAGCCGGACCCGTGGGACCGATTGGACCGATCGGGCCGACCGGACCCGTGCCACCGGTCGCACCCACGGGACCGGTTGCGCCGACTGGTCCGGTGGGGCCGGTGATGTTCCAGCTCAGCGCGGTCTCCGCGCTGCCGCAGGGCAAGCCGGGAGCGGGGATCCGGACGCTTCCGGTGCTCTTGTTGACGCAGGCATCGATCACGCCAGGGGCCGCTGATGCGGCGTTCATGAAGCCGGTGGTGGCCAGCGCGCTGAGCGACAGCGCCCCGACCGCAACCGCACGGACGGTGCGGGAGGTGGTAGTCATACATGAAGTTAGGCCGGATCGAGCGGGATCGCTCGGATCCCGACCGCTGGCCTAGACCGGGCCTCTGCTGCGCGACGGGAGCACTGCGGCAGGATGACCGCATGCGGGTGGGACTGACCGGGGGAGTGGGCTCGGGCAAGAGCACGGTGTCCGCGATGCTCGAAGAGCTCGGGGCGGTGATCATCGACGGCGACAAGCTGGCGCGCGAGGTGGTCGAGAAGGGCACTCCCGGCCTGGCTGCGGTGGTCGAGGCGTTCGGCGCGGAGCTGCTCACTCCTGACGGCGACCTCGATCGGGCGGCCATGGGGCGCCTGGTCTTCGGCGACCCCGAGGCCCGGCGCCGGCTCGAGGGCATCACCCACCCACTGATCTTCGAGAGGTACGCCGAGCTCGAGGCCTCGGCACCGACAGACTCACTCGTGGTCCACGACATCCCGCTGCTGGCCGAGTCCGGCCGAGCCGACGGCTTCGACGCGGTGATCGTGATCGACGTGCCGGACGAGCTGCGGATCGAGCGGTTGGTTCGCGACCGTGGCTGGACCCGCGAGGACGCCGAGTCCCGGATCGCGGCGCAGGCCACCCGCGAGGACCGGCTGGCCATCGCCACTCATGTGATCGACAACAGCGGCACCCTCGACGAGCTGCGGGCGCGGGTCGCCGAGGTCTACGCAGAGTTGATTTCCGGGCTCACAAGCTCCGGGTCATGAACACGCTGAGCGGGTCGGGTCGGTAGTCCGCGAACGGTTCGCAGTAGACGAACCCGTGCCGCGCGTAGAGGGCGCGAGCAGGAGCGAAGAAGTCATCGGCGCCGGTCTCCAGGCTCATCCGAGTGAAGCCGGCGGCGCGCGCCTCGTCGAGCACGTGCGCCACCAACCGGCTCGCGACACCTTGTCGGGTGCGGTGGGTCGCGGTACGCATCGACTTCAGCTCGACATGGTGGGCGTCCAGGGTCTTGAGTGCCGCGCAGCCGAGGATCTCCTCGTCGTCGGTCGCCGTCCAGAAGCGCACTGCCGGCGAGCGCAGGCCGTCGAGGTCGAGCGCGTGCGAGCTCTCGGGTGGGCTGAGACTCCGCAGGTGGGCGACGTGCGCCTCCAGGAAGGCGATGATCTCGGCGCCCTGGAGGTCGTCGATCGCGATGTGCACGCGCCGGAGCATACGAAGCGAGACCACTTCTTCGGCGTCCCGGTCCATGTGGCAGCGTTCGAGCGGTGACACCACGCACCCGCACCGGCCTGCTCGTGGTCGGGATCGTGCTCCTGTCCTTCAACCTCCGCCCGGCCGCGGTGAGCGTCGGGCCGGTGCTCGACCAGATCCGAGACGGTCTCAGGATGTCCGGCGCGCAGACCGGAGTGCTCACGTCTCTCCCGGTGGTCGCGTTCGCCGCGTTCGGCGGGCTCGCCCCGCGCCTGGCGCGGGTGCTCGGGCCGCACCGGCTCACCTTCACCGCACTCGTGTGTGTCGTGGTGGGGCTGTTCGGCCGCGGCCGGGTGGACGACGTCCTGGCTTTCCTGGCGTTGTCGCTCCTGGCCCTGGCCGGGATGGCGACCGCCAACGTCGTGCTCCCCTCGCTGGTCAAGCTCCACTTCCCGACCAAGGTCGGAACCATGACCGCGGCGTACACCACGTCCTTGGCGGTCGGCCTGACCTCCGCCTCGGTGCTGACCGTGCCACTCAGCGACACGTTGGGCGGATGGCAGAACGGGCTCATGGTCTGGTCGCTGACCGCGGCTGTCGCCGTCGTGCCGTGGGTGGCGCTGCTGCGCGAAGACCGGGTCTCCGAGCACGACGATCCGCCGGCGTCGCCGATCGGGCTGGGCGAGGTGGCTCGCACCCGGCTCGGTTGGATGATGGCGCTGTTCTTCGGCATGCAGTCCTTGCAGGCCTACGCGATCTTCGGCTGGTTCGCCGAGGTCTACCGGGACGCAGGCTTCTCCAGCAACACCGCAGGCCTGCTGCTCGGGGTGATCACCGCCATCAGCATCCCGATGTCGTTCATCGTGCCCGCCCTCGCGGCCCGGCTCACACACGTGTCCTGGATCGTCGTCTTCTACTTCGGGTGCTACGTCCTGGGATACACGGGGCTGATCGTCGCTCCGGCCGGCGGCGCGGTGGTCTGGGCAGTGCTCGTCGGCCTCGGTACGACGACCTTCCCGCTGATCCTGACCCTGATCGGGCTGCGCGCCCGGACCGCCGCCGGCACCGCGGCTTTGTCGGGATTCACCCAGTCGGTGGGCTACCTGATCGCCGCGATCGGGCCGTTCGTGGTCGGGCTGCTCCACGACGCCACCGATGGGTGGACGGTTCCCCTGCTCCTACTCATCGCGCTGTCGGTGCCCCTGCTGATGTCGGGACTAGCCGTGTCACGCACGGCCTACCTGGAGGACCAGCTCCGCTAGGCCACGGCAGCCCCGGCCGGAGCTTCGGCGAGCGTGCGCAGGACCGACCGCGCGGCCACCCGGCCGGCGCGGTTGGCGCCGATGGTGGAGGCGGACGGTCCGTAGCCGACGAGCTGCACGCGGTGGTCTCGAGCCGCCGTGGTCGGCGTGTGTGCGTCCTCGCGGGCAATCAGCCGGATCCCGCCGGTGTCCTCGCGCAGGTGCAGCGGGGCCAGGTGGGTCAGAGATGGCCGGAAGCCGGTCGCCCAGATGATGGCGTCCGCCGGCTGGAACCGCCCGTCGGCCCAGCGCACGCCATCGGCCTCGATCCGGGCGAACATCGGCTGCCGCTCGTAGGCGCCAAGGCCGGCGGCGTGCTGCTCCTGCGGACGTAGCGCCAGCCCCGTGACCGAGACGACGCTCTGCGGCGGCAGCCCACGGCGTACGCGGTCCTCGACCAGCGCGACCGCGGCCCGACCGGCTTCCTGGTCGAAACCCGCGTGGCGCCAGACCGGCGGGCGCCGGGTCACCCAGGTCGTGCTCGCGACCGGCGCGAGCTCGCCCAGGATCTGGATGGCCGAGGCGCCGCCGCCGACGACCACCACGTGCTGCGAGCGGAACTCGTCCGGGCCGTCGTACTCGACCGTGTGCAGCTGCCGGCCGACGAACGTCTCACGCCCGGGGTACGTCGGTAGGAACGGCCGGTCCCAGGTGCCGGTGGCGTTGACCAGCGCGCGGGTCTGCCAGCTGCCACGGTCGGTGTGCACGAGCAGCGTGCCTTCGGGACCCTCCTCGACTCGGTCGACCCGGACCGGGCGTTCCACCGGCAGATCGCCCTCTTCCTCGTAGCGACGGAAGTACGCCGGCACGACATCACGCGCGGGTGTCTCGGCGTCGTGGGGCGGCAGGGCCATGCCGGGCAGGGCGGCGACACCGTGCACGTCGCCCATGGTCAGCGTGGGCCAGCGGTGCTGCCACGCGCCGCCGGGCTGCGGGTTGGCGTCGAGGACCACGAAGCGGTCGACGCCGAGGCGGGCCAGGTGGTGCGCCGCGGAGAGCCCGGCTTGGCCGGCTCCGATCACGACGGCGTCCACGCTTCTCACGTCTGTTTCAACCCGGGGCGGGGGCCGTCTGTTCCGATCCGAGGGATGACGTGCGAAGACCCCCGCCAGGGGGAGCGGGGGTCTTCGACTTCGGATGACCGCGGCGATAGGGAGGCGCCGAGGTCGCTTGGTCAGGCGGCCAGGTCGGGGTCACCCAACCGACGCAGCTTCTGCAGCGCCTCGCGCTCGAGCTGGCGGACCCGCTCGGCGGAGATGCCGTGCTTCTGCCCGATGTCGGCCAGCTTGTGCTGCCGGCCGTCGACGAGTCCGTAGCGCGACCGGATGATGTCGGCCGCCCGGTCGTCGAGCTTTCCGACCAGCGAGTTGAGCCGGTCGCGGGACTCGACGTCGAGCACGGTCAGGTCCGGCCCGGGCGAGGTCTCCTGCGCCATCAGGTCGCCGAGTGACGTGTCGCCGTCCTCGTCGACGGGCGTGTCGAGGCTGACGTGCTCGCGACCCCAGGCGATCAGGTCGAGCACTCGCTCGACCTCCATGCCGAGCTCCGCGGCGATCTCGGTCGGGTCGGGGTCGCGGCCGAGCTGGCGCTCGAGCGTGCGACGGGCGCCACCGACCTGGTTGAGCTCCTCGACCACGTGCACGGGAAGGCGTACGACGCGAGCCTGCTGGGCGATGCCGCGGGTGATCGCCTGGCGCACCCACCAGGTCGCGTAGGTCGAGAACTTGTAGCCCTTGGTGTAGTCGAACTTCTCGACCGCGCGGATCAGCCCCGTGTTGCCCTCCTGGATCAGGTCGAGCATCGGCATCTGGGCGCGGCCGTACTTGCGCGCGATCGACACGACCAGGCGCAGGTTGGCGTTGATGAATGTCTTGACGGCCTGGCGGCCTTCCTCGGCGAGCCACTCGAGCTCTTCCTCGGTGGCGCGCAGGGGTGCGCCGCCCTTCTTACGACCTACGCGGCCCTCCGCGAGCAAGGCCTCGGCCATGAGGCCCGCCTCGATGGTCTTGGAGAGCTCCACCTCCGCCGCGGCGTCGAGCAGGGGGTTGCGCGCGATCTCGTCGAGGTACAACCCGACGCTGTCGCGGCCCTCGATCTCACGAGAGCGCCTCGCCGCGGTCCGTACTGCCATGGGGACCCCTCCTTCGCACTTCAATCACTCACAACGCTGGCCGACCGCGCCGGATTCCCGGTACCCGTTGTGGGTTGGTCGCTACCAGACTCTTCGTAGTGAAAGACGTCCCGGATCGGTCAGGAGTTGCGTGTGAGCCGAACTCTCAGGGAGTTCTCAGTTGACTGTTATCCCTGGTCAGCGAGGCCCATCTGGTCCAGCATCCAGGCCAGCGAGAACGCCCGGTCGTGCCACGCCTGGTAGCGGCCCGAGACGCCGCCGTGCCCGGCGGACATCTCGGTGCGCAGCAGCACATCAGCGTCGGGGGCCACGGCGCGGAGTCGGGCCACCCACTTGGCCGGCTCGACGTAGAGCACCCGGGTGTCGTTGAGGGAGGTCTCGGCCAGGATCGGCGGGTAGGACTGGGCGGTGACGTTGTCGTAGGGCGAGTACGACGCGATGTAGTCGTAGACGACCGGGTCGGCCTCGGGATTGCCCCACTCGTCGTACTCGGTGACCGTCAGCGGCAGCGTCGCGTCGAGCATGGAGGTGAGCACGTCGACGAACGGCACGCTGGCCACGATGCCGCCGAACGCCTCGGGCGCCTGGTTGGCCACGGCCCCGACCAGCAACCCGCCCGCGCTGGCACCCTCGCCGATCAGCCGGTCCGGCGTGGTCCACCCGGCGTCGACGAGGTGGCGGGCGCAGGCGACGAAGTCGGAGAAGGAGTTCTGCTTGGCCATCAGCTTGCCGTCGTCGTACCAGCGCCTGCCCATCTCGCCGCCGCCGCGCACGTGGGCGAGGGCGAAACCGGCCCCGCGGTCGAGCAGCGACAGCCGGGCGATCGAGAAGTAGGGGTCGAACGAGGTCTCGTAGGCGCCGTAGCCGTAGAGCAGCACCGGGATCGGCCGGCTGCCGCCGCCACTGTCCTCCCTGGACCCGCGCCGGGCGACGATCGAGATCGGCACCCGCTCGCCGTCGTCGGCGGTGGCCCAGAGACGGTGCTCCTCGTAGTCGGCCGGGTCGTAGCCGCCCAGCACCGGTGCCCGCTTGAGCAGCGTCAGCTCCCGGGTCCGGACGTCGTAGTCGTAGACCGACGACGGCACCGCCATGCTCGTGTAGCCGACGCGCACCGTCGGCTGGTGGAAGTTGGGGTTGCCGCCCGAGCCGACCGTGTAGATCTCCTGGTCGAACTCGACCAGGTAGTCGTCGGTCACCCCGTCGGGCGCCGAGCTCGAGGATCCGGACCTGGGTCAGGCCCTGGCTGCGCTGGTGGACCACGAGGTGGCCGGCGAAGGCATCGACGTCCTCGAGTCGTACGGCGGGGTCGTGCGCGATCAGCGGCCGCCACTGCTCGAGGGGAGTTGGCGCGAGCGGAGCGAGACCGAGCTCGAAGTCGGGACCGGTCGCGTTGTGGAGCACCAGGAACCGCTCCTCGCCGCCGATCACCGCGTGGTCGAGCGAGTACTCGACGCCCTCGCGCCGCTCGGCGAACACCTCCCAATCGGCCTGCGGGTCCTGGGTGTCGAGGTAGCGGTACTCGGAGGTGGTCTTGGAGCCGGACAGGATCACGAGGAACCGCTCGCTGCGGCTGCGCCCGCACCCGACCCAGAAGCGCTCGTCGGGCTCGTGGTGCACCAGCTCGTCGTCAGCCTGGGCCGTGCCGAGCCGGTGCCGCCAGATCTTGTCCGCGCGCCAGGAGTCGTCGACGGTCGTGTAGTAGAAGTCGTCCCCGGACGGGTGCCAGGTGACGCCGCCGAGGGTGCCGGTGACCTCGTCGGGCAGCAGCTCACCGGTGCGCAGGTCCTTGACCCGTACGTCGTAGCGCTCGTCGCCGACCACGTCGGTCGCGTAGGCCAGGAGCGTGCCGTCGATGGTGATGCTGGATCCGCCGAGGGAGAAGAAGTCGTGACCCTCCGCGAGCTGGTTGAGGTCGAGCAGCACCTCCTCGCCGGGTAGTGCCGGCTGGTCCGGCGGTGTGTCCTCGGCGAGGGACGGCGGAGCCCAGTCGTCCGGGTCGGCGACGGCGACCCGGCAGCTGGCGCCGTACTCCCTGCCCTCGAAGGACCGCCCGTAGTACCAGTAGCCGCGGTTGCGGGTCGGCACCGACAGGTCGGTCTCCAAGGTGTGTGCCTTGATCTCGTCGAAGATCGTCTGGCGGAGTGTGGCGAGGTGGGCCGTGCGCTCCTCGGTGTAGGCGTTCTCGGCCTCGAGGTAGGCGCGAACCTCGGGGGCGTCCTTGTCGCGCAGCCACTCGTAGTCGTCGGTGCGCTTGCGCCCGTGGTGCTGACTCGTGGTGGGGCGGACGTCGGCGACGGGCGGTTGCATGCTGCGACGCTATCCGCCGGCGCTAACGTCGCGGACATGGCAGTCCCATCGGTCGGCAGAGTCATCGACCTCAACGCCGACCTCGGCGAGGAGGTGACCGACGACGCCGCCCTGCTCGAGGTGGTCACCAGCGCCAACGTGGCGTGCGGCTACCACGCAGGCAACGCCGAGATCATGCGGTCGGTCTGCGACGACGCCGCGCGGCTCGGCGTCTCCGTCGGAGCCCAGGTGTCCTACGACGATCGCCCCAACTTCGGACGGGTGGCCCGCGACGTCGCCTACGAGCTGCTGCGGGACCAGGTCGCCGACCAGGTCGGAGTGTTGACCGAGATCGCGGCCGCGGCCGGGACCTCGGTGCGCTACCTCAAGCCGCACGGCGCGCTCTACCACCGCGTGCTCGACGACGAGGAGCAGGCCGCAGCCGTGCTGGCGGGCTCTGGTTCGCTGCCGGTGCTGGGAATGCGCGGTCAGCTGCTGTCGGCAGCTTCCGCGCAGGGTCGGGTCACGTTGCTCGAGGGCTTCCCGGACCGGGCGTACGGCGACGACGGCCGCCTCGTGTCGCGCGACCAGGACGGCGCGGTGCTCGACGACGCGGACCGGATCGCCGCCAACGCGGTGGGGCTGGCGTCGTCGGTCGACTCGCTCTGCGTGCATGGCGACAGCCCCCGCGCGGTGCCGCATGCACGGGCGTGCCGGAGGTCCTTGGAAGACGCCGGTTGGTCACTGCGCGGGCTCTGAGAGCTCGCAGGCCTGTGCAGAAACCTGTGCAGGGACCTGTGGAGATCCGGCCAATCTGTGGAGGGCGGACCCGCTTTCTGTGGACGAACCTGTGGGACCGAAAGTTTGTGGGAATTCTTCGCGAAATCCCTTGTGCACGTGGGCGAAAACCCCGTAGAACTCTCCCTACCAACTCGGACGCGGACCGCAAGGAAAGCAGAAGAGAAGGGGATCGGACAGGTCCAAAGACCCATACCGCGAGGCAACTCGAGGCGGCGTCCCGGTGACGGGGATGGTGGGGTCGGAGAACCAGTCAGGTCGTTCGGACGTCACGCTGCCGGACAAGCCGAGGGCCTCCTGATGCTCATACCATCAAGAGGCCCTCACCCTTTTCCAGGGCTCAGTGTTCCGTAGTCGAACCGAGCGCGCATCCCCGGCCGTGTGAACACCACGTGTCGAGTCACGGGCAGACTGGTGACGTGGAGCTGAGATCGGTGGGCCCGCGGGCGCTGCTGGCGGAGGTCGCCTCCTCCGGCGAGGCGCTGGCGCTGGCCACCTGGGCGCGCGCCTCTCGCGTCGCAGCGGACGAGATCGTGCCCGGGGCGCGCACCGTGCTCCTGGACGGCGTCGCCGACATCGAGCTGGCCCGAGTCGCACTGGCACGGTGGTCGCCCACCACCGACGTGCCCGCAGGAGAGCTGGTCGAGATCCGGGTGCACTACGACGGCGCCGACCTCGAGGACGTCGCCGAGCTCTGGGGCACCGACGTCGCCGGCGTGGTGGCCCGGCACACGGCCACCGACTTCGTCTCCGCCTTCTGCGGGTTCGCTCCTGGCTTCGCCTACCTGGCCGGGCTCGGTGACGACTTCACCGTGCCGCGCCTGGATTCGCCACGGACCAAGGTGCCGGCCGGCGCAGTCGGTCTGGCCGGGTCGTGGTGCGGCATCTACCCGACCGCCTCGCCCGGCGGTTGGCAGCTGATCGGGCGCACCGAGCAGGCGCTCTGGGACCCGGCATCGCCGCAGCCCGCGTTGCTGGCACCCGGCACCCGGGTCAGGTTCTCGGTGGCATGACCCTCCTCGTGCTCGACGCCCCGGGGCTGGTGACCGTGCAGGACCGAGGGCGGGTGGGCCTGGCCCACCTGGGAGTGCCGCGGGCCGGAGCCCTGGACCTTCCCGCGGCGGCGCTCGCCAACCGGCTGGTCGGCAACGGCGACGACGAGGCCGTCCTCGAGGTGACCCTCGGCCGGCCTGACCGTGTCGAGCTCGGAGGGCCGCTGGGTCGCGGTCACCGGAGCCGACTGCCCGGTCTCGCTCGACGGCCAGAGCGCCGGGCACGGCCGCGCCGAGTGGCTGCCGGCCGGCGCCGAGCTGACGTTGGGGCCGGCTCGGACGGGCGTGCGTTCCTATCTTGCTGTCGCCGGTGGCATCGCGGCGGAGCCGGTGCTCGGGTCGCGGTCGACCGACACCTTGGCATGGGTGGGACCACCGCGCGTCTCCGAGGGTGCGGAGCTGGCGGTGGGGGAGCCAGCGGGTCGGCCCGCCGCCCACGACACCCCTCGACCACCGGCCAGTGGTCCGCTTCGGGTCGACCCCGGACCCCGGGCCGACTGGTTGGCGCCGGACGCCCTCGACCGGCTGTGCGGAACGGCGTACACGGTGACGACGGAGTCGAACCGGATCGGTCTCCGCCTCGACGGGCCGCCGATCGCGTGGGCCCGCGATGGCGAGCTGGCCAGTGAGGGGATGGTGCTCGGAGCGGTCCAGGTGCCGCCGGACGGGCTTCCTGTGGTCTTCCTGGCCGATCATCCGCCTACGGGCGGCTATCCGGTATTGGCGGTGGTCCGGGCCGAGGACCTCTGGCAGTGCGCGCACCTGCGGCCGGGCGATGAGGTGCGGTTCAGAGCTTCCTGAACATCTCGGTCGAGGCCTCGACGGGCTCGAACCCCATCAGCACGTTGATGGAGACCATGTAGTCGTTGGTCTCGGCGTTCTGGGTGACGACCCGCTTCATCTCCGGGTGGTCCTGCTGTACGGCGCGCAGGTTGGCCGCCTTGGTGGCCAGGCCCAGGCGGCGCCCGCGATGCTCGCGGTGCACGAAGGTGCCCCACTGGGACACATCGGTGCGGCCCGGAGGCGGCACCGACAACGTGGACTGAGCGGCGACAAGCCGCTCGGGCGTCACGGCCAAGGTCTCGTACATGGTGCGACCAGCGGCCAGGAGGGAGACGCGGTTCTCCAGGAATCGTTCGGGCGTGATCACCTCTTCCTCCCAGTCCACCGCGCCGGTGGGCGCATCGACGCCGAGCTGGCCGAGCAGTGTGCACAACGAGGGGATGAGGTCCTCGGGCACGTCGTTGATGTAGGTCTCGAGGGTGTAGCCGTCGTGGCGCTCGGCTGCGCTGTCCGCCCAGCCTTGGATGGCCTCGTCCGCGACCGGCAGGTCGAGCCAGCGCACGACCTCGACGTTCGAGAACTCGTAGCCGTGCCGCTCGCAGAACCTGCGATAGCCGTGGGTCTCCCGCTCGGCGAACGGCAGCTTGGTCTCGCCCATGAGGAGGGTTCGACCCTCGGCGACCACCAGCTCGGTGATGGCGGCGAGCAGCGTTGCGCCATAGCCCCGACGCTGCTCGGCCGGATCGATGTCCACGGCGACCCAGGCCTTGTCGAGGTTGTCGAGCAGGGGCAGGTAGCAGGTGGCCACGCCCACCAGACGGCCGTCGACGAAGCCGCCCAGCAGCTCCTGCCGCTCACCGCTGTCGGGCATCCGGAAGGCCGCCGCCATCTCCTGGAAGCTCCAGTGCGGGGAGTTCTCTCGGCCCAGCAGCTCGGCACGCCGCATGACGTCGTACGCCGTGTGCAGCTCGTCGGCCGCGAGGTCGATCGGTCGGATGTCCACGAACGTCGAGGCTAGGCCGGTCGGGACCGCGCTGCCACCGAGTTATCTGTACTTGTCAGCCGACTCGTCATCGTCAGCGGGCGGCAGCCAGGGCGTCAGCGCCGGGTCGTCGATCGGGTAGGAACGCACCGGGCCCGGCGGGGTCTCGGCGGTCTCGAACCGCACCGTCACCACGCCCCGACCGGAGCCCCAGACCCAGCCCCTCCCCATGTCGGTGTGCTCGACGTCCATTCCCGGCGCCCACGTCGTACGCCGCCCGGGCGGCTCCACAGGTAGGCCGTCCGGCGCGGGCTCCTCCTCGTCGGTGCCGGTCTCGCCGAAGAGGTCGTCCTGGATCCAGTCGGCCAGGCCGGAGACCCCCACTCCGAGCAGGCGCACGCCGCCGGAGGTGTCGAGGTCGGCGAGCAGGCCGCGGGCGAGTCGGCTGATCGTCGCGGCCCCGTCGGTGGGGGACGGCAGGGTCGTCGACCGGTTGAGCGTGGTGAAGTCGTGGAGCCGCACCTTGATGGTCACCGTGCGCCCCGACAGGCCGCTCTTGCGCAGTCGCGCGGCGACCTCGCCCGCCTGGCGGACCAGCAGCCCCTCCATCAGCCTGCGGTCGGTCAGGTCGGTCTCGTAGGTCCCCTCGACGCTCACCGACTTGGTCTCGCGCTCCGCGACCACGGGCCGGTCGTCGAGGGCGCGCGCCAGCTGGTGCAGGCTCAGGCCGTGTGCCTTGCCGACGAGCCGCACGAGCTCGTCGACACTGACCGACTCGAGCTCGGCAACGGTGTGGATGCCCGCGCGGCGCAGGCGCTCCGTAGTAGCGGGGCCGACACCGGGGATGACGGTGACGTGCATCGGGCGCAAGAGGTCCTGCTCGGTGCCTGGGGCCACCACGGTCAGGCCGTCGGGCTTGTCGAGCTCGCTGGCGACCTTGGCGATGAACTTCGAGGTGCCGATGCCGACCGACGCGGTCAGTCCGCCGGTCGCCTCGACCACCCGTGCGCGCAGGTCGTCGGCGAACGCGGTGACTGTCGGCACCTCGAGGTCGTCGAGCCCGGCCTGCTCGAGGTCGACGAAGGCCTCGTCGAGCGACAGCGGCTCCACGAGCGGCGAGACCGACCGCAGCAGGGCCATCACCGCGTGGCTGGTCGCCCGGTAGGCGTGGAACCGGCCGCTCAGGAACGCGGCGTGCGGACAGCGTGATCGCGCCTCGCGGGTGGACATGGCCGAGCGAACGCCGTACTTGCGCGCCTCGTAGGAGGCCGTCGACACCACGCCCCGGCCGCCGACGCCTCCGACCACGACCGGCTTGCCGCGCAGCGACGGCTTGTCGCGCTGCTCGACCGCGGCGAAGAACGCGTCGAGATCCAGGTGGAGGACCGACGCCTGCTGCCGCACCCGCGCAACGTACCCGGCGGTTCCCCCGGACCACCGCCCAGAACAGCCCGGAACGGCCCACGAGTCGTGCACAGGCGGTTGCCCCCGATCCCCTCATCCACAGGGGCGCCGCGCACCGGGCCCCACCGGGGGTACGCCGGGGGACGGTCCTGGCATGACCACAACATCGCCCCACCCCACCGACCCGACCACCCTCGTTGCCCGCTGCCCTGAGGACGTGCTGGCCCTGGTGCCCGTCCTCCTCGGTTTCCTGCCCAGCCAGTCGGTGGTGATGCTGACCTTCGGCGCCGCGCAGGCCTTCCACGCGCGGGTCGACCGTCCCGACGATCCCGACGACGTCCCGGAGATGGTCGAGATGCTGCTCGGCCCCGCCCGTCGCCACCGCGTGCGCCGCGTGGTGTTCGTCGTCTACGGCGAGGGCGACGACCTCACCGGCCAGGTCGCCGACACCCTGCGCGACGAGTTCCTCGATGCCGGCATCGAGATCGCGGAGATGCTCCGCGCCGACGGGTCGCGGTGGTTCCCGTTGCTGCACGACGACGGTGATGGCGACGGCAATGGCGTTCCCTACGACATCGCTTCCCATCCCTTCCTGGCCCACGCGGTCTGGCGAGGCCAGGTCACCCATGACTCGCGCGACGCGCTCGCGGCCAGCATCGAGGTCGACGCGGAGCGGGCCAGTCGGGTTCGTGAGCTCGTCTCGGCGCGGCCCGAGCAATGGCTGTCCGTCGACGAACCGCCGGCCGGTGAGCTGCTTGCCGAAGGCGAGTGGGTGCACGCTCTGGTCAGCGACCGGACGGGTGCCGGCACGTTCCCGACCGACGAGGAGACGGCGCGGCTGCTGCTCGCGATCCAGGTCCGGCGGATCAGGGATGCGGCCTGGTGCTCGCTGAGCCGGGACACCTCACAGGAGCACGTGGCGTTCTGGACCGACGTGTGCCGCCGGACGCCGGCGGAGCTGCTGGCTCCGCCTGCTGCGCTCCTCGGCTGGGCGGCCTGGCAGGCGGGCCACGGAGCCCTCGCCTGGTGCGCCGTCGACCTGGCCAGCCGTTGCGATCCCGGCTATCTCCTGGCCCACTACCTCGCGCACGCCCTCGAGCACGCGATCCCGCCGACCGTGTGGGAGTCGGGCTGGGACTGGAAGGAGGGCCTGATGTCCGGATGACGTTGCGGTTGGGTACCCCCATGACATGGTCCGGACGATCGGCATCGAGGAGGAGCTCCTGCTCGTCGACCCTGAGACGAGGCAGATGAGCTCGCGGGCCGGGCAGGTGATCAAGCACTTTCATGAGCACGGCGGACGGGCGCGACCGACCGTCGCCACCGACGAGCTCGACTACGAGCTCTTTCGCCACCAGCTCGAGGTGCGCACCGACCCGACCACAGACCTCTCCGATGCTGCCGCTCAAGTCGTCGACGCTCGCCGGACAGCAGGCGAGGCGGCCGAGGCGACGGGTCTCGCCGCGATTGCCTGCGGGATCGTCCCGCGCGGCGCGACCGACGTGGTCGTGACCCCGAACGACCGCTACCGCGCGATGGTCGACACGTACGGCGAAGTGGCGCGCGAGGGTGGCGCCTGCGGCATGCACGTCCACGTAGCCATCGACTCCGATGAGGAGGGCGTCGCCGTGATCGACCGGATCGCACCGTGGCTCCCGACCGTGCTGGCGATCAGTGCCAACTCGCCCTTTCACGATGACCGCGACACCGGCTATGCATCTTGGCGCTCACAGGTATGGACCCGGTGGCCGACGGCCGGCAGCACCGAACGCTTCGGATCGGTGGAGGCCTACCACGCGCTGCGTGACTTCCTGATCGACTCGGGCGCCGCCCATGACGAGGCCATGCTCTACCTCGACGCGCGACTCTCGCTGGGCCAACCCACCGTGGAAATCAGGGTGTCGGACGTGTGCACCGCTGCGGGCGACGCCATGCTGATCGCCGCCCTCGTTCGGGGATTGGTCGAGACTGCCGCTCGCGAGTGGGCGGCTGGCGGCGAGCTGCCGACCTGGCGGGCCGAGGAGCTGCGGGCCTGTCACTGGCGCGCCGCGAAGTACGGCGTGGCCGATGCGCTGGTCCATCCCCGGACGCGCCAGCTCTGCGGCGCTCGTGAGGCGCTGGATGGACTGGTGTCCGAGGTGCGCCAGGCCCTCGAGGACGCCGGCGACCTCGAGGTCGTCAGCGAGGGGATCAACAGGGTGTTGGCGCAGGGCGGTGCCACGGCCCAGCGGGCGGCCTATGAACGAACGGGGGACGTGTGTGGGGTGGTCGACGATCTGGTCGAGCGGACGCGGGCATCCTGGATCGGCTGAGGATCGATCGGCTGCCCGCGCGCTGACACGTGGTTAGTGTGCTGGGCATGGGCGAAGAGGTCGACGCACAGGAGTTCAGCCGGGCCGACCGCACCCGACACCGCGAGAAGGTCCGCCGCTGCCTCGATGTCTTCGCCCGGATGCTGCGCGAGGCAGCCTTCGACACCGACGACCCGATGACCGGTCTGGAGGTCGAGCTCAACCTGATCGACGAGGCCGGTGACCCGGCGCTGAAGAACGCCGAGGTGCTCGAGGCGATCGCCGATCCGGACTTCCAAACCGAGCTCGGCCAGTTCAACATCGAGATCAACGTGCCGCCGGCCAAGCTCCGCGAGGGTGGGCTGGTCACCTTCGAGGAGAACCTGCGTCGCAGCCTCAACGACGCCGAGACCAAGTCGGCGGAGGTCGGTGCACACTTGGTCATGATCGGGGTGCTGCCGACCCTGGCCGAGGGCCACATGAACATCGACTCGCTCAGCGGCAACCCGCGCTACAAGCTGCTCAGCGAGCAGATCCTGGCCGCGCGCGGTGAGGACATCACTATCGCCATCACCGGTGACGAGCGACTGAGCACCACCGCCGACTCGATCGTGCCCGAGGCGGCGTGCACCAGCATGCAGCTGCACGTCCAGACGTCGCCGGACCAGTTCGCGGCATACTGGAACGCGTCGCAGGCGATCTCGGCGATCCAGCTTGCGGTGGGGGCCAACTCGCCGTACCTGCTGGGCAAGCAGCTCTGGCGCGAGACCCGGATCCCCTTGTTCGAGCAGGCGACCGACACCCGCAGCGAGGAGCTCAAGGCCCAGGGTGTGCGGCCGCGGGTCTGGTTCGGCGAGCGCTGGATCACGACGGTCTTCGACCTGTTCGAGGAGAACGTGCGCTACTTCCCGGCCCTGCTTCCGGTGACCGACGACGAGGACCCACTGCAGGTGCTGGAGGCGGGCGGCACCCCCAACCTGTCGGAGCTGCGGCTCCACAACGGCACGATCTACCGCTGGAACCGGCCGATCTACGACATCAGCGGAGGTGTGCCCCACCTCCGGGTCGAGAACCGGCTGCTCGCCGCCGGACCGACCGTCGTGGACATGATGGCCAACTCCGCCTTCTACTTCGGGCTGGTGCGCTCGCTCGCTGAGAGCGAGCGACCGCTGTGGTCGCAGATGTCGTTCAGCGCGGCCGAAGAGAACTTCCATGTCGCTGCCCAGCAGGGGATCGAGGCGCAGGTCTACTGGCCGGGAGTCGGGCAGGTGTCGGCGACCGAGCTGGTGCTCCGACGGCTGTTGCCCATGGCTCGAGAAGGCCTCGACGGTTGGGGCGTGGACGCCGAGACTCGCGACCGGTTGCTCGGGATCATCGAGCAGCGCTGCCTGACCGGGACCAACGGGGCCGAGTGGTTCGTCCGCCAGATGGCCGCGCGCGAGGAGGCCGACCCCGGCATCGACCGCTTCGACGCCCTGCGCGCGACGCTGCTGGAGTACCGCGAGCGGATGCACACCAACGAGCCGGTGCACACCTGGTAGCGACCGGCGTGTCGAGACCTCCTAGGCCGTAGCGAGGACCCGCCTGAGGAACTCGACCTGTGACTCGAGGACGGCCGCCGTGCTCTCGCCGGTGAACGGCGCGAAATGCCCGCCCTCGAACTCGTGCAGCTCTCCGTGTGGCGCGCGGCCGGCCACCTCCGCTACCGCCTTGGCGTCGACGGTGATGTCCTCGCTACAGCGCCCGACCCAGAGCGGTGACCGGATCCGGGAGGCCCGTCGCCACGGACGGAACAACGCGACGGTCAGAAACACCCCGGGCGAGATCTGGTTGCGCCAGCGGGATCCCGGGGCCACGGAACCCGCGAAGCCCTCCTCCTCGCCAGCGAACGCCATCGCCGCGCGGCCACCAAGTGGTGCGGTGACCGGGATCGTCACGTTGCAGCCGAGCAGATCGAGCAGGGCGCGGGGAATGATCCAGGCCGTGACCCGTAACGGGGTGGCCAGGACCCGCTTCAGGCCGTCAGCGAACGGGCACAGCACCATGGCGGCGAAGACATCCACGCCGCGCTTGCCGAGCAGGCTGGTCACGTGGCCTCCGGCGAACGAGTAGGCCCAGAGCACGATCCGGCCCGGGTCGACATCGGGGCGGGACCGCACATAGGCGACAGCACTGCGCCAGTCCTGCTGCTGGGCGCCGAGCCGGAACCGTTGCCGTGGGTTGCCACCCGAGTCGCCCAGGAAGCGGTGGTCGAAGACCAGCACGTGGGCGCCGGCGGCGGCGAAGCGTTCGGCGTACTCGGCGAGTCCGTCTTCACGGGTCAGGCTGAAGCCGTGCCCCATCACGACCACCGGCGCCCGCTCGCGATTGGAGGCGGCAGGGTAGAACCAGGCCGCCAGCTGCGACCCGTCCGACTCGATCTCGACAACTTCGCGTTTGACCGAGTCCGGCGGCTGGCTCATGAAGGCGATTGTGCCGCTACCTGTCGCGGACGCGCTGCCAGACGCGGCCGACCCCGGTCCGCGGGTCGCGCCACGCCCGCCGGTTGATCACGACGTAGGGGAGATGGCGGCCCAGCTCGGCGCCTGCTGACCGCCCCGCGGCGAGCCACTCGAGGTCGACGTCGCGCACTTCGCTGGGGGCGCCCGGACGGGACAGCCAGACCAGCGGCGTAGCACCCTGCTGGCGGGCTCGGTGCAGCATCGCGGCCACGATGTCGGTGCGGAGGGCGTGGTCGGTGGGCTCGTCCGGCTCGATGACGAAGTCGACAACCGTGACTCCGGGGGAGCCGACGTGGAGCACGGGCTGGAAGACCCGGCGGCGCTCGGTGTTGGCATGGTCGAGCACGGCCCGCCTCAGTCGTACGTGGAGTCCGCGAGCCACCGGCTCGACGATGCCTTCTTCCATGTCGGCAGGGTGTCGCAAAGCGGCCGCCGGTGCGGCGGCCCTCCACAGGGGTTTACGCGAGGCTGGATCTGAGTACCGTGCGGGCATGGCCACCGTCGTTGTCGGATACGTCCCCAAGCCGGAGGGCGACGCCGCCCTGAAGACCGCGATCTCGGAGGCGAAGCTACGAGGGGCGACCCTGGTGGTGGTCAACTCGCACCGCGGCGGCCCAGGCTTCGACAAGGAGGCCTCGGCCAAGGCGGACTCCCACATGGACGGCGTTCGCAAGCAGCTCGACGACTCCGGGCTTTCCTTCGACGTTCGCCAGCTGGTGCGCGGCTTAGAGCCCTCCGAGGACCTGATCAAGGTCGCCGAGGACGCCGGCGCCGCGCTGATCGTGATCGGGCTGCGCCGGCGTACGCCGGTCGGCAAGCTGATTCTCGGCTCCAACGCGCAGCGAGTCCTCCTCGACGCCCACTGCCCGGTGCTGGCGGTCAAAGCCGACTGACTCAGGCCCCACCGATGCCGACATAGCTGATCCGCCAGCTGTAGGCGCCGTCCGCGGGTTCCAGGATCGCGTAGTAGTCGGTGACCGGGTCGGCCTCGAAGACGATCTCGCAGTCCTTGGTGCCACCGCCGTTGTCACGGCAGGTCGCACCTGAGCCGCCCCCGCCGGCGGCGTAGCCACGCAGCTGGTCCCAGAACCCGCCGCTGATGACGCCCGGGTCGACGAGGCTGGCGCGGTCGCCGGCGACGACCGCCTCGACCACGGCGTCCAGCGTCTCCTCGGCGCTGAAACCACCCGTGGGGACGTCGGCCGACGGAGCCTCGAAGGCGCGGCAGGTCTCGAGCGTGACGCTGCACCGGACGAGCTGGGCGTCGGTCGCGGCACCGCGATCGGGCAGCAGGACCGCGATCAGCGTGTCGTCGTCCTCCCATGTCCAGGTGCCGTTCGCGAAGCCCCAGCTCTCGGGAGCGTCGAGGACCACCTCGTCGCTGGCCCCGACCGCCTGCGTGCTCAGGCTCGCCACAGACGTGACCTCGCCACCGAGGGTTCCGGCAGGAGACCGGACCCACCAGGTGCCCCGGGGGTTCATGTCCAGGTCGTCGTACGTCGGCAGCGTCTCCTCCGGGGTCAGCACGCCTTCGGCGGAGATGGTGGCGAGGTACGGCTCCGTGTCGGTGGCGTCCGTAGCCCCGTCGGCCCCGTCGACGACGACCAGCCCGGCAGCCGTTCCCTGCAGGATCACCTGGTCTGGGGCGGTCTCGGTCAGGTCCACGACGGTCCGCTGGTCCTCGAACTGTGCGCGCCACATCAGGCTGGTGCGCGTGCCCTGGACGATCACGTCCCCGTCGTCGGTCACGGCGCGAACCCTGAGCGGGACGCCGTCCTCGGTGCGGGGCAGGTCGACCGGCGCCTGGCCGAAGCCCTCGCCGGCCGGCTGGGTGTCGAACCCGGTCAGGCGGGCGCTGCCGTCGCTCACGTCGATGAACGCAACGAAGAGACCGTTCGGCGAGATCATCGGAGGCTGCTCCAGCTGGGCGTCGATCCTGCCCGTGTCCACGCCCGGACCACCAAACCACCACGACCCGTCGGTCTGCTGTGCGAGCCAGGCCCCCGCGCGAGACTGCACGAACCACCAGTCGCCCGGCACCTGGGAGCCGTTGACGTAAAGCCGCTGGTCGATGACGTACGGGACCGTCGGTGGTGATAGGCGAACTTTGGCGTGCTCCGTGGACGGCGTGAGGCTCGGCGACGGTGTGGGCCGGGGCCGGTCGTTGCCCTGCTGGCTCAGTGTCACGGCCACCACGCCGACGATCACAGCGACGACGGCAGCCACCAGCAATGGCTGCCACGGTCGGATCGCACGTGTGCGGGGCTCGGCTGTGGGTTCCAGCGAGGGCATCGGCGGCACGGATACGCCGCCGGCGACCTCGTGCAGCTCGCGGGCCAGAGTCTCCTCGAGTTGCGTAGTCATCTCAGGCCTCCTCTCCGTCTGGTGCCTCGGAGCCGATGGCGGCTCGCAAGGCTTGGAGCGCACGGTGCGCGGTGGACTTGACGTTGCCCGTGGAGCAGCCGAGGGCTTCGGCGATCTCCCGCTCGCTGAGCTGTTCGTAGTAGCGGAGCACGATGACGGCTCGTTGCCGGGGCGGCAGTGACGCGACGTGCGGCCAGAGCGCCATCCGGTCCTCGGGCCCGGCTGTCGATGCCCGGCGCGGCTCGGGCAGTGCGTCGGTGAGCAGCTCGAGCCTGCGGGCCCTGGGGCGTCGCTGTGAGATGTAGAGGTTGGTCAGCATCCGCCGCAGGTACGCCGCGGGCTGGTCGGCCCTGCTCACCTTGGCCCAGGACTGGTACGCCTGCAGCAACGTCTGCTGGGCCAGATCCTCGGCGTCCGCGTGGTTGCCGGTGAGCAGGTACGAGCACCGGTAGAGCCACGGCCATGCGGAGGCGGCGTACTCCTGGAACGGCGGCGCGTCCTGCGCCTGCTTCGTGGTCGAGAAGGCCATCGGGCACCCCTTTCGTACTCCACTGACGCCGGCAAAGGGAAAGAGGTTGCGTCGGGGCCGACAGTAATCTCAGGCGGCTTCGGGATACTGGGCCCATGGCCATCCACATCACCGGCGACGCCGCCGCCGACCAGGTCCTGACCGACTCGCCGTTCGCGCTCGTGGTCGGGATGATGCTCGATCAGCAGTACCCGATGGAGCATGCCTTCCGCGGTCCGGCGAAGGTGCTGGACCGGTTCGGGAGCATCGAGCCGGCCGCGATCGCGACCGCCGATCCGGAAGAGTTCGCGGCCCTGTGCTCGACGCCGCCCGCCATCCATCGCTTCCCGGGTTCGATGTCGGCGCGGCTCCAGGAGCTCGCGCGGCTCGTCGTCGAGCAGTACGACGGCGACGCGTCCCGCCTCTGGACCGAGGCGACGTCGGGCAAGGACCTGTTCAAGCGGGTGCAGGAGCTGCCGGGCTTCGGCAAGCAGAAGGCGCAGATCTTTGTCACCCTGCTGGCCAAGCAGCTCGGCGTACGACCCGACGGGTGGGAGTCGCTGGTCGGCGACTACGCCCTCGCGGGCTACCGCTCCGTGGCCGACGTGACCGATCCCGCCTCGCTCCAGAAGGTCCGCGACTTCAAGAAGGAGAAGAAGGCCGCCGCCAAGGCGCAGGCATCCTGACCTGCGGTATCAACCTCGGAGGCATCGTCAGCCCAAGGGAGTCGGCAAGGTCCAGAGACGGCCGGACTGTTTGACTGGACGCCGGCCTTGCAGTCGGGGGTAGCGGTCGTGTGTTGGTTGGGACTCGCACGCCGGACCGTCCTAGCGCGCGAGTCACGGGGTCAGGGAAAGTGGGCGCCGACAGCGAACCCACGCACGTGCGCGCTAGGCCTTGCCATGATGGCGCCATGAACCTGATCAGAGCCGCGGCTACCGCCGGCGCGCTGCCCCTCGTACTGGTCCTGGGTCCCGCCGCGGCTCAGGAGCCGGACAACGCCCATGTGGAGATCGCCCTCGCCGCCAGGAAGATGGAGGCCGGGCGGAAGCCGGTCGTCGCCTACGACATCCGGAGGGACGCGACGAAGGGGAGGGTGAGGGTGACCCTGGAGCGGGTCGACGGCGGCTACTCCGGTGTCTTCCGCGACAAGACCAGCGTCAGCGACGGGAAGACCGTGGTGTTCTCCATGCCTCGCCTCCAGGAAACCGGCGAGTACACGCTGGTGGCCAAGTGGACCGGACGCGACGGCGAGGTTGTGACGAGGGTCGAGTCGTTCGACGTCAGATAGCGGGCCGGACCTGTCGGTCCTGCGCAAGTGCGCGGCCGATGCAAAAGCATCACGGTCACCGTGGCAGAATGACCTTGCGGCTCTTGACGTTACCGGTCTTTGTCGCGCCCTAAGCCAGTGTGAGTCTGTTTCTGACGAGAGGTGTTCGTGTCTTCGAACGCGCGCAAGATCCCTGCCGAAGTGCTCAGCCACCCCGCAGTCACCGCCCTGATCGACCGGGCCGCCCCCTCCGGATCCGTGACCCCCGAAGAGGTACGTCGGGCCAGTGACGAGGCCGGCATCGTGCCTCGGCACCTCAAGGGACTGCTGGCTCACCTGAGCTCGCTCGGGGTCTCCGTGGCCGTTCCCGCGGCCGGCCGCGCGGCTGCCGCGTCGGCAACGAAGAAGACCACCACCGCCACCGCCAAGAAGGCGGCAGCGGCGAAGAAGGCGGCACCCGCGAAGAAGGCTCCGGCGAAGTCAGTGGCTCCCGCGAAGAAGGCCGCTCCCGCGAAGGCGGCGGCCCCCGCGAAGCCCGCGGCCAAGAAGGCTGCGCCCACCAAGGCTGCCCCGGCGCCCGCTGAGAAGGCGGCCGCGACGAAGGCGGCCCCCGCCAAGAAGGCACCTGCCAAGAAGCCCACCGCCAACCGGGCCACCGCCGACGCCGACGAGGCCGCAGCAGTCACCGACCCGCCGACCATCGGCCCCGACGGCAAGAAGATCCTGCCGGACCTGCCGGACGAGCAGTTCGAGAAGGACGTCAAGACCGACCCGACGATCGAGGAGGACGAGAAGTCCGCCACCTTCGTCGTCTCGGCCGCCGACGAAACCGACGAGCCAGAGCAGCAGGTCATGGTCGCCGGTGCGACCGCCGACCCGGTCAAGGACTACCTCAAGCAGATCGGCAAGGTGCCGCTGCTGAACGCCGAGATGGAGGTCGAGCTCGCCAAGCGGATCGAGGCCGGCCTCTTCTCCGAGGAGAAGCTCGGCAAGGGCGGCAAGATCACTCCGAAGATCCTCGAGGAGCTCGACTGGATCGCAGAGGACGGCCGCCGCGCCAAGAACCACCTGCTCGAGGCCAACCTGCGGCTCGTGGTCAGCCTGGCCAAGCGCTACACCGGCCGTGGCATGCTCTTCCTCGACCTGATCCAGGAGGGCAACCTCGGTCTGATCCGCGCGGTCGAGAAGTTCGACTACACCAAGGGCTACAAGTTCTCGACGTACGCCACCTGGTGGATCCGTCAGGCGATCACCCGCGCGATGGCCGACCAGGCCCGCACCATTCGGATCCCCGTGCACATGGTCGAGGTCATCAACAAGCTCGCTCGCGTCCAGCGGCAGATGCTGCAGGACCTCGGCCGCGAGCCCACTCCGGAAGAGCTCGCCAAAGAGCTCGACATGACCCCGGAGAAGGTCATCGAGGTGCAGAAGTACGGCCGCGAGCCGATCTCCCTGCACACCCCACTGGGTGAAGACGGTGACTCCGAGTTCGGCGACCTGATCGAGGACTCCGAGGCGATCGTCCCGGCCGATGCAGTCAGCTTCACGCTGCTCCAGGAGCAGCTGCACGCCGTTCTCGACACGCTCTCCGAGCGCGAGGCGGGGGTGGTGTCGATGCGGTTCGGCCTCACCGACGGCCAGCCCAAGACCCTCGACGAGATCGGCAAGGTCTACGGCGTGACCCGCGAGCGGATCCGCCAGATCGAGTCGAAGACGATGTCGAAGCTGCGTCACCCCAGTCGCTCGCAGGTGCTGCGCGACTACCTCGACTGAGGGCCAAGCTCAGCTGACCTGATTGACCTTGGCGACGACCATGTCGAGCCAGACCCGACGGCCTGTGATCGGCGTCTGGTGGATGCCCTCCTCGAGTAGTGGGGACACGCCCGAGCGCGGGTTGGGGTGGCTCCGCTGCACCTTCTTGCGCCAGTCGACCAGGGCCGTGTGCGGACGCTCGGCGGCGATCTCGGCGAGCCAGCGCGCGTTGCGGCGGGTCACCTTCGTCTTGCCCCACCGTGAGCCGAAGACAGCAGGGGTCACGAGCACGACCTTGGTCTCGCGGGGGAGCAGCGCCAGGCAGATCTCGTAGTGCACCTTCTCCCAACCCGGGACCGGGTTGGTGCCGAGTGCCATCACGAAGGTGTCGGGCGCGGAGTCGACGTTCAGGAGGTACCAGAGGATCCGCGTGGGCAGGGCGAGCAGGCTGCGGCCGCCGACGGCATCGATGTACCAGTCGAGGTGGTACTGCCGGAACAGGTTGGCCCGGCCGTCGTACTCGCCGGTGAGCCGCCAGGATGTGCTGTCGCCCACGAGGAAGGTGCTGCCGCGGCGGGGCGCCTCGGCGGTGGGCGGGCGGCAAGGTCCCGGCGATGACCACCGTCGCGAGCAGCGCCACGACGAGCGCGCGGATGTACTTCATTCCTCGCCCCCTCCCCAGGTGCCCTACCGAAGCGAGAAATATTAGTGCGCCGGTCGGTGCGGAGGTGCCCGTTCGCGCGAATAGGGTCGAGCCATGGGGATCGTGGCGATCGGGGACAGCCTGGTCAACGCCGACCGGTCCTGGGCCTACTGGCTGAGCCGGGCGATGGGCCAGCCCCTGGGACCGCCTCTCGGTGGACGGGTCGCTCTCGCGCGACGTCCTCGACCAGCTGCCGCGGTTGGCCGGTCAGCAGTACGTCGTGGCCTGCGTGACCGTCGGCACCAACGACATCCTGTTCGACTGGGATGCCGACGAGTTCGCCGGCAACCTGGCCACGATCGTGGCCGCCGCCTCTGCCAGTGCGGACCGGGTGGTCGTGCCGACGATCTCGCTCGGACTGGCGGCGTTCCCGGGCAGTGCGGCTGACTTCCGGCGGCGCGCGCGGGAGGCCAACGCACTCATCGGAGGTTGCGGAGCGCTGGTGCTGGATGCCGAGGATCTGCGCGGGCCACGGCACTTGGGGGCCGACCGGATCCATCCGACCCTGGCCGGGCAGCTCGTGCTGGCGGACCGGGCCGCAGCAGTCCTGGAGTCACGCCGCCGCCGTCGTCGCTCGCGCGCGCTCCACGACGGGCCGCTCGAGGAGGTCGCGCCGATCGGGCCTAACTACGCTCGTGACCCGCGCGACCAGGTGCCGCGGCGCATGGCCAAGCGCCTGCTCGGTCGCGCCGATCATACCGGCGCCCCAATCGGGACCTAAGGCGATGGCCACCAGGACGACCGCGAGCCCGCAGAGGGCGAGCCCCACACCCTGCGTCGGATGGATGCGCTCGCGCAGCACCGACGCGGCGAGCAGGATCGTGAACGCCGGGTAGAGGGAGGCCAGCACCGCGGTGATGGTCAGCTCGCCGTGCTGCGTCGCGATCAGGAAGGCACCGGTGGCGGCGGCGGCGAGCGCTCCGCACCACAGCCCGACCAGGGCGGCGCGCTCCCGCGGCACCCAGTCGACCCGGAGCGCCAGGGCGACCGCGACGATGACCGCGCCGGCCACGAGCTGGTTGAACGCGAGCGGCAGGAGCCCGGCCGACTCGGGGATCTGACCGAGCGCCGCGAACAGGGTGCCGAACCCCAGCCCGGCGAGCACCCCGTCGCCGACGCCGCCGCGTGCGGGGCCGTCGGCCAGGTCCGGCTCCTGCGAGACGAACCAGATGCCTGGCAGCGCCACCAGGATCCCGACCCAGACAACCGCTCCGGGGCGCTCGCCGCCGACCAGGCCAGCGCGACCGGGACGACGGCCGCACCGACCGCCGATATCGGGGCGACGACGCCCATCCGCCCGGTGCTCAGCCCTCGGTAGAGGAACGACGTACCGAAGCCGTTGCCGACACCCGCCAGCACCGCCCACCACATGCTGGTCGCATCGGGCGAGCCGTCGGCGAAGATCGAGGCCACCAAGACCAGCACAGCGGCCGCCAGGGCGGAGACCAGGGCGACCGCCCATGCCGATGTACGCCGGGAGGCGAGGCCGCCGAGGAAGTCGGAGAGGCCGTAGAGAACCGCCCCCGACAAGGCGAGGATCAGGCTCATGTGAGGTCCGGGTCAGGAGAAGCCGAAGGCCCCGGACGTCCGTCCGGGGCCTTCGGGAAGTTGCTGGGTGGCTTTGTCAGCGCTCAGGCCTCAGGTGCTACGGCCGGGGTCTCGGTGAGCTTGTGCGTCTCGTCGATCACGATGGCCGCGATCTCCTTGAGCTTGTCACCGTGCTCGCGGGCGTGGTGGGCGCAGAACAGCAGCTCACCGCCGGACTGGAGCTCCACGCGAAGGTAGGCCTGGGCACCGCAGCGGTCGCAGCGGTCCTCAGCAGTCAGTGGTGCACTGGTGGCAACGGCAGTTGTCACTTCGGCCTCATCTCTCAAAGTCGGTGTCACATCATCCAACCTAGCGAGGGTTCCCAAGATTCCCGTATCCAGGTGGTGAATGACACGTCCATCCAATCACCCGGTGTCCTTCCTCGTATGCCGATTTCCCATGGTGTGGGAACTCCGGGGAGGGACCGATGCAGTTGTGTTGTCATGTGGTGCTTGTCGAGTTTGACGCCGTCGTCCTCGACCTGGTTGCGGATCGGCCGGATCGAGCACCGATCGTGTCCACATCGTGACGCGCTCCTGCCAGGCGTGCCTGCATCGGGCCTCGGCGTGTCGCGGGTAGATTCGGATCGACAGCCACCAGCAGTCCGTACCGATTTCGCGCAGCAGGAGCCCCACGATCGCCGACAACACCTACAACGCCGCACACCTGCTGGTCCTCGAGGGCCTCGAGGCCGTCCGCAAGCGGCCCGGAATGTACATCGGCTCCACCGACACCCGCGGTCTCATGCACTGCCTCTGGGAGATCATCGACAACGGGGTCGACGAGGCGCTCGCCGGCTCGGCCCACCGGGTCGAGGTGACCCTTCACGCCGACGACTCGGTCGAGGTCTACGACGACGGGCGGGGGATCCCGACCGACAACGAGCCCAAGACCGGTCTCCCCGGGGTCGAGGTCGTGGCGACCAAGTTGCACGCCGGCGGCAAGTTCGGCGGCGGCTCGTACGTCGCCACCGGTGGCCTCCACGGTGTGGGCCTCTCGGTCGTCAATGCGCTGTCGGCGCGGATGGACATCGACGTGGACCGGACGCCGAGCCAGCAGGGGCTGAGCTTCTGCCGCGGCGTGCCCGGTGTGTTCGCAGGAGATGGCCCGGCGGCGAAGTTCACACCCAAGTCGGGCCTGACCCGCAAGGGCAAGCGGGTCGCGAAGGGCAAGACGGGCACCCACATCCGCTTCTGGCCGGACCGGCAGACGTTCACCAAGGACGCCAGGTTCGAGTTCGAAGGGCTCCTGGGCCGGGCGCGGCAGACGTCGTTCATCGTCCCGGGTCTCGAGCTCGTGATCCGCGACCTGCGCGGCGACAACCCCGTCGAGGAGAAGTTCCGCCACGACGGCGGCATCGCGGAGTTCGTCGGCTTCCTCGCCCACGACGAGCCGGTCACGGACGTCCTTCGGCTCCAGGGCCAGGACACGTTCACCGAGACCGTGCCGCTGCTCGACGACAAGGGCCACATGACCCCGCAGGAGGTCGAGCGTGAGCTGACCGTCGACATCGCCGCCCGCTGGGGGACCGGCTACGACACCGAGCTCCGTTCCTTCGTCAACGTGATCGCCACCCCCAAGGGCGGCACCCACGTGAGCGGGTTCGAGGGGGCGCTGACCAAGACCTTCAACGAGGCGATGCGCGCCACCAAGGCGCTCAAGGTCAACGACGACGACGTGGTCAAGGACGACATCCTCGAGGGGCTCACGGCGGTGGTCACCGTCCGGCTGGCCGAGCCGCAGTTCGAGGGCCAGACCAAGGAGATCCTCGGCACGCCGGCCGCGCGTGGCGTCGTACGCAAGGTCGTCTCCGCCGAGCTGAAGAAGTTCCTCACCTCGACCAAGCGAGCCGAGAAGGCCCAGGCCAAGCTGCTCATGGAGAAGGTGGTGGGGGCCTCCAAGACCCGGATCGCCGCCCGCCAGCACAAGGACACCCAGCGGCGGAAGAACGCGCTGGAGTCCTCCTCCCTGCCCTCGAAGCTGAACGACTGCCGGAGCAACGAAATCGAACGCACCGAGCTGTTCATCGTCGAGGGCGACTCGGCCATGGGCACGGCCAAGGCCGCCCGCAACTCCGAGTTCCAGGCGCTGCTGCCGATCCGGGGCAAGATCCTCAACGTGCAGAAGGCCTCGGTCGGCGACATGCTCAAGAACGTCGAGTGCGCCTCGATCATCCAGGTGATCGGCGCCGGCACCGGCCGCACCTTCGACCTCGAGGCGGCGCGCTACGGCCGGATCATCTTCATGGCCGACGCCGACTCCGACGGCGCACACATTCGCTGCCTCCTGGCGACGCTGTTCTTCAAGTACATGCCCGAGCTGGTCACCTCCGGCCGGGTCTTCACTGCGGTGCCACCGCTGCACCGGATCGAGATGTCGAACCCCAAGAAGGGCATGGACAAGTACCTCTACACCTACTCCGACGACGAGTTGCAGCGGAAGCTCGCCGAGCTGACCAAGAAGGGCGTGCGCTGGAAGGACCCGGTGCAGCGCTACAAGGGGCTCGGCGAGATGGATGCCGACCAGCTGGCAGAGACCACCATGGACCCCCGGCACCGTACCCTGCGCAAGCTGACGGTCGATGACGCCGATGAGGCCGCCAAGGTCTTCGAGCTGCTCATGGGCGCCGACGTCGCGCCGCGCAAGGACTTCATCGTCCAGGGTGCCTACGAGGTGGACGTCGAGGCGCTCGACGCCTGACGGGACCTACCGGTAGCTCGTCCTACAGACCTGTGGGCCTGCCGATCTGCTGGGCGGAGACGGCGTCGAGTTTTCGGATCGCGTTCGCGAACGTGCGGACCTGGCCGTGCATCAGGGTCTTGTCGAGCTTGCCGATCGCTCCGTCCTTCGGGGCGGCGACCAGGTACGACGGAGCCGGGATGAGGGACATGGTCGCGATCCGCTCCTTGTAGAAGTCGTGGCCTTCGCCGAAGTAGAGGACCGGCGGTGGCGCGACGGTGAACGTGCGACGGTTGGCGGTGCCGGCGGCGCTGTCGAGATAGACCCGACGCATCCGGCCGGTGCTGGTGTAGCAGAAGCCGACCTCGTTGAGCCCGGACGGCGCGTAGCGGTTCGTGGCCGGGTTGTCGGCCCATTCCCGACACCCGAGGTGTTCCAGGGTCAGCGCGGCGACGGTCTTCTTGGTCGCGCCGTTGAGGAGCTCGGGGTGGTCCCGGATCCAGAGACTCGCGGACTGGGCGAGCAGCACTCCCGAGTTGAACTGCGGCAGCTGGAAGTGGCCGGTCGTGGCGACGAAGATGAGCGAACGCCGTCGCTTGGACCGCGGCAGCTGGCCGAACTCGCGCGCCAGGGCGAGGAGCCCGAGGCCGCCGTTCTCCTCCGCGACGTTCGGGCCGTCGGTGTGGGTGTTCACCACGACGGCCTCCTTCGGGTCGCTCCCCGGGAGCACGGCCCAAATGGTTTCGCTCGCCGAGCTGCGATGCAACGCCGCGTCGAGGGTGAGCGTCGCCGAGGCCCCGGCGACCGCCTTCGCGCGGACCAACTTGCCGGCCGTAGGCCCGACCCACAAGGCGGGGCAGCCACCTTGGTAGCCGGTGGTGAAGGGGCTGTACTGGTCCTTGGCCAGGCCGTCGCTCACACCGGTGCGGATGCAGATGACGCCGAGGACGCCGGCCTCGGCCGCAAGGTCGAGAAGCGGCGCGTCGGCGACGTCGGTGATCGATGGGGCCGGGGCGAGCGGGGGCAGGCTGGAACCGGACGGGTAGTGCCCCGTCGGAGGGAACGTCACCGCGATCGGCAGCTGGGGCGACGCGACCTCGACCACGGCGATCTTGCCCTTCGCCAGCGACCAACCCACGGCGTTCAGGGGGCTGAGGCCCAGGTGGATGAGCTTTCCGGTCACGCCACCCGGCGGTGTCTCGCCGGAGTAGGGAAAGTAGAAGGCCACCTCGACCGGCTGTCCGCCGATGCGGAGGCTCCACCGGCGAGGTGCCCACCGGTTGAACGTGTGCCGGTCGCGATGGACCTTCAACCCGGTTCGGTGGAACTGGTCCGCCAGCCAGTCGATGTAGTGCCGGTGGGCCCGGTTGCCGGTCAGCCGGGGACCGCCGTCGGCCAACAGCTGGTTCCACTCCCACAGAGTGTTCGCACCGACCGAGCCGCTCGCGCCGATGGACGGCGCGAGCGCGAGCCCGGCGCCGACTCCGGCCGCGGTCAGGAGGCCGCGACGAGACGCCTGCATCTAGACCTGCTGCTCGAGCAGCCCGGTGTCCACGTCGTAGAGGAAACCGCCGACGCGCACGCTGTCGGGGATCAGCGGATGCGCCCGCACGCGGGCGACGTCGTCGGCGAGCGCTGCCTGCTGGTCCTCGATGGCGTGGAAGCTCTGCCACGAGGCGTCCTGTCCCGCCGACGCTCCGACCCGTTCGCGCAGCTCGGCCTCGGTCGAGGAGGCCATGGCGCACCGGGTGTGGGGGATGACCAGGATGCGGTCGACGTTGAGCAGGTGTACGCCGAGCACGAGGGCTTCGAGCGCCTGCTCGGTCACGCGGCCGCCCGGGTTGCGGAAGATCTTGGCGTCGCCGGCAGTCAGCCCGAGCATCCGGAGCGGGTCGATCCGGGAGTCCATGCAGGTCACGATCGCGACACCCGCGTGCGCGATGCCGTCGAAGCCGCCGAGCTCGAAGTTGGCGGCGAACGCCTTGTTGGCGGCGAGCAGGTCGTCGAAGTCGGCCACGACCCGACGCTAGCGGAGGGCTCAGCCGCCGGAGCGCAACAGCTCCGCGGGCGAGACACCGCGGGTGGCCGCGCCCCTGAAGACGACCAGGGCCGCAACCGCGGCGATCACCGCGCAGACCGCCGCGCCGGCGAAGACGGCATGCTCCTGGGGGATGCCCGCCGCGGCGATCAGATCCGTGAACTCGTTGCAGCGCGTCCGGCCGCCGCAGACGTCCCGGGCGGAGGGGAGTGGGTTCTCCTCGAGCTCCTGGTAGTAGCGGCGGAGCCCGATCGCGGTGAGTCCCGAGATCCCGACCAGCATGCCGACCATCCGGGCCACGACCACCATGGCGCTAGCCAGCCCGTGTACGTCGTCGTCGGTGCTGGCCAGGATCGCGCCGTTGATCGCGGGCAGGGCCAGCCCGAACCCGAAGCCGCCGACGACGAGCGGGATGGTGGACGACACCGCGTCGAGGGAGTCGATGTCCCACTGGGTCATCCAGATGAAGCTCGCCGCGGCCAGGAGCATGCCCACCGCGGTCACCAGCCCGGCGCTGTAGCGGCGGGTCAGGAAGCCGCCCACGATCGCGCCGACGGGCAGCGCCACCAGGAACCGGACCAGCACCAGGGCCGCCATCAGCTGCGAGTCGCGGTGCACGGTGGTGCGCGCGAAGAGCGGGATGTCGAGCACGGCGGCCATCAGCGCCGCCCCCATGAAGAAGCTCACCACGATCGCACCCCAGGCGGGCACCTGGCGGAGCGCGCCGCGTGGGACCAGCGGCTGCTCCGCGCGCCGCAGGTGGAGCGCGAACGCAACCGCGGCCACTGCAGCGCCGAGGAGGTACCACCAGCCCTGGTCCGCGAAGACCTCGACCTTCACGTCGGCCGTGGCGAAAGCCAGGATCACTCCACCCAGCGCAACGGCCAGGTAGGTCGCCCCGAGCAGGTCGGCGTCGCGCATGCTCCGGATCCAGCTGGGCAGGTCCACGAGGGGCCGGCGAGCGGTCAGGCAGCGGACCACGAACAAGAGTGCCGCCGCGATCGAGACCGCTCCGATGGGCGAGAGCCAGCGGCCGTCGGCGACGAACGGGATGAACAGCTGCCCCCAGGTGAGGTCGCGCAGCAGCGAGGAGGGGCGGACGAAGACCAGTGCCCCCGAGGTCAGGGTGATCACGAGCAGCAGGGCGCCCACCAGGTCCGGGAGTCCGTTGCGTGGGTTCGAGGCTCGCTGCGCACGCACCTCGCCCAACCTCGAGGCCTGGATCGCCGCGGCCAGCACCAGGCCGACAGCCAGGTTGACCAGGAAGATCGCGCGCCAGTCGGCGACCGCCAGCACCACGGCGCCGAAGACCGGGCCGAGCACGCTGCCGGCCTCCTGCACGGCGGAGACGATGCCGAGCGGGACCGCGCGGCGCTGGACGGGGTAGAGGTCGGCGACGAGGGCCAGGGTCGCCGGCACCAGGCCACCGCCGCCCAGCCCCTGGAGGAACCGGCCCGCGACCATCGAGGGCATGTCATAGGCGAGGGCGGTGACGAGCGACCCGAGCGCGAAGATCACCAGGGCCGCCACCAGCACCGGCACCCGACCACGCAGGTCGGCGATCCGGCCGATCAGCGGCAGCATGGCGACGTAGCCGAGCAGGAAGCCGGAGATGATCGGGGCCGCCCGCTGCAGCTCCTCGGTCGACACTCCGACCGCACCGACCATCTCGGGAAGCGCGAGCACGACGACGTAGGTGTCGGCCGCGGCAAAGGCGACGGCGACGGCCGCGAGGGCGAGCAGCGCCCGCGGCGCTGGGCCTTTCACGGGCAGATCACGGCGCGGTGATGTCCTTCTCGGTGCCGTAGTCGTCGAACCCGAGCGTGTAGGTCATCTCGTCGCTGTCGGGGTAGAAGACACCCGTGATGACCGCCTCGCGCAGCTCGCCCTCGGACGTGATCGAGTAGGTGACGTCGAAGTCGCCGTCGGCGCTGGGGATCACGTTGGCGACGGCGGAGCCGGGGACGGTGCCGGTGTATTCGGTCAGCACCTCCTTGTTGTCCTCCCCGCCGCGCACGGAGTCACCCGTCTCCAGGTCGGTGGTGGCGGGCAGGAGGGAGGAGAAGCCCTCAGTCGGACTCATCAGCTGGGCGGGGTCGGGAGCGCCGTACTCGCCCGGGTCGATGGTCTGGTAGTCGCTGGTGAGCGGCAGCACGACGAAGACCTCGCCGTCGACGGCGGTCACCGGGACCTCGACCGAGTTGCCGAGCAGGCGCACGGTGATCGTGCCCTCGAAGGCCGGGGCGTGGGTGCCGACGCCTTCGGCGGCGACGATCCCGGTGACCCCGTCGGGAAGGTCGTCGGTGGTCAGCGAGATCGTGAGGCCGCTGGTGTCGTCGACCGTCGTCTTCGCCAGCTCCAAGACCTCACCGGCGCTCGCGCCGTTGCTGACCGGCTCCTTGTCGTCGCTGCAGGCGGTGGCCGAGAGCCCGACGACGCCGATCAGTCCGGCCGTCGCGAGGGCGGTGAGTCGCATGCGGTCAGCCTTCCACACCCGCGGGCACGCGCGACCCGAGCGGGCCGGCCGCGGCCGCGAGCGGCTGGCTGCCGGGCACTCCGGAGCCGTCGCGCTTGCCGGTGGCCTCGGGCAGGTCGACCGGTGATCCGCTTGCCGCCGCGGCCCGCGCGGGCGCGGTGCCGGCCCAGGCAAAGACCAGGACGTCCTCGCCCTTGAGGAAGCGGTGGCAGCGGACGCCGCCGGTGGCGCGGCCCTTGCCGGGGTATTCGGCGAACGGAGTGACCTTGACCGCGCCCGGCTCGGTGCCGGGCAGCGCGGTCGAGGATCCCGACGCAGTGACCACGACAGAGCCCTCTGGGGCATCCGGGTCGATCGCACCGAACCACGCGACGTGCCGGCCGGGGGTCAGCTTCACGCCGGCGATACCGCCGCCGGACCGCCCCTGCGGGCGTACGCCGTCGGCTCCGAAGTGCAGCAGCTGCGCGTCGGAGGTGATGAAGCACAGGGTCTCGGCGCCGGTCGGGAGCTCCAGCGCTCCGACGACCTCGTCGCCGTCCTTGAGCGCGATCACGTCCCAGTCGTCCCTGCCGAGCACCTCGGGATTGACCCGCTTCACGATGCCCTGCTTGGTGCCGAGGGCCAGCCCCGGACCGTCGGCCGTCAGCCGGCAGAGCGCGAGGGCGCGCTCACCGGGGTCGAGGGGCAGCACCTCGCTGATCGGGAGCCCGCCCTGCAGGTTGGGGTCGTTGGCGGAGGCCGGGATCGCCGGCAGGTCGAGCACGCCGAGCCGGACCACCCGGCCGGCCGAGGTCAGCACGCCGATCTCGCCGCGCGCGGTCGTCGCCACGGCGGAGACGATCACGTCGTGGTTGGTGCGGGCCCCGCCGGCGCCGACGTCCGCACCCGAGGAGGTCCGGGCGAGGAGTCCCGACGAGGACATCAGGGCGAGGCAGGGGTCGTCGGCGACCTCCAGTGGGGCCGCAGCGGCCGTCACCGCCGCGGTGCCGGCCGACTCGAGCAGCACGGTGCGCCGGGGAGTGCCGTAGGTGGTGGCGACCTTTCCCAGCTCGTCGCCGACGACCCTCCAGCGCAGCTTCTCGTCGTTGAGGATGGCGTCGAGCCGCTCGATCTCGAGCTCGAGGTCGGCCTTCTCCTTCTCGAGCTCGATCTTCGAGAACTTCGTCAGCCGGCGCAACGGCATCTCGAGGATGTAGTTGGTCTGCACCTCGGTGAGGTCGAAGACCTGCATCAGGCGCTCCCGGGCCATCGCGGTGTCGTCGGAGGTGCGGATCAGCTGGATCACCTCGTCGATGTCGAGGATCGCCACGATCAGGCCGTCGACCAGGTGCAGGCGGTCGGCGGCCTTCGCCCGACGGAACGCGGACCGACGCCGGATCACGTCGAAGCGGTGGTCGAGGAAGACCTGGAGCATCTCCTTCAGCCCGAGGGTGCGGGGCTGACCCTCGACCAGGGCGACGTTGTTGATGCCGAACGAGTCCTCCATCGGGGTGTGCCGGTAGAGCTGCTCGAGGAGCGCCTCGGGCACGAAGCCGTTCTTGACCTCGATCACGAGCCGCAGGCCCTTCTCGCGGTCGGTGAGGTCCTTGATGTCGGCGATGCCCAGCAGCTTCTTGCCCTGCACGAGGGTCTTGATCCGCTCGATGACCTTCTCGGTGCCGACGCCGTAGGGGAGCTCGGTCACCACGATCCCCTTGCGGCGCCCGACGGACTCGACCCGGGCCGTGGCTCGCATCCGGAAGATGCCGCGGCCGGTCTCGTAGGCCTCCCGGATGCCGTCGAGGCCCACGATCTTGCCGCCGGTCGGGAGGTCGGGCCCTGGGATGAACCGCATCAGGTCGTCGACGGTCGAGGTCGGGTGCTTGATCAGGTGACGGAGCGCCTGCACCACCTCGACCAGGTTGTGTGGCGCCATGTTGGTCGCCATACCGACCGCGATGCCGGTGGACCCGTTGACGACGAGGCTGGGGATCGCGGACGGCAGCACGGACGGCTCGAGCTCGCGGCCGTCGTAGTTGGGACGGAAGTCGACGGTGTCCTCGTCGATGCCGGCCGTCATCGCGACCGCCGCCGGCGCCATCCGGCACTCGGTGTAGCGCATTGCTGCCGGAGAGTCGTCAGGAGAACCAAAATTCCCGTGGCCGTCGACCATCGGCACCCGCATCGACCACGGTTGGGCCAGGCGCACCAGGGCGTCGTAGATCGCGCTGTCGCCGTGCGGGTGCAGCCGGCCCATCACCTCGCCGACGACGCGGGCGCTCTTCACGTGTCCGCGGTCGGGCCGCAGACCCATCTGGTCCATCGTGTAGAGGATCCGGCGCTGGACGGGCTTGAGCCCGTCGCGGGCGTCGGGAAGCGCGCGGGAGTAGATGACGGAGTAGGAGTACTCCAGATAGGAGGTGCGCATCTCGTCGCCGATGTCGATATCGAGGATGTGTTCCTCGAAGTCGTCGGGAAGGTCCAGTTTCGCTCCGCGCCGTGCCATGCGCCACATTCTCCTCGTCGTCACCGACGGTTGGCGCACGGCCACGCCTGACCAGGCTAGATTTTCCGACGTGAGCAGTCCCGCGAACGCCCCCGCACCCGCCGCGCCGCGGCACTGGGAGGCCGACGTCCTGCTCCGCGACGGGCGAACCGCCCACATCCGGCCGATCCGGGCGGACGACGCCGAGCTGCTCGTGGAGTTCTACGGACGCGTCTCGGACCAGTCGAAGTACTACCGCTTCTTCTCGCCGATGCCGAAACTCTCGGACCGCGACGTGAAGCGCTTCACCCAGGTCGACCACGACCGCCGGGTGGCACTGGTGATGCTGCTGCAGGACCGGATCATCGCGGTCGGGCGCTACGACGCCGACCCGGCCTCGCACGAGCCGGAGGCCGAGGTGGCCTTCCTGGTGGAGGACGAGCACCACGGCCGCGGCATCGCGCAGCTGCTGCTCGAACACCTGGCCCAGGCGGGTCGGGAGCGCGGGATCGAGCGGTTCACGGCGGAGGTGCTGCCCGACAACCAGCGGATGATCCAGACCTTCCGCGACGCGGGCTACCACGTGGCCAGCGGCTACGAGGACGGCGTGCTCACGCTGGAGTTCCCGATCGACCCCACCGACACCGCCATCGGCGTGATGCGCGGCCGCGAGCACCGGGCCGAGGCGGCCTCGATCGAGCGGTTCTTCAACCCACGCTCGATCGCGATCATCGGCGCCAGCCGCCGCCAGGACACGATCGGCCAGGCCCTGGTGCGCAACCTGGTCACCGGCGACTACACCGGGCGGGTCTACGTCGTGAACCCGACCGCGCCCGCGGTCTCGGGCATGCCGGCGTACAAATCGGTCAGCGACATCCCCGATGACGTCGACGTGGCGATCGTGGCGGTGCCTGCCGAAGCGGTCAACGACGTCGTGCTCGACTGTGCTGCCAAGGGGGTGCACGGGCTGATCGTGATCTCCTCCGGCTTCGCCGAGACAGGGGAGGAGGGCCGGCAGCGGCAGCGTCATCTGGTCGGGTTGTCCCGCTCCTACGGCCTGCGCCTGATCGGACCCAACTGCCTGGGTGTCATCAACACTGATCCGGCGGTCTCCGTCAACGCGTCGCTGTCGTCGGTGATGCCGCCGCGCGGCCGCGCCGGATTCTTCTGCCAGTCGGGGGCCTTGGGTTCGGCGATCCTCGAGAAGGTCCAGAACCGCGGCCTCGGTCTCTCCACGTTCGTCAGCGCCGGCAACCGCGCGGATGTCTCGGGCAACGACCTGCTGCAGTACTGGGAGGAGGACGACTCCACCGAGGTCGTGCTGCTCTACCTCGAGTCGATCGGTAACCCCCGCAAGTTCTCCCGGATCGCGCGGCGGGTCTCGCTGCGCAAGCCGATCATCGCGGTGCGCTCGGGGCGGACCACGCAGGGTGTGCCGATGGGCCACGTCGTACGCCGGATCGAGGCGCCCGCCCAGGCGGTCGACGCGATGTTCCGGCAGGCCGGGGTGATCCAGGTCGACACCCTCGACGAGATGTTCGACGTTGCCCAGCTGCTCGCCCACCAGCCGCTGCCTCGCGGTCGCCGGGTCGCGGTGGTCGGCAACTCCGATGCTCTCGGGCTGCTCGCGGCCGACGCCGCCTCGGCGGTGGGCCTCGTGGTCAACAAGTCGGTGGCGCTGGGCGCGGAGGCCACGGCCGACGACTTCGAGGACGCACTGGACGGCGCGATCGACGACCCCGAGATCGACTCGGTGATCGCGGTCTACATCCCGCCCCTCAATGTTTCTGGCGAGGATGTCGCCAACGTGCTGGCGGCTGTGGGGGAGCAGTCCGACAAGCCGCTTGTGTCGTCCTTCCTGGGCGCCGAGGGCGTGCCCGAGCTGCTGCGCGTGCCCGATGTGGCGGGCTCCACGGCCGGCCGCGGCTCGGTGCCGTCGTACCCGGGAGTCGAGGCGGCGGTGCGGGCCCTCGCCCGGGTTGTCGACTACGCCGTGTGGTTGCGCACCCCCGACGGGCCGCCTCCCGACCCGGCCGAGGTCGACCTCGCGACGGCACGACGGATCGTCAACGAGGCGCTCAGCGCGGAGCCGGACGGCGCGACGCTCACCACAGAGCAGCTCACCGAGGTGCTGGCCGCCTACGGCATCGAGCTCTGGGAGTCGCGGCCGGTCTCCACCCTGCGCCAGGCGCAGGCCGCGGGGAAGGCGCTGGGGTGGGACGTGGTGCTCAAGGCGACCGCGGCGTCGTTGCGCGAACGTCCCGACCTGGCCCATGTGTGGCGCAACATCGACACGACCGCGGAGATGCGCGACGCGTGGCAGTCGCTGAGCGCCCTGATCCGCGACCCCGACAACGCGCAGTTCGTGGTGCAGAAACACGCACCGCCCGGAGTGCCGATCGCCATCCGTAGTGTCGAGGACCCACTGTTCGGGCCCGTCGTCTCCTTCGGCATCTCGGGTCCGGTCATCGAGCTGCTCGCCGACAAGTCCTACCGGATCCCGCCGCTGGGCGACCGCGACGCGGCGGCCATGATCCGTGAGGTGAAGAGCTCACCGATGCTCTTCGGCTACCGCGGCGCCGAGACTGTCGACGTCGACGAGCTCGAGCGGCTGATCGGCCGGGTCGCGCAGCTGCAGAACGACATCCCTCAGATCGCGACCCTCGAGCTCTCCCTGGTGCTCGCCGCCTTCGACGGCGCCGCGGTGCTGACCGCGTCGGCGCGGGTCGCGCACGTCGCCGAGCCGCGGTCGGACCTGTTCGTCCGTCGGCTTCCGGAGGACCCCGATTCCACGATCCCGGACTGATCAAGGGCCGTTAATCCCGAGCGACCGGACCGGGTGAGACGCCATGATGGGGCATGCCCAGCTCCAGCCAGTGGATCGCGTTCCTCGTGGCCTCGATCCTGTTCATCCAGGTCCCCGGCCCCAGCGTGCTGTTCATGCTGGGTCGTGCCCTGACCGTGAGCCTGCGGGACGCGCTGATCTCCGTGGTCGGCAACGGTCTCGGGGTCAGCGCCCAGGCCCTGATGGTCGCCGTCGGCCTCGGCGCGGTGGTCGCGGCGAGCGCCACGGCGTACACCGCGCTCAAGGTGGTGGGCGCGGCGTACGTGATCTACCTCGGCATCCAGGCCATCCGGCACCGCGGTGACGCGCGCCTGGCGCTGCTGAGCGGAGATCCGGAGCCGGAGCGAAGCGGACGGGCGCTCGCCACGGGCTTCATCGTGGGTGTCACCAACCCCAAGACGGTCATCTTCTTCGTGGCGTTCCTGCCGCAGTTCACGTCCGAGTCGGCGGCGGCGGGCCCCCAGCTGGCGGTGCTCGGCGTCGTCTTCGGGGTGATGGCGATCGTCTCCGACGGCATCTGGGCGACCCTCGCCGGCAAGGCCCGACGGTGGTTCGCGCGCGACCCCTCCCGGCTCGACAAGCTGGGCGTCGCCGGCGGCGTGATGATGATCGGGCTCGGCACCACCTTGGCGGTGTCCGAGTAACCCGAACGGGCCGCTGGTCAACGGGGTGACAGACTGCGGACATGCCGAGGCCCGTCCGCCAGCCCACCCACCGCCACGACGAGCGCGACCGGATGCGTGAGCTCCGTTCCGCGATCGACCTCACGGGCTACTACCCCGAGGTCGTCGCCGACAGCGTCGAGGGTGCGGTTGCGGGGGAGTCGGTGGTCTCGTTCTTCGTCCACCACGAGCCGACCTTCGAGCGCGACGAGGTACGCCGCCACCAGAGCGTCGTGGTGCTGACCCCGAGCCGGCTGATCCTGGCCCACACCGACGAGCACACCGGCGATGACCTGCTGCCCGAGCCCTACACGTCGACCTCGACCGAGGCGGTGCGGCTCTCGGCGGTGAAGTCGGTCGTGGTGACCCGGATGACGGCCAACCCGACCTCCGGCCCGAAGCCTCCTGCGGAGGCCGTGATGACCATCGGGTGGGGCGGGGTCAGCCGGGTGGACCTCGAGCCGGCCGGGTGCAGCGACCCCGAGTGCGAGGCCGACCACGGCTACACCGGCGTGTTCGCCTCCGACGACTTCTCGCTGCGGGTCTCGGCCGCGGCCGACGGTGACGACGCCGTCGCCCGGCTGCTGGCGTTCGCTGAGTCGCTCTCGGCGCGGACCCACTCGGACACGTGAGCACTTTCCAGGAGCCCGCCTACGGCGAGCGGTCGCTCGGTGACGTAGTTCCGGCGGTGGGGTCCGCACTCGGCGTCTCCGTCGGGACGATGCCGTCCGGGCTGGTGCTGCCCGACGCCCCGGCGTACGTCGTGTTCCTGGTCGACGGCCTCGGTGAGCTGCAGCTCGAGCGCTACGCCCACGCCGCGCCGTACCTCTCGTCGCTGCGGGCCGGCCAGGCACCGGGCACGGCGGGCGTGCCCTCAACGACGGCGACGAGCCTCTCCTCGTTCGGCACCGGCCTGACGCCCGGGGCCCACGGTCTGGTCGGCTTCACGGCCCGGGTGCCCGGCACCGACCAGCTGCTCAACCATCTCTTCTGGAACCAGGACGTCGACCCGCTGGAGTGGCAGCCACACGCCACCGCGTTCTCCGGGCTGAAGGCGGCCGGCGTCAAGGTCTCCGTCGTCAACAAGCGCGCCTTCGAGGGCAGCGGCCTGACCGTCGCCGCGCACCGCGGGGCGGAGTTCATCGGGGCCGACAAGGTGGGGGAGCGGATCGCGGCTGCGGTCGCCGCGTCCGGGGCGCGCCCGTCCCTGACCTACCTCTACGACGGCGACCTCGACTGGACCGGTCACAAGTGGGGAGTGGCCTCGAGCCAGTGGCTCATGCAGCTCTCCATGGTCGACGCCGAGGCCGAGCAGCTGCGTGAAGCACTCCCGCAGGAGGTGCGACTCCTCGTGGTTGCCGACCACGGCATGATCGACTCGCCCGTCGAAGGACGCACCGAGGTCGACGAGCACCCCGAGCTGCGCGATGGGCTGGCACTGCTCGGCGGCGAGGCCCGCTTCCGGCACCTCTACTGCCAGAACGGCGCGGTCGACGACCTGGCCGCCACCTGGGCCGAGCTGCTGGGTGACCGTGCGGAGGTGCTGACCCGCGCGGCCGCGATCCAGCGCGGCTGGTTCGGCCCCGTCGATCCGTCCGTGCTGCCGAGGCTCGGGGACGTGGTCGTCGCCTGCCGGGCCGGCCACGCGGTGATGTCGACCACCGACTTCCCCTACGAGAACCAGCTGGTGGGCCTGCACGGCTCGCTCACGTCCGACGAGATGCTGATTCCGCTGCTGGTCGACTGAGCCCGGCCCTACTGCAGGAGCATCCGGGGCTCGCCGTTGACCAGCCCGGTGCCCGAGATACGGCAGCTGCCGCCCCTGGTCGCGCCGCCGTTGTACGCCTGCCGCACGCAGCTGCGGGTGGCGAGCTGGGCCCAGTAGTTGGGGTGCAGCGACTCCTGGATGTAGTACGGCGAGTTGCTGCAGCAGGTCGAGACCGTGCGGATCTGGTTGACCCACTCGGTCTGGTCGACCGCGCCCGCGGAGGTCCAGTTGGCGATGCCGCGCTCCTCGTAAAGGCCGACGGTGTTCTCGCAGAGGCGGCGCCCGTTGAAGGCCGCGGAGAGGTCGAGCTTCTTCGCGTTGGGCAGCCCCGAGTCGGCGATGGCGCCCGAGACGGCGTTGTTGATCGTGGGCAGGGCGTAGTCGTTCGCCCAGTCGGCATCGGCGTTCCAGAATCCGCAACCGCCGGTCGACTGTCGTGAGTAGCCGCTCTCGGAGTAGCGGATGCCGCTGCCGCGCGGGACCGGCGACGGGTAGGTCTGGACCAGCAGGGTCCAGGAGGTGTCGGTGTAGCCGGCGTTGCGCATCGCGGTCTGGATGTTGCGGAAGGAGCTGGCGATCCGGGCCCGCACCGCGGCGACGTTGGCGGAGGTGAAGTTGGCGACCACCGAGCTGTCATCCTTGCAGTAGTCCTTCCACCAGGTCGGAGAGGTGAGGAAGTCGACCACGCACGACTGCACGACCGAGGCGAAGTTGAAGTCGTTGCCGCCGATCGATACCGCGACCATTTTCACGTTGTGGGTGGCCGCGAACTGCTGCAGCGCCTTCGCCTGCCCGACCTGGCCGGCGCCGTTGTCATAGAAGTCGAGACCCGGCTTGAAGTTGTCGCCGTTGCTGGTCGCCGTCGTGGCGCCGGAGCACGCGAGGTTGAGGCCGTTGACCCCGCCGCCGATATAGGCCTCAGCCGACCTGCTGCGATGGCAGCGGTTGATCTGCTCACCGGTGCCGCCGGCGTTGTCGTAGTACGCCGTGGCGCCGAGCGCGTCGGCCCGGCTGCTCGAGGCATTGCTGCTGCCCGCCCAGCGGCCGGCCTCGCCACTGATGTAGGAGTCGCCGACCGTCACCACCCACGGCGTACCGACACCGGGGCCGTCCGCGGCGGCGGGGGATGGCACCAGCCCGATGACGCCGAAGAGACCGGCGACGAGGGCGAGCAGGGCGGTGAGAACGACGGTTCTGGTGGTGCGCACGCGAGCTCCCCATGAGTCGACGGACGGTTGGCTCTCGCAACCTACTCATGGGTAGCCGATTTGTGAAGACCGTCACGCCCGCGCTCGACCGGCGGCTCAGGCTCAGCCGAAGGGAAGCGGTTCCGGAGCCAGGCTGACCGCGTGTGCCCGCGCGGCGGTCAGCCGGCGGCGGTGGTGCTGACGGCACAGCACCTCGTAGGCGACGTGAGCCGGAGGATGGACCCGGTCGTCGGCTTCTTCGACATCGCCGACGACGATGACCTCGCCCTCGACGACCATCACGCCGTCCTCGGTGCGTGCGTTGTGGGTGGCGCGCTTCCCGCACCAGCACAGCGACTCGACCTGGAGCGCGTGCGTCCTGTCAGCCAGCTCGACGAGGCGGGCGCTGCCGGGGAAGAGCTCGCTGCGGAAGTCGGTGAGGATGCCGAAGGCGAAAACGTCGATCTGCAGCTCGTCGACGACCTTCGCCAGCTCGTCAACCTGGTCGCGCGTGTAGAACTGGGCCTCGTCACAGATCAGGTAGTCGATCCGCCCGCCACGCGTGAGCGCGTCGACGACGTAGCGCCAGAAGCCGAAGTCGTCGGTGACCTCGAGCGCTTCGTGAGTGAGCCCCAGGCGGCTCGAGATGGTTGCCTCGCCCGCCCGATCGTGCGCGGTGAAGATCCGGCCTACGCGGCTGCGAGCCGCATGGTTGTGATTGGTCTGAAGGGCCAGGGTGCTTTTGCCGGAGTCCATGGTCCCGGTGAAGAAGTGCAGTTCGGCCACGGTGCGTCATCCTGTCACGTGCGCTGACGCCAGTGGAACGGCGAAGGGCCGGGTGGGACGCATCGCCCCACCCGGCCCTCGCTTCCTGGTGCTACAGCCCCGGCAGCGCCAGAGCGTCGAGCACGGTGGTCAGAACCTCGTCGACCACCGGCAGGCTGGTCGCGCTGTCGACGGCTGGGCCGACGGCTTCGTCGACTGCCGTGTACAGCTTCCGCATCTCCGGGTTCGGCTGACCGATCGAGTCGATCAGCGTGCCCAGACCGACCGCCAGCGGGTTGTTGAAGACCGCGACGCCCGTGCCTGCTAGGAAGTCGACGACCAGGCATCCGGTCGCCCCGAGCGACGTCTCAGAAGCCTGCCAGGTGGCGGTGCCCACGAAGTCCATCGTCTTGGGCTTGGCGACGTGGGTCGGGGCACTGATGAAGGGCTCGACCCACACCGGGTAGCCGTTGGGCTCGTCGGTCGCGGTGTCCACCCCGATCAGCGCGCTCGCGGTGTTGACGAGGGCGCCGTCGTTGAACTTGCCTTGGATGTGGTAGACGGGCCCGCTGGTGAGAGCAGCGAGTGGACCTGCTGCCGGCACCTCCGGGAGGAAATCGGTCCTCGTCACCGTGTACCCGTGACCTGCCGTCGGGGTGAACCGGTCCTCGGGCAACCCGGACCCACCCGTCTGGCTGGTGCAGGAGCTGCTCCCCAGCGCCGCATAGATGTCGAGGAGGACGCCGGCCTGCACGGTGGATGTCGAGTTCAGGTGGACGCCACCGCGCTTGGTCGACGGGTCGATCTGGAGACCGTTGAGCAGACTCAGAGAGGTCTCTTCGCGACCGTTTCGCGAGATGACCTCGGTGGCCAGCAGCGACGCGAGGTCGACGCCACCTTCCGCTGAGCCCGCGCTGAGCTGCTGCAGCACCTGGCGGTAGTAGGCGTCGTTCTCGGCGCCGAGGGACACCAGGTAGCGCTGGACGCCCTCGATCTGGGCGGCGGCCACGAAGGCCTTGGTCTCGAGGTCGAAGACCCCGTAGAGGCTGGTGGTGCCGGGTTGGTTGATGAGCATGATGCGAGGCACGCAGCCGGCGGCCGGGTTGCACGGCACCGCGTTCGACGGCAGGCAGCTGGCGGAGTCGGTGACGCAGGCCTCCGGGTCGGACGGCAGCAGATACGTGCCACCAAGGGTGTAGAACTGCTGGGTTGCGCCGGTGCCCGCGTAGATCGGTGCCGAGGTGGCGCCGAGCGAGAAGGTGAACTCGGCCGGGTTGTAGTTCGCGCTGACCCGCCCTTGGCTCAGGACATCGGTGAAGGTCACCTTCCACGGGCGGTACTCGAACGTCTTGGTCGTGGTGACCGGTCCGGTGGCGAACGTGTTGCCGGTTCCGGTCGGCGTGCCGACCACACATGCGGAGAGGCCGGTCTTGAGCATGTTGTACGTCGTGGTCGTGACGGTGTAGGTGCCCGCAGGCTTGCCGGTGAGGTCTACCGTGGCCTGGACGCCGTGGTAGGCGTCGGTGTCGGTCACGTCACCTCGATACGTGATCGTGGAGTCTGCGGGAGCCGGGTTCTTCGGTTCGTACTTGAGCGGGGTGGTGTCCGCCAGGTCCCGGATCGGGCTGGTCGTGGGGGACCCCACCACCGTGGTGTCGGCGCCGGGGCCGGTGACCGTGACCACGTCCTTGGGAGTCAGGGTGCCGAGACAGGCGGTGTTGAGGACGCCGAAACCGAGCGACACGGCGAGTGCGCCATTCGACACCTGGGTGCCTGTGCGCGCGGTGAAGGTGCCGGAAGAAGTGGAGCGCTGGTAGGACCGTGCGCCCTGGTCAATGCCGACGACGACGCTGGCGTCACGAACGACGCGAGGATCGGAAGCCGTGGCGCCGGGCTCGGAGGGTGTGAAGGTCGTGTCGGCGGCCGCGGGGCCGGACAGACCCAGCATTGCCAGCGAAGCGGCGACCAGGACCGCGGCAGATGCCGCGGCTACCGGGCGTCGGCCCAGGAATCGCCTTCGGAGCGGTGAGCGATGCACGTTTTTCTCCCATGCTTTGTCGATCGCGCCCGAGGCGGTCGGGTTGGTGTGACGGTGGGTACTCGCGCGTTCAACGACCGAATTACGCAAAGGATGTTCAGGTCTGGACCATGTTCGCGAACTTTCCCAGATCGCTTGTCGAAGGTGGCTGCGGTGTGATAAGCCCCCGTCTTAACCATTCGGTTGCACCTGGCAGGCTGGGCGCATGACCGGACCGCTGATCACTGCCGCCGACCTCGCGGGGCTGCTCGGGACGGTGACCCTGCTGGACGTCCGCTACCGCATCGGCAGGCCGGCCGGCCCCGACGAGTACGCCGCTGGGCACCTCCCGGGCGCGGCCTACGTCGACCTGGACAACGACCTGGCCGCGACTCCGGGAGTGCGTGGACGCCATCCGTTGCCGGACGTCGGGGCGTTCGAGGCCGCTATGCGGAGGGCCGGGGTGCGCAACGACCGTCCGGTAGTCGTTTACGACGACTGGTCCGGACAGGCGGCCGGCCGGGCCTGGTGGCTGCTCCGGCACCACGGTCACACCGAGGTGCGGGTGCTCGACGGCGGGCTGTCGGCGTGGACGGCGCAGGGTGGGCAGCTGGAGACGGGCGTGGTCGACACGGCGTGGGGCGACTTCGTGGCCCAGCCAGGCGCGATGCCGGTTGTCGGGGCCGATGAGGTCCTCGAGGTGCCGGTGCTGGTCGACGCGCGGGCGGCCGAGCGCTACCGCGGTGAGGTGGAGCCGATCGACCCGGTGGCCGGACGCATCCCCGGCGCGGTGAACGTGCCCACGACCACCAACCTGCGCGCCGACGGAACGTTCCGCAGTGCCGACGAGCTGCGGGCGCTCTACGCCGCGGCCGGCGTGACCGGGGCCGCCGAGGTGGCGGCGTACTGCGGATCCGGCGTCACCGCGATCCACGACATCCTCGCCCTCGAGATCGCGGGCGTCCGGGCGGCGCTCTACCCCGGCAGCTGGAGCGAGTGGATCACCGATCCGACGCGTCCCGTGGAGAAGGGCTGAGTGCTACCAGTGAATGCCGCGGAAGACCTTGGCCAGCATGATCTGCTCGGTCTCTCGGGTGCCGCCCTCGGCGACCTGACCCTTGGCCGCGGCCGAGTCCGGGAACACGTGGTAAGCCATGTTGAGCAGCCGGAACGCCGCCTTGGGTGCGACCGTGTGCGCGATCGCACCGGCGTTGCCCAGCATCGTGTTGATCTCGTGCGGGCGCTCGACCATCGCCTTGATCACAAGGTCCGCGGCCTGAGCCGGTGAGATCGCCGGGAACTTGTCATAGATCTTGGTCGGGGCGATCATCGGCGTCCGCACGAGCTGCATGTGGATGTTGGTGAACGTGATGCCGTTGCCGACGACCTCGGACGCGACGACGTTGCTCCAGGAGTCCAGCGCCGCCTTGGAGGCGACGTAGGCGGAGAAGCGCGGCGGGTTGGTCTGTACGCCGATCGACGAGATGTTCACGACGTGACCGGACTTCTGCTTCTGCATCGCCGGCATGAGTCCCATGATCAGGCGGATGGCGCCGAAGTAGTTGAGCTGCATGGTGCGCTCGAAGTCGTGGAATCGGTCATGGGACAGGCGCAGCGACCGACGGATCGAGCGGCCCGCATTGTTGACGACGAAGTCGACCGTGGGCACCTCCGTCGTGATCTCCTTGCACAGCCGGTCGATCGCCTCGAGGTCCGAGAGGTCGCAGGGGAAGACATAGGCGGTGCCGCCGCGCAGCTCGATGGTGGCCTTCGTCGCCTCCAGCTTGTCCTTGCCGCGCGCCACCAGCACCGGGATGCCGCCGGCCTGCGCGACCTTGAGCGCGGTGACCTGTCCGATGCCCGAAGAGGCGCCGGTGATCACGACGTGCTTGCCGGTCAGCGCAGCGCGGGCCTTGGAGTCACGGCCGGTGGTCGTGTCGAGGTTCTCCTCCCAGAAGCCCCACAGCGTGCGTGCGTAGGTCTCGAGGTCGGGTACGGCGATGCCCGAGCCGGCCAGCGCCTTCTCGGTGATCCGGGAGTCGAAGACCGGTTTGAAGCCGGTGTGGGCGAGCACCTCGGCGGGGATGCCCAGCCGGCCGATGGTCTGGTCGAGCAGCGCCTGGACCGGGCCGAGCTTCACCAGCTCGTTGGCGATGGAGGAGGGGCGCAGCTGCCGGGGGATCATGCCGAGGAGGCCGCCGCCACCGAGCCGGTCCATGGGAGTGGCGAACTGTGGCGCGCCGGCCGCTGCGGCGAACGCGTTGATCATCTCGACCGTCGGCTGAGGGTCGGGGTTGACCAGGTGGAACGCCTCGCCGTCGCGGTCGGGGAGGTGGCCGATGTGGTCCATCGCCTTGGCGACGTAGTCGACCGGCACCACGTTGGTGTTGCCGAGGTCGACGCCCACCAGAGGCAGCCAGGCGGGGAGTGCGTCGCGCATCATCTTCAGTACGGGGAAGAAGTAGTAAGGCCCGTCGACCTTGTCCATCGCACCGGTCTCCGAGTGGCCGACCACGATCGCCGGGCGGTAGACCCGCCAGGGCACCGACGACTCGGTGCGCACGATCTTCTCCGACTCGTACTTCGTGCGGTGGTACGGCGACGGCAGGTGCTGGCCCTCCTCGAACATCGTCTCGTCGAAGTGCCCGGAGTACTCACCGGCGGCGGCGACCGAGGACACCTGGTGGAAGCGACCCGCGTTCAGCCGGCCGGCGAGCTCGACGGCGTTGCGGGTACCGCCAACGTTCATGGTCTCGTTGGTGGCGTCGTCCGCCGTCATGTCGTAGATGGCCGCGAGGTGGAAGAAGTGGTCGATCCGCCCGGCGTGCTCGTCGACCCAGCCCTGGTCGACACCCAGGCCCGGCTGGGAAAGGTCGCCGACGACCATCTGGACGCGGCCGGAGTCCCACTGACGCATGAGGGTCTCCATGCGAGCCTTGGAGCCCTGGCGCACGAGCACGAAGATGTCGCCCTCGCGATGGTCGACGAGCTCCTGGACGAGATGACGGCCGATGAATCCTGTGGCGCCGGTGACGAAGTACGACATGGTCGGAGCGTACTTGCTGGTAACGATGTTGGGCAGTGGTCTCGAAGCAGGCTGGGCTTACTGGTCGCCGCCGCCGAACATGATCTCGTCCCAGCTCGGCACAGAGGCCCGGCCGCGCTTCTTGTGTACGGCGCGGCGGGGCGGTGCGTCGCCGGGCTCGTCCGACTCGTCCTCGTCGCTGTCGTCGGCCGCCGCCTCGGCGGCCTCCTCGCGCAGCTCGGGATCGTCGGAGGCAGGGGTGTCGTCGAGGAACGCCTCGACCGGCTGGTCGGTCTGCACCAGCTCGATCGCGTCGACGCCGAGGGGCAGCTCGTCACGATCGTTGACCGGGTCTCCGCCGGGGACGGAGGAAAGGCGACGGCGACGCTCCTGGAGGTCGTCCGGCTGCGGCTCGGGGCTGGTGACGACCTCGCCGACCAGCCAGCGGGCATCGTCGTTGTCGAGCACGGCGTAGTTGCCGGGTGCGTCGTAGGTGAACTCTGCGGTGCCCTCGCGCGGGCCGGTGAGCTGACCGCCGAACTGGGCGGTCAACGACCACCGGCCGTCCTCACGTCGCCAGGCGTCCCAGACGACGGTGTCGGGGTCGACGTTCAAGGAGCGCAGATGTGCGCCGACGGCCTCGCCGAGGGTGCGGACCTGGCTGGTGTCGCCGCCTCGTCGGCGTACGGACGAGCGCTGGGCGCGCTCGGCGACATGTCGCCGCTCGTCGAGCACCGGAGCGGCGTAGATCATGATCTTGTCGACGCTCGTCTGCGCGGCCTGGGCCACCGCCTCGGGCGTCTCTCCTGCCCGGATCCGGGCCTGGATGTCGCGGGGACGAATCACACTGTCCATCTGAATCTCCAACTGACCGAGGCGTGAGGTATCGCCGTTGAGTGCGGCCCGCAGGCCGGGAGTGATGTCCAGCGTGAACTCCACACCCTTGTCGCTCACCAGAAGCAGTCGCTTGCCGTCGTCGCTCACTCCAGCGAGCGTCAGGTGGGCCATGGGCTGCTTCCCCTGCAGGTCGTGCGGTGGTGCCTTCGGTTCCGGCGAGCCTACGCCAGCGCACACGGCGAAACACGGCAGCGCGCGGCGCGCCTGAACGCGATCTCCGCAGGTCGGGGCATGTCCTAACGTGTCTGAGTGGCCGAGACTCTGGTGACCCTGGACCTGGTGGGCATCTTCGTGTTCGCCATCTCCGGGGCCCTGGTGGCGGTCCGCAAGCAGCTCGACCTGTTCGGGGTCCTCGTGCTCGCCGGTACGACGGGGCTCGGTGGCGGCTTCCTGCGCGACGTCCTGATCGGGGCCACCCCGCCGGCCGCTCTGGCCGACTGGCGCTACCTGCTGGTGCCGGTCGGGGGTGGGCTGCTGACGTTCGCCTACCACCCCGCGCTGGGCCGGATGGAGCGTCTGGTCAACGTCTTCGACGCGTTCGGGCTCTCCTTGTTCTGTGTGGCCGGGGCTCTCAAGGCCCTCGACTACGGCCTCGGCCCGGTGCCGGCCGCCTTGATGGGCATGCTGACCGGGATCGGCGGCGGCATGCTGCGCGACGTGCTGGCCGGCCGGGTGCCGATGGTGTTTCGTGGCGAGCTCTATGCGACCCCGGCGCTGGCCGGTGCCGCGGTGGTGGTGCTGGGCGATCGAGCGGACCTGCCCGTGGTGGCGATGGCGGTCGCCGGCGCGAGCGTCTGCCTGCTCTGGAGGCTGCTGGCGATGTCGCGCGGTTGGCGGGCCCCGATGCCGGCCGGCCCGGCCAGCGTCTAGTCCCCGAGCACCGTGCGCAGGTAGGCGTTGGCGAAGACCCGGTCGGGGTCGAGCCGGTCGCGCATCGCCACGAAGTCACCGAAGCGGGGGTAGAGCACGGCGAGGTCGTCGGCCGCCAGGGTGTGCACCTTGCCCCAGTGGGGGCGACCTTCGTGGGCGCGCAGGATCGGCTCCATCAACGCGAAGTAGGCCGCATGGTCTGCGCGTCGGTGCGTGTGGAAGGCGAGGTAGAAGGAGTCGCGCTGGCTGGCGGTCGACAGCGGGACGTCGTCGGCTGGGGCGACCCGGATCTCGATGGGGAAGCTGATCCGCAGGTCCGAGGCCTCCAGCGCGGCGCGCACCTCCTTGAGCACGGTGGGCCCGAGCTCTCGCGGGACGGCGTACTCCATCTCGCGGAAGACCACGTTGCGCTCGCTCGTGAACACGCGGTGAGCGACGTCGCTGTAGGTACGGGCGCCGAGCATCCGGGCATTCAGCCGGCTGGCGCGCGGGATGGCCCGGGGGAGCAGGTTGAGGGTGGCGGTCTCCAGGCCGAAGAGGCGGTTGGACAGGAAGTCGTCGTCGAGCCACCCGCGAAAACGCGACAGTGGCTGAGCTTCGGAAAGGTCATCACTCAGCCGGCTGTTGCGCTTGGTGAGCATCCGGTCGGTGTGGGGGAACCAGTACATGTCGACGTGGTGGCAGCTCGCGGTGATCTCGTCGAACGTCGTCAGCGCCTCGTCCCACGACATCGGCTGTTCGACCGCCTCGAGGAGGAAGAGCGGCTCGACCGCGAACGTGATCGTCGTGATGACACCCAGAGCGCCGAGGCCGAGGCGGGCGAGCTCCAGCACGTCGGGGTTCTCGTCGGGCGAGGTGCGCAGCACCTCGCCGGTGCCGGTCACCAGCTCGAGACCGACGACCTGTGCAGACAGGCCTGCGGCGACCCCACCGGTGCCGTGGGTGCCGGTCGAGATCGCCCCGGCCAGGGTCTGCTCGGCGATGTCGCCCATGTTGTGCAGGCTGAGCCCGAGGCCCTCCAGGGCGACGTTGAAGTCCTTGAGCCTGGTGCCGGCCAGGGCCGTCACGGTCAGGGCCTCCCGGTCCACCGCCACGATCCCGGTCAGTCCGTGCGGCCGCAGCATCGTGTGCTCCGGTGCCGCCACCGCCGTGAAGCTGTGGCCGGTGCCGACCATCTTGACGGTCGTGCCCTCGGCCCGCGCGCGCTGCACTTCCGCGACCACCGTCGCGGCGTCGCGCGGCTCACTCACCCTGGACGGGCTCGACGACTCGAGGCCCGACCAGTTACGCCACTCACTCATCCGACTCACGGCACTAGGAGAGCTGGCTCGGGACGGGTTCTGCGGTACGAGTCCTGGGGATCGCCTGGGCCGCCAGGGCGGCGACGACGCCGGCGCCGAGGCTGACGAGATAGGCGGCCGATGCACCCGAGTGGTCCACGACGAAGCCACTGGCGGTCGCACCGGGAGCGACGCCGGCCACCAGGCCGGTTTGCATGATGGCCATTCCCTCGGTGAGTCGGGAGGCGGGCACCGTCTGCTCGGTCATCGACAAGGTGGCGACCAATGTCGGTGCGATTGCGAGACCACCGAACACGAGCATCAGGCCCATCAGGGGCACCGATCCGATCAGGGAGAGGGGCGCCATCGCGCAGGCCATGCCGAGCGCTCCCCAGCGGACCCGGACGGCCGGGCCGCTCTTCCAGTGGACGGCGCCGGTGATCACCCCGGCGATCAAGCTGCCGAGCGCCCAGAGCGCGAGCAGCGGGCCGGCGTAGCCCTTGCTGCCTTGTTCGTCGCTGAAGGCGACGGTGGTGACCTCGGCCGCTCCGAACAGCACGCCCAGTGCGGCGCAGACGACAGCGAGCGGGATCACCGTGCGCCATGGCATTCGCGGTCGGGCCCCGACGCTGTGGTCGTGGCGGTGAGCCGGGGGCTCGGTGGCGCGCTGGGCGCTGAACGCCAGGCTGCCGCCGACACCGGCCACGATCGCCGTGACGAGACCGGCTACTGGGTCGATGCCCGTTGCCAGCACCGTGACCAGGATCGGTCCGAGGATGAACACTGCCTCGTCGACCACGGCCTCGAGGGCGTACGCCGTCTGGACCTCCGCCGGCGCGCTGAGCACGTAGGACCAACGGGCCCGGACGCAGGACCCGATCTGCGGGAGCGCGCCCCCGCCCAGCGCCGCGAACACATACGCCGTCCCGATCGGCCAGTCCGCCTCGACCGACCAGATCAGCATCACCATCGCGATCCCGAAGACCACGCTGGCGCTGCTGAGCACCCGGGCCTGGCCCAGGTTGTCGAGGAGCCGCCCCTGGAGGATGGCCAGGATCGCGTTCGTGATCATGTACGCCGCCGCGACCGCGCCGGCCACGCCGTAGGACCCCGACTCTCCCTGGACCAGCAGCACGATGCCCAGGCCGACCATGGAGATGGGGAGCCGCGCGAAGAGCCCGGTGACGCTGAAGAGAGCGGTGCCGGGGCGTTCGAGAATCCTGCGGTAGGAGTCGAGCATGGTCCCCGGAGACTAGATCTTTACGATGGCCTTGTGCCTAATCCGGACGTGCCCGACGTGGGGCCCTATGACGCCCTGCTCCTGGTGTCGTTCGGCGGACCGGAGGGTCCCGACGACGTGGTGCCGTTCCTGGAGAACGTCACCCGCGGTCGCGGTATCCCGCACGGAGCGGCTCGTGGAGGTCGGCCGGCACTACGAACTGTTCGGTGGACGGTCGCCGATCAACGATCACAACCGGTCGTTGCTGGCCGCCCTCCGCGCCGACTTCGACGCGGCCGGCATCCACCTGCCCATCTACTGGGGCAACCGCAACTGGGACCCCTACCTGCGCGACACGATCGAGAAGATGGCCGCCGACGGAGTGACGCGGGCGGCGTGCTTCGTGACCAGTGCTTACTCGTCCTGGTCGAGCTGCCGGCAGTACCGCGAGAACCTCTACGACGCGGTGGACGGGTTGCCCGGGGCGCCGGTGCTCGACAAGCTGCGTCACTACTTCAACCACCCCGGCTTCGTGGAGCCGGTGGTCGACGCCACGCTGGCCGCACTTGCCGACCTGCCCGCCGACGTACGTCCACAGGCGCGGCTGGTGTTCGTCACCCACTCGATCCCGACCTCGATGAACGAGACGAGCGGACCGCCCCAGGGTCGGGTGGCCTACGTCGCGCAGCACCTGGACGTCGCGAGGGTGGTGACCCAGCGCGTGCACGACGAGACCGGGGTCCAGCACGAGCACGACCTGGCGTTCTGCTCGCGGTCGGGACCACCCCAGGTGCCGTGGCTCGAGCCCGACATCAACGATCACCTGACCTCGGTGAGTGGTGCCGGTGCCGAAGCAGTCGTGATCGTGCCGGTCGGTTTCGTCTCCGACCACATGGAGGTCATCTACGACCTCGACACCGAGGCGATGGCGACCGCGGAGCGACTCGGTCTGCCCGCTCGGCGTGCGGCGACCCCTGGCGACGACCCACGGTTCGTGGCGGCGGTGCGCGACCTGCTGCTGGAGCGCGCGACGGTCGAGCGTGGGGGAGAGGTGGCCCGCGCCGCCGAGGGCGGGATCGGTCCGCTCTGGGACCGGTGTCCGGTCGGCTGCTGCCCGAACCCGCGCGGCGGACCGGCCGGCTCTGTGCGGCCAATGACCGACCCGAGGATCGACATCGACGAGCTGGCCGACCTCGCGATCGCTACCGCACGGGCGGCCGCCGAGCTGGTGCGCGACCGGGCCACCCGCAGCGTCACCGTGGCGGACACCAAGTCCTCCGACATCGACGTCGTGACCGAGGCCGACCGGGCGTCGGAGCAGCTGATCCGCGACCTCATCGGCCGGGCCCGACCCGACGACGCGTTCCTCGGTGAGGAGGGCGACGACGTCGCCGGCACCTCCGGGGTCCGGTGGGTGGTGGACCCCATCGACGGCACCGTCAACTTCCTCTACGGCCTGCCGCAGTACGCCGTCTCCATCGCAGCCGAGGTCGACGGCGAGGTGGTGACGGGGATCGTGCTCGACGTCGCCGCCGGCACCGAGTACGTCGCCCGCCCGGGTCCGGACGGGGTCGTCGCGCTCTGCGCGACGGGGAGCCGATCGCCGTACGCGGTCCGGCTCCGCTGGGGCACCGACTGATCGGGACCGGCTTCAGCTACGAGCCCGGGAGGCGCGAGATCCAGGGGGCTGCCGTGGCCCGGCTGCTGCCGCGGGTGCGCGACATCCGACGGCTCGGGGCCTGCTCCCTCGACGTCTGTCTGGTCGCGGACGGTCGGCTCGACGGCTACGTAGAAGAGGGCGTCAATCTCTGGGACCACGCGGCGGCCGGACTGGTCGCCCGCGCCGCCGGGCGCGCGCACCGAGGAGCTCCTGGGCGCCGGCGGGGCCACCCTCCTGATCTGTGCTCCTGGTCACGGTTTCGACGAGCTTCGCGCTGCCGTACTCGACGCCGGGTTCGCCGCCGCGACCCCTCCCGCCTGAGCAGGGAATACCACAGGGCTGAGCGCACGTTGTCGTGACTTCCCGAGACCGGTGTATCCACCGGGCCGGGGATGGTGCACAATCTGGCGCGCCGGACACAGGTGAGGGGAGTGTGAGCGAACGCGATGGCGACTGACTATGACGCACCGCGCAAGAACGAGGAAGACCAGTCAGAGGAGAGCATCGAAGAGCTCAAGGCCCGCCGTCACGACAAGAACTCGGGCAAGGTCGACGAGGACGAGGCCGAGGCGGCCGAGTCCTTCGAGCTGCCCGGTGCAGACCTGTCCCACGAGGAGCTGGCCGTCGAGGTCAAGCCCAAGCAGGACGACGAGTTCACGTGCATGAGCTGTTTCCTGGTACATCACCGGAGCCAGCTGGCCAACGAGAAGAAGATGATCTGCAAGGACTGCGCCTAGAGCTCAGTTCGATGACGAAGGCCGCGACCCGACGGGTCGCGGCCTTTGCTGTGCCCGATCAGGGCCCGATCAGGTCAGATCAGCCGACGGGATCAGGTCGTCGGCGTAGGGGCCTTGTCCTTGTCCTGGTCGTCCTTCTGCAGTCCCGGCGGCAGGTGGCCGGTCGACTTGGCGTAGTAGGTGGCGGCCTTGCGCGTCGCGAGCATCCGGGCCAGCGCGACCAGGGTGCCGCTGACGGCGGCCCAGGTGACCGCCTCCCAGATGTCGACATCGGGGTCGGCGGGGTTGGCGGGCGGGTTCTTCCCCGTGGCCGCCTTCCAGGAGGTGTTGAGTCCCTTCTTCGCCATCGCCGCGGCACCCAGCGCCGCGGCAAGGGAGAAGACCGACCAGATCTTGGAGCTCTCCGATGCCATGCTCGGAGCCTAGCCGAGACGAGCCGCTGCCGGTGAGGGTGGTGAGCGCCCCGGCCAGCTCGTCGGGGTGCCGGGTGCTGACCAGCCAGTACGGCGCCGGGTCGGCGGGGTCGGTGATCTCGACCCGCACCGCCCGCTTGAGGTAGGGCCGGAGCAGCAGGAAGGCGCGGGCGTCGGCCTCGACCCCCGCGACCCGTCGGGTCTGCTCGGCGTCGAGCGCCTCGGCGGCCCCGAGATGAGTGCCGGCGATGTGCGCCCGCCCGGCGCGCAGCTCGCCCGCATCCACCACGATCCTGGCGCCGCCGTAGGACAGGAAGCACGCGGCCAGGACCACGAGCGCGACGCCGGTCACCGGCCAGGCGACCGGTCCGGGCACGGCCACGACCAGGGCGAGCCAGAGGCTGGCCACGAGCATCGTGCCCTGGACCCACCAGCGGAACGGGACACCGAGCCGCTCGCGATAGGTCGCCGGGTCGGGGGTCGTCGCCACGGGGCAAAGCCTCGCATCAGGGAGGACCAGGCAGGGCATAGGGTCCCCTCGTGCTCGAGATCGCGATCCTCCGCCTGGACCCGGATCTGCCGCTGCCGGCGTACGCCCATCCCGGCGACGCCGGGGCCGACCTGCTGACCACCGTCGACGTCACCCTCGCTCCCGGTGAGCGGGCGCTCGTGCCGACCGGGATCGCGATCGCGCTGCCCGTCGGCTACGTCGCGCTGGTGCATCCGCGGTCGGGATTGGCCGCTCGCCACGGCCTCTCCATCGTGAACACGCCAGGAACGATCGACGCCGGCTACCGCGGCGAGATCAAGGTCCTGTTGATCAACCACGATCAGCAGGAAACGATCGAGCTGCGCCGGGGCGACCGGGTGGCCCAGCTCGTGGTCCAGCGCTACGAGCAGGCCCACTTCGCCGAGGTGTCCGAACTTCCCGACAGTTCGCGTGGCGACGGGGGTTACGGTTCTACTGGAGGCTTCGGGTCCACGCGCACCGGCTCCCTGCCCGCCACGCCCAGCCAGGAGAATGCTTCGTGAAGTTCCGCCGTAAGAACGACTCGGCCCCGTTGTCGGACGAGGTAGAGACCACCGATGAGGAGCTGGCGCCGGCGCCTGGCCCGTACGACGTCGACGACCTCCCTGATGACGGCATCAAGCGCGTCGACCTCGGGTCGCTCCTGATCGAGCCGGAGGGTGGCCGCGAGCTGCGCGTCGAGGTCAGCGAGTCGACGGGCGACGTGAACTCGGTCATGTTGGCCGGCCAGGACGGCGCCGTCGAGCTCAGGGCGTTCGCGGCTCCTCGCAACGGCGATCTGTGGAGTCAGGTGCGTCCGCAGATCGCAGCCGACATGGCCCAGCGCGGGGGCACCGCCACCGAGCGCGAGGGACCGGTTCGGAACCGAGCTCCTACTGCGAGGTCGAGGTGAAGCGCGACACGGTGGCAAGGGCATCCAGCCCTCCCGGATCGTCGGCATCAACGGTCCGCGCTGGATGCTCCGGGCGACCTTCCTCGGGCGGCCGGTCAGGCCGGAGACCGCCGAGGACTGGGAGGACACGGTGACCAAGGTCGCGGTACGCCGGGGAGCGCAGGCGATGGCGGTCGGCGAGCCGCTGCCGCGTGATCCTGCCCGAGCAGGCCCGCCGGGTCGCCCCACCGCAGGCCTGAGCGGCTCCGCGATGTCCGACAAGAGCAAGCTGCGGCGCACGATCAGCCGCTGGGCCAACAGCTCCGACCAGCACGCTCGCGACCTGCGCAAGACCTACGGCGAGACCGGGAGTGCGACGATCGCCGACGCCCCCGACCGGGAGCTGGTCGCACCTGCACGGCACCCTGCGCACCGTCACCCTCCGCCCGCGCGGCGGCGTACCAGCCCTCGAGGCCGAGCTCGACGACGGATCTGCGGTGCTCACGATCGTGTGGCTGGGACGGCGCCGGATCGCCGGGCATCAGCCCCGGGCAGCCGATCAAGGTGGGCGGCCGGATCGGCAGCTACGAGGGTGTCCGGGTCATGTACAACCCACGCTACGAGCTGATGCCATGAGCTCCGCAGATGCGGCAGGCGACGAGTCGCCCATCACCGGCACGGCCTCGGTGGAGACGGTCGAGGCCGTCGTCCGCGCTCAGCTGGTGAAGTCACTCGGTGGTCGCCGGGGAATGATCGAAGCGGCCGTGCCGACGATTCTGTTCACCGTCTGCTGGCTGACCACCCGCGAGCTCCGCGTGGCCCTGGTGGTGAGCGTTGCCGCCGCGCTGCTGCTCCTGGGCGTGCGACTGGTCCAGCGCTCGACCCCGCAGTTCGTGATCAACGCCTTGTTCGGGATCGGGATCGGCTATCTGTTCGTCCGCCTGGCCGCGAGCCGCGGCGGGAGCGAGGACGAGCAGGCGCTGGCCTACTTCCTGCCGGGCATCCTCTACAACTCGGGCTACTTCGTGATCCTGGCCCTCACCTGCCTGATCGGCTGGCCGCTCGTCGGGTTCATGGTCGGCAGCGTCACCGGTGACCCGACCGCGTGGCACGCCGACCGACAGGTCGTGCGGCTCTGCACCACCCTGACCTGGCTGCTGGCGCTGCCTTGCCTGCTGCGGGTGGCCGCGCAGGGGCCGGTCTGGCTCGCCGGCAACTCCGGGGCCATGGACGCCGACACGGCGATCGCGGTGCTGGGCGTGCTCAAGATCGTGCTCGGCTGGCCACTGCAGCTCGGTCCCTGGCGGCGATGGTCTGGGTCCTCGGGCGCAATCGCACGCCGATCGGTCAGACCGAGGGCTAGCTGGTCTCGACGCGCGGCCGCGTCCCGCAAGCTCGGCCGCGCGCTTCTCGACCTGGTGAGCCCACGGGCCCGCTCCCCGGTCCCTGCTCAACCACCGTGGGCCTGGGGCGCGAGCAGCCGCTCGAGCTCGTCCTCGCCCTCAGCCGGCACCACGAACAGCAGCTCGTCACCGGACTCGACGGGCTGCTCCGGGTCGGGCACGTAGACCTGTCCGTCGCGCAGGATCGTCACCAGCGCGCAGTTCTCCGGCAACGGGATCAGCCCCGAGGGCTTGCCGACGTACGGCGAGTCCTTGGGCAGCGTCATCTCGACCAGGTTGGCGTTGCCCTGGCGGAACGTGAACAGCCGCACCAGGTCGCCGACGGTGACGGCCTCCTCGACCAGGGCGGACATGATCCGCGGGGTCGACACGTTGACGTCGACACCCCAGGCCTCGGTGAACAGCCACTCGTTGTTGGGATGGTTGACCCGGCCGACGGTGCGCGGTACGCCGAACTCGGTCTTGGCCAGCAGTGAGGTCACCAGGTTGGCCTTGTCGTCGCCGGTCGCGGCGATGACCACGTCGCACTTGTCGAGGCGGGCCTCCTCCAGACGAGGACAGCTCGCACGAGTCGGCGAGCAGCCACTCGGCATCGGGTACCCGCTCGGGGTGGATGGAGCCGGGGCTCTTGTCGATGAGCAGGACCTCGTGGCCGTTCTGGATCAGCTCGCGCGCGATCGATCGGCCGACGGCACCAGCTCCGGCTATGGCGACTCTCATGGTGGTCCTCGCTCAGCTCAGTCGGTGTCTTCGGGGCCGTTGTCGATGGCCTGGTAGGCGTGGGCGGCGTTCTCTTCGCGGATCACCAGGTGGAGCAGGTCGCCTTCCTGGATGACCGTGTCCCTGGACGGCAGCATGCCTTCTCCGAGGCGGTCGATCCAGGCGATCCGGCCTTTCACCTGCTCCTGGAAGATGACGGTCCGCTGGCCGACCCACACCTCCGTGATCGGCACCTGGTCGAGGCGGATCGTGCCCGAGGGGTCGCGGAAGTCGGGTTCGGCGCCGGCCGGCACGATCCGGCGCAGCACCTGGTCGGCGGTCCACTTGACCGTGGCGACGGTGGTGATGCCGAGACGCTGGTAGACCTCGGCCCGGCCCGGGTCGTAGATCCGGGCCACGACCTGCTGGATGCCGAACGTCTCGCGGGCGACCCGCGCGGCGATGATGTTGGAGTTGTCGCCGCTCGACACCGCGGCGAAGGCGTCGGCGCGACGGATCCCGGCCTTCTCCAGCACCTCCTGGTCGAAGCCGTAGCCGGTGACCTTCTCACCGTTGAATCCCGGCCCGAGGCGACGGAACGCGTCGGGCTCGCTGTCGATCACGGCCACCGTGTGGTTGCGGTCCTCGAGGCTGCGCGCGAGCGTCGAGCCGACGCGGCCGCAGCCCATGATCACGACATGCACAGCGTCACCCTAGTAGCCCGGCGCCGGTGGGGGTCCTGAGTTGCGGCGTACTCTTGCCGCTCGTGGGTGTCGGCGACGTCTCGAAGCGGATCCTGCTCGGACGCAAGCTGCGCAGCTCGCAGCTGGGCGAGACCCTGCTGCCCAAGCGGATCGCACTCCCGGTCTTCGCAAGTGACGCACTCTCCTCCGTGGCCTATGCCCCGGACGAGGTCTTCATCATGCTGTCGCTCGCCGGTGCCTCCACCTACGTCTGGTCGTGGAAGATCGCGATCGCCGTTGCGCTGGTGATGGCGGCGGTGATCGCGTCGTACCGCCAGACGGTGCATGCGTACCCCAGCGGAGGCGGCGACTACGAGGTGGCCACGGTCAACCTCGGCGTCACCGCCGGCACCACGGTGGCCAGCGCGCTGCTCGTGCGACTACGTGCTGACGGTGGCGGTGTCGATCTCGTCGGGTGCGCAGTACGCCGCGGCGGCGATCCCGGCCCTCAGCGGGCACGAGGCGCTGACCGCGTCCGGTCTCGTCATCGTGCTGATGGCCATGAACCTTCGCGGCATCCGCGAGTCGGGCTCGTTCTTCGCCTTCCCGACGTATGCGTTCATGTTCGCGATCCTCGGCATGTGCGCCTACGGCTTCCTGCGGATGGCCGGCGGCACCCTGCCCGATGTCGAGAGCGCCGACCTGGCCATCGAGGCCGCGCCCGGGTTCGAGGGGTCGCTGACGACGTTCGGCCTGATCTTCCTGCTCGCGCGGGCCTTCTCCTCGGGCTGCGCTGCGCTGACCGGCGTCGAGGCGATCTCCAACGGCGTGCCCGCCTTCCGCCGGCCCAAGAGCAAGAACGCCGCCACCACCCTGCTGATGCTCGGAATGATCGCGATCACGATGATGGTCAGCGTCATCGTGCTGGCCCGGCAGATGGGCATCCGCTACGTCGACCCGCACGACATCGACCGGCTCACCCGCAACGGCGAGGCGCTGCCCGGCGGCTACGACCAGCACACCGTCATCGCCCAGATCGCGCACGCGGTGTTCAACGACTTCGGGCCGGGCTTCTACTTCGTGGTGACGGTCACCGGACTGATCCTGGTGCTGGCCGCCAACACCGCCTTCAACGGGTTTCCCGTGCTGGGGTCGATCCTGGCCAAGGACGGCTACGCACCCCGGGCCCTCGGGTCGCGCGGTGACCGGCTGGCCTACAGCAACGGCATCGTCTTCCTCGCGATCATGGCGATCGGCCTGATCATGGCGTTCGACGCCGAGACCACGCGACTGATCCAGCTCTACATCGTGGGTGTCTTCGTGTCGTTCAACCTCAGCCAGTTCGGGATGATCCGCCACTGGACCCGGCACCTGGCCACCGAGCGCGACCCCGCAGTCCGGCTTCGGATGGTGCGGTCCCGCGCGATCAACGCCATCGGGCTGGTCTTCACCGCGGTGGTCCTGGTGATCGTGCTGGTCACCAAGTTCCTGGCCGGGGCCTGGATCACGATCCTCGCGATGCTGTTCTTCTTCATGATCATGCGCGGCATCAAGGGCCACTACGACAGCGTGAAGCTGGAGCTCGCGGCCGACGAGGAGGACAACGTCCTGCCGACGCGAGTGCACGCCATGGTGCTGGTCTCCAAGCTGCACAAGCCGACGCTGCGAGCACTGGCCTTCGCCAAGGCGACGCGACCCAACACGCTCGAGGGCGTCTACGTCGCGGCGGATCCGAGGGAGACCAACCGACTGCTGGAGGAGTGGGACGAGCGCAACCTGGGCGTTCCGCTCAAGGTGCTCCACTCGCCATACCGAGAGCTGGTGCGGCCGATCGTCGAGTACGCCACCGAGATCAGGAGGGCCAACCCGCGCGGTGTGGTCGCCGTCTACATCCCGGAGTACGTCGTGGGCCGCTGGTGGGAGCAGCTGCTGCACAACCAGACGGCGCTGCGGCTCAAGGGCCGCCTGCTGTTCACCCCGGGCGTCATGGTCACCTCGGTGCCCTACCAGCTGCGGTCCTCGGAGATCGCCCGCGAGCGCGACGAGCGCGAAGCAGGACGGGTGTGGCCCGGCGACCTGCGACGTGGGCAGGTCGGCAGCAAGCGCAACCGCAAGCCTCCGCGATGAACCGACAGCGGCCGCGCACCCGACGGCCGCGCGGTAGGTCCCGGGTCGGGGAGCGCTTCGAGGTCGACGTCGGCCCCGTCGCGCACGGTGGTCACTTCGTGGCGCGGCTCCCGGAGCCGGACAACCGGGTGGTCTTCGTGCGCCATGCGCTGCCGGGAGAGCGGGTCGTCGTCGAGATCACCGACGGCACCGAGGGGGACAAGTTCTGGAGGGCGCGACGCGGTGTCCGTCCTTACGGGGTCGGAGGAACGGGTCGAAGCGCCCTGCCGGTTCGCGGGTCCCGATGCCTGTGGTGGCTGCGACTTCCAGCACGTGTCGCTGATCCGACAGCGCGAGCTCAAGGCGGGCGTGGTGAGCGAGCAGCTGCGCCGGCTGGCCGGACTGGACGTCGAGGTCACGGTCGAGGCCGTCCCTGGAGACGGGACGGGCTCCACTGGCGGACCCGGCAGAGCTACGTCGCCCTCCCGGGCGGGCGGATCGGGATGCGCAAGCACCGGTCGCATGACGTGGTCGAGATCGACGAGTGCCTCCTGGAGAGCGCTGACTCTCCGGCGCACGACGTGCACGGCCGGCACTTCGAGGTGGACGACGAGGGCTTCTGGCAGGTGCACCCGGGCGCACCGGTCGTGCTCGTCGACGCCGTGCTCGACGCGCTGGATCCGCAGCCTGGCGAGCGGGCACTCGACCTCTACGCCGGCGTCGGCCTGTTCGCGCGGTTCCTGGCCGAGCGGGTGGGGGAGTCGGGACGGGTGGTCGCGATCGAGGGTGACCGGAGGGCCACCGACCACGCCGTCACCAACCTGGCCGAGCACCCGACGGCCGAGGTGACGACCGGGTCCGTGGAGGCGGTGCTCTCGTCGGCGTACGACGAGCCCTTCGACGTGGTCGTCCTCGACCCGCCACGCACCGGCGCAAAGAGGGCCGTCGTGGATCTGATCGCGGCGCGGCGGCCGCGGGCGGTCGCCTACGTGGCCTGTGATCCGGGTGCCCTGGGCCGGGACGTCGCGATCTTCGCCGAGCACGGATATCGGCTGGACGCCTTCGGGCGTTCGACCTGTTCCCGATGACGCATCACGTCGAATGCGTCGCCCGGCTCGTCAGGCAAGACGGGGCTCGCATGGAGATTCGCTCGACATCATGTATCTTGATATCAAGAGATAATGAGGGTCCTCGAGCCGGAACGAATAAGGCATGCCTTACTACCGGGTCGCAGGCGCCCGGCGGCAAGATGTGCCGGAGCCACAATGAGGACGACGACGTACTCAGACGAGGAGATGGCGATGCCCAGCAAGGACAGCTTCGGAGCCAAGAGCGCGCTCGACGTGGGCGGCACGTCGTACGAGATCTTCCGCCTCGATGCGGTGACCGGCGAGGGGCTCGATGTCGCCTCGCTGCCGTTCTCCCTGAAGGTGCTGCTGGAGAACCTCCTGCGGACCGAGGACGGCGCCGACATCACGGCCGACGACATCAAGGCGATCGCCGGTTGGGACGCGGACGCCGACCCGAGCCAGGAGATCCAGTTCACGCCGGCCCGCGTGATCATGCAGGACTTCACCGGCGTCCCGTGCGTGGTCGACCTCGCCACCATGCGCGAGGCCATGGCGGACCTCGGCGGCGATCCGGCGAAGATCAACCCGCTCGCTCCGGCCGAGATGGTGATCGACCACTCCGTGATCGCCGACGTCTTCGGCACGTCCGGAGGCCTTCGAGCGCAACGTCGAGATCGAGTACGAGCGCAACCGCGAGCGCTACCAGTTCCTGCGCTGGGGCCAGGGTGCCTTCGACGACTTCAAGGTGGTGCCGCCCGGCACCGGCATCGTCCACCAGGTCAACATCGAGCACCTCGCCCGCACGATCTTCACCCGTGAGGTCGATGGCGAGTTGCAGGCCTACCCCGACACCTGCGTCGGCACCGACTCCCACACCACGATGGTCAACGGCATCGGCGTGGTCGGCTGGGGCGTCGGCGGCATCGAGGCCGAGGCCGCGATGCTCGGCCAGCCCGTGTCGATGCTGATCCCGCGGGTGGTCGGCTTCAAGCTCAACGGCGATCTTCCGGAGGGCGCGACCGCCACCGACCTGGTGCTGACGATCACCGAGATGCTGCGCAAGCACGGTGTGGTGGGCAAGTTCGTCGAGTTCTACGGCCCTGGCGTCTCCGTGCTGCCGCTGGCCAACCGCGCCACGATCGGCAACATGAGCCCGGAGTTCGGCTCGACCATCGCGGTCTTCCCGATCGACGAGGAGACGGTCAAGTACCTCAAGCTCACCGGGCGCTCCGAGGAGCAGCTCGCGCTCGTGGAGACCTACGCCAAGGAACAGGGTCTCTGGCACGACCCCGACGCCGAGCCGCGGTTCTCCGAGAAGCTCGAGCTCGACCTCGCCACCGTCGTACCGTCGCTGGCCGGCCCCAAGCGCCCGCAGGACCGGGTCTCGCTGTCCAACGCCAAGGAGTCGTTCCGCACCGCGCTGGCCGACTACGTCGACGAGTCCGGCAGCAGTGGGCAGAGCGAGAACGGCTACGACGAGGCGGTCGCCGAGTCGTTCCCGGCCTCCGACCCGCCGTCCAACGGCCACGGCGAGGAGCCGCCCAAGGAGTACGTGTCCGCGGCTCCTGCCGACGGCGGCCGCCCGAGCAACGCGGCCATGGTCACCCTCGAGGACGGCACCAAGTTCGAGCTCGACCACGGCGCTGTTGCCATCGCGGCGATCACGTCGTGCACCAACACCTCCAACCCGTCGGTCATGATCGGCGCCGCGCTGCTTGCGAAGAAGGCGGTCGAGAAGGGTCTGCAGCGCAAGCCGTGGGTCAAGACCACCCTCGCTCCCGGCTCGAAGGTCGTGTCCGACTACTACGAGAAGTCCGGCCTGACCCCGTACCTCGACAAGCTCGGGCTTCAACCTCGTCGGCTACGGCTGCACCACGTGCATCGGCAACTCCGGCCCGCTCATCCCGGAGGTGAGCCAGGCCGTCAACGACAACGACCTCGCGGTCGTCTCGGTGCTGTCGGGCAACCGCAACTTCGAGGGCCGGATCAACCCCGACGTGAAGATGAACTACCTGGCGTCGCCGCCACTGGTGGTCGCCTACGCGCTGGCCGGCTCGATGGACGTCGACCTCTTCAACGACCCCCTGGGTCAGGACACCGACGGCAACGACGTGTTCATGAAGGACATCTGGCCGACGGCCAAGGAGGTCGAGGACGTGATCGCGACCGCGATCACCTCCGAGATGTTCACGACCGACTACGCCGACGTCTTCGCCGGCGACGAGCAGTGGCGCTCACTGCCGACGCCCGAGGGCAAGACCTTCGCCTGGGAGGAGGACTCGACCTACGTCCGCAAGCCTCCCTACTTCGACGGCATGCCGGAGAACCCCGAACCGGTCACCGACATCGAGGGTGCCCGCGTGCTGCTCAAGCTGGGCGACTCGGTGACGACCGACCACATCAGCCCGGCCGGTGCCATCAAGAAGGACTCACCCGCCGGGGCCTACCTCGCCGAGCACGGTGTCGAGCAGCGCGACTTCAACTCCTACGGCTCGCGCCGCGGCAACCACGAGGTGATGATCCGTGGCACGTTCGCCAACATCCGCCTCCGCAACCAGCTCGCTCCCGGCACCGAGGGCGGTTTCACTCGGGACCTCGCCGGTGACGGCGAAGTGACGACGGTGTTCGAAGCGTCGGAGAAGTACGTCGACGCAGGGATCCCTTTGGTCGTGCTCGCCGGCAAGGAGTACGGCTCCGGCTCGTCGCGCGACTGGGCCGCCAAGGGCACGGCGCTGCTCGGCGTGAAGGCCGTGATCGCGGAGTCCTACGAGCGGATCCACCGGTCCAACCTGATCGGCATGGGCGTGCTGCCGCTGCAGTACCCCGAGGGCGAGAACGCCGAGTCGCTCGGCCTCACCGGCGAGGAGACGTTCTCGGTCTCCGGCGTCACCGAGCTCAACGACGGCACCACGCCGCGGACGGTGAAGGTGACGGCCGACGGCAAGGAGTTCGACGCGGTGGTCCGGATCGACACTCCTGGAGAGGCCAACTACTACCGCAACGGCGGGATCATGCAGTACGTGCTGCGCAACCTGCTGAAGGCCTGAGCCGGCTCACGCCCGGCGCTGCAAGTCGTACGCCGCGGTGATGGCGGCGCGCACGGCGTCGTCGTTGCCGTGGTCGAGGACGGCCTGAACCTTGAAGTGACGCTCCATGGCCGGTGGTACACCGAAGGTCTCGGGATGCTCCGCGACGAGCCGCTCGCGGGCCGCGAACGTGGCCCGGATGGTCAGGGTGGAGGCGTCCTCCAGTCGCGCGACCAGGCGGTCGTCGACGTACCACGCGGGCCGGCCGGGAGAGCCCTTCTTCTTGCAGCGCGGGAGAGTAGCGGCGTGCGCGGCGACGTCGTCGGCGTTCATCAACCCATCATCGTCGCCCGACGCGCCGTCCGGGAGCACCGGCCAAGCCGACCGCTCTGGAAGTCTGTACGTCGTGATGCGCGTGTGGACGACCGCCCTGACCCTGACCCTCGTCCTCGCCGGAGCGCTGGCGGGCTGCGGTGACGACAGCGACGATCCCCAGGACCCGGTGACGGTGACCGAGACGGTTACCCCCTCCCCAACGGAGCCGACGTCGCTGCCACCCGAGACCGAATCCGCCTCGCCGACCGAGACGGCCGCGCCGCCGGTCGACCTGTCCGCGCCGCCTACCACCTACGAGCAGGCCCAGGCTCATATCGCCATCAGCAGCGAGGCCCATGTGCTCGGCACCTTCCAGAGTGCCGACGAGAAGTTCTACTGCACCTTCGACGATCAGTTCATCCGGCCCAGCTGCGAAATCCTCGACGCGATCCAGGACCCTGAGACCTGTGCCGAATCAATGAGCCCCGCTGTGGGTCGGATCGAGCTGACCCGCCGCGGCTGGAGGCCTTTCTGCAACACCGACACGATCCGGCAACCAGGCGCACCGGTGCTGGAGGTGGGAGCCGTGGCCAGCCTGCCGATGGCCTCGATCGGGTGCGTGCTCGAAGGCATCGGTCTGACCTGCGTCAAGACCGACACGGAGCAGGGGTTCTTCCTCGGTCCCGGTCGCTACCAGGTGTTCTGAGCCCCGTAGCGTTATCCCATGATCGTGGCGTTCAGCATCTCCCCTTCCGGTGGCGACGAGACCGGAGGCGTCTCCGAGGCGGTGGCCGCTGCGGTGCGCGTCGTGCGCGAGTCCGGTCTTCCCAACGAGACCAACGCGATGTTCACCAACATCGAGGGGGAGTGGGACGAGGTGATGGCGGTGGTCAAGCAGGCGGTGGACGCGGTCTCCGCCGCCTCCCCGCGAGTGGGCCTGGTGCTCAAGGCCGACATCCGTCCCGGCTTCACCGGCCAGCTCACGGCCAAGGTCGAGCGCGTCGAGCAGGCCCTGCGCTCCTGATGTCCGAACCTCTGGGCCCGCCCCCGTCGTACCCGCCGCCGGCGTTCCCGCCGCCGGCGTTCCCGCCACCGGCGTTCCCACCGCCGTCGCCACCGCGCCCGCGCCGCTGGCCCGTCGTCGCGCTGGCCTTCTCGCTCGCGGCCGTTGTGGTGGCCGCGGCCGTGGTCGCACCCCGGCTCGTGGACAACGAGGACGCCGGGGGCCGGACCAAGTCGGCGGACCCGTCTTCCGCGGTCGAGGTCAACCTCGATGAGGTGAAGGTGTACGACGTGAAGCCAGCCCACGACAACGGCGACCTGACGTTCCCTCAGTCGCCGACGGTCGGCGGGCTGCACAACGACATCTGGCTCGACTGCGGCGTCTACGACGAGCCGGTGCCGGAGGAGTACATCTCACATGACCTCGAACACGGCACGGTCTGGATCACCTACGAGTCCGGCCTCGACGCCGACGACGTCGCCGAGCTCGCGGAGGCACTGCCCCAGAACGGCATCCTCTCGCCCTACGACGACCTGCGCGCTCCGGTCGTCGTCACCGTCTGGGGTCGACAGCTCGATCTCACCGGTGCCGACGATCCACGACTCGGGCTCTTCATCGACGCGTTCTCGGAGGGCGTCACCGCACCGGAACCCTTCGGGTCCTGTGCCGGGGGAGCCACCCTCGAGCAGCTGGAGCAGCGCGGCTCCACCCTCGTCTAGCTGCGCTCAGTCGAGCAGGGCGGCGAGCTGGGCGCTGGTCGGGGCGGCGGCGTCGACCCGTTGGTGCGGGACGGCGGGCACCGCCTGAGGCTCGACCGGGAACCGGTCGCGCGGCTCGCCCCTCGCCGTACGACGCTCCTCGTAGAGCGCTACCGATCCGTCCAGCCACACCACCCGGGGTACCACCGGCGCCACCGCGGCCAGCAGGTTGGTCCACTCGGGGCCGCCGCGGAGCTCGGCGGTGAAGGGCGCCACCAGCACGATCTCGTCGACCACCTGGTCGGCGGCAACGGCGAGCAGGGTTGCGTAGCGGGCCGGCCGCAGGTGGTCGCGTCGATCCGGGTCGTTCCAGTGCCCCTCGGGGGCCAGGACCGGACCCAGCGCGTCGAGGAGCGGGTTGGTCACGGTGTCGAGGTCGAGCAGGACGGCGCCACGTCGCGTCGCCAGCGCCCGGCCCAGGGTCGACTTGCCCGAGCCGGCCGGCCCGGCGAGCACCCAGACGGTCATGATCGATAAGTCTCGTGCCAGTCGGCGGGCAGCAGCCTGGCGGCCTCGCTGACCGAGACGGACGAACGCCAGCCGCGACCGTGCTCCCGCAGCACGGTGGCGAGCTCGTCCAGCCGGGCACAGGCAGTGGCCACACCGGCCGCTCGGGTCGCGGCGTCGTGGCGGCCCACGCCGTCACCCCAGATGGCGCGCCCGGCCATGAACCCGCAGGCACCCGCGCCCGCCGCGATCCGCAGCTGGCGCGCGAACTGTTCGAACGTCGCGGATGCCGACAGCAGCACCCATGGCACGTCGATGCCGTCATCGAGCGCGGCGCACGCGGCCTGGGCAGCGTCCTCGGCCTCGGGGCCGCCGACCGAACCCGGAAACTCGACCTTCATCACGTCGGCGCCCAGCTCGGCGAAGGTCGCGGCCGAGCGGATGGTTGCCTGGAACCGCTGGCGGCGTACGGCGGGATCGGCAGCGTCCTCGTCGGGCAGTGGGTACCACAGGGGCTCGACCACCAGCGGCACCTCGTGGTCGTCGCACTCGGCGGCGAGCTCGCGCACCAGCGCGTGCTGGTGCTGCCGCGACGTCGGTCAGCTCCTCGCGGTAGAAGACCACGAGCTTGGCGGCGTCGGCGCCGAGCCGGGCCAGCACCGGCACCGTCCAGCGCTGACGAACCTCGGTCGGGGTGGCGAACCCGGACTCGCTCCAGTAGAGGCGTTCGAGGCCGCTGATGATGCCCACGTCGCCCGGCACGGCGCCGGTGAGCACGGCCTGGCCGAGGCTCCACACCGGGTCGACGAGCACGGCGGTGCAGTGCCCGGCCATGCCTGCGATCAGCTCGAGCTTGGACTCCACGACCTCCTCGAAACCGACCTGGGACAGGTCCTCGTCGAAGAGCTTGAGGTAGTTCTCGGGGTGGTCGATCGCCGCGACCCGGACGAATCCGTCGGCGTCACTCACCCGCGAGAGGCGCCGCAGCTTGCCGAGCCTGGACGCGGCGGACGCCGGAGCGGAAGGGGAGAAGGGGGCGTGCTGGGACCTTTCCGTCACGTTTCATACTCGTTTCGCGAGGGGGGTTGACAACGTTGTCATGTGATGGACACCATACAACACCACACGCCAAGGAGGCCCGTTGCTCGTCGTCACCCCCAACCTGTGTTTCGACCGCACCTTGCGGGTCGAGCGGTTCGAGGCGGGCTCGATCGCGAGGCCCTACGAGGTCCTCGAGACACCCGGCGGCAAGGGCGTCAACGTGTGCCGCACCGTGGGCGATCTCGGCGGCAGCGCGGACCTGGTGGGTCTGGTCGGCCGCGAAGACGAGGCGCGGCTCAGCACCGAGAGCCGGTCGGAAGGCTTGAGCCTCCATGCGGTGCTGGTGCCTGGTCGCCTGCGGGTCGCCACGATCATCGTCGAGGACAGCAGCCGGGCCACCGTGCTCAACGAGCCGGGTCCGGTCGTCACGCCCGAGGTCACCGAGGCTCTCTACCGACGGGTTGCCGAGCTGCTGCCCGAGCGGTCCGTGATCGTCTGCAGCGGCAGCCTCCCGCCGGGCATGGCCACCGATGTCTACGGCCGGCTGGCCGTGATGGCCCGCGAGCAGGGGGTCCTGTCGGTCATCGACGGGGCGCGGGCGGCCCTCGCGGACACCCTCGCCTTCGAGCCGGACCTCGTGACCCCCAACCTGCACGAGGCCGAGGGTGTGGTGGACGGCAGGTCCGAGGAGACGTCGCATGACGATGCGCCCCTCGACGAGGTGCGCGACCGCGCGTTCACGATGGCGACGGCTCTCCGGGAGCGGGGTGCCCGCCGGGCCCTGGTGACCGCTGGTGCCCACGGTGCGGCGTACGTCGCCGACGACGGTCACGTGTGGGTCCCCGCGCCACTCGTGCAGGTGCGCAACCCGATCGGTGCCGGCGACGCGTTGGTGGGTGGCTTGGCGCACGCACTCGCCCAGGGGCAGAGCTGGACCGACGCCGTTCGCTGGGGGGTGGCCGTCGCCAGCGCCGCCGTCGAGCACCCGGCCGCCGGTCATCTCGACGTCGCGGAGGCCCGTCGCCTCACCGACCCGCAGGTGAGCGCACCGTGAAGCGGCCAACGCTGCACGACGTCGCCGCCGAGGCCGGGGTCAGCATCAAGACCGTGTCGCGGGTCGTCAACGACGCGGCCAACGTGAGCCCGGAAGTTCGGGCACGGGTCGAGCGCGCCATCGAGGAACTGCACTACGTGCCGAACACGTTGGCCCGCTCGCTCAAGGCCGGACGCGGCGACACGATCGGCGTGGTCATCGACACCATCGCCGACCCGTTCTTCGCGTCCCTCACCAGCGCGGTCGAGGAGCGAGCTCTCGCCGAGGGTCTCGGCACGGTCTTCGGGAGCACCGGCTTCGACCCCGAGCGCGAGCGCGCGCAGGTCGAGCGGATGGCCATGCAGCATGTGCGCGCCCTGATCCTTGCGCCGACGCAGGGGCCGCATGGCTACCTGCGTCGCTTCGAGACGTCGTTCCCGATGGTGATGATCGACCGCAAGGTTGCCATCGAGGGCTACGACACCGTGCGGGTCGACGACATCGGGCTGGCCCGCGGAGCGGTCGCCCACCTGGTCGCACACGGACATCGCCGGATCGCCTTCGTCGGGAGCGACGAGCGCTTCGTCACCACGCGCGACCGGTTGACCGGCTACGGCGAGGCACTGGCCGAGGTCGGGGTGGCGCCGCGGGAGTCGTGGATCAGGCCCGGCCCCACCCGAGACGTCGACGGTGCCGCGGTCACGATCGAGCTCCTCGCGCTGGACGAACCGCCTACCGCCATCTTCGCGGCGAACCCGCGGGCCGCGATCGGCGTGGCCCATGCGCTGCACACCCGCGACCGGGCCGACGTCGCGTTCGTCAGCTTCGGTGACTTCCCGCTGGCCCGCACCCTGCGTCCGGGCGTGACCGTCGTCGACCAGAACCCCTCAGCCATCGGCCTCACCGCCATGGACCGCGTGCTCACCAGGCTCACGGACGGCGATGCCAGCGAGCCCGCCGACATCATGGTCGAGGCCGCCCTGCTGGCGCGCGGATCCGGCGAGATCGGAGTGTCGTCGTGACTCCGCAGCGACTGCTCCCCAACCTGATCGACCACTTCTACGCCGGCGGCAGGCGGATCGCCGAGCTGCGCGGCATCTCCACCACCTCGCCCCGGCAGCCAGAGGAGTGGATCGGGGCGACCGTCCCCCGGACAGGTGTCAACGTTGTCGGCCTGGCCCGGACAGAGGGCGGTGCGCTGCTGCGGGACCTGGTCGCCTCCGATCCCGTCGGGTGGCGCGGCTCCGGGTCCTGGCCGGGCATCGCCGACAGCGACACCGGCGTCCTGCTCAAGCTGCTCGATGCCGGACAGCGCCTTCCCGTCCATGTGCACCCCGACCGACGCTTCGCGGTGACCCATCTCGGCTGCCCCTACGGCAAGACCGAGGCCTGGTACGTCCTCGACGCCGACCCGGGTGCGGCTGTCCACCTCGGGTGGACCGAGGACGTCGACCCGGTCGAGCTCGCAGCGCGCCGCGAGGCCCAGGACGGCGAGTGGATGCTGGCCAGGATGCACCGACTGGAGGTTCGTCCGGGCGACGGGATCCTGGTGCCGGCTGGAGTGGTCCATGCGATCGGCGCCGGCGTGTTCGTGGCGGAGGTGCAGGAGCCAACAGACTTCTCGATCCTGCTCGAGTGGTCGGTGACCACGTCGGGACGCGAGGAATCCCATCTGGGCCTCGGGTTCGAGCGCGCGATGCAGGCCGTCTCCCATCTCGGAGTGAGCCAGGAGACGCTGGCGACTCTGGTCCGCCGTGAGGCTCGGGCCGGATCCTGCCTGCCCGAGGCCGCCGACGCGTTCTTCCGGTTGGAGCGGATCATCCCCGGCGCGCCAGCGTCGATGGCAGCCGGCTTCGCGGCGATCGTCGTACTCGACGGCGCCGGGCGGCTTGCCGGCGCAGAGAGCCAGAGGATCGAGAGCGGCGAGACGTGGGTGGTCCCGGCCGGTTTCGGAGACTGGACCGTCGAGGGCGACGTCAGCCTGCTCGTCGCCCGACCCGGTGCCGGCTGGCCTGGCGACCTGGGGGGCGCGCGATGAGCTGTCCCATCGGTCTCGATATCGGCTCGACCTGGGTCAAGGCGCTGGCGCTCGCGCCCGACGGCAGCCAGCTCGGGTCGGTCCGCCGCCCGACACCCTGGCAGAGCGTCGGCGACGGAGGCACCCAGATGCACGCCGCCGACCTGATGGCGACCGTGCGCGAGCTGCTCGACGACCTCGAGACCCAGCTGGCCGGTCGCCAGGTCGGCTCGATCGGCATCTCCGGAATGGCGGAGGCGGGTGTGCTGCTGGACGCCGAAGGTGCGCCGGCAGTGCCGATCCCGGCGTGGTTCGACCCGCGCGGTGCCGACCAGTTCGCGGAGCAGCCGGCCGCCCTGCGGACGCAGTTCCCGTGCGTCACCGGCCTCCCTGTCAGCGCTCTCGCGACGTTCGCCAAGTTGCTGCACCACCGCGCCAACGGCCTCGACCTGGGTGGTCTGACGTGGCTCAACATCCCGGAGTACGTCGCTCACCTGCTGGGCGGAGACTCGTCTGGGCGAGGTCTCCCTGGTCGCGCGCACCGGTCTGGTCGACCAGGACAGCGGCCGGCCCTGGCTGCTCGCGCTGGATGCCCTCGGTGTGGGTGAGCAACTGCTTCCACCGACTGCCACGGCCGGGTCCGACTGGGGCAGGGCGGGCAAGGTGCCGGCATCGATGCAGCGATGCCGTGCTCACCGTCGCCGGGCATGACCACCTGGTCGCGTCCGTCGCCGCGGGTGTTCTGCACCCCCACCAGCTCTACGACTCCATCGGGACCGCAGAGGCTCTGGTCAGGGTCCTCGAGCGGCCGCTGCCTGCAGCCAGCCGGGGTGCCCTCGCCATCGCCGGGGTCAATGTCGTCCGCCATCTGCTGCCCGGCCGCTCGACCATGCTGGCCGGCACCCGCGCGGGCCTGGTGCTGCGGCGCGTACTGAACTTGGTGGGGGTGAGCGACGAGGCCGGTAGGGCCGCCCTCGACGCCGCGGTGATGGCCATGCCGCTCGACGCCGTCGGTGCGATCCAGGTCATGCGGGGCCGCCAACACCTCCTCGAAGCTGACCGTGCTCGTCGACGCCGACGACGTGTCTCCCGCCCAGCTGTTCGCGTCCGCTCTTGCCCACGGCACCGACACCCTGCGCGAGGTGGTCGCACTCATCGACGCCGAGGTCGGCCCGGCGACCGAGACCGTCGTCGCCGGCGGCTGGGCCGGCATGGCGTCGGTCCGCCGGGCCCGGCAGGCGGCCCTCCCCGGAGTGCGGTACTCCTCGCGTTCCGAGGACACGGCCTACGGCGCCGCCCTCATCGGCAGCTTCGCCGCCGACTCCCAGCAGCACGACTTCATCGAGTTCGTGAGCAGCTCGCTCACGCCCGTACCCAACCCGTGAACACCGGAGGAAACAACGCAATGACCCACACCGAGACCACATCGCTGGACAGCATCGCCACAAGTGACGGCACGTTTGCCGTGGTGGCCATGGACCAGCGCAACACCCTCAAGCGGATGTACGCCGCCGTCGGCGTCGACAGCCCGCCGCACAGCGAGCTGGTCGACATCAAGGCCGACGTCGTCACCGCGCTCGCGCCCTCGGCCAGCGCCTTCCTGCTCGACCCGACGTACGGCATCCCGGCGCTCGACGCAGATCGGGGCCGACGTACGTCGGGACCTCGGAATCCTGGTCGCCGCGGAGCCCTCGGAGCGGCAGACAGCTCGGCGGCGAGCCGCGGGGCACCCGGGATCCCGCCCTGGACGCCGCGTGGGTCCTCGGGCAGGGCGGCGACGCGCTGAAGTTCCTGATCCAGGTGCGCGCCGACCGCCCCGCTGGTGGACGGCCCCGACCTCGCGGCGGAGAGCATCGAGGTGATCCGCCAGGTGGTCGAGGACTGCCGAGCGACGGGAGTGCCCTCGGTGATCGAGAACCTCATCTACCCGCTGCCGGGCGAGGAGCTGAGCCCCGGAGGCGCGGGCAGACGCGATCATCGCGGCCGCCGTCGCGCTCGACGACCTCGGGCCGGACCTGCTGAAGCTGGAGTACCCCGGAAGCCCCGAGGCCTGCCGGCGCCTGGCGGACGCGATCTCCGCGCCCGTGGGCGGTGCTGTCGGCCGGGGTCTCGTTCGAGGAGTTCACGCACGTGCTCGAGGTGTCGTGCGACGAGGGCGGGGCGTCCGGCTTCATCGCCGGCCGCGCCGTCTGGAAGGAGACGGTCGGCATGAGCCGGCCGGAGCGCCAGGGCCTACCTGGCCGACGAAGGTCGCCGGCGACTGGACCTGTGCGTAGCCGCGATCGACGGACGGGCGGTGCCGTGGCGCCGTCGTGAGGAGGGAACGACATGACCGAATCAGTACTGGAGGCCCGCGGGCTGACCCGCCGCTTCGGGCACGTGACCGCGCTGGACGGGGTGGACTTCGACGTCGCCGCCGGCGAGGTGGTCGCACTCATCGGTGACAACGGCGCCGGCAAGTCGACCCTGGTCAAGGCGCTCTCGGGCAACCTGGCCGTCGACGAGGGCGAGGTGTTCTTCGACGGCGCCCCGATCCACATCACGACGCCGACCGCGGCCAGCGCCCTCGGCATCGAGACCGTGCACCAGGACCTGGCCCTCGCGCCCCACCTCGATCCCGTGCAGAACATGTTCCTGGGCCGGGAGACCATGCGCGGCGGACTGCTCGGGCGGCTCGGCTTCATGGACACCCCGGCCATGCGCGGTGAGGCACAGTCGGCGTTCGACGTCCTCGGCGCCACGGTGCGCAGCCTCACCACTCCGGTGGGTGCGATGTCCGGTGGTCAGCGGCAGGCGATCGCGATCGCCCGGGCCGTCCACTGGGCGAACCGGGTGGTGTTCCTCGACGAGCCGACTGCTGCGCTGGGCGTCCGCCAGACGGCGAACGTGCTCGACACCATCCGGCGGGTGCGCGACCACGGCGTGGCCGTGGTGTTCATCAGCCACTCGATGCCGCACGTGATGGACGTCTCCGACCGGGTGCAGGTGCTGCGGATGGGCCGGAGGGTCGCGACGTACCAGACCTCCGAGACCAACATGGAACAGCTGGTCGGCGCGATGACCGGAGCGATGGGAGACGCGGCATGAGCGTCCCCGTGAAGGACACGGCCGGGGTGGCCGTCGTCGACGACGAGAGCATCTCCCCGATGGGACGGGTGCTCCGGCTCCAGGCGTTCCAGATCCTGCTGGTGCTCGGCGCTGATCATCGCGGTCTTCGCGACGCTCGCGCCCAACAACTTCGGCAACCTCGAGAACGCGAGGCAGATCGCCCAGAACGCCGCGATCCTGGCGGTCCTCGGCGTCGGCATGACCTTCGTCATCGTGACGGCCGGCATCGACCTCTCGATCGGCTCGGTGCTGGTCTTCTCCGGCGTCGTCGCCGCGAAGGTGATGATCGCGATGGGGCCGGACGACGGCTCGGGCGGCCAGGGCTGGGGAGTGGCCAGCGTCGGCATCCTGGTCGCGGTCCTGTCGGGTCTGGCGTGGGGACTGCTCAACGGCGTCCTGATCGCCAAGGCCAAGATCCCGCCGCTGATCGTCACGCTCGGGTCGCTGGGCGCGGCGCTCGGCCTGGCCCAGATCCTCACCGGAGGCATCGACCTGCGCACGGTGCCGACGGTGATGCAGGACTCGATCGGCTACGGCAACGCCGTCGGCCGGCTCCCGATCATCGTGGTGATCGCGCTCGTGGTCGTGGTGCTGGGCGCGGTGCTGCTCCACATGACCAGGTTCGGCCGCTACACCTACGCCATCGGCTCCAACGAGGAGGCCGCGCGGCGGGTCGGCGTCCGCGTCGACCGGCACCTGATCCTCATCTACGCCCTCTCGGGCACGCTGGCCGGCTTCGCGGGAGCGCTCAGCCTGGCCCAGTTCGGGACGACGGCGATCGCCGGCCAGTCCCAGACCAACCTCAACGTCATCGCGGCGGTCGTCATCGGCGGCACGTCTCTGTTCGGTGGCGTGGGATCGATCTTCGGCACGGTCGTCGGGCTGTTCATCCCGGCCGTGCTGCAGAACGGGTTCGTGATCGTCAGGGTGCAGCCCTTCTGGCAACAGGTCGCGGTCGGCGCGGTGCTCATCGCCGCCGTCTACGTCGACCAGTCCAGAAGGGCCGCAGCCCAGCGAGGCGGATCCACCTCACGGCTCCGGCGTCGGAGCCATCGCAAACCCTCGTCCGAGGAGCAAGGAGAACCAAGATGAGATCACCACTACGGAAGGTGTCCCGCACCGTGTCCGTCGGGTCGGTCGTCGTACTCGCGGTCGCAGCGCTGACCGCGTGCGGTGCTGCCGAGGACGACGGAGGCGACGGCGGCGACGACGAGTACTCGATCGCGTTCGTGCAGGGCGTCGCCGGCGACCAGTTCTACATCACGATGGAGTGCGGCGTGGAGGCCGAGGCGAAGAAGCTCGGGGCCACGGTCGAGCGTGCAGGGACCACAGGAGTTCGACCCGACCCTGCAGAAGCCGATCGTCGACTCGGTCGTCGCGTCGAAGCCCGACGCCATCCTGATCGCGCCCACCGACGTGACCGCCATGCAGGCGCCGCTCGAGGCGGCGGCCGACGCCGGCATCGAGGTCGTGCTGGTCGACACCACGGTCGACGACCCGTCGTTCGCGGTCTCGCAGATCGCCTCCGACAACGAGGGCGGCGGCGCGGCGGCGTTCGACGCCATCAAGCAGCTGGCACCGGACGGCGGCAAGGTCCTGGCCATCTCCGTCGACCCCGGCATCTCGACCACCGACGCGCGGGTCAAGGGCTTCGAGGAGGCCACCGCTGAGGACCCGGCGTTCGAGTACCTCGGCGTGCAGTACAGCCACAACGAGCCCGGCCACCGCGGCCCGGCTGGTGACGGCCGCTCTGCAGGCGGACCCCGACATCGTGGGGGTCTTCGCGACGAACCTGTTCGCCGCCGAGGGCACGGCCACCGGGATCCGGCAGGCCGGCAAGCAGGACCAGGTCAAGGTCATCGGCTTCGACGCCGGTCCCGACCAGATGGCGGCGCTGGAGGACGGGACCATCCAGGCCCTGATCGCCCAGCGGCCGGACGAGATCGGCATCGACGGCGTCCAGCAGGCCGTGGCCGCGCTGAAGGGTGACGAGACCGAGCCCGAGATCGAGACCGGGTTCACGATCATCACCAAGGACAACATCGACGGCGAGGGCGGCGACGCCGCCTACAAGTCGTCCTGCTGATCCGCTCGCCCGCGGTCGACCCCGGCCGGGGAGGGCCGGCCCGTCACTCGGGCCTGGCGCCCTCCCTGCCTGGCACGCATCGGGCCATGGATACCGAGACCAGGACCTACCGCACCGGCGACGAGGACCGGGTGCTCGACCTGACCCGCGACTGCGCCGCGTTCGCGTCGGGCCGTGGTGACGGGCTGCTGCACGTCTTCGTGCCGCACGCGACCGCCGGGATCGCGATCATCGAGACCGGCGCGGGCAGCGACGACGACCTGCTGGCCGCGCTGGCCGACCTGCTGCCGGCCGACGACCGGTGGCGGCACCGCCACGGGTCGCCGGGTCACGGCCGGTCGCACGTGATGCCGGCGCTGGTGCCGCCGTACGCGACCGTGCCGGTGGTGGGCGGTCAGCTTGCCCTCGGCACGTGGCAGAGCATCTGCCTGGTCGACCTCAACGTGGACAACCACGAGCGGGAGGTGCGGTTCAGCTTCCTCGGGGGATGAGGTGCTAGTCGAACAGATGTTCGACTACGCTGGGCGGATGAGCCGACTCGTCACGCCGCCAGGCTGGCCCGCGCAGGTCCGGCCGCCCGACGCGCCGGCGTGGGAACGCACGGCGGTCAACTGGCTGCTGGACATCTGCCCGCCGGAGTACCGCGGCTACCCGGCGCTGCGCCGGCACGAGGTGGTGCTGGCGCGGTTCGCGGTGCTGCACGTCGAGGCCAGCCAGGCCGCCTGCCAGCGCGGCCTGAGCGAGGCGCGCTCGGCGCTGCGTGACGTGGCCACCCTCGACGTGGTCGAGGCGGCGGTCGAGACCTGGCTGGCCGAGGACGCGCGGCTCGGCGGCCTGCGCCGCGCCGTCGGCCTGGTCGAGGAGGCGATCCGCGGACGCCGGTTCGTGGCCCGGCTCTGAGGCCCCGCTAGCGTGGAGCGGGTGCACCTCTTCTCCGGTGTTCTGCTCGTCGACAGCCGAGGATGGGTACTGCTGCAGGAGCGCGACGAGCACGCGCCGATCGACCCGGAGCGCTGGGGACTGCCGGGCGGGCACGTCGAGGAGGGCGAGGGGTTCGAGGCGGCGGCGTACCGCGAGCTGGCCGAGGAGACCGGGCTCCGGCTCGCTCCCGGGGAGCTCGAGCTGTGGCGCGACGTCGAGGTGTTCCACGAGGTCAACGACTCGCTCGACCGGATGCAGGTCTTCGTCGCCCGCACCGAGGTCACCGACGCCGACATCGTGGTGGGCGAGGGCCGGCAGATCGTGTTCGTCGAGCCCGCGCGTCGCGCGGGGCCTTGACCTGACTGCTGCGGCGGGCATGATCGTGCCGGAGTTCCTCGATTCCGAGACGTACCGGAGGCTGTGCCCATGACATCTGCGACCGCGTCCAAGTTCACCGTCATCCCGGTGCCGGCGCTTCGGCGCCGAGGACGTCGTCGTCGGTCTCGTCCGGCGCCGACGAGGGTGCGGTCTTCACCGGCACCGAGGACGGCTCGATCTTCCGGATCAGCCCGGACGGGTCGAAGGTCGACCGGGTCGCGCAAGACCGGCGGGCGCCCGCTCGGCCTCGAGATCGGCCCCGACGGTCGGCTGCTCGTGTGCGACTCGCACCGAGGGGCTGCTGTGGGTCGACACCGCGTCCGGAGCGGTCGAGGCGATCACCGACAGCCTCGACGGCGCGCCGATGCGCTTCTGCAACAACGCCGCGATCGCGAGCGACGGCACGGTGTGGTTCTCGGACTCCTCGACCCAGTACGGACATCGACGAAGTGGAAGGACGACTTCGTCCAGAACACCCGGACCGGGCGGCTGGCGCGGCTCGACACCGACGGCTCGGTCGAGGTGGTGCTCGACGGGCTGGCCTTCGCCAACGGGGTGGCGCTGTCGAAGGACGAGGACTTCGTCTGCGTCGCCGAGACCGGCGGCCCGGACCGTCGTCCGCCGCTGGCTGACCGGCAACCGGGCCGGCATGCGCGACCTGCTGTGCCAGAACCTGCCCGGCTACCCGGACAACATCGCGCGCGGGAGCGACGGCCTGATCTGGGTGACCCTCGCGCAGCCCCACCGACCCGCTGGTCGAGCGCCTGCAGAAGAGCCCGATGCCGCTGCGGAAGGTGGTCACGAAGATCCCCGAGGCCCTCCAGCCCAAGCCGAAGCAGACCGTGCGGGTGCAGGCCTACGACAACGAGGGCACGCTGGTGCACGACATCGACGTGCAACCCGAAGGAGCACGGCGCGGCGTTCCACATGGTCACCGGCGTGCGGGAGCACGACGGCCGGGTCTGGATGGGCAGCCTGCACGAGCCCGCGGTCGCGGTCTACGACGCTCTGACGCCGTAAACTCGCCGCGCATGGGCCTTCTCGAGTCGATCACCGGCCCCGGCGACCTGCGGGGCCTGAGCGACGACCAGCTGGTCGGGCTCGCCGCCGAGATCCGGGACCTGCTCGTCGAGACCTGCTCGCGCATCGGCGGCCACCTCGGTCCCAACCTCGGCGTGGTCGAGCTGACCCTGGCCATCCACCGGGTCTTCGACTCGCCGCGCGACCGCGTCGTCTTCGACACCGGCCACCAGGCCTACGTGCACAAGCTGCTGACCGGGCGGGCCGGCGACTTCGACGGGCTGCGGCAGGAGGGTGGCCTCAGCGGCTACCCGAGCCAGGGGGAGTCGGCGCACGACATCGTCGAGAACTCCCACGCCTCGACCGCGCTGAGCTACGCCGACGGGCTGGCGAAGGCCTACGCCATCCGCGGCGAGGACCGGCACACGGTCGCGGTGATCGGCGACGGCGCGCTGACCGGCGGCATGGCCTGGGAGGCGCTCAACAACATCGCGGTCGCCCGCGACAGCAAGCTCGTGATCGTGGTCAACGACAACGGCCGCTCCTACACGCCGACCATCGGCGGGCTGGCCACCGCGCTGGCCACCCTGCGCACCAACCCGCGCTACGAGCAGGTGCTCGACCTGGTGAAGAAGCGGCTCACCGCGGTGCCGGGCGTGGGCGCGCCGGCGTACGACGCCCTGCACGCGATGAAGAAGGGGCTCAAGGACGCCCTCGCTCCGCAGGGCCTCTTCGAGGACCTCGGCCTGAAGTACGTCGGCCCGATCGACGGCCACGACCGCGCGGCGGTCGAGCAGGCGCTGGCGCAGGCCAAGCGGTTCGGCGGCCCGGTGATCGTGCACGCGCTCACCCGCAAGGGGTTCGGCTACGACGCTGCCGAGCAGCACGAGGCCGACCAGTTCCACTCGCCCGGCCCGTTCGACGTCGACACCGGGGAGGAGAACCCCAAGTCGCGGATCTGGACCGACGTGTTCGCCGACGAGATGGTGCACATCGGGGCCCGGCGCCCCGACGTCGTGGCGATCACCGCCGCGATGATGCACCCGGTCGGGCTGGACAAGTTCCAGGCCCGGTTCCCGGAGCGGACGCTCGACGTCGGCATCGCCGAGCAGCACGCGATCACCTCGGCCGCCGGGCTCGCGATGGGCGGGATGCACCCGGTCGTCGCGGTCTACGCCACCTTCCTCAACCGGGCCTTCGACCAGGTGCTGATGGACGCCGCCCTGCACAAGTGCGGCATCACCATCACCCTGGACCGCGCCGGCGTGACCGGCGACGACGGTGCGAGCCACAACGGCATGTGGGACATGTCGGTGCTGCAGGTCGTGCCCGGGCTGCGGCTGGCCGCGCCGCGCGACGCCGCGCGGCTGCGCGAGCTGCTCAACGAGGCGCTCGACGTCGACGACGCGCCGACCGTCGTGCGGTTCCCCAAGGGTCCGCCGCCGGCCGACATCCCGGCCGTGGGCAAGGCCGGTGGCGCCGACGTACTCGTCCGCAAGGGGCTCAAGGACGTGCTGGTCGTCGCGGTCGGCTCGATGGCGTCGGTGGCCGTCGACCTCGCCGACCTGCTCGACGCGCAGGGCATCGGCGTGACCGTCGTCGACCCGCGGTGGGTCAAGCCGGTCGACCCGGCGATCGTCGAGCTGGCCCGCGAGCACCGGCTCGTGGTGAGCGTCGAGGACAACGGCCGGGTCGGTGGCTGCGGCGCGGTGCTGCTGCAGGCGCTGACCGACGCCGGCGTGACCACGCCGATGCAGGTGCACGGCATCCCGCAGGAGTTCCTGGGTCACGCCAAGCGCGCCGCGATCCTCGAGCGGATCGGCCTGACCCCGCAGGCGCTGGCGCGCGGGATCATCGAGCGCGTGGCGGCCGTCGGCGGCCGACGACGCGGAGCGACTCGCGGCCACGCCTCCATGGTCGATGTCGACCACCCCCGCTGAGCGGCGGCGGCACGGCTCCGAGCGGTGACCGCGGCCGCGTTGGTGGTCGCGTGGGCTGGCCGGCTGCTCCGATGACGACGGATCGCCACCTCCGGGCATCGACGCCAGCCCGCCCCCGGACGGGCCCGGCGGGGCGTCGGCCGTGGAGATCCCGCCGGACCTCGGGCGGTCGTTCACGCGCCTGCTGCGACCAGCGGGCAGCCGCCCTGCTGTCCGGTGACCGGGTCGCGTTCGCCCGCGGGCTGGAGCTGTCGGACGATGCGTTCGTCGACCGAGCAGGCGGCGTACTTCGACAACCTGCGGCAGCTGCCGATCGCCGAGCTGGGCTTCGAGCTCGACCTGCGCAGCCTGGTCCGGTCGGGCGACGACTACTGGGGGGTCGTACGAGGTGTCGCTGCAGCTGGACGGCTACGACGAGCAGCCGGTCGTCACCATGGACCGCTACCGGTTCTCGCCGCTGGGTGCCGGAGGCCGCCGGTTCGGCCTCAGCTCGGTCACCGACGCCGACTGGGAGGAGCGGCAACGAGGTCTTCTCGCAGCCGTGGGACACCGGACCGATCGAGGTCCGGTCGGGGGTGGGCGTGCTGGGCATCTTCGACGCGGGATCGGTGCGTGCGTCCGGGCCGACTCGTGCGGTCGGTCGAGCGAGGCATCAGCGACGTCGGCCGCGATCGTGCCGTACGAGTGGTCGCGATCGGTCGTCGTCTACGCGCTGTCCGACACCGACTTCCTCTGCACGATCGAGGACCCGCCCGGCGGACACCCCGAGCGGCTCGACGGGGTGGCGTTCCCGGTGGAGGCCGAGCCCGACCAGTGACGAGGTCGCCGTCGACCAGGTTCGTGCTGAACCCGCGGATGCTCGACCGCGCGCGGCTCGAGCGGGACCGGCTGGTCCGGCACGAGCTCGCCCACGTCGCCATCGGCGAGCATGACGACCACGCCCCGGTCTGGCTCAGCGAGGGTCTGGCGGAGTACGTCTCGGTGCGGCCGCTCGCCCCGGAGGACCGGCGGATCTCCGACGCCGCGATCGCCGCGGCGAAGGGCGGGCTGGTCACCGAGCTGCCGGACGACGCGACGTTCAACGACGGCGAGTCGGCGGTGCACTACGGCGTCGCCTGGTGGGCCTGCGAGTACCTCGCCACCGCGTTCGGACAGGACGAGCCTGTGGACGATCCTCGACGAGCTCGACGCCGCGGGGGCCGAGGCCGACTCCGGACATCGACGCCCGGCTCGAAGGGCATGACCGGCCTCAACTCCCGCACGCTCGCGCGCAAGGCGGCCAAGCTGATGATCGCGACGTTCGACCCCGGCTACGAGCGGTCCCGACCCTTCGAGCCGATCCGCCCGAGCCGTCGGGACGGGCCAGCGACGATCCGGATCCGCTCGGGGGAATAGGGTCGTCCCGTGACTGCCGAATCTCGTCTGGTGCACATCGTCGACGACGTGCCCGAGCTCGAGGGGCTGTCGACGCTCACGATGGTCGTCGTGCTCGACGGGTTCCTGGACGCCGGCAACGCGGCCGCGATCGCCGCGCGCCACCTGATCGACGCCGCGCCGCTGCGACGGTGACCAGGCCGCAGTGACCAGGGCGGCACGCGTGGTGGCGACCTTCGACGTCGACCGGCTGCACGACTACCGCGCCCGGCGCCCACCGATGTCGTTCGTGCGCGACCACTACGAGGCCTACGACGCGCCGCGGCTCGTGGTCCGGTTGCTGCAGCGACACCGGCCAGACGCCGTACCTGCTGCTGCACGGGCCGGAACCCGACACCCGCTGGGAGGGGTTCGCCGCCGCGGTACGCGAGGTCGTGGAGCGGTTCGGCGTCACCCGCGTGGTCGGGATGGGGTCGGTGCCGATGGCGGTGCCGCACACCCGACCGATCGCGATCACCCCCCACGCCAACGACGCCGACCTGCTGATCGGGGAGAGCCGGTGGCGCGGCGAGCTGCGGATCCCGAGCAGTGCGCAGGCGCTGCTCGAGATCAGGCTGGGGGAGTGGGGACATCCCGGCGCTGGGCTTCGTGGCGCACATCCCGCACTACCTGGCGCAGCTCGACTACCCGCGCGCCTCGGCCGCGCTGCTCGAGCAGGTCGAGCTCGCCGGACGGCTCACGGTCGAACCTCACCGACCTGCATGCGCTGGCCGAGGAGCGCGAGGGCGAGATCACCCGCTACCTCGCCGCCAACGAGGAGGTCGCGCGACGTCGTGGCGGCCCTCGAGCGGCAGTACGACGCGTTCGAGCGCGCCGAGGAGCGAGGGACGCAGCCTGCTCGCGCCGCGACCAGCCCCTGCCGACCGGCGAGGAGATCGGCCAACAGTTCGAGCAGTTCCTGGCCGGCCTCGAGGGACCCGACGACGGCGGACGCCAGCCGGGGCGACGGATGACCGACGCGCAGTCCCGCGACGCCAGGAGCTGGTCGACCTGCTCGACCTCGAGTACCTCGACGTCGACCTGTTCCGCGGCCGCCAGCCCGACTCGGTGCGGCAGCGGGTCTACGGCGGGCAGGTGGCTGCGCAGGCGCTGGTTGCCGCGGCCCGCACGGTCGACGACGACTTCGCGGTGCACTCGCTGCACTCGTACTTCCTGCTGCCCGGCGACTACCAGGTGCCGATCATCTACGACGTGGAGCGGATCCGAGACGGCCGCTCCTTCGCCACCCGGCGGGTGATGGCGAGGCAGCACGGACGCCCGATCTACTACCAGACCCTGAACTTCCAGCGGCCCGAGGAGGGCTACGACCACCAGGACGCGATGCCTGCCGGTCGGCACGCCCGACGACGGGCTCAACCTGGTCGACCTGATGCGCGACCGGGGCAACGCGGACGCCGACGCGCTCGGCAAGGAGTGGGCGGCGCTCGACGTACGGTTCCTCGGCAACTCCCGGCACGGTCTGGAGAAGAACCCGGACGCATCCTGCCGAGGCGCGGATGTGGATCCGGATCGAGGGACCGCTGTCCGACGACCCGCTCGAGCACCTGGCCGCGTTCACCTACGCCAGCGACGTCAGTCTGCTGGGCGCGACGCTGGCCGCCCACGACGCCAACCCGGCCAAGACCCAGATGGCGTCGCTGGACCACACGATCTGGTTCCACCGGCCGTTCCGGGCCGACGAGTGGTGGCTCTACGACCAGTGGTCGCCGTCCGCCAGCGGTGCCCGCGGGCTGGCGATCGGCCGGGTCTTCCAGGCCGACGGCACGCTGGTGGCCACCGTCGCGCAGGAGGGGCTGATCCGCCCACGGCCGGACCGTGCGAGACGCGTCGCGCTGGCCTCAAGGACTGGCGTTCGGCCGTCCGGCGTTCGGCTACAGGGCGGTTGCGGCGCCGGCGAGGTGCGGCGCGCCGGACTTCGGGTTGCTGAGCGAGAAGGCGTAGCCGTCGTGGGTCGGGGTCGATCCGAACGCGACGCTGCCGGGCAGGATGATCGGCTTCTTGAACGCCACGTCCACGCGGACCTGGTCGGGCAGCCGGTTCTCGAGGGCCGCGATGCAGCGGGCCTTGCTCCACATGCCGTGCGCGATCTGGCGCGGGAAGCCCAGCGCCTTCGCCGTCAGCGGGTAGAGGTGGATCGGGTTGTGGTCGCCGGAGACGGCTGCGTAGCGGCGACCCGAGGTCGGCCGCGAAGCGCCACACGATGCTGCCGGCTGGCGCATCGGGGAAGCTGCTGCCCGAGGACGCGGAGTCGTCGCCCTTGCCGCGCCGAGATAGGTGGAGGTGCTCTCCCAGACCACGTCGTCGCCGTCGTCGGCACGCACCTCGGTGACGAACTCGTAGATCGTGCCCTTGGGGTGCGGCTTCGCGGCGTCGACGCTGGCGGTGACCGAGAGGGTCTCGCCGATCGCGATGGGGCGGTGGCCGGTGATGGAGTTCTCCAGGTGCACCGTGCCGATCGCGGGTGCGGGGAACGCGGGGTCGGTCATGATCGCCATGTGCAGCGGGAACGCGAGCATGTGCGGGTAGGGGAGCGGAACGACGTCCTTGGTCGGAAAGCCGCAGACGGCGGCGTACGCGTCGACGTGGCCGCGCTCGACCGTGACCGGCGGGCGGCTGAATGCCAGCCCGGTGAACGACCCGCGGCCGACGACTTCTTCACTCCCGGCAGCTGGCCGACCACGGGGATCGAGGGCAGCGCCGCCTTCAGGAGCGTGCCGAACCCGCCGGGTTCGCCGCGCAGCTCCTTGGTCTCCACGCCCGGTGCTCGCCCATGTCAGGCACCCAGCATCATCTGGCCGCAGACGCGGACCACGTTGCCGTTGACCGCGTTGGATCCTGGGTTGGCGTACCAGGCGATCGTCTCCGCGACGTCGACGGGCAGCCCGCCCTGGGCCATGGCGTTGAGCCGCTGGCCGACCTCGCGGGTCGCGAACGGCACGGCGGCGGTCATCTGCGTGATGATGAAGCCCGGTGCGACGCCGTTGATGGTGATGCCGTCCTTGAGCTCGTCGGCGAGCGAGTCGACCAGGCCGATCACTCCGGCCTTCGACGTGGCGTAGTTGGTCTGGCCGACGTTGCCGGCGATGCCGGCGATGGACGCGACGCCGACGATGGAGCCACCCTTGTTGATCACGCCCTGGGCGAGGAGCTCGCGGGTGATCAGCTCCGGGGCGGTGAGGTTGACGCGCGATGACGGAGTCCCAGCGGTCCTCGGCCATGTTGGCGAGCTTCTTGTCGCGAGTGATGCCGGCGTTGTGCACCACGACGTCGACGCCGCCGTGCTTCTCCGTGAGGTGGTGGGCGATCCGCTGCGGGGCGTCCTTGCCGGTGATGTCGAGGGTGAGCCAGTCGCCGTCCAGCTCCTTCATCAGCGACTGCAGCTCGTTGGCGGCCTGCGGCACGTCGACGCCGAGGACGGTCGCGCCGTCGCGGTGCAGCACCCGCGCGATCTGCTCGCCGATGCCGCGGCTCGCGCCGGTGACGAGGGCGACCTTGCCGGCGAGTGGCCGGGTCCAGTCGCCGACGTCGGGTGCCTTCTTGGTGCCGTGGGCTCCGATTCGCACGACCTGTCCGGAGACGTACGCGGACTTGGGTGAAAGCAGGAAGGCGAGTGTGCTGGTCGCCGACGCTCTCGGCGCCCTCGGCGACGTACACGAGCTGGACCGTGCCGCCGTTGCCGATCTCCTTGCCGAGGCTGCGGGTGAAGCCCTCAAGTGCGCGCTGGGCCACGCGCTCGGCGCCCTTGACCTGCTCGGGCGGGGTGCCGATGACGACCACGTGCGGGCAGCGGTCGAGGCTGCGGAGGACGGGGGTGAAGAACTCGCGAAGCGCCTCCAGGTCGGCGGACGACGTGAGGCCGGTGGCGTCGAAGACCAGGCCCTTGAAGGTGGCGCCCTCCTCGGCGACGTGCGTGGACGCGATGCCCGAGCAGGTCGAGCAGGCCGGGCAGCGACTCGGCGAGCCGGCCGTTGCCGCCGATGAGGACGGTGCCGTCGACGAGTGGAGCCCCCTCGGTGTAGCGGTCGAGCTTGGTCGGGCTCGGCAGGCCGAGGTTCTTGACGACCAGCTTGCCGATCGCGGACTGGGTGAAGCCCTGATAACGGTCGCTCATGGGGGTGGTGTCCTCCGGTGACGTTGGGGTCAGGTGGCTCGGTCCAGCCAAGCACCGAGTGCCACATGTAACTCCAGGTGTAACTCAGAGTCCACATTTCGTGACCTGGCCCTCATTGCCTTCTCTGCGGGCAGCCGGCGGGCAAGGATAGGCCCATGAACACCAGTACTCGCCGCGTCGCCGTCCTCGGTGGCAACCGGATCCCCTTCGCCCGCTCCAACTCCGCCTACGCCGACGCGTCCAACCAGGACATGCTCACCGCTGCCATCGACGGCCTGGTGACCCGGTTCGGGCTGGAGGGCGAGCGGCTCGGCGAGGTCGTGGCCGGCGCCGTGCTCAAGCACGCGCGTGACTTCAACCTGACTCGCGAGTCGGTGCTCGGGCTCGAAGCTCTCGCCCGAGACGCCGGCCATCGACATCCAGCAGGCATGCGGAACCGGGTCTGCAGGCGGCGATCGAGGTCTCCAACAAGATCGCTCTCGGCCAGATCGACGCCGGGATCGCCGGCGGCACCGACACCACCTCGGACGCGCCGGTGGCGATCAGCGACAAGCTGCGCAAGAAGCTGATGAAGGTCAACGCGGCTCGCGACACCGCATCGCGGATCAAGGCCCTGGGCGCCATCCGCCCCGGTGACATCGGCCTCGAGATCCCGCAGAACGGCGAGCCGCGGACCCGGTTGTCGATGGGTGACCACGCCGCACTGACCGCGCTGGAGTGGCAGATCGGCCGTGAGGAGCAGGACGAGCTCGCGGCCGCTTCGCACCAGCACCTCGCCGCGGCGTACGAGCGAGGCTTCTTCGACGACCAGATCACGCCGTTCCGCGGTCTCGAGCGAGACAACAACCTGCGTGCCGACTCGTCGGTCGAGAAGCTCGCCAAGCTGAAGCCGGTCTTCGGCAAGGGCGAGGCGGCGACGATGACGGCCGGCAACTCCACGCCGCTGACCGACGGAGCGTCGGTGGTGCTGCTCGGCTCGGACGAGTGGGCGAAGGAGCACGGACTCGAGCCGGCTGGCCTACTTCGACGGACTACGAGACGGCGGCCGTCGACTATGTGCATGGCGGTGAGGGCCTGCTGATGGCTCCCGCGTACGCCGATGGCCCAGGATGCTGGCGCGCAACGGGTCTGACGCCTGCAGGACTTCGACTTCTACGAGATCCACGAGGCGTTCGCGTCGCAGGTGCTGTCGACCCTGAAGGCGTGGGAGGACCCGGTGTTCTGCAAGGAGCGGCTCGGCCTCGACGCTCCTCTCGGCGCCATCGACCGGGCCAAGCTGAACGTCAACGGGTCCTCGCTGGCTGCCGGGCACCCGTTCGCCGCTACTGGAGGTCGGATCGTCAACGGCCTGGCCAAGCAGCTCGCGGAGAAGGGCTCGGGCCGCGGCCTGATCTCCATCTGTGCGGCCGGCGGCCAGGGAGTCGCCGCGATCCTCGAGCGCCCCTGATCTCGACCGCGCAGCCACGTACGACCCGGCCCGCATCGGCACAGCCGGTGCGGGCTGGTTCGCATCTGCCGGGCCGGCTGCGACCTAGCGCGAGACGAGCGCCAGCGCGGAAGCGACGAGGTAGTCGCGGACCTGGCCGGGAGCGATCTCTCCGACGGTGGGGACGCCCGGGGCGGCCTCCTTCACCAGGATGCCGACCCGCGCCAGCTGCAGAGCGCCGAGACCGTTGGCGTAGAGCATGTTCGCGAGCAGGATCGGGTCGTTGTCCAGCACGAAGTCGCCGGAGGCGATGCCGGCCTCGAGCGCGCTGGACAGCACAGTCAGGCACGACGAGATGCCGCGACCGAGGCGGAACAGAGCGCTCTCCGAGATCTCGTCGAGACAGCTCGGGGCCGGACCGTCGCATCAGGGCCTGGGCGCAGTCGACGAACGGCGGATGCGCCAAGCCGTAGTCGACGAACGACCTGACGATCGCGGCGAGTCGCTCTCGGGGATCACCCGCCGGCGTCGGCGGCGTCTGTCATGTCGGCGCGCAGCTCGTCGAGGTAGCCGACCAGCGTGAGGGCGAAGAGCTCTTCCTTGCCCGTGAAGTGCCGGTAGACGATGGCGCGGTTGATGCCCACGGCTCGCGCGATGTGCTCGATCTGGACGTCACCCACGCCCCGGGTGTCGAACAGCGTCCGCGTGGCCGCGATGATCTCGGCTTCACGCGCGCGGCGACGCGCGGCGGCGGCCTTGCGGCGGCCGTCGGTCGGTGGTGCCGGGCTTGCCATGAGGTCAGCGTACGACTGTTGCAACTCGGAGTTACACAACTGTGACGAGATGCTCAGTAGCAGTCGCGTCCGGGTCGCCGTCACTCCCGTCGGGGTCGTTCCCGGATCCATTCGGCCTCGGCGCGTGCGCCCGGCGGACAGAACTCCGGACAGCCGGACTCCTCGTCCAGCCTCACCTGCCAGGGCGTCTGGTGCACGGTTCGATGGTGGTGCCCGCATAGCAGCACCAGGTTGGCCAGCTTCGTGGCGCCGCCCGGACGCCCAGGACACGATGTGGTGCGCATGGCACATGATCGGCGGCCGTCGGCAGCCGGGGAACGCGCAATGTCGGTCGCGAACCACGAGTGCTGTCCAGATGGGGGCGGTCACCAGGCGGTAGGAGCGGCCGACATCGAGCACCACCCCCGCGCCGCCGAGCGCGACCGGGATGATGTCCGCATCGCAGGCCAGCCGGCGCACGGCAGAGGGCGCGAGCTCGAGGCCGTCCTCGGTGCGCCCACGCTCGGCCAGCTGGCCGCGCAGACGTCTCGAGATCGGTCGTGACTGCGACCCGAGGGCGGGCGCCGTGCGAGTTCGGCGGCAGGTTGGCGTCGAGCGACGTCTGCGCCTGCTGGATCAAGCGCGTCCCACATCCGCACGCCGTAGTCGCGCGGGTCGGGAACCTGCTCGCAGGTCTCGGGGTCGACCATCGGTACGGGCGCGGTGAGCGGCAGCAGCGCGGCCCGCAGGGTCGCGCCATCCTCGACCGAGCCCCGCCCCTTCACGCTGATGCCGCCGGCGCCGTCGTCGGTGATCGAGAGGAAGCGCCGCCGGTGAGCGACCCGGTCCTCGCGGGCCAGCTGCGGCTCTCGAACTGCCGCTCGGTGCCGTCGGGGTCGATCACCTGGATCACGGCCCGCCCGCGTCGCTGCAGCTCGGTCGCGGTCAGTCGTGCCGCCTGGTCGAGCAGCACCTGCTCGCCGTGCTCGCGGGTCTGCGGGTCGCCGGGCAGCCGATCGACCGCATCGAGTACGACGTCCGCTTGCTCCGGGCTGATCCGTCCCTCCGCAAGCGCGGCGAGGGTCGCGGGCCGTTCGTTCGACCAGCTCGTGCGCGTGCTCGACCGCCTGCTTGCCCTGACCATGACGGATGCCGGCCAGGTGGGTGAGCCAGTCGGCGGTGGATCCCCAGCCGAGCTGCTCGCGCGCCAGGTCCCGGTGTCGATCTCCGCGATCGCCTGGCCTCACAGCGCGCGGAGCACGCTGCGCACGGTCTGGCACCCCTCGACGACCGCGACCAGCTCGTCGTCACCGACCTCGGCCCAGGACAGACCGCTCAGCGCCGCGAGCAGCGCGCCGGCCTCCGCCACGACGTCGCGCGGCAGCGGAAGGGAGAGTGCGGAAACAGCCATGTCGACCAACCACACCACCCGGACCCGACGGCGGCCAGCCGACCACCACCCAGCTTGTGGACGACGCTCCGTCGAACGCGCGGCGCTGTGGACGACTCCTGGGCAGTCAGCGCCCGAACATCTCCCGGACCGTCTCCGACCGTGTCGGCCTCCGCCGCCGTCTTGTCGTCGCGGTAGCGCACCACCCGGGCGAACCGCAGCGCCATCCCGCCGGGGTAGCGACTCGACCGCTGGATGCCGTCGAAGCGCGATCTCGACCACCTGCTCCGGCCGCACGTGACCACATGCCCGGACCGCGACGCCTCGAGCTCGAGGAACCGCTCGGTCTGCCACGCCAGCATCTCGTCGGTCATGCCTTTGAAGGTCTTGCCGAGCATCACGAAGCCACCGGACTCGCGGATCGCGCGCGCCGAGATGGATGTTCGACAGCCAGCCCTGACGCCGGCCCGAGCCCCACTCGACGGCGAGCACCACCAGGTCGAGCGTGTGCACCGGCTTGACCTTCACCCACGAGGCACCGCGCCGCCCGGCCTCGATAGCCCGCCGCCAGGTTCTTCACCACCACGCCCTCGTGACCCGGCGCGAGCGCCTCGGCCAGGAAGGCCTCGGGCCGCCGCGGCATCCGAGGTCACCAGCCGTGGCACCCGATGTCTCTCCGGCACCAGCCGCTCCAGTGCCGCGGCCCGCTCGGCACCAGGCGCGTCGAGCAGGTCCTCGCCATCGAGGTGCAGCACGTCGAAGAAGTACGGCGTCACCGTCACGCCGCTCGCCATCGCGGTGCGCGAGGCCGTCTCCTGGAACGGCCGCGGTCGTCCGGCCTCGTCCAGCGCCAGCGCTTCGCCGTCGAGCACGAACGACGTCGCGGGCAGCCCGCGGGCGATCTCGACCACCTCGGGCAGCCGGTCGGTGATCAGGTCCAGCGACCGGGTGGCGATCCGGACCTCGTCACCGTCGCGGTGCACCTGGATCCGGATCCCGTCGAGCTTGGCGTCGACCGCGACCTCACCACCGCCGGCCTTGGCCAGCGCGGCATCGAGCGTGGGCGCGCTCGAGGCCAGCATCGGCAGCACCGGTCGCCCCACCTCGAGGCCGAACGCCGCCAGCGCCTCCTCTCCACCCACCAGCGCCGCCGACGCCACCGCCACCGTCGAGCCGGCCAGCATCGCCGCCCGCCGTACGGCGGCCAGCGGCACGCCCGCGACGCAGCGGCCAGCCCCTCCTGGACCAGCGAGTCGAGCGCGCCCTGCCGCACCTCGCCGGTGACCAGGCCGCGCAACCAGCGCTGCTCCTCTGCGGTTGCCGCACCGAACAGCTCGGTCACGGCCGACGCCCGCGCCGCCTGCGACCCCGCACCGGCCAGCGCGGCGATCCGCTCGAACGCCTCATGGACCTCGAGCACGGTCAGGCCGCGGCTCGGCAGCCGGCTCGGGCAGCGTCTGCAGACCGCGCCAGCCCAGACCGGTCCGGCGCTGCAACAGCGCTCCGCCGACGTACGCCGTCACGACGGCAGTCTCGTCCGGACTGCACCCGCCCCAGCAGCTCGGCGATCGCGGCCACCTTGGCCTTGCGCGACCGGGTGGCCGCGACGGTGGCGGACGTGGCGACGACCTCGGCGAGCAGCACCCTCACATCTTGCCCAACGCCACCGACAACCGGCACACGAGAAGTGGTGAGGACGTCCGCACCCCCGTGTGGACGCCCCCCCGTCAGGCCTTCGGAGCCGGACCCGTCCGACGGATTGGCGACGAGCCGGTCCAGCAGGAAGTCGTCGAGGACGCCGCGCACGCCGCCGGACATCAGGTGGCCGATGTGGCCGCCGGGGTGCCAGTAGACCTGCCCGCCCCAGCGCTCGTGCAGGCGCTGGGCGGCGTTGACCGAGGTCATCCGGTCGCCGAGCGCAGCGACGACCAGGCGGCGGTCGAGCGCAGCGCGGCTCCAGGGCCGTCGGATCGACAGCCGTTCCGACCGCCCGCACCGGGTCGGAGCGGAGCAGTGCCGCCAGCTTGCGGCCGCGACCACCGGTCTTGGCGGTGTGGTGGGCGATCGTCGCGTGCGCGTCCAGCATCGGCACGGTCGCGGCGACCGCGTTCGACCCGCTCGTCGAGGCCGGCGGTCAGCGCCGCGACCGGCCCGCCCAGCGACATGCCGACGACCGCCACCGACGCCGGGTCCTGGTCGCCGATCCAGCCGATCACGGACCGCACGTCGGAGACGGCGCGGATCATGGTCGCGATGTTGCCCAGCAGGTCGAAGCCCGGCCACGAGTGGCCGAGGTCGCGTCGCGGCCCGTGGTGCGGCAGCACCGGCATGGCGACGTTGAGGCCCAGCTCGCGGTGCAGGTGCTTGACCCGGAACGCGAAGAGGTCGTCCACCCGACCCTGCTCGGCCCCGTGGATCCAGACCACCCACGGTCGCGGCCCACCGTCGTGTCGCAGCACTCGGGCGTGCGCGACCTCCGACCGCGCCGTAGCCCGCCGAGCGCAGCGACTCGGGCAGGTCGGGGCGGCTCTCGAACTCCAGGTGCTCGAACCGGATGCCGGCCACCTTGCGCCGACGCAGCCCGAGGAGCGGTCAGCGGGGGGGGAGTCCGGTGCGACGCCGGCGACGCCGAGCGCGGTCAGCTCCGGGGCCGCGAGCGGCGCAGGCGTCGACCGACGCGCGCACCGACATCGAGGTCCGGGACCTCCCGGTAGAGCGCGCTCAGCGCGATGAACAGCTCGTCGGTCGCGGTCTCGCCGAACTCACGCACGCCCGAGGTCCCAGGCCGGGATGCCGCTCTCCGGGGTACGCCGGCCGGCCGCGCGCGAGCTCGCCACCGCCCGCGGCAGCACGCTGCCGAGGAGCCACAGCCGCGCGCGGGTGGACTCGACCCGGTCGAGCCAGGTCGCGGTGTGAGTCAGGCAACGGGTGCCTCTCTCGGCCTCGAGGCGTGCGGCGACCTCGAGCAGCTCGTCGAGCGCCGGCTGCAGCCGGGCCAGGAAGGAGCGCAGGGTCGGGCATGGCTTCGGGAGTCGCCACCAGGCCCAGCTCCAGCCGCCCGTCATAGGAGTACGCCGTCAGGTTGACGTCGGCGGGCGCCACGGCGACCGCGTAGGAGATCCAGTCGACGACCGCGACGTCGCCGAACCAGCGCTGCTGCCGCGGGCCCGCCACGTTGGCCGTGGTGATGTTGTTGACGACCCGTGGTGCGACGGGCGCGAAGGCCGCCCGCAGCGCCGGCGCCAGCCGCGGAAGGTAGGTGAACGCCCGGTCGGTGAAGTCGAACCCGCGCCGCCGGCGGAGCTCGACCCCCAGCAGGCAGCTGCGCGCGGTGGCCCGCAGCCGGTCCTCGGGGTCGGCCAGGTCGACCCGCAGATAGACGTTCGCGGGCGCGATCTCGTTGCCCCAGCGTCGCGTCGAGGAGGTGTCGGAGGCGACTCCGAAGGTGGCGACGGCCGGAGCGGACAGCGAGTCGCCGCGCGCGGCGTACTCCGCGCGCATCGCGCCCGCGATCACCGCGTGCAGCACGCCGTTGACCGTGGCGCCGGTGGCCCGGCCCACGCGCTTGAGGTCGGCGAGGTCCAGCTCGCCCGAGGCGCAGACCCGGGCAGCCCCACCGCGGCTGGTTGAAGCTGCTGCGCACGGCGCCGAGCCCGACCGGCACCGCGTCCCAGCCGTCGAAGTCAGCGGTGCCGCGGCGCGAGTCGAGGCGTGCCCGCACCAGCCCCGGCAGTCCGGACGACGAGCGCGGGCACCTCGCGCCTGGCGCGCCACCGCAGCTCTGCCGGCGAAGGAGCGATGCCGGGCTCGGCGGGCGCAGATCGGCGCCACGCTGACCGGGCACGTCCGTCGTCGCCGCCAGGAGGGTGTTCAGCGCCGCCAGCCCGTCGCAGACGGCGTGGTGCACCCGCACCACGACCGCCTGCCGGCCGCCGCGCGAGCCCGTGCACCAGCGTCATCGCCCACAGCGGGCGGGTGCGGTCGAGGTGTCGCTCGGCCAGGCGGCGCGCAGATCTCGTCGAGCTCGTCGCGCTCGCCCGTCGGCAGCGTGGTGCTCGTCGAGGTGGTCGTCGAGCTCGAAGTGCGGGTCGGGCGCCCAGAACGGCCGGCCGCCCACGCCGGGGGCGGCGTAGACCTTCTGCGTCGAGCGGCGCACCAGGCCCAGGTACGGCGCCACGGCCGTGCGCAGGTCGGCCAGGCTGAGCGGACCGCCGGCGCCCGGCTCGAGCACCACCACCTTGAGCGTGTGCATCGGCACCGTGGGGCGCTCCATGTGGAGCATCAGGGCGTCCGGACCCGACATCCGTTCCATCTCGGCGTACGTCGCCATGGGGGTCCTCCATCGATGGAGCGGGTTCGGAAGTTATACGAAACCCATTCGTATCGCGACGAAGGTGTTACGGTCAAGCGGAAACGACGATGGGCTGTGTGGCCTCCAGCACAGCCGAGGTGACCGCGCCGCGGATGACCTGCTCGAAGACAGACTCGAGCTCCGGCACGCCGCCGAAGTAGCCGCTCACCTCGAGCGAGACGAAGCCGTGCAGGGCGGAGAAGATCGCCATGCCCGTGGGCAGGATGCGGTCCTCGGGCAGACCGGTCGAGCGCACCATCACCGAGAGCGCCTCGATGGTCTCCGTGGCGGCTTCGTAGAAGGTGTCGCGGTTGATCGGTTCGCGGGTCAGGGCGGCGTAGCGGTGCGGGAACTTCACCGCGAACTCCCGCAGCGAGTGGCTCAGCACCCGCAGTCCGTCGGCGCCGGCGTGGCCCATCGCGGCCCGGCGGACGTGGTTGCCGAGCAGCTGCATGGCCCGCACCTGGATCTCGGCGCGCAGGTCCTCGAGGTTGGCCACGTGGTTGTAGAGGGACGAGACGCGAGTGTCGAGCTCCGCGGCCAGGAGCGTCATCGACAGCGTGTCGTAGCCCTCGCGGTCGACCAGCAGCCTCCGCTGCCTTGAGTACCGACTCGTGGTCGAGTCGGGCGCGTCGCTGGCGTGGCTTCTCGGTCGGTCATGCCGGTCCCCATGTCCGTGCACAAACAGTGAATCATTTCGTGCGTGCGCGAATGACTATAGACCCAGCGCGGCCTCGGAGTCACCAACCAGGCGGGAGCCCGGTGAAGTCGGGCTCCCGGCCCTCGGCGAACGCCGTGAGCGCCTCGAGGTTCGCGGGGCCGCCCATCAGCTCGGCGAACGCCGCGTTCTCCCGGTCGCGCGCGGCCCGGATCTGCTCGCGCGAGGGGCGCGGTCATCGTGCGCTTGACCGCGATCAGCGACGAGATCGGCCGGGCGGCCAGCAGCTCGGCGTGACGACGCGCCTCGGGCAGCAGGTCGTCGGGCTCGCAGACCCGCCAGACCAGGCCCATCTGGAGCGCCTGCTCGGCCGACACCCACTCGGCGGAGAGGAGCATCCACGCGGCGTCCTGGTGGCCCATCAGGCGCGGGAACAGGTACGACGAGCGCCGCCTCCGGCGCCACCCCCAGGCTGGTGAACGGGCACTTGAGCCGGGCGGCGGTCGACATGAAGGCGAGGTCGGCGAAGCCGAGGATGGTCGCCCCGATGCCGAGCCCCAGCCCGTTGACCGCGCACACCAGCGGCTTCGGAAACTCCGCCAGGGCGTCGAGCATGCCCGATGAAGCCGTGCTTGCCGGGCACGAAGTCCGGGTTGGTGGCGCGCTCGTGCATCTCGAGCAGGTCGGTGCCGGCACTGAAGCCGCGGCCGTTGCCGGTCAGCAGCACGACCGCGACCGCCGGATCCTCGGCGGCGGCGCAGCAGGGCCTCGGCAGTGGCGTCGTAGAGCGCCTCGTTGAACGCGTTGAGGGCCTCGGGTCGGTCGAGCGTGATCGTGCGGACCCGGTTGGCGTCGGTCACCTGGAGCGTCATGGACCCAGACTAGAACGTGTTCTAGGCGCCGTACGTCGGCGGCTCGATCTACCCTGACCGCATGCCGTCCGAGCCGAGCCGCCGCCGGGTCTGGCGACCCGACTGGCCGTGCCCGGTCGGCTCGGTCCTCGGCCAGCATCGCCGCGGCGGCGGCGACCCGACGTTCCGGATCGACCCGACGCGGCCGCGCCTGGCGCGGCATCCGAACCCCCGAGGGCCCGGCGACGCTCACGCATCGAGGCGCGGCCCGCCGACGGCGAGGTGGTGGCCGAGGCCTGGGGTCCGGGGTCCGACTGGGCGCTGTCGTCGGTGCCCGACCTGCTCGGGCGCCAGCGACGACTGGGGCGACTTCGTGCCCAGCCATCCGGTGCTCGCGGAGGCCAGGCGACGCCATCCCCACGCGCGGCTCGGTCGCAGCGGACTGGTCATGGAGGCCCTGGTGCCCGCGATCATCGAGCAGAAGGTGACCGGACAGGAGGCGTTCGCCGGGTTCCGGATGCTGGTGCACCGCTTCGGCGAGCGCGCACCCGGGCCCGGCCGCGAGCTCCGGCTGTGGGTGCAGCCGGCACCCGAGGTGCTCCGCGCCATCCCGTCGTGGGAGTGGCTGCGGCTCCACATCGACCCCGCCCGGTCCCGGGCCGTGGTCACGGCCGCCCGCGTCGCCGAGTCGCTCGAGCGCACCATCACCGAGACTCCCGAGGTCGCCGACCGCCGGCTTCGGTCGCTGCCCGGCATCGGTGTCTGGACCAGTGCCGAGGTCCGGCAGCGCGCGTTCGGCGACCCCGACGCGGTCTCGTTCGGCGACTACCACGTCGCCAAGGACGTGGGGTGGGCGCTGACCGGCACGCCGTTCGACGACGCCGAGCTCGAGGCGTTCCTGGAGCCGTGGCGGCCGCAGCGCGGGCGGGTGCCGGCGCTGGTCGCCATGGCCGGGCTGCAGCCGGCCGCGTCGCGGTCCGCGGATGTCGCCCCGTGGTCACCTACCTGCGAAAACGACCCGTACGTGATATCTGTTACTCCCGGCACCAGGTAACTTCTTCGTCATCCGGGGCCAGCATCACCACGTCGTCGACACGAGGGGCGCATGGGACCCGAGCTGACACCCCTACTGCGGGCAACCGCCGAGGAGGCCGCCGCGTTCTTCGCCGGCGTCGACCCCGAGCGCCTCGTCGAGGCGGTGCGGGACACCACCGACGACGAGCTGCTCGAGCTGATCGGTCGCGACGAGATCCGGCCCGCGGCCGTCGAGGGCATCCTCTCGCGCCTCCACGAGTACGCCATCGAGGAGCGCCTCGCTGCCGTCGAGGGCACGGTCCGGTTCGACCTCGAACGCCGCGGGGTGCTGCTGGAGCGGTGCAGCCTGGCGTTCCAGCGAGGGCAACCTCAAGTTCGTCCCCGACCCGGCCGAGAGCGACCCGGTCGACGTCGTGCTCCGCACCAGCATCCTGCGCCTGGTCCGGCTGGTCAGCGGCGAGCGCAACGCCGGTCTGGAGTACCTCTCGGGCAAGCTCGACATCGAGGGCGACGCCGAGCTGGCGCTGGCCATCGGCGGGATCTTCCGGGTCCCGGGCACCGGCCAGGTCGCGATGGACCCGACCGCTCTCGACCCGGCCGACGTGGCCACCGCCCTGGGCGACGTCAAGGCCGACCATCTGCGCAAGGTGATGGCCTCGGGCTTCCGCGGCGTCGTGCTCGGCGAGATCTTCCGCCGCCTGCCCGACTACGTGAACCCCCGCAAGGCCAGGGGAGCGGACCTCGTGATCGGGTTCCGCCTGCTCGGCAACCCGAGCGGCGAGATCGAGCGCTACGTCGTGCGCGTGCGCGACGGAGTCGCCACCGTCAGCCGACCGGAAGCCAGTGGACCGAGGCGACTCCGACGAGGCCGAAAACCGCGATGCGACGGTCACCTGCGAGGCGTTCGACTTCCTGAAGCTGGCAACCGGTCACCTCAGTGCCATAACCGGGGTGCTCCGTGGCCAGTTGAAGGTCAAGGGCGACAAGGCGAAGGCACTCCAGCTGAGCTCGATCATCGACATCCCCCACGCCGACAAGACCAGCGCCCGGTGAAGGACGACCGATGACCACGACCGCGACCAGACGACACCGAGCGCAGCCCGCTCCGGTTTCGACAACGTCGTCGGTCGCGCCCGGGACGGCATCGTCACCGGTGGCCGGCTGGTCACTCTCGGCATCGAGGCGTCGGTCTGCCGCCGTCACCGACATCGTCGACGAGGCGGTTCTCCTGGTCGGAGTTCCTGCTCCAGGCCTGGTTCATGACCCGGGTGTCGCTGCTGCCGACGATCCTGGTGGCGATCCCGTTCGGCGTGATCACCTCGGTCCAGATCGGCGCGGTCGCCAACCAGATCGGCGCGACGTCGTTCAGCGGCGCCGTCAACGGCATCGGTGTGCTCAGGCAGGGCGCCCCGCTGGTCACCTCGCTGATGATCGCCGGTGCGGTCGGCTCGGCGATCTGCTCCGACCTCGGCGCCCGCACCGTCCGCGAGGAGATCGATGCCCTCAGGGTGATGGGCATCAACCCCGTGCAGCGCCTGGTCGCGCCGCGGGTGGTCGCGGCGCTCGCTGGTCGCCGTGCTCCTCACCGTGATCGTCGCGATGACCGCGATGACCACCGCGTTCATCATGAACGTCGGCAGCCGGCACCATCTCGTCCGGCGCCTACCTCGAGTCGTTCATCAGCTTCAGCCAGCCAGGCGACCTGTTCCTGGCCGAGTTCAAGGCCCTGGTCTTCGGCTTCATCGCCACGATCGTGGCCTCCCACAAGGGGCTCACTGCGAAAGGCGGACCGAAGGGGGTGGCCGACGCCGTCAACCAGGCGGTGGTGCTCAGCGTGATCATGCTGGCCGTCGTCAACGTCGGCATCACCCAGGCCTACGTCATGCTCGCTCCCCAGTCGGCGGTCTGACATGTCGAGCATCAGTCGCGGCTGGAGCCAACGCGCTTGGTGGGCATCACCAACGGGGTCATGGAGGCGTTCGCGGCGTTCGGCGCCTTCGCCACCTTCGCGGCGAACGCGCTGCGCAACGTTCCTTCGACGATCCGGATGTACCCATCCGAGATCCTCCGGCAGCTCAAGGACATCGCCTGGGGCAGCGGCGCGATCCTGGTCGGCGGCGGCACCGTCGGCGTGATGATCCTGCTCTCGATCTCGGCCGGCACGTCGCTCGGCATCGAGGGCTTCAGCGGTCTCGAGCTGATCGGGCTGGCTCCGCTCACCGGCTTCGTGTCGGCGAGCGCCAACACCCGCGAGCTGGCGCCGCTGGTCGCCGCCCTGGCGCTCGGCGCCCAGGTGGGATGTCGCTTCACGGCGCAGCTGGGCTCGATGAAGATCGCCGAGGAGGTCGACGCTCTCGAGGTGATGGCGATCAACCCGATGCGCTTCCTGGTGGCGACCCGGGTCGTCGCCTGCATGGTCGGCATCCTGCCGCTCTACCTGATCGGGCTGCTGGGCTCCTACGTCGCCTCGCAGGCCTCCGTGGTCATCCTGTTCGGACAGTCACCAGGGCAGTACGACCACTATTTCTCGACGTTCATCCAGGGCCGCGACGTCTTCTACTCGGTGATCAAGATATTGGTCTTCGCGCTGGCCATCGCGCTGATCCACTGCTGGTACGGCATGAAGGTGCGCGGCGGCCCGCAGTCGGTCGGTGAGGCCACCGGGCGCGGGCATCCGGGCCAGCATCGTGGTGATCGTCGTGCTCGACATGATCCTGACCCTCGTCTTCTGGGGCGGCGACCCAGGCTTCCGGGTCTCGGGGTAGCGCCGTGGCCACACTCAGGCATCTCCGAGCAGAGCCCACCCGCCGTGCACTCGCCGGCCGTGGGCTGATCGCCCTGCTGGTCTTCGTCGCGCTGCTGGGCATCACCTACGTCCGCGCCACCGGCGCCGTCGGCGGCAAGCCCCGAGGTATCCGCGCTCGTGCGCAACGCCGGTGGATCGCTGCGGCCCGGCTCCGACGTGAAGATCAGCGGCGTGATCATCGGCCGGGTCACCGAGATCAGCCGGGGACCCGACGGCGACGTCGAGGTCGGCATGCTGGTGAAGCAGGACGACCTCGACAGCGTGCCCGGCCAACGTCGTGGCCCGGATCCTGCCGGCCACGGTCTTCGGTACATCGTTCGTCGACCTGGTCGTCTACGACGGTGCCGTCCGACGACGCGCTGAAGGCCGGTGCGGTGATCCCGGCCGACAAGACCCAGGGGACGCTCGAGCTGCAGCAGGCGCTCGACGACATCGACCGGCTGGTCACCGCGCTCGGTCCTGCTGAGCTGGCGTCGGCGATCGGCTCCGCGGCCAGTCGCCCTGCACGGGCGCGGCGAGAAGATCGGCCAGATCATCGAGACCGCCGACACCTATCTGGCGCGACTCACCCCGCGGATGCCGCTGATCCGCTCCGACCTGCGCAAGCTGGCGGCCAACCTCGAGCTGATCGACCAGGTGGCGCCGGACCTTCTCCAGGCCACCGAGGACGGCCTGGTCACCCTGCACACCATCGCCACCCAGCAGGCCGCGATCACGGCGCTGATCTCGGGCGGCACCGCCCTGTCGCGCACGGCGACGGCGTTCCTCACGCAGCAACCAGCGCGAGCTGGTCCGCTTCATCGACAACGGCGCGATGCTGAGCGACATCCTCTACGACAACCGCCGGGCCGGCATCTCGGGTGCGATCTCCACCAACATCGCGGTCGGCCACGCCGTTCCGTCCGCGATCCGCGAGGGCTTCCTCCGGTCCGACGCGATCATCCAGACGCGTCGCACCGGAGTTCTACACCGCTGCCGACCGCCCCCACTACGGCCTGGCGGGTCCTCGCGCCAAGGCCGGCGCCGCACAGCGACGCCGAGTCCGACCGGCTGGCCGCCGGCGGGCCTGCGCGGCCTGATGGAGGGCGCCGGATGACCGGGCTCCGCACCATCCTCGTGAAGTTCGCGGCGTTCGCCGTGGCGAGCCTGCTGTTGCTGCTGCTCCTGGTCAACACCATGAGCAACGGCCTCGGCGCCGACTCCCGCAGCTACGACGCGGTCTTCGCCGACGTCAGCGGGCTGCGCTCTGGCGACGACGTGAAGGTCGCCGGAGTCCGGGTGGGCCGGGTGACCGGCATCGAGGTCGACGGCGACGGCGCTCGGGTCAGCTTCGAGCTGTGCCAAGACGCAACCCATCCTCGACACCACCAAGATCGTGATGCGCTACCAGAACCTCCTCGGCCAGCGCTACCTCGGGCTGGTGCAGACTGGCGACGCGCGGGGCCCCGCTCCAGTCAGGGGCGACGGTGCCGCTGGAGCGGACCAGCCCGGGCTTCGACCTCACCGAGCTGCTCAACGGCTTCCGCCCGCTGTTCGAGGTGCTCCAGCCGGCGGACGTCAACAAGCTGGCGACCTCGATGGTGAAGGTGCTCCAGGGCGAGGGCGGCACCGTCGAGATCCTGCTGCAGCAGACCACCGAGCTCACGAACTTCGTCGCCGACCGCGACGACGTCTACGACGACGTGCTCACCAACCTCACGCCCGTGCTCGACGACCTGGCCGGCCAGGGCGACCGAGTTCACCGCGACCGTGAAGGAGCTGCGCGACGCTGATGACCGGCCTGGCCCGCGACCGCCGCGCGATCGGCAGCTCCATCGACGGCGTGAGCCAGCTCATCGGGTCGACGTCCGAGCTGCTGACAGGACGCCCGCGAGCCTGCCGTCGCCTCGATCCGCGAGTTCGTGAAGGTGGCCGACATGGTGGCCCGCACCCGCAAGGAGCTCAACGCCGGCGCTGAAGGCGTTCGGCGTGATCTTCGAGGGTCTCGGTCGGGCCGGCTCCTACGAGAGCGCCCTCAACGTCTACCCCTGCTCGTTCATCCTCGTCGTCGGGCCGGCGCTCGAGGTCAACCCGGCCGGCAACGACGGGCCCTGGTCGCAGGTGTGCCGATGAAGCCCCTCGCCGAGCGCGACCCGTTCCAGATCGGCATCGTCGCCATCGTCGTCGGCGGCCTGGTCGGCCTGGTGATCGTGGTGCTGAGCGTCGTGTGCTTCGGCACCGACTCCTACACCGCGGTCCTCGAGCACACCGCCGGGCTCCGCAAGGGCGAGGACGTGCAGGTGCACGGCGTCTCGGTCGGCAAGGTGACCGGCGTACGCCTGATGGACACCGACAGTCGAGGTCACCTTCGTCCTCGACGACGACATCGAGCTCGGCTCGGAGACGACCGCCGTCGGTGAAGGTGGCCACCCTGCTCGGCACCCACTACCTGGAGGTCGACCCCCAGGGGTCCGGGGACGCTCGCCGGCGGCCGGATCCCGCTCGAGCGGACGACCGTGCCCTACAACCTCCAGGACGTGATCGAGGTCGGCGCGACGCGGCTGGAGGAGCTCGACCCGGTCCAGCTCGCCAAGGCGCTGACCGCGGCCAGCGAGACACTCTCGGCGTCTCGGCGACGACATCGGCCCGGCCCTGGAAGGGGTCGGCCGGCTGTCCGAGGTCGTGTCGCAGCGCTCCGGGCAGACCGGCGAGCTGCTCCGCGCCGCCCGGGCGGTGACCGACCAGCTCGCCGACAGCAGCGGCGACATCGTCGGGCTGATGGAGCAGACCAACCTCGTCGTCACGCGAGATCACCGCGCGACGCGAGGCCATCCACCGACTGCTCGTGGAGACGACCTCGCTGGCCCGGGCGCTGACCGCGATCGTCGCGGAGACCAAGGACGACCTGGAGCCGGCGCTGGTGGACCTCAACCTCGCCCTCGACACCCTGAACGCCCAGGACGAAGCGCTCGAGCGGGTGCTGGAGCTGATGGCGCCGGCCGTCCGCTACGTCGCGAACGCTGCCGGCAGCGGCCGGTTCATCGACCTCTACACGCTGGCGCCGGCGCTGCCGACCGACGACCAGCTCTGCCAGCTGGGGGACTGCCCATGACCCGCCGGATCCGCCTCTTCCTCGTCTTCTGTCGTCGCTGATGGCGCTGACCCTCTCGAGCTGCATGCCGAGCAACCCGCTCGAGGACAAGATCACGGTGGTCGCCTACTTCCCGGACTCGGCCGGGCTCTTCGTCGGCAACGACGTCGGGATCCTCGGGGTTCCGGTCGGCAAGATCACCGAGATCGAGCCCGCGGGCATCGAGGTCAAGGTCACCATGGAGATCGACGCCGACCGCGCGATCCCCGCCGACGCCGGCGCCGCGGTCGTGGCCCGGTCGGTGGCGACCGACCGCTACGTCGAGCTCACTCCGGTGTACAGCCAGCGGGCCGAAGCTCGAGCGACGGCGCGGAGATCGCGCGCGAGAAGACCGCGACCCCGGTCGACTTCGACGACGTGCTCGAGGCCCTGAACACGTTCGCGACCGGGATCTCCGGGTCCAAGGAGGGCACCAAGGCGATCCAGCGAATCATCAAGAACGGCGAGGCCGCCTTCCGCGGCAAGGGCGAGCTGTTCAACGACACCATCAACTCGCTCGCCGAGGCCGTCAACGGAGTGTCCGGCCAGCGCGAGGACCTGTCGGCAGACGCTGGTCTCGCTCGACGTCCTGGTCAACGAGATCGCCCAGAACGAGGGCACCGCGCGGACGTTCATCCAGCAGGTCTCGCGGGCCAGCCGGATGCTCGCCGAGGAGCGGGTGAACTTCCGCAGCGCGCTCCGGGCCCTGGACGACGCGGTCACCGTCGTGGCCGAGTTCGCGGTCACCAACCGGGCCCAGGTCGTCAAGGCGATCGGGCGGCACCTCCAAGGTGTTCCGCACGATGCTGCGCAAGCAGAAGCAGCTCACCGAGATCCTCGAGGTCATGCCGCTCGCGATGCAGAACCTCGACCCGCGTGGTCACCCCCGAGGGCCGGGCCCCGGTGCGGGTGCCGCCCGTCGGTGATCCTTCCGTTCGGCGAACGAGATCGACGCGCTGTGCGAGAGGCTTCCCGGCCCGATCTGCGACCTGATCTCGGGCATCGACCCCACGCACCTGGTGCCGCCGGGAGGTGCGCGATGAACGCCCGGATCAGCGTCGTGCTGGGCGCCGCGCTCGCCGCGGTCGCTGGTGTCCGGCTGCAGCACCACCCTCGAGCGACGTGCCGATCCCCGGGCACCGGGCGTGTCCGGCGACACGATCACGATCAAGGCCGACTTCGAGGAGGCGCTGAACCTCGCCCAGGGAGCCACGGTCAAGGTGAACGGCGTCGACAGCGGCAAGGTGCAGGAGGTCGTCGCCGCCGACTTCCAGGCCCAGGCCGAGATGCTGGTCAAGGTGGACGCCGGCCTGCGCGAGGGAGCGACCGCCCGGCTCCGCTACACGACGCCGCTGGGCGAGCTGTTCGTCGACGTCACCAACCCGCCGACGGGGGAGCCGCTCGAGGACGGGGCGGTGCTCACCACGAGCGACACCGAGCACCGCGCCCACCGTCGAGGACGCCCTGTCGCAGGCGTCCCTGCTGGTCAACGGCGGCGGGCTCGCGCAGCTGCAGACGGTCACCGAGGAGCTCAACGCGATCGTCGGCGGGCGCGAGGACAAGGTGCGCTCGCTCCTCGACGGGCTCGGCGTGCTTCCTGACCGAGGCCAACGCGACGACCGACGACATCGACCTGGCGCTCACGCTCGCTGGCCTCGGTCGCGCAGACGCTGCGAGGCCCGGCAGGACGTGATCAACCGGGCGCTCCGGTCGAGATCCGGCCGGCCGCCCGGGTGCTGCGGCAGAACACGCCCGGCCTCACCCGGCTGCTCCAGGAGATCGAGAAGTTCTCGGCCGTGGCCAACGAGACCGTCGGCCATGACCCGCACCCAGCTGCTCAACATCGTCCGCCAGGCCCAGCCGGTGCTCGCGGAGTTCACCCGCAACCGGGGCGAGTACGCCGACTCGCTGCGGAGCCTGGTGACGCTGGGCGGCGACCATCGACGAACGTCGTCCCGGCCGACTACGTCTCGATCTCGCTCGCCCTCCACCTCGACGACATCGCCTTGCCCGGACCTCGGCGACGTGCTCGGCGACCTTCTCGGGATCGACCTGCCGCTCCTGCGACCCGGCTGCCGAACGCCGCAGGCGCCGTCGCCGCTCGCCGACCTGGCAGCCTGCAGGGCCTGCTGGGGAGCACGCGATGAGATCCGTGCGGAAGATCTTCAGCGACCGCCTCTACCTCAGCGCCGTGGGCGTGGCGACGGTCCTGGTGGTCTGCGTCGCCTACCTGTTCGCGGCCGTGCTCAACCAGCCGCTGACCTCGCGACCGATCGGCGTCACGGTCATGCTCGGCAACACCGGTGGCCTCTTCGAGGGCTCGGCGGTGACCTACCGCGGGGTCAAGGTCGGCAAGGTCAAGGACCTCACGATCACCCGCCAGGGCGTCCGGGCGGAGATCACGCTCGTCCACCGGCACCGAGGTGCCGACCGACTCGATCGCGCGGGTGCGCAGCCTCTCGCCCGGTGGGCGAGCAGTACCTCGACTTCCAGCCCAACACCGACGACGGGCCGTTCCTCGAGGACGGCGCGACGGTCAGCGCGGAGTTCACCGACCTCCCGAAGAGCCTCAGCTCGACCGTCGTGGCGGTCAACAAGGTGCTGCGCCAGATCGACGACCAGAAGCTGCGCTCCTTCCTGGTCGAGCTGAGCACCGGACTGGAGGGCACCGGCGACGACATCGGCCAGCCTGGTCGACCAGGGCGACCTGATCCTGGCCGAGCTCGACCGGGTCTGGCCGCAGACCGAGCGGCTGCTGCGCAACAGCGACCCGGTGCTCGACATCGGCACCGACAACGCCACCGCCCTGCGCGACCTCGGCACGTCGGCGCGCCAGCTGGCCGCGCTTCCTGCGCGACTACGACCCCGAGCTCCGCCGCACCCTCGACCGCGCGCCCAGCCAGCTGCGCCAGCTCGAGATGCTGTTCGCAGGACGCCCAGAAGGTGCTGCCCGGGCTTCCTCTCGGTCGGCGTGAGCCTGACCGACATCTTCGCCCTGCACGACCCGCACCTGCGGGCCCTGCTGCAGGCCTACGGGCCCGGCCTCGGCGCGCTGGCCCGGGTGATCCGCGACGGCGAGCTCAAGCTCGAGCTGATCGTGGACAAGGACCCGCGCTGCGACTACGGCACCCACCGCCGCCACCCGCGCGACCCCACCCGCGGTCCAGACGAACCTGGACGGCCACTGTGCGGCGTCCTTCGCGACGCTCCAGCGCGGCGCCGCGCACGCCCCCGGGCCGGTGGCGCGATGAGCGACGACGACGAGGCTCCGGCGAGGCCGGCCGGACCCAGCGCCTGCGTGACCCTGATGCTGGTCGCCGCGCTGGCGATCGCCCTGATCGCGGTGGTGATGCTCTGGCGCGACCGGCGACGATCTGCTGGACCGGTCGACGCAGGCCGAGACGCGCCCGCACGTCCGTCGGTGGCCGTCCGCGGCAGAGACGGCCGCGCGCGATGCGGTGACCCGGATGACGACCTACGACTACCGCACCGTCGAGGAGGACTTCAGCTGGGTCGACGACGCCGGCACCGAGAAGTTCCAGGAGACCTTCACCGGGGCCAGCGAGGACGCGATCGAGCTGATCAAGGGGTTGAAGTCCAGCGCCATCGGCACGGTGATCGACTCGGCGGCGACGGTCGTGGACGAGCAGCCACGTCAAGGTGCTGCTCTTCGTCGACCAGGAGCTGAAGGCCTCCGGGCAGCCCGAACCCAAGCTGGAGGAGTCGCGGGTGATCATGCAGGATGGTGCGCCAGGACGGCCGGTGGCTCGTCGACGAGATGCAGCTGCTGAATCTCCTCGGACAGTGACTGGTCAGCACGGAGCCCGGACCAGTCGGTAGATTGACCGCGTGAGTGGGAGAGCGGGCGCCGAGCGGCTGTTCACCGTGCTGCGCCGCACCCTGCTCACGATCTTCGGCGTCCAGGTCGCCCTCGCGATCGGCATGTCCCTGGTCGACTCCTACCGGCGCCGCGGCAAGAAGCCGAAGCCGTTCCCGGTCGCGGCCCCGCAGACGGTGACCATCGGCGACGGGTCGGTGACGACGTACACCTACGGCAAGGACCTGTACGCCGACATGCTCGCCGCCATCGACGGCGCCAAGCGGCAGATCCTGTTCGAGACCTACATCTGGAAGGGCGACGAGACCGGCGAGCGCTTCAAGCGGGCGCTCGCCGCCGCGGCCGACCGGGGCGTCGAGGTCTACTGCATCTACGACGGCTTCGCCAACCTCGTCGTCTCGCCGGTGTTCAAGCGGTTCCCGCCGAACATGAAGGTGCTCCGCTACCCCGTCTACTCCGCCGGGTGGCGGTTCTTCGACCTGCGTCGCTACGGCCGCGACCACCGCAAGATCCTGGTCGTCGACGACGACACGGGCTTCGTGGGCGGCTACAACGTCGGCTCGTCCTACGAGACCGAGTGGCGCGACACGCACTTCCGGATCACCGGAGCCGGCGTCTGGGACCTCAAGCGCGCCTTCGCCGACTTCTGGAACCTCAACCGGCGTCGCCGGCTGCGCTCCAGCGAACGTCCGCTGCTGCTGGAGACCGCCTCGACCTGGGAGCCGCGGATCAGGTTCCAGCGCAACGTGCCGCGGCTGTGGATGTTCCCGATCCGGGCGATGTACATCGAGGCGATCAACCGGGCCAGCAAGAACGTCTGGATCACGACGGCGTACTTCCTGCCCGACCAGGACTTCGTCGACGCGATGAAGGACGCCGCCCGGCGCGGGGTCGACGTCCGGCTGCTGCTGCCCCTGAAGTCCAACCACATCGTGGCCGACTGGATCTCGCGCGGCTACTTCAGCCAGCTGCTCGAGGCCGGCGTCCGGGTGCTGCGCTACCGCGACGCGATGGTGCACGCCAAGACCGCGACCGTCGACGGCACCTGGACGACGGTCGGCACCGCCAACATCGACCGGCTCAGCCTGCAGGGCAACTACGAGATCAACGTCGAGGTGATCGACGAGTCGCTGGCGAAGACGCTCGAGGAGATCTTCACCCTCGACGAGACCAACTGCCTGCCGCTGTCGCGCAACGAGTGGGAGGCGCGCGACCTGCACCGCAAGTTGACGGAGTTCGTGCTCGCGCCGCTGCGTCCGCTTCTGTAACTCCGGTTTACAGCTATCGCTAGACTCCGGCCATGTTCGGCAAGCGACACGCGACCTCGACGGCGCCGAACGTGTTCATCACCGGAGCCGCCAGCGGCATCGGCCGGGCCACGGCGGAGCTGGCGGCCCGCCAGGGTGCCCGGCTGCACCTGACCGACGTGCAGGTCGAGGCGCTGGCCGCTGCCGCTGCCGACATCACCGCCGCCGGCGGGACCGTGGTGCTCGCCGAGCCGGCCGACATCTCCGACCACGACGCGGTCCGCGACCTGGCCGCCCGGGTCGCCGACGCCTCCGGGTCCATGGACGTGGTCATGAACATCGCCGGCGTCTCTGCCTGGGGCACGGTGCGCAGCCTCGAGCACTCCACCTGGCGGCGGATGGTCGACATCAACCTGATGGGACCCGATCCACGTGATCGAGGAGCTGGTGCCGCCGATGATGGACGCCCGCCGGGGCGGCCACATCGTCAACGTCTCCTCCGCGGCCGGGCTGATCGGGATGCCCTGGCACGCGGCGTACTCCGCCTCCAAGTTCGGTCTGCGCGGCGTCTCGGAGGTGCTGCGCTTCGACCTTCGCCAGCACCGGATCGGGGTCAGCCTCGTGTGTCCCGGCGGGGTGGCCACGCCACTGACCGAGACCGTGCACATCGACGGCATCGACAAGGCGAGCCCGAGGTTCCTGAAGGCCCAGGCCCACTTCCGCAAGCGCGCGGTCTCGCCGGAGCAGGCGGCCGAGGCGATCATCAAGGGGGTCCAGCGCAACCGCTACTGGGTCTACACCTCCAACGACATCCGGCTGGCCCACGCCGCGCAGCGCCTGTGCCCGCCGCTCTACGTCGCGCTGATGCGCGGCCTCAACGCCGGCGCCAACCGGACCCTGCCCGAGGTCCGCCGCGCGCGCCGCAAGGAGCTGTCGTGACCGCCCGGATCACCCCCGGCCGCACCCGCGACACCGGCCTGCTGGTGCAGGGCTTCGCGCGCCTCGCCGGCCGGGTCACCGGCACCGAGCCGCCGGCGGTCTTCCTCACGCTGGGCCGTCACCGGCGCCTGTTCTGGGGCTGGCTGTTCTTCGCGGGCGCGCTGATGCCGGGCGGGAGGCTGACCCGTCGCGAGACCGAGCTGGTGATCCTGCGGGTGGCCACGCTGTCCGGCTCCGACTACGAGCTGGCCCAGCATCGGCGTCTCGGCCGCAAGGCCGGCCTGTCCGCTGAGCGAGATCGACCGCGTCGCGCTCGGGCCCGAGGACCCCGCCTGGTCGGCGGGCGAGCGGCTGCTCCTCGAGGTGACCGACGAGCTCCACGCCGACGCGGACCTCTCGGACGCCACCTGGGAGCGGCTGCGGGCGGCGTACGACGAACGCCGGTGCATCGAGCTGGTGATGCTGGTCGGCCACTACCAGATGCTGGCCACCGCGCTGAACACCCTGCGGGTGAGCCCCGACCGCCCTCGCTGACCGGCGTCGCACCGGCGTATCTCGCACCCAGCACGCGCAGGTGCTCGACCAGCTCCCGCGGCTCGGTGACGTGGAAGTCGAGGCCGAGCATGCCGACCCACACCGCCAGGATCTCGATGCTGTCGGCGCCGGTGACCAGCACGCAGTGCGTCTCGTCGACGGTCTCGACCACACCGACGGTCGGGTTGATCCGGGAGAGTACGTCGTCCGCCGGGGCGTCCACCGCGATCCGGGCATGCACCTTCCACCCCGTCGACGCGACGTCGCGCAGCACGAACGCCGCGTAGTCGCCGCCGTCGAGCGGCCTCGGCGTGAACCGGCCTCCTCCGGGCACCCGGAGGGTCATCCAGTCCGCCCGGAAGGCCTGCCACTCGTCGTCGGGCCGGCGCCTCGCCACGACGTACCAGTGGTGCTGCCAGCTGACCAGCCGATGCGGCTCCGCCTCGAGGGGCAGCTGCGCGTCGCCGTAGAGGAAGCGGATCGCCTCGTGGTCGCGGACGGCCGCGGCCAGGTCCGCGAGCAGCGACAGGGTCGACCGGTGGCGGCTCGACGTTGGTCGAGGTGTTGGCCGGGCCGACGTCGGTGTTGTCGTGCAGCGCCCGGACCCGGCGGCGCAGCGGGTCCGGGAGGATCTGCTCGAGCTTCGCGAGTGCGAGCGTGCTCGTCTCCTCGATCCCGGGCACGGCCCTGACGACACCGAGGCCCACGGCGACCGCCACGGCCTCGTCGTCGCTCAGCAGCAGCGGCGGCAGCCGGCCGTGGTCGCCGAGCCGGTAGCCGCCGGCGGGACCGCGCACCGAGTCGATCGGGTAGCCCAGCTCGCGGAGCCGCTCGATGTCCTTGCGCAGCGTCCGCTCGCCCACGTCGATGCGCTCGGCGAGCTCGGCTCCGGCCCAGCTTCCGCGCGTCTGCAGCAGCCCGAGAAGGGCGAGCAGGCGGGCCGATGTCTCCAGCATCACATCCTCCGAAAAACTCGTGGAAAGCGAGCACGAATTTCCGGAACGAACCGTGCCGGAACCGTTTCTAACGTAGCCGCATGACCAACAACAAGAGCACCCAGCAGACCACCGCCCTCACGATCCGGCCCTTCGAGGTCGCGATCCCGCAGACCGAGCTCGACGACCTGCAGACCCGCCTCGAGCGCACCCGGTTCGCCACCGAGGTCCCCGGTGACGGATGGGAGCAGGGCACGCCGGTCGCCTACCTGCGCGACATGGTCGACCACTGGCGCACCGGGTTCGACTGGCGCGAGCAGGAGGCGCGGATGAACGAGTTCCCGCACTTCCTCACCGAGATCGACGGCCAGGCCGTCCACTTCCTGCACGTCCGGTCGCAGCACGAGGACGCGACGCCGATCGTGCTGACCCACACCTACCCGGGCTCGTTCGTCGACTTCCTGGACGTGATCGGGCCGCTCACCGACCCCGAGGCGCACGGCGGCCGGGCCGAGGACGCGTTCCACGTCGTCGTACCCAGCATGCCGGGGATGGGCTTCAGCACCCCGCTGTCGGACGGCGAGTGGACGATGGCCCGCGTGGCCCGACCTGGGACGCGCTGATGCGCGGGCTCGGCTACGAGTCCTACGGCGCCCACGGCTCCGACGGCGGCGCGATGGTCTCCCGCGAGCTCGCCAAGCTGAACCCGGAGGGCTTCCTCGGCGCCCACGTGCTGCAGCTGTTCTCGTTCCCGTCCGGCGACCCGGCCGAGTTCGAGAAGATGAGGCCCGGCCGACTACGCGGCGCTCGAGTTCGCCGGCTGGTTCCAGACGGTCAACGGCTACGCGCAGATGAACGCCTCCCGCCCCCAGACCATCGCCGCCGCGCTCAGCGACTCTCCGGTCGGCCAGCTCGCCTACAACGAGCTGTTCGAGAACTTCGGCAACGGCACCAGCCTGGTGACCCGCGACCAGGTGCTGACCCAGGTGAGCCTCTACTGGCTGACGAACACCTCCGCAGGTGCGGTGCGCTACCACTACTCCGAGAAGGACGGTGGAGGCCGCGCGTCAACGAGGGTCCGATCGGCGTCACCGTCTTCGCGGACGACTTCAAGTCGATGCGGCCGTTCGCGGAGCGCGACAACACCAACATCGTCTCGTGGACCGAGCAGCCGCGCGGCGGCCACTTCGCCTCGATCGAGGTGCCGGACGTGCTGGCCGAGGAGATCCGGGCCTTCTACGCGGAGGACCGCACCGCCTGAGCTCCGCCTCGAAGGGCTGTCGGTGGCGGGTCGTAGGCTCAACGCATGCGTCCCGTCACCGACCTCGAGCGCCGTGTTGCGCCCTTCAAGGTGGTCTCCGACTACGACCCGTCGGGCGACCAGCCGACGGCCATCGCCGACATCACCAGGCGCCTCCAGGGCGGCGAGCAGGACATCGTGCTGCTCGGTGCGACCGGCACCGGCAAGACGGCAACGGTGGCCTGGGTCGCCGAGCAGGTGCAGCGCCCGATCCTGGTGATGCAGCCCAACAAGACGCTCGCCGCCCAGTTCGCCAACGAGCTGCGCGCAGCTGTTCCCCAACAACGCGGTCGAATACTTCGTCTCCTACTACGACTACTACCAGCCCGAGGCCTACGTCCCGCAGACCGACACCTACATCGAGAAGGACTCCTCGATCAACGAGGAGGTCGAGCGGCTGCGCCACTCGGCCACCAACTCGCTGCTGACCCGCCGCGACGTGATCGTGGTCTCGACGGTGTCGTGCATCTACGGCCTCGGCACCCCGCAGGAGTACGTCGACCGGATGCTCCGGCTCAAGGTGGGGGAGGAGCACGACCGCGACGCCATGCTGCGGCGGCTGGTCGAGATCCAATACACCCGCAACGACATGACCTTCACCCGCGGCACCTTCCGGGTCCGCGGCGACACGCTCGAGGTCTTCCCGGTCTACGAGGAGCTCGCGGTCCGCATCGAGTTCTTCGGCGACGAGATCGAGCGGCTGATGACGCTCCACCCGGTGACCGGCGAGGTGCTCACCGAGGACAAGGAGCTGCACATCTTCCCGGCGACCCACTACGTCGCCGGCCACGACCGGATGAACCGCGCGATCAAGGGCATCGAGGCCGAGCTCGAGGAGCAGCTGGCCACGTTCGAGCGCCAGGGCAAGATGCTGGAGGCGCAGCGGCTGCGCATGCGCACCACCTACGACGTCGAGATGATGCGGCAGGTCGGCTCGTGCGCCGGCATCGAGAACTACTCGATGCACATCGACGGCCGCACCCGCGGGTCGGCGCCCAACTGCCTGCTCGACTACTTCCCCGAAGACTTCCTGCTGGTCGTCGACGAGTCCCACGTCGCCGTCCCGCAGATCGGCGGGATGTACGAAGGCGACATGTCCCGCAAGCGCAACCTGGTCGACCACGGCTTCCGGCTGCCGAGCGCCATGGACAACCGGCCGCTGCGGTGGGAGGAGTTCCTCGACCGGATCGGGCAGACCATCTACCTCTCGGCGACCCCGGGCAACTACGAGCTCGACAAGGTCGGCGGCGACACCGTCGAGCAGATCATCCGGCCGACCGGGCTGATCGACCCGGAGGTCGTGGTCAAGCCGACCAAGGGCCAGATCGACGACCTGATCCACGAGATCCGCACCCGCACCGAGAAGAACGAGCGGATCCTGGTCACCACGCTGACCAAGAAGATGTCCGAGGACCTCACCGACTACCTCCTCGACGCCGGCATCCGCACCCGCTACCTCCACTCCGAGGTCGACACGCTCAAGCGGATGGAGCTGCTGCGCGACCTCCGGCTCGGCGACTACGACGTGCTGGTCGGCATCAACCTGCTCCGCGAGGGGCTCGACCTGCCCGAGGTGTCGCTGGTGTCGATCCTCGACGCCGACAAGGAGGGCTTCCTGCGCTCCGACAAGTCGCTGATCCAGACGATCGGCCGTGCTGCCCGCAACGTCTCCGGCCAGGTGCACATGTACGCCGACAAGATCACGCCCTCGATGGAGAAGGCGATCGACGAGACCAACCGCCGGCGCGCGAAGCAGGTCGCCTACAACACCGCCCACGGCATCGACCCGACCCCGCTGCGCAAGAAGATCGCCGACATCACCGAGATGCTGGCCCGCGAGGACGAGAACACCAAGGAGCTGCTCGAGACCTGGCAGCACCTCGACCCGAAGGCGAAGAAGGCGCCGGTGCCGGGCCTGTCGAAGCTGAAGAACGGCGAGACCGTCGGCGTCCACGCCGCCGACCTGGCCGGCCTGCCGAGCGCCGAGCTGGCCCAGCTGATCCAGGAGCTGACCGACCAGATGAAGGCGCGCCGCCGCCGAGCTGCAGTTCGAGCTGGCGGCGCGGCTGCGCGACGAGATCTCCGACCTGAAGAAGGAGCTGCGGCAGATGATGGATAGCGACTAAGTGAGTGACAGCGCCGAGCGAGGTACGAGCTCGAGTGCTGGCGGCGAACGCGGGAGCCCGCGAGCGCAGCGAGCGGTGGCGGGCGCTCGCTGACCTAGTGTCAGGGGAGTGACCGCGCCACCGCTGCCCTCGGCGTCGCGCGTCTGGACCGTCTGGGCCGTCGGCCTGCTGGTCTACATGCTCGCGGTCTTCCACCGCTCGTCGCTGGCGGTGGCCGGGTCTGGCCGCGGGGGAGCGGTTCGACATCACGGCCTCCCAGCTGGCCACCTTCACCACGCTGCAGCTGCTGGTCTACGCCGCCATGCAGATCCCCGTCGGGCTGCTGGTCGACCGGTTCGGCTCTCGCAGCGTGATGCTGGTCGGCACCACGCTGATGGCCGTGGCCCAGGCCGGGTTCGCCCTGGCCGAGAGCTATCCGGTGGCCGTGCGTCGCCCGGGTCTTCGTCGGCATCGGCGACGCGCTGACGTTCATCTGCGTGCTGCGCCTGGTCAGCCGCTGGTTCCCCGCCCGGCGGGTCCCGTTCGTCACCCAGGTGACGGGGACGCTGGGCCAGCTCGGCGCGGTCGGGCGCCGCCGTGCCGATGACCTGGGCGCTCGGGCCAGTGGGGCTGGACGCCGGCGTACCTCGTCGCCGGCGGCCTCGGCGTCGTGCTCGCGGTCGCCCTGCTGCTCGTCGTCGACGACTCCCCGGACGCCCGGCACGCGCGCGGCCCGCAGCTGTCCCTCGGCGGCGGTGCGGGCCAGCCTGGCGGCCTCGTGGTCGCACCCCGGCACCCGGCTGGGCTTCTGGATGCACTTCACCACGCAGTTCAGCGCGACCGCGCTGTCTCTGCTGTGGGGGTTCCCGTTCCTGGTGCGCGGCGAGGGTCGCTCGTCGCACACGGCCGGCCTGCTGCTGACCCTGATGATCGTCGCGGTGATGGTGAGCGGGCCGGTGCTCGGCTGGCTGATCGGACGCCACCCCTGGCACCGCTCGACCACGGTGCTGTCGATCGTCTGGTCGATCGTCGTCGTCTGGACGGTCGTGCTGGCCTGGCCGGGCCCGGCGCCGCTGTGGCTGCTCGTGGTGCTGGTGGTGGTCACCGGCGTCGGCGGCCCGGCGTCGATGATCGGGTTCGACCTCGGCCGCACCTCCAACCCGGCCGAGCGGCTGGCCAGCGCGAGCGGGATCATCAACCAGGCCGGCTTCAGCGCCTCGCTGGTGCTGGTGATCTCGATCGGCCTCATCCTCGACTGGCGCACCCCGGGCGCCAGCACGGCGTACACGCCCTCGGCGTTCCGCTGGGCGATGAGCGCTCAGTACGTCCTGTGGGCGCTCGGCCTGCTCCAGATCTGGCGCTACCGCCGCCGCACCCGGGCCGTGGTCGACCGGGCGACGCTGCAGGCCGGTCGGACTGGCTGACCGTCCTAAAGTTGTCGTATGACGACGTCCATCGATCTCGGCAGGCCGGTCTGCAGGCGACGTGGTGGAGCTGATCCTCGACGACCATCGGCGGTTCGAGGAGCTGCTGCGCGACCTGCGCGACAGCTCGTCGGACCGAGACGCGGTCCGCCACGCGTTCGCGACCCTGCATGTGGCGCACGCCGCTTGCCGAGGAGAAGCGGGTCTACCCACGGCTGCGCCGCAAGGACGCGATCACCGAGCCACGAGGCCGAGCACGGCGAGGAGGAGCACGCCGAGGGCCACGAGGCTCTGCTCGCGGTCCTGGAGCTCAAGGGCACCGACACCCAGGCGTTCGACGACGCCGTCGAGGAGCTCGCGCAAGGTGGTCAACCACCACCTCACCGAGGAGGAGCTGACCATCCTCAACCCCGCCCGCGACGACGTCTCGCGCCAGGAACGCACCCGCCTGGGCGAGGCCTTCGCCAAGGAGCGCAACGCCCAGATCGACGACGACTGCGGCACCCTCACCCACGTCCGCGAGATCGTCGCAAAGGCCCGGCGTGAGGGCAAGCTGGACGACTGAGCGGTCAGAACGCCGAGACAGATCCCGCCGTTCGTTCCTGGCGAGCCAGCGCACGCACGACCCGTTCCTGTCCGTGCCGCCGCTGGGCCAGCGCGGCGAGGAGGCCGAGGACCGGATCGAGCACCTCGGGATCGAAGCGCGGCGTCGGGTGGTCGACGCTCACCGCGAGGTCGTCGGCGTGCACCACGATCTCGAGCAGGCGGCAGACCAGGAAGTCGTCGAGCTGCAGGGCGCAGTCCTGCCACGGTACGTACGTCGTCGGGCCTGCCGAGGCGATCGCCCGCGCTAGCGCCGATCGCGACCGTTCGAAGATGGCCAACGAGTCGCTGGCTCCGGGCGCGGCCAGCTCGTTGAAGTCGTCGCGGATCGAGGTGTTCTCGGCATCGTTGACGTCTGCTGTCAGCCAGTCGACGCGCACGAAGTACTCCATCAGCGAGACGGTGTCCGCGTGTCCAGGATGCGGCGCGCTCAGGAACTCAACCGCGCACTCCGGCTGACTGACCAGGTGCCGGGTCAGGCCGCCGACCGTCATCCCCGGCAACGCGGACTCGCTCTCCCAAGCCGAGGCGACGGCGGGGAGAGCCACCAGGTCGGCGACGGCGTCGACCGCACGCACGACGGCAGCGTGGTCCAGTGATCCGGCGTAGGTCAGCGTCACGAGTCGAGGATAGAGACGCGGTTGCCTGCCGGGCAGCCGCTCCGGCTGCCAAGATGTGCGGCATGGACGTCGAGCGGATGCAGGAGCACTGCCTGGCCAAGCCGGGCACCTGGGCCGACAACCCCTGGGATCACGAGTACCCCGTGGTGAAGGTGGGGGAGGGCGAGCACGGCGAAGATCTTCGCCTTCCTGGGGTCGGGCGGGGTCGGGCTCAAGTGCGGCCCGAGTCGCGAGGCGGCCGACGACTGGCTCGAGCACTACCCGGACGACGTGAAGGTGATGGCCTACATCGGCCGGTCCGGCTGGAACGACTTGTCCTTCCGCGGCGAGATCCCCGACGACGAGCTGCTCGAGGCCGCCGACGAGTCCTACCGCCTGGTGGTCTCCGCGATGTCGGCGAAGCACCGTCCTGCGGGCTGGGAGGACGGAGTAGCTGAGGCCGCGCCCGACGAGTCCGACGAGCCCGAAGAAGAAGCCGACGAGGAAGCCGAACCGGACGACGAAGAAGAGTCGTCCTGAAACCTCACTGCTCCTCGCGCCGCGCCCGTCGGTTCGCGTTGAGCCCGACCAGGCGCGCGACGACGAGAGCCACGTAGAACACCCCGGCGATCATCTCGACCATCACCAGTGATCGCGCGTGCCCGAAGACGGGGATCACGTCGGAGAGGCCGACGCTGGTCAGGGTGGTGAACGACAGGTACAGCAGCTCGAACCACGGCCGGTCGCCGTCGCCGCCGTAGGCAACGAACGAACCCGGCCAGATCACCTGGGCCGCCGCGTAGACGTATGCGAACCCCCAGGCCACGACCGTGAACGCGGCACCGGTGGCGAACAGCTCGTCGCGGGTGACCCGGTCGTCGTGGAAGAGGTAGCGGATCATCCCGTAGGAGATGAAGAAGTAGAACGGCGCGTGGAACAGCGCGGACACCAGCACGATCCAGCCCGTGGTCGGCTCGAACGCCTCCAGCACGGTGAAGACCATCGCCGGGCCGCCGAGCAGGATCGCCACCCAGTTCAGCGCCGGCGTACGCCGCACCGCCCAGAGCGCGATCAGCACGACGCCCATCTGGAGCACGCCCAGGGTCGGCCCGCCCGGCGGTCGAGTCGTCGAGGAACGGATAGACGAGCACCGCCACCAGCTGGGCGACCAGCAGCACTCCGGACGGGTGCTTGCCCAGGACCTGCAACGGGTCGCGCCGCGTCGTGCGGGGCGGTCATTCCTCGGACCGCTTGGATCGCAGCTGCTTGGCCTGCTTCTTCTCGAGGTAGCGCACGCCGTCGCGGATGGAGTCCTCCTTGGTGAGCTGGGTACGCACCACGTTGGCCAGGGAGAAGGCCATCACGATCAGTGGCCACGGGAAGTAGGGGTCGAACCCGTTGTCCCAGCTGGTCGCGAACCAGATCGCCCAGGTCACCAGGCTCGCGCCGAAGAACCCTACGATCGCGTTGCGCCGCTCGGCGTGCCAGTGGTCCTCGGCCCGCCGGCGCAGCTCCTGCGGGCTCGCGCCCACGAGGGACGAGGTGGTGCGCAGCTCGATCGCGCGGTCGGGCACCAGGTCCGCGATGAGCGGGGGCAGGTCGCCGAGGGTGCGGGCCGACGTGACCTGCTCGCTCCGCTCGTCGAACTCCTCGCGGTCCAGCCGGCCGTCGGCGTACGCCGATCGCCAGGACCGTGCGGATGACGTCGCGATCGCGGTCGGCCGCCCGCATCGCGGCGTTGGCCGGCGGGCGTGGGTCGAGGTCGAAGGAGGACCACACGTCGCCCTGATCGCTCACGACAGCACCCCCAGGTCACCGATCGACTGCTCTTCCACAGTTCCGCATCCTAAGGAGGGCCGGCGTACCTACCCTGTGTCCCCCTCGTTACTCACTGGGGGACGAGGGTCGACACGGCCTAAGACGCGTCTCGTTGAGGAAAATGAGAACACGTTCTATTCTGTGGCGGCCGTCGCAAGTGATGGGGAGAGGTGGCGGATGGCATTCAGTGCGGTGTCGATCGTCCGCGGCCCCGGGGAAATCGCCGCCATGGTGGTCGACGTCACCAAGCGGATCTTCACCACGCCCTTCCAGTTCCGTGAGTTCGTCGAGCAGGCCTGGTTCATCACGACCGTGACCCTGCTCCCCACGATCTTGGTGTCGGTCCCGTTCGGGGCCGTCATCTCGCTGCAGGTCGGCAACCTGACCGGTCAGCTCGGCGCGCAGTCCTTCGCCGGCGCGACAGCCGTGCTCGCGGTGGTCCGTGAGGCCGCCCCGATCGCCGCGGCACTGATCATCGCGGGCGCCGCCGGCTCGGCCATCTGTGCCGACATGGGCGCGCGCAAGATCCGCGAGGAGATCGACGCGATGGAGGTGCTCGGCGTCGACCCGCTGGCGCGTCTGGTCGCACCGCGCGTCGTCGCCACGATGTTCGTCTCGCTGATGATCATCGGCATCGTGATCGGCGCCGGCATCGGCGGTGGCTACTTCTTCACCGTGATCGTCCAGGGCGGGTCTGCCGGAGCGTTCCTGTCGTCGTTCACCGCGTTGGCGAGCCTTCCCGACCTCTACATCGCGATGATCAAGGCGGTGATCTTCGGCTGGACTCGCAGCCGATCGTCGGCGCCTACAAGGGGCTCAACGCCGGTGGCGGTCCCAGCGGCGTCGGCCGGGCGGTCAACGAGTCCGTGATCATCGCGTTCATGCTGCTGTTCTTCCTGAACGCCATCATCACCGCCGTCTACTTCCAAGTCGTTCCGCCCCCGGGGATCTGAGCGAGCATGGCGAACTTCGGATCGATCGCGAGCGCGGTCACGGCCGGACCGCGCAAGTTCCTCGAGCAGTACGGCGACCAGCTGCTCTTCTACGCCAAGGCCATCGCCTGGACGCCCCGGGCGATCAAGCGCTACCCCCGCGAGATCATGGAACACCCTCGCCGAGGTGACGTTCGGTTCCGGCGGACTCGCGCTGGTCGCCGGCTCGGTCGGAGTGATCGCGTTCCTGGCGTTCTTCGCCGGCACCGAGGTCGGCATCCAGGGCTACGCGTCGCTGAGCCAGCTCGGCGTCGCCAAGTTCAGCGCGTTCATCTCCGCCTACTTCAACACCCGAGAGGTCGCGCCGCTGATCTGCTCGATCGCGCTCGCGGCCACGGTGGGCTGCGGCTACACCGCCCGCCTCGGCGCGATGCGGATCTCCGAGGAGATCGACGCCCTCGAGGTGATGGGCATCCCGTCGCTGCCGTTCCTGGTCACGACCCGGATGATCGCGGCGTTCGTCGCGGTGATCCCGCTCTACATCGTGGCGCTGAGCGCGTCCTACCTCTCGCCGCGGCTGATCGTGATCTTCATCTACGGACAGTCGCCCGGCACCTACGACCACTACTTCCTGGCGTTCCTGCCACCCATCGACATCCTCTGGTCGTTCGCCAAGCTGCTGTTCCTGGCCGCAGCGATCATCCTGATCCACTGCTACTACGGCTTCACGGCCTCGGGCGGGCCCGCCGGTGTCGGGCATGGCGGTCGGCCGGGCGATCCGCACCAGCATCGTCTTCACGGTCGTCGCCGACTTCTTCCTCAGCTTCGCGATCTGGGGCTCCACCACCACCGTACGGATCACGGGGTAACGCGGGCGATGCTGGTCAACATCCATCACGACAGCAAGCGGGAGCACAACCGCCTGCTGGTAGCCGGCGTTGCCTTCCTGACCGTGATGGCGCTGCTGGTCGGGCTGTCGATCGCGATCTACAGAAGGCCTTCTCCACGACACCACGATCACGATCAAGTCCGACCGGGCCGGGCTCCAGCTCGCCAAGTTCGGCGACGTCCGGCTCAACGGCGTGCTGATCGGGCAGGTGCGCAAGGTCGAGCAGGACGGCAAGGAGGCCTCGATCGAGGTCGCCCTCCAGCCCTCGGTCGCCGACGACCTCCCCGACAACGTGCAACGTGCAGATCCTGCCGACGACCCTGTTCGGCCAGAAGTACATCTCGTTCGTGGTGCCCGACAAGCCGTCGTCGACCCACCTCGAGAACAACGACGTGATCCCCTCGAGCCAGGTCGAGGTCAACGTCGAGCTCAGCCGGATCCTCGCCGAGCTGTTCCCGCTCCTGCGCGCGGTCCGGCCGGCCGACCTCAACATGGCGCTCAACGCCCTGGCCACCGCGCTCGAGGGCCGGGGAGACCAGCTCGGCGAGACCCTGGTCGACCTCGACGACTACCTCGGTGTGATCGAGGAGCACCTCCCGACTCTGCGGGAGGACCTGATCCGGCTCGCCGAGGTCGCCGAGACCTACGACGACGCCGCTCCCGACCTCCTCGGAGTGCTCGGCAACCTGACGGTGACCAGCAAGACGATCACCCAGAAGCGCAAGGAGATCGACGTCTTCTTCAGCGACGTCGGCGGGCTCGCCAAGACGTCCACGCGGATCCTCGCCGACAACGAGGCCAACCTGATCCGGATCTTCGAGGTGACCGCGCCCATCCTCAAGCTGCTGGCGGCGTACTCGCCGGAGTTCCCGTGCCTGATCCAGGGTGCGGCCGACTACAAGCCGCTGCTGGCCAAGACGTTCGAGGGCAACGAGGTCAAGCAGTACATCGAGCTGTTCACGCCGCAGTACAAGGCCTACGGTCCCGACGACATCCCCAAGTACGGCGAGATCGGCCACGGGCCGTGGTGCTCCGGCCTGCCGAACCCGCCGATCCCGATCGGGCCCAACCACTTCGACGACGGCACCGACATCGACGAGAACCCGCCCACCCTCCTGGCCCGAGGCAGCGCTCGCACCTCGCCGGCGTTCGCGGGGGAGCGACGCCAGTCCATGTCGAGCGGGTTCGCCGGCTGCGAGGGTGAGAAGGCCATCATCAACGCGATGCTGGCCGGCCAGACCGGGCGACTCAGCCGACAGCTACGGCTCGCTCGGGTCGCTGCTCTACGGGCCCGGTCGTCCGGGGAGGTGACGGCTCGTGACCGAGCCACCCAACGCCGCGACGACAGCCGGCGCCGGAGGCGCAGGCGTCCGCCGCCAAGATCCGCAACCGCCGCAACAAGGTGACCCTGCAAGGCCGGCATCAAGCTGGCGGTCTTCACGGTCATCTCGATCATGGTCACCGGCCTGCTCGCCGCGATCATGGGCAACATCGGCTTCGGTGCCGGCCACGAGTACCAAGCGATCTTCACCAGCGCCTCGATGCTCGAGAAGGGCGACGACGTCCGAGTGGCCGGCGTCAGCGTCGGCGAGGTGAAGAAGGTCGAGCACTACGAGCGCAACCACGCGCTGGTGACCTTCCGGGTCAAGGCCGACGTGCCGCTGACCACCGCCTCACGTGCCGAGGTGCGCTTCCTCAACCTGGTCGGCGACCGCTACCTCGCCCTCGAGGAGGGCGACGACGCCAACGCCGAGCCGCTCGAGGAGGACGAGCCGCTGCCGATCGACCAGACCAGCCCCGCGCTCGACCTGACCACCCTGTTCAACGGCTTCAAGCCGCTGTTCCAGGCGCTCAAGCCCGAGGACGTCAACGAGCTCACCCTCAACCTGGTGCAGGTGCTGCAGGGTGAGGGCGGCACCGTGCAGGGACTCCTGCAGAAGACGGCGTCGCTGACCACCACCCTGGCCGACCGCGACGAGCTGATCGGCGACGTGATCGACAACCTCTCCACCACGCTGCAGACGGTCGACAGCCGCTCGGAGCAGCTGACCTCGCTGGTGACCGAGCTCAAGGACTGGATGCAGGACCTGGCCCGCGACCGCAAGACGATCGGATCGTCGCTGTCGAGCATCTCCGACCTCACCGTCGTGGTCGCAGACCTGCTCCACGACGGCCGCCCGCTGATCAAGTCCGACGTCGCCGAGCTGCGTCGAGCTGTCGGCGCTGCTGACGACGAAGCAGTCGCGCAAGCTGGTCGTCGAGCTGCTCGACCGGCTGCCCGAGTCGATGACCGACCAGACCCGCACCGGCACCTACGGCTCCTGGTACAGCTACTACGTCTGCGGCTTCTCGGCCGAGATCAACCTGCCCAAGATCACGGGGATCCCGCCCGCCTTGCTCACCAACCTCAACCAGCTGCTCGGAGCCGCTCAACTTCCGCAGCACGGCGCCGAGGTGCAACACATGACGCGCTCGAGCGAGGCTCGCCATCATCCGGCTTGGGGTGATCACCATGGTCGTGATGGTGCTTCTGCTGGTGGCGACCTTCAACCTGTCCAAGTTCCCCGGCTTCGGCGGCACCACCTACACCGCCGAGTTCTCCGACGCCAGCGGTATCCACCGCGGCAACATGGTGCAGGTCGGTGGCATCCGGGTGGGCCGCGTCACCAAGGTCTCCCTCGATGGCGACAAGGTGATCGTGGAGTTCGAGGTCGACAACGGTGTCGAGTTCGGCAAGGAGAGCAAGGCCTCGGTCGAGGTGCTCAACCTCCTCGGCGAGAAGTACCTCGAGCTCACGCCGGCCGGCGAGGGCCAGCAGGCCGAGGACACGCCGATCCCTCGGGAACGCACCGAGTCGGCGTACGACATCGTCGGCGTCTTCGGCGACCTGACCACGACGACCGAGCAGATCGACAAGGAACAGCTCGTCGACGCCCTGGGCGTCGTCTCCGACACCGTCGAGCAGTCCGCCCCCGAGATCCAGGCCAGCTTCGACGGCATCGCGCGCCTGTCGGAGACGGTCGCCTCGCGGGACGAGCAGATCAAGGGGCTGCTGGAGAGCTCGAAGAACGTCAGCACCCTGCTGGCCGACCGCAGCAAGGACATCGTCGACCTGATGCAGCAGCAGCGACCTCGTCTTCAAGGAGGTCGAGAGCCGCAAGCAGGCCATCCACCGGCTGCTGGTCAACGCCCGCACGCTCGCGGTCGAGCTGCGCGGGGTCGCCACCGACAACCAGGCGCAGATCGGGCCGGCGCTCAGGGAGATCGACGAGCTGACCAGCCTGCTGATCAGCAAGGAGAAGGAGCTCAAGGCCACGCTCAACGCCCTCGGGCCCTACGCCAGCATCCTGTCCAACATCATCGGTACCGGCCCCTGGTTCGACGCGTACGCCGTCAACCTCGCGTCGCTCCCGACCGGTGAGTTCCAGCCGGCGGCGCCGCAATGACCGGCCTGCTGCGCACCGTCACCGGCCGGGTCATCGGGGTCGCGATCGTCCTCTTGCTCGTCCTGGGGCTCGTCCTCGTCCTGCGTGACGGCGACGACAAGCGCACTGTCACCGCACACTTCCCGCGCGCGGTCAGCGTCTACGAAGGCACCGACGTCCGGATCCTCGGCGTCAACGTCGGCCACGTCACCGCGGTCATTCCCGAGGGCAACTCGGTCCGGGTCGAGATGGAGTACGACGCCGAGTTCAAGGTGCCGGCCGACGCCACCGCAGCGATCGTCACCCCCACCCTGGTCGCCGACCGCTTCGTGCAGCTCGGGCCGGCGTACACCGGGGGAGACGTGCTGGCGGACGGTGCCGACATCGCCCTCGACAGCACCGGCGTGCCCGTCGAGCTGGACCGCATCTACGCCGCCCTGCGCGACCTCACCGCGGCGCTCGGACCCCAAGGCGTCAACTCCGACGGCACCCTGAACCGCACGTTGAAGGCCGCCTCGGACGCCCTCGGCGGCAACGGCGCGGCCGGCAACGAGATGATCCGCAACCTGTCCGAGGCGGCTACCACCTTCGGCCAGGGCAGCGGCGACCTCTTCGAGACGGTCACCCAGCTGGCCAAGTTCACCGACTCGCTGGCCACCAACGACTCCCTGGTCCGGGCCTTCATCGCCGATCTCGCTGGAGTGTCCGAGAGCCTGGTCACCGAGCGCGGCGAGCTGCAGGCGGCCCTCGCGTCCGTGGCTCGCGCCGTGGGCACCGTGAAGACGTTCGTCCAGGACAACCGCAAGGCGCTGGTCACGGACATCGAGAAGCTGACCCGGGTGATGAAGACGATCAACTCCGAGCGCGACTCGCTGGACACCGCGCTCACGGTCGCCCCGGTCGCGATCGGCAACCTGGTGCTCGCGTTCAACACCCAGACCGGCTCGATCGGCTCGCGGATCGGGTTCAACGGCAACATCGCCGATGCCGACGGTCTGCTCTGCGCGGTGGTCCAGCAGTCCGACATGCCGCCCGCCATGAAGAAGCTGGCCTGCCAGATCTTCGAGCGGCTCCTGGAGCCGATCCTGGCACCGGACAAGAAGACGTCCGGCGGCTACGAACTCCTCGCGCACGACCACCCACCGGCAGGCGCAGACGCCCGCGAGTGGGGTCACGCCGCGCGACCTCGGCTCCTATACGACGGGCAACGACGCCAGCCTCGAGGGTCTCCTCGGTGGGGGTGACGGCTCGTGACCCGCACCCAGCGCCTGAGGCGCACCGTCGGAGCCGTCGCTGCGGGCGCGCTCCTCCTCACCGGATGTGAGTTCAACGGCGCCTACGACCTGCCGCTCCCGGGATCGCCCGTCGACGAGGGCAACTCCTACGAGGTCACCGCCGAGTTCGCCGACATCCTCAACGTCGTACCTCGCTCTCCGGTCATGGTCGACGACGTCACCGTGGGCGAGGTGACCGAGGTGGACCGCGACGGCTGGCACGCCCGGATCACGATGCGCGTGCGCGACGACGTCGAGCTCCCCGACAACGTCATCGCCGACATCCGCCAGGTGAGCCTGCTCGGCGAGAAGTACGTCGCGCTCGAGGCGCCGACCGACGTCGCCGCCCGAGGGCGAGCTCGGCAACGGCGACAACATCCCGATCGAGGCCACCGGCCGCAACCCGGAGGTCGAGGAGGTGCTCGGCGCCCTCTCCTACCTGCTCAGTGGCGGCGGCGTCGCGCAGCTCGGCACCATCACCCAAGAGCTCAACAACGTGATGAGCGGGCGCACCAACAACCTGCGCAGCCTGCTCGGCACGCTCGAGAGCGTGGTCGGCACCCTCGATGACCAGAAGGGCGACATCATCCGGGCCCTGGAGTCGATGAACAACCTGACCTGCCACGCTCAACGCAGAGCGCGACGTCATCACCGAGGCGCTCGACGCCACCGGACCCGCCATCGCCGTGCTGGCCGACCAGCACGACGAGCTGGTGGACATGCTCGCGGCGCTCGACCGCCTCGGCGTGGTCGGCACCAGGGTGATCACGGCGAGCAAGGACAACCTGCTCCGGTCGCTGCGTGACCTGAGCCCGATCCTCGACAAGCTCAGCGACGTCGGGCCCAAGCTGGCCGCGGGCCTGAACCTGATCGTCAGCTTCCCGTTCCCCCAGGAGGCCTCGGAGATCGTCTACGGCGACTACGCCAACACCTCGATCCGGATGGAAGTGAGCCTGCAGAACCTCCTCGACGGGCTCGGCATCCCCGAGATCGACCTGGGCGGACTTCTCGGCAACCAGGTGGGGCCGATCCTCGACAACGTCACGAAGTGCCTGAGCAGCGGCAGCCTGACCAGCAGGCCCTGCAAGGCGGTGCTCGGCAGCTCGCAGGCTGCTGAGCCAGCTGGTCGGCAGCCTGCGAGCGGCCCCGCTACCAGCGCAACCAGGTCTGTCGCGCGCTGGGCTCTCGGTGGCGGCGGGCTCGGCGGCCTGCTCGACGGGCTCGGCGACGGGCTCGGCGGTCTGCTCGGTCTCAACCGGCTCAACTCCGAGCTGAGCAGCGGCGCGCCGTCTCCGGCGCCGTCCAGCACGAGCCTGTACGGAGGTCAGTCATGACCGGTCACGTGAAGGCGAGGCTGCTGGCCTTCGTCGTGCTGAGTGCGTTCGGCGTCGTCTACATCACGGCGTCCTACCTCGGCTTCATCGACCAGATCCTCGGGCGCGGCCTCACGGTGCAGGCGACCCTGCCGACCTCGGGTGGCCTCTACGAGGGCGGCCAGGTGAGCTACCGCGGCGTCCAGATCGGCAAGATCTCCGACATGACCGCCACCGACAAGGGGGTCACGCTCGAGCTCGAGCTGGAGGAGGGCACCAAGCTCCCCAAGGACGCCCCGATGTTCGTCCACAACCTGTCCGCAGTGGGGGAGCAGTACCTCGACTTCGAGCCGGCCAGCGACGACGGCCCGTACGCCGAGGACGGGGACCTGCTGAAGGGCAGCGAATCGTCCCTCCCGGTCGACGAGGCCGACCTCCTGGTCGAGCTCGACAGCTTCGTGAGCTCGGTCGACAAGGAGAACCTGCAGGTCGTGGTGAAGGAGCTCGGCGCCCTCTTCGAGAACACCGGCATCCCGCTGCAGAGGCTGCTCGACAACGGCAGCCGGTTCGTCGACGAGGCAGCCGCGCACACCGACGAGACGATCGCCCTGCTGGACCGACGGACGCACCGTGCTGCGGACCCAGCAGGCCAGCGGCGAGAACATCCGTTCCTTCTCGCGCGACCTCCGACTGATCACCGACACGCTCCGCGAGAGCGACGGTGACCTGCGCCAGGTGCTCGAGCCACACGCCGGGCGCCGCCCGCGAGCTGAACGGCCTCCTCGAAGACCTCGAGCCGACGATCCCCGTGCTGCTCGGCAACCTGATGAGCGTCGAGCAGGTGGTGGTCTCGCACCTGGGCGGCATGGAGCAGCTGCTCGTGGAGTTCCCACGGGTGATCGCGGGCGGCTACACCGGCACCACTCCTGACGGCTACGGCCACGTGAACCTCCAGTTCGACCAGACCCCGCCGTGCACGCGAGGGCTACCTGCCGGCCAGCCAGTGGCGCCAGGGCAACGACCTGACCGACGGGCCGATCTTCCCGGCGAAGTGCACGAAGCCGAACACCAACTACCGCGGGTTCAACTACTCGCCCGGCACCGCCAAGAACCCCAACCCCGGACGCGCCGTCGTCGGCAGCTACGACCCGGGCACAGGGCTCTCTGGCTTCGCCGTCGACGCCCAGGGTCAGCCGGTTAGATTTGGCAGTCCGAACATCTCGATCCTGGGGGACGACTCGTGGAAATGGCTGCTGGTGGGCCCGGTGGCCGGTCAGTGACCTCTGCTCCTGACCCCGCGCCGTCGCGGGTGCGGATGAACCTCGCCCTCTACGTCCTGGCCCTGCTGACGGCGGCCGCGTGCGTGGTCGTCGTCGTGGCCGTGGTCCGGGCCCTCGGCAACGACGATACGACCGAGCTCCCAGGAACAGGTGCGCTGCACGTGGAGTCGCTCGACGAGGCCCCCGCTGACGAGCAGCAGCGCTTCGCCGACGTGATCTCCTCCGCCAGCACGATGGCCAACGCGTTCGTCAACATCCGCTACGACGACGCAGAGGCGTCCATCGAGCAGGTGAAGGCCGGGGCCACCGGCGCGTTCCGCCAGCAGTACGAGAAGTCGACGGGGGGCGTGATCGAGGTGATCAAGCGCAACAAGTCGGTGATGACCGGCGACGTGCTCTGGGCGGGCGTCGTCTCCTCCGACGAGGACTCCGCGACCGTGATCGTGGCGACCAGCGGCACCGTCGCCAACAACCAGACGGGTGACAAGCCGGTAGCGCGCAACTTCCGGCTCCAGCTGTCCCTGGTGAAGCAGGACGACACGTGGCTGACCAACGACCTGCAGTTCGTGGCGTGAGCGGGACCTGGACATGGTGAGGCGGAATCCCCGGCGTTCGAGCGCCAACCCCATGTCGCGGCCGCGGCGGATCGCCGGCCAGGGCGGCCAGGCCGGACCGACCCCGCCCGAGGTCACTGACGAAGTCACCGAGGCCGAGCCTGAGGTCGAGCCTGAGGTCGAGCCTCAAGCCGACGACCTGGCACCGGAGCCCGAAGCGGAGCCGGACGAGGTCGAGGAGGTCGACGAGCCGAGCGAAGGCTTCGTCGGCTCGCCCCGGACCACCCGGGTGCTGCTGATCGCGATCGCGGCGCTGGCGGTGCTCGCCCTGGCCGGCGGCATCTTCCTCTGGGTGGACGACGACGAGCCGTCGACCGCTTCCGACACCGGCTCGAGCTCGAGCCCGGCAGACGCCGACACACCTGTCCTGATCACCGGCAAGGACGCTCAGGTGGCGGTCGCGGCGGCGGCCCAGGCGGCGTACACGATCGTCGCGACGTCGTATGAGGACTACGACGCGCAGGTCGACGAGGCGGCCAAGCTGATGACGCCGACGTTCGCCGAGGAGTACCGACAGACCGCCGGCGACGTCGAGGACGCGATCGTGTCGAGCAAGACCGAGGTCCAGGTCAGCATCGTCGCGCAGGGAGTGGTGCGGGCCGACCAGGAGGAGGTCCAGGCCCTGGTGTTCCTGAACCAGTTCGTCACCAAGAACGGCAAGGAACCGGTCTACACGCCGTACCGAGCCCTGGTCACGGTGGTCAACACCGACCAGGGGTGGCTGGTGTCAGACCTCGAGACGAAGTGATAGTTTCGGTAAACTAGAACACGTTTCAGTCTTGCTGCCCGACTCGCCAAGGGGTGGCCAATGGTTGAGCCCCGCCAGCGAGAGAGGAAGGATCCCCGACGTGACCTCCGCTGCTGAGAACACCGTCGAGTGCGACCTCCTCATCATCGGCGCCGGGCCTACGGGCCTGTTCGCCGCCTACTACGCCGGCTTCCGCGGGCACCGGGTCGCGGTCGTCGACTCGCTGCCGGAGCTCGGTGGCCAGATCACGGCGATGTATCCGGAGAAGCAGATCTTCGACGTGGCCGGCTTCCCGACCGTCAAGGGTCGCGACCTGGTCGAGGGGCTGGTGTCCCAGGCGGCCACCGCCAAGCCCGAGTACCTCCTGGACCGCACCGCGGCCACGCTGACGCATGACGACGAAGGCGTGACCGTCGGGCTCGATGACGGCACCGAGGTCCGGGCCGGTGCGGTGCTGATCACCGCCGGGATCGGCAAGTTCAGCCCGCGGCCGCTGCCGTCGGGCGAGGGCTGGCTGGGCCGTGGCCTCGAGTTCTTCGTGCCGAGCTTCGCTCCCTACGCCGGCAAGGACGTCGTCATCGTCGGGGGCGGCGACAGTGCGTTCGACTGGGCCCTCAACCTCGAGCCGATCGCCAGGTCGATCGCCCTGGTGCACCGCCGCGACGCGTTCCGGGCCCACGAGAGGACCGTCCAGCAGGTGCGCGACTCGTCCGTCGAGATCATCACCAAGGCCGAGGTCAGCGCGCTGGTCGGTTCCGATGATGACGACGGGCTGCTCGAGGCAGTCGAGATCACCGTGGGCGACGAGGTGACGCGCCGCCCGACGCAGGCGGTCGTGGCCGCGCTCGGCTTCATCGCCGACCTGGGCCCGATCCAGCAGTGGGGAATCGAGGTCTCGAAGCGCCACGTCCTGGTCGACCCGTCGATGCGCACGAACCTGCCTCGGGTCTTCGCCGCCGGCGACATCACCGAGTACGCCGGCAAGGTGCGCCTGATCGCGGTCGGCTTCGGCGAGGCCGCGACGGCCGTCAACAACGCGACGGTGGCCATCGACCCGACTGCACACGTGTTCCCCGGCCACTCCTCGGACGTCTGATGGGCGGCCGCGACGAGGTCAAGATGACCGACCAGGAGATCACCGACTTCCTGGCCGCCAACATCAAGGTGCAGGTCGCCAGCCTCGGCCCCGACGGTGCTCCGCACCTCTCGACGCTCTTCTACATCGTGCGCGACGGGAAGATCGTGTTCTGGACCTACGGACGCAGCCAGAAGATCCGCAACCTCGAGCGCGATCCCCGGGTGAGCGCCCTGGTCGAGGACGGGGACGACTACTTCGAGCTGCGGGGAGTGTCGATCAGCGGCCGGGCCGAGATCGTCCGTGACTACGAGTCGATCTACTCGATCGGCTCCGAGGTCGCCACCCGGATGGTCGCCGCCGACTCGTTCGAGGCGCTCGGTGACTTCGGTCGAGAGACCGTGGAGAAGCAGGCCCAGAAGCGCGTGGCGGTGGCCATCCACCCGGACCACGTCGCCACCTGGGACCACCGGAAGATGACCTGAGGCCCTTCGAGGCTCGCAAGCTCGCACCTCAGGAACCGAAAGGAGTAGGTAGTGAAGATCAAGGTGGACTTCGACCTGTGCGAGTCCAACGCACTGTGCGAGGCGCTGGCCCCCGACGTGTTCGAGCTGGATGACGACGACTTCCTCCAGCTGAAGACCGAGGAGACCACCGACGAGAACATCGAGGGCGTCAAGCGGGCCGTCGCGGCCTGCCCCCGCGCCGCCATCTCCCTGGAGGAATGAGCACGTGACCGAATCACCCCTGTCTCTTGACGGCCGGGTCGCCGTCGTCACCGGCGCCGGGGCCGGGCTCGGACGCGCCGAGGCGCTGGCCCTGGCCGATGCCGGTGCCCGGGTGGTGCTCAACGACCTGCCCGGCGCCGCCGACGACGCGGCCGAGGAGATCCGCACCCGTGGCGGCGAGGTCGCGATCGTCGAGGGCGACGTGGGGGAGCGGTCCACGGCCGATGCCATGGTCGCCGCGGCCGAGGGGCTGGGCGGCCTCGACATCATCGTCAACAACGCCGGCATGACCCGAGACCGGATGCTGTTCAACCTGTCCGACGACGAGTGGGACTCGGTCATCCGGGTGCACCTACGCGGCCATTTCCTGCTCTCGCGCAACGCCGCGGCGTACTGGCGAGCGAAGTCGAAGGAGGCCGACGCCCCCGTTTACGGGCGGGTCATCAACACCGCGTCGGAGGCGTTCCTCGCCGGCTCACCGGGCCAGGCCAACTACGCAGCCGCCAAGGCCGGCATCACGGCGCTGACCCTGTCGACCGCGCGCGGCCTGGGCAAGATCGGGGTCCGCGCCAACGCGATCTGCCCCCGCGCCCGGACCGCGATGACGGCCCAGGTGTTCGGGGAGGACGAGTCCGGGCTCGAGATCGACCCCTACTCGCCCGAGCACGTCGCGCCGCTGGTCGCCTACCTCGCCTCACCTGCCGCCGACACGATCACCGGACAGGTGTTCGTGGTCTACGGCGGCATGGTCGCCCTGGTTGCCGCTCCGGTGGTGGAGCAGCGCTTCGACAAGTCCGGCTCCACCTGGAGCCTCGACGACCTCGACAAGCAGCTCGGGGGCTACTTCGACGGGCGGGACCCGTCGGTCGGCTTTGCGGCCGACTCGATCATGCAGCTCTCGGTCTGAACGAAAAGGTCACATTCTGATGGGTCGACTCGACACCAAGATCGCGATCGTCACCGGCGGCGCTCAGGGCCAGGGAGCCGCGATCTCGCGGTCCTTCGTGGCCGAGGGCGCCAAGGTGATGGTCGCCGACATCGCCAAGGACGAGGGACAGGCGCTCGCCGACGAGCTCGGCGCGTCGGCTCACTTCGCCCACCACGACGTCAGCGACGAGGCCTCCTGGACGGCGCTCGTGGCCGACACGGAGGAACGCTTCGGGCCGGTCAACGTGCTGGCCAACAACGCCGGAATCCTCCGCTTCGGCGACATCGAGCGAATGGGCATCGACGAGGTCGAGCTGCTCTTCCGCGTCAACCAGCTGGGCTGCTTCCTCGGCATGCAGGCGGTGTCCCGCACCATGCGCAAGAACGGCGGCGGCTCGATCATCAACGCCTCCTCCGTGGAGGGACTGGCCGGCATGCCCGGCTGCACGGCGTACGCCGCGACGAAGTGGGCGATCCGGGGCATGACCAAGTGCGCGGCGATGGAGCTGGGCCGCAAGGGGATCCGGGTCAACTCCGTGCACCCCGGAATGATCGACACCCCGATGACCCGCGTCCACGGCGGCGACGCGGCGATGGAGTTCGGCGCCTCGAAGATCCCGCTACGGCGGGTCGGCCACCCCGAGGACGTCGCGCCTCTCTACGTCTACCTGGCCTCAGACGAGTCGTCGTACGTCAACGGCGCCGAGATCGCGGTCGACGGTGGGGTCACCAGCACGCACGCGTTCGGGGGTTAGCGCCATGAGGCGGCCACGTGGTGGCGCGGTCGTCGTACCGCTGCTCAGTCTGCTCGTCTGGAGCCTGGTGGCGGTCGGTCAAGCTGCGGCGGAGCGAGCCACTGTCACCGACCCCGGCGACGACTCGGCGCTAGGCCCCGGCAGCGCGGACATCACCCGGGTCGAGGTCGACCATGGCCGGCGCACCCTCCGAGTCGTCATTCACGAGGCTCCGCGCGACGGCTGGGCCGACCAGTACGAGGTCTGGGTCGACACCACACCGGGTCACTCCGGTGCCGACCTCGAGGTCCTGGACTACCACGGTGCCTTCGGGAACATCGAGGGAGTGTTCAGGGTGGATCGCTGGCGCGACCAGAGCCTGGGACCAGAGGTGCGCTGCCCGGGGCTCACGATCGACCGGTTCCGCGACGGCGGCGACCACCATCCGACGATTGTCTTCACGGTGCCGCGCCGGTGCCTCGGGGCTCCCCGCGAGCTACGGGTTCAGGTGGTGTCGGCGCAGGAGCACATGATCAACGACTACGCTCCGGCAGGCCGCCGCGCCACCCGGTGGCTGAAATCCGGCTGATCAGTCCCGCAGGAGCATCCGGACCGCGGTCTCCATGTGCTGCGCGGTGTCGGCAGCCGACGAACGCCCGGTGACCCAGGCGACCAGGGACGAGAGCCAGACATCGCCGATCACGCGGGCAATGGCGACGTCGTCCTCGGTCACCTCGCTGGTGCGCTCGGGTTCCATCGCGTGGGTGAGCATCGAGGTCATCAGCATGCCGACGTTGTGGATCTCGGCCGCCACCGAGGCGTCGGCGAACATGAAGGCCCGGGTCAGCGCCTCGGTCAGGTGCGGGTCGCCCTGCAGCCCGCGCGTGGTCTTCTTGAGCACCGCGATCACCCGCTCGGACGGGGTCTCGCCGGGGATCGGCTTCTCCCGGAGCGTGGCCTCGGCCTGCTCGAACTGCCGACCGAGGGCGGAGACGAGCAGGTGGATCTTCGAGGGGAAGTAGCGGTAGAGGGTGCCGAGGGCAACATCGGCCCGATCGGCGACGGCCCGCATCTGGACGGCGTCGAAGCCGCCGTCGGAGGCGAGCTCGTAGGTGGCGTCGAGGATCCGCTTACGCCGGTCGCGCTGGGCGGCCGACCCGAGCTCGTCGACCGTCAACGAGTTGGCGCTGCTCACATGGACCCCCAGGTTTCCTATCTGCGCGGCTAGGCTATCAACTGGTGGGACATAATAGGAACACGTTCCACTTTGTCCGGCCCGGCGTGTCAACGCATCCGGCAAGTGTCCGGAAAGCACGTTGACTACCAAGACTGCGCCATTCACAAGAAGGGGTCGAGACGTATGCGGGTTGCACTGCTGTCCTATCGCAGCAAGCCTCATTGCGGCGGACAAGGCATCTACATCCGGCACCTCAGCCGTGAGCTGACCAATCTCGGGCACGAGGTCGAGGTCTTCTCCGGGCAGCCGTACCCGGAGCTGGATCCCGGCGTACGCCTCACGAAGGTGCCCAGCCTGGACCTCTACCGCGAGCCAGACCCGTTCCGGGTGCCGAAGCTCCGGGAGTTCCGGGACCTGGTCGACGTCCAGGAGTTCGCGATCATGTGCCTCGCGGGCTTCCCCGAGGCACGCACGTTCAGCCGGCGAGTGGCTCGGCTGCTGGCCGAGCGTGCCGACGAGTTCGACATCGCTCACGACAACCAGGTCCTCGGGTACGGCATGCTCGACATCGAGAAGCTGGGCCTGCCCCTGATCACGACTCTGCACCACCCGATCACCTTCGACCGCCGGATCGACCTGAGCCAGACCAGGAACCCGTGGCGCAGGCTGACGTTGCGTCGCTGGTACGGCTTCCTGCGGATGCAGGGCAAGGTCGCCCGCCAGGCGCGCAAGATCATGACACCGTCAGAGACCTCGAAGATCGACATCGCCAAAGACTTCGGGGTCGACCCGGCGAAGATGGAGGTCATCCTCCTCGGCGTCGACGACAACTTCGTGCCGCCCACGGCCCCGCGGGTGCCCGGACGGATCATGGCCATGGCCAGCGCCGACGCCCCGATGAAGGGCATAGCCACGCTGCTGGAGGCGTTCGCCAAGCTGCGCACCGAGCGCGACGTCGAGCTGATCCTGGTGACCAAGCCGCAGGCCGGCGGACGCACCGAGAAGCTGATCGACAAGCTCGCCATCGGCGACTCGGTCCGGTTCGCCCACGGGATCAGCGACGACGAGCTCGTCGGGCTGATGGGCTCCGCCGAGGTGGCCTGCGTGCCGTCGCTCTACGAGGGCTTCTCGCTGCCCACCGCCGAGCTGATGGCGTGCGGCACGCCGCTGGTCGTCTCGCGGGCCGGCGCGATCCCCGAGGTCGTGGGACCCGACGGGCTGTGTGCCGACCTGGTCACACCGGGCGATGTGGGCGAGCTCAAGGCTGCGCTCGAGCTCATGTTGGACGATCCCGCACGCCGCGACCGGATGGGTGCCGCCGGCCGGCGCCGCGTCCAGGAGCTGTTCAGCTGGCGGGCGGTCGCGGCGAAGGTGGCCGCGGCCTACGAGGAAACGATTGCCGAGTACAAGGAAGAATTTCGAGACGCTCGCTTCGCTCGCTCCTCAATCACCGGAAAAGGACGGCCCGCGGCCGAAAGGACCACTGACCATGCTGACCGTTGATTTCGACCGGTTGGGCCTGCGGCCCGGAGACCGGGTCCTGGACATGGGATGTGGTGCCGGACGGCACGCCTTCGAGGTGTACCGCCGCGGCGGCGACGTCGTGGCCTTCGACATGGACGCCGACGAGCTGGCCGGCGTGCTGGAGCTGTTCGGCGCGATGAAGGAGGCCGGCGAGGTGCCCGAGGGCGCCGAGGCCGACATCAAGCAGGGCGACGCCCTGCAGCTGCCGTTCGCCGACGGCGAGTTCGATCGCGTGGTCGCTGCGGAGGTGCTCGAGCACATCCATGCCGACGTCGACGCGATCAAGGAGCTGGTCCGGGTGCTCCGCCCTGGCGGGACCATGGCCATCACGGTGCCGCGCTGGCTGCCCGAGGTCATCAACTGGAAGCTCTCCGACGACTACCACAACGCCGAGGGTGGACACATCCGGATCTACACCGACCACGAGCTGGTCGACAAGGTCACCAAGGCCGGCCGTGTCAACGACGGCACGCCCGGCGACACCATGGAGTTCATCGGCAAGGACTATGCCCACGGGCTGCACGCGCCGTACTGGTGGATCAAGTGCGCTGTGGGCGTGAACAACGACGACCACCCGCTCGCGAGGGCGTACCACAAGCTGTTGGTGTGGGAGATCATGAAGCAGCCGAAGTCACTGCAGCTGGCCGGCAAGGTGCTCGACCCGCTGATCGGCAAGAGCATGGTGCTCTACTTCCGCAAGCCCGTCGAGACTGACGAGCCCTATGTCTGACCGGGCGGCCGACGCCGTCAGCCTGGCCCGGCTGCCGTACGTCGATGGCATCCTCAGCGCGGCCCAGGTCGCCGAGACCGCTACGTCGATCGTACGGATGCAGGAGCCGTCGGGAGCTATCCCGTGGACCGTGGGTGAGCACGTCGACATCTGGAACCACGTCGAAGGCGCGATGGCGCTGCTCGTCGGCGGCGAGGTCGAGGCGGCCGAGCGCGCCTACGCCTGGATCCCCACCCTGCAGCGGGCCGACGGTTCGTGGCCGATGAAGATCGTCGACGGCACCCCTGACGACGAGCGTGGTGACGTGAACATGTCGGCGTACTTCGCGGTGGGGCTGTGGCACCACTGGCTGGTCCGGCGCGACATCCGCTTCGTGCAGCGCTACTGGCCGTCGGTGCGCGCCGGCCTCGACTGGGTCGTCTCGCAGCAGTCGGCCTTCGGCGGCATCAACTGGACGCCGACCGAGTCGTTCGCGCTGCTGACCGGCAGCTCGAGCATCTACCACTCCCTACGTGCCGGGGTCGCCCTCGCGGACCTGCTCGACGACCCCCAGCCAGAGTGGGAGCTGGCTGGTGGACGCCTGGGTCACGCGGTCCGCGAGCACCGCGACCTGTTCGCCGACAAGTCGACGTTCTCGATGGACTGGTACTACCCGGTGCTGGGCGGTGCCGTTCGCGGCCGCGCGGCCTTCGAGCTCATCGAGAGCCGCTGGGACGAGTTCGTGGTGCCGGGGCTCGGCATCCGATGCGTCGACACCAACCCGTGGGTGACCGGTGCCGAGACCTGCGAGCTGGCCATGGCTCTGGACGCCATGGGTGACCACCGCCGGGCGCTGCGGATGCTCGCGGACATGCAGCACCTGCGTGGCGAGAACGGCGAGTACTGGACCGGCTGGGTCTACGGCGACGACGTCAACTGGCCGGACGAGCGCACGACGTACACCGCGGCTGCCGTGATCCTGGCCGTCGACGCGCTGGGGGAGACCCAGGGTCACAGCACGGCCGGCTCGGGCATCATGCGCGGCACCTCGCTGGCGCCGCACTTTCGCGAGCTGATGCTGGAGTGTGACTGCCCGTCAGCCGACGAGGTGGCCAGCGTCTCCTCGCGTGCGACGTAGGACCCGCATCGAGCCGACGGCCTCCGCCTCCTCGAAGGAGCCGGAGGCCAGCGCGCGCTCGAACACGTGGTACGGCGCCTGGCCGCCATCGGCCGGATCCGCGAACACGTCGTGGATGGCCAGTGCGCCGCCTGGCATGACCCACGGCGCCCACCCGGCGTAGTCGTTCTGGGCATGCACCTCGGCGTGGCCGCCGTCGATGAAGAGCAGCGACAGCGGCGTACGCCACCGGGCCGAGACCGTGGTGCTCCTGCCGACGATGGCGACCACGACGTCCTCCAGCCCGGCCAGCGCGATCGTGCGGCGGAAGACCGGCAGGGTGTCCATCAGGCCCAGCTCGGCGTCGACCAGGGTCGGGTCGTGGTGCTCCCACCCCGCCTGGTTCTCCTCCGAGCCGCGATGGTGGTCGACGGTGAAGACCACGCTGTCGCCGCCCACCGACCGCGCGGCGGCGCCGAGGTAGATCGCCGACTTGCCGCAGTAGGTGCCCACTTCCAGCAGCGGCCCATCGGCCGCACGCTCCAGGGCGACGCGGTGGAGCAGCGCCCCCTCGTCCTCGGGCATGAACCCCTTCGCGGCACGCGCGTGGTCCAACAGGTCGGCGGGCATGTTCGTCACCCCGTGAGTTTAGTAGGATTGGAACACGTTCTAGTTTCTGACCAGGGGTGGCAATGTCGATCGGGATTTCCGACGAGCACGTCGAGCTGGCCGCGAGCCTGCGCAAGTGGGCCGGGTCGCTCGGCGGTGCCGAGGTGGCGCGGGCCGCCGAGGACCAGGCCGAGGCGACGTTCGCGGACACCTGGAAGGCCGTCACGGAGATGGGTGTGGCGACCATCGGGCTGCCCGAGGCCGCCGGTGGAGGTGGCGGATCGGTGCTCGACCAGGCGGTCGCCGTGGAGGCGTGCGCGCATGCGATGGTGCCGGGGCCGCTGTTGGGTCCGGTCGTTGCCGCCTCCCTGCTCGGCGAGATCGCTGGGGTGGCCGAGGCCATCGGCGCCGGCGCAGTGGTCGGCCTCGGCCTGAGCCGACACGGCCTGTGGGACGCGCCGTCGGCGACGCACCTGCTGGTGCCCAACGACGTGGACGAGTGGTTCGTCGTGCCCGCGGAGGCCGCGACCATCGCGCCCGTGGTCGGAGTCGACCTGAGCCGTCGCTTCGGCTCGGTGGAGGTCGACCTGAGCGCGGCCGACGCCGTACGAGTGCCGGGCCTGACCGCCGATCTGGTTCGCCGCGCCGCGGTCACGTTCGCCGCCGCCGAGGCCTCCGGCATCGCCCGGTGGTGCCTCGAGACCGCGGTCGACTACGCGAAGGTGCGCGAGCAGTTCGGCAAGCCCATCGGCAGCTTCCAGGCGATCAAGCACCTGTGCGCGGAGATGCTGGAGACGTCGGAGTCGGTCACCGCCGCCGCATGGGACGTGGCCTCGGTGGCCTTCGGAGACGACGAGCAGTGGGCCTTCGCCGCCGACGTGGCTTCGGCAAGTGCGTTCGCCGGTGCGGTCGAGGTCGCCAAGTCGTGTATCCAGGTGCTCGGCGGGATCGGCTTCACCTACGAGCACGACGCGCACTTCTACCTCCGCCGGGCGCTGGTGCTGCGCGGTCTGCTCGGCGACACCGATGCCGCAGCCGTGCGGCTGACGACCCGCGCGGTCGACGGCGTACGCCGCAGGGTGCAGGTGGACCTCGAAGGACGCGACGGGCCGATCAGGGACGAGATCAGGGCGACCGTGGAGCGGATCGCGGGCGCCGAGGACCGGCGCGCGGCTCTCGTCGAGACGGGCTATCTCACCCCGCACTGGCCGGCTCCGGCCGGGCTCGGTGCCGATGCGGTGAGTCAGGTCGTGATCGACGAGGAGCTCGCGCGCGCGGACGTCGCCCGCCCGGACATCGTGATCGCGGGTTGGGCCCTGCCGACGATCATCGAGCACGGGACCGAGGAGCAGCGCGAGCGCTTCGTGCGGCCATCGCTGCTCGGCGAGCTGGTCTGGTGCCAGCTCTTCTCCGAACCGGGTTCCGGCTCCGACCTCGCCTCGCTGCGGAGCCGGGCCGAGCGCGTCGACGGTGGCTGGAAGCTCACCGGCCAGAAGGTGTGGACCTCGGTGGCGGAACGCGCCGACTGGGGCGTCTGCCTGGCGCGCACCGACCCCGACGTGCCCCAGCACAAGGGCATCAGCTACTTCCTCGTCGACATGAAGGCGGCCGGCATCGACGTCCGTCCGCTGCGCGAGCTCACCGGGGCGGCGCTGTTCAACGAGGTCTTCCTGGACGACGTCTTCGTGCCCGACGACTGCCTCGTGGGTGGGGAGGGCGACGGCTGGAAGCTCGCGCGCACCACGCTCGCCAACGAGCGGGTGGCGATGGCGACCAGCCGGCTCGACAAGAGCACCGAGCGCGCGGTCGGCCTCGTCGCCGGTGGTCTGACGGAAGCCCAGCGGGTCGCTGTCGGGCACTCCGTGGCGCTCGCGACGACGTGCATGCTGCTCGGGGTGCGCGCCACGCTGCGGTCCCTGGCCGGGCTCGCTCCTGGGCCGGAGTCGAGCGTGGCCAAGCTGCTCGGTGTGCGCAACCGGCAGGAGAGCGCCGACCTGGTGCTCGAGCTCTACGGCGACCGGATCGTGGCCCCGGACGACGACGTACAGGCCGCCATCTGGGAGATGCTCAACACCCGCTGCCTCTCGATCGCCGGCGGCACCACCCAGATCCTGCGCAACGTCTCGGCCGAACGGATCCTCGGCCTACCCCGCTAACCGCCGAGTCGGCGCTAACGCCGGGACCTTGCGCCGAGTCGGCGGGTTTCAGGCCGGACTTTGTGCCGACTCGGCGTGCTCGCGGCGGTACTGGTTCCAGTGCCAGTGGAGGTAGCGGTCGACGGCGCGGATGATGTGGGACGACCGGATCGACGGGAAGATGTCGAAGGCGTGCTGGGCGCCGGAGAGCTCGGCGTAGACGACCGTACGCTTGGAGGTCTCGCGCAGCTTCTCGACGAAGAGGCGGGCCTGCTCGACACCGACGAGCGTGTCGTAGGTGCCGTGCAGCACGAAGAAGTCGGGCGCGTCGGCCGTGATCCGCAGCAGTGGGGTGCCGGCCTCGAACCGCTCCGGGTGCTTCTTCCACGACGTCTGCAGCACCATCTGCGCCAGGAACTTGTCGCGCATCTTGACCGCGTTCTTCAGGCCGGTCGAGCCGGAGAAGTCGTAGACCCCGTAGTGCGGGACGGCGACCTGCACGGAGGTGTCGGCGTCCTCGAAACCGGGCTGCCACTCCGTGTCGTTGGCGGTCAGCGCGGTCAGCGCTGAGAGGTGGCCGCCGGCTGATCCGCCGGTGATCGCGATGTAGCCCGGGTCGCCGCCGTACGCCGCGATGTTGTCCTTGATCCAGGCGATCGACCGCTTGATGTCGATGACCTGGGCGGGAAAGGCATCACGCGGTGCCAGGCGGTAGTTGATCGCCACGCACACCCAGCCCTTGGCGGCCAGGTGGTTCATCAGCGGGAGGCCCTGCTGTTCCTTGGTGCCGATCATCCACGCACCGCCGTGCACCTGCAGCAGCACCGGTGCGCCGCCGTCGGGCACGCCTGCCGCCGGCAGGTAGATGTCGAGCATGCCGCGTCGGCCGTAGTCGTCGTTGTAGGAAATGTTGCGCTTGACCGTGACGGCCGTGTTGCGCATCCGGAAGGGGTAGACCAGCTTGCGCCACGGAGTGGCCAGCTCGGCCGGTGTCGGCAGGGCGTCGAGCTGCTCGACGTAGTCGGCGCCGAGGCCCTCGACCAACGCCTCCTCGACCTCGGTCTGGACCTTGCGGCTCTCCCGGATGAGATAGGCAAGGCCCGCCATCGAGCCCGCGGCAAGCGCGAGTCCCGCCGGGTTGCGTCGCCTTCCGACGGCATGGGTCGCGGCGTCCGCCGCGGTCACGGCAAGGACGTGCGGAGCCAGCTCGCCGGTGAGCCAGCCCGCGAAGAACGCGGGGATCCCGACCTCGAAGCCCGGCACCGGGCGGATTGCGTTTGCGGTCAGCGCGGCGGTGATCGCCTGACGGCGCAAGAAACCCATGCCTCAAGGTTAGGGCGTCCACGAAGGCTGGCTGCAACGTGTTCTAACCCTAGGATGACGCGCATGCACCGACTGTCAGGCCTGGACGCCAGCTTCCTCTACCTGGAGACTCCGGCCCAGCTCATGCACGTCTGTGCGGTGATGGTGCTCGACCCGGCGTCGATGCCGACGTCGTACGCATTCGACAACATCCAGTCCGAGATCGAGCGTCGCGTGAGCGACGTACCGGCCTTCACGCGCAAGCTGCGTCGGGTGCCGCTCGGCCTCGACCACCCGATCTGGGTGCAGGACAAGCAGTTCGACATCGAGCGCCACGTGCACCAGCTGGCGCTGCCGGCGCCCGGTGGCTACGCCGAGCTCACCAAGCTCTGCGCCCACCTCGCTGGCCTGCCGCTGGACCGGTCGCGGCCGTTGTGGGAGATGTGGGTGATCGAGGGCTACGACGACGGCAAGATCGCCGTCTTCACCAAGATGCACCACGCCACGGTCGACGGTGTCTCGGGCGCCAACCTGGTGTCCCACCTCTGCGCCCTGGAGCCGGACGCGGAGCCGCTCGCGCTGGTGGGGGACGAGGACCACGGCCGCTACGTCGGCTCGCGTGAGCTCTTCGGCCGCGCGATCGTCAGCAACCTGACCCGGCCGGTCCAGGCCGTCAAGCTGGTCGGGCCGACCAGCCAGGTGCTGGCGAAGACGATCGGCCGCGCCCGCTCCGGCACCGCCATGGCGGCGCCCCTGACGGCCCCGCGCACGTCGTTCAACGGCACCATCACCGGCCACCGCTCCATCGGCCTGGCCGACATGAGCCTCGACGACATCAAGGCGATCAAGGTCGCCACGGGCACGACCGTCAACGACGTCGTCCTCGCGGTCTCGGGTGGCGCGCTGCGGGCGTATCTCGAGGAGCGCGGCGAGCTGCCGGAGACGTCGCTGCTCGCCACCGTGCCGGTCAGCGTGCGGGAGAGCTCGCAGCGCACCAGCGGCGCCAACAAGGTCTCCGCCCTGTTCGCCAAGCTCGGCACCGACACCGAGGACCCGCTGGAGCGCCTCGAGGACATGGCCGACAGCAACCGCAACGCCCGCGAGCACCAGAAGGCGATCAGTGCCGATGCACTCCAGGACTGGGCGGAGTTCGCGGCGCCCCGCACGTTCGGCCTCGCCGTCCGCGCGTACGCCGGCCTCCGCCTCGCCGAGAAGCACCCGGTCGTGCACAACCTGGTGATCTCCAACGTGCCCGGTCCACCGGTACCGCTCTACTTCATGGGCGCGGAGATCAAGGCGCTCTACCCGCTCGGGCCGATCATGCACGGCGCCGGGCTCAACGTGACCGTGATGTCCAACAACGGCGAGATGCACGTCGGCGTGATCGCCTGCCGCGAGTCGATGCCGGACGTCGACTCACTGGTGAAGCACTTCCCGACCGAGCTGGCCCGGCTCAAGGAGGCCGTCGCCGCTCGCGAGTCGGCCACGCCGATCCGCAAGCCGCGCGCGAAGGCTGCCAAGAAGTCCTGAGCCCGACAGGTCAGTTGGTCAGGCGAGCGTCGACGCGTCGATGACGAATCGGTAGCGCACGTCGGAGGCGAGCACGCGCTCGTATGCCTCGTTGACCTGGTCGACCGAGATGACCTCGACCTCGGAGCCAAGGTGGTGCTCGGCGCAGAAGTCGAGCATCTCCTGGGTCAGGGCGATACCCCCGATCATCGAACCTGCGAAGGAACGCCGGCCGGTCAGGAGCGAGAAGACGTTGAGACTCAGGGGCTTCGCGGGGGCACCGACGTTGACCAGGGCACCGTCGACGGCCAGGAGGCCCAAGTAGGCGTCGACGTCGATGTTGGCGCTGACCGTGTTCACGATCAGGTCGAACCGGCCGGCGAGCTGCTCGAAGGTGCCGGGGTCGGACGTCGAAAAGTAGGCGTCTGCGCCGAGCCGCAGCCCGTCCTCCTGCTTCTTCAGCGACTGGGACAGCACCGTCACCTCGGCACCCAGGGCGTGGGCGATCTTGACGCCCATGTGGCCCAGGCCACCGAGGCCGACGACGGCGACCTTCTTGCCGGGTCCGGCACCCCACTTGCGCAACGGTGCGTACACCGTGATGCCGGCGCACAGGAGCGGGGCGGCTTCGGCGGGCTCGATGCCGTCCGGGACCCTGAGGACGTAGTCGGAGTCGACGACGACATGGGTGGAGTAGCCGCCCTGCGTGGTGGTGCCGTCGCGGTCGGTGCCGGCGTACGTCGGCACCATGCCCTCGCGGCAGTGCTGCTCGTCGCCGTTGCGGCAGTTCGTGCAGTCGCCGCACGAGTTCACCATGCAGCCCACGCCGACGCGGGAGCCGACCTGGTGGCGGGTCACTTCGGAGCCGACCTCGGTGACGATGCCGACGATCTCGTGCCCCGGCACCACCGGGTACGGCTGCGGGCCCCAGTCGCCGTTGACGGTGTGGATGTCCGAGTGGCAGATACCGGCGTACTCGATCTCGATGAGCACATCGTTGGGTCCGACAGCTCGGCGCTCGATGGAGATGGGGACGAGGGGCCGTCCGGCGGCGGGTGCGGCGTAGGCGTTGACCTGCATGGGGATCGTTCTCCTTGGGTGGTGGTTTCCGGGGCGTGCATGCTCTGCGGACCTGTCGGTCCGCCGGTGTAGTTGTCGGTCAGGGCTTCTTCGCCCTGGTGAGCTGGTCGGCCAGCGCTCCTGCTTCGCCCGAGATCAGCTCCGCGCGGTCGGGGTCGTTGGCCTCCACCGCGTGCCAGTAGTCGATCTTGAGGCTGACGTAGCGCCGGCGCAGGGCGAGGTGCTCGGCTTCGAGGTCCAGCCGCTCGGCCTGCGCGGCGAGCAGGTCGATCTGCTCGCCGGCCGCCGTTGGTCCGAGCTGACCGTTGGCGAGGTACTGCCGCATGTCGCTGACCGACATACCGGTGGCTGCCAGGCAGGCGATCCACATCAGCTGGTCGAGGTCGTCCTCGTCGTAGACGCGGTGCTTGCTGCTCGCACCCCGGCTGATCGGCGTGATCACCCCGATCGACTCGTAGTAGCGGAGAGTGCTCGCCGGCAGCCCGGTCAGCGTCGCCGCTTCCTTGATCGTGTAGCTGTGTCGGCTGGTCTGTGCACTCACGCTTACGACGGTAGGAACTTCAAGTACTTGAAGTCAAAGGTCACCTGGGTCACACCGGGATCCGGGCGCCCTGCGAAGCTTCGGATGGCGGGCTGCCGGGTACCGCAACGGTTCATGCCCACGGGGATCAAGGAGCTCACGTGCCCGATGACGCGCAAACAGCCAGGGAGCAGATAGAGAGTCACGGAGCGTTAGGGCTACGGTCCTGGCTATGAATATCCGAAACTCCATTGCCCTCGCCGCCGTCGTCGTCCTGAGCGCCGCCGGGTGCGCCAAGGACGACACGACCACGACCACCGAGTCCGGCGCCGAGCTGATCTCCGAGGGCACGCTGACCATCTGCACCCACCTGCCCTACGAGCCCTTCGAGTTCACCGAGGGAGGCGAGGTCGTCGGCTTCGACGTCGACGTGCTCAAGATCGCCGCCGACGCGGAAGGTTGGGACACCGAGGTCGTCGACACTGCCTGGGAGACCATCGTCTCGGGCGAGGCGCTCAACACCGGCCAGTGCGACGTGGCCGCGGGCGCCATGACCATCAACGAGGAGCGCGAAGCCGTCATGGACTTCGCCGACCCCTACTTCGAGGCCACCCAGGCACTGATGACGAAGACCGGCTCCGGCATCACTTCGCTCGAGGACCTGGCCGGGAAGACCGTCGCCGTCCAGGACGCCACCACGGGTGCCGACTACGTGCGCGAGAACGCACCCGAAGACACCAAGATCGTCTCGTTCGAGGACTCCGCCCTGATGCAGCAGGCGGTCAAGACGGGGCAGGCGGACGCGGGTGTCAACGACAACGGTCTGCTCAACTACTTCGTCAGCCAGAACCCTGACGTCGAGGTGGCCGCCGAGTTCCAGACCAACGAGAGCTACGGCTTCTCGGTGAAGAAGGACGGCAACGACGACCTGCTCACGATCATCGATGACGCGATCGCCAGCGACAAGTACGACGAGGTCTACGAGAAGTGGTTCGGGAAGGCTCCCACCGCGTGAACCATCCTCACCGAGTCCCACGTACCTCGAGCTAGGGAGTGACCTGAGCCATGGCGAGCCCCCGCCAGCGTGCCGCAAGGTGGCGCTACGTCCAGTACGCCGTGCTCGTGCTCGTGCTTCTGGCGGTCTTCTTCGTCGCCGACTGGCGCGAGCTGCAACGGGCGTTCTTCAACTGGGACCTGGTCAAGGAGCAGTTCCCCCGGGTGCTGACCATCGCACTGAAGAACACCCTCATCTACACCGCTTGCGGCTTCGCGTTCGGGCTGATGCTCGGTCTGGTCCTGGCCCTCATGCGTCTCTCGAGCGTGGGGCCCTACCGATGGATCGCCACCATCATCATCGAGCTGTTCCGGGGCCTGCCGGCGCTCGTGGTCTTCATCGCCCTCAGCGTGGGCTTCCGGCTGGCGTTCCCGGACCGCGAGATCCCCTTCGGCAACCTGGGGATCGTGACCCTGGCCCTGGGCCTGGTCGGGGGCGCCTACATGGCCGAGACGATCCGGGCCGGCATCCAGGCGGTGCCGAAGGGGCAGATGGAGGCCGCTCGCTCCCTGGGCATGTCCCACTCCCGCGCGATGACCAGCGTGGTCGTGCCTCAGGCGTTCCGGATCATCCTCCCGCCCCTGACCAACGAGCTGATCCTGCTCACGAAGGACTCGTCCTTGGTCTACATCCTGGGGCTCTCGCTGAGCGACTACGAGCTCACCAAGTTCGGCCGCGAGGGCATGAACACTGCCGCCAACCTGACCCCCATCGTCGTGATCGGCCTGTGCTACCTGCTGATCACGGTGCCGTTGTCGATCGTGGTACGCCGTATGGAGAGCCGCGCGGAGAGGGCACGCTGATGACCACCGAGCCGAGCACCAGCACCGAGCGCAGCGACGCGGCGATCGACGTCCAGGACCTGCACAAGTACTTCGGCGACAACGAAGTGCTCAAGGGCATCGACTTCCACGTCGGCAACGGACAGGTGGTCTGTGTCATCGGCCCCTCGGGGTCGGGCAAGTCGACACTGCTGCGGTGCATCAACCTGCTGGAGATCCCCACCAAGGGAAAGATCTTCGTCGAAAGCGTGGAGATCACCGATCCCGACGCGGACGTGGACAAGCTGCGCTCGCGCATCGGCATCGTCTTCCAGCAGTTCAACCTGTTCCCGCACATGACCGTGCTGCGCAACCTCACGGTCGCGCAGCAGAAGGTCGCGGGGCGTTCGAAGGAAGAGTCGATCGAGATCGCGCGGGCCAACCTGGAGAAGGTCGGCCTCTCCGAGAAGGAGTCGGCCTACCCGGCGCACCTCTCGGGCGGCCAGATGCAGAGAGCCGCGATCGCTCGGGCCCTCTCGATGAATCCCGACATGATGCTCTTCGACGAGCCCACCTCCGCGCTCGACCCCGAGCTGGTGGGCGACGTGCTGGCGGTGATGAAGGACCTCGCGACCGAGGGGATGACGATGATGGTCGTCACCCACGAGATGGGCTTCGCTCGCGAGGTCGGCGACAAACTGGTCTTCATGGACGACGGCGTCATTCTGGAGGAGGGCGTGCCGAGCGAGGTCCTGGCCGAGCCGCGGCACGAGCGCACCCGGGCGTTCCTCTCCAAGGTTCTCTGAGGGATCAGTCCGCCCCGGGTCCGGGCCCGAACGCCCGGCTCTGGCGACGCATGATCTCGCGCATCGAGGTGCCGCGGGGCACGCCGTAGACCGTGCCGGGGAAGTCGAGCGGCGACTGGACGGCCCAGAGCTCGTCGTGACGGTCGGGGGAGAACAGCTCGGCAGGGTCGCCGGCGGCGATCCAGCCGATCGGTACGACGGTGCCCGGAGCCAGGGTCGAGTTGACGTGCAGCACGCTGCCGATCCGGAGCTCCGAGCCGGCGCCGACCCGCGAGCCCGGGAACAGCGATGCGCCGGTCGCCACGAAGACCTCGTCCTCGACCGTGGTGCCGTTCAGGTGGCTGTGCGGCCCGATCATCACCGCGTCACCCACGGTCAGCGGGTGGTCCCGTCGTCCGCGCAGCAACGCGTGCTCCATCACCACGACGTCCGAGCCGATCACGACCGGCCCGAGGTCGCCGTTGACGACGGCCAGGTGAAGCACCCGCGAGCCGGCCCCGATGGTCACGTCGCCGGTGACGACCGCAGACGGCGCGACCCAGGCAGAAGGATCGATGTCGGCCATGGCCCGACCCTAGGCCCGGGTCAAGCGGTGCGCTGGCGCAGGTCGCGGCGCCGCGCGTTGACGGTGTTGATCGCCTCAACGACGCACGGCACGAACACCTCGGCCCCGAGCACGCACGCGGCGTGGCCGCCCGGGAAGTCGTGGATGGTCGCCCCCGGGATCGCCCGGGCGAGGCCGATCTGTCGATCGCTGGGGATGACCCGGTCCTTGGTGCCGACGACGACGGCGGTGGGCACGTTGATCTTGCTGAGCCACGGCCGGGAGTGGTGGCGGCCGAGCGCCGCCAGCGCCTGACCGACCGCCCACGGACTGGTGGAGCGGAACTCCCGCAGGGCCCAGTCCTGGATGTCGGATGGCTCGAGATCGACCGCGTCCGCGGCGGCGCGGGTCGCCCGGCTCGCCGTGCGCGATCGCGAGACGCCACGCGCACCGAGCATGGCCGCCTCCATGCCGGCGAAGAAGAACCGCTCCTGCGGGCTGAGCCGGAACCGGTCGGTGGTCGCACAGAGGACGAGTCCCTGCACCTTGTCGGGGTGCTGCCGCCACATCCGCTGGGCGACGATCGAGCCCATGGAGTAGCCGACGACGATGACGTCCTCGAGCGCGAGGACGTCGATCAGCGCGGCCACGTCGTCGGCACAGTCGTAGAGCGAGAACTCCTCGCCCTGGATGCCCTGGCCGTGCCAGCGCAGGTCGAGGGTGACTACGCGGTAGCGACGGGAGAGCTGCTCGATGGCTGGGTACCAGGTCAGCAGGCCGGTGCAGCCAAGCGCGTGGAGGAGGACGAGCGTCGGTGACGCGGGGTCCGGACCGGGGGTGTCGGTGACGTACGTCGAGCCTCCTCGCCCGGGCAGCTCCAGCATCCGGCCCTCCGGGATGCGGGCCCAGGGCATGTAGACCTGGCGGCGGACCAGGTCACGCGGGGAGAACAAACTCACCTCTGGCCCATCCTCTCGACGTTCGTGTGCATCTGAGGTAGAACACGTTACAGTTTTCTCGTAGTTATCAACTTGCGACACGAGCAGGAGTCACGCGTGGGATCGGACGGTTTCGCTCCGGCAGACCAGGAGTCCATCGAGGCGGTGCGCGCGGTCGTCCGCGAGGCGCTCGACCGTGGAGTGGGCTCCCAGGAGGCCGACTGGGGGGCTTGGGCCTCCGCCGGGCTGCTCTCGCTCGCGGTACCCGAGGCGCACGGTGGCGAGGGGCTCGGCCTGGCCGAGGTGGCCGTGCTCCTGCGCGAGACCGGCGCCCGAGACGTGCACCTGCCCGTGTGGGAGACGCTCTGCTGCGGCGCGCTCACCCTGTCCGCGGCCGGCACCGACGAGCAGCAGCGGGCCTGGTTGCCCAAGGTCGCTGCCGGTGAGGCGCTGCTGACTCCAGCCATCCGTGAGCCTGGTGTCGGCATGCGCGACACCCCGGGCACTACGTATGTCGACGGCAAAGTGACCGGACGCAAGGTCGGGGTGACATACGCTGGGCAGGCGGCCCGCCTGCTAGTCACCGCCGTCGCTGACGGTGAAGCGGTGGTCGCACTCGTCGATCCCTCGGACCCTGGGGTCACCCTGCTGGCGAGCCCGTCATCGAGCGGAGAGCCACAGCACACCGTCGTCCTCGACGGCGCGGCTGCCGAGCTGCTCGGCGAGAGCGCCGCCCGGATCCTGGTCGAGCACGCCGTCTCCGGACTGGCGCTCACCGCCGCCGGTCTAGTGTCCGGCGCCCGCGACCTCACGGCGACGTACATCAAGGGCCGGACCCAGTTCGGCCGGACCCTGGCTGAGTTCCAGGCCGTCGCGATGCAGATCGCCGACGTCTACATCGCCTCCCGCACCATCGATCTCGCTGCCGAGAACGCCGCGTGGCGGGTCGGCTCGGGGCTCGACGCCAGCGATGACCTCGCCGTGGCGGCGTACTGGGTCTGCGCGGAGGGCCCGAAGACCCTGCGCACCTGTCACCACCTCCACGGCGGCATGGGTGTCGACATCACCTATCCGTTGTCCGGCTACTTCTCCTGGGTGACCGACATCGGGCATGCCCTCGGCTCCGTGGCGAGCGACGTGCCGATCGAGGACCCCGCCTCCAAGAACCTGGAGCTGACCCAGGACCAGCGGGCCCTGAAGACGCAGCTGCGGGAGTACTTCGCCGGCATCCACGCCCAGCAGGACGCCCACGGCGACCCCGGCCCGGACGGCTCCCGCGACCGGCATGGCGAGACCTACCAGAAGGTCATCCGGCAGATGGGCGCCGACGGCTGGATGGGCATCGGCTGGCCGAAGGAGTACGGCGGTCACGGGCTCGGCGAGATCGAGCAGACGATCTTCGCCAACGAGGCCCAGTGGGCCGACGTACACCTCCCGGCGGTGACGCTGCAGACGGTCGGGCCGACCCTGATCCGCTACGGCACCGAGAAGCAGAAGGACCTCTTCCTGAAGCGGATCCTCGCCGGCGACGTGCACTTCGCGATCGGCTACTCCGAGCCCGACGCCGGCACCGACCTGGCGTCGCTGCGGACCACGGCCACCAAGGACGGCGACCACTACGTCGTCAACGGGCAGAAGATGTGGACCACCGGCGGTCACCAGGCCGACTACATCTGGCTGGCAGTCCGCACCGACCCCGACGCCCCGAAGCACAAGGGCATCTCGATCCTGATCGTCGACACATCGGACCCCGGCTACTCCTGGACGCCGATCATCACCGCCGACGGCTCGCACCACGTCAACGCGACCTACTTCAACGACGTGCGAGTGCCGGCCGACATGCTGGTCGGCGAGGAGAACCAGGGCTGGAAGCTGATCACCACGCAGCTCAACCACGAGCGGGTGATGCTCGGCCCTGCCGGCCGGATCGAGGGTTTGCGCGACCGGATCGTCGAGTGGGCGACCAAGGCGGGGGTCATCGACCGCTCCGACGTCCGCGACGTCGTGGGCCGGGTGACCGCGGTGTTCCGGGTCAACGAGCTCCTCAACTGGGAGGTCGCCAGGGCGGCTGCTCAGGGCGAGATCTCGGTAGGCGACGCGTCTTCGTCCAAGGTCTTCGCTGCCGACCAGGTGCAACACCTGTCGGCCGACCTGGTCTCCGTACTGCACCGCTACGGCGACCCCGCCGACAGCGAGACCGGTGAGCTGATGAGCTATCTCGACTCCCAGGCCAAGCGCAACCTCGTGCTGACGTTCGGGGGCGGCGTACAGGAAGTGCAGCGCGAGCTGATCGCGATGTTCGGCCTCGGCCTGCCCCGGGTGCCACGATGAGCGATGAGAAGGAGGCCCGGATCCGCGCCGAGGCCGATCGCATCATCGCGCTCGGCGAGTGCTCCGAGATGATCGCGCCCTACGAGGTGCACCCGTCGACGATCGGCACCTGGCTGGACGCGATGGGCTACGAGAACAAGCGGTTCCGCTCCGGAGACGAGGCGCCGCCGTCGATGGCGCAGGTGTGGACGATGCCCGGCCTGGGCCGCAAGCGCGCGCCCGAGGACCCGCTGAGCCAGATGACCGACCTGCTCACCGCCGAGGGCTACACCGCGGTGCTCGGCACTAACTGCGAGCAGACCTACGAGCGCTACCTCCGCGTCGGAGAGCGGCCCCGGGTGACCAATGCGCTCGACTCCGTGGCCGGTCCGAAGAACACCGCGATGGGAGTCGGCTACTTCGTCACCTCGAAGAACATCTGGTACGTCGACCACGAGGACGGCTCGAGCGAGAAGGTCGCCGAGATGCTGTTCCGGCTCCTCAAGTTCATCCCCAGGGAGTCGGCAGAGTGACCGTCCGCCCGATGATGAACCGCGACTCCCAGTTCTTCTGGGACGGCACCGCAGCCGGCGAGCTCCGGATCCAGGTGTGCAACGCCTGCGGGGCCAAGCGGTTTCCGCCCGGCCCTGCCTGCCCCGACTGCGGAGCGTTCGACCGCGGTCACCTGGTGACCGCCGGTCGCGGCACGGTCTTCTCGTACGTCGTACATCGCTATCCAGCGGTGCCCGGCAAGGAGATGCCCATCGTGATCGCGCTGATCGACCTCGACGAGGGTGTGCGGATGATCGGCGAGGTCGTGGATGCTGCGTCCTCCTCGGGCGACGCCGAGATCGAGATCGGGATGCAGCTGCAGGTGGACTACAACCGGATCGACGACGAGCTGACGTTACCCATCTGGAGGAAGCTGTGAGGACCTTGACGGTGGGGGAGCAGATTCCCGAGTGGAGCATGCCGATGACCCCGACCACGATCGTGAGCACCGCGATCGCGACCCGCGACTGGCAGGACGTGCACCACGACCGCGACGTCGCCCAGGCCGCTGGCTCCAAGGACATTTTCATGAACATCCTCACCAGCAACGGACTGGTCGAGAAGTACGTCGTGGACTGGGCCGGGCACGACGCCGAGCTCAAGGGGATCGCGATCCGGCTGGGCGCGCCGGCGCACCCCTACGACACCCTCACGTTCCGCGGCTCGGTCACCTCGGTCGAGGACGGCATTGCCACCATCGACGTGGTCGGCCGGGTCTCGCTCGGCGACCACGTGACTGGCACCGTTCGGCTTGCCGTATGAGTGGGCTCTCAGGCAAGGCGGCCATCGCCGGCATCGGCGCCACGGAGTTCTCGAAGGAGTCGGGTCGCTCCGAGCTCCAGCTCTCGGTCGAGGCGGTGCAACATGCCCTGGCCGACGCCGGACTGACCCGGGACGACGTGGACGGACTCACGACATTCACCATGGACTCCTCCTCGGAGATAGCCGTCGCCCGCGAGCTCGGCATCAAGGAGCTGCGCTTCTTCAGCCGGATCAACTTCGGGGGCGGTGCCGCGTGCGCGACCGTGCAGCAGGCGGCGATGGCAGTGGCGACCGGAGTGGCCGACGTCGTCGTTGCCTACCGCGGGTTCAACGAGCGCTCCGAGTCTCGCTTCGGCCAGTTCTCGCTGGCCGCCGCCACCCAGGTCAACACGAACGGGCTCGACAACGCGTGGTCCTACCCCATGGGCCTCGGTACGCCGGCGGCCACTGTCGCGATGCAGGCCACCCGCTACCTGCACGAGTACGGCGCAACCTCCGAGGACTTCGGCCGCGTGGCCGTCGCCGACCGGCGGCACGCGGCCACCAATCCGAAGGCGTTCTTCTACGGCAAGCCGATCACCCTCGAGGACCACCAGGCCTCCCGGATGATCGTCGACCCGCTGCACCTCCTCGACTGCTGCCAGGAGAGCGACGGTGCCCAGGCGCTCGTCATCGTCTCCGCGGAGCGCGCCCGCGACCTCGTCCAGAAGCCGGCGTACGTCGCGGCGGCGGCGCAGGGGAGCGGCGCCGACCAGTTCGTGATGACGTCCTACTACCGCGACGACATCGGCATCCCGGAGATGGGCGTCGTCGGCCGTGAGCTGTGGCGCCAGTCCGGACTGTCGCCCGACGACATGCCGATGGCAATCCTCTACGACCACTTCACGCCGTACGTGCTGATGCAGCTGGAGGAGCTCGGCTTCTGCGGCCGCGGCGAGGCGCCCGGGTTCATCGCCGACGGAGCGATCGAGATCGGCGGACGGCTGCCCCTCAACACTCACGGCGGGCAGCTGGGCGAGGCCTATATCCACGGCATGAACGGCATCGCCGAGGGCGTCCGCCAGCTTCGCGGCACGTCGGTCAACCAGGTGCCCGATCCGGCGCACGTGCTCGTCACGGCCGGCACCGGAGTGCCGACGAGCGGCCTGATCCTCTCGGCCTAGGCGACCGGTGTCCCTCACCAACCGCCAGATCCTGCTTCGGCGTCGCCCGAGCGGGCTGGTCGTCGCCGACGACACCGAGCTGGTCAGCTCGCCGGCGCCGGAGCCGGCCGAAGGCGAGGCGCTCGTCCGGGTCACCTACGTGGGCGTGGACGCAGCAGCGCGGACGTGGCTCGACGACCAGGAGGGCTACCTGCCACCGGTCCAGCTCGGCGAGGTCATCCGGGCAGCGGGGATCGGGGAGATCGTGGAGTCCCGGTGCGGCGCGTACGCCGTGGGCGACGTGGTCACCACCCTGACCGGCTTCCAGGACTACACGATCGTCCGCGACGACGTGTTCTGCACGCCGGTCACCGGCATGGAGGTGATCGACCACCCCGCGGTGCTGTCGATCTACGGACCCACCGGCGCCACGGCCTACTTCGGCATGAACGACGTGGGCCGGCCCGCTGAGGGCCAGACCGTCGTGGTCTCTGCTGCGGCGGGCGCCACGGGCTCGGTGGCGGGCCAGATCGCGAAGATCGCCGGGGCTCGGGTGATCGGGATCGCCGGTGGTCCTGAGAAGGGTCGAGCCGTCGTCGAGGACTTCGGCTTCGACGCGTGCATCGACTACCGCGAGGGCGACCTTGACGCCGCGCTCAAGCTGCACTGCCCCCAGGGGGTCGATGTGTACTTCGACAACGTCGGCGGCGAGATCCTCAACTCCGTGCTGGGGCGGCTCGCCACGAACGCGCGGGTTGTGCTGTGCGGCGTCATCTCCAGCTACCTGAGCGGCGAGCATCCCGGCCCGGCCAACTACGTGAATCTGCTGTCGAGGACCGCGACGATGCAGGGGTTCAACTCACTCAACGAGTGGGGCCGCTTCGACGAGGCCTTCGCCGCGCTGCGTCGATGGGACTCGGAGGGCCTGCTGGTCCACCGCGAGACCATCTACGACGGCATCGAGTCGTGCGTCGACGCCCTCAACGGGATCTTCACCGGGGCCAACATCGGCAAGATGATGGTCCGGATCGCAGAACCCACGGGCTGAGTCAGCCGGCCAGCTTCTCCGTGAAGAACGCCAGCACCCGGTCGACGCCCTCCTGCTGGCGGTGCTCGGTGACCGTGGCGTGCTTCATGCCTGGGAACTCCACGCGGATGAACGCGTCGCCGATCTCTCGGGTCAGCGCGTTGAAGCGACTGCCGGTCGCGGGGTCTTTCGCGTACTTGAGCCCGAGCACCTGGCAGCCCCCCGCCGCCCGGTCCTTGACCACGCTCAGGTCCGCGGGGGAGAGGTTGAGGTCTGCGCCACGCTTCCGGCCGACGGGGAACGGCGCGGAGGGCTGGCAGAGGACCGGAGCCGCCACGGCGTCGTCGACCATCATGGCCAGGGCGAACCCACCGGTGAAGCACATGCCGAGGGCGCCAACGCCGGGCCCGCCCAGCTCGGCGTGCAGCTCGCGGGACAAGCTGCGCAGCCAGCCAGCAATCGGCTGCGTCTGGCGAGTGGCCAGCATGCTCATCTCCTTGCTGACGCAGATCTGACGCATCGTGCTCGCCACGGTCAACGGGTTGTTCCCGGCGCCCGGCGTACCGAAGAGGTGCGGCAGCACCACGGTGAACCCTGCGGCGACCACGTCCTCCGCGAAGGCCACGACGGCCGGCGTCAGTCCCGGGATCTCGTGGATCACGATCACCCCCGGCCCGCTGCCCTTGCGGTACGTCGGAAACGTCAGCGTCCGCCCGTTGAGGGAGTCACCGGCGTGCTCGCCGAGGGTCCAGCTGTCCAGGAGGTTCATGCCGGACATTGTGTCGGAGGGCCCCGCTACCGTCCGGATCATGAGCCTCTCCCTCGCCATGATCACCGTCAACACCACCGATGCGGAGTCACTCGCGGCCTGGTGGGCCGCGCAGCTCGGCGCGGAGACCCTCGAGACGAACGAGGGGCGGTACGTCTCGCTCGGCGGGGACGGCCTGCCCGTGCGCCTGTCGTTCCAGAAGGTCGACGACCCGACCCCTGGCCCTAACAAGCTGCACCTCGACCTGTTGACCGACGACCTCGACGCCGAGACCGCGCGGCTGGTCGAAGCGGGCGCCACCGAGGTGGCGCAGCGCAACGTCGGCGACTTCCGCTGGGTGACCCTGGCCGACCCCGACGGCAACGAGTTCTGCGTCGCAGGCAAGGGGTGAGGCGCCGGGCCTCGGTCAGCCCTGGAGAGACGGTCCCGGCTGCACCACTCCGAGCTGGCCGAGGATGGTCATGGCGTCGAAGTACGTGCGCTCGCACACCAGCCGGTCCTCCTCGAAGAGGAAGAAGGCGACGCAGCGACAGGTGAACTCCTTGCCGGTCGGTGGGATGCCCCGCAGCTCTCCCAGGTGGGTGCCCTTGAGGTCGAACTCGACGATCACCCCCGCCTCGGTGTGGTGCAGGGCGATCAGCTCGTTGCGCTGGTCGGGGAAGGCCGTCCGGGTGCTCTCGAAGTAGCCGCGCACCTCCTCCGGCCCGTCGAAGACGTCGCCGGTGGGAATGATCTCGTAGCGCGGATGGTCGAAGGTGTCCATGGTCGCGTCGTAGTCGTGCTCGTTCTCCGACGTCATGTGCTCGCGCACCGTCGCCTCTCGTCGATCCCGCAGCTCCGCTTCGGCGCTCATTGCGATTCCCTTGACTAGGGTTCAGTGGTGCCCGATCTGCCTGTGCTCGATGCAGCCGAGCAACGCATCCTTGGCAGCCTCCTGGAGAAGGAGGTCACGGTGCCCGGGTCCTACCCTCTCAGCCTCAACGCTCTCCGCACCGCCTGCAACCAGACGAGCAGCCGTGACCCGGTTGCGGACTACGACGAGCAGCTGGTCGAGGAGACGGCTCGGCGACTCAAGCAGCGCGAGCTGGTGCGGATCGTGTGGTCCGACACCGGCCGCCGCACCCTGAAGTACCACCAGACGCTCGCGGAGCGGCTGGAGCTGGGGCCCGACGAGCGAGCGTTGATCACCGTGCTGTTGCTGCGCGGCGCGCAGGCGCCCGGCGAGCTGAAGACCCGCACCGACCGGCTGCACGCGTTCGCCGATCGCGGCGAGGTGGAGGCCTGCCTGCGCCGGATGGCGGAGCGCCCAGCCCCGCTGGTCCGCGAGCTGCCGCGCCGCCCCGGTCAGCACGACAACCGGTGGGTCCACCTGCTCGGCCCGGTCGACACCGACGATCCGGCACCCGTGGTGCCGACCGTCGACCGCGACGTCGTACTCGCCGAGGGCACTCAGGCGCGAGATGAGCGGATCCGGCAGTCCTACAGCGCGGTCGCGTCGTCGTACGGCGACAACCTGTTCAACGAGCTGACGCAGCTGCCGTTCGAGAGCTGGCTGCTGCGTCGCATCGTCGACCTGGCAGGCGGTCACCCCGTGATCGAGGTGGGCTGCGGCACCGGCCACGTCACCGACTTCCTGGCCGGGGAGGGCGCCGACGCGATGGGACTGGACCTCGCGCCGGGGATGGTCGAGGAGGCGCGGCGCCGCTACCCCGACCGACGCTTCGAGGTCGGCGACCTCAACCTGTTGATGCGACCGGTCAACGACGCCGGCTGGGGAGCCGTGCTGGCGTGGTACTCCTTGGTGCACGCCGCCGCCTCCGAGCTGCCGAGCAGCATCGCCGCGCTCAGCAGACCGCTGCGACCAGGTGGCTGGCTGGTCGTCGCCCTGCATGCCGGTGCTGAGGTACGCCACGTTGACGAGTGGTGGGACATCGACGTCGAGCTCGACTTCGTCCTGCACGATCCAGCGCACGTGCGAGCCGCCGCGGAGGCGGCCGGACTGGTCGACCTGGAGTGGTACCACCGCGGTCCGATCCCGGCGCGCGATGAGACGACGGAGCGCTACTACCTGCTGGCTCGAAAGCCGACACTGTCGATGCGAGTTCTGTTCTCGTCCAGCTCGGGCCATGGCCACGTCTTCCCGATGGTGCCCCTTGCGAAGGCCTTCCTCGCGACCGGGCACGACGTCCTCTGGGCCACCGGCGACGGCAGCTGTCGGCTCCTCGACGGCACGGGGATCGAGACCGCCCCGGCCGGCCTCTCGGGCGCCGCCCTCCGGGAGAAGCGCCAGGTGGTGCTGTCGGAGGCCGAGGGGCTGCCACCGCCGGAGCGGGCCGCCTTCGTCTTCCCGCGCATGTTCGGTGGCGCCTACACAGCGGCGATGGTGGACGACCTGCTTCCACTGGCTCGCACGTGGCGACCCGACCTGATGATCCACGAGAACGGCGAGCTCGGGTCGCCGGTCGTGGGCTCGGTCCTCGACGTCCCGAGCCTCACCCATGCTTTCGGGGGAGCGGTCCCTTCGGAGAATCTCACCGCAGCGGGCGAGCTCGTCGCGCCCGTCTGGGCCGCCCACGACCGGGCCCTTCCGGCGTACGCCGGATGCTTCACCTCGCTCTACCTCGACATCTGCCCGCCGTCGGTGCAGTCCGTGCCCGTCGACCACATCGGAGCCTCGCAGCCCCTGCGGCCGGTCGCGGACACGGGACCTGCTCCCGAACCCGTGCCCGACTACCTCGTCGACGACGGACGTCCGCTCGTCTACCTGACCCTCGGCACGGTTCGGAACAACTCGCCGGTGCTCCGACCGGCGGTGGACGCGCTGGCTGCCCTCCCGGCGCGGCTGCTTGTCACCCTGGGGCCGGACGGCGAACGCGCGGTGCTCGGGAGCCAGCCGGACAACGTCCACATCGAGCGCTGGGTGCACCAGCCCCAGGTGCTCGAGCACAGCAGCGTCGTGGTCTCCCACGCCGGCTCGGGCACGTTCCTGGGTGCGCTCGCGCTCGGTCTGCCGCAGCTGTGCCTCCCGCAGGCGGCGGACCAGTTCCGCAACGCGGCCGGTGGTGCTCGCAGCGGCGCGGCGCTGGTGCTTCTCGCCGGCGGAGGCCCTCCCGGAGGCGATCGCCGCGGCGGTCACCCGACTCCTGGCAGAGGAGCGCTTCCGCCGCAACGCCGCAAACGTCGCCGGCGAGATTGCCCACATGCCGTCACCGGCTGACGTCGTCGGTGAGCTGGTCCAGCGCTTCGGCGCCGGATAGGGAGGGTCAGGCCGACGTGAGCACGCAGTCGGCGAACACCGGTGCGCCGTCGCGCTCGCCTTCGCCGGCGATCGTCGCCTCGGCAACGATCCGGTCGTCCTCGCGCCAGCCACGCACCCGGATCGTCTCGCCCGGGAATACCACGCCAGTGAAGCGGCCGCCGAAACCGCGGACCCGGGTCGCGTCGCCGCCGAGCAGGGCGTCGGTGAGCTCGCGCAGCACGATGCCGTAGGAGCAGAGGCCGTGCAGGATCGGCGCCGGGAAGCCGGCGGCCTTGGCGAAGTCGGGGTCGGCGTGGAGCGGGTTGCGGTCGCCGCAGAGCCGGTAGAGCAGCGCCTGCTGCGGCGTGACGGCGTACGACGCGTCGGCATCCGGCTCGCGCTCGGGCAGCTCGACGGTCTCGGAGGTGCCGCGGTCGCCGCCCCAGCCGCCCTCGCCCTTGACGAAGATCGACGATCGCACGGTCCAGAGCGCGTCGCCGGTCTCGGACGTGGCCACGCCCTCCTGCCAGATCACGCAGTTCTTGCCCTTGTCCCAGATGTCGGTGAGCGTCGTCGAGATGGTCGCGGTGCCGGACGTCGGGAGGGCGCCGTTGACCGTGATCGACTGCGATCCGTGCACCACCTGGGCCAGGTTGATGTCACAGCCTGGAAGGTCGAGCGGCGGCGGGTCGGTCTGCGTGGAACGTCGGCGCCACCACTCCGAACGACGGCAGCACCTGCAGCGCGGGGCCGTCGAGGGTGTAGCGGAGTGCCTCGGGGGAGAGGTTCTCGCCGGGACGCGATCCCGCGCCGATGCCGAGGTGGTAGAGCAGCACGTCGCTCTCGGACCACGAGAACGTGCGTGAGCCGAGGTCGGCGCCGATAGCGACGGTCGGGTCGATCGGCATCAGGCGGTCTCGCTTTCGCGGTCAGTGGTTTCGAGACTCGTCGCTGGCGCTCCTCGCACCTCGACCACCGTCGATGCGGCGATGTCTTCTGCGGCCAGGTAGCCGAAGACCAGGGCGGGTCCGATGGTGGCGCCCGGGCCGGCGTAGGTGTGGCCCATCACGGCGGCGGAGCAGTTGCCGGCGGCGTACAGGCCCTCGATGACCGAGCCGTCGGCCCGGAGCACCCGAGCCCGCTCGTCGGTGACCAGCCCACCCTTGGTGCCCAGGTCGCCGGGCACGATCTTGATCGCGTAGAACGGCGCCTTGTCGATGGCGTGCAGCGACGGGTTGGGCTTGACCCGCGGATCCGCGTAGTACTTGTCGTAGCCGCTCTCGCCGCGGTGGAAGTCCTCGTCGACGCCCGACTCAGCGAACCCGTTGAACCGGTCGAGCGTGGCCTGCAGGGCGTCGGCCGGCACGTCGATCTCGGCGGCCAGCGCGTCGATCGTCGCCGGCCTTCTTGATCACGCCCTCCTTGTACCAGCGTCCAGGGAACGGCTGGCGGGGGGAGAGGCCGGCGAACAGGTAGCGGTTGCGGTAGCGCTGGTCGATCACCATCCACGCCGGCACATGGCGTACGCCGGTCGCCTCGCCCTTGTAGATCTCGTGCACGGCCTCGACGTAAGGGAGCGCCTCGTTCATGAAGCGACGGCCGTCTGCGTTGACGATGATCGAGCCGGGCAGGTTGCGCTCGGCCAGGCAGAACCACGGACCGTTGGGCAGCGGGATGGACGGACCCCACCAGGCATCGTCGAGCAGCGCAGTCTGGGCACCGGCGGCGATGCCCGCGAGCAGCCCCTCACCGGTGTTGAACTCGGACGCGGTGGTCCAGTCGATGGAGGTCGGCTGCGGCTGGTACTTCTCGCGGAGCTCGAGGTTCTTCTCGAAGCCACCGCTGCCGAGCACGACGCCCTTGCGGGCCCGCACGACGTGCTCGGTGCCGCCATGGTTCACGCGGACGCCGACCACGCGCCCGTCCTCGATCACGAGTCCGGTGAGGTCGCTGCCGTAGACGACGGGGACGTTCGCGTCGACCAGGCCCTTGCGCAGGCCGATCGCGATCGCGTTGCCCATCGCATACATCTTCTTGCCGCGCAGCAGCGTGAAGAACCGCATCAGGACGGCGCGGAGAATGGTGAGCGGTCCGCGGATGGTGCGCATCCCGAGGCTGATCTTGCGGTAGTCGGCCTGCGTGATGATCAGGTTGGCCGGCGCCTTCGTGTACTGCGGGTGCAGCCGGTCCAGCTCGTCGCCGAGGAAGCGCGCGTCCAGCGGGATGGGCTCGACGCTGCGGCCCTTGAGCCGCCCTCCCGGGGACTCGGGGTGGTAGTCGGAGTAGTCCGGCACCCACGTGAAGCGGAGGGGGGTCTCCGCCTTGATGAAGTCCATCACCTCGGCGCCGCGGTCGATGAACGTGTCGCGGCTGAGCTTGGGCGAGGTGTCCCCGACGATCGAGTCGAGGTACTGCTTCGAGAGATCCGGGTCGTCGCCCTGTCCGGCGTCGACCAGGGCGTAGTTGCCGGGGATCCACACGCCGCCACCGCTGCGGGCCGTGGTGCCGCCGAAGTAGTCGCTCTTCTCGAGCAGGACGGTGTCGAGGCCACGCCGTTTGGCGCTCAGCGCAGCGGTCATCCCGGCCCCTCCGGCGCCGACGACGACGACGTCGACCTCTGTGGGCAGGACAGCAGAAGGCGTACCCGTCATGGCGCCAAACTGTAACAGGTTCTAGTATCGAGGCGTGACCTCCGATGACGCTGTAGCTGCCGCCGTCGAGCGCCTGGCCGGCGCGCTGGAGACGCGCGTCCCCTGTGCGGCGGTGCGCGACCTGATCGGCACCGACGACCTGGCGGCGGCGTACGCCGTCCAGCAGGGCCTGGTGCAGAAGCGCCTGGCGACCGGCGCCGCCGTCTCGGGCCGCAAGATCGGCGCGACCTCCGAGGCGGTCCAGCAGCAGCTCGGCGTCGACCAGCCGGACTTCGGCTACCTGCTCGACGAGATGGACGTGCAGCACCCACGACCCGATCTCTATGGAGCGGCTGCTGCAGCCGCGGGTCGAGGCGGAGGTCGCCTTCATCCTGGCCCGCGACATCGCTCCGGCCACCGAGGATGAGATCACCCTGGAGCTGATGCGGGCTGCGGTCGACGTGGCCCTGCCGGCCCTGGAGATCGTCGACTCCCGGATCGACGAACTGGGACATCGGGTTCACCGACACGGTGGCCGACAACGCCTCCAGCGGGCTGTACGTCGTCGGCAGCGAGGGCCGCCAGCTCGACGACTTCGAGCCGCGCGAGGTCGTCATGTCGCTGAAGATCAACGGCGAGGAGCGCTCCAGCGGCAACGGCGCCGCCTGCCTGGGCGACCCGCTCGAGGCCCTGCGCTGGCTCGCCGTGCAGGCCTTCCGCTTCGGTGACCCGCTCCGCGCCGGCCACCTGATTCTGTCCGGGGCCCTGGGCCCGTTCGTCCCCTTCGCCCCGGGAGACCGGGTCGAGGCGTCGATCAGCGGGTTCGAGCCGCTCATCGCGGATTTCAAGGAGTAGAGCGTGACGAAGAAACTCAGTGCCGCCATCGTCGGCCCGGGCAACATCGGGACCGACCTCCTCTACAAGCTGCTGCGCTCCGAGGTGATCGAGCCACGCTGGATGATCGGCGTCGACCCGACCAGCGAGGGTCTCAAGCTCGCTGCCGACAAGGGGCTCGAGGCGAGCCACGAGGGCGTCGACTGGCTCCTCAAGCAGGACGAGCTGCCGGACCTGATCTTCGAGGCGACGTCCGCCTACGTGCACCGTGAGTACGCCCCTCGCTACGAGGAGGCCGGCATCCGCGCCGTCGACCTCACGCCGGCCGCGGTCGGTCCCGCGGTGATCCCGCCGGTCAACGGCCAGGAGCACGTCGCCGCGATGAACGTCAACATGATCACCTGCGGCGGCCAGGCCACGATCCCGATGGTTGCGGCGGTGTCGCGCGCGGCCACCGTGTCGTACGCCGAGATCGTGGCGTCGGTGTCCAGCCGGTCGGCCGGCCCCGGCACGCGCGCCAACATCGACGAGTTCACGCGGACCACGGCGGCTGGTGTCGAGACCATCGGCGGCGCCCAGCGCGGCAAGGCGATCATCATCCTCAACCCGGCCGAGCCGCCGATGATCATGCGCGACACGATCTTCTGCGCCGTCCCGCCCGACGCCGACCGCGACGCGATCATCCAGAGCGTCTTCGCCATGGAGAAGGCCGTGCAGGAGTACGTCCCCGGCTATCGGCTGCTCCAGGAGCCGCAGATCGACGAGCCGTCGGCAGCCACCCAGGGCAACGTCAAGGTGTCGGTCTTCGTCGAGGTGGAAGGGGCGGGCGACTTCCTGCCGCCGTACGCCGGCAACCTCGACATCATGACCGCCGCGGCCGCCCAGGTCGGCGACAACATCGCCCGTCACATCATCGGAGGACAGGCATGAGCACCACCGTGAACCCCGAAGCAGCGCGACACCCTGACCCGCATCTGGACCCAGACGGATCCGACGAGCGACCTGGACCTGCGGCTCACCGACACCTGCCTGCGGGACGGGTCGCACCACAAGCGGCACCAGTTCACCGCCCAGGAGGTGCACGACATCGTCGAGGCGCTCGACGACTCGGGCGTCCCCGTCATCGAGGTCACCCACGGCGACGGCCTCGGCGGCTCGTCGTTCAACTACGGCTTCTCGCGCACGCCCGAGCAGGAGCTGATCAAGATCGCGGCCGAGACCGCGAAGCGCGCCAAGATCGCCTTCCTGATGCTGCCCGGCGTCGGCACCAAGGACGACATCCGCGCCGCCCAGGACAACGGCGGCCAGATCTGCCGGATCGCCACCCACTGCACCGAGGCGGACACCTCGATCCAGCACTTCGGGCTGGCCCGCGAGCTCGGCCTCGAGACCGTCGGCTTCCTGATGATGAGCCACACCCAGCCGCCCGAGGTGCTGGCGAAGCAGGCGCGGATCATGGTCGACGCCGGCAACCAGTGCGTCTACGTCGTGGACTCAGCCGGTGCGCTGGTCATGGAGCAGACCGCCGACCGGGTCGCCGCCGTGGTGGCCGAGATCGGCCACGAGGCCACGGTGGGCTTCCACGGCCACGAGAACCTCGGCCTCGGCGTCGCCAACACCGTGATCGCGGCGCGGGCCGGCGCGACCCAGATCGACGGCTCGGTCCGCCGCTTCGGCGCCGGGGCGGGCAACACGCCGCTGGAGGCGTTCGTCGGGGTCTGCGACAAGCTCGGCTGGAAGACCGGCATCGACTTCCTGACCATCGTCGATGCGTCCGAGGACGTCATCAAGCCGGCCATGCCCGAGGAGTGCCAGCTCGACCGGATGACCCTGATGATGGGCTACGCCGGCGTCTACAGCTCGTTCCTCAAGCACGCCGGCAACGCGGCCGATCGCTACGGCGTCTCCGGCGCGAAGATCCTGCTCGAGGCCGGCCGGCGCAAGCTGATCGGCGGCCAGGAGGACCAGCTCATCGACATCGCGCTGATGCTGAAGGCCGAGGCCGAGAAGGAAGCCGCCAACTCCTAGGAAGTCGGGCTCGCCTCGGGAGTTGCGCTCGGCTCGGAGGAGGGCGTCTCGCTCGGCGACGCGCTGGGCTCGGGAGTCGGACTGGCGGTGGGTTCCGGCGACTGGGTGTGTTCGGGCGGCTCCTCGACCTTCACCACGGTGACCAGGAACGCAGAGGAGACGCTGCCTTCGGCGAGGGGGCGGTCAGCGAACCGCCAGCGGTAGACGGTCGACTCGGTGGGACGCACCACGACCGTCGGGTCGGTTGCCGCCGCGTCGAGCACCTCCACCACCTCGAACTCACCTTCGCCCGCCGGCTTGGACTCGAGCATCAGGGTCCCGCGCCTTAGCTGGTCTCCGATGCCGAGGCGCAGGCGTCCGGTCAGGGTGACCTCATCGCCCGCCTCGATCCGGTTCTTCGAGCCATCCATGCTGGTGGTGGTGGTCAGACCCTCGAGGTCGTAGCTGGTCACGTCTCCGGCGCTGCCGATCCGCCACGCGTCCATGCTGAACCGGGCGCCGTCGCAGCCGAAGCCGATCGTGTAGAAGCCCGCGCCGTCTCCGCGCGCGGCCGTGACCTGCGGGACGGTCGCGACGGGCGCAGGCGCAGGGGTGGGGATCACCTGGTGGGTGAGCGTGTCGTACTTCGTCCAGGTGTAGGTCAGATCGGTGGCCTGCACCCGGGTCCAGGAGCCGGCCGGAGCGGAGAGCGACGCCCGGCCGATCCACACGAACTGGGTGTCGTCGTCGGCCGGCTCCTGGTAGCCGGCGTACGCGACACCCTGCGCGCCGTCCTTGGCGTAGACCGCGAGCTCCGCGCTGGTGGTGTCGAGCATGGACTCCCGGTAGTGAAGCGATCCGACGGCGTTGCCGCCCTCGAGGTCGTAGCCGAGGCTCCGGGCCCCGAGAGGTGCCCGCTCCGGCCCCCGCCCGATGAAGGGAGCCAGCGTCTCGTCCGTGCGTTCGTAGAGCGACGAGCAGCCGACCATCGAGAGCTGCACGGACCGACCTTCGGGAAAGCCGACACCGCGAACCGTGACCTGCGAGTCCGCAGCTGCGGGGCACGCGACCAGGATCGCCGTGGCGCTAGTGGCGACGCCGGCGGTGACGAGGGAGAGTGCGGAAGCCACCGATACGACCTTCCGAGCATGCTGAGGGAGTTGCGAAAAATCGTACGTCCGCGTTCTTTGCTGCGCTGGGGATTCGCAAACAGTTCGTAGGCTTCGTCGATGGAGCTGACAGAGCTGCTCGGCCGTCGGCCCCCGGCGTCCTCCCGATGGAGCATTGCGGTCGTGGACGTGACCACGGGGGAGGCTCTGGCCGGCCACGAACCGGCCCAGCTGCTGCGAACCGCCAGCGTCGGCAAGATCTTCGTGCTCGTCGAGCTGGCCGCGGCGGTGGCGCGCGGCGAGCTGGACCTGAGGCAGCCGGTGGCGCGGGGCGAAACCGACCCCGTGCTCGACTCCGGGCTCTGGCACACGATGCTCGCCGACACGCTTCCCGTGGGCGACGTCGCCCGTCTCGTGGGAGCGGTGAGCGACAACTGGGCAACCAACGCCCTGATCCGGCTGGTCGGACTCGAGGCCGTGCGGGAGCGGGCGCGACAGCTCGCCCCCGGCGGCAGTGCCCTGCACGACTACGTCCGGGACGAACGGCTGCCCGGCATGTCGCCGACCCTCAGCGAGGGGTGCGCCGCCGACTGGGTCTCGATCTGCGCACGGCTGGAGCGCTTGGAGCTCGTAGGCGCGGCGGAGGACGAGATGGTGCGTGACTGGCTCGGCTCCGGCGTCGACCACACGATGGTGCTGTCCGCCCTCTCGCTCGATCCCCTCGTGCACACCGATGTCACCGACGAGATCCCGGTCTGGAACAAGACGGGCACCGTGGGAGGCGTCCGCGGGGACGTGGGCGTGGTCCGGGGCAGTGTCCGAACCATCGCGTACGCCGTGCTGTGCAACTGGGAGCCCGCCCAGGCGTCGGTGGCGGAGATTCTGGGCGGGATGCGGGCGATCGGCAGTCGCCTGGGGCGGGTTCTCGACCAAAACGAGAACGTGTTCTAGTATTGCTCCTGTCCCACGAGACAGGAGAACCACATGTCACAGGCCGTTCTTGACGCCGTTCGAGATCTGCTTCCCACCTTCCGCGATCGCGCCGACGACGCGGAGCGGTTGCGCGTCGTCCCCGAGGCCTCCATCAAGGAGCTCGAGGAGACCGGGTTCTTCCGGCTGCTCCAGCCCAAGCGGTTCGATGGCTTCGAGGCCGACCCGATCGACTTCTACACCGCGGTCCGCGACATCGCCTCGGCCTGTGGCTCGACTGGATGGGTCTCCAGCGTGGTCGGCGTGCACCCGTGGCAGGTCGCGCTGTTCGCCGACGAGGCGCAGCAGGCGGTCTGGGGTGAGGACACCTCCACGCGACTGAGCTCGTCGTACGCCCCCACGGGCAAGGCCACCGTCACCGACGGCGGTTTCACGCTGTCGGGCAAGTGGAGCTTCAGCTCCGGTTGTGACCACTGCTCGTGGGTGCTGCTGGGCGGCCTGGTGTTCAACGAGGACGGCAACGTCGTCGACTTCCGGACGTTCATGGTGCCGCGCGAGAAGTACCAGATCGTGGATGTCTGGAACGTGGTCGGACTCCGCGGCACGGGATCCAACGACATCGTCGTCGACGAGGTCTTCATCCCGGAGGCGTTCACGCTCAGCATGGGCGAGACCGGCCAGTGCAAGGGCCCAGGCCAGGAGCAGAACACCTCCGACCTCTACAAGCTGCCGTTCCACTCGATCTTCACCGGCACCATCACCACCCCGATCATCGGCATGGCTCGTGGCGCCTACGCCGAGCACGTCGACATGCAGCAGAAGCGCGTGCGGGCGGCCTACATCGGTGAGAAGGCATCGCTCGACCCGTTCGCCGCGGTCCGGATCGCGAAGGCCAGCTCGGAGATCGACGCCGCCTGGGCGCTGCTGGTCAACAACATCCGCGAGGAGCAGGCGCACGTCACCAAGGGCGAGCAGATCCCGCTCGAGCTCCGCCTGCGCGTGCGCCGCGACCAGGTGCTCGGCACCCAGCGCTCGATCGACGCGATCGACCAGCTGTTCGAGGCCTCCGGTGGCCGGGCGCTCGCCGAGGGCACCTACCTCCAGCGCGCCTGGCGCGACGCCCACGCCGGGCGCGTGCACGCCGCCAACGATCCCGAGCGGGCCCTGCAGATGTACGGCGCCCAGCAGTTCGGGCACAAGGTCGATCCCGGGATGTACTGAGTGACCCTGACCAAGGAGTCCACGCAGCGTTCGGCCAAGGCCGGCGACGTCACCCTCAACTACTACGAGGCTGGCGCCGCCACCGAGGCCGGCGGAGGCCTGCCGCTGGTGATGCTGCACGGCGGCGGACCCGGCGCCTCGTCCTGGTCCAACTTCGGGAGCGCCCTACCGGCGTTCGCGGCCAACTTCCGCACGCTGATGGTCGACCAGCCGGGCTTCGGCGGCTCCGACAAGCCGCCGGTGGTCGGCAACTACTTCCGCCACTCCGCCGACCACGTCGTGCAGCTGCTCGACGAGCTCGGCATCGACCGGGTGCATCTGCTCGGCAACAGCCTCGGCGGCGGTACCGCGGTCCGGCTGGCGCTGAGCCACCCCGACCGGATCGGCCGGCTGGTGCTGATGGGGCCGGGCGGGCTCTCGCTCAACCTGTTCCACGCCGACCCCACCGAGGGCGTGCAGCGGCTGATGGACTTCAGCGCCAACCCGAGCCGGGAGGCGCTGCGGGCGTTCATCTCGACCATGGTCGTCAACCAGGCGCTGGTGACCGACGAGCTGATCGAGGAGCGCTTCGCGGACGCGACCGCGCCGGGCGCCCAGGAGGCGATGGCCTCGATGGGTATGTCGTTCTGGAACCCCGAGACGGCCGAGGACGGCATGCTCTGGCGCGAGGCGCACCGCCTGCGCCAGCACACCCTGCTCACCTGGGGTCGCGAGGACCGGGTCAACCCGCTCGACGGCGCCATGGTCGCCCTCAAGACGATCCCGAAGGCCCAGCTGCACGTCTTCCCGAACTGCGGCCACTGGGCACAGATCGAGGCGGCCGACGAGTTCGCCGAGGTCGCCACCGCGTTCCTGTCCCGCCACGTCGAACGGAGCAAGAAGTGACGATCGACATCAAGTCCATGGGCTACGTGCGGGTTGCCTCAACCGATCTCGACCAGTGGGCGACGTTCGCCGGCAAGGTGCTCGGCCTCGCGGCCGGCCGGGGCCCGAACCCGGACCACCAGTACTGGCGGATCGACCAGGTCTCCGCCCGGCTCGTGGTGTTTCCGTCCGACGTCGACCAGCTCGCCGCGACGGGCTGGGAGCTGGCCGACCACCAGGCCCTGCAAGAGGCGCGCGAACACCTGGCCAAGGCCGGGGTCGACTTCGAGGAGGGCACCAAGGAGGAGCTCGACGAGCGCCGGGTGCAGGAGCTGATCAGGTTCTCCGACCCGTGGGACAACGTCTTCGAGCTGTTCCACGGCATCACCTACGAGTCGCGCCCCGTCGTCACGCCGTACGCCGCCACCTTCGTCACGGGCGACCAGGGCATGGGCCACATCGTGCTGCCGGTGCTCGACGACGTGGAAGCGCTGCGGTTCTACAGCGACGTGCTTGGCTTCCGGCTGCGCGACTCGATGAGCATGCCGGGGGAGTTCGTGGGCAAGGAGCCCGGCTCGAAGGTGTGGCTGCGGTTCCTCGGGGTCAACCCGCGACACCACTCGCTGGCCTTCCTGCCGATGCCCAACCCGTCGAAATGCGTGCACATCATGCTCGAGGTCGACGAGCTCGACCACGTCGGCCGGGCGCTGGAACGGGTCCGCAAGCACAAGGTGCCGCTGTCGGCGACCCTCGGACGGCACATGAACGACGAGATGGTGTCGTTCTACGTGCGCTCACCGGGCGGGTTCGACATCGAGTTCGGCACCGACGGCCTGCAGGTGGAGGACGCGCGCTGGGTGGCCCGGGAGTCGACCGCCGTCTCCTACTGGGGCCATGACTTCGGCGCCGGCGGGCAGTGACTACCGTCGACCCCATGACATCGGGCAGCCCGGAGATCCCGGAAGGGATGAGTGCGGATGCCCGGGAGACCTGGCCGAGCCCTGAGCTGATCCAGTCATGGCTCGGTGACGCCGACTTCGACTTCGAGTGGCGGCCGGGCGAGGGCACCACCGTCCATGGCGACGACCCCGAGGCGGTGGCCAAGGCGCGCCTGTTCCGCGACGTGCTCGGACGCTTCGCGTCCGGCGTCACCGTCGTTACGACCATGAGCAGCGACGGGCCCGTCGGGATGACCTGCCAGTCGTTCTCGAGCGTCTCGCTCGATCCGCCGTTGGTGCTCTTCGTGCCCGCGAAGACGTCTCGCGCGTGGCCGCTCATGCAGCGCGCCGGCAAGTTCTGTGTCAACTTCCTCGCCGGCGACCAGGCCGAGCTCTCCAACGTCATGGCCAGCCGTGGCACCGACAAGTTCGCAGACGTTCCCTGGCAGCCGTCCGAGACCACCGGTTCGCCGGTGCTCGACGGGGTGCTGGGCTACGTCGACTGCTCCATCCACTCCGTGCACGAGGCCGGCGACCACTACGTCGTGATGGGCCGCGTGCTGGAGCTCGTGGCCACCGAGGCCGAGAAGCCGCTGCTGTTCTACCAGGGCAAGTACGCCACCACCGACCAGCGTCATTAGATTGGGGTCGCGTGAGCGACACCCATCCCCTCTGGCGGCCCTACGACCCTCCGTCCGACGAGGAGATCGCCCGCGCGAGGGTCGCGCCGACCGACCACACGGTGGTCGAGGTCGTGGCACCGGATGCGTCCTGGCCCGAGCAGTTCTCGGCCGTGCGCACGGCCGTCGAGACCGCGTTGGGAGACCGCGCGCTGTCCGTGCGGCACGTTGGCTCGACGTCCGTGCCCGGACTGTGGGCCAAGCCGATCATCGACGTCGACCTCATCGTCGCCGACTCGGCTGACGAGGCGGCGTACCTCCCTGATCTGGAGGCGGCCGGCTTCGAGCTCAGGGTGCGCGAGCCGGAGTGGGAGGAGCACCGCTGCCTGCGGGGCACCGACCCGCCGTCGAACCTGCACGTGTGGTCGCCCGGGTCTGAGGAGCCGGCGCGCCACGCTGCGTTTCGTGACTGGCTGATCACCCAGCCCGACGACCGCGAGGCCTACGCCGCGGTCAAGCGCGATCTCGCCACGCAGGGCTTCACCGACGCCATGCAGTACAACAACGCCAAGGCGGGCCTGATCTACGACATCTACGAACGGATCTTCACCGCGGACCCCGATCACCCGCACTCCCCGCACCCGAGATGAGCCCGTCCGTGCGCAGCCTGGAGCCTGCCGAAGACCTGGCCATCACACTGGTCCGGCGGTTCCTGCTCCTCTGCGAGAGCCCGCGGACGCGGCGCACGATGCTGCGGATGGTCAAGGGATCCACCGGCAACGCCCGAGCGGGGCGGCGCTTCTACAGCGTCGTGAGCCGGGTCGTGGTGAGCCCGGCGCTGCGCAGCCGCGGCCTACAGGTCTCGGCGATGAAGACCGAGCTGGTCGCAGCTCAGCTGATCGGGATCGGGGTGCTGCGCTACGTCGTCAAGGTGGAGCCGATGGCCTCGGCCACGATCGACGATGTCGTCGACCTGGCCGCGCCGTCGATCAGGGCGACCTTGCGGGCGTAAAGGCGGCTATCTGACGTGGGTCGTGTTGCCTAGGGTGCGTCTGGGCGCACCCTGACGGGCACGACCCCGCCAGTGCCACTGACGTCTCAGCAGTCCGTAGACCCACGAGTCCGACACGTCGCCGTTCACGACGCAGTCCTCCCGCAGCGTTCCCTCTCGCACGAATCCGAGCTTCTCCAGCACGCGCGCCGATGCCGCGTTGCGGGTATCGGTCTCGGCCTGGACGCGATTCAGGTCGAGCGTGTCGAACGCCCACTGGAGGACGGCGCGCGCGGCTTCCGTCGCGTAGCCGTGGCCCCACGACGCTTCGCCGAGGCAGTAGCCCAGCGCCGCGCTGCGATGGTCGGGGTTCCATCGGGTGAAGCTGCACCAGCCGAGAAACGAGGTGTCTGCCGCCCCTTCGATGGCTAGCCGCGCACCGCTGCCGTCCTCGGCCATCGTCCGGCAGGCCGCGATGAATCGCTCGGCACGCTCCGGCTCGTTCCACGGCGGCGAGTCCCAGTAGCGCAGCACGTGGGCGTTGCTGTGCAGCGCGTAGAGGGCATCCGCGTCCGCGCTGACGAAGGGGCGCAACCGCAAGCGATCGGCGTGCAGGGTCGGGGTGGGCAGGGACACGCGCGCCATGGTGTCGCCCTGAGCCGCACGGGACAACCGAATACGCGATGGCGCCCCGTTACGAGAGGTTGTCGAAGAGATCGGTCAGCATCGGAGCTCCGGGCTCCCGGGCCGGCCAGGCGATCACGTGGTACTCGTCCTTGATGCGTTTGTCCCACTGCTCGAGGTTCTCCGGTACGTCGGACATCACGTGGTGCTGGCTCCGGTGCTCACGCAACCCGTCGCCGATGTGACCGGCGACCGCGCGGCAGTCAACGGTGATCCCGATCCGTTCGTCCGGCACGCCCCGCAGGTGGTACACCTCGGTCGGGTCGAATACGTAGAGCCCGAGCTCAGCACGCCGGCGGTTCCACCGGTCGACGACGGATTGCGGGATCGCGCTGTGCGCCAGCCGCTGCAACCCGGACCCTCCCTGACCCCGGACTCGGGCAAATGCCGCGTCGGTCGCCGCGCCGATCGTCACATGGTCGGGATGACCAGAGATGCCGTCAGGGCCGAACGTGGCTACGACGGCCGGTTGCTCATCGACCAGGATCGTTTCGAGCATGGCGACGACATCGTTGAACGGCAGGGAAGACACGCCGCCGTCCGGCAGACCAAGCCACTCGTGCCGGTCAGGCACTCGGCCCAGAGCACGCCATGCCGCCTCGTCCTCGGCCTGACGGACGGCGGCCAACGTCTCGCGCGTGGCGGGGAAGCCTTCGCGGATATCGCCCAGCTCGCCGTAGGTCGCGTGCACCAGGACGAACCGGAAGTCGGGCTCCTCCGCATGCAGAGCGACGGTTCCGGCAACGGCATGAGCGTCGTCATCGGGGTGTGCAACTACGCACACGAGGGTCCGGTTGCGAGCCACGCGACTCAGTATGGGTCAGGGCCCGACGGCGAGCGCTGCGACCGCGTCCGCCAGGTCAGCGACGGCCCGGTTGCGCTCGCGAGTGTTGACGTCGAGCGGCAGGTCCAGCTGGAAGCCCATGAAGGCCGCGTCGATGAGCTCAACGGCCCGCTTGGCGAGCGGACGGCGTACTCCCGAGCGGACCAGGTGGTCGACCAGTGCCGCGATCCAGTGGTCGTTGGCCTCGCGGACCACCGAGGCGTAGGGCTCCTCGCCGAACAGGCCCAGCGCTGCGGCCTCGACGTAGAGGCGGCTGCACCGGTAGATCTGCGGGATCAGCATCGCCGCCCACAGATCCCGAACCGCGCCGCGCAGGTCCTTCGATGGCTTCATGGTGCGGACGTACGCGGTGGAGCGGGCATTCGACGTCCTGAGCACGGCCGCGACCAGCTCGTCCTTGGACCCGAAGTGGTAGAGCAGCATCCGATCGCTGGTGCCGAGGTCGGCGGCAAGCGGGCGGAGGCTCAGACCGATCAGCCCGTGTTCGAGAACGTAGTCCGTGGCCGCCTCGGTCCATTCGGCCCGGCGCTCCGGTTTCGGTGCCATCGATCCTCCTCACCGGCGTCTTGGTTTGGACTGTAGCAGTTGCTACAGTATAAATGTAGCAACCGCTACACATCGACCCACGCGAGGAGTGATCATGTTTGTCGCCTTCGGCTTGCTCTTCGTCGCCATCGTGACAGAGGTGGCCGCCACGTCCGCGCTGCCCCGCGCTCAGGGCTTCCGCGACCCGGTATGGACGGCCCTGGTGCTCGGTGGGTACGCCGTCTCGATCTGGCTGCTTGCCGTGGTGGTGCGAACCCTGCCGGTCTCCACGACGTACGCCGTGTGGTCGGGGGTCGGCACGGCGGCGATCGCGCTGGTCGGTGCGCTGTGGCTGAACGAGCGGCTGGACTGGATCAGCGTGACGGCGCTGGCGTTCATCATCGTGGGCGTCGTCGTGCTCAACCTGCACACCGTCGCCCACTAGCCGATCAGGGAGCCTTTGCTCGCGTGACGTCGAACGGGCCGTCGAAGATCGTCACGAGCAGGCAGTCGTGTCCAGGGGCCGGCTCGTGGTGCATAACCTCGCCCGCCGGGAAGTGGCAGTAGGAGCCGGGGCCCAACAGCTCGCCGTTGGCCACCAGCTGTCCCTCGAGGACGAGCATCGTGTGGGCCGCCGTGTGGGTGTGGCCCTGCGCCTTCAATCCGACGGGGTAGCGGACCAGGTAGTGCTCGGCGCCGGTGTGGGGATCCCGATGCAGCAGCCGGAGACCGATCGGACGGTCGTAGATGACCGGCTGGGACTCCTCGAGCCTCATCGACGCGAGAGCGGGATGCACGACGAAGTCCGACACCCGACTCAGAGCTCCAGGAGGGCCCGGTGCTCGTGCGGCGCGCCGAACAGCTCGCCGAGCGCGTGAGTCCGCTTGAACACCAGGTGCGCGTCGTGCTCCCAGGTGATCGCGATGCCGCCGTGGAGCTGCACGGTCTCACCGGCGATCGTCGCCATCGCCTCGGAGCAGTAGGACTTGGCGATGTGGGTCAGCTCAGCAGCGTTGTCGGCGCCGGTGGAGACGGCGTACGACGCCGACCAGGACGCCGAGCGCGACATCTCGAGCAGGACGAGCAGGTCGGCCATCCGGTGCTTCAGCGCCTGGAACGAGCCGATCGGCCGGCCGAACTGCACCCGCTCCTTGCTGTAGGTCACGGTCATGTCGAGCGCTCGTGCCGCGAGGCCGATCTGGAGGGCGGTCGTCCCGACCGCACCGACCAGCTCGGCTCGTGCCACCGCGGTCGAGGCGTCCTCCGCGACGACCGTGGTCGTGGCACCGGTCAGGTCGACGCTGGCGAGGCGGATCGTCTGGTCCATCGACTCGAGCCAGGTGCGGGTCACGGTTTCGACGTCCACCTCGAGCAGGGCACCGTCGACGACGGCGAGCAGGATCGTGGCCTGGTCGCCGTGCAGCACGAGCTCCGGGTCCAGCGCGACCGTCGCGATCTCGCCCATCGCGATCCGGGGGAGCAACCGAGCGCAGGCGTCGTCGTCGCCGGAGGCGAGCAACGTCTCGGCGGCCACCAGCGACGCGAGCAGGGGAGACGGAGCCAGGGACCGGCCCACCTCCTCCAGCACGATCAAGGACTCGAAGAGGGAGAAGCCGGCGCCGTCGTACTCCTCCGGGATGGCCAGGGCGGCGGCGCCGATCTGCTCGCACAGCAGCTGCCACAGCTCCTGGTCGTAGCCGAGCTCGGACTCCACGGCCGCGCGAACCGCAGCACTGTCGGCGCGCTTGGCCAGCAGCGCGCGCACGGTCGCGGCCAGCTCGGTCTGCTCCTCGGAGAACCCGAACTCCATCAGAGCCCCTCCAGGATGCGGGCGCGGTGATGGGCCGGCGTGCCCCAGGCCGTGACCAGCGCACGGACCTTGGTGAGCCAGATGCTCAGGTCGAACTCCTGGGTGTAGCCGATCGCGCCGTGCACCTGGAGCCCCGTGCGGGAGGCGAGGTACGCCGCGCCGGCGCAGCCGACCTTCGCTGCCGAGGCGCTGATCGCGCCGACGGCGGCACCATCGACGAGCGGTCTGGCGAAGTCGAGGGCGATCCGGACGTCGGCAAGGGCGTGCTTGATCGCCTGGTAGGACCCGATCTCGCGCCCGAACTGCTTGCGCTGCTTCACGTAGGTGACCGAGTCGGCCAGGATCCGCTCCCCGGCGCCGAGGAGCTGGGCCGAGGTGGCCAGCACTGCAAGGTCAAAGGCCCGAGGGTCGGCCGTGCCTTCACCCTCGACCTCGAACAGGCGGCGGGTGCGATCCACCGACCTGTGCGCGTCGCCGACCCGAGTGGCCAGCTCGCTCCCGACGTAGACCTCGTCGGCGATGTCGGCGTCGAGCGCATAGGGGACATGAGGTGGCAGAGCCACCGTGGCGATGCCCTCCATCTCGCGGCCGAGGGCGACAGGCAGGTAGGCCGCCGACTCGACCCAGGGGCCGGGCACGGCGTGTCGCCCCAACGCCTCGAACGCGATGGTGAGCTCGACAGGAGTCGCCTCCGTCGCGAGCATGGTCAACCCCTGCTCCGCCAACCGGGCCCACAGCTTGAGCCCGGGTCCGGCGTCGCCGTCGGCCCAGGAGCGAGCGACCGAGGCGGTGTCGGCAGAGGCAAGTAGCGACTCGAGGGAGGCCGCGAAGTCGCGCTGGTCGGAGGTGTGCTCGAACCTCATCGGCTCCCCTCCTGACGGCTGAGCCCCTTCGGCTCGCGGGGGAGGCCGAGGATCCGCTCGGCGATGATGTTGCGCTGGATCTCGTTGGTGCCGGCGTAGATCGGTCCGGACAGGGAGAACGTGTATCCGTCGAGCCAGGTCGAGTCGAGCTCGGCCGCCGGGCCGAGCAGGTCGAGCGCGGTCTCGTGCAGGGCGATGTCGAGCTCGGACCACCACACCTTGTTGACCGACCCGGCCGCGCCCATCTCGCCGCCGTCGGCGAGCCGGGTGACCGTGCCCCAGGTGTAGAGGCGGTAGGCCTGCGCCTTGATCCAGGCGTCGACGACGCCGTCGGCGAACGCCGGCTGCGGCGCTGCCTTGTAGAGGTCGGCCAGGCGGTCGGCGGCGGCGCAGAACCTGCCGGGGGAGCGCAGCGAGAGGCCGCGCTCGTTGCCCGCCGTGCTCATGGCGACCCGCCAGCCGTCGCCGGGCGCACCCAGCACGTCGGCGTCCGGCACGAACACGTCCTCGTAGAACACCTCGGCGAAGCCGGGCTCGCCGTCGAGCTGGGCGATCGGGCGGACCGTGATGCCGTCGGCGTCCAGCGGGAACAGGAAGTAGGTGAGCCCGTTGTGGCGCGCGGCCTCGGGGTCGGAGCGGAAGAGACCGAAGCCCCAGTCGGCGTACGCCGCACGCGAGCACCAGGTCTTCTGCCCGTTGAGCACCCAGCCGCCGCGCTCCTCGTCACGCCGCGCGGTGGACCTCAGCGACGCCAGGTCAGAGCCGGCCTCGGGCTCGGACCAACACTGGGCCCAGACCTTCTCGCCGGTCGCCATCGTGGGCAGGAAGCGGTCCTGCTGCTCCTTGGTGCCGTGGTCGAAGATGATCGGGGCCAGCAGGAAGATGCCGTTCTGGGAGACGCGACCGGGCGCACCCGCTCGGTAGTACTCCTCCTCGAAGATCACCCACTCGACCAGCGACGCCTCACGCCCGTGGTAGTCCTTCGGCCACGAGACGACGGACCACTTGGCGGCCGACAGCTCGGCCTCCCACGCCTGGTGGGCGACCCAGCCCTCCTGGGTGTCCATCGACGGGAGCGGTTCGGCCGGCACGTTGGCAGCCAGCCACTCGCGGGCCTCGGCCTGGAAGGCCAGCTCGGAGTCGGTGAGTTCTAGGTCCACTACTTCCTCAGCTCGTTCTTCAGCACTTTGCCCGACAGGTTGCGGGGGAGCGCGTCGCTGAGCTCGACCTCGCGCGGCACCTTGAAATTGGCCAGCCGCTCCTTGGCGAAGGCGACCACGGCGTCGGGTGTCAGGTCGGCTCCCGGTGCCACCACGACGTACGCCTTGCCGACCTCGCCCATCCGCTCGTCCGGTACGCCGACCACCGCCACGTCGGCGACGCCGTCCATCCGCATCAGGGCCTGCTCGACCTCGGCGGGATAGACGTTGAAGCCGCCGGAGATGTACATGTCCTTGAGCCGGTCGGTGATCGCCAGGTTGCCGGCCTCGTCGAGGGTGCCGATGTCGCCGGTGTGCAGCCAGCCGTCTGCGTCGATCGCCTCGGCCGTTGCCGCGGCGTCGTCTAGGTAGCCGAGCATCACGTAGCCACCACGCACCAGGAGCTCGCCGTTGTCGGCGATCAGGGTCTCCATCCCGGGGATCGCCCGACCACACGTGGTGGCCACGGTCTCGGCCGAGTCGTCCTCGCGGCACATCGTGACCACGACCGCCTCGGTCATGCCGAAGGCGGTGACCACGTGGTCGATCTGCAGCTCGTCTCGCATCCGTTCGATCAGGACGACCGGCACGACGGCGGCGCCGGTCACCGCGAGCCGCAGCGACGACAGGTCGAAGTCGGCGCGGTTCGGGGCGGCGAGCAGGGACTGGTAGATCGCGGGGGCGCCGGGCAGCAGGGTGATCCGCTCCGACTGGATCAGCCCCATGGTCTGGTCGAGGTCGAAGGTCGCGACGGGGTAGAGCGTCGCGCCCGTGAGCAGCCCGACGACGATGCCGATCTTGTAGCCGAAGGAGTGGAAGAACGGGTTGACCACGAGGTAGCGGTCTTCGGCCCGGACGCCGCCGAGCTCGGCCCAGGCGCGGGCGACCCCGATGCTCTGTCGATGGGCCGACATGGCGCCCTTGGGCCGCCCGGTGGTGCCGGAGGTGAACAAGATGTCCGCCACGTCGTCCGGGGTGACGGCGTCGGCGACGGAGTCGATGTCGCCGGGGTCGGTCGCGAGGTCGTCCAGGTCGGCGATGTCGACCATCTCGAGCACGCTCGGCAGGTCGCTGGCCGCGCGCAGGTCCGCGATCTGGGTGCGGTCGAGGAAGCCGTCGGCGACGATCACGAACACCGCTCCCGTGCGATCCACCAGCTCCGCCACCTCGTGGCCGGTGTAGCGAGAGTTGGCGGGGACCAGCTGGCCGCCGGCGTACGACACCGCGAGCCCGGCGACCGCCCACTCGATGCTGTTCGGCGCCCAGATCACGACCCGGTCACCAGGTTGAAGGCCGTTGGCAACGTAGCCGGCGGCGATCGAACGCACCCGCTCGAGCAGCTCGAGATAGGTGAGCTGGGTGTCGCTGTCGACGTAGGCGGGGTGGTCACGGAACGTCTCCGCGGCGGCACGTAGTGCGCCAGGGATCGTCTGCGGCATCGAGGCTCCTCACCAACCAAGCAATTGCTTGGTAGGGTATCACCTGTGGACCTGAGCTACTCCGAGGAGGACCAGGCATTCCGGGCCGAGATCCGGGACTGGCTGGCCGAGCACCTGGCGGGCGACTTCGCCGCGCTCAAGGGGCTGGGCGGAGCGGGCCGCGACCACGAGGCGATCGAGGAACGGCTGGTCTGGAACCGGCACCTGGCCGCCCACGGCTGGACCTGCGTCGGGTGGCCGAAGGAGCACGGCGGCCGCGGGCTCAGCCTCTGGCAGCAGGTGATCTTCCACGAGGAGTACGCACGCTCCAACGCCCCGGCGAGGGTCAACCACCTCGGCGAGGAGCTGCTCGGGCCCACCCTGATCGCGTTCGGTACGCCGGAGCAGCAGCAGCGCTTCCTGCCGAAGATCGTGGCGGTCGAGGAGCTGTGGGCTCAGGGCTACTCCGAGCCGAACGCCGGATCCGACCTGGCCAACGTGCAGACCAAGGGCCGCCTCGAAGGCTCCGCCGATCAGGGTGAGTGGATCATCGACGGCCAGAAGGTGTGGACGTCCAACGCGCACTTCTCGCAGTGGTGCTTCGTGATCGCCCGCACCGAGGCCGGCTCCAGCCGTCATCACGGGCTCTCGTTCTTGCTGGTTCCGCTTGACCAGGACGGCGTCGAGATCCGGCCGATCGAGCAGCTGACCGGCGGCTCGGAGTTCAACGAGGTCTTCTTCACCGGCGCCCGCACGTCCGCGGACCTGGTGGTGGGTGACGTCGGGCAGGGCTGGGCGGTCGCGATGGGGCTGCTCGGCTTCGAGCGCGGCGTCTCCACGATCGCCCACACCGTCGACTACGCGCGCGAGCTGGCCGGTGTCGTCGAGCTGGCCCGCAAGAACGGCGCCATCGACGACCCCGTGCTGCGCGATCGGCTGGTCTCCCTCAAGGTCGAGCTGGCCGTGATCCGGGCCCAGGCGCTGCGCGGGCTGTCGGCAGTCAGCGGCGGAGACGACTCGGCCGCGGCCGGCGGTGCCGGATCGATCTTCAAGCTGGTCTGGGCCAACTGGCACCAGCGCCTGGGCGTGGTGGCGATGGACGTCGCCGGGCCCGCCGGGCTGCTGGCGCGGCAGTCGGGGACGGCGTACGACCTCGACGAGTGGCAGCGCCTCTTCCTCTTCTCCCGCTCCGACACCATCTACGGCGGCAGCGACGAGATCCAGAAGAACATCCTGGCCGAGCGCGTGCTCGGCCTTCCCCGAGAGGCCCGCCCATGACTGCGACGCGACCCGAGCAGCCCGTCCCCGACTACGTCGCTCCGCACGATCTGCTGGCCGGCAAGGTCGTGGTCGTGACAGCGGCCGCGGGTGCGGGCATCGGCGCGGCCGTCGTCCGCCGCGTGCTCGAGGAAGGTGCGAAGGCCGTCGTCTTCAGCGACACCCACGAGCGCCGGCTGGCCGAGGCCGAGGAGGCGCTGGCGGCGGAGTTCGGCGCCGAGCGGGTGCGCCAGCTGGTCTGCGACGTCACCGATCGAGGCACAGGTCGCAGCGCTGCTCGATGCCGCCGACGAGTTCGGTGGCGTCGACATCATGGTCAACAACGCGGGGCTCGGTGGCACCGCGAACGTGCTCGAGATGACCGACGACCAGTGGTCGAAGGTCCTCGACATCAGCCTCACCGGCACGTTCCGCTGTGTCCGCGCCGCCGGTCAACGGTTCGTGGCCGCGGGCAAGAAGGGCGTGATCGTCAACAACGCCTCGGTGATCGGCTGGCGGGCCCAGGAGGGTCAGGCCCACTACGCCGCCGCGAAGGCCGGAGTGATGGCGTTGACGAGGTGTGCGGCGCTCGACCTCGCGCCGCACGGCATCCGGGTCAATGCGGTCAGCCCCAGCCTGGTGATGCACCCGTTCCTGGCGAAGGTCACCTCCGACGAGCTGCTCCACGAGCTCAAGCAGCGTGAGGCGTTCGGCCGGTCCGCGGAGCCCTGGGAGGTCGCCAACGTGATGGTCTTCCTAGCCAGCGACTACGCGACGTACCTGACCGGCGAGGTCGTCTCGGTGAGCAGCCAACATGCCTGAGGTCGAGACGCCCACCCGCCGCGGCGAGCTGCTCCGGATCGCCGCGCAGCTCTTCGCGAGCAAGGGATTCAAGAACACCACGGTCCGCGACATCGCGGACGCCGCCGGCATCCTGTCGGGCAGCCTCTACCACCACTTCGACTCCAAGGAGTCGATGGTCGACGAGATCCTGTCGACGTTCCAGGAGGAGCTCTTCGGCAAGTACGACGCCATCCTGGCCAGCAACGACGACGCCCGTAGCAAGCTCGAGCAGGCGGTCCGGGTCTCCTTCGAGGCCATCGACCGTCACCCGCACGAGGTCGCGATCTTCCAGAACGAGGCCGACTACCTCGGTGGCTTCGACCGGTTCGCCTACCTCTCCGAGCGCAACGACCAGTCGCGCAACGTCTGGATGACCCTGCTGACCGAAGGCAAGAAGTCGGGAGCCCTGCGCCCCGACCTCGACGTCGAGCTCACCTATCGCTTCGTCCGCGACACCGTCTGGGTCGCCGTGCGGTGGTACCGCCCCGGCGGCAAGCTCGCCCACGACGTCGTCGCCGACCAGTACCTCGCCATCCTCCTAGACGGGATCTCCCATGCCTGACAAGCCTTCATCATCGACGCCGTCCGCACTCCGGTGGGCAAGCGCGGGGGAGCGCTGGCCGAGATGCACTCGGCCGACCTCGCGGCGCACACGTTGTCGGCACTGATGCGTCGCACCGGTGTCGACCCGGGCGCCGTCGACGACGTGATCCTCGGCTGCTGCGACACCATCGGCTCGCAGGCCGGCGACATCGCCCGCTCGGCCTGGCTCGTCGCCGGCCTGCCCGACCACGTGCCGGGTGTGACCATCGACCGCCAGTGCGGCTCCTCCCAGCAGGCCGTCCACTTCGCCGCGCAGGGCGTCATGTCCGGGCACCCAGGACCTCGTGGTCGCCGGCGGCGTGCAGAACATGAGTGCCATCCCGATCTCGGCGGCGATGATCGTCGGCCAGCAGTACGGCTTCTCCACACCGTTCGCCGAGTCGCCCGGTTGGCAGAAGCGGTACGGCGACCAGGAGGTCAGCCAGTTCCGCTCGGCCGAGATGATCGCCGAGAAGTGGGACATCTCCCGAGAGGAGATGGAGGAGTTCGCATTGGCCTCGCACGACCGGGCCCGGGCCGCGATCGCAGAGGGGCGCTTCGACGCCGAGATCGAGCCGGTAGGCGAGTTCGCGGTCGACCAGTGCCCCCGCGAGACCTCGTTGGAGAAGATGGCCGGCCTGGAGCCGCTGGCCCCGGGCGGCCGGATCACGGCCGCGGTTGCCTCCCAGATCTGCGACGCATCCACGGCGATGCTGGTCGCCTCCGAGGCGGCCTTGAAGGAGCACGGGCTCACCCCGCGGGCTCGCGTCCACCACCTCTCGGTGCGCGGCGACGACCCGGTCTGGATGCTCACTGGCCCCATCGAGGCGACCCGGCACGCGCTGGCCAAGACCGGCCTCGGCATCGATGACATCGACCTGTTCGAGTGCAACGAAGCCTTCGCCTCCGTCGTGCTGGCCTGGATGAAGGAGACCGGGGCTCCGCACGAGAAGGTCAACGTCAACGGCGGCGGCATCGCCCTGGGTCACCCCATCGGCGCGACCGGCACCCGGCTGATGACCACCCTGCTCAACGAGTTGGAGCGCACCGGCGGTCGCTACGGCCTCCAGACCATGTGTGAAGGCGGCGGCCAGGCCAACGTCACGATCATCGAGCGCCTGTGAGGTTCGGGACGCTAGCTACATGCCGTCGACGACGGCGCGGGCCAAGTCGACCATCTGCGCCTCGACCTCCGCGGGGGTGATCGAGAACGAGTCGGCCCGAAGCAGGCTCATCGCGAACACCAGATCGTCGACGGCCACCCCGATCGCGTGACCCTGGCGGGAGACGACCGCCCGATCACCGAGATCGGAGACCGGCTTGGCGTCGGGGAACGCAGTGGTCGCCGCGTCCAGAGCGTCTGCGCCGGAAGCGTCGTAGATCGTGAGCAGCACCAGCACGTTCGCGGTGCCGTCTGCGGCCGCGTACGAACACGTCTCGTTGCCCTCCCCGGGCGTCGTCGTCGAAGAACCGACCGGAACCTCGAGTGCCTCTTCGGCAATGTCCTTCGTGAGCAGGTCGCACGGGTCAGCCGCAAGGTCACCCGTCGTCGCCTGCGAGGAGTCTTCCGACGGCACGGGCGTGGGCTCAACCTCCCCCGGGGCCGAGGACGATGACGATGACGAGTCATCCGGTTCGTCCGCCGACCCGTCCGAGTCGTCGTTGCCGCCGCACGCCCCCAGGAGCGCCAACAGGAGCACAGGGACCGTGACGAGGCTTCTCATTCTTCGACGTTAGGCCTACTTGTCCCTTCTGTATCGCGATCACCCTTTCCCAGGGTCCAGTAGCTGTCGAACCACTCCGTCTGCTCCGTCCGGCCGTCGACGCTGTAGAGGAAGCGGATCTTCGAGGCCGTGCCCGGTGCCTTCGTCGTACGGCGGACGGTCACGCCGGTCTCGTCCATGGGTGGGTCCGCGGTGCCGCCGAAGCGCTCACACACGGTCCGCACCTCGTTGCCCGGTGTTGCCCTGAACGGGAGTCGGTCGAGGGTCCCCCGGAGGGAGCCCCAGCCATCCCACACCGGTCGTCGTACGCGCACGTCCACGATCTCCAGCCCGGTCGAGTCCGGGTCGAACTCGGCACCGGTGATCCGGACTACGCCCGGCTCCGTGAGGCAGACCATCCGAGACGTGAACGAGTAGAGCTGGCCCGGGCGCACCGTCGTGTCGCCTTCCTCGACCCTCCCGGTGCTGTCCTCGGGCACCGAGGACGACACCAGGAGCGGCCCGTCGGGCCGAGGCTCCGGCCGGCCGTCACTGCAGGCGGTCGACAGGCCCATGACAGCGAGCATCAGCGATCCGGTCACAAGGCTCCGACTGGAACCGGCGCAACCGGAACTGGACGACGCTCGAGGCGTTGACACCGTCCGGGTGGTTCCAGCATTGCCACGAGATGTGCGTGACGTCGACATGGTATTTCGTCCCCTCGTTCCATCCGGACTGGGCGCTGACACTGATCGGACCGAGGTCGACGCCTCCCGACACGGTCTCGTTCCTAGCGGTGTTCTTGGTCATGTCGTAGCCACGCTGGCGGCGTCGACAGTGCTCGGTGAGCAACGGGCTGCTCCCGGCGATCGTGAACCGGGAGAAGGCGGTGTTGATGCCCAACGGGGACCGCTGGGTGTAGCGGGTCGTGTGCCCACGTCCGTCGCTGCAGGAGGTCTGCACGTCCCGGTAGTTGACGAGGTTCCAGGCCCACTTCTGGACGATGCCGCTCTGCGATTCGTCGATGCTCCTGGAGACCGTCTCGGTGCCCGCCGCGTGCCACTTCATGGGTGAGCCAGAGAAGCTGGTGCCGACGCCGATGCCCAGCGTGTGGCTTGACGACCGGCCCTGCGTGACGGTCGCCGGCGCCCCGCGCCAGTTCTCGACCTTCATGAACTTCTCCTGGAGCCGGTGCTTGGAGCCGTTGACCGTGGCACAGCCGGCCGGGTCCAGCCGAGCCAGCGACGAGACCGCCGGCACCTTGACCAGATCCGCGTCGGACCCGAACCGGAAGTCGGCGACGGCAGGCGCCGATGATCGAAGATCGACCGACGTGGCGTAGGTCCGCTGGCGGAACCCCGATTCGGCGACCAGGAACACGTCGACCTGTCGACCGCGGCCGACGAGATGGGGCGGCAGGCTCGCGGCCGAGAGCCGCACCTCGTACCGCCCATCGCTGCCGATGTTCACCGTGCCGGTGCGGGGCTGCGGCCGACGTGCCGGGAGCGCCCGCTCGCTGATCCTCGATCCAGTACCAGACCGTGCCCGCCACGGGCTCTCCGCCGTCGAGCAGGGTGCCACGCAGCACGACCGTCTGCTGGTCAGGTGTTGCGACTGCGGGTGGGCCGAGGCCCAGACAGGTCAGGAGAACGACTAGGGCGGTGGGTAGATGGGTGAGTTTCATGCGAGGGGACGCTAAGGAGGGGCCGGGACGGTCGCAACGCGGAGGTCGGTCACCTGTGGACGAGCGCCTGAGCGGGCTGCGTCAAGGGATCGTCAGCGAGTGACGAGGATGACGCCGACGATGCCGGGCAGCACGCCTAGTGCCAGCCACGGCGAGATCAGCGAGCGCTTGTGGATCGCGAACGCGGCCGCGATCGACAGTACGCCGAAGGCGGAGGCGAGGACGTTGAGCCCGATCTGGGCGTCGCGCCTGTCCGAGTCGACGATGACGCCGAAGCGATGACCAGGCCGACCGACAGGTGGATGATCGTGGTCATCAGCAGCACCGACACGACCCAGCGCTGAACGCGCGCCAGCCGGGCGAGATCCTCCGGAGTGGCGCGCTTGCGAGGGTTCGCCGGATCCATCAGATGGCGTTGGCGCTTGGGCTGCTCCATGTCGCGCTGACGATATCCGGTGGTGTCCGCCGCCGATCCGGTGGATCCTCGGGCCATGGACCTCCGCCAGTTCACCTGGGACGACGAGTCGGCGATCCGCGAGTGCGTGGCTGTTCGCAACGCCGTGAGCGCGGCCGACAGCCCCTGGGTTCACCCCGCGACGGAGGCCCGGACCGCCGGCCACTTGCGCTACGGATGGGACCTCGAGCCCCCCACGCCGTTCCTGGCCGTCGTCGACGGCACGGTAGTCGGCTTCGCGTCGTTGTCGACGAGCGAGCGCGACAACCTGCACCTGGCGTGGCTTTCGGTGGAGATCCACCCCGACCTCCGGCGCCGTGGCCACGGCAGCCGCTGTACTCGAAGCGCTCATCGACCACGCCCGCGGGCTCGGAAGCGACCTCGGTCGGCATGGCCGGGTGGGACAATGACGTCACCACGGCCTTCGCTGAGCGGCACGGATTCGGGCTGGGGTCGGTGGCCGTCAACCGGCGGCAGTTCCTGGCCGAGATCGACTGGGCGGACGTCGAGCGGCGACTCGCGGACGCCCACGCACAGGCGGAGGACTACGAGCTGGTGCGGCGTACGGACCGCACTCCGGACGACGAGCTGGCTGCGTTGGCCGAGATGACCGTCGGCCATCAACGACGCACCGACCGACGACCTGGACATCGAGGACGAGGTGTTCACCGCCGACCGGGTCCGCGCCTACGAGACGGCGCAGCTCGCTCAGAGCAACGGGTTCTACCGGATCTACGCCCGTCACCGCGGCACCGGCGAGCTGGCCGGCCAGACGGTCGTTGCCGTCGACACCGACGTGCCGCAGCTCGGCGAGCAGCACGACACCTCGGTCGTCCGCACCCATCGCGGGCACCGCCTCGGACTGCTCCTCAAGGCGGAGATGATGCTCTGGCTACGCGAGGCCGAGCCTCAGCTCGAGGAGGTCGACACCTGGAACGCGGAGTCCAACCCCTACATGATCGGCGTCAACGAGGTCCTGGGCTACCGGATCATGGGTCGGGAGCTGGCGTTCCAGAAGACGGTCTAGCGTTACGCGCATGCTCGCGCTGCCCGGCCACGGATTCGTCATGCTCTCGCTGCCGAAGTGCGCGTCGACCTCGATGGTCAAGGCCATCGCCGGGCAGGCGGAGATGGTGCTGCGGATCAACCCGAAGCTCAAGCACATCAACTGCGCCCAGTTCCACGAGCTGATGGTTCCGGTGCTCCGCAAGGGCGGCTATCACCGCAAGGACTACGAAGTGGTGTCGCTGTTCCGGGAGCCGGTCGAGTGGCTCGAGTCGTGGTGGCGCTACCGCAAGCGGCCGGCTCTGAGCGAGGAGAACTCGCGGCGGTTCACCGGCGACCAGAGCTTCGAGGAGTTCACGATCGACTATCTCGAGCGGAAGACGAAGGTGCGGGGGCGGCCGGCCCGCTTCATCGCCATGAGTGACGACCTGGATATCGGCGTCGACCGGCTCTTCGCCCTCGAGCGCCCCGACGCCTGGCAGGGCTGGATCATCGACAAGCTGGGCAAGGAACTCAGCTTCGGCACCGACAACGTCTCTCGGTGCGACAGCAGCCCGAGCTGCACCCGGCAACCCGCGCTCGGCTGGAGTCCTACTTCGGGCCGGAGTACGACATCTACTCCCATCTGCGCGAGACCGGCACCTGGGCGCCGCCGAGGGGCTACGTGCCTATGGCTTGACGTACGACGACGCGCGGCCGAGCTCGGCGACCGCGCGGGTGACGATCCGCTCGATCAGCTCCTCGCAGGTCGGCAGGTCGTCGATGACGCCGACCACCTGACCCGCGGCCAGCACGCCGGCGCTCGGTGTCGCCGTCGACCAGACCCGGCCCGGAGCATCGTCGGGCGTGTTGGCGGCCAGCGCCATCTGCCCGAGCGTGCGGCCCTGGGTCTTGCGCATGGACGCGGCCGTCCTTGGCGAGGGCAGCCAGCTCATGCCGCTCGAGCGCTTGAACTCCAGCGTGCGACGCATGGTCGGTCCGAACCGCTTCATGGCGCTGGTGCCCTCGAGCTCCTCGACCAGGGCGGTGCGCAGCATCCGGTGCGGCATCCCGTCGACCTTGGTCGTGACGACGGTGCCGGTCAGGGTCTGTTCGAGATAGAGCTGCTTGACCGCGTCCGGCACGGCGCTGTCCTGGGTGAGCAGGAAGCGGGTGCCCATGCCGACGCCGGCAGCGCCGTACGAGAGGGCAGCGGCCAGGCCGCGCCCGTCGTAGAAGCCACCGGCCGCGACCACGGGGATGTCGACGGCGTCGAGCACGGTCGGCAGCAGCAGCGTGGTCGGCACCGGGCCGGTGTGGCCGCCGCCCTCGCCGCCCTGGATCATCACCGCGTCGGCGCCCCACGCCGCGACCTTGACGGCGTGCTTGGCCGCACCGATCGACGGCATCACCACGACGCCGTGGTCCTTGAGCTTCTTGATCAGGTCCTGCTTGGGCGCCAGCGCGAACGACGCCACCTTCACGCCGTGCTTGATCAGCAGGTCGCACCGGTCGCCCGCGTCGCCGGCGTCGGCCCGAAGGTTGACGCCGAACGGCTGGTCGGTGCGGCTCTTGACGTCGAGGATCGCCTTCTCGAGCTCCTCGAAGGTCATCGTCGCGCTGGCCAGGATGCCGAGGCCGCCGGCGTTGGCCGTGCCGCTGACCAGGCGCGGGCCGGAGACCCAGCCCATGCCGGTCTGCACGATCGGATGACGTACGCCGGTCAGCTCGGTCAGGGGCGTGACGAGCTGCTGCTCGATCATTCCGGAACTTCCTTGTGGCGCATGGCCTTCGGGTCGAGCACCTCGCGGATGATGATCAGCTCTTCCATCGTGGGCTGCCGGGTCTCGGCCACATCGGCAGCGTCCAGCTCGAAGCCCGTCGCCTCGCGCACCTGGTCGACAGTGACGCCCGGGTGCACGCTCAGGAGTCGCAGCGTGTCGTCGTCCCCCTTGACGTCGAAGACGGCGAGGTTGGTCACGACCCGATGGATGTCGTTGTGCTTCGCCGCCGCGGGCCCGGCCGCTTTGGCGAGCTTGGGGCCGACACCGGAGACGATGTCGACCTTCTCCACGAAGACGCGAGGTGAGTGCTTCGGCACCCAGTAGGACGTCCGGTTGTTGACCGTGTTGCCCGGCGCTCCGCGGGATCCCAGCAGCTGGCGCTTCGGTTGCGCGAAGTCGCCGATGGCGGAGATGTTCTGGTTGCCGTAGCGGTCGACCTGGGTCGCGCCCATCATCACGTGCCGCTTGCCGTAGGCGACCACGTCGAAGACCTTGCGGAACGGGATCCAGCCCTCGACGACATCCGCCTTCGCGAACAGCGGCGGCACCCCGGCCAGGAACAGTGACTCACCGTCCGAGATCACCAGGTCGGGGTTGCTGGTCAGCTTGGCCAGTCGGACGCCGAGCATGGGCAGCATCCCCATCGGGCTGGCGAAGATCTCGCCGTCGTCCTTGAAGGCATCGGCGATGGCGGCGGCGCACACGTCGGCGCGGGTGGCGTCGGTCATTTCTGCTCCTCGGCGAACGCCGCGACAGCGGACTGGTAGGCGGACTCGTCGCCTGCGAGGAAGCGTTCCTCGAAGGCCGCCCATTCCGCGTCGGTGCCACCGGCCGCGGCGGCGTACGCTCTCTGGAACTTTTCGTCGCGCTCGTAGTCGGGCGTGCAGGTCGTGAAGTGGGCCCCGTTCGGCGTCTCCACCACACCGCTGACCATCATCCGGCTCAGCAGCAACCGCTGGACCGGCGCGTCGACGGTCAGCCCGGCCGTGTCGACGATCTGCTCGACGCTGACGAAGGCGCGGTCGGCGGCCATGCAGAACAGGTCGTCGAAGTAGGGGTCGGGGCCGAGGTACGTCGCGTTGCCGTGCTTGTCCGCCCGGTTGAGGTGCACCAGCGCGACGTCGAGGGGAAGGGCGGGCACCGCCACCAGCTCTTCGCTCGCCCCCGATTCAGGATCTGGGTACGGGCTCTCGACGGTCTTGATCCACGGGTTGTTGACCAGCACGTCGGACCCGAGGCCGGCCCGCATCGGCAGGAACGGCAGCCGTTGGGCGGCCGCGCGCAGGCCGGCCTGGAACATGCCCTCGTCGAGCTCGACGACCTCGGGGATCGTGCCCTCCTGGCGGGCCTTCTGGAAGTTGGGCTCGAGCGGGACGGAGTCAAGGGATACGAAGGCGTAGACCAGCTTGCGAACCTTGCCCGCGCGCAGCAGCAGGCCGACATCGGCGCCGCCCCAGCTGACCAGGGTCAGGTCCTTCAGGTCCGAGCGCAGGATCGCGCGGACGAGCGCCATCGGCTTGCGCCGCGGCCCCCAGCCGCCGATGCCGATCGTCATCCCGTCCTTGAGCTCACCGACCACCTGGTCGATGGTCATGGTCTTGTCGCGTGGTCCCTTGGTCACTTCTTCGCCTTGTCCGTTCCCGCGAAGTCATCGCGCAGCTCGTCGCTGACACCGGCGAGGTTGAGCTCCATGGTGAAGCCCTGCTCGAACCGGTAGCTCTTGTTGACGTCGATCGGGTCGATCCCGTTGAGACATTCCTTGGCGGCCCGGATCACGCGCGTGTCCTTGCTCGCGATCTCGCCGGCCACCCTCAGTGCGGCGTCGTCGAGCTGGTCGCGGGGTACCACCTCGAGCACCGAGCCGTGCTGGACCAGCTCCGCCGCGGTGATCGTGCGGGCGGTGAAGTAGAGGGTGCGCATTAGGTGCTGCGGCACCAGCCGCGCCATGTGGGTCGCCGCGCCGAGGGCGCCCTGGTTGACCTCGGGTACGCCGAAGTAGGCGTCATCGCTGGCCACCACGCAGTCGGCGTTGCCGACCAGCCCGACGCCGCCGCCGAGACAGAACCCGTTGACCGCCGCGATCACCGGCACCGCGCACTCGTAGACCGCCTTGAACGCCGCGTAGCAGCCCTTGTTGGCGCCGATCAGGGCTTCGAACCCGGTGGTGTTCTGCATCTCCTTGATGTCGACCCCGGCATTGAAGCCGCGCCCCTCGGCACGCAGCACCACGACGTGGGTGTCCATGTCCTGGCCGGCCTCGTCCAGCGCCGCTGCCACGTCGAACCAACCTCGGACGGTCAGCGCGTTGACCGGGGGAGCGTCCATCGTGACGACGCGGATCCCGTCGTCGCGGAGCGTTGAGGTGACTGTCATGTGACTCCCGTCCAGACCAACCAAGCAATTGCTTGGTAGGGTATCAGTCATGACGATCCCGATCGACCTGTCCGGGCGCGTGGTGCTGGTCACCGGCGGCGCCAAGGGCATCGGCCTCGGGATCTCGCGGACCTTCCTCGCCGCCGGGGCGACCGTGGTCACCTGTTCGCGGTCGTCAACCGAGCCGCCGCCGGGTGCCAGCCACATCGTCTGCGACGTGCGCGACCCGGACGCGGTGGACGCCATGGTCGAGGAGCTGGTAGCCAGCCGCGGCCGGTTCGACGTACTCGTCAACAACGCCGGTGGTGCTCCCAGCGCGGACGCCGCAACGGCCTCGCCGCGCTTCCACGACAAGATCGTCGGGCTCAACCTGCTCAGTCCGCTGCTGGTCTCGCAGGCGGCCAACGCCGTCATGCAGGAGCAGGAGACCGGCGGCTCGATCGTCAACATCTCCTCGATCTCCGCGCATCGTCCCGCACCCACCATTGCCGCGTACGGCGCCGCGAAGGCGGGGCTCGACGCTCTCACCCGGTCGCTCGGGATGGAGTGGGGCCCGAAGGTGCGCGTCAACGCGATCGACGTCGGGCTCTGTCGCACCGAGCAGACCGACGACCACTACGGCGACGACGACCGAGTGGCAGCGATCGAGCGCACCATCCCGCTCGGGCGGATGGCGACCCCCGCCGAGGTCGGCCAGGTTGCCGTCTTCCTGGCCAGCGACCTTGCGTCGTACGTCTCCGGCGCCCGGATCGCCTGCGACGGCGGCGGCGAACCTCCCGTCTTCCTGCACATCTAGCCGCATCGACAAGGAGCACACGTGTCCGGACTGTTGGAGGGTCGCATCGCGATCGTCACCGGGGCAGGTCGCGGCATCGGCCGCGCGCACGCCCTCGAGCTCGCCTCCCACGGCGCCAAGGTCATCGTCAACGACTACGGCGTCTCGCTCGCCGGTGAGGGGACGGGGGAGTCGCCGGCCGAAGAGGTAGTGGCCCTCATCCAGGAGCGGGGCGGCGAGGCCGTGACGAACGGCGCCGACGTGGCGGACTTCGAGGCCGCGGCGGCGATGGTGCAGCAGGCGATCGACACGTTCGGCGGGCTGGACATCCTGGTCAACAACGCTGGGTTCGTCCGCGACCGGATGCTCGTGAACACGTCCGAGGAGGAGTGGGACGCGGTCATCCGCGTCCACCTCAAGGGCCACTTCGCTCCGATGCGGCACGCCGGCGCCTACTGGCGGACGGAGTCGAAGGAGGGTCGTCAGCGTGCGGCCCGCGTCATCAACACCTCCTCCGGCGCCGGTCTCCAGGGGTCGGTCGGCCAGGCGACGTACTCCGCCGCGAAGGCCGGCATCGCCGGCCTGACCCTGGTCGCCGCCCAGGAGATGGGTCGCTACGGCGTGACCGTCAACGCGATCGCGCCGGTGGCCCGCACGCGGATGACCGAGGGCGCGTTCGACACGTCGGCGATGGCGGTGCCCGAGGACAACTCGCCCCTGGTGGCCTGGCTCGCCTCGAAAGACGCGGGCGACGTCACCGGCCGCGTGATCGAGATCGATGGCAGCACGATCACGGTCGAGAACGGCTGGGCGCACGGCCCGGCCCGCGACGCCGGTGCCCGCTGGGACGCCGCCGACGTCGGCCCCGCACTGCGCGAGCTGCTCGCCGAGGCCCCCGTCCCCGAGCCGGTCTACGGCGCCTGACTCAAGATTCGCACGACGAGAGATTCACCGGCCGGCCGGTGAATCTCATGCCTGGCCGATGAACTTTCTCCCGCCAGGGGTGAGTTTCCTCGGCCAGGCCTAGGCGGCCGTTGTGTGCATGGCTCGGCGGATGCGCTCGGCGGTGGTCACAGGGACGCCAAGATCGGCCCAAACGAGGCGGATCATCGTCCACCCTGTCAACTCTCGGAGCTGGTCTTCGCGTCTCTTCTCGCGCATGACCATCTGTTCCAAGGTCTCGGCTTCGCGTCGGTGGCGGTGGTACTTCTGACGCCCGTCGAATTCGAGCATCAGGCAACGGGCTGGCCAGGCGAAGTCGACCCTGCCGGCGAGCCTTCCGGACGGGTGGAAGACCTTGAACTGTGGCGTGGGCACTGGAAGGCGCTGGTCGTGGCACAGGAGACGCGTGCGAGTCTCGCCAACAGATTCCGAGCGCCCGTCGCACAGCTGGAGCTGGCGGTGCAGCCGCAGCGTGTTAGGCCACTCCTTCATCGAGGCGAAGACGTCATCGTACTGCTCGCGTGTGGCCAACTCCGCGTTTAGGAACCAGTCCAGGACGGCCACCCCGGCATCGCGATCCGCGAGACTCGCAGTGTCGAGGGCGGTGCGCGGAGGTGCTGTGATCCAGTGACTGTTGACGCGGCTGATGTCTCCCACTAGACAGCGACCTCGGTGATGCCGCACTTTTGCGCCGGTGCGTTCGCCGACGCCGAACAAGTTCGTCAGGTGTGCCAGCCTCAAGTCGAGTCCCCAGGCGGGACCGCCCTGCTCGAGACAGGCACTCACATGGGAGAGGGCGACGTCGTCGCCGTACTGGCGCATGACGGCTCCAGCCAGAAGAAGGTGACGGTCAACATCCGAGGCCGCTCGCCAAACCTCGGACAGCACGTACGCGCCCTGGCGCAGCCGAACGATCTCACGCCGTTTGACCAGACGTGCCAGGTAGTTGTCGTCGTAGCCGTTGGCGACTGCGTCGCGCCGCAGCAGGAGTCCGCTTGCGTCGACAAGTTCCTTCATGCCGGCAGGCTGCCCGCCGACGCGATACCTCGCCACCGCCGAAAGCAAAGTCTGTGGAAAACCGCCATCCCAGACGCAGAGACGAATCCAGGTTGGACGAGAGAACTCACGCCTGGCCGCGAATCCTTTGTCGGCCTAGCGTGAGTTTCACCGGCTAGCCGGTGAAACTGGCATCCCTCAAATCCGTTCGAGGACCGTTCCGGTCGCCATCGCGCCGCCGGCGCACATCGAGATCAGCGCGGAGGACTGGTCGCGGCGCTCCAGCTCGTGGAGCGCGGTGGTGATCAGCCGCGTGCCGGTCGAGCCGACGGGGTGACCGATGGCGATGGCGCCGCCGTTGACGTTGACCTTGTCCATGTCCGGGCGGTGCTGACTGGCCCAGGAGAGTACGACGGAGGCGAAGGCCTCGTTGACCTCGAAGAGGTCGAAGTCGGAGATGGCTCGGCCGGTCCGATCGAGCATCTTCTGGGTGGCCTCGATCGGGCCGTCGAGGTGGTAGTAGGGGTCGGAGCCGACCAGGCAGTGGGCCGCGATCCGGGCGCGTGGGGTGAGGCCGAGGGCACGGGCCTTGTCCTCGTCCATGATCAGCACGGCCGAAGCGCCGTCGGAGATCTGCGACGACGTGCCGGCCGTGTGCAGGCCGTCGGGCAGTACCGACTTCAGCTGGGCAAGACCCTCGAGCGTGGTCTCGCGGAGTCCCTGGTCGGTGTCGACGACCCTGGTCTCGCCGGTCGGCTTGCCGTCCTCTCCGAGCACGGGTGCCTCGATCGGAGCGATCTCGCGCTTGAAGCGGCCCTCGTCGACCGCGATCCGAGCCTTCAGCTGGGACGCCAGACCGAACGCCTCGAGGTCGGCGCGGGTGATGCCGCGGTTCTTGGCGATGCGGTCGGCAGCCTCGAACTGGTTGGGCATGTCGATCGTCCAGTCGTCGGGCCGCGGGTCGCCCATGCCCTCGGGCACGTTGGCGCCGAGCGGGATCCGGCTCATGGCCTCGACGCCGCAGGCGATGCCGACGTCGATGGTGCCGGAGGCAACCATGTCGTGGATCAGGTGCGCCGACTGCTGACCGGAGCCGCACTGGGCGTCGATCGCGGTCGCCCCGGTGTGCTGGGGGAGTCCAGCGTGCAGCCAGGCTCGGCGGACCATGTCGTTGGACTGCTCGCCGGCCTGGGTGACGCACCCGCCGACCACTTGCTCGACCAGATCGGGGTCGATACCTGCCCGGCTGATCACCTGCTGCTGCACGAAACCGAGCAGGACGGCGGGGTGTACGCCGGCCAACCAGCCCTTGCGCTTGCCGAGGGGAGTGCGGACGGCGTCGATGATGACCGGGTTGCCCATGCCTAGAAACTAGAACACGTTCTCGTTCTCTACAAGCGGCCTGCGTCACATCCCTCGGAATTTGACGGAGAAACGGACACGAAACGCTTTCCTAACAAACCGAGAGTATGTAGTCTCGGTTTCTAGAACGTGTTCCAGATCCGTGCAACCGAGGGAAGTGCCGTGACCGCTACCACCGACCAGGCCGATCAGTCCTTGCTCCCGGAGGGCTTCGACTTCACCGATCCCTTCCTCAACGAGATGGCGATGCCGCACGACGAGTTCCGGGCGTTGCGCGAAAACTCTCCGGTGCACTGGGTGGAGCAGGCGGCGGGCACCTACGACGGCATGGCCGAGGAGTCCCGCGACGGCTACTACGCCATCAGCAAGCACGCCGACGTGCTCGCGATCTCGAAGAACAGCAAGGACTGGTCTACCGCCGAGAACGGCGCGATCATCCGGTTCTCGGAAGGCATGACGCGCGAGCAGGTCGAGATGCAGCGGTTGATCCTGATCAACCAGGACCCGCCGGACCACACCTCGCATCGGGCGATCATCTCCCGCGGGTTCACGCCGCGGTCGATCAACGCCCTCGAGGAAGTCATGACCAAGCGGGCGCACAGCATCGTCCAGGAGGCCGTGGCCAAGGGCAGCGGCAACTTCGTCGAGGACGTCGCCGCCGAGCTGCCCCTGCAGGCGATCGCCGAGCTGATCGGCGTACCCCAGGAGGACCGGCACAAGCTCTTCGAGTGGTCGAACCAGATGCTCGCCTCGGACGACCCGGAAATCGTCGGGGACCCCGAAATCGCCTCCGCCGAGATCCTCGGCTACGCGATGATGATGGCCGCCGATCGCAAGGCCGCTCCTCGCGAGGACCTGGTGACCAAGCTGATCAACGCCGACAAGGATGGTCGCGGCCTCACCGACGACGAGTTCGGCTTCTTCGTCATCCTGCTGACGGTGGCCGGCAACGAGACCACCCGTAACGCAATCACGCACGGCATGGACGCCTTCCTCGACAACCCCGACCAGTGGGAGCTCTGGAAGAGGGAGCGTCCCGCGACGATGGTCGACGAGGTCGTCCGATGGGGCACGCCCGTGAGCGTCTTCCAGCGCACGGCCCTCACCGACGTCGACGTCAACGGCGTGGCCATCAAGAAGGGGGAGCGGGCGGCCCTCTGGTACGCCAGCGCCAACTTCGACGATGACGTCTTCGAGGACCCGTTCCGGTTCAACATCGCGCGCGACCCGAACCCGCATGTGGGCTTCGGTGGCCACGGCGCCCACTACTGCATCGGCGCGAACCTGGCCCGCCAGGAGATCCGACTGATCTTCGAAGCCCTCGCCGACCACGCGCCCGACATCTCCAAGCTGGGCGAGCCGCGTCGCCTCCGCCACGCCTGGATCAACGGCATCAAGGACCTGCAGGTCAAGTACGCCTGAGGCTCAGTCGCGGGCGGTCAGCACCACGGGGCCACCGTCGGTGATCGCCACTGTGTGCTCCATGTGGGCACCGCGGGAGCCGTCCTTGCTCTTGATCGTCCAGCCGTCGGCGTCGATGAAGATCTCGTCGGTGGTGTGCAGGAACCACGGCTCGATCGCGATCACCAGGCCCGGCTTGATCTTGAAGCCGCGCCCGGGCCGGCCGTCGTTCGCGACGTGCGGGTCGCCGTGCATGGTCCGCCCGACGCCGTGTCCGCCGAACTGGAGGTTGACTCCCAGGCCGGCGTCGCGCGCGACGGTGCCGACGGCGTAGGAGATGTCGCCGAGCCGGTTGCCGACCACGGCCTGCTCGATGCCGGCGGCCAGGGCTCGGTCGGCGACGTCGATCAGGCGGAGGTCCTCCTCGCGCGGCGTACCGACGACGAGTGAGTAGGCCGAGTCGGACACCCAGCCGTCGACGCTGGCCGCGAAGTCGACGCTCAACAGGTCGCCGTCCCCTAGGACGTAGTCGTGGGGGAGCCCGTGCAGCACGGCGTCGTTGACCGACGTGCAGAGCACCTTCCCGAACGGGGAGGCACCGAACGACGGGTGGTAGTCGATGTAGCACGACTCCGCGCCCTGGTCGCGGATCATCTTGTGGGCCAGCTCGTCGAGCTCGAGCAGGTTGACCCCGACGTCGGCCTTCTCGATCAGCGCGGTGATCACCGAGGCGACGAACCGCCCGGCTGGGCGCATCTCCTCGATCTGGGTCGGGGTGCGGAGCTCGATCATGGCCCGAGCCTATGAGGTACCTCCGCCCTGAGCAGAACCGCCCACGGCGGATTCGCTGGCGGGACGGCGCCCGCCGACACAGGCTGGACGGCATGACCCAACACGCGCCGGAACGACCGACCGGGACCCTCGACGACCAGCTCACCGCGCGGCTGCTCAGCCAGCGCATCATCGTGCTCGGGCAGGAGGTCGACGACCACATCGCCAACCGCCTCTGTGCCGAGCTCCTGCTGCTCTCTGCCGAGGACCCGCACCGCGACATCAGCCTCTACATCAACTCGCCCGGCGGCTCGGTCAGTGCCGGTCTCGCGATCTACGACACCATGCGGCTGATCCCCAACGACGTCAGCACGCTCGCGATGGGGCTGGCGGCCAGCATGGGCCAGTTCCTGCTGTCGGCCGGCACTCCGGGCAAGCGGTACGCCCTGCCGCACAGCCGGGTCCTGCTGCACCAGGGGTCGGCCGGCATCGGTGGCACCGCGATCGACATCGAGATCCAGGCCGAGAACCTCGAGCACACCAAGAACGTGATGATCGGGCTGATCGCCGAGCACACCGGCCAGCCGGCTGACAAGGTGGAGCTCGATGCCCGCCGAGATCGGTGGTTCACCGCCGAGCAGGCCAAGGACTACGGATTCGTCGACCAGGTGCTGACCGACGTGGCGGCGGTGACGCCGACCCGCGAGGGCGCGTTCGGCCTGGGAGCAAGCCGATGAGCAGCTACACCATCCCGAGCGTGGTCGAGAAGACCATCCGTGGCGAGCGGGCCGTGGACATCTACAGCCGCCTGCTCACCGACCGCATCGTCTACATCGGCACCGAGATCGACGACGGCGTCGCCAACGTCGTGATCGCGCAGCTGCTGCACCTCGAGTCCGAGAGTCCCGAGTCGCCGATCAACCTCTACCTCAACTCACCCGGCGGCTCCGTCACCGCCATGCTGGCCGTCTACGACACGATGCAGTTCATCCGGCCGGCCGTGGCGACGACGTGCGTCGGCCAGGCCGCCTCGTCCGCTGCGGTCCTGCTGGCGGCGGGGGCGGTGGGGCAGCGAATGGTGCTGCCGCACTCGCGGGTGATCCTTCACCAGCCGTCGGGCGGGGGTCAGGGCACCTTGCCCGACCTTGCGGTGCACGCGAAGGAGATCGGGCGCCTGCGCGCCGAGATGGAGCAGATCCTGTCGCGCCACACCGGTCAGGACGTCGACCAGCTCCGCGAGGACACCGACCGCGACCTGATCTTCTCGGCCGAGGAGGCCGTCGCCTACGGAGTGGCGGACGGCGTGCTGGACAGCCGGAAGCTGGTCTCCGCCTAGGCCGCGAGAGCCATCGGACCCGAGGCTCGGGTCAGCGTCCGGGCGACCCGGGTCGCGAGCTCGACCAGCCGCAGCCCGAGGGCGCCGGAGACCGCCTCGAGGATCTCCGAGCTGGGTTCCTTGAGGCCCCTCTCGATCTCCGAGAGGTACTGGGTAGAGACGCCGGCCTCCTCGGCCACGTCGGCGAGCGTGCGCCCGGCTGCCTGCCGCTCCTGGCGAAGCTCATTGCCGGCCGCCTCGCGCCACAGCGGCTCCCGTTCAGGGGCGGGATCGTGCGCTGGCTTGACCGGGAATGCGACGACGTCACCCATGTGGCGACGATAGTCCGGCGAGCCGGTTGAGTCGCGGACGTTCGCGTCGGGCGAACACCGATGAGAATCGGCGGATCGTCTGGTCAGACAACCGACAGTCGTCGGAGGAACAGGAGCCACCATGAGCGACATCAGGGTGTTGGTGACCGGAGCGAGCATCGCCGGTCCCGCGCTGGCCCATTGGTTGCGCCGACGCGGTGCCGAGGTGACCGTGGTCGAACAAGCACCCGGGCTGCGCCCGGGTGGCCAGGCCGTGGATGCGCGCGGGGTGGCCAAGGAGATCATCCGGCGGATGGGTCTGGATGCCGAGGTGCGCGCGGTCTGCACCGACACTGCCGGCGCGTACACCGTCGACGCGGACGGAAAGGTGCTGGAGACGTTCCGCGCTGAGGACAACGACGGCGACGGCTACATCTCGGAGATCGAGGTCCTGCGCGGCGACTTCTCCCAGGTGCTGTACGACGACACCCGCGACGGTGTTGACTACGTCTTCGGCGACCGGATCGCCGAGCTCACCCAGCACACAGACGGGGTCGATGTCACCTTCGCCGGCGGCGACCGTCGGCGCTTCGACCTGGTGATCGGCGCCGACGGACTCCACTCGTCGTTGCGGGCAATGGCCTTCGGTCCGCGCGAGCAGTTCGTCCGCCACCTCGGCCTCGTGCTGGCCTTCTTCACCGTGCCCAACGAGTTCGGCCTGGACCGCTGGCTGCTCGACTACCAGGAGGCGGGGCGCTGGGCCGGACTGCGGCCGGTCCCCGACGCCACCCGAGCGATCGCCATGCTCTCCTTCCCCGCACCCGACTTCGACGTCGACCACCGCGATGTCGAGGCCCAGAAGAGGTTGCTGCGCGAGCAGATGGCCGGCTTCGGCTGGGAGACCGAGCGCATCCTCGCGCACCTGGACGACACCCCCGACTTCTATCTCGACCAGGTCGCCCAGGTGGTGATGGACCGCTGGCACGTCGGGCGGGTGGGGCTTCTCGGAGATGCGGCGTTCAGCGCGTCGCCGATGTCGGGGGCGGGCACCGGGCTCGCATTGGTCGGCGCCTACCTGCTGGCCGGCGAGCTCGCCGCCGCCGACTGGGACCCGGAGGCCGGCTTCACCGGCTACGAGGAACTCATGCGCTCCTACGTCGAGGACAACCAGGAGGTCGGCCGGATGCACGTGCAGATGCTCACCGCTCCCGACCCGGGGGCCGAGCCGGGCCCGGAGCCCGACATGGCCGCTGTCATGACCCTGGTCGAGCGCGCTGTCGGCGGCCCTGAGCTGCCCGACTACTAGTTGCTCGGCTTCTCCGAGCCGACCACCCACATCGCGAAGAACTGCGAGCCTCCGCCGTAGGCATGCCCCAGCGCGCGGCGTACGCCGTCGACCTGGTGCTCGCCAGCGGCCCCGCGCACCTGGAGCGCAGCCTCGCCGAAGCGGAGCATGCCGGACGCGCCGATCGGGTTCGAGGACAGCACGCCGCCGGAGCAGTTGACGGGCAGCTTGCCGTCCATCGCCGTGCCTCCGGACTCGGTGAGCTTCCAGCCCTCGCCCTCGGGCATGAAGCCGAGATTCTCCAGCCACATCGGCTCGAACCACGAGAACGGCACGTAGATCTCTGCGGCGTCGATCTCCTCGAGCGGGTTCGTGATGCCGGCCTGCTTCCACAGTGCGGCGGCCGCGTCGCGGCCGGCCTGCGGGTTGACCTGGTCGCGCTCGGCGGCCGTGGTCGCCTCGGACCGCATCACGGTGCCGTGGATCCAGGCCGGGTTCGGGGACGACTTGGCGCTGTCCTCGTCGACGATCACGAGGGCACAGGCTCCGTCGCTCGACGGACAGGTCTCGTCGTAGCGGATGGGGTCCCAGAGCATCTGCGACGCCAGCACCGACTCGACCGTCGTGCCCTCGTTGTGCAGGTGGGCGTAGGGGTTCTTGAGGGCGTTGTTGCGGTCCTTGGCGGCGACGATCGCACCCACATGGGTCGGGGCGCCGGACCGACGGATGTAGGAGCGGACGTGCGGGGCGAAGTAGCCACCGGCGCCGGCGTGCACCGGCATGTTGAACGGCAGCGGCACCGACAGCGCCCACATCGCGTTCGACTCCGACTGCTTCTCGAACGCAACGGTCAGCACTCGCTTGTGTACGCCGGCCTGCACCAGCGACGAAGCCACGATGGCGGTCGAGCCGCCGACCGAGCCCGCGGTGTGGACGCGGAGCAGAGGCTTGCCGACCGCGCCGAGTGCCTCGGCGAGGAACAGCTCGGGCATCATCACGCCCTCGAACAGGTCCGGGGCCTTGCCGACCACGATCGCGTCGATGTCGTCGAGGGTCAGGTTCGCGTCGGCGAGCGCGCGGTCGATGGCCTCGCGGCACAGGCCGGCCATGGAGACGTCCTCGCGCTTGGCCCGGTGATGCGTCTGGCCGACCCCGATGATCGCGGCGGGTTGCTTGCCCATCAGTTACTTGCCCCTTCGATATCTGCAGCCAATGTGCACACGAGGTTCTGCATCAGGGCCGGGCCGCTGGTGGCGTGGGCGAGGACCTTGGCGGCCTCGCCGGACCAGACCCGCTTGGCCGCTTCACCCACGCGGATGCCGCCGCCCGAGAACATCGGGTTGCTGGTGAGCGCGCCGCCCGACGGGTTGATCGTCACGTCGTCGGCGAGGCCCAGCTCGCGGCGCAGGATCAGCTCCTGGTGGCTGAACGGCGCGTGCAGCTCGGCTATCTCGACCCCACCGAGGTCGAGCGCCGCGCCGGCCCGCTCGGCGGAGGGGGAGCGAGTCAGGTCGCGAGTGCCCATGCCCAGCGGGTCTACGAAGTGCGAGAGCCCGGTGATCCAGGCCGGCCGGTCGTTGACCTCGTGCGCCCGGTCACCGGCAGCGAGCACGATGGCGGCCGCGCCGTCGGTGACGGGGGAGCAGTCGTGCTTGCGCAGCGGGTCGGCGTACATCGGGCGGGCGAGCAACTCCTCGACCGACGAGCCGCCCTTGCGGATGGCGTACTCGTTCTTCTCGGCGTCGGTGAGCGAGCGGTTGGCCACCTCGGCCATGGCGCGCTCGTCCCAGACGCCGGCATCGATACCGGCCCGGGCCTGCAGGCCCGCCAAGGACACGGTGTCCGGCCACAGTGGCGTCATCGTGTAGGGCTCGAGCTGCAGCGCGAGCGTGCGGCGCAGCACCCCCGCCGAGCTCTTGCCGAACGCGTAGACCAGCGCCGTGTCGACCTCGCCCGTCTGGATCTTGATCCAGGCCTCGTACATGGCCCAGGCCAGGTCCATCTCGACGTGGGACTCGTTGACCGGCGGGTTGACGCCGATCGCGTCCACCGCCTGCACGAACGAGAACGACCGGCCCGCGAGGTAGTCGGAGGAGCCGGAGCACCAGAACCCGATGTCCCTGCGGGTCCAGCCGGTCTGCTCGTAACACTCCTTGAACAGTGGCACCAGGAGCTCGACGCAGGTCGGCGACCCATCGAACTCGGCCATCTGTCGCTGGGCGAACCCGACGACGGCGACGTCACGCATCTCGGCAGTGCTCCCGTCTCAGAGGTGCTGCTTGTAGGTGTCGTACTCCGCGTCCGGGTCTCCGGTGGCCGCGAAGTGGTCGATGTTCTCGAGCGAGAACGTCCATTCGTCTTTCGGCTTCCACACGGCCTTGACCCGCATCCCCATCCGGACCTCGTCGGCCGGCACTCCGAGGATCAGGTGCAGGACGGCGATGTCGGCCCCGTCGAGGAGCACGTACGCCGAGACGTACGGCGGAGTGATCTTCTGTCCGAGGAACGGCACGTTGACGATGCAGAACGTCGTCACGGTGCCGGTCTGGGCAAGCTCGATCTCCTCGGCGGTGGGGGTGCCGTCGTCGGGGCAGGCGCTGCGCGGCGGGATGTAGACCTTCTCGCAGGTGGGGCAGCGCTGGCCCATGATCCGGCCCTCGTTGAGGCCGCGGTAGAACAGCGACTCCTCGGGCGAGGCGGCGTAGTCGTAGTCGAGCGAGACCGTGGTGACGACGCCCGTGACAGCCTCTTCGGTGGTGGTTTCGAGGCTCGCTGGCGCTCGCACCTCAACCACCGAGTCGGCCTCGCCGGGCGCCAGCGGCTCGAAGCACGCGATGTCGGTGATGTGGCCCGTGCGTTCGGCCGCCCAGCGCACCCGTACCCGCATGCCCGTGCTGACGTCGGCCGGGGAGGCCGCGTCGAGCGCGTGCAGCAGCGGCGCGGTGGCGCCGTCCAGGGTGACCAGGGCGAAGGCGAACGGGCGGTCGAAGGGCTGTCCCTTCACCGGCTCCGGCACCCACGTCCACGACGTGACGGTGCCGACCGAGGAGACCTCGACGAAGTCGGTGGTCGCTTCGTGGGTCACCGGGTCGAACTCCAGGGGCGGGACCACGACGTCGCCGACCGACGTCCGGCCGCCGACGACCACTCCGTCGCGGAGTCCGGTGAGGAAGCGTCCAACGACGGGGCCGGTCGATCGCGTGTAGTCGAAGCTCACCGTCACCGGTGCCTGCAAGGTACGGCTCATGACGTGATACTAGAACACGTTCTAGTAATCGGGGCAAGCGTCTGGGAGGCTGGGCACTATGAAACTTGGACTGCAGCTGGGCTATTGGGGGGCCGGCCCTCCGGAGGGGACCGCCGAACTCGTGCAGGCCGCGGAGGCGGCTGGGTTCGACGCGATCTTCACCGCGGAGGCATGGGGCTCCGACGCGTTCACGCCGCTGGCGTGGTGGGGCCGGGAGACCTCGAAGGTCCGGCTCGGCACCTCGATCGTGCAGATGTCCGGGCGCTCCCCGACGTCGATCGCCATGCATGTGCTGACCCTCGACCACCTCAGTGGCGGCCGCGTGGTGCTCGGGATGGGCGTGAGCGGTCCCCAGGTCGTGGAGGGCTGGTACGGACAGCCGTTCGGCAAGCCCCTGGCGCGCACCCGCGAGGTCGTCGACATCATCCGCAAGGTGCTGGCCCGGGAGGGCCCGGTGACCAACGACGGACCGCACTACCCGCTGCCGTTCGCTGGCGAGAACTCCGTCGGGCTCGGCAAGCCGCTCAAGCCGATCGTGCACCCGTTGCGCTCAGACGTACCGATCTGGCTGGGCGCTGAGGGCCCCAAGAACGTCGCGCAGACCGCCGAGATCGCCGACGGGTGGATCCCGATCTTCTACACGCCGAAGTCGGCCGGGATGTACCAGCCCTGGCTCGACGAAGGCTTTGCGCGACCGGGTGCGCGGCGTACTCGCGAGGACTTCGAGATAGCGGCGACCTGCCACGTGCAGATCATCGCCGACGCCGCGGAGAAGGCCGCCGTGATCAACGGGATGAAGCCGGTCGTGTCGCTCTACATGGGCGGCATGGGCGCCAAGGACCAGAACTTCCACAAGCAGGTCTTCGAGCGGATGGGCTATGCCGACCTGTCCGACGAGGTGCAGAAGCTCTACCTCGACGGCCGCAAGGACGAGGCGACCGCGCTGATCCCCGACGAGCTGGTTGATGACATGCACATCGTCGGCACGGCTCCTGAAGTCAAGGAGCGCGCCGCGCAATGGGAGGAAACAGGAGTGACCACGCTGCTGCTGAGCTGCCGTTCGGCCGATGAGGTCAACACGATCGCGGAGGTACTCGCATGACCCTGACTACCCAGGCGACCGGGGCCGAAGAGGCTGTCGACACGATGCGGGTCGGCACCCACAACGGAAACCTGATGGTGGCCGCGCTCAAGCGTCACCACGACAAGCCCGTCATGTACCTCGGCGAAACCACGCTGAAGGGCGGCGAGGTGGCCGCGCAGATGAGCCGCTACGTCCAGGCCTTCGAGGCGCTGGACGCCGGCACCGGGACGGCGGGGGCGTTGCTCGCACTCAACCGGCCCGAGGTGCTGTTCATCCTGGGCGCCGGCCAGACGCAGGGCTTCCGGCGTACGTCGCTGCACCCGCTCGGGTCCGCCGACGACCACGCCTACGTCATCAACGACGCCGGGATCACGTTCCTGATCATCGATCCCTACTTCACCGAGCGCGCGCTCGCGTTGCTCGAGAAGTGCCCCGGCCTGACCAAGGTGCTCACGATCGGCCCGGTGCCCGACGAGCTCGCTCATATCGGCACCGACCTGGTGGCCACGGCGGCGACGTTCGAGGCGCAGCCGCTGACCGCCAAGCTGCTGCCGCCCGACCACATCGTGTCGATCACCTACACCGGCGGCACCACAGGCAAGCCCAAGGGCGTGATCGGTACGTCGCAGGCGATGTCGACGATGACCCAGATCCAGCTCGCCGAGTGGGAGTGGCCGGAGAACCCGCGGTTCCTGATGTGCACGCCGCTCTCGCACGCCGGCGCGGCGTTCTTCGTGCCGACCGTGATCAAGGGCGGCTCGCTCTATGTGCTCTCCCGCTTCGACCCGGCCGAGGTGCTGCAGACGATCGAGGAGCAGAAGATCACGGCCACGATGCTGGTGCCGTCGATGCTCTACGCGCTGATGGACCACCCCGACTCGCACACCCGCGACCTCAGCTCGCTGGAGACCGTCTACTACGGCGCCTCGGCGATCAACCCGGTCCGCCTCAAGGAGGCGATCGACCGGTTCGGGCCGATCTTCGCCCAGTACTACGGCCAGTCCGAGGCGCCGATGGTGATCACCTACCTGCCCAAGGCCGACCACGACGACGAGCGGTTGTCCTCGTGCGGTCGTCCCTCCGCCTTCATCCGGACGGCGTTGCTCGGCGAGGACGGCCAGCCCGTTCCGGTGGGGGAGCCCGGCGAGATCTGCGTGTCCGGGACGCTCCTAGCCGGTGGCTACTGGAACCTGCCCGACGAAACCGCCGAGACCTTCCGCGACGGCTGGATGCACACCGGTGACGTGGCGCGCGAGGACGAGGACGGCTTCTGGTTCATCGTCGACCGCACCAAGGACATGATCGTGACGGGTGGCTTCAACGTGTTCCCCCGCGAGGTGGAGGACGTGGTGGCCGAGCACCCCGCGGTCGCCCAGGTCGGCGTCATCGGCACCCCCGACGAGAAGTGGGGCGAGGCGGTCACCGCGATCGTCGTACTCCGTGAGGATGCGCCGCGCGACGAGGAGTCGATCGCCACCATGACCGCCGAGATCCAGGCGGCGGTGAAGGAGCGCAAGGGCGCGGTGCAGTCGCCGAAGCAGGTGATCGTGGCCGACGTCCTACCGCTGACCGGCCTCGGCAAGCCGGACAAGAAGGCCCTTCGGGCCCAGTACTGGACCGGGGAGCGCTCCGTCGGCTGAGGCTGCAAATTCACAGGTTAACTTGTGAAATGCTCACTGGGCACGGGCAATCCTCCGTGCCCAGTGCGTAATTGGCGGCCTCAGCCGGCCGAAGCCGACTGTCTGACGAGCTGGAGCAACTGTCGTGTGGGCGCCGATGCACTGTGCAGCTCGCTCCACACCCACCGCACCACGGTTCCGCCCGTGACCCTCCGGATCTCGTCCTCGCGTCGCTTCTCAGCGAACACGACCTCGCCCGGGTCCTGTCCTGGTTCGAGCAGTCGGCCGTATTTCACTTTGCCGTCGAACTCACCGTAGATATTCCTGTCCGGCCATGCGAAGTCGTTGATCGCGACCAGACGTCCTGCCGCGTCGACGACCTCGTACTGCAGTTCAGGTTTGGGCAGCCCGAGCCACCAAAAGAGGTACCGACCTCGCGACTCGCCGGGTGACTCGCTGCGACCGTCCAGCAGTCGCAACGTGACCTCCAGGGTGCGAGTGCCTGGCCAATGATTCATTGCGGTCTTCAGCGCCCAAAGTCGTTCGAAGTCCGTGAGGCCTTGGCTCAGCATCCAATCGCCCGAGACCATCCCCGACTCGACGCTCATGAGCGACAGCGCATCGACGGTAGAGCGGGTCGCGCAGGTCACCAATCGACCAGATCGCTCGACCACTTGCGACTCCGGTAGCTCACCTCGATGGTGAACGACGCTACTTTCACGACGAGAACGCCCGCCGTCGAGGCGAGACAAGTGCGCGCGGGAAAGATCGACGTTCCACGTCGGACATCGGTAGTCCGTCAGGGCTGAGGTGTGACTGATGGCCACACGACCTGCGGTGAGCGCGTACGACGCATGAGCCACGGCCAGGTGCTGATCCGATCTGCTGAGCTTCTGCCACACGTGCCGATGGCAGTAGGCGCCGTGCCGAATCCGCACCAGATCACCACGCTTGACACCCAATGTCAGGTCCCGGTCGTCGACCCCCACCTCGATGGCCTCTCTGCGAAGGAAGAAGCCGCGTTGGACAGACAGTCCTCTCAGTTCATGCATCGGGCGAGCGTGACTGTCGGCGTCACCTTCTCCGGCCGTGCCTGCCCCGCCTGTGGAAGGTGGCCACCAGACCCGACGTTGTGGACTACTCCTGGCCCGTCTAGGCGCTCCCGGCCATTCGGCAGTCGGAGATTGCTCACTTGGCACGGCGAATTTGCTGCGCTGAGTGAGCATTTCACTGGTTAACCAGTGAAATTGCGCCTAAGCCGGAGGCGGCTGGAAGCCGATCGTGGGCGCGACGCGGGCCGCCTGGTCGCGGATCTCGAAGAACTCGCGGAGGCGGAACCGGAACACCAGCGCCACGACGTTCGACGGGAAGGTCCTGACCCGGGTGTTGTAGGCGCGGACGTTGCCGTTGTAGAAGCGGCGGGCGGCGGCGATCCGGTCCTCGGTGATGGTTATCTCGCCCTGCAGCCGGAGGAAGTTCGCGCTGGCCTTGAGGTCGGGGTAGGCCTCCGCGCGCGCGAGCACGGTGGCCAGCGCGCCGCCGACGGCGTCCTCGAAACCCTCGCGCTGCTTGGGCTGGTCGGCCTGGTGGGCGGTGGCCGCCTCCCGGGCCTGGACCAGGGCCTCGAGCACGCCCTGCTCGTGAGCGGCATAGCCCCGAACGGTCTCGACCAGGTTCGGGATCAGCTGGTGGCGGCGGGTGAGCTCGACGTCGATGCCGCCCCACGACTCCTCGACCAGGGTGCGTTGCCGGACGAAGCGGTTGTACATGACGAGCAGGCTGATCAGCAGGAGTACGACGACCCCGATACCGGCGTAGAGGACGTACTTCTCGTTGTCGGTCACTGCCCTCGGACCGCCTTCCAGACGAACTCGGGGATCCGGTCGATGATCGCGTCCATCACCTGGATCTTGGCATCGACCTCCTGGATGCTGTGGCTGCCGTTGCGGACCACCAGCATCGAGTCGCGCTCGAAGCGCCAGCCGAGCTCGGGCCAGTGCATCAGCAGCTCGATCATCTGCGGGTGGAGCACGTCGAAGGCGAACTTGCGGTTCGGGCACCTGACCGTGAAGGCACGGTTGAAGTCCTCCGACTCCATCTCGATGTCGGTGTCCAGGAGCCGGCCGATCACCCGCCCGAAGACCCCCTCGGGTTCCACCGACAGAGCGGGCATCGTGACGCCCATCGACGTGGCCAGCACCGACCAGTGATGCGTGGTGGTGTGGCTGTTCTTACCGGTACCGCTGGTGGTCGTGAACTGGTAGTCGAACGCGACCATGGCCCGGCCCTCGTGCTGGCCGTAGACCACGTTCGAGGCCGCGCGCGACCTGCCCTCTCCGAACGGCGTCCCCTGAAACCGGTCGACCAGGCTGGCGTCGGTGGTGGCGTAGCGCCAGCCACGCGACGCGGCGTACGCCGCCATGGCCTCGCGCCGCTTCTTGGCCCGGATGACGCTGACCACGACGAGCACCAGGCCCAAGACGAAGACGCCGACGAAGATGGCCACTAACCCGAACTCCACGGCGTAACCCTAGGTGGAATCATTCAAGCCGCCTGTCTTCGGCCTCGAGCTCCTCGCCTGGCGGCTCGGCGGTCGAGGCCGATCAGGTACCAGTGAACTCCGGCGCCCGCTTCTCGGAGAAGGCCCGCGGGCCCTCCTTGGCGTCGTTCGAGGCGAAGACGGCCGCGCCGACCTTGGCGTCGTCCATCCAGCAGTCGTCCTCGTGCTTGCCCTCGGAGTCGCGCATCGTCTTCAGGATCGCCTGTACGGCGAGCGGGCCGTTGGCGGAGATCAGGTCGGCGAGCTCGTGCGCCTTGGCGAGCGCCTCGCCGTCCGGCACCACGTGGCCGATCAGGCCCAGCTCCTTGGCCTCCGGCGCCAGGATGTGGCGTCCGGTGAGCAGCAGGTCGGCCGCGACGGTGTAGGGGATCTGGCGGACCAGACGGACCGCTGAGCCGCCCATCGGGTAGAGGCTCCAGCGCGCTTCAGAGATGCCGAACTTGGCGCTCTCGCCGGCCACCCGGATGTCGGTGCCCTGCAGGATCTCAGTGCCGCCGGCGATGGCGGGACCCTCGACCGCGGCGATCAGCGGCTTGGTCAGCCGGAAGCCCTTGAGCAGCCCCTTGATCACCGTCGGGTCGTACTCGCCGGACTCGAAGCTCTCCGAGGGAGGCTTCTTGGACATCGACTTCAGGTCGGCGCCCGCACAGAAGTAGCCACCCGCTCCCGTGAGGATGCAGACCCGGATCGAGTCGTCGGAGTTCACCCGGTCCCAGGCGTCGCTCATGATGGCGAGCATCTCCCCGGAGAGCGCGTTGCGAGAGGCCGGCCGGTTCATCGTCACCACGAGCTTGTGACCGACCTGCTCGACGAGGCAGTGCGGCTCACTGGGTGGATCGACGGACACGTCTTCGCTGGTCATGGGGCCACGCTAGCGAAAAACGAGAACGTGTTCTAGTCTCGGGCCGTGGCCCTGAACATCGCAGATCTCTTCGAACACGCCGTCGACGCCGCCCCTGACAACCTCGCGGTGAAGGTCGGTGACCGGACCGCGACCTATGCCGAGCTCGAGCGCGAGAGCAACAAGTTGGCGCACTACCTGGCCGCCCAGGGGGTCAAGCCGGGTGACCATGTTGCGCTCTACGCCAAGAACAGCGTCGAGCACGTGATCGCACTCCTGGCCACGCTGAAGGTGCGAGCGGTGACCATCAACGTCAACTACCGCTACGTCGAGGCTGAGCTGAACTACCTGTTCGACAACGCCGACGTGGTCGCGCTGCTGTTCGAACGCACCTATGCCGACCTGGTCGCCAAGTGCGCGCCCGAGCACGACAAGCTCGCGACCCTGGTCGCCCTCCCCGATGTAACCGACCCGGACAACGCCGCGGACGTCGCGTCGTTCGGGGGCGTCACGCTCGAGGAGGCCGTCGCTGGTCAGAGTGCCGAGCGCGACTTCGACGAGCGCAGCGCCGACGACATCCACATCATCTACACCGGCGGCACGACCGGCTTCCCGAAGGGCGTCATGTGGCGTCACGAGGACTTCTGGCGGACGCTCGGCGGCGGCATCGACTTCTACACCGGTGAGCCGCTGACCGAGTACGACCAGTCCAAGCAGGCCAACGACCCCCGGATGGTGACGTTCCCACTCAGCCCGCTGATGCACGGTGGTGCGCAGGCCGGCCTGCTCATGCACCTGTTCGCGGGGCACCTGACCATCCTCGAGCCCAAGTTCGACCCGCAGCGCACCTGGGAGATCATCGACAAGGAGAAGGTCCAGCTGATCTTCATGACGGGCGACGCGATGGCGCTGCCCCTGATCGACGAGTACGACCGCCAGGCCGCCACCGGCACGCCGTACGACGGCTCCAGCCTGTTCGCGATCTCCAGCAGCGCCGCGATTTTCAGCCCGCCGGTCAAGAAGCGGTGGATGGAGGTGTTCACGAACGCGGTGTTCACCGACTCCATCGGCGCGACCGAGACCGGGTTCACCGGCATGGGCATGCAGGACAAGAACGCGATCAGCACTGATGGCCCCGTGGTCGCGCTCGGTCCGAACTCCGTGATCATCGACGACGACAACAAGCCGATCGATCCGAGCAACGTGGGCGCCATCGGCCGGCTCGCTCGTGGCGGGTCCGTGCCGGTGGGCTACTACAAGGATCCCGAGAAGTCGGCCAAGACCTTCATCGAGGTCGACGGCGAGCGCTACTCGGTGCCCGGTGACAACGCCCGGATCGAGGCAGACGGCAAGGTCACCCTCCTGGGGCGCGGGTCCAACTGCGTCAACACCGGTGGCGAGAAGGTCTACCCGGAGGAGGTGGAGATGGCGATCAAGAACCACCCAGCCGTCTACGACACCCTCGTCGTGGGCATCCCCGACGAGAAGTTCGGTCAGGCGGTCGCCGCCGTGGTCTCGATCCGTGAGGGCACCACATTGGAGCTCGACGAGCTGCGCCAGTTCTTGCGTGACCACCTCTCTGGCTACAAGCTGCCGCGATCCCTGGTGATCGTGGACGAGGTGCCCCGCAACGCCACCGGCAAGGCGCAGTATCCGGCCGCCAAGCAGATCGCCCTCGACAGCCAGGGAGCGATCGCCTGATGCGTACGCCGCTGTGTGAAGAGTTCGGCATCGAGTACCCGATCTTCGCGTTCACGCCCTCGGAGCACGTTGCCGCAGCGGTCTCCAAGGCCGGTGGCCTCGGTGTGCTCGGCTGTGTCCGGTTCAACGAGACCGACGAGCTCGAGGAGACGCTGAGCTGGCTCGACGACAACACCGACGGCAAGCCCTACGGCGTCGACATCGTGATGCCGATGAAGATCCCCACCGAGGGCACCTCCATCGATCTGAAGGCGATGATCCCCGAGGAGCACATCTCGTTCGTGGAGAAGACGCTGCAGAAGCTCGGCGTACCACCGCTGCCGGAGGGGGAGGGCCGCGAGGGCGTCCTCGGCTGGCTGCACTCGATCGCCCGCTCGCACCTCGACGTGGCGCTCAAGCACCGACCGGTGCTCATCGCCAACGCCCTCGGCTCCCCGCCGAAGGACGTCATCGACCTGTGTCATGAGCACGGCATCAAGGTCGCTGCCCTGGCCGGCGCGGCCAAGCACGCAGTGAGCCATGTGACCAACGGCGTCGACATCATCGTGGCGCAGGGCTTCGAGGCCGGCGGCCACACTGGTGAGATCGCCAGCATGGTGCTCACCCCGGAGATCGTGGACGCGGTCGGCCCCGACGTGCCCGTGCTCGGCGCTGGAGGCATCGGCTCCGGGCGGCAGGTCGCGGCATCCCTCGCGCTGGGCTCCCAGGGCGTGTGGACCGGCTCGATCTGGCTGGGCACCGAGGAGTACCAGAGCCTCACGTCCAACAAGGGCTGGACCACCGCGTTCACCCGGGCGACCTCCGCCGACACCGTGCGCACGCGGATCTACACCGGCAAGCCCGCCCGGCTGCTCAAGACCAAGTGGACCGAGGCCTGGGCCGAAGCCGACGCCCCGGAGCCGCTGCCGATGCCCCTGCAGAACCTGCTGGTCGCGGACGCCCACAACCGCATCAACTCGTCCAACGACCCCGACGTGATCTCGATGCCGATCGGCCAGATCGTCGGCCGGATGAACGAGGTGCGGCCCGTCGCGGACGTGATGGCCGACCTGGTCTCGGAGTTCGAGGCGACGGTCGAGCGCCTGGACGCCATCCGCGGCTGACCCGAATCCACTAGGGTCCCGCTCGTGCGCCAAAGCTCTCGTGGTCCTGCGCTGCGGCGCCTGTTCGTTGCTGTCGTCGCTCTCGTCGCGGGCTACCTCGGGCTGAGCCTGTCGGGCGTTCTCTCCGCCACCGGCACAACGTTCCCGGCCGCGACGCCGCAGGGTACCTGCCGCGGCCCGCAGGACGCGCTGGAGACCGACATCCAGGGCCGGGTGCCGCAGTCGGACTACACCAACGGGCGCTACCAGCGCGGCTACCGCTGCAACGCCGTCGAGGTGGCACACCAAGGTGCGTCCGGTGGCTTCAAGGTGCTCCGCTACCGCGACAGCAAGGGCAACGTCTGCGCGTTCTACGACTCGACGCTGCTCTTCCCGCGCGACCTGCTGTTCAACGCGACGAAGGGCCTAGGCGTCGTGGTCCTCGACATGAACGACCCGGCGCACCCGAAGAAGGTGGCCCAGCTGACGTCGGTTGCGATGCTCAGCCCGCACGAGTCGCTGCTCCTCAACCAGCAGCGCGGCCTCCTGGGCGCAGTGCTCGCCAACCCGATCACCAATATCGGCATCTTCGATCTCTACGACGTGAAGACCGACTGCCGGCATCCAGCAAAGTTGTCGACCAGCACCACCGGCCTGCTCGGGCACGAGAGCGGCTTCGCCAAGGACGGCAAGACGTTCTACTCCTCCAGTGCGGCGTTCTCGCTGGCGGCCATCGACATCACCAACCCCCGCGAGCCGAGGCGGATCTTCTCCCAGTACGGCGTCTCTTACCACGGCCTGCGGCTGTCCGACGACGGCAACACCATGTACGTCGCCAACATCGGTGTCAGGATCGGAGGCGTCAACATGACTGGCCTCCGGGTGCTCGACGTGAGCGAGATCCAGTCCCGCGAGCCCGACCCCCAGGTGCGGATCGTCTCCGACACGACATGGCCCGAGGTCTCCATCCCGCAGGTGGCGGAGCCGTTCACCCGCGACGGCCGTCAGTACGTTCTCGAGGTCGACGAGTACGCCAACTACTTCAAGGGGTTCGGCCCGGAGACGCCGGTGGGGGCGGCCAGGATCATCGACGTCAACAACGTGAACAAGCCGAAGGTGGTCTCGAACCTGCGGCTGGCCGTGCACCAACCCGGTGCGCGCCTGAGCGACCAGCGTGGCGACCCGGGCGCCTCGATCCCGGTGCAGGGCTACGCCGCGCACTACTGCTCGGTGCCCTACCGCGAAAACCCGAAGATCGTCGCCTGTTCCATGATCACCAGCGGCCTGCGCATCTTCGACATCTCGAACCTGGAGCACCCGCGCGAGGTCGCCTACTTCAACCGGCCGATCCTGGCCGGCACCAAGAACAACAACCTCACAGCCTTCGGCGGCTACGCGATGTCGCAGCCGGCCTGGGACGTGAAGCGCAGATCGATCTGGTACTCCGACGGCAACAGCGGCTTCTACGTCGTGAGGCTGGTCGGCGGGGTGCAGAAGCTGCTGAAGCGCTGACGCTCAGGCGTCGAAGCGGGCGAACGAGCCCGGGCTCGGTGCGTCATGGCGCAGCGAGCTGAAGTCGGTCGCGTAGTAGCCGTTGTGGGGGTGGACACGGCCGGAGTAGGTCCCCGACTCCTCTTCTACCCAGATCGATGCGGCCACACTGTTCACCTCCCGAATTCTGCTGCTCGTTGGTCTGTTGTCCTGCTGTCTGTATCGACCCGGGAGCGGTCGCGAACTCATCGCCGGGCGGCGAGAAGTTCTGACGTATTTCCCGGTCACGTGTACGACGTGCCGCGGGCCTTTCGGGTCCACAGCGTGCCGTCGCCGGCGACCGGGCCATCGGCGGCCAGCTGCCGCTTGAGGACCTTGTTGGTCGCGGTGCGGGGAAGCGCCTCGACCAGGCGCACGTAGCGCGGCCAGGCCTTGGGGGACAGGTCCGGCTGGGCGGCCAGGAACTCCTCCAGGTCGCCCGGCGTGAGTGGGGCAAGGGTGGTGAGCGCCGCCATCACCTGGTCGCCGACGGAGGCATCCGGGACGGCGTACACGGCGGCCTCGGAGACGGCCGGGTTGCGCAGCAGGATTCGCTCGACCGGTGCGGCGGCGATGTTCTCACCGTCGACGCGGAGCCAGTCGGCCGTGCGCCCGGCGAAGTAGACGAAGCCGTCGGCGTCGCGGTAGGCGAGGTCTCCTGACCAGTACATGCCTCCGCGCATCCGCTCGGACTCGGCATCGGGGTCCTTGTAGTAGCCGACGAAGGCGCCGGCCCCTTGGGTGTTCACGAGCTGACCGGTCGCCTGCTCCGGGTTGAGCAGACGGCCGTCGGGCCCGAACTCGGCGTCGGGCGTTTCCGTCATCGTCTCCGGGTCGAGCACCTGCACGCCGTCGAGCGGGCGCCCGAGACTGCCCGGCGGCATGTCGTCGGTGCGCTGCACGACCACGGCGTTCTCGGTCGACCCGTAGGAGTCGACGACCACGCAGCCGAACCGGCGGCCGAACTCGGCGATGTCGCGTTCGTTGGCCTCGTTGCCGAACACGAGCCGCAGCGGGTTGTCGGCGTCGTCGGGTCGCTCCGGGGTGGCCATGATGTAGGTCAGCGGCTTGCCGACGTAGTTCGCGTACGTCGCCCCGAACCGCCGCACGTCAGCGAGAAACCCAGAAGCAGTGAACCGGCGGGCCAGGGCCATCGTCGCCCCGGACGCGACCGCGGGGCTCCAGCCGGCCATGATCGCGTTGGAGTGGAACATCGGCATCGACTGGTAGGCCACCTGGCCTGGCCCGAGGCCGAAGCGCTCGGACAGGAACACTCCGGGAAACGCCACCTTGCCCTGGGTGATGTTGACCGCCTTCGGGTCGCCGGATGTGCCCGAGGTGAAGATCAGCATCATCAGGGTGTCTTCGCCGACCGCTGCAGCCGGCACGGGGGCGTCTGCGCGGGCGGCCAGCAACGCACTCCATTCGGGCGAGTCCAGCCGGACCACCGGCACCGGGAGGTCGAGGTCGTCGAGCAGGGCGGCGTACGTCGCGTCGACGACCACCATCTGGGTGTCGGAGCGGGCGATGTCAGCCGCGAGTGCCTCGCCGCGTCGGGTGGGGTTGAGACCCACCACGACCTGGCCGCCGAGCCCGGCCCCGGCGAGTAGGAAGGAGAACTCGGGGTTGTTGTCGAGCAGGACGCCGACGTGCGGAGGTGCACCGCCCGGCAGCAGCTCGTCGAGCACGGCGCTGCGGACCACGGACTCGCGGACGTACTCATCCCAGGACCAGATGGTGTCCTCGAACAGCAGCCCCGCACTGTCGTCTCCGGCACGCGCGAGCAGCTGGTCGCGGACCGTCAGCGCACCGTTCATCCTGCCGAGTCGGCGCAAAGTCGGGGCCGAGAAGGCGCGAGTCGTCGCAACGTCCGCCACGACGTGCCGACTCGGCTGTCTGTGGGGCCGATGATGTGCCGACTCGGCATCAGACCGGCTCGGAGGCCAGCACCCGCCCGATGGTCAGCGCCTGCTCCGTCGCGCCGCCGAACAGGAACTCGAACCGCTTGGCGCTCGTGAAGAAGCGGTGGGCCTCGCCGTCCATGTCGATGCCGACCCCGCCGTGCACGTGGACGGTGGTGTGGGCGATCCGGTGACCGGCGTCGGCGGCCCAGAGCTTGGCGGTCGCGACCTCGGTCTCGGCAGGCAGGCCCTCGGCGAGGCGCCAGACAGCCGCCCACAGCGTGAGCCGCTGGGCCAGCACGTCGATGTAGCCGTCGGCCAGCCGCTGCGAGACCGCCTGGAAGGTGCCGATGGGGCGACCGAACTGCTCGCGCGTCTTCGCGTACGACGCGGTCAGGGCCAACGCTCCTTCGGTGACGCCGAGCTGTTCGGCGGCGCCGGCCACCGTCAGCAGCTGGGCCAGCCGGAGCGCGGCGGAGCCGTCGGGGGCGCCGAGGATGGTCGCCGGCGCGTCGGTGAGGTCCAGCCGGACCACGGTGTCGCCGTCGCTCGTCTTCTGCGAGACCGTCGCCACCCCGGGCGCGTCGGGCTCCACCAGGAACACGCCGACGCCCTCCGCTGTCGTGGCGGTCGTCAGCAGCAGCTGCGCGGAGGCACCGGCCCGCACGATCGCCTTGGATCCGCTGAGCACCCAGCCCTCACCGGCGGGCGTGGCCTCGACCGTCGGCCGAGCCGGGACATGGCTTCGCTCCTCGGCCACCGCGGCCGTGAGCACGAGCTCGCCGGATGCGGTGCCCGGAAGCCAGGCGTCCTTCTGCTCGTCGTTGCCGAGCTCGGCCAGCAGCAGCGCCGCGGGACCGTGCACCGCGAGCGGGACCGGCGCGACGGTGCGGCCGATCTCGACCAGCACGCGGCAGAGCTCGGTCAGACCGAGCCCGGCGCCCCCGTACGCCTCGGGGATCGCGAGCGAGAGCAGGCCGGCCTCGGACAGGTCGCGCCAGAGTTCGCGGTCGAAACGGTCGCCGTCCTTCTCGACCGCCTTCATCCGCTCGTTGGTGGCGCGGTCCTTGAGGATCTTGGCAGCCAGGTCGGCCGCCTCGTCCTGCTCGGGGGTGAAGGTGAAGTCCATGGGGGTTACCTCTTCGCTGCCGGAAGGCCGAGGCCGACGTAGCCGATGATGTCGCGCTGGATCTCGTTGGTGCCGCCGCCGAACGTCATCACCAGGGCGGAGCGGAAGTAGCGCTCGAGCCGGCCGGCGAGCACCGAGCCCTCGGAGGAGCCGGTGATGCCCGCGTTGGGGCCGACGATCTCCATCAGCGAGCGGTAGACCTCGGTGGCCAGCTCGGAGCCGTAGATCTTCGTGGCCGATGCTTCGGCGGGGGAGAGGTCGACGCCCGCATCAGCGTCAGCGGCGAGCTTCCAGTTGATCAGGCTGAGCGCCTCGATCCGGGCGTGGGCGCGGCCCAGGGCGATCTGCACCCACTCGGAGTCGGCTACCCGCTGGCCATCGGGGTTCTTGGTCTGCTGGGTCCATTCGCGGACCAGCTTCAGCGACTGCACGAGCGGCGCCGACGAGGTCAGCGCGACCCGCTCGTGGTTGAGCTGGTTGGTCATCAGCGACCAGCCGCCGTTGAGCTCGCCGACCAGGTTGCCGACCGGGACGCGCACGTCTTCGTAGTAGGTGGCACTGGTGCCGACACCGGCCACGGTGTGCACCGGCGTGTAGGAGACGCCGGGCGCCTGGGCGGGCACCAGAATCATCGAGAGGCCCTTGTGGCGTGGGAGGTCCGGATCGGTGCGGCAGGCCAGCCAGATCCAGTCGGCGTACTGGATGAGCGACGTCCACATCTTCTGGCCGTTGATCACCCACTCGTCGCCCTCGCGAGTCGCCTTCGTCTTGAGCGAGGCCAGGTCGGTGCCCGAGCCGGGCTCGGAGTAGCCGATGGAGAAGTGCAGGTCGCCGGCGAGGATCTTCGGGAGGAAGAGCTCCTTCTGTTCGTCGGTGCCGTAGCGCATGATCGTCGGCCCGACGGTGTTGAGCGTCAGATAGGGGATCGGTACGCCGGCGACGGCCGCCGCGTCGGTGAAGATCAGCTGTTCGATCATCGACCTGGCCTGGCCGCCGTACTCCTTGGGCCAGCCGATGCCGAGCCAACCGTCGGCCCCGACCTGGCGGATCACTTCCTTGTAGACCCCGGCCTCTCCGAACTCTCCTGTCGCGGAGGCAAGACCGGCCTTACGCTCGGGAGTGACGAGCTGGTCGAAGTACTCCTGCAGCTCTGCCTTCAGGGCGAGGTGCTCGGGATCGAGGGCTACACGCATGTCGCCAGACTAGAACGTGTTCTCGTTTTCGGCTAGCCTCGGTGAAGCAGCACTCGTCCGATGAGAGGTACGTCATGAGCGACACCCCAGGAAATGCGCGGGCCCTGGACCAGGGCATCGCGCCGGCGCGGTTCGCGCGCGGGTGGCACTGTCTCGGCCTGGCCGACAGCTTCCGTGACGGCAAGCCGCACGCGATCGAGGGCTTCGGCAGCAAGCTCGTCGTCTGGCAGGACAGCAAGGGCGAGCTGAACGTCCTCGACGGCTACTGCCGCCACATGGGCGGCGACCTCACCCAGGGCTCGGTCAAGGGCGATGAGGTGGCCTGCCCGTTCCATGACTGGCGCTGGGGCGGCGACGGCAAGTGCAAGGCGATCCCCTACGCGCGCCGGGTGCCGCTGCGGGCGCGCACCCAGAAGTACCCCGCCGTGGTCCGCAACGACCAGCTGCTCGTGTGGCACGACCCCGAGGGCTCCGAGGCCGACCTGGACATCCTGCCGCCCGAGCTGCCGGGTGTCGGCACCGATGCCTACACCGACTGGGTGTGGGAGGTGGTGCCGATCAACGGGTCCAACTGCCGCGAGCTCATCGACAACGTCGCCGACATGGCGCACTTCTACTACGTGCACCTGTCCTTCCCGACCAGCTTCCAGAACATCTTCGAGGGCCATCGGGCGACCCAGTTCATGGAGTCGAAGGGCCGGCCGGACGTGAGCGGCGGCTACGGCGCGCCGGAGCTGTTCCTGAAGTCCGAGGCCACCTACTACGGGCCGTCGTACATGATCAACTGGCTCGGGGTCGACTACAAGGGCTTCGAGACCGAGGTCATCCTGATCAACTGCCACATCCCGACCGGTCCCGACTCGTTCACGCTGCAGTACGGCATCACCGTCAAGAAGCCCGAGGGCCTCGACGAGAAGAGCGTGGACTACATCGGCAAGCAGTACGCCAAGATGTTCGGCGAGGGCTTCCTCCAGGACGTGCACATCTGGCAGAACAAGGTGCCCGCCCTGAACCCGCTGCTGTGCGAGGAAGACGGGCCGGTCTACCAGCTACGTCGCTGGTACGAGCAGTTCTACGTCGACAAGGCCGACATCAAGCCCGAGATGACCGACCGGTTCGAGTTCGAGGTCGACACCACGAAGGCCAACGAGTACTGGCACGAAGAGGTGGCTGCCAACCTCGCCCGCAAGGCCGAGGAGGACGCCGCCGCCGAGCAGGCGGAGAAGTCCGAGACCGCGGAGGTCTGATGGCTTCCTTCGTTCCGACCAGCGCGGACACGCTGGAGGACCAGCGTCTCTACACGTCCGCGCGGGTCACGGAGGTCGCCTGTCTCGACTGCCTGGCCAAGGTCGGCGTGAAGAAGAACAGCGAGCACCACACGTCCATCCAGTGGACCCAGGAGGCAGTCAGCGGGTGCCCCGAGTTCAACAGGATGACCGCCAGGTCCGATGGTCGCCCGCTGCACCAGACCTGCCCGCGACTCGCCGCCAGCATCGACGCCGCCGTCCGAGACGGGGCCGTACCGATCGGCGCCGAGGACGGATACTGATCGCTCGATGGACACTGAGTCGTTCGAGCTGAAGGTCGTCGACGTCGTCGAGGAGACCGGCGACGCCCACTCGATCTCCTTCGAGGTGCCCGAGGGCCAGGAGAAGCACTTCTCCTACAAGCCCGGGCAGTTCCTCACGCTGGCGGTGCCGAGCGACCAGACCGGTGTCGCGGCCCGCTGCTACTCGCTCTCGAGCAGCCCGCACGACGGCGGTCCGCTGACCGTCACTGTGAAGCGCACCGCTGAGGGCTACGCCTCCAACTGGATCTGCGAGAACGTGCGGGTGGGCGACTCGATGCGCGTGCTGCCGCCCAGCGGCATCTTCACGCCGGCGTCGATCGATGCCGACTTCCTGCTCTGCGCGGGTGGCAGCGGGGTCACCCCGATCATGTCCATCACCCGCACGGCACTGTCGGAGGGCACGGGCAGGATCGTCCTCTTCTACGCCAACCGCGACGAGACCTCGGTGATCTTCGCCGACGAGCTGGCCAAGCTGGCGGCGGCTTACCCCGAGCGACTGCAGGTCATCCACTGGCTGGAGTCGGTGCAGGGCCTGCCCTCCCAGGAGCAGATGAAGGCGTTCCTGGCCGGCTACCTGACGTGCGACGTGTTCGTCTGCGGTCCGGCGCCGTTCATGAAGATGACCATCGCCGCGGCGAAGGAGCTGGAGTTCCCGCGCGAGCGCCGGCACCAGGAGAAGTTCGTCTCGCTCGGCGGCAACCCGTTCGGCGACCTGCACGACATCGAGACGGCGGTCAGCGAGATCACCGCGGCGGACGTCGACGAGGAGGACGCCGCCCGCGAGGCCGCGGATGCGTCCCGCGGCCCCGCGCAGGTCGAGGTGGAGCTCGACGGCGAGACGCACCGCTTCGACGACTGGGACCCGCGCACGAAGCTGCTCGACTTCCTCGAGAGCAAGGGCGTCAAGGCGCCGTACTCGTGTCGCGAGGGGGAGTGCTCGGCCTGCGCCATCCGCCTGGTCGAGGGCGAGGTCAGGATGCTGCACAACGACGTACTGGACGACGAAGACCTCGCGGAGGGCATCCGCCTCGGCTGCCAGAGCCTGCCGGTCACCGACACGGTGAAGGTCAGCTACTCGTAATCCTGGGTCCTGGCCCGCTCCCTCGTTGAGATCGCTTACCCTCCCTGCATGCGTCTTGTGTCAGCTCTCGGGATCGCCCTGGCCTCTGTACTGCTCGTGACCTCCTGCGGTGACGACGGTGGATCGTCCTCCGACCCCGAGTCCTCGGAGTCCGCGGACTCGACCGCCTCCGTGCAGCCCACCGATGCCACGGAGTCGCCGAAGTCGAAGAAGGAACTGAAGGAGATCAAGGAGAAGAAGCAGAGGAAGGCCGAGAAGGCCGGGGAGGCGTCGAGCTCGGCGTCGCCGGGCTCCGAGCCGGAAGCCGGCGTCGAAGAGGCGAAGATCCACGAGGCTGCTCAGACCTACTCGGACGCGTTCCTGAGCGGCGATTCGGCGGCCGCCTTCGACTTGCTGTCCACGCGGTGTCAGGACGAGCTGCGCATGGACTTCGGGACACTGGTGCTCGAAGCCGAGACGAAGTACGGCGACGGTCTCCCGATCACGTCCTTCGAGGCCGAGGTGTCAGGCGACTCGGCACAGGCGACGTACACGTTCTCGAAGTCCAAGCTCAACCGCGACGACGAGCCCTGGGTGTTCGAGAACGATCGCTGGAAGCAGGACGACTGCTAGGACGCGAGGGCTAGCGGATCTCGCTGTCTCGTCCGGGCCCGCCGGCCAGTCTGTCGACGCCCGACCCACCGATCAGCTTGTCCCAACCCGCTCCACCGATCAGCCGGTCGTCGCCTGGTCCACCCCGGAGGGTGTCGGCTCCTGTGCCGCCACACACGAGGTCGTTGCCCGCGAGGCCGAAGATCCGGTCGTTGCCACCCAGGCCTGCGATGACGTCACGCCCGGCAGTGCCGCGCAACGTGTCGACGCCCGCAGTTCCGGTGATGGTCGCTCGCTCGCCACTGCACGCCGCTGCCGGCTGAGGATCGGTGGTGCCTGGGGTGCTGTCGCAGGCGTCGCCGATGTCGTCGCCGTCAGCATCGGCCTGGTCGGGGTTGGGATAGGACGGGCAGTTGTCGCTGGCGTCAGGGATCCCGTCGGCATCAAAATCTGGGCCCGCATGAGCTGACGCTGCAGTCACCACAAGAATCGCGGCCATCAGCCAGAGAACCAGCACGATCCGTGCCCCCACCGAGAAGGCAGTCTGGTCTCGGCGAATAGTCATCAGCGCGCCACCTACGTTCGACCGGCCCTCCCGTCGGATCGACGGTGCCACGAACCGGTCATGCCTGTCGCAGTTTCGACCAACCCGGAGAGCCCGATCTCCAGGTCACCAACCCCGCGAGCGCCAGTCGCCGAGACTGGGGCGCTCGGCGCCGATCGTCGAGTCGTCGCCGTGGCCGGGGTAGAACCAGGTGTCGTCGGGGAAGCGCTGGAAGACCTTGGTCTCGACCTCATCGATCAGCTGCACGAAGGCGGCCTCGTCGCCGAACGTGTTGCCAACGCCTCCTGGAAAGAGCGAATCGCCCGTGAAGAGGTGCGGGTGACCGTCGGGGGAGGTGTCGTCGTAGAGCAGTGCGATCGAGCCGGGTGTGTGCCCGGCCAGTGCGATCACCTCGAGCTCGCATCGGCCCACCGAGACCCGGTCGCCCTGGCCCATCCGCCGGGTGATCTCGACCCCGGTCTGCTCGGTGATGGCGTCGGCGTCCGGTCCGCCGGCGAAGACCTCCGCGCCGGTTGCCGCGACGACGTCGGCGAGTGCCCGGTGGTGGTCCCAGTGCTGGTGCGTGGTGACCACGGCACTGAGGCCCGCGTCGCCGATGAGCGGCAGCAGCCGACCCGGCTCGGCCGCGGCATCGATCAGCACCTGGTCGCCGGTGTCGAGGCAGCGCAGCAGGTAGGCGTTGTTGGACATCTGCTCGTCGACGGCCACCTTCGTGATCGTCAGATGGGTCAGCTCGCGTACGTCGGGCTCGCCGCCGACCTTCACCGCTCCGGTGTAGCTCACCACTCCTCGATTCTCGGCAGTACGCCGTCGTCGCTGGTCAGTCCTTCTCCGTCGCCCCGCCCGGTCAGCCACCAGCCGAGGTCGGGGGCGCTGCCGCTCACCGTGGGTCCGCCGTCACCGTCGCCACAGTGCCATCTCAGGTCGAGGTCGGTCGCATGCAACCAGAAACCCTTGGCGCCCTCACCATCGGTCTTCAGGTCCAGCAGTCGGGTGCAGAAGGTGGACGGCCAGTCCGCTCGCGTGTACGCGAGGCCAAGGTCCGCGTGGTGGATCTCGACCTCGCGCTCACGCATGCTCGTCACGGCACCGGCCGGAAAGCTGGGCCCGCCGGGGGTGCGCTCGATCTCGATCTCCCAGGAGTCGTCGTCCACCCCGTTGACCGCGATGACGAACTCCGTGGTCGCGCCGAGCAGCCGGGTGCGCAAGGTCGTGGGCGCCGCCGTGCTGAGCCCCTCGATGTCGTCGTCCCTGGCCTGCGACGACGCGTACATCGGCACCGGCCGACCGTGCGAGACGCCCATCAGCGCGCCGGCCAGTCCCTCGGCGTTGAGCGCGAGGTGCGCGACCACGTGGCCGCGGGTCCAGCCGGGCAGCAGCGAGGGGGCGGCGTACTCCTCGTCGGTCATGAGGTCCACCGTGCGAATCAGCCGTTGGGTGGCCTGCTGGATCTTCTCGAGCGGCACCATGACCCCATCTTGTCGCACCCTTGGGTGGCCGCGTCACCCGCCCGAAACCCGACTGTCGGTGGCGCGTGAGAGTCTGGGCCTCATCGGTGTGGCGAGTTGTGTCGCCCGGTAGCATGGCGAACACTTGTTCGAATCATTCAGGGTGCGATCAGAACGACTTTTCGAGGACATCAGGTGGCGGATCAGCTCATCATCCGGGGGGCCCGGGAACACAACCTCAAGGACGTGTCGCTCGACCTCCCTCGCGACTCGCTCATCGTGTTCACCGGCCTCTCCGGCTCGGGGAAGTCCTCGTTGGCGTTCGACACGATCTTTGCGGAAGGCCAGCGCCGCTACGTCGAGTCGCTGTCCGCCTATGCGCGCCAGTTCCTCGGACAGATGGACAAGCCCGACGTCGACTTCATCGAGGGCCTCTCGCCGGCCGTCTCGATCGACCAGAAGTCCACCTCCAAGAACCCCCGCTCGACCGTGGGCACCATCACCGAGGTCTACGACTACCTGAGGCTGCTCTACGCCCGGGCCGGCCGTCCCCACTGCCCCACCTGCGGATCACCCATCGAGCGACAGACGCCCCAGCAGATCGTCGACAAGGTGCTGTCCCTCGAGGAGGGACAGCGGTTCCAGGTCCTCGCGCCCGTCATCCGCGGTCGCAAGGGCGAATACATCGAGCTGTTCAGGCAGCTGCAGGCCCAGGGCTTCTCGCGGGCCAGGGTCAACGGGGAGACCCACTCGCTCGACGACCCGCCCAAGCTCGACAAGCAGAAGAAGCACACGATCGAGGTCGTCGTCGACCGGCTTTCCGTCAAGGGCTCGGCGAAGCGCCGGCTCACCGACTCCATCGAGACTGCGCTCAACCTGGCCGGCGGGCTGGTGGTGCTCGACTTCGTCGACCTGCCGGCCAAGGACCCGGCCCGCGAGCTCCGGTTCAGCGAGCGGATGGCCTGCCCCAACGAACACCCGATCGACACCGACGAGCTCGAGCCTCGGTCGTTCTCGTTCAACTCACCGTTCGGTGCTTGTCCCAAGTGCCACGGCATCGGCACCCGGATGGAGGTCGACCCCGAGCTGGTCGTGCCCGACCCGGCCGCCACCCTCGGCGAGGGCGCGCTCCAGCCCTGGAGCCAGGCCCACGTCGCCGACTATTTCCTCAAGCTGATGGACGCCCTCGGCAAGGAGCTCGGGTTCGACCTCAACACGCCCTGGGAGGACATCTCGGCCAAGGGCCAGAAGTCACTGCTCGAAGGCCACTCCACCAAGGTGCACGTGGTCACCCGCAACCGCTACGGACGCGAGCGCGCGTATTACGCGCAGTTCGAGGGGGTTCGTCCCTGGATCGAGCGCAAGCACCGTGAGTCGGAGTCCGACACCACCCGCGAGCGGTTCGAGGGTTACATGCGCGAGGTGCCGTGCCCCGCCTGCAACGGCAGCCGCCTCAAGCCCGTCTCGATGGCGGTGACCCTGGGCGGCGAGCGGGAGACCGGCGGTCGCAACATCGCCGAGGTCTGCTCGATGCCGATCAACGAGACCGCCGACTTCCTGCGCGACCTCGATCTCACCCCGCGCGAGCGCCAGATCGGCGAGCGGGTGCTCAAGGAGATCCAGGAGCGCCTCAACTTCCTGCTCGACGTCGGACTCGACTACCTCTCCCTCGACCGGCCCTCGGGCTCGCTGTCCGGTGGCGAGGCGCAGCGGATCCGGCTGGCGACCCAGATCGGCGCCGGACTGGTCGGCGTCCTCTACGTCCTCGACGAGCCGTCGATCGGCCTCCACCAGCGCGACAACCACCGACTCATCGAGACGCTGATCCGGCTCAAGGACCTCGGCAACACCCTGATCGTGGTGGAGCACGACGAAGACACGATCCGCACGGCCGACTGGGTCGTCGACATCGGTCCGGGTGCCGGTGAGCACGGGGGACAGGTGGTCCACTCGGGATCGGTCCAGGGGCTTCTCGACCACCGCGACTCGCTGACCGGGCAGTACCTCTCGGGACGTCGGGAGATCCCGCTCCCCGCCATCCGCCGGCCGCGCACCAAGGGCAGGGAGCTCACGGTCCACGGCGCGCGCGAGCACAACCTCCAAGACATCGACGTCAGCTTCCCGCTGGGGCTGTTCGTCGCGGTCACGGGGGTGTCGGGGTCGGGCAAGTCGACCCTGGTCAACGACATCCTCTACACGTCGCTGGCGAAGGAGATCTACCGCGCCCGCACCGTCCCCGGCCGACACCAGAAGATCACCGGACTCGAGCATGTCGACAAGGTGATCCACGTCGACCAGTCGCCGATCGGGCGTACTCCGCGGTCCAACCCGGCGACGTACACCGGAGTCTTCGACCACGTCCGCAAGCTGTTCGCCTCCACCCCGGAGGCGAAGATGCGCGGCTACCTCCAAGGTCGGTTCTCGTTCAACGTCAAGGGCGGGCGCTGCGAGGCGTGCGCCGGCGACGGCACGATCAAGATCGAGATGAACTTCCTGCCTGATGTCTACGTGCCCTGCGAGGTCTGCCACGGGGCCCGCTACAACCGGGAGACGCTCGAGGTCCATTACAAGGGCAAGACCATCGCCGAGGTCCTCGAGATGTCGATCGAGGACGCGCTGGAGTTCTTCGGTGCGGTCCCGGCCATCGCGCGGCACATGAAGACTCTGGTCGAGGTCGGCCTCGGCTATGTCCGGCTCGGTCAGCCTGCCACCACGCTGTCCGGCGGTGAGGCGCAGCGGGTCAAGCTCTCCACCGAGCTGCAGAAGAGGTCCACCGGGCGGACGGTCTACGTCCTCGACGAGCCGACCACCGGCCTCCACTTCGAAGACATCCGCAAGCTGCTGCTGGTCCTTGGCCGGCTGGTCGACCAGGGCAACACCGTGCTGGTGATCGAGCACAACCTCGACGTCATCAAGACCGCCGACTGGCTGGTCGACATGGGACCCGAGGGTGGGTCCCGGGGCGGCCTGGTCGTCGCCGAGGGCACGCCTGAGGACGTCGCAGCCAACCCCGCCAGCTTCACCGGCCAGTTCCTCGCTCCGGTCCTCGAGGGCCGGGCGGTCAAGCAGCCGGCCCGCCGAGCCACGGCCAAGAAGGCAGCCGCCAAGAAGGCGCCGGCCAAGAAGACGGCTAGCCGCAAGCCGCCGGTGGCGAAGGCCACAACCCGCAAGAAGGCCGGCTGAACCAGACCCACAGCCCGTTCGTACATCGCTCTCAGGAAGCATTCATCTTCATCAGTAGTGTTTCCATCAACTACGTTGTCGAACGCGAGGAGCGGGACCCTGACCACCAACGCAGTGAGCCGGCGCAACGCCCTGAGCGGGGCCGCAACCATCGGACTGGGGCTGCCACTGCTGGCGGCCTGCGGGAGTGACGACGGCGGCGACGCCACCGCGACGGACCCGAGTGAGACCCCGTCGTCGTCCACCCCGAGCAGCGAGCCGCCCGCTTCGACGCCCACGCCCCAGAAGTCGGCTCCTCAGGGCATCGCCACCACTTCCGAGGTGCCGGTCGGTAGCGGCGTCATCGTCGGTGACAGCGAGGTCGTGATCACCCAGCCGGCCGAGGGCGACTTCAAGTGCTTCACCTCCGTCTGCACCCACCAGGGCTGCACCGTGGGCGAGGTGACCGACACCATCAACTGTCCGTGTCACGGCAGCATGTTCTCGATCGAGGACGGGTCGGTGGTCGGCGGTCCGGCGCCCTCGCCACTCGAGGAGTTCCAGCTCTCGGTCGACGGCGACCAGATCTCGCTGGTCTAGCGCACTAGGAGACCTGAATGAGTGACGTAGTCAGCAGACGGATCGTGTTCCACGGTCTCGGCGCGATCGGCGTCGCCGTGGCGCTCGCCGGCTGTGCCGGAGGCGACGACGCCTCCGGGTCGGAGGCACCCAAGGCCGGCGCTGCCTTGGCGACGGTCGACGAGGTGCCGGTCGGCGGCGGCATCATCCTGGGCGACGAGGGGATCGTGATCACCCAGCCGACCGAGGGCGAGTTCAAGGGGTTCACCTCGGTCTGCAGCCACCAGGGCAACACGGTGACCTCGGTCGAGAACGGCCAGATCCTCTGCAGTTTCCACGGCAGCTCTTACTCCGCCGAGACCGGTGTGGTCGAGGGTGGCCCCGCGACGTCGCCCTTGGCCGAGATCGCGATCAAGGTCGACGGCGACCAGCTCGTCGCCGCCTGAGCCGAGTGAGGTCAGGCGGCCTTTGCCTGCCGGGCGCGGGTGATGGTCTCGTCGATCACGTCGATGACGAGTGACGGATCGTCGATCATCGGGACGTGGCCGCAGTCGGGCAATGGCACATGGTGCGCGTTGGGGATGCGACGGCGTGCTTCCCGCGACTGGCGGTACCAGAGCACCTTGTCCTTGGTGCCCCACGCCACGGTGGTCGGCACCTTGATGGCGTCGGGGTCCAGGCGGTAGTTCAGCCCCGCGCGGATCGTGCGGAGAAACGCGGACGAGTGCTTCATCGCGACGGCGTCGCCGTAGGCCGACTTTGCAGTCGCCCGCTCCGGATGGGTGAAGAGCAGGAACCCGATGAGGTAGCGGCCCAGCCGGCTGCGCGAGGTCCAGCGCAGCACGCGGTCCGGCACCGTGCTGGAGACGCGCAGCATGGTCAGCAGCACGAACGGCCACACCCGCTCCACCCGGCCGAAGAACCCGGCCGGGCTCAGCACCGTGGCGCTGGAGACCAACCCCCGCGCCGCGAGCTCGAGGGCGATGGCACCGCCCAGCGAGTTGCCGACGACGTGAGGACGCTCGACGCCCCACTCCGCGAAGTTGGCGGTCAGGTCGGCGCACGCGTTCTCCATGTTGTACGGCGTCCCCTTGGGGTACGCGGCCGACTCACCGAAGCCGGCCAGGTCGATCCGGATCACGTCGTAGCGCTCGGCGAGCCGGTCGTATACCGGGTCCCACGCCTGGCGGCGATGCCCGATCCCGTGGATCAGGACGAGGGGTTCGCCCTCTCCCTTGCGGTCGTGCACGAGGGGAGACAGCTTCGATGGGGACTGAGCCATGTGCGCGGAACCTCCGGTATGTGTGACACAAAGTCTCGCATAAATTCTGGGCGCTCGAAAGTGGCCTGGGTCACGCCACGGCGCAGGAGACCCGCCAGCGCGCGTCCCGCGGCGAGTGCCGACGGTCGAGGCGCCGGTCCAGCAGCTCCCTGGCCTCGTCCAGCCGGTCGGCCCGCAGGAGGGCCGCGATCCGGGTCTCCTCGAGGATCTCGCGCTGGGCGTCGGAACCGCCCAGTCGAATCGTTGCCCGCTCGAGCCTGGCGAGTGCATCGGCTCCAGCCGAGTGCCGGCCGGCGACCAGGCGGCTCATCGCGGCCGCCAGCGGCGCGACCACCTCGCGCTGGGTCGAGTGGTCGTGTCCGGCGGCGTACGTCTCGAGCCGGCGTAGCCCGGCGGCGTCGTCGAGGGCCAGCAGGGTCACCGCCGCGTGCATTGCCAGGAATGGCGTCGAGGGACTGACCAGGGTGTCCGGGCCGGTCACCCTGGCGACCTCGCCGAGGTCCGGGACTTCCGTCGCGTCGGGGGTGAGCGCCCACCGGAAGAGCAGCGACCCGGTGTCGACCAGCGCCCGGCAGCCCACGCCGTACTCGGGGCGCAGCTCGGACTCGTAGCGGCGGCGTACGGCGTCGAGATCGCCGATCGACAGCTCGTGCAGCGCGGCGTGCCACGAGAAGTGGCTGAGGCTGTCGGTCTGCGCACCGTCTCCGCGGACCCACTCGTCCATCCAGGCCAGCCCCGCGGCGTGGTCGCCGGTCTCGTAGTGGGCGTGGGCGCGGGCGTGCGCGCTGTGCCCGGCATCGGGTGCTTCGGCGAGCGAGCAGCGGGCTAGGTCCATGGCCTCGTCGTAGCGACCCTGCTCCTGACGGATGAAGCCGAGCAGCCCGGCGAACCACCAGTCGTTGCCGTAGGCGGGCGCCGCGTGCTCCACGATCGCCCACGCCTCTTCGGGCACTTCGGTGACGCCGGCGAAGGCGATCGTCGGGACCGCGACCGACAGCAGCAGGGCGTCGGCGGGGTAGGCCCTGAGGTGGCGTACGACGGCCGCCGAGTCGCCGCGCAGGTGGGCGACGACCGCGTGCACGTGGCTGCGCTCGCGGGCGGTGGCGTTCGCGACGTGCCGCTCCGCGTCGCGCATCCGGGCGGCGATGTCGACCTCGATGCACAGGTCGTGACCCATCAGGGCCAGTGCGGTGTGCCCCAGCGCGAAGGTCGGGTCGAGCACGATCGAGGTCGCGAACGCCGTCTCGGCGCCGGCTCGCAGGCGGAGGACGGCGTCCAGCCCGCGGTGGTAAGCAGCGGCCGCCTCCGGGGTCGCGGTGAGGCGCAACCCGTACCTGTCCCGACAGAGCACAAAAGTAGAGTAATCCACGCGAATTAAAGGACAAGTACCCCGGGATCCAGGTACCGGGTCGTGTCGGCGTCCGCCCGTAGGGTTGGGGTGTGCCACCGTCCCCGTCCTCGCGCAACAGCCGAGGGCCGCAGAGCTACCGCCCGGCGCCCGGGTCGATCCCGACCCAGCCAGGCGTCTACCGCTTCCGCGACGCCAAGGGCCGGGTGATCTACGTCGGCAAGGCCAAGAGCCTGCGGGCCAGGCTCTCGTCGTACTTCCAGGACATCGGCAACCTCCACCAGCGCACCGCCACCATGGTGACCACGGCCGCAAGCGTCGAGTGGACCGTGGTGAAGACGGAGGTCGAGGCGCTCCAGCTGGAGTACTCCTGGATCCAGGAGTTCGATCCGCGGTTCAACGTGAAGTACCGCGACGACAAGTCCTACCCGTGGCTCGCGGTGACCGTGGGGGAAGAGTTCCCGCGGGTGATGGTGGGCCGCGGCGCGAAACGCCGGGGCACGCGCTACTTCGGGCCCTACAGCCATGCCTGGGCGATTCGCGAGACGGTCGACATCCTGCTTCGGGTCTTTCCGATGCGCTCGTGCAGCAACGGCGTCTTCAAGCGCAGCTCCCAGATCGGCCGCCCCTGCCTGCTCGGCTACATCGGCAAGTGCTCGGCACCGTGCGTCGGCAGCGTGTCGGCCGAGGAGCATCGCGCGATCGTCGACGACTTCTGCGACTTCATGGCCGGGCAGACTCGTCCGTTCATCCGGCGCATCGAGAAGCAGATGTACGCCGCCTCCGAGGCCCAGGACTACGAGCGGGCCGCCCGGCTGCGCGACGACCTCGGGGCCATGGAGAAGGCGCTCGAGAAGCAGGCCGTGGTGTTCGGCGACGGCGCCGACGCCGACGTGATCGCCCTGGCCGAGGACCCCCTCGAGGTGGCGGTCCAGATCTTCTACGTCCGCGGCGGCCGGATCCGCGGCCAGCGTGGCTGGGTGGCCGACCGGGTGACTGGTGCCGACACCGAGGAGCTGGTCGAGGACTTCCTGCTGCAGCTCTACGCCGGAGACGCTGACGCCATCCCGCGCGAGATCCTGGTGCCCCACATGCCCCCCGACGCCGCCACCTTCGAGGCGCTGCTCAGCGAGCTCCGTGGCAGCAGGGTGCAGATTCGGGTGCCGCAGCGTGGCGACAAGAAGAGCCTGCAGGAGACGGTCGCCCGCAACGCCGGCCAGGCCCTGGCGCTCCACAAGACCAAGCGCGCCAGCGACCTGACCACCCGCAACCGGGCGCTGGAGGAGCTCCAGGAGGCGCTGGGCCTCGCCGACGTGCCACTGCGGATCGAGTGCTACGACGTGTCCAACCTTCAGGGCACCGAGGTGGTGGCCTCGATGGTGGTCTTCGAGGACGGACTACCGCGCAAGAGCGAATACCGCCGGTTCGTGATCAGGGGAGTCGAAGGCCAGAACGACGTCGCCTCGATGCACGAGGTGATCACGCGTCGGTTCCGGAGGTTGCTCGACGAGCAGGCCACCAGCACCGAGGTCACCACCGACAACGGGCCGATGCTGGTGGATCCCGAGACCGGTCGCCCGCGCAAGTTCGCCTACGCGCCGGGGCTGGTCGTGGTCGACGGCGGTCCGCCGCAGGTCGCGGCCGCCCGCCAGGCGCTCGAGGAGCTCGGTATCGACGACATCCCTGTCTGCGGGTTGGCCAAGCGTCTCGAGGAGGTCTGGCTGCCGGGTCAGGCCGACCCGGTGATCCTGGCCCGCACGTCGGAGGGTCTCTACCTCTTGCAGCGGGTCCGCGACGAGGCTCACCGCTTTGCGATCACCCACCACCGCTCGCGGCGGTCCAAGACCATGGTCGAGAGCGTGCTCGACGACGTGCCCGGTCTCGGGGAGGTGCGCCGCAAGACGCTGATGAAGCACTTCGGATCGCTGAAGAAGCTGCGCGAGGCGGACGTCGAGGAGATCGCCACCGTGCCCGGGATCGGTCCGCAGACGGCGGCCGCGATCAAGAAGGCGGTCGAGCGCACAGCAGCGACCCGCAAGACTGTCTCCGTCAACACCGCCACCGGCGAGATCGAGGAGTCATGAGCGACGAGCAGGGCGTCGAGCCACCCGAGCCCCAGGGCGAGCTCGTGGTGGTCACCGGTATGACCGGCGCCGGCCGCAGCACCGCGGCCAAGGAGCTCGAGGACCTCGGCTACTACGTCGTCGACAACCTGCCTCCGAGCCTGCTCCCCGACGTGGTCCGGCTGGTCGACCAGAGCCTCGGGCCGGACCAGCCGATGGCGGTCGTGGTCGACGTACGCTCCGGCTCGTTCTTTCACACCCTCCACGCCAACATCGCCCAGGGCGCCACCGGGCGGAAGGCCGCGCTCGTCTTCCTCGACGCCACCGACGAGGTCCTCGTCCGCCGGCAGGAGGCCGCCCGCCGCCCGCACCCGCTCCAGGCCAGCGGCCGCCTGCTCGACGGGCTGCGCCGCGAGCGTCGGGTGCTCGCCGACCTACGCAGCGACGCCGACCTGGTCATCGACACCTCGGCCCTCAACGTGCACCAGCTCACCGACCGCATCGCCGAGGCGTTCGGGTCGGAGGAGTCGACGCGGCTCAAGGTGACCGTGGTCAGCTTCGGCTTCAAGTACGGCATCCCGGTCGATGCCGACTTCATGGCCGACATGCGCTTCCTGCCCAACCCGCACTGGATCCCCGAGCTCCGGCCGTTCACCGGCCGCGACCAGGCAGTCGCCGACTACGTCATGGCGCAGCCCGGCGCGAAGGAGTTCCTCGACGGCTACGTGCCGGTGCTGGCGATGGTGGCCGAGGGCTACCTGCGTGAGGGCAAGCGGTTCATGCGAGTGGCAATCGGGTGCACCGGCGGCAAGCACCGCAGCATCGCCATGTCCGAGGAGATCGTCCAGCGCTTGGTCGCGCGGGGCTTCGCTGCCCGGGTGATGCACCGGGACCTGGGCAGGGAGTGACGTGGGCCGCGACCGCGCACAGTCGGTGGTGGCTCTCGGCGGCGGGCACGGGCTCCATGCCTCGCTGTCGGCACTCCGCCAGCTGGTGGACGACCTCACCGTCGACGACCTGACCGCGATCGTCACGGTTGCCGACAACGGCGGCTCGTCCGGACGCCTGCGAGGCGAGTTCGGCGTGCTGCCGCCGGGAGACCTGCGGATGGCCCTGGCCGCGCTCTGCGGTGCCGACAAGTGGGGCGACACCTGGGCGCGCGTGCTCCAGCACCGGTTCGCCGGTGAGGGCGAGATGCGCGACCACGTCGTCGGCAACCTGCTCATCGTCGGCCTGTGGGAGCTGCTCGGCGACGACGTTGCCGCCCTCGACTGGGTCGCGCGGCTGCTCGGCGCGAAGGGCCGGGTGCTGCCGATGGCGCTGACCCCGATGGACATCCGGGCCGACGTACGCGGTCTCGCCGCCAATCCCGACCAGCTCACGACGGTGCGCGGTCAGGTCGAGATCGCCACCACCGACGGGGTGATCTCGTCGATCCGACTGGAGCCGGACGACCCCCCGGTGAGCCCGGCGGCGATCGCCGCGATCCGTAACGCCGACTGGGTCGTCCTCGGGCCGGGCTCGTGGTTCACGTCAGTGATCCCGCACCTCATGGTGCCCGCACTGCGCGACGCCCTGGTCGCCACCGACGCCAACATCGTGGTCGTGCTCAACCTCGAGGAACAAGAGGGCGAGACCCCCGGCTTCGGCCCGGCCGACCATCTCTCCGTACTCGTCGAACACGCACCGGCGCTCATCATCCACACTGTTCTCGCCGACGGCGAACGGGTCGGTGCCGCGATCGACGAGCTCCGCGAGATCGTGACCGCGCACGGTGCTCGGCTCGAGGTCGCCGACCTCGCCGCCGACGACGGATCGCCTCGTCACGACCCGGCAAAGCTGGCCGCGGCGTACTCCGCAATCTTCGACGAGGGTGATTGACGAGCGTGGCAGGATCGGGGTCATGGCGATGACAGCACAAGTGAAGGCGGAGCTGTCGAACACCCAGATCACCAAGACCTGCTGCCGTAAGGCGGAAGTCGCCACCATGCTGCGTTTCGCTGGCGGCCTGCACATCGTGAGCGGACGGATCGTGGTCGAGGCAGAGCTCGACACGGGGGCCGCCGCACGCCGGCTGCGCACCGACATCGCAGAGGTCTACGGACACCAGTCCGACGTGGTCATGGTGCAGGGCAACGGGATCCGCAAGGGCAGCCGCTACATCGTGCGCGTGGTCAAGGACGGCGAGGCGCTGGCCCGCCAGACCGGCCTGCTCGACCAGCGGGGGCGACCGGTCCGCGGGCTGCCGCCGGCCGTGGTCTCCGGCGGCGGCTGTGATGCGGTGGCGGCCTGGCGCGGTGCGTTCCTGGCCCATGGGTCGCTCACCGAGCCGGGTCGGTCATCGTCGCTCGAGGTCACCTGCCCCGGCCCGGAGGCCGCCCTTGCCCTGACCGGCGTGGCTCGCCGGCTCGGCATCCAGTCGAAGGCCCGTGAGGTGCGCGGGGTCGACCGGGTCGTGATCCGCGACGGCGACGCGATCGGCCAGCTGCTCACGCGGCTGGGCGCCCACGAGTCCCTCATGGCCTGGGAGGAGCGCCGGATGCGGCGCGAGGTCCGGGCCACTGCCAACCGGCTCGCGAACTTCGACGACGCCAACCTGCGCCGCTCCGCGCGAGCGGCGGTCGCCGCCGGCGCCAGGGTCGACCGGGCGATGGAAATCCTCGGCGAGGAGATCCCCGACCACCTCAAGCTGGCCGGAGAGCTGCGGCTCGAGCACAAACAGGCGTCGCTCGAGGAGCTCGGCCAGCTGCACGACCCGGTGCTGACCAAGGACGCGATCGCCGGACGGATCCGTCGTCTGCTCGCGATGGCCGACAAGCGCGCCGAGGAGCTCGGCATCCCCGACACCGAGGCGTCGCTGACCCCGGAGATGCTGGCCGAAGAGGGCTGATCCCGGTTACCGGGACGTACGTCGGGACGCGCTCCGGATCGTGCCGGACCGGGCGATAGGGTCGAGAAACCCCCATCTTCGACTCGCAGGAGCATTCGCAGTGACCGTTCGCGTAGGAATCAACGGCTTCGGCCGGATCGGCCGCAACTTCTTCCGGGCTGTCCGCGCCTCTGGCCAGGACATCGAGATCGTTGGCGTCAACGACCTGACCGACAACTCCGTGCTCGCTCACCTGCTCAAGTACGACTCGATCCTCGGCCGCCTCGACGCCGACGTGTCGTCGACCGAGCAGTCGATCGTCGTCGGCGGCAAGGACATCCATGCCTTCGCCGAGCGCGATCCCGCCGCCCTGAAGTGGGGCGACATCGGTGCCGACGTGGTCGTCGAGTCCACCGGATTCTTCACCGACGGCGCCAAGGCCCGCGCACACATCGACGGCGGCGCCAAGAAGGTGATCATCTCGGCTCCCGCCTCCAACGAGGACCTGACCGTCGTGATGGGCGTCAACCACACGTCGTACGACCCCGAAGCGCACTCAGTCATCTCCAACGCCTCTTGCACGACCAACTGCCTGGCGCCGATGGCGAAGGCCCTCAACGACGAGTTCGGCATCGTCAAGGGGCTGATGACGACGATCCACGCCTACACCGCGGACCAGAACCTGCAGGACAACATCCACAAGGACCTACGCCGCGCCCGTGCCGCTGCGCTCAACATCATCCCCACCTCGACCGGTGCTGCGAAGGCGATCGGCCTGGTGCTGCCCGAGCTGAAGGGCAAGCTCGACGGCTTCGCCCTGCGGGTGCCCGTGCCCACCGGGTCGGCCACCGACCTGACCTTCGAGGCCGGCCGCGAGACCTCGGTCGACGAGGTCAACGCCGCGATCAAGGCGGCCGCCGACGGTCGCTACCTCAAGTACTCCACCGACCCGATCGTCTCCTCCGACATCGTCACGGACCCGGCGTCATGCATCTTCGACGCGCCGCTGACCAAGGTGATCGGCAACCAGGTCAAGGTCATCGGCTGGTACGACAACGAGTGGGGTTACTCCAACCGCCTCGCCGACCTGATCTCCTACATCGGCGAGACCCTCTGACCGTGGGGGAGTACTCCTCGCTCGGCGACGTTGCCGGCAAGCGGGTCCTCGTGCGCTCGGACCTGAACGTGCCGCTCGACGGCAGCACCATCACCGACGACGGCCGGATCCGCGCCTCGGTGCCGACCATCCAGGAGCTCGCAGCTGCCGGCGCCCGGGTGATCGTCACGGCACACCTCGGACGCCCCAAGGGCGAGCCCGAGGACCGCTACTCGCTGCGTCCGGTGGCCCAGCGGCTCGGTGAGCTGCTCGGAGCCGAGGTCGCCTTCGCCACCGACACCGTGGGTGCCAGCGCCCAAGCGACGGTGGCGGCCCTGGGGGACGGGCAGGTAGCGCTGCTGGAGAACGTGCGCTTCAACCCGGGCGAGACCAGCAAGGACGACGCCGAGCGCGGCGCCTTCGCCGACCAGCTCACCGCGCTGGCCGATGCCTTCGTCTCCGACGGTTTCGGAGTCGTCCACCGCAAGCAGGCCAGCGTCTACGACGTGGCGCAGCGGCTGCCACACGCGATGGGCGGGCTCGTCGCCAAGGAGATCGAGGTGCTCCGCCGGCTGACCGTCGACCTGGAGCGCCCCTACGCCGTGGTGCTCGGCGGGTCCAAGGTCTCCGACAAGCTGGGCGTGATCGACAACCTGCTCGGCAAGGCCGACCGACTGCTGATCGGCGGCGGGATGGTGTTCACATTCCTCAAGGCCCAGGGGCACGAGGTCGGTAAGAGCCTGCTCGAGGACGACCAGCTCGACGTCTGTCGCGCCTACCTGCAGCGGGCCGAGGAGACCGGGGTCCAGATCCTGCTGCCGACCGACATCGTGGTGGACACCGAGTTCCCGTCCGATGGCCGCGAGCCGCAACCCACCGTCGTACCCGCCACGGAGATCCCAGCAGACAGCCTCGGCCTGGACATCGGGCCGGAGTCGTCCGCGGCGTTCGCGGCCGCCCTGGCCGACGCCTACACAGTCTTCTGGAACGGTCCGATGGGCGTCTTCGAGACCGACGCGTTCGCCGACGGCACCCGGGCGGTGGCACAGGCACTGACCGAGGTCGACGGATTGTCCGTCGTGGGTGGCGGGGACTCCGCGGCCGCGGTGCGCACCCTCGGCTTCGACGAGTCGGCGTTCGGCCACATCTCTACCGGCGGTGGCGCCAGCCTGGAGTACCTCGAGGGCAAGGAACTGCCCGGCATCACGGTCTTGGAGGACTGAACAACATGGCGTCTGCTCGCACCCCGCTGATGGCGGGCAACTGGAAGATGAACCTGAACCACCAGGAGGCGGTGGTCCTGGTCCAGAAGCTCGCCTGGACACTCGCCGACAAGAAGCACGACTACGGCAAGGTCGAGGTGGTCGTGTTGCCGCCGTTCACCGACATCCGCTCGGTGCAGACGCTCGTGGACGGCGACCGGCTCTCGGTGAAGTACGGCGGTCAGGACGTGTCGACCCAGGACTCAGGGGCCTACACGGGTGAGATCTCGGCGGCGATGCTGGCCAAGCTCGGCTGCTCCTACGTCGTGGTCGGCCACTCCGAGCGGCGTGAGCACCACGCCGAGTCCGACGACGTGGTCAACGCCAAGGCGCACAAGACGCTCGCGGCAGGCATGACGCCGATCGTGTGTGTGGGTGAGGGGCTGGAGGTGCGTCAGGCCGGCGAGCACGTGCCCTACACGATGGCTCAGGTCGAGGGCTCGCTCGCTGGTTTCAGCCCCGAGCAGGTGGGCGGGCTCGTGGTCGCCTACGAGCCGGTCTGGGCGATCGGCACGGGCGAGGTGGCTACCCCTGACGATGCGCAGGAGGTGTGCGAGGCGATCCGGGGGCAGGTGCGGGAGGCCTACGGCGACGCTGCGGCCAGCGGCCTCCGGGTCCTCTACGGCGGCTCGGTGAAGGCCGCCAACGTGGCCGGGATCATGGCCAAGGCGGACGTCGACGGGTGCCTCGTCGGCGGCGCGAGCCTGCAGGCCGACGAGTTCGGCGGGATCTGCCGCTTCTACGACATGCCCGTCCTCTGACGCCGGGTCTGTGATTCCCGGAACCCTGACGTAGGATTCCCGATCGTGGAACTGCTCTTCACCATCCTGCTGCTCGCAACGAGCGCGATCCTGATCCTGCTCGTCCTTTTGCACAAGGGTCGAGGTGGTGGGCTCTCGGACATGTTCGGCGGCGGAGTCTCCAGCTCGCTCGGCGGCTCGTCCGTAGCCGAACGCAATCTCGACCGTTTCACTGTCGGGATGGGCGTCATCTGGTTCTCGTGCGTGATCGCTCTTGGCCTGCTGTTGGCCTACCAGAACTGAGGAGGACACAGCATGGCTGGTGGAGGAAACGCGATACGCGGCAGCCGAGTCGGCGCCGGCCCCATGGGCGAGGCGGAGCGTGGCGAGGCCGCGCCCCGTCAGGCGGTCACCTACTTCTGCTCACATGAGCACCGCTCGGTCATCACCTTCGCTGTCGAGGCAGCCGTGCCCGACTCGTGGGACTGCCCCAAGTGCGGCCTCCCTGCCTCGCTCGACTCCGACAACCCGCCGCCGGCGCCCAAGATCGAGCCGTACAAGACGCACCTCGCTTACGTGAAGGAGCGTCGCTCTGACCAGGAGGCCGAGGTCATCCTCGACGAGGCCATCCAGCTCCTGCGCTCCCGCCGCAAGTCCGGCGACATCATCTTCTAGCGCGAGTCGGCACAAAGTCGGGCCTGTCCGTGCGCGAGTCGGCACAAAGTCGGGCCTGTCCGTGCGCGAGTCGGCACAAAGTCGGGCCTGTCCGTGCGCGAGTCGGCACAAAGTCGGGCCTGTCCGTGCGCGAGTCGGCACAAAGTCGGGTACTCAGCGCCGACTCGACAGGAAAAGGCCAGCTCGCATCTCCCGCGCTTCCTTTGCGCCGGCACGAAGCAGCTCGTCGCAGTCACGCCGGCCTCCGAAGACATTGGCAGCCACGAACGGTTTGACCACCCAGCCGACGTCTGAAACCAGGTCGCGTCGCTCGGCGTCGTGAGCTCGCTGCGTATCAGAGGAGTGCCACTCGGCGCCGTCGTACTCGGCCGCGAGCCGCAAGTCCTTGTCGGCGATGTCGAGTACGGCGACCAGCTCACCATCGGTCCACACCTCCACCTGCAATTCCGGGATGCCGAGTCCGCAGTCCATCCAGCGGAGTCGAAGCACGGACTCGCCCGGCGATGCGGCGCGGCCGTCGGCCAAGGGAGCGAGTTCGCGTAGCCGCGTTACCCAACGCATCCCGCGAAATCTCTCGACACCAGATACGAGCTCGCCCTTGTCGAAGACCGCTAGGCGGAGCATCGCGTCCAGCCCGCTCAACGCGCTTTCGCGAAACCGCACACGTCCAAGGTCCCAGGCCGTCCGCAGGGGCGTGGTCACCGGAAGACCGAGCACCTCAGTGACGTCCGAGGCGATGAGGTTGCGTTCGCCGCTATCTGCGAGGCCGTTGCGGAGACGGCCGCGCCCTGACGGCCGGAAGATCGAGATCGGGTGCAGATGGAGGTGTTCGTTCGGCCGCAGGATCATCTCGGCGCCATGTAACCACCCGGCATGGCGGTCGCAGATGACGCAATCTATGGGGACCACGAGCGCGAGACACTGTGCTCGCAGCAGAGGCGATTCTCCGGCCTGGGCTGCAAGATAGGCGCCCTTGATCGGCCGAACCAAGAGTCGTTGGTCGACCAACCGCGTCAGGTTGTCTTGAGAGACGCCTTCCGCCAATGCCATGGAGAGTGTGAATGGTCGATCCAGCGGCAGCGGGAACTTGTCGTCGAGAAGCGGCTGATCGATCAGCTTACGGAGATCCATGAGGTCGACGTGCCCGAGTCGGGATTCCGTGAATCAGGGCGGACCGCCGCCTGTGGACAGCCGCGAAATTTCTCGGTGAGTCGGCGCAACGTGGCCCACGTCGCGCCGACTCGCGCGTCTTAAGGCCGGATGATGCGCCGACTCGCGCGTTTTAAAGCCGGATGATGCGCCGACTCGCGCTTAGAGGAGGGAGGCGGCGGCGCGGTCGAGGAACCAGACGGTCTCCTCGTTGCCCGCGACGCCCCGAGCAGGTGTGTCGTGTACGTCGCCTTCGTCGGCGAGCGCGGCGGCGACCGCCTCGGCCTTCGCCTCGCCGCTGACCAGCAGCCAGATGGAGCGACTCCGGTTGAGGGCCGAGTAGGTCAGGGTGATCCGCTCCGGCGGTGGCTTGGGGGAGTCGGTGACGGCGACCGCGATCTCGTCGTCGACGTCGAGCTGCGGGTGGCCCGGGAACAGGGAAGCGATGTGTCCGTCGGGACCGACCCCCAGCATCACCACCTCGAACTCGCCGCTGCCCTCGCTGCGCATCTCGGTGCCGTACGCCGCGGCGCCGGCCACCGCGTCGAAGGCGTCGGCGGTCGACGGCATCTCGTGCACCTGGGTGGCGCCCACGGCGTCGAGAAATGCTTCCCGGGCGGCCAGTGCGTTGCGATCGGGGGAGTCCGGTGCCACGAAGCGCTCGTCTCCCCACCAGACCACGACCCGGCTCCAGTCGACCTCGGTGCCAGGGGAGAGCCGGGCGAGCTCGCGGTGGACGGCGTCGGCGATGGTGCCGCCGGTGAGGCCGATGTTGGGCTGGTGGCCGGAGGCCTGGGCATCCGCCAGCCGCGTCAGCAGCTCGCCCGCGACGGCGGTAGCCAGCGCGCTCGCGTCTGGCTGGACCTCGACCCGCGCCTCGGTCATGACTGAGCCCCCGACTTCTTGCCCATGAACTTGATCGTCGCGGCGTAGACGTCGTCCTCGTCGAGGCGACGCAGCTCCTCGGCCAGCAGCTCGGGCAGCTTGCGGCGCTTCAGCGCAATGGGACGGTCCGGACGCCCGGGCGACGTGAACGTGGCCAGCCTTCCGTCACCCCGCCCGATGCGGATCGGGCCTTCCTTGGTCTCCATCACCACCTCCGTGATGCCGGGCCCCTGCGAGCTGGACCGGGACACGTCGACCTTGAGCCGGCTGCCCAACCACCCCGCGAGCAGGTCGGCGCTGGGGCTGATCCGCTCGGACGCGATGGCGGCCGACGTGACCTTCAGCTGATGCTGGTCGAGGGCGGCCGCGAGCAGCGCCCGCCAGGGCGTCAGGCGGGTCCAGGCTAGGTCGGTATTACCGGCGACGTACGACGCGCACTGGACCGCGAGTGCCTTGGTCTTGCCCCGCGTCACCTCCGCGGAGTCGGTGATCCGGCGCTTGGCGAGCTGGCCGAGCGGGTCGGCCGCGGGGTCGTCGGGCGGCTCGTGCGGCCACCAGATCGCGACGGGCGAGTCGGGCAGGAGCAGCGGCAGCACCACCGAGTCGGCGTGCTTGACCACCTCACCCTCGAGCCTGATGATCGCGGCCTCGCCTCCGCTGCCCGCGCCGGCGCCCACCTGGGCGTTGACCTCCGCTGCGCCACGCGCGTCGCCCGAGACCACACCGAGCACCCGAGCGGGATGCTCGTGGCTGGCCTTCCGGGCCTGGGTCATGGCGTCCTCGCTGTGCTCCTCGTCGACGACCACGATCAGGGTCATCACCATGCCCATCGCCGGGCTGCCGGCCCGGGTACGGGCCCGCACGAACTCGGCCGCGATGTCGGAGGACGTGGTGTTCATCAGCTCGATCATGGCCGTCTCCAGACCCGGCCGTCGCGCGCCAGCATCGCATCGGCCGACGCCGGGCCCCAGGTGCCGGGTGGATACTGCTCGGGCGTGCCCTTGGCCTCCCAGCGCTCCAGGATCGGATCCAGGATCTTCCACGAGAGCTCGACCTCCTCATGCCGCGGGAACAGCGGCGGGTCGCCGAGCAGTACGTCGAGGATCAGCCGTTCGTACGCCTCGGGCGAGGCCTCGGTGAACGAGCCGCCATAGGCGAAGTCCATGTTGACGTCCCGGATCTCCATCTGGGTGCCGGGCACCTTCGACCCGAACCGCATGGTCATTCCCTCGTCGGGCTGGATCCTGATCACGAGGGCGTTCTGGGTGAGGTCCTCCACGGAGTTCGCCGAGAAGGGCTGGTGTGCGGCCCGCTTGAAAACCACGGCCACCTCGGTCACCCTGCGGCCGAGGCGCTTGCCGGTGCGCAGGTAGAACGGCACGCCGGCCCAGCGACGGTTGTCGACGTGGAGCGTGATCGCTGCGTAGGTCTCGGTGCGCGACCGGCTCCCGATGCCGTCCTCCTCGCGGAAGCCGGCGACCTTGACGCCGCCCGCCCACCCGGCGGCGTACTGCCCGCGCGCCGTGGTCAGGTCGAGGCGCTGCGGCAGGCTGATGCTCGAGAGCAGCTTCTGCTTCTCGATGCGAAGGTCCTCCGCGTCGAACGATCCGGGCTCCTCCATCGCGACCAGCGACATCAGCTGGAGGAGGTGGTTCTGGATGACGTCGCGGGCAGCACCGATGCCGTCGTAGTAGCCGGCCCGACCGCCGATGCCGACGTCCTCGGCCATGGTGATCTGCACGTGGTCGACGTAGTTGTTGTTCCAGAGTGGCTCGAACATGGTGTTGGCGAACCGGGTGGCCAGGATGTTCTGGACCGTCTCCTTGCCGAGGTAGTGGTCGATCCGAAAGATCGACGACGGCGGGAAGACGGCATCCAGGGTCGCGTTGAGCTCGCGCGCCGACTGCAGGTCGTGGCCGAAGGGCTTCTCGACGACCACCCGCCGCCAGGCGTCCTGCGACTCAGCCAGCCCGTGCTCCTGCAGCTGCTGGGCCACGGCACCGAAGAAGCCGGGCGGGATCGCCAGGTAGAAGGCGTGGTTGCCGCCGGTGCCGCGGACCTGGTCGAGCTCCTCGATCGTCCGGCGGAGGTTGTCGAAGGCGAGGTCGTCGTCGAAGTCGCCCGGCACGAACCGGAACCCTTCGGCGAGCTGCTTCCACACCTCCTCGCGGAACTCGGTGCGGGCGTACTGCTTGACCGAGTCGTGCACGATCTGCGCGAAGTCCTGGCTGGCCCAGTCGCGGCGGGCGAATCCGGTGAGGCTGAACCCCGGCGGCAGCAGACCGCGGTTGGCCAGGTCGTAGATCGCCGGCATCACCTTCTTCCGCGACAGGTCGCCGGTGACCCCGAACAGCACCATTCCGCACGGCCCTGCGATCCGCGGCAGCCGGCGGTCCTGCTCCTGGCGGAGCGGGTTCACGTAGGTCACGTCAGGACCCTCTCCACGACATCGAGGTCGACCGGGCTACTGACGTGCAGCCGGAGCACCGGTCGCCCCTTGTCCGCCAGCACCTGGCTGTCTCCGACCGCCTGTGCCATGAGGAACTCCTGGAAGGTGAACGGCCGATCAGGTACGGCGAGGTCGGCCTCGGGCTGCCCCGTCACCTGCAGGTAGACGCCGGTGGCGGGTCCGCCCTTGTGGTACTGCCCGGTCGAGTGCAGGAACCTCGGGCCCCAGCCGAACGTCACGGGACGCCCGGTGCGCGCTGCGAGCGAGTCGCGTACGCCGGCCAGCGCGGCGTCACGGTGGCGGTCGAGGTAGGCCTGGACGGCGACGTAGCCGTGGTCGGCGTCCAGCTGGTCGAGCAGGCACGACACGGCCGCGGAGACGGTGGTGGTCCCGGCGCGCAGCCAGCCCTCGGAGGCATAGACGGTGACCGCGCCATCGACGAAGACCGGCACCGGTGTCGAGCCGCCTCCCTCGAGCAGGTCTCGGGACGCGGCCTTGGCGCTCTCGACGTCGGGCTGGTCGAACGGGTTGATGCCGATCACCCGACCGGCCACCGCCGTGGCGAACTCCCACAGCAGCAGCTGCGCACCCAAGGGCGCGTCGACGCTGACTCCCCAGCCCGACGCGGGTCGGACGGAGTCGAAGATGAACTGTGGTCCGAACGTGGCCAGCACCTCGTCGGGAGTGCTCGGCCTGAAGTTGGGCGAGTCGTGGGCGTCCACGACGACGGGCAGGATGCCCTTGCCGTCCTTGCCGGTCGACTCGGCGATCAGCTGCTCGGCCCAGTCGCCGAAGTGCGCGAACGGGGCGCCCGCGTTGGCGAGCACCACCTTGTCCACCCCGACCAGGTTGGCGGCGCCGAGCAGCCCACCCAGGCGCAGCCCGGGGTTGTCGTGGGAGTCGGTGACCAGGACGGCGTGCATGGCCGCGGCCTCGTCCAGGAGCGCACCGATGTCGGCGCCGGCCAGCCCGCTCGGCACCAGGCCGAACGCCGTGAGGGCGGAGTAGCGACCACCGACCGCCGGGTCGGCCAGGAAAATGCGGTAGCCCGCGTCTCGGGCGGACTTCTCCAACGGCGAGCCCGGATCGGTCACCACGACGAAGCGCTCGGCGGGATCGATGCCGGCATCGGCGAACGCCTTCTCATAGGCGCGTCGCTGGCTGTCGGTCTCGACCGTGCCGCCCGACTTGCTGGAGACCACCACCACCGTCTCGGCCAGCCGCTGCTCGATGGCGGTCCGTACGAAGTCCGGATCGGAGGAGTCGACGACGGTGAGCTCGACGCCCATCGCCTCGCAGATGTCCTCCGGCGCCAGCGACGAGCCACCCATGCCGCACAGGACGATGTGGGTCAGGCCGTGCTGTCGGAGCTCGTCGCGCAGCGCGGTGATGTCGGCCACCAGGGGCCGGGACGCCTGCGCCAGATCGACCCAGGACAGGCGCTTGGCGGCTTCTTCCTCGGCGTCCGGGCCCCAGAGCGTGCGGTCGCGGCCGGCAAGCCGGCTGGCGACCTGGTCAGCCACGAGCTGCTCGACCGTGTCCGCGAAGGGCCGCTCGTCGGGGTAGCCGAAGAAGAGCTCGTAGAAGTCACCCGAGACGGTGTTCCAAGCCGTCATGCCGAGGCTTGCCCCATCTGGCTCTTGACGGTCTCGACCAGCTCCTGCCAGGACTTCTTGAACTTGTCGACGCCCTCGACCTCGAGGGTGACGAGCACGTCCGCGAAGTCGATGCCGGCCTTGGCCAGGTCGGCGAAGAGCGCCTCCGCCTCCGCCTTGCGGCCAGAGACCTTGTCGCCCTCGACCTCGCCGTGGTCGGCGAACGCATCCATGGTCTTCTCGGGCATCGTGTTGACGGTGTCGGCGACCACGAGCTCGGTGACGTAGAGCGTGTCCGGGTAGTCCTCGTTCTTGACGCCGGTCGATGCCCACAGTGGGCGCTGCGGGTTGGCGCCGGCTTCGGCCAGAGAGCGCCAGCGATCGCTCGCGATGACGTCCTCGTAGGCCGAGTAGGCCAGCCTGGCGTTGGCGATCGCCGCCTTGCCGCGCAGGGCCAGGGCCTCATCGGTGCCGAGCGCCTCGAGGCGCTTGTCGACCTCGGTGTCGACCCGGGAGACGAAGAACGAGGCCACCGACTGGATCCGGGCGAGGTCGACGCCCGCGTCGCGGGCCCGTTCGAGGCCGGTCAGGTAGGCGTCCATCACCTCGCGGTAGCGCTCGGTGCTGAAGATCAGGGTCACATTGACGCTGATGCCCTCGGCCGTCGCCGCCGTGATCGCCGGCAGCCCCTCCTTCGTCGCGGGGATCTTGATCAGCACGTTGGCCTTGTCGACCGCCTGCCACAGGGCCTGCGCGGAGGCGATCGTGCCCTCGGTGTCGTTGGCGAGGTCGGGCTCGACCTCGATGGAGACCCGGCCGTCGGCGGCGGTGCTCTCTGCGACCGGAGCGAGCACGTCACACCCGTTGCGGACGTCCTCGGTGGTGACCTCGAAGATCACCTTGGTGACGTCGGCCCCGCTCGCGGTCAGCGACCGGACCTGGTCGTCGTAGCGTTCCCCGTCTGCGATCGCGGCCGCGAAGATCGTGGGGTTGGTGGTCACGCCGACCACCGACTTGCTCTTCACGAGCTCGGCGAGGTTGCCGGTCTCGATGCGTTCGCGCGACAGGTCGTCGAGCCAGATGGAGACGCCCGCGTCCGTCAGTGCCTTCAGTCGTTCGCTCATAGTGTTCCTCCCGAAGTTGCGATGCTGTCCTTTGCGGCGTTCGCCACGGCCTCCGCGGTGACGCCGTACTCCTGGTAGATGCGGGCGTAGTCGGCCGAGGCGCCGTAGGTCTCGATGGAGACGATCCGCCCGGCGTCGCCGACGATCTCGCGCCAGCCCTGGGCGATCCCGGCCTCGACCGACACACGGGCCTTCACCGTCGGCGGGATCACCGTCTCGCGGTAGGACGCCTCCTGCTCGTCGAACCACTCGCGGCACGGCATCGAGACCACGCGGGCCCGGATACCGTCGGCGGCGAGCTGCTCGCGGGCGGTGACGGCGAGCTGGACCTCGGAGCCGGTGCCGATGAGTACGACGTCGGGCAGGCCGCCGTCGACGTCGAGCAGCACGTAGCCGCCGCGGTGCACGTTGGAGGTGTCGGAGAAGCCGTCCTCGTCGCGCGGGAAGACCGGCAGGTTCTGGCGGCTCAGCGCCAGCCCGGCGGGCCGGTCGGTGTGCTCGAGGATCGCCTTCCAGCAGGCGGTGGTCTCGTTGGCGTCACCCGGGCGGACCACGTCGAGCCCGGGGATCGCGCGCAGGGCCGCGAGGTGCTCGATCGGCTGGTGGGTGGGCCCGTCCTCGCCGAGCCCGATCGAGTCATGCGTCCAGACGTAGGTGACGGGCAGACCCATCAGCGCCGCCAGTCGCACCGACGGACGCATGTAGTCGGAGAACGTCAGGAACGTCCCGCCGAAGACGCGGGTGCCACCGTGCACGGCGATGCCGTTCATGATCGCGCCCATCGCGTGCTCGCGGATGCCGAAGTGCAGCACACGTCCCGCGTAGGGGTCGCCCTGGAACATCTTGGTCGATCGATCCGCCGGGATGAACGACGCCGCGTCCTCGATGGTGGTGTTGTTGGAGCCGGCCAGGTCCGCCGATCCACCCCAGAGCTCGGGGAGGACGGCCGCGGCGGCGTTGATGACCTTGCCGGAGGCAACCCGGGTCGCGACCCCCTTGGGGTCCGCGTCGAAGGTCGGCAGCCCGTCGGCCCAGCCGGCGGGCAGGGAGCGGGTCTGCAGCCGCTCGAACAGGGCCACATCCGCGGAGGGCTTGGTCGTCCAGTGGCGGAACTGTTCGTCCCACTCGGCCTGCGCCGCCTTGCCGCGGGCCACCGCCTCGCGCGTGTGCTCGAGTACGCCGGTCGGCACCTCGAACGTCTGCTCGGGGTCGAAGCCGAGGACTCGCTTGGTCGCGGCCACCTCATCGTCGCCCAAGGCCGAGCCGTGGGCCTTGCCGGTGTTCTGGGCATCCGGGGCGGGCCAGGCGATGATCGTGCGGAGCACGATGAAGCTCGGCCGGTCGGTGACCGCCTCGGCCGCGCGGATCGCCTCGTAGAGCGCCGGCACATCCTCGCGGTAGCCGTCGCCACCATGGGTCCAGTCGACGGTCTGCACGTGCCAGCCGTACGCCTCGTAGCGCAGCGCGGTGTCCTCGCTGAGCGCGATGTTGGTGTCGTCCTCGATCGAGATCTCGTTGGCGTCGTAGATCAGGGTGAGGTTGCCGAGGCGCTGGGTGCCGGCGATCGAGGAGGCCTCGCTGCTGACGCCCTCCTCGATGTCACCGTCGCTGCAGAGCGCGTAGATGTGGTGGTCGAACGGCGAGGCGCCCTCGTCGGCGTTGGGGTCGAGCATGCCCCGCTCGCGGCGGGCGGCCATGGCCATGCCGACGGCGTTGCCGATGCCCTGGCCGAGCGGGCCGGTGGTGGTCTCGACACCGGCCGTGTGGCCGTACTCCGGGTGGCCGGGCGTCTTGCTGCCCCATGTGCGGAGCGCCTCGATGTCGACGAGCTCCAGGCCCCAGCCACCGAGGAACAGCTGGAGGTAGAGGGTCAAGGAGGAGTGTCCGCAGGAGAGGACGAAGCGGTCGCGACCCGGCCAGTTCGGGTCGGCCGGGTTGTGGCGCATCACCTTCTGGAAGAGGAGGTACGCCGCCGGTGCCAGGCTCATGGCCGTGCCCGGGTGGCCGTTGCCCACCTTCTGCACGGCGTCCATGGCGAGCACCCTGACGGTGTCCACGGCCTTTTGGTCGAGCTCGGTCCAGTCCAGCGAAGGGGGAGTGCTCACCGTGGTCCTTTCGGGGGTCGCCCGGGGTGGTGCGAGCGTTCGTGTCGGCCATGACCGAGCCTACTCACGGGGACCGTTAGACTCACACCCGCTCCGCCCCGCACTCCCTCTCCATTCGAGGACCTCCGTGACCTACGTCGGCCAGTCGCCTGCTGCCCTGGGGCAGCCGGAGCCGCCCGACCGCCCGGAACATGCGACACCGACCGGAGCAGTGGCCGGGCCCTCCTTCAAAGACGTCGTCGCCGCGTACGTCGGGCTGACCAAGCCCCGGGTCATCGAGCTGCTCCTGCTCACGACGGTGCCGGTCATGTTCTTCGCCGCGCGGGGCGTACCCGACCTCGGCCTGGTCGTCGCCACGGTGGTCGGCGGTGCGCTGTCTGCGGGCTCCGCGTCGGCGTACAACTGCGTCTACGACCGCGACATCGACGAGCAGATGCGCCGCACCCGTCGCCGGGCGCTGCCCCGCCACATCGTCACCGCTCGGGCCGCCCTGGTCTTCGCCACCACACTGGGGGTGCTGTCGACGGTCGTGCTCGCGGTCTGGGTCAACCTGCTGTCGGCGGCGCTCGCCGTGCTGGCCAACGCCTTCTACGTCTTCGTCTACACGATGCTGCTGAAGCGACGCACCACCCAGAACATCGTCTGGGGAGGGATCGCCGGCTGCTTCCCTGCACTGATCGGGTGGACGGCCGTCACCGGCTCGCTCTCCTGGGTGCCGGTCGTGCTGTTCGCGGTGGTCTTCTTCTGGACGCCGCCGCACACCTGGGCGCTGGCCCTTCGCTACCGCGAGGACTACGCCAACGTCGACGTGCCGATGCTCCCCGTGGTCAGGCCGGCTCGCGAGGTCGGGCGCCAAGTGGTGCTGTACAGCTGGGTGATGGTGGCGACATCACTGATGCTCTGGCCGGTGGCCGACACCGGTCCGTTCTACCCGGTGGCCGCGGGTGTCCTCGGCGCGGTCTTCCTGCTCGAGGCACACCGGATGTGGGCGCGCTCCCGCGGCACCGAGGATCTCAGCCTGATCCAGCCGATGCGGCTGTTCCACTCCTCGAACTTGTACCTGTCGTTGCTCTTCGTCGCGGTCGCTCTCGACCCGATCCTCGCCTTCTGAGCCGGTCGGCGGTGCGGTCGGATCCGACGCCCTCCTATCATTTTGAGTGCCGCCGGGTTTAGCGTGCACACGGCGGCACCAGAGCGACATGGGGATCCGGGTGCGGAGGGACGTTGGGCGACCAGCAACAGGAGTGCAACCTGTGCGGAGCGCTCTACATCGACGCCGTCAAGCACCAGAAGTTCCACGACGAGATCTCGGGGTGGATCCACCTGATCGAGCTAGAGGTGGACGCTCGGATCCGCTCCGAGCGCCGTCGCTGGGAGGCCTGACGTCGGCGTCCGGACCGACAGCAGTGTCCAGGTGACGGTCGTCGAGATCAACGCGGCCCCGAGCATGTGGAACCCGACGAGCAGCTCGGGCAGGTCGGTCGCGTACTGGACGAAGCCGATCGCGCCCTGACCGACCTCGACCGCGAGTAGCGCCAGCACAGCGCGTCTCGCCTCGGGGGTGGCGCTGGTGGCGTGTACGGCGACGAGCAGCCCGATCGTGAGCCCGACGAACAGGAAAACGGCGTCGGTGTGCAGCTGGCTTGTCTGGAGCGGGTCGAGGCCGTTGCGGGGTGCCTCGGCGTCACCGGCGTGCGGGCCCGATCCGGTCACCACCGTGCCGACGTAGAGCACCACCCAGGCCGCTGCGAACGTGACCCAGGCCAGCACCACCAACGGGCCGTGCTCCGGCGCTGGGGACGGCTGGTCGATCCGTCGGACGAACAGCACGGCAAGGCCGATGATCGCCATCGAGCAGAGCAGGTGGAACGAGACCACCCACGGGTTGAGGTCGGTCAGCACGGTGATCCCGCCGATCACAGCCTGGGCCGGGATGCCCAGCGCGAGCACGGTGCTCAGCCTCCGGAGGTCTCGGCGCCCTGTCTGCCAGGCGGCCACGAACGTGGCCACCGCGATGGCGACCAGGACGAAGGTGAGCATCCGGTTGCCGAACTCGATCGCCTCGTGCAGGTCGAGCTCTCCGTGCGGCGTGAACGAACGGTCGGTGCACCGCGGCCAGGTAGGGCAGCCGAGCCCCGACCCGGTGAGCCGGACGGCACCGCCGGTGACCACGAGCAGCGAGTTGGCGACCAGGGTGGCCCAGCCCAGCGGCCGGACCCACTGCGCCAATCGCGTTGGTGCTACTCCCACTTGAACGTCCTCGCCGTCGCGACCGCGCCGGCGGCCGCCCAGCCCGCGAGCACGGCGAGCTCGCGCCAGGCGATGGTTGCGTCGCCGAGCGCCTCGCGCATCGCGTTGCCGAGGGCACCGGACGGGAGCCAGCGCACGACGTCACCGAAGTCGCCGTACGCGCTCATCGGGAGTACGACGGCACCGCCGGCGAGCAGCAGGAGGTAGACGAGGTTCGCGGCAGCGAGGGTGGCCTCTGCCCGCAGGGAGCCGGCCAGCGCCAGACCCAGTCCGGCGAAGGCCGCGGTGCCCGCGACCACGGCGAGCACCGCACCGAGGACCGAGATGTCGGGCTCCCAGCCGAGGACCAGGCCCACGGGCGCGATGACGGCGATCTGGAGCAGCTCGACCAGCAACAGCGCCAGGATCTTGCCGACGAGCAGTCCCGTGCGCGACAGTGGTGACGCGCCCAGGCGCTTGATCACGCCGTAGCGGCGCTCGAAGCCAGTGGCGATCGCCAGTGCCGTGAAGGCGGTCGACATCACGGCCAGTGCCAGCACGCCCGGGGTGAGCACGTCGACTGCCGGGCGGCTGAACTCCAACCCGATCTCGTCGGACCCGCGCACCCCGCCGATCAGCACGATCACCGGGATCACGACCGCGAGCAACAGCTGCTCGCCGTTGCGCAGCATCAGCCGCGCCTCCATGCCGGCCTGAGCAAGCACTCGCCGGGTCGCCGGGGCGGCCCCGGGCATCGGTGCGTAGGTCGCGCTCATCCGACCAGCCCCCGTCCGGTGAGCTCGAGGAAGACGTCCTCGAGGTTGCGCTGGCCCAGCGAGAGCGCCTCCGGCACCACGTTGTTGTCGTCGCACCAGCGCGAGACCTTGGCCAGGGTCGAGGCGTCGGCGGGGCCGGTGACGAGGAGGCTGAGCGCGTCGAGCTGGCTGACCTCGGTGTGCGGCCCGAGGGCAGCCTTGAGGGAGTCCGATGCTCCGGGAGGGAACGGCTCGGTAACCACGAGCCGGATCGTGGAGACCGAGCCGCCACGCATGAGCTCCAGCGGCGAACCGGATGCGACCAGCCGACCCTTGTCGATGATGTGCACGCGGTCGGCGAGCCGCTCGGCCTCGTCCATGTTGTGGGTGGTCAGCACCACCGTGACCCCGTCGGTGCGCAGCTCCTCCAGCAGCTCCCACGTTGTGCGGCGTACCTGCGGGTCCATGCCGGACGTCGGCTCGTCGACGAAGACCACCTCGGGCCGGCCGACCAGCGCCATCGCCAGGCCGAGCCGCTGCTGCTGGCCGCCCGAGAGCCGCCGGTAGGGCGTCCGTCCGCAGTCGCCGAGGCCGAGCCGCTCGCCGAGGGCGTCGGTGTCGAGCGGGTGGGCGTGCAGCTTCGCGATGTGGCGGAGCATCTCCATCGCCCGGACGCCGCTCCAGGCGCCGCCGGACTGCAGCATCACGCCGATGCGGGGGAGCAGCTCGTGGCGCTGGCGCTCCGGGTCCAGGCCCAGCACCCGCACCCGGCCACCGTGCGGGCGCCGGTAGCCCTCGCAGGTCTCGAGTGTGGTGGTCTTGCCGGCACCGTTGGGGCCGAGGACGGCCGTGATCGTGTGCCGGTCGACGCTCAGGCTCAGGTCGTCGACGGCCAGCTTGTCGCCGTACCGCATGACCAGGCCGTCGACCAGGACGGCGCAGTCGGTGGCGGGCTCGGGCACCCGTGGAGTCTAGGGTTGCCGCCGTGACCGTCTGGCTGGAGGTGCTGGTCTACGCCGCCAGCGGCGTCGCCCTCGTCTGGGCGCTGTTCCTGCTGGTCAAGGACGAGGTAGCGGGCGACCCGATGTTCGTGGTCCTTGCGGTGGTCGAGCTGCTCGTACTGCTGCAGCTGGTGCTGGGATCGGTTGCTCTTGCGTCAACGTCACGCGACGTCTCGGGTGTGCTGTTCGTGAGCTACCTGGTGGGCATCGCCCTCGCGCTGCCCGTGGGTGCCTTCTGGTCGCTCGCTGAGCGCAACCGGGCCGGCACCACCGTGTTGGCGGTCGCCGCGCTGACGGTGGTCGCGCTCGAGCTGCGCCTGGCTGCGATCTGGGGCGGCGCCGGTGCCTGACAAAGGGAGCCTCTCGTCGGGCTGGGGCCGGGTCCTGGTCTTCGTCTACGGCTTGTTCGCCGTTGCCGCCACCGGCCGGTCCCTGGTGCAGCTCGGCACCGACGCCGGCCGCGCACCCCTGGCCTACTCCCTCTCTCTGGTGGCAGCGGTGATCTACCTCGTCGCCACGACCTGCCTGCTGCTCGGCGGTCGAAGGGCCTGGCTGGTCGCGTGTATGGCGTGCTCGATCGAGCTCCTGGGCGTGCTGTTGGTCGGCACGCTCAGCTATGTCGCGACCGACCTGTTCCCCGACAAGACGGTCTGGTCGCACGTCGGCCAGGGCTACGGCTTCCTACCACTCGTCCTGCCGTTCGCCGGGTTGGCCTGGCTGCGGGCCAACCGCCCGACCCAAGAGCCCGAGTCGGCGCAAAGTCACGAGTAGAACAGGTCGAGTCGGCGCCGAGTGTTGACGTATGCGCCGACTCGACGGCCGTGAGGCCAGAGTTTGCGCCGACTCGGCATTAGCGGCGCCGGTAGGCGACAGGGCACGCTGCGGCGGCTCGCGCGACACCACCGATCTGCGCGGGCACCGGAGTCGGCGGGTCGGCCCAGGCGGGTGTCAGCTCGAAGACGGTGCCCAGTCGCGTCATCGCCGCCGTCATCGCCGCCAGCGAGAACGGCTGCGCCGGGCAGGAGTGGCGCCCGTGTCCGAAGGCGGTCACCAGCTGGGGCGACGCCAATGCGGACGTGTCGGCCAGCCGGTGCCGTTGCCAGCGTGCTGGTTCCCACATGGCCAGACCGGGCGCGGCCGTCATGTTCAGCAGGGGGAGCAGGGTGGCGATCGTCCATCCCGCCGGCACGGTGTACGCCGCCTCGCCGGTGTCGAACACGACCGGCTGAAGCACCGTGCGCGCCATGATCGAACGCTGGGCGAGCCGGGTCGACTCGAGGGCGCAGCGCTCGGCCAGCGCAGCGTCACCGGCGACCACGGCGGCCAGTTCGGCCTGGTGGCCGACCAGGTCGACCAGGGCCCAGCCAAGCGCGGCGTGCAGGTTCGACATCGACGCGATGTGGATCAGGGCGACGTCGAGCCCGATGCCCCGGCGGCGTACGTCCGCCGGCTCGTCGCCCCACGCCTCGGCGATCCGACCGAAGAGCCCTCCGTCTGGGACGGCCGAGCCGACCGACTCCACGACCTCCTCGAGCGCAGCAGTCTCTGCAGCCTTGCCCGACGACGCCACCGCGGCCATCGCGTCGGGGTGCACGAACGCGTCGGAGCCGTCGAGAGCGTCGAACGCCACCACCAGCCGCTCGAACCGGTCGCCATCGGCGGAACCGGTGCCGGCCCACGACGCCAGCCCCATCCGGTGCCCGAGCCGACGGGTGAGCGCGAACACGTCAACGGTGCCCGCCTCGCCGAGCTCCTCGACAGTGGCGGTGAGAGCGTCCTCGAGGTTGCGCAGGAAGGACGCGACGTCGTCGCGCCGGAACAGCGTCCCCGGCAAGGTGCGGCGACCGTCGAAGATCTCGTCGGGGAGCTTGCGGCGCAGCATCAGGTAGTCGGCCACCCCCTTGGAGGCTGCCTCCTCCGGCAGTGCGTAGAACGCCTCGACGCCGGCTGGCGAGAACGTGAACAGATAGCGCTCGCGGCCGCTCTCGACCACGAAGGTGTCGCCGCACCGCTCGCGGGCCGAGGCGATCTCGCCGACGGCGTCGGTCACCACCGCGTCCCACGGAAGGCTCACGCCGACCGCGACCGGTGGCATCGGCTCGAGGTCGGGGCGCGGCACGCAGGTCATCCTGGCAGCGAGGAGCCGATCCCGGCGCAACTAAGGGTGACCTTGCTT
>CAVWCT010000008.1:0-268438 GCA_963753565.1 uncultured Actinomycetota bacterium
ACTCGCGGGGTCAGTCGCCGAGCTCGGCCCGGCGGCGGATGACGTACTCCTGCAGCTCCTGGCGTACGGCGTCGTCGAGCGCCGGCGCCTCGTACTCCTCGAGCTTCTTGCGGTAGATGTCCTCGGCCCGGGCGTTCGCGTCCTTGCCGCCGTTGCGCATCCATCGCTCGTAGTTCTCCGACGACGACAGCAGCGGTCGGTAGAAGCAGGTGCGGAACCGCTCCATCGTGTGCGCCGCACCGAGGAAGTGGCCGCCGTGGCCGACCTCCTCGTGCGCGCCGAACGCCATCGACTCCTCGTCGATCTCCAGCGGCGTGAACTCGGCCTGCATCATCTGCAGCAGCTCGATGTCGACGATGAACTTCTCGTAGCCCGCGACCAGGCCGCCCTCGAGCCAGCCGGCCGAGTGCATGACCCAGTTCGCGCCGGCCAGGAACGTCGGCATCATCGTCATCAACGCCTCGTAGCCGGCCTGCGCGTCGGCGACCTGCGACGACGTCAGCCCACCGCCGGTGCGGAACGGCAGCCCGAAGTGGCGCGCGATCTGACCGGTGCACAGCAGACCGATGCCGGACTCGGGGGTGCCGAACGTCGGCGAGCCGGACTGCATGTCGATGTTGGACAGGAAGGAGCCGAAGATCACCGGCGTGCCCGGCCGGATCAGCTGCGAGAGCGCGATGCCGGACAGGGCCTCGACGATCTGCTGCACCAGCGCGGCCGGGATGGTCACCGGCGACATCGCGCCCATCAGGATGAACGGAGTGAGTACGACGGGCTGGCCGGCGGCGGAGTACTCGAACTGCGCCTCCAGCATCCGGTCGTCCCAGCGCAGCGGGGAGTTGCAGTTGATCAGCGAGATCGTCGCCGGCGTCTCCTCGATCGCCTCCCGCGACCCGAAGAGGATCGACGACATCGCCAGGGTGTCCGCGGCGTTCACACCCGAGACCACGTTGCCCATGTAGACCTTGTCGGTCAGCGACTGCAGCGCGAACGTCATGTCGAGGTGGCGGCTGTCGAGCGGGGTGTCGTTGGGCTCGCAGATGATGCCGCCGGCGGAGTCGAGCACCGGGAAGGTCTGGGCTAGCTTCGTGAAGTTCTGGAAGTCGTCCATGGTCGCGTCGCGGCGTACCTCACCCTGCCGGACGAACGGCGGCCCGTAGACCGCACCGAACGCCATCGAGTCGCCGCCGATGTGGATGCTGTTCTCCGGGTTGCGCGCCTGGACGTCGAACTCGTGCGGCGCCTTCGCCACCTGCTCGAGCACGAAGTCGGGGTCGAGGAAGACCGTGTTGTCCTCGACCCGCTGGCCGGCCTTGCGGAACAGCTCCAGCGCCCGCTCGTCCATGAACTCGACGCCGATCTCGGTCATCAGCTTGCGCCAGCCCCGGTCGAGGGTCGCCATCGCCTCCGCGGAGAGCACCTCGTAGCGCGGCATCGTGTTGCGGAACATCGAACCTCCAGGAATCGGCACTGTGCTTGACCAGGCCCTCTGAGCATCCTAGCCTCATCATGTGGGACCACCGTTCCACATGATGGAACCAATGACCAGGGGCAGCTCGTGCCGAACGCGACCACCACCGCCGCCAGCGGGACGCAGGCGGTCGACCGCGCCGCGCTGCTGGTGTCGACCGTCGTCCATGCCGACGAGCCGCTGACCTTCGCGGACCTCCAGGAGACCTCGGGCCTGGCCAAGTCGACGACCTCGCGGATGCTGACCGCCCTCGAGCGCACCGAGCTGCTCGAGCGCAACGAGGCCGGGTCCTACGTCGCCGGCCCGCTCTTCTGGCTCTACGCCACGCGGCACGACCCGTGGGACGAGCTGGTCCGCCTGGCGCAGCCGACGCTCGAGTACGTCGGCGCCTCGACCGGCGAGACCGTGAACCTGTCCGTGGCCCGGGGCGACCGGGTGGTCCAGGTGGCCCAGGTCGACTCGACGTACCTGCTCGGCACCCGCGACTGGACCGAGGTCGACGTACCGGCCCACTGCTCGGCACTCGGCAAGGTGCTGCTCGCCTCCGGCGTCATCGGCCTCCCGTCCGGAGAGCTCGAGCAGCTGACCCCCCACACCGTCACCGACCGTGAGCTGCTGACCCAGCAGTTCGCCCAGGTCGCGCGCCGCGGCTATGCCAGCACCGTCGACGAGCTCGAGATCGGTCTCACCGGTCTCGGTGTGCCCGTGTGCGGCAGCCAGGGCGAGGTGATTGCGGCCCTGGGCGTCTCGGGTCCCAGCCCGCGACTCGAAGACCGGCACGACGAGCTCGGCCGGCTGTTGACCGAACGAGCGGAGCAGCTGTCCGGGCTGCTTCGTCGCCGAACCCGCAAGGAGGGCGTGGCATGACACCCGAGGAAATCCTGCAAGGCCTCTACGACGAGACCCTGGTGGGCAATGCGCCCCGAGTGCTCGAGCTGACCAACGAGGGTCTCGGCATCGACATGGAGCCCCAGACGATGCTCTTCGACGCCTTGATCCCCTCGCTGGAGGAGGTCGGCGCCCGGTTCGAGCGCGGCGACTTCTTCGTGCCCGAGATGCTGATCGCCGGCCGCGCCATGGCCGGAGCGATGGAGGTGCTCCGGCCACTGCTCGCCGAGACCGGCGTCGAGACCATCGGCAAGTTCCTGATGGGCACGGTCAAGGGCGACGTCCATGACATCGGCAAGAACCTCGTCAACATCATGCTCGAGGGCGCGGGCTTCGAGGTGATCGACCTCGGCGTCCAGGTGGCACCGGAGAAGTTCGTGTCCGCGATCGAGGAGCACCAGCCCGACATCGTCGGGTTCTCGGCGTTCCTGACCACGACGATGCCGATGTTCAAGGCCAACATGAACGCCCTCGAGAAGGCCGGCATCCGCAACAACGTGATCGTGATGGTCGGCGGCGCCCCCGTCACCCAGGAGTACGCCGACGCGGTCGGTGCCGACGGCTACGCCGCCGACGCGTCCCAGACCGTCAAGCGGGCCAAGGCCCTGCTCCACGAGAAGCGCGCCAAGGTCCCCGCCTGATGCCCGCCCCTCGACTCGAGACCGTCCTCCGCTCGGCCACCCAGCAGGTCGTGATCGGCCACGACACCCGCTTCTGCCTGATCGGCGAGCGGATCAACCCGACCGGACGCCGGATCTTCCAGGAGCAGCTGCGGGCCGGTGACCTCTCCGCGATCGAGCGCGACGTCAAGGCCCAGGTCGAGGGCGGCGCCGACGTGCTCGACATCAACATGGGTGTGCCGCTGACCGACGAGGCCGAGTTGCTGGCCAAGGCGATCACGATGGTCCAGCAGCTCAGCGACAAGCCGATCTGCATCGACTCCTCGGTCGTCGAAGCACTCGAAGCGGGCCTCTCCGTCTATCAGGGTCGCGCCCTGGTCAACTCCATCACCGCCGAGGACGAGCGGATGGCGCAGATCCTCCCGCTGGTGAAGAAGTACGACGCCGCGATCATCGCCCTGCCCAACGACGAGGACGAGATCCCGATGGAGGTCGAGAAGCGGATCACGCTGACCCGCAAGATCATCGAGGTCGCGACCACCGAATACGGGATCGCCGCCGCCGACATCGTGATCGACCCCCTGGCCATGCCGATCGGCGCCGATCAGGAGGTCGTCAACACCACGCTGGAGACGATGCGGCGGATCCGCGACGAGTTCGGCGTCAACATGACCTGCGGCGCCTCCAACGTCTCCTTCGGTATGCCGTCGCGGCACGCACTCGGTGCGGCGTTCCTGCCGATGGCGATGTCCGCCGGCCTCACCTCCGCGATCATGGACACCCGCACCCCCGAGATCGTCGAGGCGGTCAAGGCGGCGGACCTGCTGCTCGGCCACGACGAGTGGGGCGGCGCCTGGATCGCCGCGCACCGCGCCAGGCAGGCAGCCCAGGCAACGGCGTGAGCGAACCCGCCGACGGCCCGGGCGGCGAGGAGGGCTTCTCGCTCGACGACGTCCGCCGTGAGGGGCTGCTGCCCACGCCCGGTACGGAGTCCGCGCCGCACGACGGCGTCGGTCGAGTCGAGCTCGCGTTCACCATCGAGGACATCGACGGCGCGCCGCCCGCGCAGCGCACCGTCCGGGTGCCACCCGGCGTGACCGTCTTCGACTCGGCATCGTGGAACGGCATCGCGATCGACTCGACCTGCGGTGGCCACGGCACCTGCCACAAGTGCAAGGTCCGGGTCGAGGGTCCCTCGCCGATCTCGAAGCACGACGTCCGCACGTTCAGCCGCGACCAGCTCGACGCCGGCTGGCGGCTGGCGTGTCTCGTGCAGGCGACGCGCGACCTCGCGGTCGACGTACCTCCGCTGACCACGCGGCCCAAGGCCGCGACCGTCGGCGTCGGTCGGCAGGTGATCCTGCGACCCGCCGTACAGAAGAGGTACGTCGAGCTAGCCGAGCCGAACCTCGCCGACCAGCGGCCCGACCTCGACCGGCTGCTGGAGGCGATCGACGATCTCGAGCCGACCGCCGACCTCCACCTGCTGCGTCGGCTGCCGGCCGTGCTGCGGGCCGCCGACTTCAAGGTCACCGCCGTGATCGTCGACGAGGACCTGATCGACGTCGAGCCTGGCGACACCACCGCTCAGCGCTACGCGATCGCGTTCGACCTCGGCACCACGACGGTGGTGGCGACGCTGCTCGACGTCGCGCTCGGCACCCCGGTCGCGGTTGCCTCGATGCTCAACAAGCAGCAGCCGTTCGGCGGCGACGTGATCACCCGGATCAGCGCCACGATGATGGACCCCGAGACCCTGCCGATGCTGCAGAAGGCTGCCGGCGACACCCTGGCGCAGCTGGCCTCGCAGGTCTGCCGCGAGGGCGGTGTCGATCCGCGCCAGGTCTACGAGGTAGCGGTCGCCGGCAACGCGACGATGACCGCGCTGGTGCTCGGCATCGACCCCGAGCCGCTCGGCGTCGCGCCGTTCGTGATGTCGACTGCCCAGCCGCCCACCGTGCTCGCCTCCGACGTCGGCCTCGACCTGCACCCGCGGGCCCGGCTCGTGTTCTTCCCTGCCCTCGGCGCGTACGTCGGCGGCGACATCGTCGCCGGCATGCTCGCCACGGGCATGGACCGCGACAAGCGCACCCGGCTGTTCATCGACGTCGGCACCAACTGCGAGATCGTCGTCAGCGACGGCGACAAGATCCTCGCCACCGCCGCCCCGGCCGGGCCGGCGTTCGAGGGTGGTGCCATCAAGTGCGGCATGCGGGCCGCCGACGGAGCGATCGAGGTGATCCGGCTCGGCGACACCGTCGAGCTGGGCGTCATCGGCGACGTGGAGCCGAAGGGGCTGTGCGGCTCCGGGCTCGTCGACGCCGTGGCTGAGCTGGTGCGGGTCGGCCTTCTCGACTCGTCGGGCCGGTTCGTGCCCGACGACGACGCACCGACGGTTGCGCCGAAGCTGGCCGACCGGCTCACCCGGATCGGCGAGGAGCGGGTGTTCATCCTGCATCGGCCTCAGCCCGACTCGGCTCCCGAGGACTGCGTGGTGCTGTCGCAGCGCGACGTCCGTGAGCTGCAGTTCGCCAAGGCCGCCATCTCGACCGGTTGGACACTGCTGCTCGAGGAGCTCGGCCTGGAGCACCGCGACGTCCAGCAGGTGCTGATGGCGGGCTCGTTCGGCAGCTACATCTCGGCCGCCTCCGCCGTCCGGATCGGGCTGGTGCCGAAGCTGCCGGTGCTCCGGATCGTCTCCGCGGGCAACGTGGCCGGCGAGGGCGCGAAGATGGCCCTGCTGTCGGTGCGCGAGCGGGTCGGTGCCCAGGCGCTGCTGAGGGAGGTGTCCTATGTCGAGCTCTCCGATCGCCCCGACTTCAACGACCGCTTCGTCGACCAGCTCGGGTTCTGACTCTGTCGAAGGTGGGGTCTCGCTGATCGCCTGCGGCGCCTGGGCGCAGCCCGCCGCCGAGATCGCGGCCCGCCGCGGCTGGCCGGTCGTCGTACACCCCCTGCCGCCGCTGCTCCACAACCAGCCGCACCTGATCGCCGGCGAGGTGCGCGCCTTGGCCGAGCGGCTGCTTGCAGCCGGCGACCGGGTCGCGATCGGCTACGCCGACTGCGGCACCTACGGCGCCCTCGACGAGGTCTGCCGCGACCTCGGAGTCGAGCGGCTCCCTGGCCTCCACTGCTACGACGTCTACGCCGGCCGCGAGCGACTGGCCGCCTTCTTCGAGGAGCAGCCAGGGACCTACGTGCTCACCGACTTCCTGGCCCGGTCCTTCGCGCGCACGGTGATCCGCGAGCTCGGCCTCGACCGGCACCCCGAGCTCCGCGACGACTACTTCGGCTCCTACACCCGGGTCGTCTGGCTCGCCCAACAGCCCGACGAGGAGCTCCGGGCCATGGCCCAGCAGGCGGCTGATGCGATCGGCCTCCCGCTGACCGTGGTCGACACCGGCAACGCGGGTCTCGAGTCCGCGTTGGAGTCGCTGGTCGGCGAGTGACGCTTCATCACGGTATGCAGGGGAATCGCCGCTTCCCACGGGGTATTCGCCATGGGAAGCGAAGGTTCAGCGACATACCGTGATGAAGCAGCAGCGGAAGTAGCTACCCCTCCAGCCGGCGCAGCCAGTCCCGCCGCCAGGCCTCGGTCTCGGCGACCTGGTTGAACGTGTAGACGTGAAGGCCGGCGACGTTGGCCTCCGGCTCGCCGACGGTGGGCGCGCACTTGGTGAGGAACGACTCCCCGGTGAAACCTCCCGGCGCGACCAGCCGAGTCATCAGCCCCTTCTGCTTGGCCAGGAACCTCGTCGAGTCGCCGACGCCGATCTTGGTGGCCATGCCGAGCAGCTTGGTCCGGTCGACCGGTCCCGGGAGGCCCAGCAGCAACGGCAGGTCGATGCCACGCAGCCGCATCCGGTGCACCCAGTCCTTGACCACCGCTGGGTCGAAGGTGAGGTTGCTGACGACGTACGTCGCGTGCCTCCGCTTGTCCCACATGGACTGGACGGTGAGGTCGTCGTGGATCGTCGGATGGCTCTCGGGATAGCCCGCGACGCCGACCTGCTCGAACGGACCGCCGAGCGCGGTCAGGTCCTCGAGCATGGAGACGGCGTCCGCATAGTCGCCGACCGGGTCCGCGTCCCCGCCGGGTACGAACACGCTGGTGATGCCGGCGCGCTTCAGCCGGTCCACCACCTCGGCGAGCTCGGAGCGGCCGCTGATCATCCGCGCGGCCAGGTGGGGTACGACGCGGTAGCCCTGCTCCGTCAGCCGTTCCGCCAGCTCGACCGTGCGGTCGAGCCCCATGGACGGCGACGCCGTGACGGTCACCGGCACCGAGGTCGGGACGGACTCCACGACCTTCGCCTCGATGCTAGGCGTCGGTAGCACCTCGTAGCGCGCGTGCGTCAGCAAGCGCCTGATGGTGGCCCGGTCCTTGTTGCGCATAATGCAACCTGTTTCGTGATACGCGACGACGGTCGTCAGTCTAGTAGTGACTTACCCTCGGCGACAGCCCCCGGAAGGATGAAAGACTGCGGGCATGTCCGAGCCTGCTGCGACCGACGTACCACCAGCCGTGACCCGGATGGTCGAGGCCACGAACGCCGCCAACAATGCGGCGTTCGTCGACTCCTTCGCCGAGGACGCCTACCTAGAGGACTGGGGTCGCGGCTTCACCGGCCGCGACGAGATCGCCCAGTGGAACCAGTCCGACAACGTCGGCCGTCAGTCGCACTTCGAGGTGCGTTCCGTCCGCGTCGAAGGAGACGGCTACGTAGTCACGCTCGAGGTCAGCGGTGGCGGTTTCAACGGCGTGAGCGACTTCTACTTCGAGGTCGACGGCGACGCGATCCGGACCATGATCATCCGGGCAGACTGAGGCATCCGTGCCGATGCAGATTGCCGACTTTCTCGATCTGGTGTCGCAGCTGCCCGAGGTGAGCCGGACCGAATACGTCCGCTACTCCAAGTTCGAGGTCCGCTCGCACACCTTCGGCTACCTCTGGGAGCCCACCCGAACGGTCGGCCTCAAGCAGACCATCGCGGAGCAGCTCGCGCTGGTCGCCGAGCGCCCCGACGTCTTCGAGATCCAGTTCACGGCCGGAGGGTTCGGCTGGGTGGTCGTCTACCTCGAGGCAATCGAGCGCGACGAGCTAGCCGAGCTGACCTTCGAGGCGTGGCGCCTTTCGGCACCGGCCACTCTGGTCGACGAACGTGCCGACCGCCTTCCGACGTAGGCGTTGAGATTGCCCTATACGACCTCAACCGACCTGACCGACAGCTCGTGCCCCGGTCGCACCTCGACCTCGAGCGTCGCGCCCTCGAGGTCGGTGCCGACCGTGGCCAGCTCGAAACAGAACTTGAGCGTGTCGGGCACCACGAACCGGCGCCGGCCGATCCGCACCCGCACCCGGCTCACTGAGCAGCCACACGCGCACTCGTGCACCATCGAGACGAGTTCTTCGGCGATCTCGAGCTCGTCGTGCATCGCAACCCCCTGGCGCGAGAGTGACTCGATCACGGCCGGGGTCCGGGGCTGCTTGAGGGCGACGCTACTACCGGCGGTCAGGACCCAGCAAGGTTCACCCCTGTCGTCCCTCCAGCACTTCGGCCGCCACATCGGCGATCCGTCGGCCCGACGACCGCGCCCGTTCGCGGAGGAGCCCGAAGGCGGCGCCAATGCTCACGCCTTCCTTCTGGGCCAGCGCACCCTTGGCCTGCTCGATGATGATCCGACTGTTGAGGGCTCCCTGCAGCTGTTCGGTGAGCGCCTCGGCCCGGGAGATGCTGCGCTCCTGGAGAATCGCGATGGTGGCCACATCGGCCAGCGCCTGGACGATCCGGACGTCTTCGGGCTCGAACCGGTGGTCGGTGGCTCCAAAGACGTTAAGGGCGCCGATGGTGTGCTCGCGCAGTCGCATGGGGAACGCGTGCACCGATGTGAAGCCGAGGTCGATCGCACGCGGAGCGAAGCGAGGCCACCGATCGCCGGCGTCCCTGAGGTCGGCGTTGACGACCGCCTCCTTGGTTCGGAAGCAGTCGACGCATGGGCCCTCGGCGTGCTGGAGCTCGAACAGCTCGAGCGCCTTGCCCGACTCGTTGGACGAGGCCATGAACCGGAGCGTCTGGCGATGATCGGCCAGCAGCAGGCCGACCGCGCCGGCTCCGCTGATGGCCGCCGCGCGATCGGTGAGCTGCTGCAGGAAGTCGATCAGGTCGAAGTCCGCCACCAACGTGTCGGCTACCTCGACGAAGACGTCGGAGAGCTGTTCGGCGGAGATCATGATTCCTCGATTCTCTGGTGTGGACGCCGGCTCGGGAAGCGTTGGAGGTCATACGTCAGGCCCGTCGCGCTGCAGCTGGATGGAGCCGTCGATGATGCCGACAGCCAGGACGTGGAGGTCCAGGCCGATGGCGAAAGCGTGCGCACGCATCCTGGCCAGCGCCTCGACCAGAGTCACCTCGAGGGCGACCATCACCATGCCCTGGGCCTGGTAGATCTCGTTGCGGTACTCGACCGCCTTCCGCAGCGTGCTGCCGGCCGGTTCGAAGGAACCTGCCACTGTGCCTTCGAGCAGGATCTCCGTGGCGAGCTCGCCGTAGATCAGACAGAGCGTCAGCTCGGGAGCACCCAGCGTGCGCATCGCGTCGGCGTAGAAGGTCAGCACGCCGAAGCGCATCGCCCCGAGCTGCAGCGGAACGGTGTACGCCGCGCGGATGCCGGCGCGCAGTGCCGCCGGCACGTAACCAGGCCAGCGCACGTGTGCCGACTCCAGGTCTGAGATCAGGACCGGCCGCCCCGTCGCGAAGGCATCGCAGCCCGGTCCCTCCCCGAGGCTGAACTGGATCTCCTCGAGCTCACGACTGTGTTCGTCCGAGGCAGCCGCCACCGCCTGCGCGCCGCCGGCGGTCATCAGAGTCAGGGCGACCCCAGAGATCCTCAGCTCGCTGGCTGCGGCCGCGCAGAGCCGGTCGAGCCCGGCAGCTACGTCGGCGTCTTCGCTCTCGGTGTCAGCGATGAAGAAGTCCTCCCGCACCGGATCGCGAGCGGCTGCGGCCGCACCCGCTCTAGCGCGAGAACCTACTCTCCCTGATCAGATGTCGCCGCGCTGCCAGCGGTCGGGAGCTCGGTGCGCGGCCTCATTGGCTGCCCAGAGCAGGCCGACGATGATCCCGCCCGCCGTGGTCGAGAACAGCGACCAGGGCGGGTCGAGGGTGGCGGTGTTGATGGCGATCGCCAGCCAGACGGTGAACTCGACCATGCTGGTCAGCAGCCACCCCGCGGTCGCGACGCGCAGCGCCGTTCGAAGACCCTCGGGTGGCATTCCGCCGTCGTGGTTGTTGGCCGGCTTGTTCTCGGGTCACACCAGCGGGTTCACGATGTCGATGATGTTCATGTGGTTCCTTTCTTGGGTTCTCGGGACACCATCGAACGTAGGTTTGCCGCGCGCTTCATCGATGGGCCTGGGGACCCAGTCGGGGTAGGCCTAGACCCACCCGACCTATCGTTTGAGTGTGGGTCCGGAGTCCGTGTCGCCCGAGGAGTTCGAGGCGATGGTCGTCGACGCCATGGACTCGCTCCCGGAGTTCGTCGTTCCGATGATGCGCGAGATCGCCGTGCTGGTCGAGGACGAGCAACCGGCGGCCGATCGGCAGCGCGGGCAGCTCTTGCTCGGTGTCTTCCGCGGCAATCCCTGGACCACCCACGGCGGGCGGATCCCCGGCACGCTGCCGCCCACGATCACGCTCTACCGGATCCCGATCCTCGCGGTCTGCCGGCAGCTCGAGGACGTGGCGCCGAGAGTGATGAAGGTGCTCGGCCACGAGGTCGGGCACGCGGTCGGCCTCAAGGAGTCCGAGCTCCGCAGGCTCGGCTGGTACTAGGCCAGGCCGCCCTGGCCGACTCACTCACCAGCGAAGCCGCTGCGCAGTAGGTCGTGGGCCGAAGCCGCGGCGCTGACGCGGTCCAGGCCCAGCGCAGCGCCCACGATGGGTGGCGCGGGCACGACCCTCGGTGCGGCGTGAGGTGCTTGTGAACTCACTCTCCAGAGACTCCACAGGGCCATGCCCTCCCACGCAGTGCAGTAGCGAGAGCCTGCTCAGACCAAGGCGGGATCGTCACTGAGGTCTGCGCGTCGACCCGGAATGACCATGGCCGACCCGCTCGCAAGGGCAAGGAGTTTTCCTTCTTGGTTGGTGACCTCGGCTCGGCCCACGGCAACACCGCGACCTCGGTGAACGACGGTTGCTGCGGCTTTGATGGGGCCGCCGTCTGGCGGAACCGGTCGGATGAACTGGACCCGAAGGTCAGTCGGCGCGCAGGCGGTTCCGGGCGGGATAGTGGTTTGGGCCGCCGCACCGAGCGCGACATCGGCAAGACACGCAGTGACACCACCTTCGACAAAGCCGGAAGGTGAGGTAATCCAGTCACTGGTCGGCATCGAGAACACGCATGCGCCCTCGTCCGCTGACACTGGCTTGATGCCCAGCAGGTGATGCAGGGGCGGGTTAGGAAGTTCACCGCTGATCTGTGCACGCAATACGTCCAGCCCGCTGCGCGACTCCCAAACATCCTGCCCGAGTACCTCGCCTTGGACCGGCCGTTCGAACGGTGGAACCCAATCGTCGTCAGCCAACTCCAGTGTCGGGATGGCGGACGGCGGGGCTGGCACATCGGGATACGGCGGGAAGATCACGCAACGAGAGGTGCCATGCGCGATCAATCGACCAGCGTCGTCAGTGACGAAAACCTCCGACAAAGCCAACCTGCGACCACCGTGGACCAGCCGCCCGCGGGCAATTAGTTCGCCCGACTTCGGTACGGGTCGCACCATGTTGATCGATAGTTCACTGGTCGTGTATCCGGTCGCTGGAGGCAGCGTCGTCTGGATAGCACAGCCCAGCGGGCCGTCCGCGAGGATGGCAATCACACCACCGATCGTCAGGCCCTGAGGAGCCTGCAACCACGGGGTGATGGGCATCGTGAAAGTCGCACTCCCCGAACCAACCTCCGTCGGGCGCATCCCCGTGAGATAGCCGACGGGCGGCCCATCCACCCGGCCATTGACATGGAGCCTCAACTGCTCGATGCCCGGCAATCCAAACAGCTCCGCCGGGAATTGGGTGCCGCGAACAGCCTCACGCCAGATCGGCTCAACCATCTTCCGAGTCTGGCATCGGGTGTGCGTTCACGCTATGGGATCGCCCTCAGCTGCTCCGCGTACAAAGTGCGAGCGACTTGTCAGAGGCAGCCCGTCGGTCACCAACCAGAAAGGCCCTCATCCGCATCGATGCGCTGGGGCCATCTGGGTCGGCGCGCCCGGAGAGATTCGAACTCCCAACCTTCTGATCCGTAGTCAGATGCTCTATCCGTTGAGCTACGGGCGCCGGCTGCTCCGCAGAGCAACCCGACGAGGATAGCCGAGGGGGTCGGGCCTGCTGAAATCCGCATCCTGGGCCCCTTGATCGATCCAATAGGAGGCGCAGGTGAGCGCGTATACGCTCACCGCATCGCGGGGTCGTCGCCTTCCCATTCAGCGTCTCTCCGCTCGACCAAGTCGCGACAACGACGCCGCGCGATCCAGAGCTACTCCACGACAGCACCGCCGACACGCTCGGCGGCCGGAGGCGCCGACCGGCTGGCCGACCAGCGACGGGCGACCTCCGCGTATGCGCGAGAGGGAACACCAAGGCATGACCGCCGACACGCAGGCACCCACCGACCAGCTGGCCCCCACGACCCACCAGGGCATCCTCGACTTCGTCAACGAGGTCGCGGCGATGACCCAGCCGGACCGCATCTACTGGTGCACAGGCTCGGACGAGGAGTGGACCGAGCTCACCGACGCGCTGATGTCGACCGGCACCTTCACCCGCCTGAACCCAGCCATCAAGCCGAACTCCTTCTACGCCGCCTCGGACCCGATCGACGTCGCGCGGGTCGAGGACCGCACCTACATCTGCTCGGTCGACGAGAAGGACTGCGGGCCCACCAACAACTGGATGGACCCCAACGAGATGAAGGCGCTCATGCGCGGCCTCTACGAAGGGTGCATGAAGGGCCGCACGATGTACGTGATCCCGTTCGTGATGGGTCACCTCGAGGCCGAGAAGCCGATGTTCGGCATCGAGCTCACGGACTCGGCGTACGTCACCGCCTCGATGCGCGTGATGGCCCGGATGGGTTCCCACGTCCTCGACAGGATGACCGAGCTCAACGCCGACTTCGTGCCCGCGCTCCACTCGGTGGGTCACCCCCTTGCTGAGGGCGAGGCCGACGTGAAGTGGCCCTGCAACGACACCAAGTACATCGTGCAGTTCCCCGAAGAGCGCGCGATCTGGTCCTACGGCTCCGGCTACGGCGGCAACGCGCTGCTCGGCAAGAAGTGCTACGCCCTGCGGATCGCCAGCGTGATGGCCCGCGACGAGGGCTGGCTCGCCGAGCACATGCTGATCCTCAAGCTGACCAGCCCCACCAACGTGGTGAAGTACATCGCTGCCGCGTTCCCGAGCGCCTGCGGCAAGACCAACCTGGCGATGCTCGCCCCGACCGTCCCCGGCTGGACGGTCGAGACCCTCGGCGACGACATCGCCTGGATGAAGGTCGGCGAGGACGGCCGGCTGTGGGCGGTCAACCCCGAGTACGGCTTCTTCGGCGTCGCGCCCGGCACCAACGAGCACACCAACCCCAACGCGATGAAGACCATCAACAAGGGCAACTCGGTCTTCACCAACGTCGCGCTGACCGAGGATGGGGACATCTGGTGGGAGGGCCTCGAGAACCCGCCCGCCACGGCCACGTCGTGGAAGGGCGAGCCCTGGACGCCGGAGAGCGAGGAGCTGTCCAGCCACCCCAACAGTCGCTACTGCACGCCGATCAAGCAGTGCGACATCCTCGCTGCGGAGTACGACGACCCGCGCGGCGTACCGATCGACGCGATCCTGTTCGGCGGCCGGCGCAAGACCACGGTCCCGCTGGTGTTCGAGGCCCGCGACTGGACGCACGGCACCTTCCTCGGCGCCACGCTCTCTTCGGAGACCACTGCCGCCGCCGTCGGCGCGGTCGGGGTGGTGCGCCGCGACCCGATGGCGATGCTGCCGTTCATCGGCTACAACGCCGGCGACTACTTCAACCACTGGATCACGGTCGGCAAGGACAACGACGCCGCCAAGCTGCCGAAGATCTTCTACGTGAACTGGTTCCGTCGCGACGACGACGGCGGCTTCCTGTGGCCGGGCTTCGGCGAGAACAGCCGGGTCCTGAAGTGGGTCGTCGAGCGGATCGACGGCCAGGCCGCTGCAGTGGAGACCCCGATCGGCCACGTGCCGGCCCCGGGCTCGCTCGACACCGACGGCCTCGACATGAGCGAGGAGGCGCTGACCGCAGCCCTCGCCGTGGACCCCGAGGAGTGGAAGGCCGAGATCCCCCAGATCCAGGCGTGGTTCGAGAAGTTCGGCGACGACCTTCCCGCCGTACTGTGGACCGAGCTCGACGGCCTGAAGGCCCGCCTGGGCGTCTGACCCACACCGCACGCGCACCGCGACGGCCCCGCCCCTGCTAGGGACGGGGCCGTCGACCTGTGTGGAATCATGCGACCTCTCGGGATGGAGGCCTGGGACGAGAGGGGAGCGCATGTCCAGCTACGGCCCCGATGAGCGCGAGCTCTTCGAGACCGGTTCCGCAGCGCTGTACGACGAGATCGTCGCCGCAGGCGGACTGGCCGCGGACGACCAGCGGATCGCCGATGACGCTCCGGCGCGACCGGCGTTCGACCTGCTGGTCGAGCTCGGCCTGGTGCAGCTCGACAAGGCCATCGAGAGCTGGATGCCCGAGGACCCCAACAGCATCCAGTCGCGGGTGGTCTCGCCGCTCAGCCAGGAGGCCACCAAGCTGCTCGAGGAGTCGTCGCACTGGGCGCGGGCCTTCGGCACCCTCAACCAGTCGTGGCGGCGCTCGCCCACCTCGCCGTCGCGTGGACCCTTCACCTACCTGCACCAGGAGGCGATCGGTCCGTTCCTCACGGGACTCGTCTCCGAGGTCGAGGAGGAGATGCTCACCGCGCAGCCGCAGACCGGACGCGACGCGCAGAGCCTGGCCGCGGCGGCGCTGCGCGACACCGCGGCGCTCGAGCGCGGCATCAAGATGCGCACGCTCTACCAACACAGTGCGCGCCGCAGCTCCGTCACCCACCAGTACGTCGCCGCCGTCACCGCCCGCGGGGCCGAGGTGCGCACCCTCGACGAGTTCTTCAACCGGATGATCGTGATCGACCGCCGGGTGGCGGTGATCCCCGGTGAGGATCTCACCGTGGCGATCGCGGTGCGCGAGCCAGCCGTCGTTGCCTACCTCGTGGACGTGTTCGAGCGGGCCTGGGAGCGCGGCCGCCCGTTCACCAACAAGGAGAGCACGATGATGCGGGAGATCGCCGCCGAACAGCGGGCGATGACGATCCGGATGCTCATCGAGGGCCACGCCGACCCGGTCAGCGCCAAGCGGCTGGGGGTCAGCCCACGCACCTATGCGGGCTACGTCGCGGACCTCAAGACGGAGTTCGAGGCGGACACTCGGTTCCAACTTGGTTACACAATGGGCAAACAGGGGGTCTCGGGGCTCGAGCCGGGTGACGATGACGAGGCCCCCGACGACGCCCTGGACGGCGACTGAGCGTTCTTGACAACCCGGAAGCGCCGATGGCGAAATGAGCCGAGGGCGGTGACTCGAGTCTGTTTCGAGTCACCGCCCTCTTTCGTTGAGACCGGCCAGGGGGTGGCGCTGGGGCCGGACAAGTGGGGGGAAAGTCGGGCCCCGGTCTCACGTCTCTATCTGGGTCTACTCACCCGACCCGATCGGCTCGTCATCGGGGCCTGCGAAGCACAGTCCGCCGCAGCCCCAGCTCGTGTCCCTGCTGGCCTCGGCCGGCGCAGCGACCATTACCAGACCGAGTGTCACCGACATCGCGGCCATGGTGATGCACACCTTGCGTGCGAAGTTCATGCTCCCCACCTTCTGTACCCCGGGCCAACGGTCGGCCCTGAGACGAAGTGTTGATCTTGGGGACGGCCGTGCGTGAGGGAATGATTGGCTCATTTACCTGCAATGCAGTTTCCTGCAGGGCACCGGGTAAGTCCAGGGGTCGCCGCTGGACAACCACTTTGCGGAGGCGGCGGGATTTGAACCCGCGAGAGGTGTGACCCTCAACCCGCTTAGCAGGCGGGCGCCATAAACCGGACTAGGCGACGCCTCCTCCGCAACCGAGGAGCAGGCTCCTCGGACAGCCCGCACAGGTTACTAGCAGCCCTGGCGGCTGGACGAATCGCATGCCGCGTGCGCTGACTGACCCGTCCCTAGAGCGGTCGCAGGCCGTGTCCGCGCTGGAGCCGCTTCCTCAGGTCGCGCACGAACTCCTCGCGGTCGACGGCCAGGGCCGCCACCGGGATCACACTCGAGCCGCCGTCGCGGAGCCGCAGCTCGAGGCAGGGCGCGCCTCCCGATGAGGTGGCGGCCGCATCGGTCACATCCCTCCAGCTCGCCTGCCGCACTCCGGCCCCACGCACCACACCCACGCGGTAGCCGTCGGCCTCGAACCGGACGACGTACGCCCGGGCGCGCAGCCACCACCCGAGGACGAGGAGGCCGAGGACCCCGATGCCCAGCAGGCCCACGAGCAGGTCGGCCGACCAACCGGCCGCGGCCACCACGACGGTTGCCACGAACACCAGGACGGCAAGCGCGACGAGGTAGGACCCCACGATCCGGGCGACCACCATGGGCGCGAGCCGATAGTCGAACACTTCGGCCTGGGTCATGGGGTGATTGAACAAGACACCGGATTTGGTCGCATCTCCGCCCTTGTGAGGAGCCGCGATCAGGGTCATGCTCGAACCCCGGGCGCGAGGAGGGTCGCATGGCCATCGTCACGACAGGCATGACGTCGGCATTGCAGGGTCTGGAGCTGGCCCTCGAGACGCCTCGGCGCGAGGGGATCGCCCTCGGCAACTGGCGCTGGACCGTCCGACAGCGGATGGCCGCCGTACGCGACGCGTTGATCGGCGAGGTCGGCGACCCGGACGACGGCTGGCTGGCCGCCAGGGGCGGTACGGCGTTCCGCGAGCGCAACGTGCTGCTCGGCCGGATGGTGGAGATCGGGCCGCTCGTGCTCGAGAGCCCCGACATCGAGGCGGTCCGGCTCGAGCTGAAGCGGCTGCTCGCCGACGTGGGCCGCCACGTGCAGCGCCTCAACGACCTGGCCTACGACGAGGTCGAGCTGGAGCTCGGCGGCTCGGAGTAGCTCCTCGGCTCGGCCCTTGGCAGAGGGGGCGGGATTCGAACCCGCGGCTGACATCTCTGCCAGCGACCGCTTTCAAGGCGGTTCCGATCGGCCACTCCGGCACCCCTCCGTGCCGACGCGCGTGCGCACCGGCCCTGGCGAGTCTAGAGCCAGCGCCCGTCAGAGCAGGGCCTGGCTCCGGGGTGGCTCGGGCCTGATCGCCGCGGCTCCCTCGGCGACGCGGGCCCGTCGGCCGCGGCGTCCTCCGGGAGGCCCGGTGAGGACGAGATCCGCGCGGATCACCGCCCAGCCGATGACCAGGCCGACCACCAGGCCGTAGATCACCGACAGGCTGCTCTCGCGGATGGTGATGGCCGGGTTGACCAGTGAGTTGGCGGCGGCCGACGTCGCGGCGACGCCGAACGCGCACACCCACCAGCCCTGGCGGCGCCGGGCCCGCATGTGGCAGCCCCAGGCCAGCGCCGGGATGCCCAGCACCGTCTCGATCGGTCGGGGGAAGGCGCCGAGGGTCGATCGCGACCAGCGGACCGCGTCGAGCAGGGTCTCGACGAGGCCGGGAGTGCCGTAGCGGCGCAACAGCTCGGCGTACAACAAGGTGCCGACGAGTACGACGCTGCCGAGCGTCACCACCAGCACGCCGCGCCGCCCCAGCCCGTGCAGGCCGGCGCCGAGTCGGTAGACGAGGAAGAACGCGCCGGCGAGCGAGAGCGCGAAGGTGACGTACTCGAACCGGACCACGGCGATCGCCGGCTCGAACCCGATCGTGGCCAGCGCGCCGATGCCGCCGATGAGCGTCGCGATGACGCACTCACGGACGACGTGCAGGAAGCGGACGGCCGGTACCGTCGCCATCACGGCCAGCACGGCCGCAATCACGCAGGTCATCACCGCGGCGCCGGTGCGGAGGTGGTCTTCTCCGGTCAGCAGAGTGACCAGACCGACCGCCAGCGCGAGACCGCCGAAGACCAACGGGCGACCCCCGGTGCGGGCCGACAGGGCGGTGGTGAAGGTGACCGCGACGGTGACGGCGCCCGCGCCTCCGAGCCAGTCCGGGCCGATCGGCACCATCGCGGCAAGCAGCGCGGCCAGCCCGAGCAGCGTCAGTGCGCCGAAGAGCAACGCGACGGAAGGCCGCCGGCGCTGACTTTGGGCGGTTTCGGACACAGGGGACGAGGTTACAGACGGCGGTTCGCGAGCGACGGGTTGGTGTCGCGCGCCGTGGTCAGGGACCCGTGGTCGAGCGTGGTCCGGAGCACGGCCGAGCCGTCTCCCGCCTCGACGAGCACGTCTCCCAGCGGGTCGACGACCATCGAGTGGCCGCAGTAGCGCGGTCCGGGCTGCGCGGCCGCGGCCACGAACACGGTGTTCTCGATCGCGCGCGCCCGGAGCAGCGTCGTCCAGTGGTCGACCTTGCGGGGCCCGGCGACCCACGCGGCCGGAAGCACGAAGAGCTCGGCCCCATGGTCGACCAGCCGTCGCGCGAGCTCCGGGAAGCGCAGGTCGTAGCAGGTCATCAACCCGACCCGCCAGCCGCCGACCGTGACCAGTGTCGGCTCGGTCGGGCCGGCGAGCAGCCGGTCGGACTCGCGGTAGCCGAACGAGTCGTAGAGATGCACCTTCCGGTACGCCGCCTCGGCCGCCCCCCGCATCACCAGGGTGTTGTGCGGCCGGTCCGGGTCGGCGCTCGTCTCGAACATGCCGGCCACGATGGTGGTGTCCCGGTCAGCCGCGGTGGCCTCGACCTGCTGCGCGAACGGCCCGTCCAGCCCCTCGGCGTACGCGCTGACATCGGAGCCGGCCTCGCCGAAGTCGCGGGCGAACGCTTCCGGGAAGACGACCAGGTCGGCACCAGCGGGCGTCAGCTCCGCCAGCCGATCGCGGTTGGTGGCCGGATCGAGCCCGGAGGCCTCCTGCACGAGGGCAATCTCGAGCGATGTCACGACCCCAGCCTGCCACCCGGGGCGGTGCGACACTTTCGCCATGGGGGATCTCACCAGCTTCTGCGCGGTGATCCTCGCCGGTGGGCAGGCGGCGCGGCTGGACGGCGTCGACAAGGCTTCCGTCGAGGTGGACGGCCGGACCCTGCTCGCGCACACGCTCGACGCGGTGATCGACGCGGCTGAGGTTGTCGTCGTCGGCGAGCCCGTGATCACCGAGCGGCCGGTCACGTTCACCGTCGAGAGCCCGCGGTACGGCGGACCGGCGGCCGCCCTGCTGACCGGCTGCGACGCGCTGCTGCGGACCACTCCTACGGTCGCCGTGCTCGCCGTGGACATGCCACGGGTCACCTCCGGCACGATCCGCCGGCTCCACGATGCGGCCGGCGAAGCCGACGGCGCGGTTCTGGTCGACCCAACCGGTCGGCGGCAGCTCGCCTTCGTGGTTGACAGGATGCGCCTCGAAGCGGTGCGTCCCGACCACGAGGGCCAACACAACATGTCCCTGCGCGAGCTGCTCGACCCACTCGACCTCACCGAGATCCGCACCCTTGGCGACGAGCACCGCGACGTCGACACCTGGCGAGACCTGCTTGACATCCAGCAGCCTTGAGCATTCGCGGACCGGAATTCGGGGTTGCGAGCCGTGGTGACTCCGAGCAGTCTGGTCGGGTGAACCTCCACGACTGGATCGACGAGCTCTGCGATGTCCTCGACATCGAGGCCGAGGTCGACGAAGGTCTGATCGCGGACTTGGTGAAGCTGACCAAAGAGAACGTCGAGCCGGCCGCCGCTCCGGTGACCGCATTCCTGCTGGGGGTTGCCGCAGGTGAGAACGCCGACCCCGAGGCAGTCGAGAAGCTGGCGGCGCGGGCCCAGGGCCTGGCCGAGGGATGGGACCGGCCGGCCGACGCACCCGACCCCGACGACATCGACGACGACATCCCCGACGACACAGGGGTCGACCACAGCGCCGACGAGCTCGATGAGCTCGACGTATGAGAGCGGTTGTCGCTGATGGTGCTGGTGGCCCCGACGTACTGAGTGTGGCCGACGTACCCGACATCGAGCCGGGTCCTGGCGAGGTCGCGATCGCCGTGGCGGCAACCGCGATCAACCGCGCCGATCTCCTGCAGCGCATGGGGTTCTACCCTCCACCGCCCGGAGCGTCCGACGTGATGGGGCTCGAGTGCAGCGGCGAGATCGTGGAGGTCGGCGAGGGTGTGACCGACTGGCAGGTCGGCGACTCGGTCTGCGCATTGCTGGCCGGAGGTGGTTACGCCTCGCGCGTGGTCTGTGCAGCCGGACAAGTGATGCCGGTGCCGGACGGCGTCGACCTCGTGATCGCCGCGGCGGTGCCCGAGGTGGCGTGCACGGTGTGGTCCAACGTCTTCATGATTGCCGGCCTCAAGCCGCAGGAAGCGTTCCTCGTGCACGGCGGCGCTGGCGGGATCGGCACCTTCGCGATCCAGCTGGCCCACCAGCTCGGCGCCCGGGTCTTCGCGACGGCCGGCACTCCGGAGAAGGTGGCCCTGTGCGCCGCGCTCGGTGCCGACGTACCGATCAACTACCGCGACCAGGACTTCGTCGAGGTGGTCCGCGACGGCACCGACGGCAAGGGCGTCGACGTCATCCTCGACAACATGGGCGCGAAGTACCTGGGCCGCAACGTCGACGCCCTGGCCACCGAGGGCCGCCTGGTCGTGATCGGGATGCAGGGCGGCACCAAAGGTGAGCTCGACCTCGCCGCGCTGATGGGCAAGCGCGGCGCGGTGATCTCCACGTCGTTGCGCGCTCGGCCGGTCGCCGAGAAGACCGCGATCTGCGCCTCCGTGGTCGAGCACGTCTGGCCGCTCGTGGGCGAGGGCCTGGTCCGGCCGATCGTGTCGACCACGATGCCGCTCGAGGAGGTTGCCACCGCTCACGCGCTGATGGAGTCCGGCGACCACACCGGCAAGATCGTGCTCACCCTGTGACACCTAGGCTGGGGTCATGAGCGAGCAGCCGCAGGGACAGCAGCCCGAGGAGCAGGAGCAGCAGATCGTGGTCATCGGCCCGGACGGGCAGCCCATGGGCTCGATCGCCGCTTCGGCCCTCAACGTTGCCGAGGACGCGGATGGCAACGCGGACGACGACAACGAGGGCGAGCGCGCCATCACGGACCTGGTCGAGCAACCCGCCAAGGTGATGCGGATCGGCAGCATGATCCGGCAGCTCCTCGAGGAAGTGAAGGCGGCGCCCCTCGACGAGGCCAGCCGCAACCGGCTCAAGGAGATTCACGCGGCGTCGATCGACGAGCTCGAGCAGGGACTGGCTCCGGAGCTGGTAGAGGAGCTCCATCGGCTGACCCTGCCGTTCTCTGACGACACCACCCCGTCGGAGAGCGAGCTTCGGATCGCCCAGGCCCAGCTCGTTGGTTGGCTCGAGGGCCTCTTCCACGGGATCCAGACGGCGATCTACGCCCAGCAGATGGCGGCCCGGGCCCAGTTCGAGCAGATCCGCAAGGCGCTCCCGGCCGGCATGATGCCTCCGCAGGGCGATGCGGGCGCGGAGGCGCAGCCGTCGGACGACAAGCCGCCCAGCAGCGGCATGTACCTCTAGCCGAGTCGGCACAAAGTCCGCCCCAAGAACCGCCGAGTCGGCTCAAACTCAGGCGTCTAGCGCCGACTCGCGCACTTTCAGACCGGAGTTTGCGCCGACTCGCGCACTTTCAGACCGGAGTTTGCGCCGACTCGCGCACTTTCAGACCGGAGTTTGCGCCGACTCGCGCTCTATGTGCGCGGGCGGCCGACGGCGCGTACGACGGCGAGGCCGAGCAGCCCGATGATCACGAGGGCGAGTCCGGGAGCCGCTACTCGGGTCAACGATGCCGGGTCGTCGGTGTTGACGGGCGTCAGCTCGGCCGTGGTCGGCTCCGGCGGCACCGGTGGGCGACCACTCCCGAGCAGCCGCTCGACCTGCGTGGCCAGCGCGGCCGTGGCGGGCGCCGTGCCGCCGCACCCGGTTGCGGTGAGGCCCTCGTTGGACTCGACGAAGAAGATGTAGGTCTGGCCCTGCCGGAGCGGGCTCGCGCAGGTGCCGTAGGAGCCAGGAGTCATCACGTCGACGTTCTCCGTGGTGATCAGCTCGTAGTCCTTGGGGCTGTAGACCCGCGTGACCTTCACCGTGCTGACGCGGGAGAAGCCGTCCTGCGCGTTGCCGCCGAGCGCGGTGACGTCGAGGACCTCACCCGTGAAGACCGCGCTGGCCGCTTTCACATGGTCCTGGGTGGTGCTGCCGGTGCACGTGCACGGGGCAGCGTCCGCCCCGCTGGGGGCCGGGCCGATCAGGACGCACGCACCCGCCACCAGCAGGGCGGCGAGCAGTCGGCCCGGAAGGCGATAGAGCGTCGGCACGGCCCCATCAGAGCAGATGACACCAACTCAGAACTAGTCGGGGCGCCGGGTGTACTCGACCATCCGCTGGTTGCGTGAGTGTCCCCACTCACCGATGTAGCGGAAGTCGAACGGCGTCCGCTGGGCGGCGTACCGAAGGTCCTTGCGGTAGTACCAGAACGCGTTGCGCTCGGTGTAGGAACGCCCGCGCACCCCGTCGATGGGGTAGTCGGGGGGCCGCTCGGTGAACGTGGCGAAGAACTTGCCTCCGGGCTTCATCACCGAACCCAGACGGTGGAGACAGAGCCGGACGTGGTTGAGCGAGACATGAGTGAAGACCGACTGCGCGATCGCCATGTCGAACTGCACGCCGAAGTCGGCGTCGAACCGATCGGTCATCCGCAGGTTCGCCAGGGGCAGGCGGGCGCGGGCCTCGTCGTCGAGCTCGACCCGGTAGCCCGTCTCGATCACGTCGGCGCTGATGTCGATGCCGTAGTAGTTGCCGGGGTCGAGGTGGCGCACCAGGAAGCGGCCGGCACGGAACGAGCCGCAGCCGACGTCGAGGAAGCGCAGGTCGGGGGTCAGCCCCTGGGCGACCAGGAAGTCGAGCTGGGTGCGTCCCATCTCGTCCCAGAAGCCACCGACGAAGCCGCGGTGCCTCCCTGCCGCGACGTCCTCCTCGGAGAACTCCTTGGCCTGGTAGTCGGGGATCTCGTGCTGCGCCTCGATCCGGCGCTCGACGTGGATCTCGGGTGAGCTCAACCGGCACTCCTCTCGACCCGGGGTCGGGCCATCACCAGCTCGCCGTCCTCGTTGCTGCCGCGCAGCTCGGTGAAGCCGCACTTGGCGAGCACCCGGATGCTGGCCCTGTTGTCGGGCAGGACGCTCGCCCGCAGACGTACGCCGACCCGCTGGGTCTCCGCGATCAGGGCCTGCACGGCTTCGGTGGCGATGCCCTGGCCGCGGACCTCCTCGACCAAGCCGTAGCCGATCTCGGTCTCGCCGTCGGCCGGAGGCCCGAAGCAGCCGATCGAGCCGACCGCCAGCTGGTCGAGGACGATGTGCCGCGGACCCCACGGGCTGCTCCCGTCGCCCACCATCGAGGCGGCGTCGACGTCGTCCTGCCGCGGGTAGTCGGAATGCCAGCGGTCCTGGCGGCGTCCCTCACGCATGTCTGCCGCGTCGTCAGCACTGATGAGCACCAGCCGGAGCCGCTCGGTGCTGATCATGTCGGGCAGGGTCATCAGAAGTACTTCTCCAGCTCGACGGCAGCGCCGTCCTCGTAGACCGACACCGTGACGTCGTCGGCGGCGTCGATCACCTCCTGGATGGCCTGACCCATCGCCACGCCGCGTCCGGCCCACTGGAGCATCTCGATGTCGTTGCGGCCGTCGCCGATCGCGAGGACGTCGGCAGCCTCGACGCCGAGCTCGCGGCACACGTGCTCGAGACCGGAAGCCTTGTCGACCCCGACGGGTGACAGGTCGAGCCAGGCGGTCCAGCCGACGACGTAGTTGGTGCCGTGGAGGCCGAGCTCGTCGGCGAGCGCCACGAAGTCGTCGGCGCTGGCCTCGGGGTCGCGGATGATCACCCGGCTCACCGGCCCGCCGACGAGGTCCTCGAGATCGGTCTGGATCATCTCGCCCGACAGCTCGCCCTCCGGGAACGGCCCGCTGACGCGGTAGCCGATGCCCCGCTCCTCGACCGCGACCAGGGCGGTGGGCTGCCGTTCCAGGATCGCCTGCACCGCCGGGCCCGCGTCGAAGGTCTCCTCGTGGACCACCTCGAGCGGCGGGTAGCGGAAGATCACCGCGCCGTTGCTCGCCACGACCCAGACCCTGTCCTCGCCCTGACCACGCAGGTCGAGCAGGTCGGCGACCCGGGTCATGCCGTGCGGCGAGCGCCCCGAGGCGAGCACCACGTGCGCGCCGGCTTCGAGGGCGCGGTGGACCGCGTCGTAGACCCGTGGCTCGATCTGCTCGTAGGTCATGCCGGCGCCCTCGACCCACTTGAGCAGGGTGCCGTCGATGTCGAGCGCGACCAGGCGCGGAGTCCAGTCGCTCACTTCTTGACTGGCTCCAGTACGTCGCGACCGAGCCATGGGCGGAGAGCCTGCGGAACCTCGACCGACCCGTCGGCCTGCTGGTGGGTCTCGAGGATGGCCACGATGGTGCGGGTCATGGCGCAGAGCGTCCCGTTGAGGGTCGCGATCGGGCGCACCTCGCCATCGAAGCGGCCGCGGGTGTCGAGCCGGCGGGTCTGGAACTCCGTGCAGTTGGAGGTCGAGGTGAGCTCGCGGTAGCGGCCCTGGGTCGGGATCCAGGCCTCGCAGTCGAACTTGCGCTGCGCCGACAGGCCCAGGTCGCCGGCCGCCGTGTCGATCACCCGGTAGGCGAGCTCGAGCTTGTCGAGGAAGCCCTTTTCGATCTCGAGCAGCCGCTGGTGCTCGGCGAAGGAGTCCTCGACCGTCGTGTAGACGAACATCTCCACCTTGTCGAACCAGTGCACGCGGATGATGCCCTTGGTGTCCTTGCCGTGCGAGCCGGCCTCCTTGCGGAAGCAGGGGCTGAACGCGGCGTAGCGCAGGGGGAGGTCGCCGCCGTCGAGGATCTCGTCGGAGTGGTAGGCCGCCATCGGCACCTCGCTGGTGCCGACGAGGTACATGTCCTGACCCTCGATGCGGTAGACGTCGTCGGCCGCCTGGCCGAGGAAGCCGGTGCCGTCCATGGCCCGCGGCTTCACCATCGACGGCGGGATCACCTGGATGAAGCCGTGCTCCCGGGCATGCTCGTTGGCGAGGTTGATCAGCGCGAACTCCAGCTCGGCGCCGGGACCCGTGAGGAAGTAGAACCGCGAGCCCGACACCTTCGCGCCGCGCTCGATGTCGATGGCGCCCAGGATCCGGCCCAGCTCGACGTGGTCGCGCGGTTCGAAGTCGAACTCGCGGGGGGTGCCAACGGTCTCGAGCACGACGTAGTCGTCCTCGCCACCGGCTGGAGCCTCGTCGGCGGCGAGGTTGGGGATGGACATCACGGCGTCCTGCCACTCCTGTTCGGCGACCCCCTGCGCCGCCTCGGCGTCCTTCACCTCGGCCGACAGCGTCTTGGTCTGCGCCAGCAGCGCCTGCTTCTCGTCGCCCTGCGCCTGGGGGATCAGCTTGCCCAGCTGCTTCTGCTCGGCCCGCTTGGCTTCGTACGCGGCGATCGCCTGGCGGCGCGCGGTGTCGGCGGCCAGTGCGCGGTCGACCACGTCGTCGGACAGTCCGCGCTTGGCCTGGGCGGCTCGAACGCGGTCTGGGTCGTCTCGGAGGATGCGCGGGTCGATCATGGTGAGAGGCTATCCGCCGGTCAGGACTGTCCTCATCCCAGTTACTCGCGTTAGCCCATACTTGTCCGCTGTCCACGTTGCGCACGAGAGGAACCGCATGCTCGACCGCTCGAAGCGAGTGCAGCTCGGCTGGGCCGCGCTGTGCTTCGTGCTGTTCGGGGTGCTGACCCTCGGGGTCGTGCAGGAGTGGTCCTGGCTGGTCGATCTCGACGACCGCGGCCGGGCCATGCGCGAGTGGGCGATCGACGACGCCTGGCTGCGGCACCTCCTCCGGGGCATCGAGATCGCCACCTCGCCGCGGTGGCTGGCGGCCTACACGCTCGTCCTGGCCGCCCTGCTCTGGTCGCGGAGGCACCGGCGGGCGGCGGCGTACTCCGTGCTGGTCATGGCCGCGTCCTACGGCGCGTTCCGGCTGGCCAAGGTGCTCGTCGACAGGGACCGCCCCGAGTGGCAGGTGATCGTCGCCGCCCGCCACGGCGCGACGGCGTACCCGTCCGGCCACGCCACGATGACCGCGGCGTTCGCGGTTGTGCTGATCGTGCTGGCGGTGATGCTGCTGCGCCGGGCCAACATCCGCCGGCTCGTCGGGCTACTGGCCGGCCTCATGGTGGTCGTCGTCTGCCTCGACCGGGTACTGCTCGGTCGGCACTTCCCCAGCGACGTCGTCGGCGGCCTCTTCCTCGGCGTCGGGCTCGGCCTGCTCGGACTGGCGCTCTACAACCCGTTACCGCGGAGCCACGCCGAGCACGTCGACCCGCTGCCTCACGGATTCCCATCGTCGGGACGGCTTGCCGTCGTACTCAACCCGATCAAGGTGGAGGACGTCGGCCAGTTCCAGGCCATCGTGGACGCGATGGCCGCCGAGGCCGGTTGGTCCGCACCCACCTGGCACCTCACCACGGTCGAGGACTCCGGCACCGGCCAGGCCGAGCAGGCCTCGATCGAGGGCGCCGAGCTGGTGATCGTGTGCGGTGGCGACGGCACCGTCCGCGAGGTGTGCGCAGAGCTGGCCGGCACCGGCATCCCGGTCGGCATCGTCCCGGCCGGCACCGGCAACCTGCTCGCCCGCAACCTCGACATCCCGCTCTACATCAGGGCTGCGATCGACATCGCCCTGACCGGCCAGGACCGCGCCATCGACATGGTCGCGGTCTCCGGGGACGGCATCGAGGACAGCCACTTCATGGTGATGGCGGGCATGGGCTTCGACGCCGCGATCATGGAAGGCGTCAACGAGCAGATCAAGGAGAAGGTCGGCTGGCTGGCCTACGTCCTGTCCGCGCTGAAGTCGCTGATGTTCCCCGTGACCAGGGTCGAGATCTCCGTCGACGGCGGCGAGCCAGCCAGCCACCGGGCCCGCACGATCGTGGTCGGCAACGTCGGCTACCTCCAGGCCGGCATGCCGCTGCTCCCCGACGCCGCCATCGACGACGGCCAGCTCGACGTGGTGATCCTCTACCCGCGGCGCTTCCTGTCCTGGGTGCCGCTGGCCTTCCGGGTGCTGACCAAGCGGACCCGCACCGACGCCACCATCAACCGGATGACCGGCCAGTCGGTCTCGATCACGGCCTCTTCCGACGTGCCGCGGCAGCTCGACGGTGACTCGATCGGCCCGGGCCGGGAGCTGCACATGGAGTGCGTCCACGGCCGGCTGCTGGTGCGGGTGGCCCGGTAAGTCATGCTGCGCCTGCGGATCACCGCGCCGTCCGATCGGACGGCGGAGGCCGTCCGGATCCTCGAGGAGGATGCGGCGGTCAGCAGCCTCGCCGTCCTGACCGGTGCCTCGGTCCGGCCGAGCGGCGACCTGATCCTGGCGGATGTCGCACGAGAGGCTGCCAACGACGTCGTCGACAAGCTTCGCGCACTCGATCTCCATCACACGGGAAGCGTGCACATCGAGCCGGTGACGACCTGGATCTCCCAGGCCGGGTTCGACGCCGAGCGGCGTACACCCGGGAGCAGCGCGGACTCGGTGGTCTGGGCGGAGGTCACCCAACGCGCGTACGACGAGTCGGAGCTCAACTGGACCTACCTGTCGTTCATGACGATGGCAACGCTCATCGCCGGCATCGCGATCGTGCTGGACTCCCAGATCCTGGTGATCGGCGCCATGGTGCTCGGTCCGGAGTTCGTGGCGGTCGCGGCTCTCGGCCTGGCCATGGTGCGGCGGCGCTTGACCCTCGGACTCTTAGCCGCGCGCACGCTCGTCGTCGGCTTCCTGGTGGCCATCGCTCTCACGTCCGTGGCCGCCCTGGTGGCCCGCGGACTCGGCTGGGTTGTCGAGGAGGATGTGACCGGCTCGCGACCCGGCACGGCCTTCATCTACACACCGGACAAGTGGTCCTTCATCGTCGCGATCATCGCCGCTGCCGCCGGCGTCCTGTCACTCACGTCCGCAAAGGTCGGTGGTCTCTCGGGCGTGTTCATCTCCGTCACCACGGTGCCGGCCGCGGGCAACGTCGCGCTCGGCCTCGCCTTCGGTGCCGGCCACGAGATCTGGGGCAGCACGCAGCAGCTGTTGCTGAACCTGACCGGCATGGCCCTGGCCGGCTGGGCAACACTCGCGTTCCAGCAGGCCGTCTGGTCCCGGATGTCGGCACGCCGCGCGCGAATCGCGTCAAGAGTGCGACGCCGAGCGTCAAGGAACCGTCAAGGGCGTACGCCGTAAGCCCCTGCCGGGCTACGAATGAAGGCGTGACCGATGTCCTCTTCATCCTGCTGACCCTGGTGGTCTTCGCCCTGCTGGCGCTGCTCGTCGGCGTCCTCGATCGCCGGCTCGGCGACCAGTGAGCGAGCTCGCACCGGCGCTCGGCCAGATCGCGGTCCTGGTCGTCGCCCTCGCCGTGGCCGTTCCGTTTCTCGGGCGCTATCTGGCCCACGTCTACACCTCGCCGAAGCACCTCGCGGTCGAGCGGGTGACCTACCGAGTGCTGCGGGTGGACCCGGACGCCGACCAGCACTGGCGCAGCTACGCGCTGTCGGTGCTGGGCTTCTCCCTTGTCAGCATCCTGCTGCTCTTCGGCTTCGGCCGGCTGCAGCAGCACCTGCCACTCTCCCTGGGCTTCCCGGCGCTTCCGTCGGACGGTGCCTGGAACACCGCAGTCAGCTTCGTGACCAACACCAACTGGCAGTGGTACTCCGGCGAGGCAGCCCTCGGACACCTCATGCAGATGTCCGGCCTCACCGTCCAGAACTTCGTCTCCGCCGCGGTCGGCATGGGCATCGCCGCGGCTCTCGCCCGAGGTCTCGCGCGGAATCGAGGCGAGGGTCGCCTCGGCAACTTCTGGGTCGACCTGGTCCGGGGCGTCGTTCGCGTCCTGCTGCCGCTGTCGATCGTCGCGGCGTTCATCCTGATCCTCTTCGGCGCGGTGCAGACCCTGACCACCAACGAGGTGATGACCACGCTGACCGGAGGGTCGCCAGGAGCTGACCACCGGACCGGTGGCCAGCCAGGAGGCGATCAAGGAGATCGGCACCAACGGCGGCGGCTTCTTCAACGTCAACTCCGCCCACCCGTTCGAGAACCCCACGGCCTTCACCAACATCTTCGAGATCTTCATGCTCCTGCTGATCCCGTTCGCGATGGCGTGGGCGTTCGGCCTGATCGTGAAGGACCGTCGCCAAGGCCTCGCCATCATGGCGGCGATGGCCGCCCTGCTGGGTGTCTCCATCGCGCTGCTCACCTGGGCGGAGATGGCCGGCCCCGGCACTGCACCGGCGCTGGCCGGAGGCGCCATGGAGGGCAAGGAGGTCCGCTTCGGTACGGCGGCCTCGGCCGTGTTCGGTGCCGCGACCACCGGCACGTCGACGGGCGCGGTCAACTCCATGCACGACTCGTTCACCGCGCCCGGTGGCGGAGTCGCCCTCTTCAACATGATGCTCGGTGAGGTCGCCCCCGGCGGCGTCGGAGCCGGCCTCTACGGCATGTTGATGCTCGCCGTGGTCACCGTCTTCCTGGCGGGCCTGATGGTGGGCCGGACGCCGGAGTATCTCGGCAAGAAGATCGGGCAGCGCGAGATCGTGATGGTCGCGCTCTACGTCCTGACCACACCCGTGCTGGTCCTGGTCGGAGGCGCCGTCGCACTCACCGCGGCCGATGGACTCGCCGGCCTCCGAGCAATCGGGCCACACGGCCTCTCCGAAGCGGTGTACGCCGTCACCTCGGCGTCCAACAACAACGGCAGCGCCTTCGGCGGACTGACGTCGGGCACGCCGTTCTGGAACACCCTGCTCGGACTCTGCATGCTGCTCGGTCGCTTCGTGCCGATCGTGTTCGTGCTGGCCCTCGCGGGCAGGTTCTCGGCGCAGCAGAAGCTGCCGCCGAGCGCCGGCACCCTGCCTACCCACCGACCCCTGTTCGTGGTCCTCCTCAGCGGCGTGGCCCTGGTCGTGGTCGGCCTGACCTACGTCCCCTTGCTCGCCCTCGGCCCGATCGTGGAGTCCCTGTCGTGAAGTTCCATCTGTCCGAAGCGCTCCCCGGAGCGCTGCGCAAGCTCGACCCGCGTGAGCTCGTGTCGAATCCCGTGATGCTGGTGGTCGAGATCGGCGCCGTCGCCACGACGGTGATCTCGATCGTCGACCCGAGCACGCTGGGCTGGCTGGTCACGATCTGGCTGTGGCTGACCGTTCTGTTCGGCACCCTTGCCGAGTCCGTCGCCGAGGGCCGCGGCAAGGCCCAGGCGGCCAGTCTGCGGGCACTCCAGCAGGAGACCACCGCTCGGCGACGGAGCCCGGACGGGTCGATCGAGGAAGTTCCCTCGACCTCCCTGCGCACCGGCGACGTGGTCGTCGTGGCGGCCGGCGAACGGATCCCCGGCGACGGCGACGTGATCGAGGGAGTTGCCTCGGTCGACGAGTCGGCGGTCACGGGCGAGAGCGCGCCGGTGATCCGCGAGTCCGGCGGCGACCGCAGCGCGGTGACCGGCGGCACCATGGTGCTCTCCGACGAGATCGTCGTGCGGATCACCTCCGAGCCCGGGCAGTCCTTCGTGGACCGGATGATCGCGCTGGTCGAGGGGTCCGAGCGGCAACGCACGCCCAACGAGATCGCGCTCAACGTGCTGCTCGCCTCGCTCACCGCGATCTTCGTGGTGGTCTGCGCGACGCTCTGGTTCTTCGCCGACTACAGCGGTGCGCGACAGCCGATCATCATCTTGACCGCCCTGCTGGTCTGCCTGATCCCGACCACCATCGGCGCCCTGCTCTCCGCCATCGGCATCGCCGGCATGGACCGGCTGGTCCAGCGCAACGTGCTGGCGATGTCGGGCCGCGCGGTCGAGGCGGCCGGCGACGTCGACGTACTCCTGCTCGACAAGACGGGCACGATCACGCTCGGCGACCGGCAGGCCACCGAGCTGCTGCCGCTCGACGGGGTCGGCCCCGACGAGCTGGCCGAAGCCGCTCTGCTCTCCTCGCTCGCCGACGAGACCCCTGAAGGACGCAGCATTGTCGCCCTGGTCGGCGGCGAGCTGACGATCCCCGACGGAGCCGCGCTCGTGGAGTTCTCGGCGAGCACCCGGATGAGCGGGCTCGACCACCACGGCCGGGAGGTGCGGAAGGGTGCGGCGTCCGCCGTGACCGCCTGGGTCGGCGCCACGAGCCCTCAGCTCGGGGAGCTCGTGGAACGCGTCAGCTCGAGCGGGGGCACTCCCCTGGTGGTGGCCGAGCGTTCGGCAGGTGGCGCACGACTGCTCGGCGTCATCCACCTCAAGGACGTGGTCAAGGAGGGCATGCGCGAGCGCTTCGACGAGATGCGCGCGATGGGCATCCGGACGGTGATGATCACCGGCGACAACGCGATCACCGCCAGGGCGATCGCGGCCGAGGCCGGCGTCGACGACGTACTCGCCGAGGCCACGCCCGAGGACAAGCTCGCCCTGATCCGCAAGGAGCAGGAGGGCGGGCGGATGGTCGCGATGTGTGGTGACGGCACCAACGACGCCCCCGCGTTGGCCCAGGCCGATGTCGGAGTCTCGATGAACACCGGTACGTCGGCCGCCAAGGAGGCCGGCAACATGGTCGACCTCGACTCCGACCCGACGAAGCTGATCGACATCGTGGAGATCGGCAAGCAGCTGCTCATCACGCGCGGTGCGCTGACGACGTTCTCGGTGGCCAACGACGTGGCGAAGTACTTCGCGATCCTGCCGGCCATGTTCGTGGTGGCGTTCCCGGATCTCGACGTCCTCAACATCATGCAGCTGGCGAGCCCCTCGTCGGCGATCCTGTCGGCCGTCGTCTTCAACGCGCTGGTCATCGTCGCGCTGATCCCCCTGGCGCTCCGAGGTGTGCGCTACCGGCCGTCGTCCGCAGCCGACCTGCTGCGCCGCAACCTGTTGATCTACGGAGTCGGGGGGCTGATCACGCCGTTCATCGGCATCAAGCTCCTCGACCTCGTCATCTCCCTGATCCCGGGCATCTGATGATGGCCGACCCGACGGTGGTCGAGGTGCGAGCGCAGCGAGTCTCGAAACCACTGCCTGCACGGATAGTGGTTTCGCGGCTGCTCGCTGGCGCTCCTCGCACCTCAACCACCGACAAAAGGAGCTTTCGATGAAGGACCTCTACGCGCTGTTTCGCCAGAGCCTGGCCGGCCTGCGGATGCTGATCGCGGCCACGCTGCTGCTCGGCCTGGTCTATCCGCTGGTCGTCACCGGCGTTGCAGCGGTCGCCGCACCCTGGCGGGCCAACGGCTCGCTGCTCACCGCCAGCGGTGCGCACACCAACGACGCGTCCGACGCCGTCGGGTCGCAGCTGCTGGGCCAGCTGGTCGACGACCCAGCGTTGTTCCAGCCGCGGCCGTCGGCCGCCGGCGACGGCTACGACACGCTATCGACCTACGGCTCGAACTACGGCCCCGAAGATCCCAACCTGATCGCCGCCATCAAGGAGCGTCAGGCCGAGATCGCGAAGCGCGAAGGCGTGCCGGTCTCCGAGATCCCGCCGGACGCCGTCACCGCGTCCGCATCGGGCCTCGACCCGCACATCTCCGTGGCGTACGCCGAGCTCCAGGCGCCCCGCGTGGCGAAGGCCAACGACCTGGACGAGGCCGACGTACGCCGGCTCATCGACGACAACACGACCGGCCGGGCGCTCGGCGTACTCGGAGAGCCGGCGGTGAACGTGTTGATGCTCAACATCGCGCTGCGCGAGCTCGCAAGCAGCTGAGCGGGATACTGCAGACATGGAGGACTCGCCACGGCGCGGGCGGCTGACGGTCTACCTCGGCGCGGCGCCGGGCGTGGGCAAGACCTACGCCATGCTCGGCGAGGCCCGGCGTCGCCATGACCGCGGCACCGACGTCGTCATCGGCTACGTCGAGACCCACGGTCGGGCCCACACCGAGGAGCAGCTCGCCGGGCTGGAGGTGCTGCCTCGGCGGACCCTCGGACACAAGGGCGCGGAGTTCACCGAGCTCGATGTGGACGCGGTGCTGGCACGCAAGCCGGCCGTGGTGTGCATCGACGAGCTCGCGCACACCAACGTTCCCGGCAGCCCACGGGAGAAGCGAGCCGAGGACGTCGCGGTGATCCGGGCGGCCGGCATCGACGTCATCACCACGGTCAACATCCAGCACCTCGAGTCGCTCAACGACGAGGTGGAACGGATCACTGGCGTCCGACAGCGGGAGACCGTGCCGGACGAGGTGGTCCGCACCGCCGACCAGATCCAGCTGGTCGACATGTCACCCGAGGCACTGCGCAGGCGGATGGCCCACGGCAACATCTACAAGTCGGACAACATCGACGCCTCCCTGACGTCGTACTTCCGGGTCGGCAACCTGACCGCCCTGCGCGAGCTTGCCCTGCTCTGGCTGGCCGACCGCGTCGACGACGCTCTCGGCGCCTACCGTGAGGCACACCAGATCGAGCACACCTGGCCGACCAAGGAACGGATCGTGGTCGCGGTCACCGGCGGGCCCGAGAGCGAGACCCTGATCCGTCGGGGCGCGCGCCTCGCCCAGCGGGCGGCCGGCTCCGAGCTGCTCGCGGTCCATGTGCTCACCACTGACGGTCTGCAGAGCCCGGAAGAGCGCCGGGTCACGCGCGCGCAGGAGCTGGTCGCCTCGCTGGACGGCACGTTCCACTCGGTCGTGGGCGAGGACGTGTCCGCTGCGGTGGTCGACTTCGCGGCGGGCGCCAACGCGACCATGATCGTGGTCGGGGTCTCCCGGCACGGCCGGCTGCGGCGGCTCTTCACGGGCACCACCGGTGACCGGATCGCGTCGGTGGCCGGCAGCATCGACGTACACCTCGTCACGCATGACGAAGTGGCCCGGACGACTCGCTCGCGGCAGCTGCTCTCGCCGCTGTCGAGGAACCGGCAGATCTACGGCTGGATCGGGGCCGTCGTCCTGCCGCTGGTGGTGACCTACCTGCTGCAGGAGTTCCAGGACACCGACGACCTGCCGCTCGCTGTGCTGTGCCTGATGGCTGCCACCGTGCTCGTGGCCTTGGTCGGGGGGCTGCTTCCTGCTCTGCTGGCGTCAGTCGTCAGCTTCCTGACCCTGAACTACTTCTTCACGCCACCGGTGCACAAGCTCACCGTGTCCGAGCCGCGCAACCTCCTGGTGCTCTTCGTGTTCGTGGCCGTGGCCCTGGGCGTGGCCTCCGTGGTCGACCTTGCGTCTCGCAAGACCGCCGACGCCGCCAGGGCCAGGGCGGAGGCGGCGACCCTGAGCGCGCTGTCGCGGTCGGTGCTCACGGGCCAGGACACGGCCGAGGCGGTCGTCGGCCGGCTGCACGAGACCTTCGGCCAGGAGTCCGTCTCGTTGCTTTCGAAGTATCCCGGCGGCTGGATGGTGGTCGCGGCCACCGGACCCGGCTGCGCGAAGACCCCCGACGAAGGCGACACCAGGGTCCGGGTGGACGACGATCACGTGCTTGCCCTGTGTGGCTCGCCGCTGCGCGCCAGTGACCAGCGGGTGCTCGAGGCGTTCGCGGTGCAGACCTCGCTGGTGCTGGAGTACCGCCGCCTGAAGCTGCGCGAGGAGCGCGCCGCCGCCCTGGAGTCGGCGGAGGCCACCTCGACCGCCGTGCTGCGCGCGGTCTCGCATGACCTGCGCACTCCGCTCGCGACCATGCGCGCCTCCGTTGACGGCCTGGTCGCTGGCGACCTGCCGGACGCGGACCGCCGCGAGCTGGTCGCGTCGGTCGCGTCGTCGACCGACCAGCTCGAGCGCCTCATCGACAACCTGCTCGACCTGTCCCGGCTGCAGACCGGCCTGCTGAAGCCCCAGCTTCGAGCCCGGTCGCTCGACGAGATCCTGCCCCTGGCGATCGCGGGCCATCCGCAGGGCACGGTGGCGCTCGAGGTGGACGAGTCGGCGCCGATGGTGTCGACCGATGCCGGGCTGCTGGAGCGCGTCGTCGCCAACCTGGTCGGCAACGCAGTACGCATCTCGGCCGGCAAACCGGTGCGGGTGCAGGCACACGTCACGTCGTCGACGGTCGAGATCATGGTGGTCGACCACGGTCACGGCGTACCCGAGTCGGCGCGGAAGCGGATGTTCGAGCCCTTCCAGCGCCTCGACGACACCTCTCCGGGCGGTCTCGGCCTCGGCCTCGCGGTGGCTCGCGGCCTCACCGAGGCCATCGGCGGGACGCTCTCGGCTGAGGACACCCCCGGAGGCGGGCTGACCATGGTGCTCGCCGTGCCGAGGGCGCAGGGGTGAGCCGGCCATGAGCAAGGTGCTGGTGGTCGACGACGAGCCCGCCCTGGCCCGGGCGCTCGCCATCAACCTGCGCGCGGCCGGCTGGGAGGTCGTGACCGCTGCCGACGGCCGCTCAGCACTCGAGGCGGCGGCCATCGAGCACCCGGACGTGATCGTGCTCGACCTCGGCCTGCCGGACCTCGACGGCACCGAGGTGATCTCCGGCCTGCGCGGCTGGACGACCGTGCCGATCGTCGTCCTCTCCGCTCGACAGCACGGCGAGGACAAGGTCGAGGCGCTCGACCTCGGAGCCGACGACTACATCACCAAGCCATTCGCGATGAACGAGCTGATGGCCCGGCTCCGGGCCGCCGTACGCCGCAATGCCGAGTCGGCCCCTGAGGTGTCATTGGTCGAGGTCGGCCGGCTGGTGATCGACCTGGCCCGCAAGCGGGTCACCCGAGGCGGCGACGAGGTGCGGCTGACGCCGACCGAGTGGTCGTTCCTCGAGCTGCTCGCCCGCAACCTCGGCCGCCTGGTCTCCCGCGAGCAGATCCTGCGCGAGGTGTGGGGCCCGGGCTACGAGCACGAGACCCACTACCTCCGCGTCTACGCCGCCCAGCTGCGCCGCAAGCTCGAGGACGACCCGGCCCACCCGCGGCACCTGGTCACGTCGAGCGGCCTGGGCTACGTGCTGGAATCCTGACCCTGCACCACGAAGTCCTTCTGCCGGATCAGCACCAGGCAGAGCACGCCGGCCGTGAACGCCAGCACCGCGGCGATCGTGGTGATGTGGTTGAGGGCGTCGACGAAGCTCGAGGTAGCGAGGTCCGCGATCGTGGCCCGGTACTGCTCGGGCGCGGCAGCCACGACCTGATCGACCTGGCCGCCGGTGATGGCACCGGCAATCCGGTCCGACTGGTCGGCGACCGGCGTGCCCCGCAGACCAGCCGTGACTCCGTCGGCGATCTCGTGAGCGAAGATCGAGCCCAAGGCGGCGATGCCGGTGGCGATGCCGACCTGTCGGGACGTCGAGTTCACACCCGAGGCCATGCCCGCGCGCTCGGGGCTCACGACTCCGACCGCGGTTGAGGCGAGCGGCGTGTTGATCAGGCCGACGCCGACACCGCTGACGAGCAGACCGGGGATCAGGTGGGTCCACGACGAGCCGGTCTCGATGCCGAGCACCAACAGGAGGCCGACGCCCAGGACGATGAAGCCCGGACCGATCAACCACTTGGCCGGCACGTGCTCGGTGAGCCGGCCGGCGGTGGCCGCCGCGAGGAACGCGGCGCCGGACAGGAACAGCAGACGTACGCCGGTCTGGACGGCGGAGTAGCCGAGCACGTTCTGGATGTAGAGCACCAGGTAGGCGAGCAGCGAGAAGACCGACGCCGAGACCCCGAAGGCCGCGATCAGCCCACCGGTGAACGTGGGCTTGCGGAGCAGTCCGAGGTCGAACATCGGGTCCTTCTGCAGGACCTGGCTGACCACGAACAGCGCGAGCAGCACGCCCGCCGCGACCAGGCAGGTGACCACGGTGTTGTCGGACCAGCTGTCCTGTCCGGCCTTGATCAGGCCGTAGACCAGCGCACCGAGAGCGAGGCTGAAGGTGACGAAGCCGATCCAGTCCGGGCTACCTGCGCGCGGGTCGTGCGACTCACGGACCTTCAGCTGGGCGACCGCGATCGCGAAGAGGCAGAACGGGATGTTGACGAAGAAGATCCACCGCCACGACAGGCCGCTGGTCAGCACGCCGCCCAGCACCGGCCCCAGAGCCACCGCCACTCCCGTGGTTGCGCCGAACGCGCCGAACGCGACCCCGCGGTCGCGGCCCTGGTACGCCGTACCGATCAGGGCCAGCGCGGTCGCGAACATGGCCGCGCCGCCAATCCCCTGGAAGGCCCGGGCCAGCGTCAGGAACGTGGTGTCCTGCGCCGCTCCGCAGGCGATCGAGCCGATCGTGAACAGCGCCGTACCGATCACGAACAGCAGGCGTCGCCCGAACAGATCGGCCAGCGACCCAGCGGTGAGGAGCAGCGCCGCGAGGCTGAGCGCGTAGGCGTCGATCACCCACTGGAGATCGGACAGGCTCGCGTCCAGCTCGCTCTGGATGTCCGGCAGCGCGACGTTCACGATCGTGATGTCGAGCAGCAGCATGAAGATGCCGATGCAGACGACAACGAGCGTCCACCACTTGCCGTCGGAGGTGGCGACCAGCTCGTCGGCCCCCTCGTTGGTGGAGTCGTTGGTGGAGTCGTTGGTGGAGTCGGCAGGAGCTGCGGTCTGGTCGGCCATCGGGCCTCTCCCCTTCGTCAATGACTGAATCATCATCTGGTTAACGATTGCCTTCGCTACGATACTCACGAACGACAGATCGTCAAGTGGCAAACGATTCGGCGAGGGAGGACCTATGGGTGAGCTCGACCTCTCGGCAAGTCGCACGCTGCTCCCCGACCTGGCCCGCGCTCCCGGTCACCTGATCTGGCGCGCGTCCGCCAGGGTGCAGCTCGCCCTGGCCGAGGTACTCCCGTCCGGAGTCGACATCCACGCGTACGCCGCCATGCTGGCGCTCGGACAGGAGGGCACGCTGTCGCAGCAGGCTGCAGCCGACATGGTCAGCATCAGCCGCACCACGATGGCCAAGGTCGCCACCGACCTGGTCGGACGAGGCCTCGTCGCGCGCGTCCGCAACCCCGCCGATCGTCGGGCCTACCTGCTGAGCCTCACCCCCGCTGGCGCCAAGGCGGCTCGGAGCTGGCGAAAGCACGCCGAGGAGCTCGAGGAGTTCATCGGCAGCCCGTTCACCGAGAGCGAGCGCGCCGAGCTCCGCGACCTACTCCACCGAGTAGTCGAGGCGGAGCTGTCGCCGCGCACCCCCGAGCCGCTGCGCAGCAGCACCGGCTTCCTGATCACACGCCTGCACTTCCGGATGCATCGCGACTTCTCCGCGGCCCTCCAGCCGCTGGGCATCGAGCCGCGCCACACCGGCGTGCTCACGGCCCTCGAGGCGACCGGACCTCAGCCCCAGGCCGACCTCGCCCGCTCTCTCGGCGTGAGCGGGGCCAGCGTCGTACAGATGATCGACGACCTCGAGCGACGAGGCCTGATCGAGCGCCGGCGGCTCGCCACCGACCGCCGGATCCAGGTGCTGCACCTGCTCCCAGACGCCGGTCCGGTGCTCGCTCAGGCGCAGAAGCTCTCGACCGACCTGGTCGGCACGCGGCTAGGACCGTTGACCAAGAAGCAGTCGGCGCGTCTGATCGAGCTGCTGGTGCGGTTCATCACCACGGCTTGACGGCGCTAGCGACGGAGCTTGATCTTCTTCGTCGCCGTGTCCCGCTGACCGGAACGGTCGATCACCAGGAGCGTCACCTTCTTCTTCCCCTTGCCGCGGAAGGTGTGGGCGACGTCGCGACCATGTGCCTTGCTCTTGCCGAAGTCCCAGCGGAAGACCCTGATCCCCTCGTCGTCCGAGGAGCGGCCGGCGCTGAACGTGCACCGCAGTCCGTTGCAGTGGAAGGTGAACCTCGCCGTCGGCGGCTTGTCGGCGTAGACCCGGAGCAGGAGGTTGGGTGAGCCCGTCCCCCGGTCCTTGACCACCCCACGGGTGCCCGACTCCAGCAGCTGTTGCTGGGCCTTGCGTGCGCTGAGCCCTGGGTTCTGCGCCCGGATCAGCGCGAGAGCGCCGGACACGTGGGGGGCGGCCATGGACGTGCCGCTGTAGGCCACGCTGCCGTCTCCCGTGCCGATCTTGGCCCCGACGATGTCGACGCCCGGAGCGAAGATGTCGACGCACCTCCCGAAGTTGGAGAACCCCGCGCGCTCGTCCGAACGGTTGATCGCGCCCACGGTCACCACAGCGGGTTCCCCCGCCGGCGACTCACTGCACGCGTCCCCGCCCGAGTTGCCGGCCGCGACGGAGACCGCAACTCCACGATCCAGCAGGCCGGCGGCCGCCGCGTCGAGGGGTGGCTCCCGCGTGTCACTGGTCAGAGACATGTTGACGATCGCGGGCGACTGGTGGTGGGCGGCCACCCAGTCGAGCCCGGCGAGGACCTCCGAGGACGTCCCCGAGCCCTGGCAGTCGAGGACCCGGATCGCGTGCACGGTGGCGCGCTTGGCGATGCCGAACCGGGTGCCGGCCGCCGTGCTCGCGACGTGGGTGCCGTGACCGTTGCAGTCACCCCACGAGTCCGGATTGGGGCCGGTCAGCAGGCCGCCGACGAAGTTGCGGCCCGCTCCCACCCTGCCGCTCAGCTCCTGGTGGCCCGAGATCCCGGTATCCACGAGATAGATGTGGGCTCCGGCTCCGGCGCGGTCCGGGTACTCGTAGCGACCGTTGAGCTTCCGGCTCTTCTGGTCGGAGCGATCCAGCCCCCAGCTCGCGCCGCGCTCGATGTCGGTGGCGTGGACGGCGACATCCGGCGAGACCGACGCGACCATCGGGTTGCCGCGCAGCGCCGCCACGGCAGCGCTCGGAAGACGCGCCGCGAAGCCTCGCAGGGCCGTGTCGTAGGTCAGGGTGACCACCCCGCCGAGGTCGGAGACCAGCGAACGTGCCAGCTGTGGCACCGGGCGGACACGGGTGCCCGGCGGCGGATCGTGGAGGACCACGACGTACGCCGCGAGAGGTCCGCCCGGCCCGGCCGCCCCAAGGGACGGTTCGGCACCGGCCTCGGCCATCCCCAACATGGCCAGGCTCGATGCCACCAGGCAGATCGTCGTCAGCATCGTGCGTCGGCGTCCCACCACGTAGGGACAACCACTCGCGGCCGGCAGAGTTACGCCCGCGCGGACGCCACTGCCTCTTGCTCCTCCGGCGAGAGCTGCTGCTCGCTGGTCCAGCCGGAGATGTTCTTGGCGTAGGTGCGTGCCTCGCTGCGTCCGTGGATCGAGGTCAGCACGACGCCGTGACCGCCGTCGTCGAGCAGAGCCAGGGACCACGAAAGGTGCCCGCCCATGTCGCCGAACGCGTCGTAGCGCACCACCGCGAGGTGCCGCAGGGCCTCCCCCGCCTCGGCCACGAGCGCGGCCACTTCCTGCCGCAGGCCGAGCAGGTCCTCGGGCAGCGCATCCACGTCTCCGCGTCGCTCGGGTCGACGGCGCAGCGCCACGGCCAGCGCCGCGACCGATATCAGCAGAGCGAGTACGGCGACGATGACCACGTCCCCGACACTAAACTCCGGGCGTGACCGATCAGCGACGCATCGCCTATCAGGGCGAGCCCGGCGCCAACTCCCATGCGGTGTGCAAGGAGCACTACCCCGACTGGGAGGCGCTGGCCTGCGCCTCGTTCGAGGACGTCTTCGCCGCGGTCGAGAGCGGCGAGGCCGACCTCGCGATGATCCCGATCGACAACTCGATCGCCGGCCGGGTGGCCGACATCCACCACTTCCTGCCCGACTCCGACCTGCACATCATCGCCGAGCACTTCCTGCGGATTCGCTTCCACCTGATGGGCGTGCCCGGGTCGTCGCTGGACACGATCACGACCGCGCACAGCCATGTCCATGCTCTCGGCCAGTGCCGCAAGATCATCCGCGAACACAACCTCCGTCCGGTGATCTCCGGAGACACGGCCGGCGCCGCTCGCGAGGTGGCCGAGGCGGCCGACCCGACCCAGGCCGCGATCTCGCCGCCGATGGCCGCCGAGATCTACGGCCTCGACATCCTCGTGGAGGACGTCGAGGACGAGGACCACAACACGACCCGGTTCGTGGTGCTCTCCCCCGACTTCGTGATGGCACCGGCCGACAACGGGCCGGTCGTCACGTCGTTCATCTTCAACGTGCGCAACCTCCCGGCCGCCCTCTACAAGGCCCTAGGCGGCTTCGCGACCAACGGCGTCAACATGACCAAGCTGGAGAGCTACATGGTCGGCGGCGCCTTCACCGGCGCCACCCAGTTCCTGGCCGAGGTCGACGGACACCCCGACGACATCGGCCTGAAGCGCGCGCTCGAGGAGCTCGCGTTCTTCTCCACCGACGTCAAGATGCTCGGCGTCTACCCGGCCGACCCCTTCCGCGGCGACTGAACGACGCTTGCCAGACTGGGCGAGTGGATCTCGCGGCGCTCGTCCTCACCTTCGGGGCCATCTTCGTCGTCGAGCTGCCCGACAAGACGTTCCTCGCCACGCTGGTCCTCTCCACCCGCTACCGGCCGCTGCTCGTCTGGATCGGGGTCGGCCTCGCCTTCGCGGTGCAGACCGGAGTGGCGGTCGGGCTCGGGCACGCGGCGTCGTTCCTGCCACCCGAGGTCGTGCAGTCGGCGTCGGTGGTGCTGTTCCTGGTCGGTGCCTTCGTCCTGATCCGTGAGGGGCGCAGCCACCAGCAGGCCGAAGAGGACGAGTATGCCGACCGCGCCCGGCCGGCGACCGGACTCAGGGCCGTCGGTGCGTCGTTCCTGATTCTGTTCGCTGCCGAGTGGGGCGACCTGTCGCAGCTGCTGACCATCTCGCTGGTCGCCCGCTACGAGGCGCCGGTCAGCGTCTTCGTCGGTGCGCTCGCCGCTCTGCTCACCGTGAGTGCCCTGGCCGTGATCGTCGGTCGCAACCTGCTGCGCTGGATGCCGATCCACGTCCTCCACTACGTCGGCGCCACCGTCTGCCTGGTGCTGGCTGCGCTCACGACGTACGAGCTGATCTCCTGACCTCATAGAGTGCCGACATGAGCGCGACCCATGGCGCCGACAGCGAGGTCGGCCGGCTGCAGACGGTGATGTTGCACCGGCCCGGCAACGAGCTGAAGCGGCTCACCCCCCGCAACAACGACAAGCTGCTGTTCGACGCGATCCCGTGGGTGGCGCGCGCCCAGGAGGAGCACGACGCGTTCGCGGAGGCACTGCGGGCGCGCGAGGTCGAGGTGCTCTACCTGACCGACCTGCTCACCGAGACCCTCGAGCAGCCCGACGCCAGGGCGCACGCGATCAACGAGGCGCTCGCCGACCTCGACCTCGGCGACACCATGCGCGGCTACCTCGAGGGCCTGCTCGGCGACGCCTCCCCCGCAGAGCTGACCGGCTACCTCACCGCGGGCATCCGCAACGACGAGGTGCGGGGCGGTTTCGGGCTGGTCACCTCGTTGCTGGCCCGCGACGACTTCCTGATCGACCCGCTGCCGAACCTGCTCTTCACCCGCGACTCGTCGGTCTGGATCCGCGACCGGGTGGCGATCACCTCCCTGGCGATGCCCGCCCGCAAGCGCGAGACCGAGCTCACCGAGCTCATCTACACACGGCACCCGCGGTTTGTGGGAACGCCTCGGATCCACGGCTCCCACTACGAGCATGTCGAGGGCGGCGACGTCTTGCTGCTGTCTCCGGGCGTCGTCGCGGTCGGCGTCGGCGAGCGGACCACACCCGCGGGTGTCGAGCGCCTGGCCCGGCAGATGTTCCAGGCCGACCTCGCCCACACCGTGCTCGCCGTACCGATCGCGCAGGAGCGCGCCACCATGCACCTCGACACGATCTGCACCCTGGTCGACGTCGACAAGATGATCGTCTACCCCAACGTCGCGGACTCGCTGGTCGCCTACTCGGTGACCACGCACGGCGTCGAAGCCGACGGCGACCTGCTGCTCGACGTCGCCGACGCGGAGCCGTTCCTGATCGCGGCCGCCAAGGCGATGCGGATCGACACCCTCCACCAGATCGACACCGGCCTCGACCCGGTCACCGCCGAGCGGGAGCAGTGGGACGACGGCAACAACACCCTGGCCCTCGCGCCGCGGGTCGCCGTCGCCTACGAGCGCAACGACGAGACCAACGCCCGCCTGGAGGACGCCGGCATCGAAGTGGTCCGGATCGCCGGATCCGAGCTGGGCTCCGGGCGGGGCGGCCCCCGCTGCATGAGCTGCCCGATCTCCCGGGAGCCGCTGCCCAGCGACTGACCGGTGATGGAGCCGCTGGACACGCCCGGATCACTCGGGGATCATCGCGCCCGGGGAAGAAAATCGACACGAGCGGCACCGAAAGGCTGGCCATGGCTTCGTTCTTCGAGATGTTCACACCGCAGGAGGTGGCCCGGATCAGCGGGGCCGGCCGGCGGCTGAAGCTGCCGGAGGGCTGGTCGCCCATCTGGGAGTCGACCCCGGCCGACAAGGCCTACATCCTGATCAACGGCACGGTCTCCGTACGCCGCCACGGTGTGGAGATCGCCCAGGTCGGCCCCGGCGAGATCTTCGGTGAGGCCGCGATCGTCGGACACTCCCTGCGCACCGCCTCCATCGTGGCGCTGACGCCGCTCGAGGTCATCCACTTCACGGACGACGAGGTGAATGAGCTGATCGACGAGATGCCCCAGTTCAAGGCGGCTCTCGACGAGGTGACCCGGTCCCGCCAGGCGTGAGCGAACCCGACGACCAGCCGGACCTCGGGGCCGCGCTGGACGATCTCGAGATCTACCTCCTGGGCGAGGCCCCCAGCCTCACCCGCGTCGAGGTGGCCGAGCGGGCCGGCGTACCGCTCGAGATCGCGCACGAGCTCTGGCGACTGCTCGGCTTCCCGACGCAGACGGACGACGCGATCGCGTTCACGCCCGCCGACGTACAGGCGCTGAGGTACACGAACGACCTGATCGAGCTCGGGATTCTCAGCGCCGACCGGCAGGCGGCGCTCGTGCGGACCTGGGGTCGCTCCTTCGCGCGTCTGGCCGACTGGCAGACCAACCTGCTCACGACAGTCGCGCTCGAGAGCGGCTCCGACCCGACCGACACGCTGTCCCAGATGACCGAGGAGGTGCTCCCGCGCGTCGATGCCCTCCAGAGCTACGTATGGCGCCGCCACCTGGTCAGCGCAGCCAACCGGATGCTCGCCGTCGAGACGCCGGGCTCCGAGGTCATCCAGCTCGCCGTCGTCTTCGTCGACATCGTCGGCTACACCTCCCGCAGCAGGACGCTGTCGGAGCAGGCGCTCGTGGAGTGGCTGGAGCACTTCGAGAACGAGACCCTCGACCTGGCCGTGGATCGCGGTGCCCGGATCATCAAGAACATCGGCGACGAGGTGCTGCTCGTCACCGACGACGTCACGGCAGCCGCCGACATCGCACTGCAGATGGCCCGACGCGGGTCCGACGAGGACGACCGCTTCCCGAACGTCCGAGCAGGGATCGCGTACGGCCCCGTGGTCAACCGCCTGGGCGACGTGTTCGGCCCGACCGTGAACATCGCGGCCCGGCTGACGTCGGTCGCTCGCCCCGGCACCGTGGTGATCGACCGCGGGGCCTACGAGGCACTGTCGGGACGCACCGACGATGACGAGGAGCATGACTCGCGCGCGGCCGCGGGTGACGACTCGGCGTACAGCTTCAAGCGGCTGCGCCGGGTGTCGGTGAAGGGCTACTCACGACTGCACGCCTGGGCCATCCGGCCCAGTGCTGCTACCGAATAGTCACCTGTCGGTTGGCCAGCCCCGACCGGGCGGCGCGCTGCTCGGTGGTGAGGTCGGAGGAGTCGGCGAGGGCCTCGTCGAGTGCCGCCTTGAACTTCGCCGCCGGCTCCTCGAGGGCGGCGGCACCCGTTCCGAGCGCCAGGTCCCAGACGGGGGCGAGCAGGCCGTGGGCCCGGAACATGCCGACCAACCGGGCGTCCGGTGCGATCACGTCCTGTCCCGAGGCGTGCAGTCGGGAGAGCGCGTCGAGCAGCCGGTCCTCGGGCTCGGGCATCACCCAGCGCAGGTGCTCCTTGGGTCCGACGTCGGTCCAGTACGCCGCCTCGACCGAGGTCAGCCGCGTGGTCGGCACGGCCGACTCGTTGGCCTGCTCCAGGGCGCCGGCCAGGTCGTCGGAGTCCTCGACGTCGCCTACCCAATAGTCGAAGCCCTCGTGCACGGTGACGTCGAGGGAGGTGTTGGTGACCAGGTCCTGGAGGCGCGGCCCCTCACCCGGCGGGTCCGTGAGCCCCACGACGCCGGGCTCCGCCTCGAGCGCCTTGAGCAGCACCGCGGCCAGGTCGCGCGACGGGTCGCCGAAGCCATGCTGCACCTGGAGGCCGAGCCACACCTCCCCGCTGTCGCGGGACATGGCTGGTGCGGCCATCGGCAGCAGCGTGCACAGCTGGACCGTGCGGTCGGAGTCACGAATGCTCAACGGCGCGGTCGCGGCGGGCACCAGCTCGCGCATCGCCACCAGGTCGCACTCCCCCGGCAGCCCCTCGAACGGCCGACCGACGTAGACGTCCGTCGCTCCACCCGGGCCACCATGGCAGGCCTTGTAGCGCTTGCCCGAACCGCACGGGCAGGGCTGCCGGGGTCCGACGGCACCTTCGGCGGGGGCGGCTGGTTTGGTGCGGGAGCGCTTGGCCATGCGGGAGAACCTACTTGTCCAGCAGCTCCAACATGTACGCCGGGCGGTCGCTGATCACGGCCTTCACGCCGTTCTCCAGGCAGAGGTCCAGGTCCTCCTTGGTGTTGACCGTCCAGACATGGATGTCGTGGCCGGCGCGCGTGATGCTGCGGCAGAGCTTGCGGTGGTCGCGGAGCTCCGTGATGCCGGGCCCGACGATCCAGTCCTTGCCGATCACTCGGCGCAGCATCGGCCAGTACTGCGCCCGTTCGATCAGCTGCACGATCTGCACATCCGGCGCCATCCGCTCCACCCGCTGCAGGGCGGTGAAGGAGAAGCTCATCACCCGTACCGGCGATCCGGCCTGGTCCCAGCCGAAGTCGCGCAGCATCTCCACGACGCGTTTCTCGACCAGGCCGCCGTAGCGCGTGGGGTGCTTCGTCTCGACGGCCACCTCGACCCGCCGGTCGTAGTCGGCGACCATCTCCAGCAGCTTGCGCAGGGTCAGCAAGCCGGTCAGGGTCTCGTCGCGGTCGGGGGCCTCGTCGTCCAGGTCGGCCCACGGGTTCTTCCACGCCGCGAAGTCGAGCTCCGAGAGCTCGGCCAGCTCCATCGTCGACACCGTGCCCTTGTGGCTCGCCGTCCGCCGCAGGTCTCGGTCGTGTACGCAGACCAGGTGGCCGTCGGCCGTCAGCCGAACGTCGCACTCGAGGCCACCGGCGCCGGCGTCGAGCGCCGCGACGTACGCACCCAGCGTGTGCTCGGCGTTCTCGTGGCTGGCCCCTCTGTGGGCGACCACTTGAGGGCGCAGCCGCTCACTCATGCCTCCATTGTGACCCCTGGCAGGGAAGATCTGGCGCTAGCGGCCGCGCAGGAACTTCCCGAAGTGCGGCACGGTGAACGCCACGCTCCCCCGCTCGGCGGAGAAGACCAGGCCCTTCTTGATCAGGCCGTCGCGGGCCGGTGAGAGCGACTGCGGCTTGCGGGCCAGGTGGCGGGCGATGTCGGCGGTCGCCACCGGGCCGTCGTCCAGGTCACGGCCCAGGTCGGCCATCGCGGTCATGTAGTCGCGCTCGGCGGGCGTCGCGCGGTCGTAGCGGGCGCCGAAGAAGCCGACGGCGAGCTCGGCCTCGGCCTCTGGCGCGGCCTCGCGTACGTCGTCGGGCGTGATCGGGTCGCCGACGGCCGCGTCCCAGGTGACCTTGCCGTAGGCCTGCACGAAGTAGGGGTATCCGTCGGTGAGCCGGTAGAGCTCGTCGATCGCGGCGTCCTCGAAGGTGACGCCCTCGGTGCCCGCCGGCAGCCGCCACGCCCGCTCGGCCATGTCGCGTGGCAGGCGGTCGACGCTGAGGTAGCGGAACAGCCGCTCGGCGTACGACTTCGACGCGGAGAGCGCGACCGGGAGATGGGGCAGGCCGGCGCCGACCACGACCAGCGGTGCCCCCAGCTGGCTGATCTCGTGGCAGGCGCCGCACAGCGCGCCGAGCTCGTCGGTCGCGATGTCCTGCATCTCGTCGATGTAGAGCGCGATGCCGACGCCGAGGTCGCCCGCGAGCGATGCGACGTCGCCGAAGAGCTCGATCAGGTCGAGCTCGAGGTCACCCGAGTCGGCGCGGCCCTTGACGGCAACGGCGTCGACGGGCGGGGTCCAGCGCATGCCCTTGCGGTCGGCCACCTGCGTCCGCAGCGCGAACGACTTGAGTACGCCGGCCACCGCCTCGACCCGGTCGGGGTCGCGGTGGCGGTGGGAGACTTCGCGCACCGCCGCATGCACGGCCTGGGCCACGGGGATCCGGATGCTCTGGTCGGGGCGGGCCTCGATCTTGCCCGTGCCCCAGGCCCGCTTCACCGCCTGGCCGCGCAGGGCGTTGAGGAGCACGGTCTTGCCGACGCCGCGCAGGCCGGAGAGGACCATGCTCCGCTCCGGCCGCCCCGCCGCGACCCGTTCCAGCATGATCTCGAACTGCTCCAGCTCTCGGTCGCGCCCGGCCAGCTCCGGTGGTCGTTGCCCGGCGCCCGGGGCGTACGGGTTGCGGATCGGGTCCATGTCAGGACGGTATCGGGGTGTCTACTGTTTTCCTTAGAGTGACGCGCCGGCGGGGTAGTCCCTGACGATTGGCACCCGAAGTCGGCGAATCAGGGGTCCCTTCGTCAGGGACTACCGCGATCAGGCGCCGTGGGCCAGGCGGTCGAGGTGCTCGGCGAGGGCTGTCGCGTAGGTCTGGTCGAGGCCGGAGCGGAGCATCTCGATGAGGGCGGGTACCTCGTCGACGCCCAACCGGAACGAGCCCGCGCAGACGTTGTCGCGCCACAGGGACAGCACGACCAGTCCCGACTCGTGGTGCCAGCTCACGCGGAGCGCACGATCCCCTCCGCGGTCGTCGACGAACACCGACCCCGTGCGAGGCAACACCCGTGCGGGAGGCACGTTCCCATGATGCTCCTCGACGACAACCGGCGTCCATGGCGCCGGATAAACTCGGCGAGTGCCAGAGCTGCCCGAGGTCGAGGCGCTGGCCCTGGATCTCAAGGGCCGGCTCGACGGCCGAGCCATCGTCAAGATCCACATCGCGGCGTTCAGCGCCCTGAAGACCTACGACCCGCCGCTGTCCGCGCTGGAGGGCACGCTGGTCGACGACGTCACGCGGCACGGCAAGTTCCTCGACATCCACGCCTCCGGGCTGCACCTGATCTTCCACCTGGCCCGCGCGGGCTGGATCCGGTGGCGCGACGAGGTGCCGACGATCCCGCCGAAGCCCAGCAACAAGGTCCCGCTGGCCGTCCGCGTCGTGCTCGACGACCAGAGCGGCCTCGACGTCACCGAGATGGGCACCAAGAAATCGCTGGCGGCGTACGTCGTCCGCGACCCCATGGACGTGCCCGGCATCGCCCGGCTCGGCCCGGACCCGCTCACCGACGACTTCACCATCGACCGGTTCCGCGAGATCCTCGAGGCCGAGGGCCGCAAGCAGATCAAGGGCGTGCTCCGCCACCAGGGCACCATCGCCGGCATCGGCAACGCCTACTCCGACGAGCTGCTGCACGCCGCGAAGATGTCGCCGTTCAAGCCGGCCAACAGCCTCGACGACGCGGAGCTGGAGACGCTGTATGCAGCTATCCGCGGAGTCCTCGGCGACGCCGTCGACCGGTCGCGGGGGCTGGCGGCCAGCGAGCTGAAGGGTGAGAAGAAGTCCAACCTCGCCGTCCATGGCCGCACCGGGGAGACGTGTCCGGTGTGCGGCGACGTGGTGCGCGAGGTGTCGTTTGCCGACTCGAGCCTGCAGTACTGCGCCACCTGCCAGACCGGGGGCAAGCCGCTGGCCGACCGGCGGATGAGTAAGTTGCTGAAGTGAGCAGGTATCTGAAGTGAGCACAGTTCCCACCGCCGCTGTCGCCGGCGTTCCCGATCCACTGCCCGACGAGCTCTCCGTGCTCGACGTGCGAGAGGCCTTCGAGTGGGAGCACGGCCACATCGAGGGAGCCATTCACATCCCGCTGATGGACCTGCCCGAGCGGCTCGACGAGGTGTCGGGCGGCCAGACCCTGGTGGTCTGCAAGGTGGGCAGCCGCTCGGCCCACGCCGCGGCGTACCTCCTCGAACAGGGCTACGACGTCGTCAACCTCGACGGCGGCATGCTCGACTGGTCGGCCGCCGGTCGCCGCATGGTGAGCGAGACCGGCGGGCCACCACAGGTCGTCTAGCGGACGCTCACTCCGTCGGGAAGGCCGAGAGGAAGTCCGACGGCAGCATCGTGAGGTACTCGCTCGGGATCTCGGTCAGGAACTCCGTCGGGAAGTCCGAGGGCAGGTAGCTCAGGAAGTCCGAAGGGATCTCCGTCGGGAAGTCCGTCGGCAGGTCCGTCGGCAGCTCGGTCGGGAGATCGGTCGGGAGATCCGTCGGCAGCTCGGTCGGGGTGCCTCCGCAGGTCTCCTCGACGTAGTCGAAGAAAGCCTCGCCCGCGGCGTTCTCGTCGTCGGAGAACTCGTCCTCGAAGCTCTCGAAGTCGTCGATGGTGGTGAAGTCATCGGGGTCGAGGTCGTCGGCCCAGTCGATGAGGAACTCCATCCCGTCTCGCGCCTCGTCCGGCATCTCGTCCGGAGCGCCGATGTCGTCCAGCGCGGCCGCGTAGTCCTTGATCCCGCCGACCATGGTCTGCACCTGCTCTTCCTCGGGTGCGGTGTAGTCGAGGTTGAGGAACGCATCCATGTAGTCCTGGTACGGCGCGCAGAACTCCTCGATCGATGCATCGCCCGACGTGTCCGAGTTGTTGTCGTCGTCCGCGGAGTCGTCGTCGTCATCGCCACCGGATGCGACCGCTACGGCGGCCACGATCCCTCCTACGACGAGCACGATGGCAGCGATGATCACGGCCAACGCCTTGCCGTTGACCCCGCCACCACCACCCGATGGCGGCACCGGGTAGCCCGGAACGCCCGGCGGAGGCGGGCCTCCGAACGAAGGCGGTGGGCCCTGCGGCGGGGGCCCCTGCGGCGGGGGACCAGCCGGGGGCGGACCTGAAGGCGGCGGACCAGGAGGCGGCGGACCAGAAGGCGGCGGGCCCTGGGGCGGCGGACCCACGGGTGGTTGCGACATCGGTGTCTCCTATGCGCTCGAAAACGTTGCCACTCTCGCAGCAATGGGGGCACTGGGCCAGGGATTCTGGGCCAGACAGACGGGCCGGCCCCCCGTCGAGACGGGGGGCCGGCCAGGTAGGTCAGGGGCTTGGCTGCGCCAAGCCTTCGATGATCAGGTCGGCAGGTCCGTCGGGATGTCCGTCGGCAGGTCCGTCGGGAGATCGGTCGGCAGATCGGTCGGGATGTCTGTCGGCAGGTCGTCCATGCCGGGAACGCAGGCCGTCGCGGCGTAGGTGATGAACGCGATCACGTCCTCGGCCTCGTCCTTGTCGATGCCGAGCGTGTCCGCGAAGGCGTCCTGGTCGGTGGGATCGGCCTCGGAGAACTTCTCGATGTCGTCGCCGTCCACGTCGTTGAGGAACTGGACGAACACCTCGAACCCGTTGCGGGCGTCCTCCTCGATGTCCTCAGGGGTGCCCACCTCCGACAGCCTGTCGGCCGCCTCGTGCGCGGCGTCGGCCTGGTCGTCGGGGTCGTCGCTGTCGCCGCCACCGATGGTGTCGTCGTTCCAGACAGCGCAGAAATCCTCGAGGCTCGCGTTGTCGGGCGCGCCGCCGGCGTCGCCGCCGTCGCCGCCGCCGCCCCACCGCCACCCTCGTCGTCGTCACCACATGCCGTGAGCGAGAACGCGGCCAGCACGACCACCGCTCCGGCCGCTAGTGCGCGCTTGAGCTTCATTGTTGTTCCTTCCGGTTGTCCCTGGTCGGGAGACCCGGACACGCTCTACGCGACCGGATCGGGCGGGAACCTTCCCCATTGGCAGGCCATTCATTCACGTCGAGTCACGTGACCGCAACGAGGTGGGGCTGGGGAGTGGTGAACAGTCGGGGGAGCCGGGCCAGGTAACCGTCTCGAGACACCTCCGTCGCGCCCAGGCCCTGCAGATGGGGTGTGACCCATTGCACGTCGATCAGCCGGTGCTCCCGGTGCTCGTCGGAGAGCAGGTCGACCAGCCCGACCAGGGCGACCTTGGAGGCGTCGCGGGCCCGGTGGAACATCGACTCGCCGGCGAAGAGGCCGCCGATCGTGACGCCGTACAGGCCGCCCTCTAATCGTCCGCCGCGCCACGCCTCGACCGAGTGCACCCAGCCCAGCGCGTGGAGATCGCGGTACGCCGTGCGGATCCGTTCGTCGATCCAGCCCCCGGCCCGGTGCGGGTCGGCGCACTCTGCCAACACCTCCTCGAACGCGGTGTCGACCCGAATCTCGAAGTCACGGACCGAGCGCCGCAGCGAACGGGAGACCACCAGCTGGTCCAGCGGCAGTACGCCGCGCCGAGCCGGGCTCCACCAGGCCATCGGGTCCTTGGGCTTGCCCAGCGGCATCGGAAACACGCCGTTGCGGTAGGCCGCCAGCACGGTGCCGGGCTGGAGGTCGGCGCCGATGCCGACCAGGTCGTCGTCGGGATCCCACCCGCGCGGATCACCGAAGCTCCAGCCGGTGCTGGGCGGTTCGACGGGCTGGGACACGGATCCGACGGTAATGCCTGGGAGAGCGTCACTAGGCTGGCCGCATGGGCGTCACCCAACGAGTCGGCCGGCAGCTGGCACCGAGGATCAGCGAGCTCGCGCCCGGACTCAGCTCGTCGTTCGTCCGGCAGGCCCTGGACCGCGCGATCAGGGGCGTCGGTCCGCTCCCGCCCGCCGCAGATGCGGCCGAGAAGCAGCTCATCGAGCAGCGGGGCAACGTCGACCGCGCCATCCACGAGGTGATCGAGAACCACGTCCGCTACGCCGGCGGGCAGGGATTCGTGACCAACCTCGGGGGCCTGGTCACGGCCGCCCTCCTGATCCCGGCCAACGTCACCGGGCTCACCCTCGTCCAGTGCCGGATGATCGCGGGCATCGCGCACCTGCGCGGCTACGACCTCGAGGATCCGCGCGTGCGCAACGCGATCCTGGTGACCATCCTCGGCGAGGACTCCGTCAACCGCCTGGTCAGGAAGAAGAAGCTGCCGGCGCCGCCGATGGCGCTGGCGACCGCCCCGATCCACGATGCGCGACTCGACGCCGTGATCTCCACCGAGGTGGCCTCCGACCTGATCAGCCGGGTGGCCGGCAAACGGCTGGCGACCACGATCGGTCGCCGGGTGCCGGTGGTGGGCGGGTTGGTCGGAGCGGGTGCGGACGGGTTCGGGACCTGGAAGATCGGCCGCTACGCCGACCGCGAGCTTCTGCCGCGCGCGGCCCGGTAGGCCTTCAGCAACCGGCGGCCGACCGCGCCGCCCTGCAGCCGTCGCACCGTCCTCTCGCGCATCCGGTAGGTCGGGCGGAGGTAGGAGCGCTCGAGCGCACGCTGCGTCTCGTCCAGCTCACCGCTGAGGCGCTCCTCCGACTGACGTAGCCGCGCGTTCTCCAGCAGCAATGCCTTGATCGCGTCGACACCGGCCCGGGCCACCTGTGCCTCGACCGGCTTGTCCGGATCGGCCCAGGAGTCGGCCGGGGCGCCGACCAGGTCGTGGAGGTCGCCCACCACGTCGTAGCCACGCTGCTCGATCTCGGCCGACCACGCCGCGGTCAGCTCCGCGACCCACGGGTAGAGGTCGGGAGGCAGCGACAGCCGCGGTGACCGGGTGCGCTGGGACAGCGTCTGGTGCGCGAGGAGCTCGCGAACCAGGGGGCGGTAGTCGGCCGGCGCGAGGACCCGGTGGGCAGCGGCGTTGATGCGTCGTAGCAACGCCGTCTCGGGCACACCGAGCGACGGGTTGTGGCGCTCGACCTCGAGGTCGAGGTCGATCCCGTCGAGGCCGAACGCCTGGCTGAACCGCTTCCACAGCAGCTCGGGCGCGCCTCCCGTGGGCGGCACGGTGACCAGGTGGATGCGGTCGGCTGGCAGGTCGTGGCCCCAACGGTTGAGGATGTCGGGGATCTCCTGCACGCCCCAGAACCAGCTGCCGACCCGCGTCGAGCGGGTCGGGTCCTGGATCTGGTCCAGGAACTTCGCGTAGGTGAGCTGGCTGCGGTGCTTGACGTTCTCCTGCCACTCGGCCGGGATCTGCCGGGCCAGGTCGCGCACCGAGAGGATCACGTGGATCTCGGCACCGTCGTCATGGCCGAGCGACGTGAGCGCTCGGCGGACCTGGGTGCGGGAGGCGGTGGCCAGGATCTCGTGGCTGACGATGGAGGTGCCGTCGTGGGCCCGCACCTGCGCCGCGACCTCGTCCCAGGCGCCGATCGCCTCGGTCTCGAGTCCGCCCCACGGCATCCGCATCAGGTCGAGGGCGGCGAGGAAGTGGGAGTCGAAGCGGTCGGCGGGGTAGCGGATGCCCGCCGCCGCGAGCGGTCCGACGTTGCGGAACAGCACGTCCTGGAGGTAGGACGTGCCGGTCTTGGGGGTGCCGACGTGAAGCAGCACGCGCCGCGTCATCGCACTCCCTTCTCCGAACTCTGGGGCCTCTCGAGTAGCAGCCGTAGGGCCAGGGCCAGCACCCTGGCGTCGGCCGGCTCGGAGCCGCCGTCCGGTGCCGACGGCACTATGGCGTCTGGGTCACCGTGAACAGCGTAGCCAGCGGAGAGCAGCGCATCGCGCATCCGGACCGCTCGTCGCTGCGCCCACTCAAGGTGCGCCTCGGGGATGGCGACCGGCTCGCCAGGAGCATCGGAGACCCGTGGCCCGAGCCCCTTCAGGAGCAGACGGGTCCGCTCTTCGGGAAGGACCAGCAGGCCCAGGGCGGCGCCCACCCGACGGGCGAGATCGACGGCGTCGGCTGAGTACGTCGGGTGGGTCGGAAGCCGCCGGCGTACGCCGAGAAGCCGGGGCACTAGCGCAGGATCGAGCACGATCTCGACCCGGTCGCGGCCGACCCTTCGCTCCCACGTCCGGGCCGCGGCGAGCAGGTCGACGCGCGGAGGCACGCCCGGTCGGCCCGCGAACCGGCCCAGCCACTCCGGCCACGGAGGCCCGCCGTCCGAAAACGCCCGGATGGTCCAGGCGTGGGTCAGCATGGTGGCCAGGTCGGTGCCGAGCACATAGACCGTCGCTCCGCGGCTGCCCGGCGGCCGCCCGCGCCGGACCAGCTCGGCCCGCACGGGGTCGGCAAGCCATGGGTCGCCGACCAGCCGGTAGCGGCCGCGCCACGGCCGCAGGTTGCCGGGAGCCGGCGCGGGGGGCAGCCCCTCGGCCACCAGGTCCTCGGCGATCAGGCCGGTGGCGACCCGGATCAGCTCGGAGTCCGGAAGGTCGAGCGGCTCGATCGGACGCGGGCCGAAGGCGGACACCTCGGCGGCGCCGACCAGCTCGAGGTCCGGCGACCCGCGCCCGGGCGCGCTGGCCTCGAGCACCCGCTGGCCCAGCTCGGCCGTTGGCCGACCGGCCAGGTTGAGCCGACGCAGCAGCTCGAGCTGTTGGGCGCCGGGGAGGTAGGGCCCTCGCGTCTCGTCGGCTCCGGTGCCGTCCGCCCGCCAGTCGCGCCAGGTCGTCGTACCGCCGTCTCGGAGGTGGGCAACCCATCCCCACGCGAGCCGCTCGCCGGTCTCGGTCACCGGTCTCACAGGTTGCGGCGGCGCGTGGTCTGGCGCCGGACCTTGGCGATCAGCTGCTGGTCGGGATCGGGGCGCCGGGCGGCCTCGCGCGTCATGGCCGAGAGCGCGTCGAGCGCCACCTTGAGCTGCCGCTTCGTGGAGACGCGGTCGGGGTCGACGTAGCGCTCGTCGGGGCGCAGCGGGAGGGGAAGCAGGTCGTCGATGTCGCCGACCACGTGGACGCCGCTCCCCTTGAGCCACTCGACCCAGGCCTCGGTCTCGGCCTCCGCCCAGGGGTACATCCGCTCGGGCAGCCGTACCGCCGGCGACGTGCCCTGGACCAGGGCGTTCTGGGCGAGCATCTCGCGGATCAGCTCGTCGAAGGACGACTCGCGACGGGTGGCCCGCTTCATCCGGCGGTTGAGCTTGCGGATCACCTGGGTCTCCGCGACGCCGAGCGACTGGTTGAGCCGGTTGCTCTCCCGCGGCGCCCAGGCCGGGTCGATCCCGACCACGTGGCAGAAGCGCCCCCACAGCACACTCTCGTCCGCGCCGCTCGGCGGCACGGTGACCACATGGACCCGGTCAGGCGGAAGCCCCGCTCCCCAGCCCGTCAGCACCGAGGGCAGATCGAGCGCCCGGTAGAACCACGGCTTGCCGTGCTCCAACCTGTTGAGGAAGCTGCGGTAGCTCCATTTCCGCCCCTGCTTCACGCTCTCCTGCCAGGCCGCGGGGATCTGCCGCGCCAGGTCGCGCGCGGTGTAGACGACGTGGAGCTCGCTGCCCTCCAGGTCGCGCTTGACCCGGGCGATCGCGTCGCGTGGCGCGGGCGCGAGGATCTCGTGGCTGATCAGCACGGCGCCGTTCTTGCGGCGGACCCGCCGGACCAGTGCCTCCCAGTTGCCTTCCGCGTGCCCGGCCGGCCCGCCCCAGTCCTGGCCGAGGAGATCGAGAGCCGCGCGGAAGTGGAACAGGCCGGGGCTCACCATCGGCCCGCGGCTCGGGAAGTGGATGTCGTTGTCGGCCAGTGACTTCGCGTTGAGCGCAAGCCGGTCCTGCAGGTAGGTGGTCCCGGTCTTCGGGGCCCCTACGTGGAGGTAGACGCGGCTGGTCACGCGGTCGATTGTGCCAGGGGTGGCTGTGGGCCTGTGGCGGCTGCCGCGGTCCGCCCGGGGGCGAGGGTCGTGTGCCTCACAACGACCTGTGGACCGGGCCCAGGCACACGACCCAGCCAAGCGGAGCGGGCTGATCGAGGGGCAGTCTCCCGGGGGTAAGGGTTGTGTGCCTCACGACGACCTGTGGACCGGGCTCAGGCACACGACCCAGCCAAGCGGAGCGGGCTGATCGAGGGGCAGTCTCCCGGGGGTAAGGGTTGTGTGCCTCACGACGACCTGTGGACCGGGCTCAGGCACACGACCCAGCCAAGCGGAGCGGTCAGCCAGCAGCCAGGGCACGCACCACGGCCGACGGGCTCGGTCGGCCCAGGTGTCCGGCCATCCAGACGCTGGTCGCCACCAGCGAGGTGAGGTCGACGCCGTGCTCGATGCCGAGGCCGGTGAGCAGCCAGACCAGGTCCTCGGTCGCGAGGTTGCCGGTGGCGCTCTTCGCGTAGGGGCAGCCGCCGAGCCCACCCGCGCTCGCGTCGAAGGTGGTGATGCCGGACTGCAGCGCGGAGTAGGTGTTGGCGAGCGCCTGTCCGTAGGTGTCGTGGAAGTGCAGCGCCAGCTGGTCCGTGGTCATCCCGGCTGAGACGAATCCCTCGATCAGCGTCGTCACGTGGCCGGCTGTGCCGACGCCGATGGTGTCGCCGAGGCTGAGCTGGCTGGCACCCAGGTCGAAGAGGCGCTTGCCGACGCCGACGACCTGCTCGACCGGCACGTCGCCCTCCCACGGGTCGCCGAAACACATCGAGACGTAGGCGCGGACGTCGAGCCCGGCATCGCGCGCCCGGGTGACGGTCGGCTCGAACATCGCGAACTGCTCGTCGAGGCTCCGGTTGAGGTTCTTCCGGGCGAACGTCTCGGTGGCCGAGCCGAAGATCGCGATGTGCTTCAGCCCGAGCTCGAGGGCGCGGTCCAGCCCGCGCTCGTTGGGCACCAGCACGGGGAGCTCGCGACCGGTCTCGCCCAACCGGGTCATCAGCTCCTCGGCGTCGGCCAGCTGTGGCACCCACTTCGGGTGTACGAAGCTGGTCGCCTCGACCACCGGCAGACCGGCGGCGAGGAGGCGGCGTACGAACTCCTCCTTGACGTCGACCGGGACCATGGCCTTCTCGTTCTGCAGTCCGTCGCGCGGGCCGACCTCGTAGATCGTCACCTTCTCGGGAAGGTTCACTCCGACTCCTGTACGCGGAAAAGCAACGCGCCCAACGGGGTCTGCTGCCCGGCCTTGGCTCCGACCTCGGTGACGGTGCCGGCGAAGGGCGCCTTGAGGGCGAGCTCCATCTTCATCGCCTCGACCACGCCGAGCACCTGGCCCTCCTCGACGACGGCACCCACCTCGACGCGTACGTCGAGCACGGTGCCGGGCATCGGGGCGGTCATGATGCCGTCGCCACCGGCGACCGCTTGGTCGCCGAAGACATCCGGGCGGGTGAACACATGGCGCTGGCCCTGGAACGACACCTCGACGAGGTGGGGCTGCACGTTGACAAGCGCACGGACGCGGTGGCCGTCGACGACCGCCTCGAGCACGTGTTGCTCGGCGCTGATCTGCCGGAACGGCACGCCGTCCACGGTGCCGCCGGCGCGATCGACCACGACCTCGCGGTCGAGCTGCACCAGGGTCGGTGCCGGCGGACCGCCCAGCCGGAAACCATCGGCCTGGAACGGATGACCGGAGTCCGACGCGGCAAGCATCGCGGAGATCCACGCGGCGAGGCGACGCGGCAGCTCGCCGTCGGGCTTGGGCACCTCTGCGTGGTCCAGCCACGCGGTGTCGATGGTGGCGTCGCGGAACTCGTCGCTCGCCACCAGCGCACGCAGGAAGCCGGCGTTGGTGGTCAGACCCAGCACGCCGGTCTCGTCGAGTGCGTCGAGCAGCGCCCGCCTTGCCGACTCGCGATCGGGGCCGTGCACGATCACCTTGCCCAGCATCGGGTCGTACGCCGTGCTCACGACCTGCCCGCTCTCGAGCGCGTGGTCGACTCGCGCCGGCGCACCAGCCCACCGGACGATCGAGGCGGTGCCGGCCTGCGGCAGGAAGCCGCCGAAGGAGTCCTCGGCGTAGACCCGGGCCTCGATGGCGTGACCGGTGAACTGCGGGGTGCCGAGGTCGAGCTCTTCGCCGGCGGCGATCCAGAGCTGGAGTCGCACCAGGTCGGTGCCGGTGATCAGCTCGGTGACGGGATGCTCCACCTGGAGCCGCGTGTTCATCTCCAGGAAGTAGACCTCGTCGGTGTCGGTGTCGAGGAGGAACTCGACGGTGCCGGCGTTGACGTAGCCGACCTCGCGGGCCAGGTCGACCGCCGCCTGGGTGACGCGATGCCGCATGGAGGCGTCGATGGTCGGTGCCGGCGCCTCCTCCAGCACCTTCTGGTGCCGTCGCTGGGTGGAACAGTCGCGCTCGAAGAGGTGGTGCACGTTGCCGTGGGTGTCGGCCAGCACCTGCACCTCGATGTGCCGACCGTGCTCGACGTACTTCTCCACCAGGATCGTGTCATCGCCGAACGCCGACAGTGCCTCCCGCTTCGCCGCGGCGACGGCCTCGTCGTAGTCCTCGGCCGACCGGACGATCCGCATGCCCTTGCCACCACCACCGGCGGCAGCCTTCACCAGGACTGGGCCATTCCATTCTTGGCGAGCGTCGTCACCGTGCGGCACGACGGGTACGCCGGCGGCCACCGCGATCTCGCGGGCGGCGTCCTTGCGGCCCATCTTGTCCATCACGTCGGCGGGTGGGCCGACGAAGATGATGCCCGCCGCCGTCACCGCCCGGGCGAACTCGGCCCGCTCGGAGAGAAAGCCGTAGCCGGGATGGATCGCGTCGGCGCCGGACTCGCGAGCGGCAGCGACCACGGCCTCGATGTCGAGGTAGCTCTCGATCCGCACCGCCTCGTCGGCAGCGTGGACGTGCGGCGCCTCGGCATCGAGGTCGGTGAACACCGCGATCGTGTGGATGCCGAGCTCCCGGCAGGTCCGGAAGACCCGGAGCGCGATCTCACCGCGGTTGGCGACCAGGACGGAGCGGATCGAGATGGGCCACATGCCGCTCACATCCGGAAGATGCCGTAGGAGGGAGCCGGGATCGGCGCATGCGCCGCGGCGGCCAGGCCCATCCCGAGCACGCGTCGGGTCTCGGCCGGGTCGATCACGCCGTCGTCCCAGAGCCGGGCCGTCGAGTAGTAGGGCGAGCCTTGCGCGTCGTACTGCTCGCGGATACCGGCCTTGAACTCCTCGGTGTCGTCCTTGTCCGGACCGCGGACCTCGGACAGGACGGCGGCCGCCTGCTCGCCGCCCATCACGGAGATCCGGGCGTTGGGCCACATCCAGAGGAACCGCGGGTCGTAGGCCCGACCGCACATGCCGTAGTTGCCTGCACCGAACGAGCCGCCGATCACGACGGTGAACTTCGGCACCACCGAACAGGCGACCGCGGTGACCAGCTTGGCGCCGTCGCGGGCGATGCCGCGGTTCTCGTACTCGCGGCCGACCATGAAGCCGGTGATGTTCTGGAGGAACACCAGGGGCACGCCGCGCTGGTTGCACAGCTCGATGAAGTGGGCGCCCTTGAGCGCCGACTCGCTGAAGAGGATGCCGTTGTTGGCGACGATGCCGACAGGGTGGCCCCAGATCCTGGCGAACCCCGTCACGAGGGTCTCCCCGTAGAGCTGCTTGAACTCGTGGAAGCGGCTGCCGTCGACCACCCGGCGGATCACGTCACGCACGTCGTAGGGCGTGCGGGTGTCGGCGGGGACTACGTCGTAGAGGGTCGCCGGGTCCTCGGCGGGCTCCTCGACGTCGTGCAGCTCGTAGGGCGCAGGCTGCGGCCGCTCGAGGGTGTCGACGATCGACCGCACGATCGCCAGTGCGTGCGCGTCATCCTCGGCCAGGTGGTCGACCACACCGGACGTGCGCGCGTGTACGTCGCCGCCGCCGAGCTCCTCGGCGGTCACCACCTCGCCGGTCGCCGCCTTCACCAGCGGCGGGCCACCGAGGAAGATCGTGCCCTGGTTCCTCACGATCACGGTCTCGTCCGACATCGCCGGCACATACGCCCCGCCGGCCGTGCACGAGCCCATCACCGACGCGATCTGCGGGATGCCGCGCGCGGACAGGTTGGCCTGGTTGAAGAAGATCCGGCCGAAGTGCTCGCGGTCGGGGAACACCTCGTCCTGCATCGGCAGGAAGGCCCCGCCGGAGTCGACGAGGTAGATGCAGGGCAGCCGGTTGTCGGAGGCCACTGCCTGCGCGCGCAGGTGCTTCTTCACGGTGATCGGGTAGTAGGTGCCGCCCTTGACCGTCGCGTCGTTGGCCACGACCACGCAGTCACGGCCGCTCACCCGGCCGATGCCGGTGACGACTCCCGCTGACGGCACGGCGTCGTCGTACATCCCGGTCGCGGCGAGCGGGCTCAGCTCCAGGAAGGAGCTGCCCGGGTCGAGCAAGCGGTCCACCCGGTCGCGCACCAGCAGCTTGCCACGGTCGGTGTGCTTCTTGCGCGCGGCCTCGCTGCCACCCTGACGAGCCACGGCCAAGCGGTCGCGCAGCTCGGCCACGAGGTGCTTCAGATCAGTCGACACCTAGTCAGGTTAGCGATCGTTAACCAGATCGTCCATGTCGGCCTCTTGGCCGGTCGTCGCTCCGTAGCGCGGCGGAGGCCGTTAACGAACGCTAACCTGACAGGGTGACCGCCGACCCGCTGACCGTCGACGCGCCGCCCAGCCGCCGAGAGCAGATCCTCACCACCGCCGCCGAGCTGTTCGCGGCGCGTGGCTTCCACGGCGTCTCGGTCTCCGAGCTGGGGGCGGCCTGCGGCATCACCGGCCCGGCGCTCTACAAGCACTTCGCGTCGAAGGACGCCGTCCTGGCCGAGATGCTGGTCTCAATCAGCGAGCAGCTGCTGGCCGTCGGCCGGGCGCGGGTCCGTGAGGCCGGCGGTCCGAGCGACGCCCTCGAGTCGCTGGTCGACTGGCACGTCGACTTCGCCGTCCGGCAGCGGGCCGTGATCGTGGTCCAGGACCGCGACTGGGAGTCGCTGCCGACCGCCGCCCGCGAGCAGGTGCGCGCGCTGCAACGCAAGTATGTCGACCTGTGGGCCGCGCAATTGCGGGGCATCGACGCCGACCTGGCGCTGACCCCTGCCCGGTCAATGGCCCACGCGGTCTTCGGGCTGATCAACTCCACCCCGCACAGCGGCCGGCTGCCCGACGCGGCGATGCGTGAGCTCCTGCGCACGATGGCGCTGCGCTCGATCGGGCTCTAGTGCACTAGCCGCTCAGAAGAGGTGGTCGATCGGCCGCTCGGGATCGTCGACCAGCTCGAGGATCCGGGCCGCCCGCAGCGCCGCATCGACGGCGGTCTCGAGGATCGGGTCCGCGCGGTCGTCGGCCTCGATCCCGCCGCCGAGCTCGTGCAGGGACGCGAGGAGCTCGTCGCGCGGAAGGCCACGGAGCTGCAGCAGCACGAACGGGTCGGTCTCGATCAGCCAGGTGACCTGGTACATCACGGCCAGGGCATGGGCGCACGGATCCAGCCAGGCGTCGCACGTGCACGACGCGTCGAGCTCGCTGCCGAACGGCAGCAGCTCGACGCCGGCCTCCTCGGCGTGCTCGACAAGTGAGTGCGGCAGGTCGCCGGCGAGCAGCGACCCGATCCGCCCGGCCTGCGCGCCGATCACCTCCACCAGCGCGGCCGACATCGCCTCGTCGAGGACGGGCAGGGCAACCGAGGCCGTGAACAACCCGTCGCCGTCCGGGACCGAGGCCACGAACAGCCCCGTCCGCACCGTGATGCCGCCGATGGTGCCGGAGCGGGACAGCGCCCTCGCCCGGCGCAGGTCGGTCTCGTTGAAGGCCGACTCCTCGATGCCACGGACCCACGCCTTGCCCCACCAGGTGGTGGCTCGGGCGGCGCCGCGGCGCGGGCGCTGCTGCGGATGGACGACCGTGCTGCTCGGGAGACTCACGTGCGCTCCCGGCGCAGGGTGACCAGGTCGCGCAGCTCCTCGTTGCTGAGCTCGGTGAGTGCTGCCTCCCCGCGGCCGAGCACCGAGTCGGCCAGGTTGCGCTTGCGGGTGAGCAGCTCGGCGATCTTCTCCTCGATCGTGCCCTTGGTGACCAGGCGGTGCACCTGCACCGGCTTGGTCTGCCCGATCCGGTAGGCACGGTCGGTGGCCTGGTCCTCGACCGCAGGGTTCCACCAGCGGTCGACGTGGATGACGTGGTCGGCGCGGGTGAGGTTGAGGCCGGTGCCGCCGGCCTTCAGCGACAGCAGGAACACAGGTACGCCGCCGGCCTCGGGTCCGGCCTGGAAGCGCGCCACCATCGCCTCCCGCTCCCGCACCGGGGTGCCGCCGTGGAGGAACTGGTGCGGCAGGCCCACCTTGGTCAGGTGACTCTCGAGGAGCCGGGCCATGGCGACGTACTGAGTGAAGACGAGGGCGGCGCCGTCTTCGGCGACGATCGTGGCGAGCAGCTCGTCGAGCAGCTCTAGCTTCTCCGAGCGGCCGGTCAACCGCACCGCACCGGACTGCTTGAGGAAGTGGGCCGGGTGGTTGCAGATCTGCTTCAGCCCGGTGAGCAGGGCGAGCACCAGGCCACGGCGGAGCTCCTGGTCGGCGCGCTCGATCCGCTCCATGGTGTCGCGCACGAACGCCTCGTAGAGCACCACCTGCTCCTGGGTCAGGCCGAGCGGGTGGTCGGTCTCGGTCTTGGCGGGCAGCTCGGGTGCGATGCCGGGATCGGACTTGCGCCGGCGCAGGAGGAACGGGCCGATCAGGTCGGCGAACTGTCGGGCCTTGGTCGGCTCGCGGCCGCCCTCGATGGGAGCGGCCCACACCTTGCGGAACGCGTTGCGGCTGCCGAGCAGGCCCGGGGTCGCCCAGTCGAGGATGGCCCACAGCTCGGTCAGGTTGTTCTCCACCGGCGTGCCGGTGAGCGCAACCCGGGCGCGGCTCGGGATGGAGCGCAGCGCCCGCGCCGTCGACGACTGGGGGTTCTTGACGTGCTGCGCCTCGTCGGCGACCACGATGTCCCAGTCCACCGTCGCGAGCTTGGCGGCATCGCGGCGCATGGTGCCGTAGGTCGTGAGCAGGAAGCCGCCGTCGAGGTCACCGAGCTCACGGTCGGCGCCGTGGAAGCGGCGTACGGCGACCCCCGGCGCGAACCGCTCGATCTCGGCCTCCCAGTTGCCGAGCAGGCTCGCGGGGCAGACCACCAGCGTCGGCCCCGAAGCGCGGTGCAGATGGAGCGCGATCAGGGTGACCGTCTTGCCCAGCCCCATGTCGTCGGCGAGGCAGGCGCCGAGCCCGAGCGAGGTGAGGTCGGCGAGCCAGGTCAGTCCGTGGCGCTGGTAGTCGCGCAGGGTCGCCCGGAGCGCCTGCGGTGGATCGATCGGCTCGCGGGTCGCCGCGCTGAGCAGCTGCTCGCGCACCTTGAGCAGGCTCGCGCCCACCACGACGGGCGCCGAGGTGGCGTCGTCGGAGTCGGTGGCCGGGTCGACCTCGACCACGCCGGTGAGCGCAGCGGCGACGGCCTGGGCCGGCTTGACCGTGCGCAGCAGCCGCTTGCGGGCCTTGCGCGCCATCGCCGGGTCGACCACCGTCCAGCTGCCGCGCAGCTTGAGCACCGGCGACGCCGCGGTGGCCAGCTGGTCCATCTCCTCCTGCGTCAGTGGATCGCCGTGCAGGGCCAGCTGCCAGTTGAAGGTGAACATCGCCTCGGCCCCGAGCAGCGGGTCCTGGAGCGGTTCCTCGTGGATGGTGCCGGATGGCCGGCGGTCGAGGACGGTCGTGGCGGTCAGGTCGCGACCGAGGCTGCGCGGCCAGAGCACGTCGACACCGCGGGCCTGGAGCGAGCCGACACCGTCCTCGAGCAGGCTGGCCAGCTCCTCGCCGTCGAGAGTGATCTCGTCGGGCACCCGCAGCTCGAGCAGCCGGTCGAGCACCGGCCACGCCTCGGCTGCCGCGCGCAGCGCGATGCTGGCGTGGGTGCGAGCGCGGTCGCCGAACCCGTGACTCGACTCGTCGTCGGTCCAGAGCAGCGCGGCGTCGCAGAGGTGGAGCGGGTCCTGCTCGTCATGCACCTGCAGCACGATGCGTACGCCGCCCGCGACCAGCTCCTCCTCGTCGGCCTCGACCCGCAGCGAGATCCGCACCAGCTGCGGCAGCGATCCGGCCTTGCGCTGCCGGGCCGCACGCGCCTGGAGCCGCTCGGTGAACGTCGACGGGTCCGAAACCTTGGCACGGGTCACCTGCGGCGGAGCACTGCGGGGCATCGCGTCGACGACAGACTCGAGCACGTCGCGTACGAGCTGTTCCGCCGTCGCGGCATCGAGCTCGGCCGCGTGCCGTGACGAGGCCAGCCGCGTGATCCGGTCGGTGTCGTTGCTGTCGAGCAGGGTGGCTCGCCAGTGCGGCGCCCCGCCGGCCGGCTCGAATTTGCCGGCCGCCACCAGCTGCATCCCGAGCAGCGCGGCACCGGCGAGTAGTCCGACGCTCGGGTGCACCTCCTCGTCGCCCGGCCGCCGCAGCGCGCGGGCCAGCACCGGCAGCGCGGCCCGCATCGGCAGGGACAGCGTGCGCCGCTCGTCGCTGAACTCCACCACACCCTCGCGCGGCGGATCGGCCGCGCGGAAGGTGGCCGGACCGGTGACGGGCACGAAGCTCAAAGGCACCTCGGGATTGGCAACGCGGGGAGGGGACTCAGACGCTAACGCCTCGCGCCGACACGGAGTTCCGCGGTAGTCCCTGACGAATGGACCCCAGATCTCCTGGATCAAGGGTCCGAACGTCAGGGACTATCCCGCGAAGCGGCCGGTGATCGGCGGCAGGTCCTTGAGCGTGACGATGCCCGGCGGTGCGGCGACGACGGCCGGCACGGCGTTGGTCACCGGCATCGCGGTGTAGATCATGCCGAGACCCATGAAGCCCTCCTCGGGCCAGTCCTTCGGCGGCAGGCAGTGGATGACGGTGCGCATGTTGGGCACGCCGAAGACCTGGATGACGTGACCGTGCGCGAGCGGCTTCGGTGGCGTGACGTGGTCACCCATCGTCCAGTTGAAGCCGACGCTCACGACGTTGCGCTCGCCGGCCCAGCCGCGGTGGTAGCCCATGACGCCGCCGATCGTGCCCTTCGGGATCTGCATGAAGCCGAGGTCGGTGTCGCCCGTCGCCGCCGTGAACTCCACGTCGAAGGTGATTCGATCGAGGGTGACCCCGATCGCGTCGGCCATCATCGCGGCCGACTCGGCGAAGACCTCGCTCTCGCGACGTACGGTCTCCGCGAGGCCAGGAGTGTCCGGCGCCTGGGAGAAGCCCATCGCGGTCTGGGTCTCGGCCGACTCGTACGTCGAGCAGTCCACCGACTCGGTGATCCGGATCTCGTCGACGGTCTCGCACGAGCCGCTCAGGACCATGCCGACCAGGTTGGTCATGCCGGGGTGCGCGCCGCTGCCGAAGATGGTCGAACCGCCTTGATGGCAGGCCTTCTCGATCCGCGCGCGGTCCTCGGGTGTCTGCTTGCCGCCGGTGATCCAGGCCGCGCTGGTGCAGACGCTGACGCCGTTCTCGAGCAGCGTCACCAGCTCGTCGACGCTCGGCCACAGGGGGTTGTAGCAGCAGGCATCCGGCTTCAGCGCGACCAGCGCCTCGACGTCGTTGGTGGCGAGTACGCCGGTCGGCTCCGACAGGCCGCACAGCTCGGCCGCGTCCTTGCCGACCTTGTCCGCGCCGTGGGCATAGACACCGACCAGCTCCAGGTCGTCGCGGCCGATGATCGCGTGCAGCGAGCGCCGCCCGATGTTGCCGGTCGTCCACTGGATCACGCGCAGGGGTGAGCTCATGCGCCCAGACTAGAACGTGTTCTAGGAATGGTCACGCAGTCGCGGCATCACTTCGGCGGCGACCCGCTCGAGGACATCGACATCGCCGGCGTAGGGATCGCTCGGCCGGGGCCAGTGGGTGACCACGTCGGTGAACCCGAGCTCAGCGGCGCGACCGGTCATCTCCTCGAACAGGCCGACGCTCTGCAGCGCCATCCTCGGCGCCCCGTAGGCCGGCGCGGAGTCGAGCAGCAGGTAGCGCGGGAACACCGACGGGTCGCGACCGGCCGAGACCAAGGCCTCGTCCAGGGTCTGCCGGGCCGAGTCGAGCGCCGTCCACCAGGTGGCGATCGGCTCGGGGCCTCCCGTCGTGACCCACCCGTCACCGGTGCGGGCGGCGTAGCGCACCGACCGTGGACCGTTGCCGGCAACCAGCAGTGGTACGTCGCGCAGCGGCGGCAGCGTGCGGGCGTCGGCTGCCGAGAACCACCGTCCCTGCGCGGTCACGTGGTCCTCGGTGCGCAGCCGGACGAGCAGGTCGGTGAACTCCTGGAAGCGGTCGACGCGCTCCTTCACCGTGAGGTCGGGGTTGCCGAGGATCCGGGAGTCCACGTCGCCGCCGGTGCCCACTCCGAGCAGGAAGCGGCCCTCCGAGATGTCGTCGACTGCCTGGACCTCGCGCTGGAACGCCACCGGGTGCCGGAAGTTCGGCGCCGCTACCAGGGTGCCCAGCCGGAGGGTGGAGGTGACCATCGCGGCCGCCGTCAGGGTCGGCATCGCGCCCACCCATGGTGACTCCGGCAGTCCGCCCCAGACGAGGTGGTCGTAGGTCCAGGCGTGGTCGAAGCCCATGTCCTCGGCCGCGCGCCACCTCGGCTCCGCCTCGGCCCACGGGAGGTCGGTCAGGATCGTGAGTCCGAAGCGCATGTACGCAGACTAGAACTGCGTCGCGAGCACCAGCGGCAGCACCTGGGCGGCACCGGCCTCCCGCAGGTCGCCCGCCGCCATGGTCAGGGTCCAGCCACTCACGGTGAGATCGTCCACCAGGAGCACGCGAGCTTCGTCGGGAAGGTCGGCGTCGAGCCGGAACCGCCGGCGCAGCGCCGCCACCCGCTGCGCGGAGTTCATCGCACCCTGCCCGGGCCGGACGTCCGGGTCGACAATCGTGTAGCTCCCGAGGATCGGCACCTTGAGGAAGCGGGACAGTCCGTCGGCGAGGTCCGCGGTCAGGGTCGGATGCGTCGTCGACTCGACGACCACCAGGCCGTCGACCTCGGGCTGCCAGTCGCCGAGCACCTCGAGCATCGCCTTGACCAGTGGCACCGGCACCGGGCCATCGGGCGTCTCGTCGCGGAACAGGTCGCGGAGCGCGTTGCCGTATCCCAGGTCGGTGAGCCGGGCGATCGCGCGGCCCGGCTCGGCGCCTTCCTTGATCTTCCCGGAGAGCGGTACCCCCAGCGAGCTCAGCGCCGTCGGCCACATCTTGCGCGGCTCGACCACGACGCCGGGACGCGAGAGCCGGGCCGAGGCCTCCTCGACGGCGGCGGCCGAGACCTCTCCCGAGAGCGCCAGACCCCCGCAGTTGTCGCAGCGGCCGCACTCGACCGCCTCCGGGTCGTCGAGCTGGTGCCGGAGGAACCACATGCGGCACCTGTCGGTGGCGAGGTAGTCGAGCATCGCCTGCTGCTCGCGTTCGCGCGCCTCGCGCACCCGCTGGTAGCGCTCCTCGTCGTAGGCCCAGTCCTGGCCGGTCGCCTCCCAACCGCCCCGGACCCGGCGTACGGCGCCGTCGACATCGAGGACCTTCAGCATCGACTCGAGGCGGGTGCGGTTGAGCTCGACTCGGGCCTCGAGGGCGCCGACGCTCATCGGCCGGCCTTCCTCGCGCAGCACTTCCAGGGTCTGCCGCACCATCTCCTCGCGCGGGAAACCGACCGAGGCGAAGTAGGCCCAGATGTCACGGTCCTCGATCGCCGGCAGCAGTACGACGGCGGCGCTCTGGTCGGGGGCGAGGCCACGTCCAGCACGACCGACCTGTTGGTAGTAGGCAACTGGCGACGACGGTGCCCCCAGGTTGACCACGAAGCCGAGCGTCGCGTCGAACCCCATGCCCAGCGCGCTGGTCGCGACCAACGCCTTGACCGTGCCGGTCGCGAGCGCCTCCTCGAGGGCGAGCCGCTCGGTCGGGTCGGTCTGACCGGAGTACGCCGCCACGTCGTGCCCACGCGAGCGCAGGTAGTCGGCGACCTCCTGGGTAGCCGCAACCGTCAGGCAGTAGACGATGCCGGAGCCCGGCTGCTCGGCGAGGTGGTCGGCCAGCCAGGCCAGCCGCTGCTCGGCGGTCTTGAGCTGCACCACCCCGAGGCGCAGCGACTCCCGGTCGAGCGTGCCGCGCAGCACCAGCGTCTCCGTACCCAGCTGCTCGGCGACGTCGGTGGTCACCCGGGCGTTCGCCGTGGCTGTCGTCGCGAGCACGGGGATGCCGTCGGGAAGGTCGCCAAGCAGAGTCCGGATCCGCCGGTAGTCGGGTCGGAAGTCGTGGCCCCAGTCGGAGATGCAGTGCGCCTCGTCGACCACCAGCAGCCCACAGGTGGCGGCCAGCCGCGGCAGCACCTCGTCGCGGAACCCCGGGTTGTTGAGCCGCTCCGGGCTCACCAGCAGTACGTCGATCTCCCCGGCGGCGATCGCCGCGTGGGTCTCCTCCCACTGCTCGAGGTTGGTGGAGTTGATGGTGACCGCGCGGATGCCCGCGCGTTCGGCAGCCTGGATCTGGTTGCGCATCAGCGCGAGCAGCGGGCTCACGATCACGGTCGGCCCGGACCCCTGCTCGCGAAGGAGCAGGGTGGCCACGAAGTAGACCGCGGACTTGCCCCACCCTGTGCGCTGCACGACCAACGACCGCCGCTTGTCGACGGCCAGCGCCTCGATCGCCGTCCACTGGTCCTCGCGCAGCTCGGCGTCGGGATGACCACCCCGGGTACCGACCAGGGCGCGCAGGTGCGCCTCGGCCCGGCGGCGTACGTCGATCCGGTCGGGCTCGGTCATGCCGCCTGTCTATCAGCGGCTAGCTACCGCCTCCGAGTCGGCCGTCGCCGGGGGGCAGGTTGTAGGCGATCTCGTAGAAGTGGTCCGAGATCGGGCCCACCTGCTGGTAGCTGACGTCAGTACACGGTTGTGAGTAGACGCCGGGACTGATGAAGAAGTCCCCGTTGTTCACGCACAGTGGCGGCGCGGCCTCGTACAACCCGTCCGCTGCGTTCCAGATGGCCGGGTTGCTCAGTGATCCGGAGTACCAGGGAGTGCCGAGCCCGAGGCAGCCCTCGTAGCCCGTCGTCGGGTTGTAGTAGTTGAACGTGGCATCCGCCTCGGTGCCTCGCGTGGTCCAGGTGACGATCTTGCGTGCGTCGCCAGCCGTGTCGTTGAAGGTCGCGCCCAGTCCGGCGCCGGGAATCACGCAGCCGGTGAGCATCGGTCCACCGATCGCGGCCGTGACCGTGTGGGCGCCCGCCGACGCGCCCGTGGAGACCGAGACGGAGGTGAGGTATCCACTGCCGGAGTCGCCGGACGACGTGGGTGAGGCACACGGGCCTACACCGCACGACGTGGTGCTGAAGGTCCCCGGGCCGCCGAGCGACGTGGACGCGACGCCGACGGAGCCGGACTGCGGCGACTCACCAACGGCGTTGACCGCCGTCGCCTTGTAGAAGTACGGCGTGCCGACGACACCGGTCGTGTCCTGGTAGCGCCCGGTGGGAAGGTCGGTCGCGATCTGGGTGTAGGTCCCGCCGGCCGTGTCGCTGCGGTAGAGCCGGTAGCTGAGGATCTGGCTCCCACCGTCGCAGGGGCTGGACCACGTGAGCTCGACGCTGCCGACCTGCGACTCCGCCGTCGGCGTGTTCGGGGCACACGGCACAGCGGTGTTGACCACGACCGACGTGGTGCCAGAGCTCGCGGCCGCCAACAGGTCACCGGCGTACGACGCCTTGATCGTGTTCGTCCCGACCGCGAGGGCAGACGTGGTGAGCGTGGCCGTGCAGGGAGTGAGCAAACAGAACGGCGACAGCGCGGCGCTGCCCAGAGTCACCGGGGGGCCGCCGTTGACGGCGGTGAACGTCACCTGGCCGGTCGGGATGATCAGCAGGCCACCCAGCCCGAGCACACTCACCTTCGCGGTGAGCGTCACGGGGGTGCCGACCAGGACGGGGCTGCCCGACGCCTGGACCGTGGTGGTCGTGGGCAGGATTCCGGCTGCTTGGGCCGGCGCCACGGGCGCGACCAGGAGGCCGACACCGAGACAGATGGTGGAAAGGGCCACGGCCGCCTTGCGGCGGAGCCCTCCGACGGGGTTCTTCATGGAGCACCTCGGACTCTACGCGTCGGGTGACGACTCAGATGGCACCGAGAAAAGGCCCCATGGCCAACCACGTCTAGCCTGATCCCGCCATGAGGCCCGCACATGGCCCATCTAGGTGGTTCTCTATGACCCGAACGTGCCATCCGTCGCAGGGGTCCGAGCAAGAGGATGCCTAACGTGAACACCCCAGGTATGCGGGGCATCGACCCCAACTCCCTGGACCCGTACGTGCCACGCCTGGTCATCGAGTGGCTCGAGTCAGCACCTGAGCAGACCCATCGAGCAATCCACGGGACGGGCGTCTTCGCCGACATCTCGGGATTCACCAACCTCACCGAGCGCCTCGCGAAGCAGGGCCGGGTGGGCGCCGAGGAGATGGGCGACACCCTCAACCTGATCTTCGACGAGCTGCTGGCCGCCGCCTACGAGTACGGCGCGGGGTTGGTGAAGTGGGGAGGGGACGCCGTGCTCCTGCTCTTCGAGGGTGAGCACCACCCAGCACTGGCCGCCCGGGCCGCCCAGGAGATGCAGCGGGTCATCGACCGCATCGGTCGGGTCAGGACCTCGGTCGGCACGGTCCGGCTGCGCATGTCGATCGGCATCCATTCAGGCGATCTGGACTTCATGCTCGTGGGCAGGGAATTCCGCGAGCTCATCGTCACCGGCCCGGGCGCCAGCCTCGTGGCGCAGATGGAGACCGCGGCGGAGGCCGGCGAAGTCGTGGTCAGCCCGGCGACGGCCGAGCTCCTCGAGGGTTCGGGTGCCCGGCTCGGCGAGGCACGGGGTGCCGGTCTCCTGCTGATCGATGCCCCAGTGGTCGCTGCGGCACCGGCGGAGGCCCGCCACTCGACCCAGCTCGATCTGCGGGTCGCCCTTCCGGCGTCGCTCGCGGACCACGTGCTGGCCGCCGAGGTCGCCTACGAGCACCGCAACATCGCTGTCTGCTTCATCGAGTTCACCGGGGTGGACGCGATGCGTGCCGCCTCCGGCGTCGACGCCGTCGCCGACGCCGTCGCCCAGATCGTCGATGCCTGCCAGGTGGCGGCCACGGCCAACAGGGTGACCTTCCTGTCGTCCGACATCTATCCCGACGGCGGCAAGATCATCCTCGTCTCGGGCGCCCCGGTCAGCGCGGGTGACGACGCCGCACGCGTCCTGACCGCTGCTCGGCAGGTGCTCGACTCGCCCCAGATCCTGCGCGTGCGAGCAGGCGTGAACGTCGGTCGGGTCTTCGCCGGCAACTACGGCCCATGGTTCCGCCGGGTCTATTCCGTCACGGGAGACTGCGTCAATCTGGCTGCGCGGTTGATGGCGAAGGCCGGTCCCGGCGAGCTGATTGCAAGCGCCCTCGCCCTGGAGCGGTCCCGCACCCAGTTCGAGACTGCTCCGCTCCCGCCGTTCGCCGTGAAGGGCAAGTCGGAACTGGTCGAGGCGGCCGTCGTCGGTCGAGCTCGGGAGGCGCAACACACAGCGGGCGTCACGGAGCTCCCGCTCATCGGGCGTGAGCACGAGATCGCCCAGCTCTTGTCCGCCATGACCTCGGCGACCGCCGGGAAGGGCCGCGCTGTGGAGCTCGTCGGGGAGCCGGGCATCGGCAAGTCGCGGCTGCTCAGCGAGCTCGTCTCGCAGACCGACGTGCCGGTCCTGTGGTTGGACGGCGACATCTACGCCACCGGCACGCCGTACCAGCCGTTCCACCAGCTCTTCGCGCAACGCCTCGGTCTGCGGCCCGGAGACACGCGCGGTGCCGAGCGGCGCGTGCGGGCCGTGGTCTCCCAGCTGACACCCCACCTCGCACCCCTCATCCCTCTGGTGTGCGTTGTCGCCGGCGTCGACGTGCCGACCACCCCCGAGGTCGAGGCGATGGAGCCGGAGGTCCGCAAGCTGACCCTGGAGGCCACGACCAGCGAGGTGCTGGGTGCGCTCCTCGACGACCCGACCCTGCTGGTGTTCAACGACGTCCAGTTCATGGACGAGGCGACCACCGACCTGCTCGATCGCCTGACAGCTGATACCCCGTCGCGCCCGTGGCTCATCGTCGCCACCCGGCTGCCGGACGCGGATTGGCAGCTGTCCCCAGCCGACCACACCAGCTCCTTGGAGCTGCAGCCGCTGCCGCCGGAGGCAGCCGACGACCTGCTCGCCCTGGCCGTCGGTGATCAGCACGTGCCAGCACATCGGATGGCCGCCCTGGTCGAACGCGCGGACGGAAACCCGCTCTTCCTGACCGAGATGGCCGCTGGGATCGACTCACTGCTGGCGGGTGAGGCGATCCCGGACTCGATCGAGGCGATCATCGCGTCGCGGATCGACCGGCTCACACCCGCGCACAAGTACCTGCTGCGCGCGGCCTCGGTGCTCGGCATGAACCTCGACCCCGGCATGCTCGACTCGGTGATGGCGCGGCTCGACGGGGTCCCGCCGGGCAACGCACACATCGACGAGCTGGGCGAGTTCCTCGAGCGCAACGACGACGGCACCTACAGCTTCTTCCACCACCTGGTCCGGGAGACCGCCTACGAGGGCCTGCCCTTCCGGCGGCGGGTCCACGTGCACGCCACCACCGCCCACATGGTCGCGAGAACGCATGACGGGGAGCTCGGGCCGGCGGTCCTGCTGTCGCTCCACTGCTTCCACGGTCAGCTGTACGACGAGGCCTACGAACACTCGAAGCGAGCGGGCGCCGACGCCCGAGAGCTCTACGCCAACACCGAGGCCGCCGAGTGCTACCAACGAGCGCTCGCGTCCGCCAGGTTTCTGAGCCGGCGGGACGAGAGCGACGTCGCCGCTGTCTGCGAGGCCCTGGGCGAGATCTACGAGTCGCTCGGCGACCTCGACGCCATGGAGGACTCGCTTCGCCGGGCGCGCGTGCGGCTGCGCTCGGACCCCCAGGCACAGGGCCGTCTCGCGCTGAAGACGGCGGTGCATCGGCGCCTCAGCGGGCACTACTCCGACTCCCTGCGGTGGGTCACTCGCGGACGCAAGGCGCTGGCCGGACTAGACGACCCGGAGTCGCGCAAGCTGCGCGCCCAGCTGGCTGAGCGTTACTCCCAGAACCTGTTCGTCCAGGGCAAGTTCACTGCGGCCATCCGCTGGGCCGACGCCGCCATCGAGGAGGCGGAGCTCGGCCTTGATCCGCAGACCCAGGCGCGGGCCTTGGAGACCCGCAGCCTCGCCGACAGCTTCTCCGGTAGGCCGGTCGATCTCGAGCTCGCGGCCCGGTCGCTGACCCTCTACGCGAGCATCAACGACCTGAAGGGCTTGGCGCGCGGCCACAATGTGATGGGCCTGCTGTCGTTCAGCAACGACGAGTGGATCGTGGCCCTCGAGCACTACACCGAGTCCGCCGAGGCCTACCGCCGCGTGGGCCGGCAGCTCGACATCGCGCTCATGCAGGCGAACGCCGCGGAGATCCTGATCTTCCAGGGTGAGCTCGACCGAGCGGAGGCGATGCTTGCCGACTCGATGCGGGTGTGGCGCGGCACCCACGCGCTGGGTGAGCGGGCCTTCGGCTACAGCCAGCAGGGCCGGATCGCCATGGCGCGGGCCGACTACACCCAGGCAGCGCGGCGCTTCGAGGAGGCGCGAACAATGCACGAGGAGGTCGGTGAGACCTACGAGGCGCTGACGGTGGAGTCGCTCCAGGCCGAGTGCAGCTATCTAGCCGGCGATGCGCAGGGTGCGCTGGACCACGTGGCGGAGGTGCTCGGTCGCAACGCGGTGATGGGCCTGCACCTCAGGCAGTTCAAGCGGATCGAAGGTCTGGCCCTGCTGACCCTCGGGCAGCCAGAGGCCGGCGAGCGCAGCCTGCGAGAGAGCCTCGCCGCCGCCCGCGCTTCGGCTTCGGCGTACGACGAGGCGCTGGTGCTGCTCGCGCTCGCGAAGTGGGGACGTGCGTCGGCTCGCGAGCTCAGCACACTGGAACGACTACGAACCCGGGTGCGGCGACACCTGGGCATCGTCCTCCCGGCGGTCTGAGGCTCAGACGAGCCAAGTCCCGTCGCGCATGATCGTGCGGTCGGCGATCTCGTCGACCTCGCGCCAGGCCTGCACGCGGACGGGCTTCAGCACCAGGAAGACGTAGCCGTCCGAGCCCCGCGGGTCCCAGTCCGCCTGCTCCGCGTAGGCCTCGCCGAGGGCCCCGGACGCGGCCACGTCGACGGTCCGCTCGAGACTCGCGTCGACCATCGTGACGTCGCGGGTAGGACCGACCGCCATCCGTGCGCGACCGGAGATCGCAACGTCGCGGGCCGTGCGGGACTTCTCACCGACGGCGATGACCAAGCGCTCTTCGGTCCAGGCCACCGACAGCGGCACCAGGTGCGCCTCGCCCGCCGCGGACGCCGTGGAGACCCACACGTCGATCTCGGGCGTCGCCCACATGGCCAGGGTGTCCGTCTTGCGGGTCAGGGCGTCGCGCGGCACGCGCAGAGTCTGCCACCAGCACCGTTCAGCCCGCGGGCCCCTTGTCGCGTACGTCGGCAACGCTCGCCATCGCGTCACGGAGCTCGCCCAGCCACTCCTCCTCGTGCTGCCCGACCAGGCGCACGCACCAGGCCAGCGCCTCCGATCGCGACCGGGCGACACCGGCCTCGACCAGGGTGTCGAGCACCAGGCGGTTCTGCTGGCGCAGCCGGGTCATCACCGGAGCGGCGAGGTGGGTCCACAGCTCTCCGTGGTCGCCGAGCTTCACTCCCCACGACACCTTGCGCTCGTAGCGGTGCTCGGCCTCCCGGGCGATCTTGATCCGCGCGTCGCGGGTCTCCTCGCGAAACGCGCTCGCCCGTCCCGCACGCGCCTCGGCCTGCTCCACCTCCGAGTCGCCGGCCGCGACGTCGTCGATCGTGAGGATGACGGTGATCTCCTCCCGGTCCACCGTCACCTTGGCGGGCTCGCCAGTCCACTCCTTCGGCAGGCGGCCGGAGAACCAGCCCTGCACCTTCTCCTGCTGCTCGCTTGTAATCATGTAATCAAGATTACAGCGTTGGCCAAGCTCCTCGTCAGCGCCGGCCCAGGACGGCGAACATGGTCACCGAGAAGAAGGCGTCGCCCGCGTCGACCGAGGCGACGATTTCCCGCTCCAGCGCGGCTGCCTCCTCGGCCGAGATCGCGCCCTCCTCTACCGCCAGCGCGATCGGCAACCGGACGAAGTACAGCCCAGCCAGCACCTCATCGGGCATCAGCACGGCGGTCGCCGCGATGTCGGGATCGACCGTGAGGCCGGCCCGGTGCAGCTGCCCGCGAAGGCGGCGGCCCGAGAACGGGTTGGCCATCCGTCGCCATGCCGACTCGTTGACCCGTCGGTTCACCTCCGGGTCGCCCATGGACTGCACCACCGTTCCCCAGTCCGAGTCGATCACCACCGCCCGGCCGCCGGGTGCCAGGACCCGCGCGAACTCCTGCGCCGCCCCGTCCGGGTCCCGGAGATGCTGGAAGACGCGCTCGCAGCGGATCACGTCGACCGACCCGTCCGGGAACGGCAGCGACAGGGCGTCGCCATCGATGAACGTCGCCGCGATGCCGGCGTCTGCCGCCCGGGCCTCTGCCGTGGCCCGGAGGCCGGCATGCGGCTCCACGCCGATCGCCTCGCCGTCGACGCCGACCAGCGCGCCCAGGCGGAACACCTCGGTGCCGGTGCCGGAGCCCACGTCGACCGCACGCTCGCCCAGCTGCGGGTCGAGGGCGGCGAGAGTCCAGTCGCGCAGCCGCTGAACGCCGGGCAGCTGCTCCTGGATTTCCAGGGCATAGACCTGTGCCGCCAGGTCGGCTTCGACGTCTGCCGCCACGTTGCCCTTGCGGAACGAGGTCGGCGTCAACTCAGGGGGGACATCGCTGTCGGTGGTCATGCACGCAGTTTCCACCTGGGCACCGGCGTCCGCCAGAGCCACGTGCTTGACACCTCTCGTCCATCACCTCCAGAGTCACCGATCGTGCGCCTAGCCGTGTCTCTCCTTGTCTCGGCGCTGTTGGTCGTCCCGGCGACCGCTGACCCGGCCAGCGGTGTCCCCGGGCCCGCGTGTCACTCCTGGACCAAGTCCCCGGTGGCATCCGGCCTCGGCGTCCTCGAGAACCTCGGCTTCGACGGACGCGGCGGGATGCTGCTCTCCTCGGGGAAGCAGGGCGGGCCGGGCTCCCTGTTGCGGCGTACGGCGGACGGCGCGACCAGCACGCTGGTCCCGAACGTCAACGGACCCGGCGGCATCGTCATCGACGGCAGCACGGCCTACTTCACGACGGGCAACAGCATCCCCGCCGGACTGTTCGGCACCATGGACGGCACCATCGACAGCGTCGACCTCGACAATGGGGTGCGCGCCACCGTGGCGACCGGGCTCACCGCGCCCAACGGGATGATCGCCGGCCCCAACGGCGGGTTCCTGGTCAGTCGCGACTTCGGCTCCTCGACCCGGATGACCGAGGTCCGCGCGAACGGCACACTCGCGACGTACGCCCCGAAGGTCACGTCTACGAACGGCATGGCCTACGACGGGGCCAGCAACCGGCTCTACGTCGCCTCGACGTTCAACCCGACCACCACGATCTCGGTGGTCGACACCCTCCACCCGGACGCGAGGCCGCGCGTCATCAAGCTGCCGGGCATCGGCCCGCTCAACGCCGCGGACGACCTGACCCTCGGCGCCGACGGCTTCGTCTACGTCGCCCTCAACCTCGCCGGCAAGATCGTGCGGGTGGACCCCGACACCGGTGGCCGGTGCACCGTCGGCAGCGGGTTGGCCTTCGCCTCCTCGGTGCGCTTCGGCGCCGGTCCCGGCTGGGACGCCGAGTCGCTCTACGTCACCAGCTTCACCGGCAGGGTCACCCGACTTACGCCCTGATCACCAGATCCGGACCCGAGCCTCCGGGTCGAGCCACAGCCCGTCGCCCTCGACGGTGCCGAAGACCTCGTGGAACTCGTCGAGGTTGCGCACGATGTTGGCGCGGAACTCCGACGGGCTGTGCGGGTCGATGGCGAGCAGCTGGCGCTCCTGCTCGATCCGCCGCTTGGTCCGCCAGACGTGCGCCCAGTTGAGGAACACCTTGCGACGCTCCTCGACGGACGCTTCGCCACCCTGGGAGATCACGTAGGCCTTGAGGGCGATCGTGAGCCCGCCGAGGTCGCCGATGTTCTCGCCGACGGTGAGTGCGCCGTTGATCTTCTCCTCGGGCAGGCTGCGCGGTGAGAAGCCGTTGTACTGCTCGATCAGCGCCTTCGACTTCACCTCGAACGCCGCCTTGTCCTCGGCGGTCCACCAGTCGTTGAGGTTGCCGGCGCCGTCGTACTGCGCTCCCTGGTCGTCGAAACCGTGGCCGACCTCGTGGCCGATCACGGCGCCGATGCCGCCGTAGTTCTCGGCCGGCTCGGCGTCGGGTGCGAAGAACGGCCGCTGCAGGATGCCCGCCGGGAAGCAGATCTCGTTGGTGCCGGGGTTGTAGTAGGCGTTGACGGTCTGCGGGAGCATGAACCACTCGTCGCGGTCGACCGGCTGGCCGATCTTGCGCAGCTGGCGGTCGGTCTCGAACGCAGACGCCGCCCCGACGTTGCCGAGCAGGTCGTCCTTGGTCACCTGCAGCTCGGAGTAGTCGCGGAACTCGTCCGGGTAGCCGATCTTGGGGCGGAACGTGTCGAGCTTCTCGTAGGCCCGCTGCTTGGTGTCCTCGCTCATCCAGTCGAGACGCGAGATCGACTCGCGGTAGGCCGCGAGCAGGGTGCCGACCAGGTCGTCCATCAGCTTCTTGGACGTCGGCGGGAAGTGGCGGGCGACGTACTCCCTGCCGACCGCCTCACCCAGCGCGCCCTCGACCAGGCCGACCCCGCGCTTCCACCGGGCGCGCAGCTCGGGAGTGCCGTTGAGGGTGCGGCCGTAGAAGTCGAAGTTGGTCTCGACGAAGTCGTCGGTGAGGTACGGCGCCGCGGCGCGCAGCACGTGCGCGAGCAGCCAGGCCTTCCAGTCCTCGATCGGCACGGACTCGAGCACCGTCGACAGGTGGGCGAGGTAGGACGGCTGGCCGACGCAGACCTCGGCGAGCACCAGCTCGTGGTCGATGTCGGATGCGCCGAGGTTGGTGACGTAGGCGTCCCAGTCGAAGGCGGGGCACAGCTCCTTGAGCTCCGCCGAGGTCAGCAGGTTGTAGCTCTTCTGCACGTCGCGCGTCTCGGCGCGCTCCCAGTGGCCGGCTGCCAGCTGGGTGTCGATGCCGAGGATGGTGGCGGCAGCAGCCGGCGCGTCCTCGTGCCGGCCGAGAGCGAGCAGGTCGGTGAGGTAGGCGACGTACTTGTCGCGGATCTCGGCGAACTTGTCCTCGCGGTAGTAGGACTCGTCGGGCAGTCCGAGACCACCCTGGGTGATGTGGAAGAGGTAGCGGTCCGAGTTGCGGTCGTCGGTGTTGACGTAGCTGCCGAACAGCCCGTGGCCGCCGAGCCGCTCGAACTCGCCGAGGAACGCCGCCAGGTCTCGGACGTCGCGCAGCGCGCCCACCGCGTCGAGCAGCGGGCGGATCGGGCGGGTGCCCTGCTGGGCGATCCGATCGGTGTCCATGAAGGAGGCGAAGAGCTGGCCGATCTTGCGGGCGTCCTCGGCGTCCTCGGCATCGGGAGCGCCGGCCGCCAGCGACTCGATGATCGCGCGCACCTGCTCCTCGGCGGTGTCGGCGAGCGTGACGAACGCGCCCCACGTGGAGCGGTCGGCGGGGATCTCGGTCTCGTCGAGCCAGCGGCCGTTGACGTGCCCGAACAGGTCGTCCTGGGGCCGGATGTCGGGGTCCATGCCCTCGCGGGCGTCATCGAGGATGCTCACGGCAGCAAACCTAACCGGCAGCGACGAACGCCTCACCAGTGAGCACCGGTACGACGTCGCTCACGTCGAGCTCCGCCGCGATCACCACGTCATCCCGGAACCCGGCGTCGACCAGCTCCTGTCCGCTCACACATTCCGGCAGCAGCTCGTCGAGCCGGTGGAAGACGGCCGTGAACTCGTGGACGGCGAGCCGGGCCTCCGGGCTCAGTGCGTGCTCGGAAACGCCCAGTGCTCGCACGACGGCTCCGGCTCCCCAGAGGTCCTCGATCGCGGGCCGCAGCGAGCCGTCCCGCCAGCGCTCCCCTGCGGCCACCACCGCGACCGTCGCCCCGGCCGCGACCTGAGGGGCGAGCCAGCGCGCCACGGCGACGTTGTTACGCAGGCAGGCGCCCACCACGGTCAGGCCGGAGTCGGCGAGACCGAAGGAGATCGAGGAACCGTTGGGCGACGGCAGCACGAGCCGCCCCACGCCCTCGACCGACGCCATCGCGGCCGGCGACAGGCTGACGCCGCCCCCGTCGCGCCCCTCGAAGCGGCCGACCGCGAGCACGGCGTCGCGCTCCGCGGCGTACTCCTCGGCTCGAGAGTCCTTCCAGGCATAGGGATAGACGGTCATCCCCCGCTCGACCGCAACCGTGAGGGTGGTGGTGAACGAGAGCACGTCGACGACCACGGCGATGTCGGCCCCGTCGGCGATCGCCGCGGCTCCGGTCGGTCCCCAGTCGAAGCGGACCACTAGTCACGGACCTTGACGACCAGCTTGCCCAGCGCCTTGCGATCGTCCATGTCGATCAGCGCCTGGCCGAAGTCCTCGAGCTCGTAGACCGCGCCGATCGGCGGCTTCACCACGCCGCTCTCCATCATCGGGAGCAGCGCCTCCCACTGCTGCTTCATGTAGCCCGGCCGCAGCATCGCGAACGCTCCCCAGCCGACCCCGCGCACGTCGACGTTGTTGAGCAGCAGCCGGTTGACCTTGACCTCCGGGATGCCCTGGCCGGAGGCGAAGCCGACCACGAGGATCCGTCCCTGCGTGGCGAGCACGCGCAGCGAGTCGGTGAACCCGTCGCCACCGACTACGTCGAGCACCACGTCGACGCCCTTGCCGCCGGTGAGCTCCATGACGGAGTCCTTGAAGCCGTCGGCGAACACGGAGTCGTCCGCGCCGGCGTCCAGCGCGACCTTCACCTTCTCCTCGGTGCTGACCACGGCGATGGTCCGGGCACCCATGCCCTTGGCGACCTGGATGGTGGCCGTGCCGACGCCCCCGGCCGCGCCGTGCACCAAGACGGTCTCGCCCTCGCGCAGGTCGCCGCGCTCGGCGAGCGCGAACTGCGCGGTCAGGTAGTTCATCGGCAGCGCCGCGCCCTCGTCGTACGACAACGAGTCGGGCAGCGGGAACACCGACACACCGGGAAGGACGGTGCGCTCCTGCGCGCCGCCGTAGGGACCGGCTCCTGCAACCCGCTGGCCGGGCTCGAAGCCCGGGCCGCTGATCACCGTGCCGGCGACGTCGACGCCCAGCGAGAACGGCGGTTCGGGCTTGAGCTGGTACTCACCCCGGCTCAGCAGCAGGTCGGGGAACGAGATGCCGACCCGGTGCACCTCGATCAGTACGTCGTCCGGTCCCGGAGTCGGCTCGTCGATCTCGCGGATCTGGATGTCGGAGGGGCCGGTGGGCGTGACCACCTGGACTGCGCGCATGCCCGTCACGCTATCGAGCCACTCCGAGTGTCGAATTCACAGGTCAACCTGTGAATTCGACAGCTGCTGCCCCGATTTGCTCACTTGGCACGTCGTATTTCCTGAGCCCAGTGAGCATTTCACTGGTTAACCAGTGAAATGCTCACCGCCGAGCCTAGCCCGGGCTGACGATCGCGTTCAGCTCGAAGTGCATCGGGTCGGTGTAGTTCCAGTCGCCACCCCAGCCGAATCCCCAGTGCTTGAACGCATCCACGACGCCTCGGTCCATCTGGCCGACGGTGCCGCGCTGGTTGCCGGGGACGTTGAGGTCGAGCGCCAACCCGAAGGCGTGGTTGGACAGCTGGGTGCTGCCGGCGATGAAGCGCGGGTAGTAGCAGCCCTGGTACTCGTTCGGATGGATCTCGTCCGCCAGCCCGCGGGAGACGATCTCGCCCAGGGCCGCCTTCAGCTGCGGGAAGATCGCCTCGTTGCAGGTGACCGCGCCCAGGATCGGGACGACCTGGGTGCGGATGTGGTCGCGTACCCACGCCGGGTCAGGGATGACCCGACCGCCGGAGACGGTGTACCTGAAGATGCCGACCGCCTCGGCGAAGGACCCGACCACGTTCGCCTGCAGCACGGCATCGGGGTCCAGCCCGAGCTGGGTGGCGATGTCCATCAGCTGCACCGACATGGTCTCGCCGGCGATCCGCTGGATGGGTTTGCGCAGGTCCTGAGGTGCGGCCTCGAACGTCGAGACGACCAACGCGTTGCGCTGGGTCAGGTCGAGCGTCTTGCCCCACTTCTCGTTGACGACCAGCTCGATGGTGGGGATCTGCGGGGCGTAGGCGCCGACGTGGATCTGCGGGTCGTCAGCGCCCGGGCCCAGCCGGGCGAACCCCTGCTTGTCGATCGGGAACCGCTTGCCGAGGTCGGGCAGCATCGCGAGCTCGCCACCGGCGATGCGGTCCCACTGCTCCTGCAGCTGGGCGCTCTCGGCCGGGGTGAAGCGCCGGTAGGTGCCCGCGTCGACGGCAGCAAGGTCGTAGACCCGGCTCTCGATCACGACCTGGCCGATGGAGATCGGAGCCACCGCCTCGACGTCGTCGAGCTTCTTGATCGCATGGACGACCCGGTTCGGGATCGGCTCGTCGCTGGTGACCAGGATGTCGGCCGGAACCGCAGGCGGCTCGAACGGGCCGGGAGGGTCCATCGCGTGCTCGGGGTCGACGACCGCGGTGGGTGAGTCATCGGGCGAGGGTGAGGACGAGGTGACGACGTCGGAGGGATCCTCGGAGGGCTCGGCGGTGTCCTTTCCGCCGGCGGGGTCGCTGCACGCGGCAAGCAGGAGCAGGGTCGATACGACCCCTGCCCCCCAGGCGCGCCTCCCCCGCTCGTCCCCCCTCATCGCCCGTCCAGGGTAGGCGGAAGTCGCAACGTCAGAGTGGTTTCGAGGCTCGCTGCTCTCGCACCTCAACCACCGTCGGCCGCGGGCAGCTGACTCTCGAGCACGGCGTTGCGGATCGTGAACCACGAGACCACGCCACCTGCGATCAGGAGCGCGGCGCAGGCGATCATCGCCGAGCGGTAGCCGTCGTTGAACACCGATGGCATGGCGTAGTCGTCGCCGGTCAGCCCCACCGCCACCGGCAGGGCAGCGACCGCGAGGAGGGAGCCGGTCCGGGCCACCGCGTTGTTGACGCCGCTGGCGATCCCGGCGTGCTCGTCGGGTGCGGCGGCGAGCACGGTCGCCGTCAGCGGGGCGACCATCAACGAGAGTCCGAGTCCGAACACCGTCACCCCCGGCAGCACGTCGACGACGTAGTTCACGTCGTCACCGATGGCGAGCAGCATCAGGCAGCTGATCCCCATCACGATCGGGCCGAACGTCATCGGGATCCGCGGGCCGATCCGGGCACCGATCTCGCCGCCCTTGGCCGCCAGCAGGATCATCACGATGGTGATGGGGAGCGTCGCGATGCCGGCCTCGAGCGGACTCCAGCCGCTCACGGTCTGCAGCTGCAGGGTGATGAAGAAGCCCGAGGCAGCCAAGGCGGCGTAGACCAGCAGCGTCATCACGTTCGCGGAGCTGAACGTCCGGTCGCGGAAGATGCCGAGCGCGAGCATCGGCATCTTCTCGCGCTTCTCGACGACCACGAACCCGACCCCGGCCAGCACACCGGCCACCGCAGCGAACAGGGCCAGCCCACCACCCCACTGCGTGAGCGCGTACGTCGTGCCGGCCAGCGTCACGGTGGCCAGCACGGCGCCAGCCAGGTCGAAGTGCTTCGACGCGTTGGGGTCACGGGTCTCTGGCACGTAGCGCTGCGCGATGAGGACCGTGGCCACCGCGATCGGGAGGTTGATCAGGAAGATCCAGCGCCAGTTGGCGTAGTCGACCAACGCCCCGCCGACGAAGGGACCGATGGCGCCCGCGATGCCACCGAGCCCCGTCCACGCGCCGATCGCCTTGGGCCGGTCGGAGGCGACGAACGCGCCCTGGATCATGGCCAGGCTGCCAGGGGTCAGCAGCGCCCCGCCGATCCCTTGCAGCACCCGGGCGGCGATCAGGATCTCCGGGGTGGGCGCGAGGCCGCACAGCAGCGAGGCGAGCGCGAACCACGTCGTACCGACCACGAAGATCCGCCGTCGGCCGAACCGGTCGCCCAGCGACCCGCCCAGCAGGATCAGGCTGGCCAGCGACAGCATGTAGCCGTTGGTGATCCACTGCAGCTCGGCCAACGAGGCGTCGAGATCGTCACCGATGGTCTTCAGCGCGACGTTGACCACCGTGCCGTCGAGCCAGGCCATGCCGGAGCCAAGGGTCGCGGCGGCGATGACCGCCCGGCCGGTTGTCGTTCCGAGGCGTACGTCGGCGACCGGGGGAGTCTCACTCACTCGAAAGAGACTAGGCTTTGCTGATGGCCCGGGCGAGCGATCAGCGGCTGGTCGACCACGTCGACCGGATCGCCAACGAACACCCGCCCATCGCGCTCTCGTCGGTCGATTTCAGCGTCTCGAAGCCGCGCGAGCTCGACGCCCGCTTCGGCCACGTGCTCGACTACATGGCCCGGGTGGAGCTCGAGGTCGAGAAGAACGTCATGGAGCTCGCGATCCTGCTGCCCGACCCGCCCGACATCGACGTGCACTTCTTCCGCGACGTCTGGCACCCGCAGGAGATCCAGCACGGGCTGATCCTCGACGAGCTGCAGCGCCACCTCGACCGGCCCGCCGCCCAGCCCGATCTGTCGATCGGTCTGAAGATCAAGGTGCTCGGCGCCCTGGGCCACGCGGGCGTCTTCCAAGACGTCTCCCGGATGCTCTACTACCTGACCGGAGTGGCCACCGAGCGCTCCGCCGTACTCGCCTACAACATGTTGTACGACGGGATCCTCGAGCTCGGTGAGGACGGCGTCGCGCACACCGCGATCAGGCAGATCAAGCGGCAGGAGCCGGGCCACTTCGCCTTCTACCAGATGTCCGCGCGCCAGCACTGGCACCGATTGGCCCGCTGGCAGAAGTGGCTGGTCCGCAAGATGCGCGCGATCTCGTTCGCACCTGTCGGGGCCTACAACCCCGAGCAGTCGGCCGACTTCGGCGACGTCATGCGCTCGCTCGGCATCAGCCGCGACGTCGAGGACTTCACCCAGCAGATCGCCCGCGTCGAGCGCGAGCTCCTCTTCGCTGAGCACCGAGGGCTGACCGTGCCGCCGTACGTAGCACGCACGTTCCGCGAGGCCGCCGAGCGCTCGCAGGCCCGGGCCGAGTCGGCCGACTCAGCCGCGTAGGACGCGCGCCGCGATCCAGGCGATGTCCTCGCCCGTTTCCCGCGGCGGGCCCGACGGCTGCATCACGTGGCTGAGCACGACGCGCACGACCATGTCGATCGCCGCCTCGAGCTGCTTGCGGTCGAGGTCGACGTCGTAGGGCTCGATCCGGTCGGCAAGGACCACCTTGGCGACACCGAGCAGCGACTCGGCGTGGGTGGTCAGCAGCGGCAGCAGCTCGGTGTCGGCGCCATGGGTCGCCGAGACGACCGCGTGCAGGAGCTGGTTGTCCTGCGCGTGCTCGAGCACTCCGACGCAGGCGTCGCGGATCGCCGCCACGATGTCGCGCGGGTGCCGGTCGAACGCGACGCTGACGACCGCGAGGAACCGGTCCAGCTCGCGCAGGATCATCGCCTCAGCAAGACCGGGCTTGGTGCCGATCTCGTTGTAGACGGTCTGCCGGCTGACGCCCACCTCGTCGGCGAGCTTGGCCATGGTGACCTGCGACCATCCGACCTCCGAGGTGAGCCGCACCGCCGCCTCGACCACGCGGTCGCGCATGGTGAGAGCGGGTTCGGCGGTCACACCAAGGAGGGTAGTCATCGGCCAGCCATCATCCGACCAGCGTCAGCGCGAGCACCGGGCAGGCCTGGACGGCGGCGTGCACGTGTCCACGGTCGGCGTCGTCGGGCGTCTCGTTGAGGATGTGCATCTGCTCGTCGTCGTCGAGCTCGAAGAAGTCGCTCGCCATCGCCTCGCACATGCCGAGGCCCTCGCACTTGCCGCGGTCGACCTCGATCCGGAGGCTCATGACGCGTCGACCTTCTCGACGGGCACGAAGTCGGACGCCTCGCGCACTCCGCAGTCCGGGCAGCACCAGTCGCGCGGGATGTCCGCCCAGGCGGTGCCGGCGGCGAAGCCCTCGAACTCGTTGCCGACCTCGACCTCGTAGGTGTAGCCGCAGCCGGGGCAGCGGGCGGCCATGACCTCGTCCAGCGCCAGGGCGGCAGCGTCGGCTTCGGCCTGCGCGGCCGCGGCCACCTCGGCCGCGGTCGGCACGGCCGGCGGCGGGTACTTCGCCAGGAGCCGATCGCGCTTGCGCGGACTGAGGTTGGCCCTGGTCAGGTCGCCCTTGAAGTGGGCGATCACCAAGGGGTCCATCACCCGGCGGTAGACCGGCGGGATCAGCGAGAGCACGATCATGCCGGCGTAGCCCGTGGGCAGGACCGGCGACTCCTCGAAGTCGCGCAGGGTCTGGTAGCGCCTGGTCGGGTTCGCGTGGTGGTCGCTGTGGCGCTGCAGGTGGTAGAGCAGCACGTTGGTCGCGATGTTGTTGGAGTTCCACGAGTGCGAGGGGTCGACCCGCTCGTAGCGCTCCTTGCCGGGCTGGCCGACCCTCTGGCGCAGCATGCCGTAGTGCTCCATGTAGTTGACGACCTCGAGCAGCGAGAAGCCGACGATCGCCTGGATCACCAGGTAGGGCAGGATCCCGACGCCGAGCCACACGGTCAGCGCGCCGAACAGCACCGCCGACATCACCCAGGCGTTGAGCACGTCGTTGCCGATCCGGAACGGGTGCTGGTGGCGGCGGGCGTAGCGACGCTTCTCGATGCTCCAGGCGCTCTTGAGCGAACCGAGCACGGTGCGCGGCCAGAACGCGTAGAACGTCTCGCCCATCCGCGACGACGCGGGGTCCTCGGGTGTCGCGACGCGGACGTGGTGGCCGCGGTTGTGCTCGATGTAGAAGTGGCCGTAGAAGCTCTGGGCCAGGGCGATCTTGGAGAGCCAGCGCTCGTTCTCCTCGCGCTTGTGGCCGAGCTCGTGGGCGGTGTTGATGCCGATGCCGCCGATACAGCCGATCGAGATGGCCAGGCCGACCTTGTCGATCGTGCTCAGGTCTCCGCCGATCCCGAGCGGGTCACCCCGGGCGATGAGGTACATCGCGCCGACGAAGCCGGCGTACTGGATAGGCAGGAAGAGGTAGGTGATCCAGCGGTAGTACTTGTCCTTCTCCAGCGCCTCGATGGCGTCGTCCGGAGGGTTGGACTTGTCGAGGCCGGCGAACAGGTCGATCGCCGGGACGATCACCAGGATCACGACGGGGCCGATCCAGAACCAGGCACCGACACCGGTGGCGAGCCAGAGCCCGTAGCCGGCGAAGGCCAGGGACGGTACGACGAGGCCGATCAGCCACAGGTACCGCTTCTTGTCCGTCCACTCGTCACTGGATCCCCGGGCAACCGTGCTGTTGGCGATCTGGTCGTTGCTCATGTCCCTCACCTCTCGGGCTGGCTTTACAAGACCGTACCGTTTGTAAACCGTCTTGACAAGAGGTGGGGATATGTAAAGGTTGTCAGGCCGCTGATCACGGTTCGGTAGAGGTTCGCAGAAACGGTCCCAGCCGCCGCCGCGGCGAGTAACAATTTCATTCCCTCGGCGAGCATGGGGAGACGTTGTGACCGAGACCGAAGCGATGACGCGCGGCACCCGCGATGCCTGTCAACGCTGCGGTGAACCGCTCGGCACGTTCCGGTTCTGCCTGAACTGCGGAGCATCGGTGGTCGCCGACGACGAGCTGTCGCCCGTGCCCGAACCGGCCAAGCCCGGGCGCATACTCCGCGCGCTGCGGTCGGTCGCGCGCTGGCGCGCACCCATCGTGCTGGTTCCGCTGCTGGGCGGGCTGGCGATCGTGGGTGGCATCGGCGCGCAGATGCTGACGGCAGAGATCCCGGAGCCCAGGATCGAGACCCACGTGACGTGCTGGGACGGCGCGAAGGTGCTGTCCGCCGACGCGTGCACGATGCCGAGCGGCTCGGCCGGCCTGCGCTGGGTCTTCCCGACGTTCCATCCCAACCGCGATGACTGCATCGACGTGCTGGTCTCGCATCCCGAGTACACCCGGCCCGCGATGTACGCGTGCGACTTCAAGGTCGACAACCGGTGGGTGACGGTGTCCTACATGGAGCTCGCCGGCGTGGACCCGGCCCGCGTCTACTTCGAGAAGGAGTTCCCCAACGCCAAGCGCGAGACGGTCCGGACGGCGGAAGGCACGCCGTACCGCTACATCTGGCGCAAGTACACGGCGGAGGGCTACGAGCTGGCCGCGATGTACATGGACTTCCCCTACGCCGTGGGGATCGTCGCTCCCGACGCCGCCCACCGGGACGCGGCGCTGCGGGAGCTGGAGTTCCGGCACCCCGACCGGATGAGCGTGGCCTCGACCAGCTAGTTGCCGCGGATCGCGGCGGCCACGGCCTTGGGGACGTCGGGGTGGAAGACCGACGGGATGATGAAGCTGGGGTTGAGCTCCTCGTCGCGGACGACCAGCGCGATCGCCTCGGCGGCCCGCAGCAGCATGTCGACGGTGATCTCGGATGCGCGGGCGTCCAGCAGGCCTCGGAAGACTCCGGGGAACGCGAGCACGTTGTTGATCTGGTTGGGGTAGTCGGAGCGGCCACTGGCCACAACTGCGGCGTACTTCCCGGCCTCGGCCGGGTCGACCTCGGGGTCGGGGTTGGCCAACGCGAAGACGACCGCGTCGTCGGCCATGTCCTGGATCCACTCGGCGGTCAGCACACCGGGACCGCTGACCCCCACGAAGACGTCGGCGTCCTGGAGCCCGGCGCGGAGGTCGCCGCGCACCCGACGCGGGTTGGTCGCTGCGGCAAGCTCCTTCTTGGCGCCCGTGAGTGCGTCGTCGTCCACGGACAGGCAGCCCTCGCGGTCCCAGACCACGACGTCGGTGACGCCGGCGGCGAGCAGGAGCGTGACGATGGCGGTGCCGGCCGCGCCGGCTCCGGCTACGACCACGCGGGTGCTGGCCATCTCCTTGCGGACCACCCGCATCGCGTTGGTGAGCGCGGCGAGCACCACGATCGCCGTACCGTGCTGGTCGTCGTGGAAGACGGGGATGTCGAGGCTCTCGCGCAGCCGTCGCTCGATCTCGAAGCACCGAGGTGCCGCGATGTCCTCGAGGTTGATGCCGCCGAAGCCGGGCGCGATCATCTCGACGGCCCGCACGATCTCGTCGGTGTCCTGGGTGGCCAGACAGATCGGCCAGGCATCGATATCGGCGAACCGCTTGAACAGCGCGGCCTTGCCCTCCATCACGGGCATGGCGGCACCGGGCCCGATGTTGCCGAGGCCGAGCACCGCGGACCCGTCGGTGACCACTGCCACCGAGTTGCCCTTGGTGGTCAGGTTCCAGACGTCCTCAGGATGCTCGGCGATGGCCATGCTCACCCGGCCGACGCCCGGGGTGTACGCCATCGACAGGTCGTCGCGGTTGCGGAGCGGGACCTTGCTGGTCACCTCGATCTTGCCACCGATGTGCAGCAGAAATGTCCGGTCGCTGACCTTGTAGACCTCGACGCCCTCCACCGCGTCGGCCGCGAGCTCGAGCTCCTTCGCGTGGTCGGCGTCGCCGGCCGAGCAGGTGACGTCGACGACCAGTCGGGTGTGGCTGGACTCCGCCACGTCGATGGCGGTGACGATGCCGCCCGCCTGCGCGATCGCGGTGGCCACCGCACCCACCACCGCATGGTCCGGCACCGTGTGCAGGCGCATGGTGATCGAGTACGACGAGGTGGTTGCGGACCTGGACACCCGACCACCTTCGTGCCCCTGTGTGGTTACCGGCAAGTCCGGTCGAGGGGAGAGCTGCTTTCGGTCGTAATGGTTGCTACTCGGCGAGCGCCTTCTCGATGTCATCGGTGAGCTTCTCGGGCTGGGTGGTCGGCGAGTAACGCTCGAGCACGTCGCCGTCCCTGCCGATCAGGAACTTGGAGAAGTTCCACTTGATCTTGTCGCCGAGCAGGCCGCTCTTCTGCTGCCGCAGCCACTTGAACAGCGGGTGGGCGTCGTCGCCGTTGACGTCGATCTTGCTGAACATCTGGAAGCTCACGCCGTAGTTGACCTGGCAGAACTCGGCGATCTCGTCCTCATCACCGGGCTCCTGGTGGGCGAACTGGTCGCAGGGGAAGCCCAGCACGGTGAAGCCCCGCTCGCCGTACTGCTCGTGCAGCTGCTGCAGGCCCTCGAACTGCGGAGTCAGACCGCACTTGGACGCGGTGTTGACGACGAGCACCACCTTTCCGTCGTACGACGACAGGTCGATGTCCTGGCCGTCGATCGCCGTGGCCGAGAAGTCCCTGAGAGTGGTCATAGGAGCAAGTCTGACATCAGGGTCTAGCCGATCATCCGGCCGACCGCTTGCGCCGGCTGTTGGTAGCCGACCGGGTTGGCGTAACCGGCCAGCTCCACGACCACCCGACGGTCGCCGAGGTCGAGCACGACCATGTCGTCCGACATCTCGACCACCTCGCCCTTCGCCACCCACAGGTCGCCGACGTTCGCCAGGTCCGAGCCGGGCTTGCACCGCTGGACGTCGTCGGTGGCAACCATCCGCAGGTCGGGCCGCCGGCGGCCCATGGACCCTCCGAAGCGCCAGGTCAGCACCAGCATCGCGAGCAGGATGGCGTCGGCGAACAGGGTCAGCCCGAGGATCAGTCCGCTGGTCTGCTCACCTTCGACGCTGAACGTGGAGGGTGAGTCGGGCAGCACCCGCACCTCGATCCGCTGGGTCGCCACCGCGTCGTCGTACGCCGCCTTGCTCACCCCGACCGACCACTGACGGCCCTCGGAGTCGATCGACTTCGGGAAGCGGAAGTCGATGAAGTACTTCGGGTCGTCCTTCGGCGGCACCGTGCCGTGGTCGATGACGGTCGCGCTGACGTCGACGCCATCGCGATCCAACTGGCGGTTGGTCCAGATGCCGTGCCCCACCGGGAGGTTGACCACCAACGCGAGGAACACGAGAAGCAGGATCCCGCCGCGACGGCTCTTCACGACGGCGCTCCCGGCCACGGGTGACCCCACCTGTCGACGTACACGAACTCCTGGAGGTCCTTGCGGACGCGGGGGCGCTGCTCGCGCTCGCGGTCGCCCTCCGACACCTCGGCGGGGTCGCCCTGCCGGCCGATCGCGATGCCGCTCATCACCCGGAACCACGTCGGTACGCCGAGGGCCTCGCCCACCTCTTCCCTGGCGAAGCCGCCGAACTGATGGGCCTGCAGGCCCATCGCGGTCGCCTGCAGGGTGAGGTGGGCGGCCGCCTGCCCGAGGTCGTAGCACGCTGCGTGCTCGCCCTTGAAACCCCCCTCGTCGGGGTCGGCAGCGAGCTGCGCAGTGGTGACCACAACCACCGATGCGCGCGGCACCCAGGTGCTGTTGCCGCGGCTCAGGTGCGGCAGGAGCGCCTGGTGCGCCGGACCACCTCGTCGGGCGATCACGAACGCCCACGGCTGGAGGTTGCCCCAGCTCGGCGCCCAGCGCGCGGCATTGAGCAGCGCTGCCAGCTCGTCGTCATCCAGGTCGTGCTTGTCGTCGAAGACGCGGGTGCTCCAGCGGGAGCGCATCGGCTCGGCCAGGGACTGCTGGTCGGCCGAGTCTGCTGGGGGCACGGGGCCAGTATCCGGTACGTCGGTCCGACCAGGTCGAGGACGCCGAGAGGTTGCGATCTATGTCCCGCCCGCAGCGCGCGGCGTCGCGGGAGGGATGTTCTGGTTCAACCGGAAGCGGTTCTGCGGGTCGTAGCGCTCCTTGAGTGCCTGGAGCCGTTGGTACTTGTCAGGCCCGAAGGTTGCGCGGACCCGCGTGTCGTCGATCTCGCTGACGAAGTTCAGTGCAATGCCGCCCGCGGCCCACGGCCGCATCGCCTGCTCGGTCGACCGCACCCAGCCAATGTGTCGTTCGTCGTCACCGTCGGTCCAGATGCCGTAGCAGTGGTAGAGCCACGGTGCCGATCTCCCTCCGAGCGCGGTGGCATCGTCGGCTACGTCGGCGACGGCACCGCCGACCGGACCCATCACCACGACGCTGGCGGGCGAGGTGGCCATGGCTGCGCAGGTGACCAGGGTGTCGATCGCGTCGTCCGGCAGCTCCCCCAGCATCTCGGAGCGCCAGTAGTTCCGCCGTCCGGGCGGATTGCCGGCATCGGTAAGGGCCTGGAACTCGACGTAGGGCATCGGCTGGATCAGGTCGGCTGCGGGATCCCCGAACTCCCGCAGGGGCCGAAGCACACCTGCAGCCTCGTCGGGCGGGCCGACGTAGCCGGCGACGATGGCAACCGCCGGCTGCCCCTGCAGGTCGATCGGGACGAACGGCGCCGGTGGGGCGTGCATGAAGATCAGGCCGGCCGCGACCTCCCGGGGGGCGTCCACCATGTAGTCCCGAAAGAATCGGCACACCTCGGGCGCACGGTCCCTGGGATGGAGGAGCAGCCCGCCCAGCAGCATGGGCCCGACGGGGTGCAGCCGAAACTCGAACTCCGTGACGACGCCAAAGTTCCCCCCGCCCCCACGCAGGCCCCAGAACAGCTCGGGGTTCTGGGACTCGCTCGCCGTGACCACCGTGCCGTCCGCGCAGACCATCTCTGCAGAGAGCAGGTTGTCGCAGGCCAGGCCGTGAAGTCGTTCGAGCCAACCGCTCCCGCTGCCGAGCGTGAACCCCGCTACCCCTGTCGTGGTCATCCGGCCGCCGGTGGTTGCCAGGCCGACCTCCTGGGTCGCGTGGTCGAGCTCGCCCCACGTGACGCCGGCCCCGACGCGTGCCCGCCGGCCCACGGCATCCACCTCGATCCGCTTCATCGGACCGAGGTCGATCACGATCCCGTCGTCGACGGTCGAGTAGCCGGCCACCGAGTGGCCGCCACCGCGGACAGCGATCGAGAGGTCACGAGCGCGGGCAAATCGCAGCGCCGCAGCGACGTCGGCTGTGCTGGTGGCTCGGGCGACCAGGGCGGGTCGGCGGTCGAACATCGCGTTGAAGACCGAGCGCGCGTCGTCGTACGCGTCGCCGTCTCGTTCGGTGAGGACCTCGCCGGCGAACGAGGACCGGAGCTCGTCGGCATCGATGGATCGCGTGGTGCGGCCCGGAGCGGGACTGGAGATGGAAGTCATGGCGGTAGCGTCAGTCACGCGACGGTGCGCGCGCAGTGCCGGGCGTCACAGGTCCTGCTGGTCGACGTCCGCGATGCTGGCCCGCTGGAGTGCCGCCAGGTCATGCACGATGAAGTGGCCCTCGCGCTGACTGAGGACGCCGGCGCCAACGAACGCCGCTAGCGCGCGGTTGACGTTCTCGCGCGAAGCCGCGATGGCGGCAGCCAAGGTGCCCTGAGAGAGCAGCAGTCGGATCCGCAGCCCGTCGTCGGTCGGCTCGCCGAACTCACCCGCCAGCGCAACCAGGGCACCGGCAGCACGGCGTTGGATGTCGTCGAAGGCGACCCCACTGAACGAATACGCAGCCCTCCCGGCGACCGTGCTCAACCGCTCCAGCATCCGCTTCATGGCCGGAGGATGGCGGGTCATGAACGCGAGCAGCGACGCGCGATCCAGGGTCAGGCATCGGGTGGGCACCATCGCGGTGACGCTGACCTGGCGTACGCCGCTGGGATGGAAAAGGCCGACCTCGCCCCCGATGTCGATCCCGGAGGTGAAGAGAAGGATGACCTCACCGCCGTCTCGGCTCACACGATGGGACTTCAGCTGGCCCTCGGCGATCACGTACAGCAGGTCCGCCGGATCACCCTCGATCCAGACCGCCTCGCCGCGCGCTAGGTTGCGCTCCCTGAGGTGAGGCAGCAGCTCCTCGACGTCTGCGGCAGTCAGGTCGCAGAAGATCGGCGTGCGGAGCAGGATTGCGATCCGGTCCACACTGTCGAGACTAGTGCTGTCGGACCCGCCGCGGGTCGAGCTCGCACGCCGCGCGAACACCGGCGCCCTGGTACGAATGTGCGTTTGGGTCGCCTGGGCCCTCGGGCGACTGCAGCTCGAACAGGGCATGCTGAGGACCGTCCATGAGAGGCGGGTGCGGCGATGCCGGTGTGGTTGGAGGCGGGCCTGTGGGGCCTGCTCGCCGGCGGCGCGCTCGTGGTCGGCGCGTTCATCGCCTGGTTTGCCAGCGTCCCCGAGCGAGTGGTCGCCTCCATCATGGCGTTCGGGTCCGGAGTCCTGATCTCCACCCTGGCCTTCGACCTGGTCGACGAGGCGGAGACCGGGGGTGGGCTGACGGCCACCCTGATCGGCCTGGCCGCCGGGGCGGTCACCTACGTCGCGGCGAACGTCGAGCTGGCCCGCCGGGGAGCCGCCCACCGCAAGAGCCCGGGAGACGAGCAGTCCTCCGAGGAGGAGCAGGCCGGGAGCGGGAGCGCGATCGCGGTCGGCGCCCTGCTCGACGGCGTACCGGAGTCGGTCGTGCTGGGCATGTCGCTGCTCGGTGGCACCGGCGTCGGCGTACCCGTGCTGGTGGCGATCTTCATCTCCAACCTGCCGGAAGGCCTGTCCAGCGCCGCCGGCATGAAGCGCAACGGACGAACCGCCAAGTACGTCTTCGGGGTCTGGGTCGGCATCGCAGTCGCTAGCGGCATCGCCGGCCTGATCGGTGCGCTGCTGCTCGACGGAGCCTCCCCCGAGGCTGTCGCAGTGATCACCGCCGTGGCCGCGGGCGCCATCCTCGCGATGGTGGCCGACACAATGATCCCGGAGGCCTTCGAGCGCGCCCACCTCTACACCGGGCTGATCACGACGGCCGGGTTCATCGTCGCGTTTGCGATCGACCGGGCCTGACTCAGGCTCAGGCGGCGGGGTCGATCCGGAGGAGCAGCTGGTCGTCGTACGCCGTCGTCCAGACCTCGCCGTCGATGACCAGCATGTCGCCACCGCTGGTCAGGTCGTCGGCCGTGATCTGTTGGGTGCGCTCGCCGGTCTTGCGGTCGAGCCGGATCAGGAAGTCCTCGCCATTGCGCACCCACACCGAGTCGGGGTCCAGGGCCACAGCTCCGTCAGGTGCTGAGCCGGCGTGGCTCTCGAGCAACACCTCACCGGTCGCGGGATCGAGCTGCATGGTGGACGTCGCCGTGCCGAGCCAGACGTCGGTGTCCACGGCCACCGAGATGGGGTTGTCGAGGGCCAGGTCAAGCAGCACCTCACCCGAGGCTGGATCGACCTTCAGGACCCGGTCGTCGACTTTGCACGGGAGCCACAGCGCGTTGTCGCCCAGAGTGACGTCGGTGCAGCGAGCGGGCAGGTCGAACTCGGTCGCCACCTCGTTCGTCGCCGGGTCGATCCCGACCAGGTGGCTGCCGTCGCTGGTGAGCACCCAGACCCGGTCGAAGCCGCCGACCAGGTGGCCCTGCACGGCCTGCTTCTTGATCGCCAGCTGAGCGACCACCTCGAACGTCTCGGGGTTTAGCCGGACCACGTCCGAGCCCACGCACGTCCAGATCGCGCCGTACGACGCCCCGATACCGGAGCACAGCTGCGTCGCTCCGAGATGCGCCGAGCCGGCGACCTCGTTTGTCTCGGGATCCACCAGGGCCAGCTCGCCGCTGTTGCGCTGCACCCACACGCCGTGCGCGTCCACTGCCAGCCAGTCGGGATCTCCGGAGAGCGTCACCTGCGCCACCGCCACGTCCTCAACGGGTGAGACCTCAACAACTGCCGTCGAGGGCTTCGGTGAATCCGGCTCGTCGTCACCACCGCAGGCGGTCAGCCCGAACGTGGCAACGAACGCGACGACGGGCGGCAACAAACGGCGTCTGGTCACAAGCCTGAGCCTGGCCCCGCCGTCGGACTTTGCCTAGGGAACCGGATCCCGATCATCCAGGAAGCACTCGGCGCAGGAACTCCCGCGTCCGCGGCTCAACGGGGTCACCCAACACCTGCGCCGGCGGCCCGGACTCGACGATCCGGCCCCCGTCGAGGAAGCACACGTTCGAGGCGATCTCGCGGGCGAACCCCATCTCGTGGGTCGCGAGCACCATCGTGGTGCCGGCCGCTGCCAGGTCGCGCACGATCGCGAGTACGTCGCCCACGAGCTCCGGGTCCAGCGCTGCGGTGATCTCGTCGAGCAGCAGGAGGCGCGGCTGGGTGCACAGCGCGCGCACCAGGGCGACGCGTTGCTGCTGGCCCCCGGACAATCGGTCCGGGTGGCTGCGCACCTGCTCGCCGAGACCGAATCGGCCCAGCAAGTCGGTTGCCCGCGCGGTCGCCTCTCCGCGGGACAGGCCGTGCACCTTGCGCGGCGCAAGCGTGCAGTTGGCGAGCACGGTGAGGTGGGGGAACAGGTTGTAGGACTGGAACACCATCCCGATCCGGCGGCGCACGTCTCGCGGGTCCACCAGCGGGTCGGAGACCTCTTCTCCCTCGAACTCGATCACCCCGTCGCCGACCGACTCCAGTAGGCCCAGGCAGCGCAGCAGGGTCGACTTCCCCGACCCGGACGACCCGATCAGACACACGACGTCGCCGGGGCGGACGGTCAGGGACACGTCGTCGAGCACCACGCGGTCGCCGTACGACTTGCGCAGGTGGCGCACCTCCATCAGCGAACCGGTGTTCACAGGACCCCCGCGCGCTCGCGGCGCATGACCCACCGCGCCAACCAGTCACACAACCGGGCGAGCGGCAGCGTGATCGCGACGAAGAACACCGCGACCACGATGTACGGCGTGAAGTTGTAGTTGTAGGCCGCGTAGTCGCGCGCGGTAAACAGCGCATCGAAGAGCGAGACCGACGCGACCAGCGCGGTGTCCTTCTGCAGCGAGACGAAGTCGTTGAGAAGCGGGGGCACGACGCGGCGCAGGGCCTGCGGCACCACGACGTAGCGCATCGTCTGGCCGCGCGACAGCGCGAGGGCCTCGGCACTGGTCACCTGCGAGGGATGCACCGACTCGATCCCGGCGCGGAACACCTCCGCGACGTAGGCGGAGTAGGAGACGACGAGCGCCACCGTCGCCCAGAAGAAGATCGAGTTGGTCACCCCCGCCAGCTTCAGACCCGGGACGCCGAACACGAACAGGAAGACCAGCAGGATCGTGGGGATGCCACGAACGACGTCGGTGTAGACGACGGCGAGGGCGCGCAACGGCGTCAGCCAGGGGGACCGTGCCTGTCGGACCAGGGCGATGGCTAGACCGAGGATCAGGATCAGCGGCTCGGCGATCAGGAACATCCGCACGTTGAGCCAGAAGCCGTCGACGATGGCGGGCAGCGACTCACGCGCGTGATGGAGGTCGAGGAAGGTCCCCCGCACGCGCGGCCACCCGGGTGACAGGAGTACGCCGGCGGCGAGCCCGCCGATCACGAGGACGGTCGCAGCCGTGGAGACCAGCACCCGCCGGCGGGTCAGTGAGCGGCGCAGCCGTTGCCGCTCCAGCTCGCGCGGGCTGGCCGTCCAGTCACTCACTGCAGCTCGGGGACGCTGACCACGTCGGAGAGCCACTGCTGCTCGAGGTCGGCGATCGTGCCGTCGTCCGTGAGCGTCTCCAGTGCACGGTTGACGCACGGCAGCAGCTCGCTCCCCTGCTCGAACACGATTCCGAACTGTTCCTGCTTGCCGGTCTCCGGCTGGAACTGTCCGATCAGCTTGCTTCCAGGGATCTCCACTGCGCTGATGTAGAACGCCGTCGGCAGGTCGGCCAGGATCGCGTCGACCTGGCCGTTCTGCATCGCCTGCTTGGCGGCGCTGGTGTCTTCGAACACCAGTGGGTCTTGGTCGGGCTGGATGACGTCGCGGATGGCGGTCAGCGAGGTGGTGCCGGTCTGCGCGCCGAGCTTCAGGCCCCTGAGGTCCTCGAGAGTCGTCGCCGATGCGGCCGGGTTGTCTTCGAGCGCGATCACTGCCTGCGCCGCGGAGTAGTAGCCCTCGGAGAAGTCGACGACCTCGTCCCGCTTCGGTGAGATCGAGGTCTGGTTGATGTCGAAGTCGAAGTCGACGCCGCCCGGCTTGAACAAGCTGTTGAAGCCGACCTTGATCCACGTCACCTGGTCGCGCGAGAAGCCGAGCTCGTCGGCGACGGCGTACGCGACCGCCGACTCGAAGCCCTGGCCGTTGCTGGGGTCGTTCTCGACGAACCACGGCTCGAAGGCCGGGGAGTCGGTCCCGATCGTGAGCACACCCTCGCTCTTCAGCGGGAGCTCGGCGGTCGCGCACTCGTCTGGTGCGGCGACGTCGCCGGTGTTGTCCTCGGCCTCGTCCTCCGGAGAGCAGGCCGCGAACATCACGGTGACGAGGGCGGCCGAGACGAGCGGGATCAGGCGAGTTCGATGCAGGCGCATGACGGGATCGTAGAGCCACAGGGACGACGAAGGCCCCGTTCGATCCGACCGGGGCCTTCGCACACGTGCGCGAGGGGGGAGTTGAACCCCCACGTCCTTTCGGACACACGGACCTGAACCGTGCGCGTCTGCCTATTCCGCCACTCGCGCGTGTAGCCGGGCAAGGCTATCCCAGCGCTCTTCCCTTCCCCAAACCGCAGCGGCGGGGTCGACGGTGACGCGCATCCGGCCGATACGATCGATGAAGCCCAGCGCCAGCTGGGCGTGTTCGCATGCCATGGACTCGACGCGGAGAGGAGGCTCCATGGGTGGTCTCCAGAAGTTCGAGCAACGCCTGGAGCAGCTGATCTCCGGCGTCTTCGCCCGGGCGTTCCGCAGCGCCGTGCAGCCGGTCGAGATCGCCGCCGCGCTCCAGCGCGAGTGCGACAACAACGCCCAGATCCTCTCCCGCGACAGGCGGCTGGTGCCGAACGACTTCCACGTGGAGCTCTCCCAGACCGACCTCGACCGGCTCGCGCCGTACGACTCGGCGATGGCCAAGGAGCTGACCGACCAGCTGCAGGACCACGCCGACTCGCAGAGCTACGTCTTCCCCGGGCCGGTGAAGATCGCGTTCGAGGCGGCCGACGACCTGACCACCGGCCGGTTCCGGATCCGTAGCCAGGCGCAGGCCAAGGTCACCGGCCACAGCACCCACACGCAGGTGAGCAGGGCCCGGGCGCTGCTCGAGGTCAACGGCACGCGCCACCCGCTGCAGCCGCCGGGTCTGGTGGTCGGGCGTGGCACCGAGGCCGACCTGCGCATCAACGACCCCGGCGTGAGCCGCAAGCACGTCGAGTTCCTGGTCGTCTCGGTCGGGTCGACCACCGAGGACCCGGAGCTCGAGGTCCACGACATGGGCTCCACCAACGGAATGCTGGTCAACGGGAAGAGGGTGCCGCGGGCCGCGCTGCACGACGGCTCCCAGGTCAAGATCGGCACCACCACGATGACCGTGCGGATCGTCCGGGACGACGTTGAGGAGCCCGATGTCTGAGCTCACCCTGTTCCTGATCAGGATCGCCTACCTCGCCATCCTCTGGATCTTCGTGCTGTCCGCCATATCGGTGATCCGCTCCGACATGTTCGGCGCCAGGGTGCCCGAGGGTGCCCGCACCGTCCCGGGCGCTCCCCGGCAGAAGGCGCCGCCCAAGCGACGCGGGTCGCCCTCACAGGTCGTGGTCACCTCCGGCAGCAACAGCGGTGCCAACGCGTCGCTGGAAGAGGCTCCGATCCTGATCGGGCGCGGCACCGACGCCGCGATCCGGCTCGACGACGACTACGTCTCCACCCGGCACGCGCGGATCGCGGCATCCGGCGACCAGTGGTTCGTCGAGGACCTCGGCTCCACCAACGGCACCTACATCGGCACCGTCCGCATCACCCAACCCACCACCATCACGCTCGGCACCCAGGTCCGGATCGGGAAGACCATCCTGGAGCTGCGGAAGTGAGCCTTCGTCTTCACTACTCCGCGATCTCCGACGTGGGACGCGTCCGCAAGGACAACCAGGACTCCGGCTACGCCGGCCCCTGGCTGCTCGCCGTCTGCGACGGCGTGGGCGGTGCCGCCCGTGGCGACGTGGCCTCCAGCACGGCGATCCAGGAGCTGCGCAGGCTCGACGAACCACCCAACGAGACCGACCTGCTCGACCGGATCACCGACGAGATGCACGCGGCGCACGTCCGGATCGGCCGGCTCGTCGACGAGGACCCGGCGCTCAACGGCACCAGCACCACCGCCACCGTCGCCCTGTTCGACGGCTCCCGGGTCGGTATCGGCCACGTCGGCGACAGCCGCAGCTACCTCTTCCGTGACGGCGAGCTCTCCCAGCTCACCACCGACCACACCTTCGTGCAGAGCCTCATCGACGAGGGCCGGATCACCGACGTCGAGGCCAGAGTCCACCCCCATCGCAACCTGATCCTCAAGGCGCTCGACGGCATCCACGAGGCCGAGCCCGACCTGTTCATGCTCGAGCTGGTGCCGGGGGATCGCCTCTTCCTGTGCAGCGACGGCGCCAGCGGAGTGCTCGACGACGGCCGGCTGGCCGACGTGCTGTCGATGGGGTCACCCGACTACGCGGCCGTCGAGCTGGTCCGGGCGAGCCTGGAGGCCGGCAGCTCCGACAACGTCACCTGCATCGTCGCCGACGTCCGCACCGAGGAGAACGCGGACGCCGACCCGGCGTACACCGACCTGGAGCCGATGCTCGTCGGTGCTGCCGCCGAGCTCCGCCGCAAGCAGGGCCGACCGACCATGGCCAGCGGGGTGGGCAGCTTGTTCCGCGGCCACCGCGCCGGCGACACCGGCGAGCTGGAGCCGATCGACGCCGAGATCTCCGACCTGCCGTTCGCGATCAAGGCCGACCCGATCGACCCCGAAGAGGCGCGCTACGCCCCTCGGGCGCCGGCTCGCTACGAGTGGCTCAAGCGCGGGCTGGCCCTGGTGGTCGTGATCGGCATCGTGTGGGTGGCGGCCGCGCTGGCCTGGTCGTGGACCCAGCGTCAGTACTACATCGGCGAGCAGGACGGCGTGGTCGTCATCTTCCGCGGCATCAACGCCGACCTGCCCGGTATCTCCCTCTCCGAGGCCTACCAGTCCTCGGACGTCGAGGTGGACCGGCTGCCCGAGCTCGACGCCGACCGGGTGCTCGAGACCATCGAGGTCGACGACCTCGATGCCGCGGAGGCCGCCGTCCAGGAGCTCGCCGAGCTCCAGGAACCCGAAGGTGCGGCCAACTGATGGCCCGCCGCTCGACCAAACAGACCGCGACGGCCCCCAGCTTTCTCGGGTTCGTGCACCGGCGCCGTCGCGGCGCCGAGCTCTTCCTGCTCGTCCTGGCGCTCCTCGTCGGCATCGGCGCGTACGCCGCCGTCGGCCTCGGTGTCGAGGGGCGGGTGCCGGCCGACATCGTCGCGTACGGCGGTTGGCTGGCCGCGCTGGTCGTCGCGGCGCACATCGTCGTCCGCATGGTCGCGCCCTACGCCGACCCGGTGCTGCTGCCCGTCGTCGCGGCGCTCAACGGCCTGGGTCTGGCCGTGATCCACCGCCTCGACCTCGGCTACGAGGCGGCCGGCCGCGACAACCACACCTACGCGCAGCAGCAGCTCACCTGGATGACGCTCGGCGTGCTCCTCTTCGTCGGCACCCTGCTGCTGCTCCGCGACCATCGGATCCTGACCCGCTTCACCTACACGGCCGGCCTGGTCGCGATCCTGCTGCTCCTGCTGCCGATGGTTCCGGGCGTCGGCAACACCGTGAACGGCGCCCGGATCTGGATCGCGGTCGGCCCGTTCGGCTTCCAGCCCGGCGAGGTCGCCAAGGTGCTGCTGGTGATCGCGTTCGCCGGCTACCTCGTGCTGCACCGCGACGCGCTGGCCCTCGCCGGTCGGCGCTTCGTCTTCGTCGACCTACCGCGCGGCCGCGACCTCGGACCGATCCTGGCCATGTGGCTGCTCAGCCTCGGCATCCTGGTCTTCCAGCGCGACCTCGGCTCCAGCCTGCTGTTCTTCGGCCTGTTCCTGGTGATGCTCTACGTCGCCACCGAGCGGCCCGGCTGGCTGTTCGTCGGCGCCCTGCTCTTCTTCGGCGGCGCCGCGATGGCGTTCAAGCTCTTCGGTCACGTGCAGAACCGCGTCAACATCTGGCTCGACCCGATGCCCTACTTCGACCAGTCACCCGGCAGCGGCCAGATCGTGGAGTCGCTGTTCGGCATGGCGTGGGGCGGCCTGATCGGACGCGGCTTCGGCGGGGGCGACCCGGTGCGGATCCCCTACGCCGAGTCGGACTTCATCATGGGCGCGATCGGTGAGGAGCTCGGCCTGACCGCGGTCATCGCCGTGATCCTGCTCTACGGCCTGATCGTCGAACGCGCGCTGCGCGCGGCGCTGATCTCCCGAGACGGCTTCGGCAAGCTGCTGGCGACCGGGCTCGCGGGTGTCTTCGCCCTGCAGGTCTTCGTGGTGATCGGCGGCGTGACCCGGCTGATCCCCCTGACGGGTCTGACCACGCCGTTCCTGTCCTACGGCGGCTCGTCGCTCATCGCCAACTGGGTGATCATCGCGCTCTTGCTGCGGATCTCCGACCAGGCCCGGCGCCCCGTGCCCGACCTCTCCGCCGAGGAAGAACAGCTCGCCGACGACCAGTCGACGCAGGTGATCAAGCTGTGAACAAGCCGATCCGCACGATCTCGATCTTCTGCATGTTCCTGTTCCTGGCGCTGATGGCGAACGCGACGTACCTGCAGTTCTGGGAGGCCGACGACCTCAACAAGGACCCGCGCAACCGGCGGATCATCGAGGCGGCCTACTCGCGCGAGCGCGGCGCGATCCTGGTCGGTCGCGACCCGATCGCGGAGAGCGTGAAGAGCGACGACGAGTACAAGTTCCAGCGCACCTACAGCTTGCCCTTCATGTACGCGCCGATCACGGGGTTCTTCTCCTTCTACACCCAGACCGGACTCGAGCAGACCCAGAACGAGGTGCTCTCGGGCGAGGACCCGCGGTTGTTCGTGACCCGGCTGGTCGACCTGCTCAGCAACGAGGACAACCAGGGCGGCAGCGTGGAGCTGACCATCGATCCCGACGCCCAGCAGGCGGCGTACGACGGCCTCGCCAACAACCCCGCGTTGCCCGGCGACGTCGAGGGCGCGGTCGTGGCCATCGAGCCCGCGACCGGCAAGATCCTGGCGATGGTGTCGTTGCCGTCCTACGACCCCAACAAGCTGGCCTCCCACGACCTCGGCTCGGTCGACGACGTCTACCAGCGCCTGCTGGCCGATCCCGCCGATCCGCTGATCAACCGCGCCACCTCCAAGCGGCTGCCTCCCGGATCGACGTTCAAGCTGGTGACCGCCGCCGCTGCCATCGAGAGCGGGCTATACGAGTCGGACGACGACGTGCCGGCCGGCGCCCTCTACGACGTGCCGCAGACCAGCTCCGACATCGGCAACGAGGGCCGGTCGCAGTGCAATCCCGACGAGGTGCCCTTCGCGACCGCCATGGAGTGGTCGTGCAACACCACCTTCGCCCGGATGGCGAACGACCTCGGGGCGGAGACGATGCTCGACCAGGCCGAGGCGTTCGGGTTCAACAGCGACTACCTCGAGGACCTGCCCCAGGCGCAGTCCGTCTATCCCGAGGACCCCAACGAGCCGGAGACCGCGCAGACCGGCATCGGCCAGTTCGAGGTCTCGGCCACTCCCCTGCAGATGGCGATGGTGTCGGCCGCGATCGCCAACGGCGGCACCGTGATGCGGCCCTACCTCGTCAACAAGGTGCAGTCGGCCGACTACCAGGATCTCGAGCAGACCGAGCCGAGCGAGCTGTCCCGCGCGATCTCGTCGTCCACGGCCCAGCAGCTGACCGAGCTGATGGTCGCCACCGTCGAGCAGGGCACCGCCAACCCGGCCGCGATCCCCGGTGTCAGCGTGGCCGGCAAGACGGGCACGGCCCAGAGCGGCATCGAAGAGGTGCCGCCGTACGCCTGGTTCACGTCGTTCGCGCCCGCCGACAACCCCCGGGTCGCGGTGGCCGTCGTGATCGAGTCCGCGAGCGGCATCGACCGCGGCGAGATCGCCGGCGGGCAGCTCGGCGGCCCGATCGCCAAGGCCGTCATGGAAGCGGTGCTGAATGACTGATCAGACCAACGAGCGCTTCGTCGACGACGCCAACCGCTATCGGCTCGACTCCCGGATCGCCACCGGCGGCATGGGCGAGGTGTGGCGCGCCACCGACACCGCACTCGGCCGCTCGGTCGCGGTCAAGGTGCTCAAGGCCGAGTACGCCGACGACCCGGCCTTCCGCCAGCGGTTTGCCATCGAGGCCCGCCACGCAGCTGCGCTGCACCACCCGGGAGTAGCCGGGGTCTTCGACTTCGGCGAGGCGCACAGCGCCGGTCTCTCCGACGGCTCGGGCGTCCCGAGGCCGTTCCTGGTGATGGAGCTGGTCGAGGGCGAGCCCCTCTCGACGCTGCTCCGCCAGGGCCTCGACGCGCAGCGCAACCTCGACCGCGACGCCGTACGCGACCTGCTCGCCCAGGCCGGCGACGCGATCGGCGCCGCCCATGCGGCCGGCATCGTGCACCGCGACGTGAAGCCCGCCAACCTGATGGTCACCCCCGGCGGTCAGCTCAAGGTCACCGACTTCGGGATCGCGCGGGCCGCCGACGGCGCCGGCATCACCCAGACCGGTGCGGTGATGGGCACTCCGCAGTACCTCTCGCCCGAGCAGGCGCAGGGCCAGCCCGCGACGTCGCGCTCGGACGTCTACTCACTCGGCGTCGTGGCGTTCGAGTGCCTGGCCGGCCGTCGGCCCTTCGAGGCCGACTCCCCGGTGGCGACCGCGCTGGCCCACATCCGGGAGCCGGTGCCGGACCTGCCTGCCGACATACCGGCCGACCTGGCCGCGGTGGTCCGGCGTGCGCTTGCGAAGGACCCTGCCGACCGCTACGCCGACGGGACCGAGTTCGCTGCCGCCCTGCGGGACCCGGCCACCGAGCTGCTGCGGACGCCGCCGGTGCCACCGCCCGTCGTGCCAGCGCCCGTCGTGCCCGTGCCCGCTCCCGATGCCACCCAGGTGCTCCCGGCGACCGTCTCATCGCCGGTGACGCCGTCGCCGCCCAGGTCCGGCCAGGCCCGACCGACGGGTGGAGGGCGCGGCCCGTGGCTGGCCGTGCTGGTCACCCTGCTCGCCGTCGCGCTGGTGGTCGCCGTCGTGCTGCTCGTGACCACCGCCAACGACGACCCGGAGACTCCTCCGAGCGACGAGACGTCGACATCGACACCCACCGATCGCACGACCGAGTCCACGCCGACCGACCCGACCACCAGTGCCTCCGAGGAGACGATCGACATCGACGAGGGCGACTACCTCGGCCGTCCGATCGACGAGGTCGCTGCCCAGCTCGGCGACCTCGGCCTCAACGTCACCCGGAACGAGGCCAACAACCCCGGTGGCGAGACCGAGGGGCTGGTCTCCGGCGTGAACCCGACCGGTTCGCTGGCGCCGGGCGACACGGTGACCGTCACCTACTGGGGACCTGAGCCGGAGACCGAGCCCACGGACCCGGAGACCACCGAGAGCACGCCGACCGACACACCGACGGATCTCCCCACTGACGGGGAGTCCTCATGACGACAGTGTTGACGACAGTGAGGAATAGAGCCGGATGAGCAACTCGCAACCGACCGTGGTCGGGGGGCGCTACGAGCTCGGCGAACTGCTGGGCCGCGGCGGCATGGCCGAGGTGCGCAAGGGCACCGACACCCGCCTCGGCAGGGTGGTCGCCGTCAAGAGACTCCGCACCGACCTCGCGAGCGACGCGACGTTCCAGGCCCGCTTCCGGCGTGAGGCGCAGTCGTCCGCCTCGCTCAACCACCCCACGATCGTCGCCGTCTACGACACGGGCGAGGAGCCGGCCACCGACGGCACGGGTGTCGCCCAGCCCTACATCGTGATGGAGTACGTCGCCGGCCGGACCCTGCGCGACATCCTCCGCGAGGGGCGCAAGATCCTGCCCGAGCGAGCCCTCGAGATCACCAGTGGCGTGCTCTCGGCCCTCGACTACAGCCACCGCGCCGGAATCATCCACCGCGACATCAAGCCCGGCAACGTCATGCTCACCCCGAGCGGCGACGTGAAGGTGATGGACTTCGGCATCGCCCGTGCCATGAGCGACGCCCAGTCGACGATGACCCAGACCGCCGCCGTGGTCGGCACCGCGCAGTACCTCTCCCCCGAGCAGGCCCGCGGCGAGACCGTCGACTCGCGCTCCGACGTCTACTCCGCCGGCTGCCTGCTCTACGAGCTGCTCACGGGGCGGCCGCCGTTCGTGGGTGACAGTCCCGTCGCCGTCGCCTACCAGCACGTGCGCGAACCGGTGACCCCGCCGTCGGACCACGACACCGACCTCCCGGCCGAGGTCGACGCCATCGTGATGAAGGCGCTGACCAAGAGGCTCGAGGACCGCTACCAGTCGGCGGCCGCGATGCGCAGCGACATCGAGCGCTACCTGGCCGGTCGCCCGGTCGAGGCCGCGGTCCCCGCAACCGCACCCGAGACCGCGGCGACCGCCGTGGTGCCTGCCTACTCTCCGCCCGTCCCGCCGGTTCCGGTCGCGCCGCGCCCGCTCCCCGAGGAGGGGTACGAAGAGCCGCCGCGCAGCCGCACCGGGCTGTGGGTGCTCCTGGTGCTCCTCGTGGTCGGCCTGATCGCCGCGGCGTACTTCCTGTGGCCGCGGCTGTTCGAGCCCGCGCCGGAGCAGGTCCAGGTGCCCGACACGGTCGGCAAGACCGAGGCCAAGGCCCGCGACCTGCTGGGCGACGAAGGACTGACGGTGGGGCCGATCGAGACCCGGCCCGACGACACCGTCCCCGCCGGTCGGGTCATCGAGCAGGACCCGAACGCCGCCGAGTTCGTCGACCCCAGCACCGAGGTGACCCTGGTGATCTCCGAGGGCAAGCCGGAGGTGGCGGTGCCGCCGGTGGTCGGCCTCAGCCGTGGTGATGCGGCAACCGAGCTGCGCAATGCCGGGTTCGACGTGGTGCAGGTCGAGGAGGAGTCCGACGAGGACAAGGGCCAGGTCATCCGCACCGAGCCGGCCGCCGGCCAGATGGCCGTCGAGGGCGGCAAGGTGTCGATCTTCTACTCCGACGGCAAGGAGAAGGTGCCCAACGTCGTCGGACTCGACCAGGAGACTGCCGAGAAAGAGATCACCGAGGCGGGCTTCACCCCGTCGGTGCTGCCGTTCAACGACACCACCGAGCCGATGGGCACCGTGGTCCAGCAGAGCCCCGAGGCCGGGCAGACTCCCCAGGCCGGTTCGACGGTCACGATCCTGGTCTCGACCTACGTCGAGCCCAGCGAGACCACCGACCCGACCGACATCCCCACGGACATCCCGACGCTGACGCCACCGACTTAGCGGATGGGCTCGGCGTACCTGAGGTCCAGCAGGCCGTCGTACGCCGGCGCCTCGATCCGGTCCTCGGAGTCCAGGCTCCAGCCGACGGCGATGCTCGGGGTGGCGGCGTCCTTGCGATAGGCGGAGACGTCGTGGTCGCGGTCGATCGCCGACTCGATCGCCGACGGGTCGCCGATCGCCGAGATGACGTAGGGCTGGGGGAAGGGCACCCCCTGGATCAGGACCGCGTTGCCCTCGCACTTGATGCCGGTCGTGGACACGATCCGCTGGCCCTGGAGGGTGACCGCCTGGGCTCCCCCCTGCCACATGGCGTTGACCACGGCCTGGATGTCCTGCTGGTGTACGACGAGGCGGTTGGGGTTGAGCTCGCCCTCGTCGAGGACCTTGTCGGCCACGTCGTCGGGTGCGTCCGAGAGGGTGATCGTGACGCCCGGTCCGGTCACCGGCTCGAGGCCGGCGGGACCCTCGACCTCCTCGATCTCGCCCCGCAACCGGGTGACCGCCTGGTCGTCGACCGAGTCGGTGAGCTCCGCGATGTCTTCGTTGAGGTCGGCGATCTCCTGCCGGAGGTCGTCGTACTCGCCGGACTCGGCCTGCGCGAGTGAGGCGAGATCGGTGTAGCGACCCGGACGCAGGTCGGTGCCCTCGCTGTTGTCGTAGCTGACCGCGAACAGCGCGCCGCTGAGCAGCACCACGAGCGGCGTGCCGATCCGCCAGACGCCGCGCCGGCGCCGGGGCTCGGGCGCCGGGTCACTCGTCGGATGGCCAGGGCCTCCCGCGTGCTCTTCGGTCATGCCGACTAAGGTAGCCCGCGTCCTCCTCGCCTTCCCCGACCGTGATCGATGGAGCAACCCGTGCCCGAGTCCAAGCCCAAGAAGCAGTTCGTCGACCCCACCGCGGGGCCGGTGCTCAGTTCCCGCTTCGTTGTGGCCCTGCTGCTGATGGCGCTCGGCATCGCCTGGATCCTCTACTACTACATCGGGATCCGCACCGAAGCCGGCGTGCCCAGGACCGATGGGCCCAAGCTCCTTCGCGACCGCGGTGACTGGAACTACCTGATCGGGTTCGGTCTCTTCTTCCTGGGCCTGATGGCCTCCGCGCACCCCAAGACCCCGCTGGGCCGCGGTCGCGGCGTGGTGGTCGGCATGCTCGGCTGCTTCCTGCTCGGGCTGCTGTGGATCTGCACGTTCTACGTGATCAGTGACGACGTCTCCCGGCTCCCGATCTTCAACGACCTCGGCCAGAAGAACCTGATGGTCGGCATCGCCTTCATGGCGATCGGCTTCACCTTCGCCACCCGCTGGGAATGATCTGCCGAACTACACGCGTGTAGTTCTCCACAGGCCTGTCCACAGCTGTGCAGAACCCGCGGACTCGGCGCGTCTGCTCGCGCACAAGCCGTCGTGGTCTGCGGCAAATTCACTGGTTAACCAGTGAACTTCGCACTTGGCACAGCGGATTTCCTGTGCCCAGTGCGTATTTCACAGGTCAACCTGTGAAATACGCGCATCCCCACGCAACGGGCCGTCCTCCCGAAGCTGTACGGCCTGCTGACGTGCGGCCGACTCGGCTCAGACGAGGACGGCGGTGCGGAGGATGACCGCGACCGCGATCGCGCAGCCGATCGCGACGAGCATGCCGACCTGGTACGACGTGCGGCGGGTCTTCGGCGCGAAGACGAGGGCCGCCGCGATCACCGCGCCACCCAGGAAGCCACCGAGGTGGCCCTGCCAGGAGATGAACGAGCTGCCGGCGATCGTGATCACGAAGTTGATGCCGATCCACATCAGCAGCGACTGGACGTTGCCGCCCACCTTCAGGGCGACCACGAGCAGCGCCCCCATCAGGCCGAAGATCGCGCCCGAAGCGCCCAGGGTGGCGCTGCTCTCGTCGGAGAGCCAGTAGACGAAGGTCGAGCCGGCCAGCCCGGAGAGCAGGTAGAGGGCGAGGAACCGGACCCGGCCGACGACCAGCTCGAGCTGCGGCCCGAGCACCCAGAGCGCCAGCATGTTGAAGGCGATGTGCCAGATCTCCACGTGGGCGAACATGTTCGTGACCAGCTGCCAGTAGGCGCCGTCACTGACCCCGGAGATCCACTCCACGTCGCTGCGGTTGCACACGCCCTCGGTGACGCCCGGGAAGTAGCCCGAACCATCGGTCTTCCAGCAGGCACCGACCGGCGACAGGGCCAAGCGACGAACCAGCTCGCTGGACGCCTGACCGGTCGCCATGATCGCCACCCACACGGCCGCGTTGATCCCGATCAGCGCCATCGTGGTGGCGCCGGGGTTGCTCGACCGCAGCCCGCCGTACGCCGTCCGGCCCGTACGGGTTGCCTTCCTGCCCTCGGCGAGACAGCTGGGGCACTGGAAGCCGACCGGCGCATCGTTCATGCAGTCGGGGCAGATCGGCCGGTCGCACCGCTGGCACCGGATGTAGGTCTCCCGTCCGGGGTGCCGGTAGCACATCGGCACCTCCCCACTTGTTGGGGTCTCGGGCGGATCCTGCTGGCTCAGCCGACGACCTCGACGGTCTCGATCACGACCGGCTCGACCGGACGGTCGCCAGCACTGGTGGGTGCGGCCTCGATGGCGTCGACCACGTCGCGGCTCGCCTGGTCGGCGACCTCGCCGAAGATCGTGTGCTTGGTGTTGAGCCACGGCGTCGCCGCGACGGTGATGAAGAACTGCGAGCCGTTGGTGCCCGGGCCCGCGTTGGCCATCGCGAGGAGATAGGGCTTGTCGAACTGCAGCTCGGGGTGGATCTCGTCCTTGAACGTGTAGCCCGGGCCGCCGGTGCCGGTGCCGAGCGGGCAGCCGCCCTGGAGCATGAAGCCCGCGATCACTCGGTGGAAGCCCAGGCCGTCGTAGAACGGGCCCGACCGGCCGTTGCCGGCGTCGTAGGCCTTGTCGCCCGTGGCCAGTCCGACGAAGTTGGCGACCGTCTCCGGTGCGTGGTTCGGGAAGAGGTTGAGGGTGATGTCGCCCTTGTTGGTCTTCAAGATGGCCTGCTGGTCAGCCATGGCCTGCCCTTCTACTGGGTACCGGTCGTATGGATCGCTCCCACGATCCTTGCACGCGCCCATCAGACGCGGGGTGGCCGGGTTTGTCCCGACGTGGTGGGATGGAGAACAACCAGCCAGACCCCGGAACCATAGGAAGGCACGGCAATGGGATTGCGAAAGAACAAGTCGCTGATCGACCAGGCGAGTGACTACCTCGAGCAGGTAAAGCCCCACGCCGAAGCCGCATACGAGTCCGCGCGTGACTTCGTGCAGGACACCGTCGTCCCCGCCGTGGCCGATGCTCGGGAGAAGGCGGGGCCGGCCATCGCCGACGCCCGCGAGAAGGCCGCACCGGTGATCGCCGCGGGTGCCGCCAAGGCCGCTGAGAAGGCGACCGCTGCCCGCGACCTCGCCGACGCGAAGGTCGCCGAGCTCAAGGGCGAGGAGCCCAAGAAGAAGGGCAAGCTCAAGCGGTTCGCGCTGTTCGCCGGCATCGCCGGTGGCGTGGCGTTCGTGGCCAAGAAGCTCCAGGGCGGGGGTCAGGGCTCCAACTGGCAGGCGTCGTACAGCCCGTCGCCGGCGCCCACGCCCCCGTCTCCCCCGTCAGCCGGCCCGCCCAGCGTCGATGACGCGGGCGGCGCGTCGCCGGACGAGGCACTCTCTGACGCCACCGAGACCCCACACCCCGTGTCGACCCCCGAGGACCCCGCGGAGATCGTGGACCTCGAGGAAGGCAAGAAGAGCTAGTCCGCCGCTCCCCAGTCGACCTGGATCTCGTTCTCGGGGGTGTCGGTCACCTGCTGGCGGTCACTGCCGTCGGGCCGGCTGACGTACACGTCGGCGACCGGCCCGCTGGTGGCCCGGGAGTACGCGATCCACTCGCCATCGGGGGCCCAGGCGGCGCCGAAGAGGAAGGCGTCGGTCTCGGTGATCTGATCGATCACCTCGCCGTCGAGGTCGAGGGTCTTGATGGACCCACCTCCCGCCGTCAGCACCGACTTTCCGTCGGGAGCGAAGCGCCCGGGATCCTCGAACTGCTCGCTCGACAGTGCGCGGGACTCGCCACCCGCCACGTCCGCGACCATGAGCGTGCCTTCCTGCTCGTCCTGCGTGCGCAGGAAGGCGAACAGGGTGCCGTCGGGCGAGTAGCCGCCGGGGAAGTCAACGAGTCCCTCGGGGGGGTTGGTCAGTCGCTGAAGGTCGGAGCCGTCCGTCGCGCTGACCGTGTAGATCCCCCGGCGCGACTCGTCGGTGTCGTCCCAGCCTTCGCACGCCAGGCGGGCATCGTCTGGTGACCAGTCCGCGCACACGAGGTTCAAGGTGGGATCGGGGATGTCCAGCACCCGATCGATCGTGCCTTCCGGGGTGATCACCGCCGTGCCGACGCGGCCGTCGGGTCGGATCGTCATCACCGCGATCTCGGCGCCGCTGTGGGACCACCGCCCGCCACCCTCGGGGCCGGGTAGCGCGAGCTCGACCTCCTCCGTCCCGTCGGGCTGGGCGACGTAGGTGCTGAGGAAGGTATGGGTGGACTCGTCGAACCGGGAGTACATCAGCCGTCCCGCGAGCTCCGGGGCAGCGGCATCGGTCGTCGCGGGCGTCTCGGCCGTCGGGGTGTCGTCGGAACAGCCGGTCACGAGAAGCAGGGCCATCGTCGTCGCGATGGTTCCGAACAGAGCGAGTGGCTTGGTCATGGGTCGTTTCTAGTTGGGCACCGTCCGGTAGGCGTTACGAGATTTCGGGGGTTTTCGTAACGCAACCTGGACGGGCGACCGCTTGGGTCGACCCATGACCAGACTGACTACAACAACAGGCGTCGCCTCAGTTGCGACGCTCGCAATCCTGCTCGGCGGCCCCGCCTCCGCGACGGACGCCGTCACCACGCCCGGTGGCAACGGAGACATCGTCTTCACCCTCGAGGTCGAGGACGCCAACGCCGATCGCCTCCAAGTCCTCGACCCGGCCACTGGTGTGCAGCGTGAGCTGACCCACGGCAACGGCACCGAGGCCGTCTACGCCGACTGGTCCCCCTCGGGACGGCAGGTCGTCTTCGAGGCAGACACCGAGGACAAGGCCCAGATCCAGATCGTCCGGGACGACGGCACTCATCTGCGTACCCTGCGGCCGGGCCTGACCGGCTACCTGGGACAACCCGCATTCGTGCCGCACAGCCGGCTGATCGTCTTCGAACGGAACGACCCGGAGACCGGCGACGACAGCCTCTGGACCATGCGCAGGGACGGGTCGCACCCCCGGCGGCTGACCACCAACCCGTTCCCCGGCGAGGGCGGCGACACCGACCCGAATGTCTCTCCCGACGGTCGTACCGTGAGCTTCGTGCGGATCAAGGTCTACGACGACCAGCAGGCGCTCTACTCGGTCCGACTGAACGGCACCCACCTTCGGCGGCTGATGCCGTACGCCGCCGACGTGGCCGTGAAGCACGACTGGGCACCGGATGGCCGGCACCTCGTGGTCAGCATCAACGCCAACGAGGGGTCTCGGCCGCACGCCTCCGCCAACGTCGTCACCCTGCGGCCCGACGGGAGCCACCTGCGCCGGCTCACCCACTTCAAGGGACGCAAGACCAACGCGCTGGTCGGTGGCTACTCACCGGACGGGAAGTGGATCGTCTACCGCGTGGAGACCGGCGCCGACGAGGGGACGCTGCCGGGCGGGAAGTGGGCACTGATGAAGATCCGCCCGCACGGTGGGAAACCCGAGCTGGTCGCGGCGATCGACGGCCGCCCCCGCTCCTCGGACTGGGGCCCGACCGTCGGCTAGCGACTCGGTCAGCTGGGGCGGCTGTCGTCGATCCAGACGTCGATCCGCTCCCACCAGCCGAACAGCCAGTCGATCCGCTCGTCGCGCCCGGCCGGGATCTCGGCCCGGGGCACGGTCCACCACCGCATCACCAGCTGCTTGTCCATCGGCAGCTCGCGCCAGATGTCGCCGACGGTGAGCATGTGGTCGAGGCCGGTGTGCGCGACCAGCACCACGTCCGCGTCGGGTGCCGCGTCGAGGGCGGCGATGAAGCCGCCCGGTCGAGGGGCTAGCACGTTGGTCATCGCCTCGGCCCGATCGGCCATCCGGTCCATGCCGAGCTTGCGCAGCCGCTCGATGCCGCGCTCGCGTCGGGCGGCGGTGAAGTTGCCGCCCTCGGGGAAGATCACGAACGCGTCGTTCTCGTCCAGACCGTCGGCCAGCGCTGCGATGTGGCTCTCGAGGTCCTCCCCTGCGCCAGGGTTCGGGGTGATGAACCGCGCGGGGATCCGGTGCAGGAGCACGTCGATGGCGGGGTCCCACGCCAGCGTGTCCTTGAGTACGACGCGGGGCTCGCGGGCGTACCAGTGCATCAGCGCGTGGATGAGCACGAACGAGTCGCCGGGGCCGGCATGGCGGCAGGCGACGAGGATCGGCCGGCCGGGGTGGGCATCCGGAGCCGGGCCGTCGGTGACGATGGTCAGCCCCAGCACCCGCCTGGCCTCGCGGAAGAACACCCACATCACGTTCTGCACCAGGTCGTAGTGGATGCCCTCCCAGTAGGGCCGGCGGATCCGCCAACCGAACCCGCTGGCCAGCCAGAACCCGAACAGCACGACCAGGAGCAGCGCCTCGATCGTGAGGTAGATGACGAAGACCCAGGCCAGCCGCAGCGCCCGCCAGTGACCGGGAAGGCGCGGGGAGAGCGCGGCCGCGGCGATCAACCACAGCGGCGCGAGGACCCACAGCATCCCGGCCAGCAGTACGACGGCGGGCGCGATCACCACCCGTCGTACCACCCGGATCATGTGTGCTCGCGCAGGTAGTCGACGCTCGCGGCGTAGGTGCTCTCGATCCGCTCCTGCACGCTGTCGAAGTCGCGCGCGGCCCAGATCGTGTCGTCGCGCTCCGACGTGCCCCTGGCCGGGAGCACGTGGCACTCGATCCCGTCGGCAAGCTCGGACAGCTCGCGCTGGAAACGGTGCCGGCGGGCGATCTCGAAGGACACCCGGGCGACCTCCCAGGGCCGCTTCGGAACCGTCAGCGGGCGGTCGATCCGGCCGACCTGCAGCACGAACACGCGCGTGGCACCTAGCTGCACGGCGCGGCCGAGCGGGATGGAGTTGACGATCCCGCCGTCGAGGAAGTGTTCGTCGCCGACCTTGGCCGGCGGCAGCAGGCCCGGCACGGCTGCGCTGGCCATGACCGCGTCGACCAGTGGCCCGGAGTCGAACCAGTGCTCAGCCGCCCGCTCGATGCTGGCCGCGCACACCTGGAACCGCACCGGGAGGTCCGCGAAGGTGAGGTCGCCGAACTCCTCCGCGAGGCGCTTCTTCATCGGCCCGGCGGAGTAGATGTGGGTGCCGCTGGCGACCGCCCGCCGGACGGTACGCAGTGGTCGGTCGCGGTAGACGTCGTGGCGCGAGGCGCTGGCGCCACGCCAGAGCTCCGTCATCCGGTCGATCACACCGAGGTCCGGCTGCCGCGCGACCATCGCGCCGTTGAGGGCGCCGATGCTGGTGCCGAGCACCAGGTCGGGCGTGATCTCCCGCTCGAGCAGGGCGCGGAGCATGCCGACCTCGACCGCCCCCAACACACCCCCGCCGCCCAGGACGAACGCGGTTGTCATGGCTGGGTCACGCCACCGACGATCCCACGAGCTCGGGGTTCTCGGCGCGCACCTTGAGATCGACCCGGTGCTCGACCCAGAAGATCAGCAGCGGGATCAGCCCGGCGATCAGGGTCAGCACCGTGAAGCCGAACGACCAGCGAGCCCGCCGCGAGAGCAGGAACGTCACGACGACGTAGACCATGAACACCCAGCCGTGGAAGAGCCACATGATGCTCGCCGAGTCACCGAACTGCTGCAGGTCGGTGCCCTCGGTCGGAAGGTACTTCAGGGGCAGCGCCACGAGCGAGCAGAACGCGAGCAGCACGCCCACGATCAGGGCGAGCACGCGGTAGGCGTTGAAGAGGCTGATCACGGCTCCGAAGGTACCGGGTCGTCCGCGACCTCCGGCTCCGGCACCTCGATCGCGTGCCGCCACCAGATGAACGCCGCGAACGCGCCGAAGAACCACCACTCGATGGCGTAGAGCAGGTTGCGCAGGCCGCTGAAGGCGCCCACCTCGGGCAGCTGCTCGAGGGTTGCGGCGACCAGCCCGGGCTCGGGTGACTGCGCGACGGCGTAGGCGCCGTAGAGATCCTGGTCGACGTGCTGGATCAGGTCGGCGGTCCGCACCTGAGGGAGTACGTCGTCGGTCGGGTCCTCGTCGACCTCGCCGGTGCCCTCGGTGGGCTGCAGCCAGGCGACGAGCTCGGTGGTTCCGCTGGGAGCGGCGGGCGCGTCGTCGGGCGACGCGGTCCAGCCACGCACCACCGGCAGCGCGGGCGCGTCGGGTGCGCCGATCGCCAGCGGCGTCACCACCCAGTAGCCGTCGTCGCCGTCGTGCTCCCGCCCGGACACGAACACCGTGCCCTCGCCGACCCAGGTGCCCACGAGGCTCACCGGCTGACCGACCTGGTCCCCCGGGAACGGGTCGTCGGGACCCATCACGTCGGCCAACGGCTCCGGGTCGTCGAGGGTCCGGTCCACTGAGTCGGCCGCACGCTGGTCGTGCCAGGCATCGAGCTGCCAGAAGCCGAGCCACCCCGCACTGCCCACTGCGAGCACGGCGAGCAGGTGCGCGCCGAGCATCGTCGGGGCGAGGAGTCGGCGCACGGACCCAGGGTACGGAGCGCGCGGCCCGAAGCCCGGCCCGGTAGCTAGCGCGGCTAGGTGCTCACCGGCGTGGCTTGCACGAGCTCCGGCGTCATCGGCAACCGTCTGATCCGCTTCTTCGTGGCGGCGTACACAGCGTTGGCGATAGCTCCACCGATGGTGCCGATCGTCGGCTCACCGGCACCCCAGGGCGGCTCTTCCGGGTGGTTGATGAGGATGCACTCGATCGTGGGCACCTCGTTGAACCGGATGACCTCGTACTGCGGTGGGGCATTGAACGGGAGCGCTGCCTGCCAGACCACACTGGTCACACCTGTGTGCGGCGAGCCCGCCACCGGACCGTAGGCGACCTCCTCGTGCAGGGTCCGGCTGATGCCTTGGATGACATTGCCCTCGATCTGGTTGCGCAGGCCGTCCGGGTTGATGATCAGGCCGCAGTCGTGGGCAACGACGACCCGGCGGACCCGGATCTTCCCTGCCGCGCCGACCTCCACCTCCAAGTACGTCGCGACATAGGCGTTCTGCGTCTCGTACTGCTGGAACCCCAGACCGGCGCCGACGCCGTTCCCGCCTGGCGGCCGGGAGCTCCAGGCGGGCTGCAGCGCAGCCACGACCGCATGGGCCCTGGGATCACCGGAGAGCGCGTCGAGACGAACCTCCAGCGGGTCCCTACCGGCCGCGAGTGCGACCTCATCCAGGAACGACTCGTTGGCGAAGGAGTTGGAGAACCCACCGAGCGACCGCAGCGCGGTCGTCCGGAGGAACTTGTGCGTCAGGGGGGCCGACGGCGTACGGGACGTCGGGCCCGTGGTCTCGAAGCTCTTCACCAGCTTGGCGTCCGTGATGTGGTTCGGGAACTCATAGGTCACCGGCGCGTTGCGGCCCGCCGAGTTGCGCGAGCTGTTGGGAAGGTCGGCCGGAAGGGCGCCCTTGAGCGTTCCGGCGAGCAGCGTGCCGGCGTTGTTGTTGCCGGGGCGGCTGTTGGCGGTGAGTGCGTAGAGGCGGTGGTGCCAGGCCACGATGTCGCCGCCCGTGACCCCGGCCTCCATGTCGTGGGAAGCCGCCTCACCGAGGGGCTCCCAACCGTGTTCGTTCTGCCTGCTCCATTGGACCCGGACCGGCTTGCCGACCGCCTGCGAGAGCAGCGCCGCGTCTGCGGCAGCGTCATCGGCGCCGTTGTGGCCGTAGCAGCCGGACGCCTCCGCGTAGCGCACGTGCACCTTCGAGGTGTTCCCGGCCCCGAACAGGAGGGTGGCGATGGTGCCCCGCAGGTTGTAGACGTTCTGCGTTCCCGAGTAGATCGTCGCCTGGATCCCCGTGCTGGGATCCGGAGCTGCGCGCACGTCCGCTACAGCGCAGGACGCCCCCATCGATCCGTGCATCTGGAAGGGCGTGAAGTACTGCGCGGTCACCTTCTTCGCGGCCGCGCCGAACGCCGCAGCGAAGGCATCCGTGTCGGCGGACGTTCCGTTGACGGGGAAGTCGAGGAACGTCTGGTAGTGGTTCTCGGGCTTCCGCAGCTCGGCGTCCAGGGTCGCCATCGGCGCAAGTGCCGCGCCCGCTGTCCACTGCACCACCACACCTGTGGCAGGAGCGGCCGCCGCGACTGCTGCCGCTTCCGTGGTTGCCACGACCCCGACGAAGTTCCCCTGCTGGACGACCGCGACGAAGCCCGGGATCGCCTGGGCTCGGGCGAGCTGGGTGATGGCGGAGAACTTGGAGTTGCGGCCCGTCGGTCGGATGACTCGTCCGTGCAGCATGCCGGGCAGGTAGATGTCGGAGACGTAGCCGAACGTCCCCGCGGCCTTACCCGGGAGGTCGACGCGGGGCACATCGGTTCCGACGATCTTGTAGTCCGCGGGCGCGACCAGAGGGGCGGTCGCAGACGTGGTGAGGACGGCATCGGCGTTCTGCAGCAGCTGTGCATAGGTCACGAAGGTCTTCTGCCCGTTCACCTTGAACTTGCCCTCGGCGGCCGTGAGCCGACTGGCCGGCACCCTGAGATAGGTCGCGGCCATCGCCAGCAGGGCCTGGTACGCCGTGGCGGCGGCCTGCCGCATCGGCGGTCCGCCCTGCTGGATGGACTTGCTGCCCACCGTTGCGGCGGACTGGGTGAGCACCGTGTCGCCTTGGACGAACTTCACGTTCGTCATGCCGAGGCGGAGCTCCTCGACGACCATCTGGCTGAGTGCCGTCTGGATGCCGGTGCCCAGCTCGACCCGAGCGCTGTAGATCGTCGTGGCTGTGGGGGTCAGGATCAGCCAGGCGTCGTCCGCACCCGCATGCGTGGTGGGGTCGATCCGGAGCGCACCCGCGGCCGCCTGGGCGGCGGTCACACCGAGTGCCTCGGCGAGAGCGAACCCGACCACGATCGAGCCGGTGCCCTTGAGGATCGTGCGGCGAGAGACCTCGACGGTGGTCATCAGGAGTTCACCGAGCCCGGCTTGCCGGCGAGCATCTCCACCGCAGCCTGCTCGATCGCGTCGAGGATGCGGGTGTGCGCACCGCAGCGACAGATGTAGTTGAACGTGTGGCCCTCGGCCGCCCCTGACAAGAAGTCGGCGATCTCCCCGCGGGTCGGAACCCCCTTGCGAGCGCGCTTCCGAGCCTCCAGCCAGCCCACTGCGCCCATGATCATGCCGTTGATGCAGAAGGCACATTGCGCTGCCTGCTGGTCGACGAATGCCTTCGGCATCGGGTGAGGCTGGGTGGCGGTGCTCAGGCCGTCGAGTGTTCTCACCGACGCCCCCTCCGGGACCGCGGAGAGCGGCACGGTGCAGGTGCGCGAGATCGCCCCGTCCACCAGGACGGTGCAGGCGCCGCACTGGGCGACGCCGCAGCCGAACTTCGGACCGCGCTGCTTCAGCTGCTCTCGAAGGACGTAGAGGAACTGTGCGGTTTCGTCGGGCACGGAGACGGTGACCCGCGTTCCGTTGAGATTGATGGCGCGCGTGAGTGGTGTTGGCATGCGGAGCTCCCGGATCTGAGACGCTCCCCCCTTGATCGACGACCGTAGACCGGCCCGGTTTCGGGGGACATGGCCCTAATTGACCATCGCGAGTGACCCACCCGGGCGGTGCCTACCCCCTGTTGTGCTCTCTGGCCGCGCTCTCACCGTTAGGGTCCTGGGGTGGCCCTGACCAGTGAGCAGTCGACCTGGTTCGCCGACGCCTTCGGGAAGATGGCGGCCACCATGGGGCAGGCTCTGCTCGGCAAGGAGCAGGTGATCCGACTGACCCTCACCTGCCTGGTGTCCGGTGGGCATCTGCTTCTGGAGGACCTGCCCGGCACCGGCAAGACGATGCTCGCCCGGTCACTGGCGAACACCGTGCGCGGCAGCCACGCACGTATCCAGTTCACCCCCGACCTGCTGCCCACTGACGTCACCGGCGTCACCATCTACGACCAGCACAAGGGGATCTTCGAGTTCCACCCCGGTCCGGTCTTCCACGACATCGTGCTCGCCGACGAGATCAACCGGGCCTCCCCCAAGACCCAGTCGGCGCTGCTCGAGGTGATGGAGGAAGGTCACGTCACCGTGGACGGCGTCACCCACGACGTACCCCGCCCGTTCATGGTGATCGCCACCCAGAACCCCATCGAGCAGGCCGGCACCTACCGGCTGCCCGAGGCCCAGCTCGACCGGTTCCTGATGAAGGTGTCGGTCGGCTACCCCGACGCCGAGGCCACCGAGGCAGTGCTGCTCGAGTCGGCCGTGCGCGACCGGGCCGAGCTGGTCAAGCCGATCGCGACCACCGAACACATCGCCCGCATGATCGCGCTGGCCACCGAGGTCCACGTCGACCGGGCGCTGGTTCGCTACGTCCGGCAGCTCGCCGAGGCGTCCCGCGCCCACCCCCAGATCACGCTCGGCCTGTCCACCCGTGGCTGCCTGGCCCTGGTGCGCGTCGCCAAGACCTGGGCCGTCTCGGCCGGCCGGACCGCCGTCGTGCCGGAGGACATCAACGTGCTGGCCGTGCCGGTGCTGCGCCACCGGCTGCTGCTCGACCCACAGGCGCAGTTCGGCGGCGTCACGGTCAACGCGGTGATCGCCGAGCTGCTCGCGGCCGTGCCACCACCCGTCGATCGTGCCTGACCTCTCGCTTCCCGATCTGGGGCGCCCGCTGCGGCGGGTCCCCGAACCACTACGGGTCCTCTCGCAGGTCGGCCGGACCGTCCTGCTCCTGGCGGTGGTGGGCATCGCGCTCGGCCTGTTCGCCGGCTTCGCCGAGCTCCTGCTCCTCGGGGTGCTCTGCGTCGTCGTACTCGTGCTGGCGCTGCTCGTCGTGCGGATTCCCACCAGGGTGAGCGCCCGCCTCGAGCTCCGGCCGACCCGCACCATGGCCGGCGAGACCGGCGCCGGGCTGCTCGAGGTCACCAACCTGGCCACCTTTTCGCTCGGCAGCACCGTGGTCGAGGTCGAGATCGACCAGCGCACCGATCTCTCCCCCATCGAGCTCCGCGTGCCGCAGCTGGCCACCCACGGCTCCGCCGCGACGGAGTTCGTGGTGCCGCCCCTCCCCCGGGGTGTGCTGCGGATCGGTCCGGCCCGCACGCGGCGTACCGATCCGCTCGGCCTGGCCGTCAACCGGGCCACCTGGGCAGACCCGGTCGAGCTCTTCGTACGCCCGCGGATGGTGGCGATGGATGCCCTCGGCATCGGCTTCGTGCGTGACCTGGAGGGCACGCCCAGCGACGAGATCTCCATGAGCGACCTGGCGTTCCACGCCCTGCGCGAGTACGTCCGGGGTGACGACCTCCGCCACGTGCACTGGCGGTCGTCGGCCCGGACCGGAGAGCTGCACGTGCGGCAGTACCACGACACCCGACGCAGTCACGTCGTCGTCCTGGTCGACGACGACGCCAATGCCTACGCCGGCCCCGCCGAGTTCGAGCTGGCCATGAGCATCGCGGCGTCGGTCGTGGTCCGGTTCGCGCAGGACGACTTCAGCCTCACCTACTCGTGCGGCCCCGACCTGATCTCCGGCCCGACCGGCCAGGTGCTCGATGCCTGTTGCCGGGCGACCACGGCGCGCGGTGACCTGCTCGATGCTGCCCGGCGGGCCGCGCATCACGCACCGGATGCCAGCCAGGTCGTCGTCGTCACCGGGGGCGCGGCCGACCCGGCACTCACGCTGCGGGTGCGAGCGGAGTTCGCGCCCGACGTACGCCACCTGGCGCTTCGCGCCGACGTGGTCGTGGACCCGGCCGACCCGCCGTTCGTGGCGGGCATGCTCACCGTGCCGAACCTGGAGCTGCTGCCGCGCCTGCTCGCCACCCATGCCCGCGGAGGGTGGCAGTGAGGTTCCGGATCGACCCACGCGACTGGCAGGACGCCGGGTTCACGCTGGTGCTCAGCGTCATCGCCCTCGCGGCCTGGGAGTCGACGTTCCGCGGTCCCGGACTCTGGTTCGCGGGACTGGCCGCCATCCTGCTCGGGATCGCCGTGGCCGTCGCGCTCGTGTCGCTCGGCGGCGGGCTCGACTACGTCGTCGTGGGGCTGATCCTGGGCTACTTCCTCGGGGCAGGCATGTCCGCCGGCGTCCGCGGCACGGTCGCGGGGTGGCCCCTCCTGGTCGGCACCCACCCGCCGATCGATGCGACCGGCCTGGTGCTGCTCCCGGTGGCGATGTTGTGCCTGCTCGGGGCGGGCATCACCGTCGGCGTCGCGATGCGGACCGCCGAACCCGGTCGCCCGCTCGTGCCCGCAGCGCTGCTCCTGATCGGGGCCCTGGTCACGTCGCGGTCCGAGCCGGTCAGCGTGCTGCTCCACGGCCTGGTCTTCGGGGTGGTCGCGCTGATCTGGCTGCGGCTGCGCACCAGCGAGGCCGACGTGCCCGGCTACGCCGCCGACCCCGGCCGGCGTACTCGCCTCGTCGCCGCGGCGGCGATGGTCGCGGTCGCCGCGCTGGTGGCGACGGCCGTCGCCGGCACATCGTCCGGTGCCGACCGGCTGGTACTGCGTGGCCTGCTTCCGGCGTACGACGTATCCGCCCTGCCTACGCCGCTCGACGACTTCCGCGACTACACCCGACGTGTCCCCGCTCCCGACAGCAACGTGTTCGACAAGCAGCTGCTGTCGGTCCGGGATGCTCCGGCCGGCACCCGGCTGCGGTTCGCCGCACTCGACACCTACGACGGCCGGCACTGGCTCGCCGACAACGACACGGACCCCGAGCGCGTGGACGACCGGTTCCTGCGGATGTCGTCGACGATCGACAACCCTGCCCGCGGCGAGCGGGCCGAGTTCGTGGTCACCGTGGGCGACGGGTGGGCGCTGCCGTGGGTGCCGACCGCCGGCAGCCTCCAGGGCCTCGCGTTTCTAGGCACGGGGAGCCTGGGCACGGACCCGGAAGCCGCCAAGGACGACCTGCGCTACGACCCCGCCTCCCAGACCGCGGTCACCACGGACGAGCTGGTGCCGGGCGAGCAGTACGAGGTCGACACGCTGCTCGCCGACACCAGCTTCTCCGGCGACTTCGAGCCGTCGACCGCGCTCGACGACGACCTCTATGAAAGGGCTGCCTTCCTCGATCCGGCGGTGCTCGGCTGGTCGGCTGGTGCCGACACCAAGGCCGACGCGGTGCTCCGGGTGGCCGCCCAGCTCAAGCGCGAGGGGCGCTACAGCGATGGCGCCGTGGAGGGTGAGGAGCAGTACGTCGCCGGGCACTCCGAGCTCCGCCTCGGCCAGGGGTTCGTGCTCACGACACCGTCGGTCGGCAACGCCGAGCAGTACGCCGCCGCGATGGCGTTGATGGCCAACCGACTGCGAGTTCCGGCGCGGGTCGTCGTCGGTGCGGTGGTGCCCGCGAGCGGGGTCGTGAAGGGCAGGAATGTCACGGCCTGGGTCGAGCTGCGAGCGGCCGACGGCACCTGGCAGACCCTCGAGACCGACCGGTTCATGAGCCGTCGGCCGCCGCCGCGCGACCGCGACCCTGGCGGCCAGAAGCCCGAGCGGATCTTCCCCGAGGAGACCCCCGACGACCAGTCACCCGAGCAGCGCCCGGAACCGCAGCGCCCACCCGAGCAGTCGCCCGAGCTGCCGGCCGACAGCCCCGACCCGCAGGCCGAGCCCGACTCCGGTCCCCCGCTGTGGCCATGGCTGACGCTGCTCCTCCTCGTGGCCGTGCCGGGGGTCGTACCGGCCCTGAAGTGGTGGCGTCGACGACGCCGCCTCACCGCCGCCCGCGTCACCGAGCGCTACGCCGGCGCCTGGCTCGAGCTGGTCGACCAGGCTCGCGACCTGGGCCGCCCGGTGCCCCCTGGGCTGACCCGTCCCGCCGAGGCGCGGGTGCTGGAGCGCGGCGCCACCCTGGCTGCCGAGGCCGACGTGCGGATCTTCAGCGCCGACGAACCCGACCCCGCCGAGGCCGAGGCGTTCTGGACCCTGGTCCGCGACGAACGAGCCGGCCTGACCGCGGGCTACTCGCGCTGGCAGCGCCTCCGGGCCGCGCTCAGCCTGGCGTCCCTCCGGGCGAAGCGGCACTAACTGGTCATACCACTTGACCTCCGGCCACTCACCGGCCTACGGTGGCCCCATGCCGCTGCAACCCATCCACCGTCGTTCCGTGCCCGACGAGGTCTTCGACCAGGTCCTGGCCGAGGTGGTCGACGGCGAGATCGGCGCGGGCGAGCCGCTGCCCAGCGAGCGCCGGCTCGCCGAGGTTCTCGGGGTGTCTCGGCCGGCCGTGCGCGAGGCACTGCAGCGGATGGCCCAGACCCGGCTGCTCGAGGTGCGCCACGGCGGCGCGACCACGGTTCGCGACTTCAAGCGCTACGCCGGACTCGACCTGCTGCCGCAGCTGCTCGTCCGCAAGGGCACGCTCGACGCCGACGTCGCCCGCAGCATCCTCGAGGCCCGGCTGGCCGTTGGGCCGGCTGTCGCTGCGCTCGCCGCGGCGCGAGGCGGTCCGACCTTGGCGGCCGTGCTGAGCGACACCGTCGACGCCCTTGCGGCGGTCGACGACGGTCCCACCGCTGACGTGGAGCGTCAGCTGCACGCCCTGGAGTTCTGGGACCAGGTCGTCGACGCGGCCGACTCGCTCGTCTTCCGGCTGATGTTCAACAGCTTGCGCGCGGCCTACGAGCCGGCCATCGAGGCGCTGGCCGCCGCGATGGCCGAGGAGGTCGGCCAGGTGACGGCCTACCGCGTGCTGACCTCGGCGATCGGCGCCGGCGACCCCGATACGGCTCGGGTGGCCGCGGAGCGCGTGCTCCGACCGGCCACGGACAACCTGATCGCTGCTCTCGCGGCGCTCAACGCAGAGGAGAACCAGAAATGACGAAGGTCAGCCCGGAGATCGAGGCACTCGCCGCCGAGCGGCTTGCCAAGGACGAGGACCGGATCACCGGCGCTGCCGGTCCGGGGCGTCGTACCAACGTCTCACTGGGCCAGGCCTGGAAGGCGTTCTGGAGCCACCCGAGCCCGTTCCTGCTCTCGTCGTTCCTGGTCGCGGCCATCGTCGGCCGGGTGCTCGTCGGCGGCGGCTCCTGGTGGGAGCTGGCGATCCCGGCCGGATTGATCGCGCTCTTCCCGGCGATCGAATGGGTGATCCACGTGATCATCCTGCACTGGCGGCCGCGCAAGGTCGGCCCGGTCAAGATCGACTCGCTGCTGGCACGCGACCACCGCCGCCACCACGCCGACCCGCGCGACATCCCGCTGGTGTTCATCCCGTGGAAGGCGCTGGTCTGGCTACTTCCGCTGTACGTCGTCGAGGCCTGGCTCTTCACCCCGACCACGGCCAGCGCGCTGACCCTGCTGGTCTCGATCTACGGCACCATGTTCGCCTACGAGTGGACCCACTACCTGATCCACAGCGACTACAAGCCGAAGCGCCGCTGGTACCGATCGGTGTGGCGCAACCACCGGCTCCACCACTACAAGAACGAGCACTACTGGTTCACGGTGACCAGCTCCGGCACCGCCGACCGGCTGTTCGGCACCTACCCCGACCCGGCCGAGGTGAAGAGCTCGCCGACGGTGAAGAAGCTCCACGCCGCCGAGGGCGTCTGACTCACTCGGCGCAGAGCGCGAACGGCAGCTTCTTCTCCAGGGCGAGCTGGCCGGCAATCACCGGGTCACCGAGCACCCAGCCGATCCGGCCACCGAGCGGGTCCGCCGATCCCAGCTGGTAGCCGAGCGCGAACTCCGGATCGGTGTCCGGCAGGGTCTCCACCATCCGCATCCGCTCGAAGACGTCCTCCCTCTCGCCGCCGAGCCGGACGGTCGCCAGCTCACCGCCGAAGGTGACCGAGAAGGCACCCAGCTCGTCGAGGGCGTCCACGTCGGCCGCGGGCGAGGGTGCCAGGTCCTCCTTCACGCCGGCTCCGAACAGGTCGTCGAAGGGGATGCAGTCGCGCGACACGTACGTCGCGGACCCGGGCGTGCCGACCAGGGCCACGAGATCGGGCTCGGCCGCCCAGCTCGCGCTGCCGTCGGTCGCCGCGTTGCTGACGATCAGGTGGTCCTCGCCGCGGACCTCGGCGCCGGCGAGTGGTCCGATGCCGGCGTCGACGGCCCGGATGATGTCGCCCATCGGCAGGTCGTCGCGAATCTTCAGCACCCAGCCCACGCCTTCCGAGCTGCCGAAGTGGGCCTCCCAGGCGACGTCGTCCTGCGACCACCCGTAATCGCTCTCGAGCTGCTCGTCGACTCCCCGCAGCATCCCGCCGAGCAGCAGCGGCGCCTCGACCGCCGCGTCCCGCCAGAACGCATCCCGGAACCGCCGCGGGTCCGCCCCGGTCAGGTCGGGCACTCCGAGCTGGAGCCGGATCTGGTCGAAGTCGGTGACCGTGAGGTCGACCGCCGTCGGTCGGCACCAGCGAAAGCACCGCCTGCGAGGCCTCGGCCTCACCGTCGAACGACCGGGGTGCTGGTGGGCGTCGGGTCGTCCGACGGCACGACCAGCGGTTCGGCGTCCTCGGTGCACCCGGCGAGGGCCAGGGCGAGGCGCTCCCACCACCAGCACCGAGCCCCAGGACCTCACGCGCAGAGTGTGCCACCTAGTCGGCTCACGAGAAGGGTGGTTCAGCGTGGTGGAGCCTAGGGTGTGATCCGTCAGGACATGCCGGACACATCTCTCAAGACATCCCGGACAACAGCTGAGGCGGCCCAGGTGTGGCACACAGCCTGGCGAGACCGTGCTGGCATGTCGAAAGCCCGGCTGGTCATCACCGCGATCGAGATCGAGGGACGCACGGTCGCCGAGGTCGTGGCCGCTTACGGCGTCTCCCGGTCCTGGGTCTATGAGCTGCTGGCCCGCTACCGCGACGAAGGCGATGCCGCGTTCGAGTCCCGGTCCCGCCGGCCACGGTCCTCACCGACCGCGATCAGCCAGGCCACGATCGATCTGATCATCCGGATCCGCAAGCAGCTGACCGAGTCCGGCCTGGACGCCGGCCCCGACACCATCTGCTGGCACCTCCACCACCACCACGGCATCAAGATCTCTGCCGCGACCGTGGCCCGCACCCTGACCCGCCAGAGCCTGGTCGAACCGCAGCCGAGGAAGCGACCCAAGGCCTCCTACATCCGGTTCGAAGCCCACCAACCCAACGAAACCTGGCAGTCCGACTTCACCCACTACCGCCTCACCACCAGCGGCGCCCCTCCACCGGTGCCGACACCGGTGCCGACACCGGTGCCGACACCGAGATCATCACCTGGCTCGACGACCACTCCCGCTACGCCCTTCACGTCTCAGCCCACCGCCGCATCAGCGGCCAGATCGTGGTCGACACGTTTCGTGAAACCGCAGGTCAACAGGGATATCCCGCATCAGTGCTCACCGACAACGGCATGGTCTACACGACCCGATTCTCCGGCGGCCGCGGCGGACGCAACGGGCTGGAGTCCGAGCTGGCCCGACTCAACATCGTCCAGAAGAACTCCCGACCCAACCACCCGACCACCTGCGGCAAGGTCGAGCGCTTCCAGCAAACGATGAAGAAGTGGCTGACCGCCCAACCCGCTCAGCCCGGCACGATCGAGCAACTCCAGGCCCTCATCGACACCTTCCGTGAGGCCTACAACCAGACCCGGCCCCATCGCTCACTTCCGCACCGAGCGACCCCGGCCACCGCCTACCAGGCACGCCCGAAAGCCGGCCCCGGAGCCGACCGCAGCACCGAGACCCACTACCGAGTCCTCAGCGACATCGTCGACAAAGACGGCAAACTCAGCCTGAGACTCAACGGCCGGATGCACCACATCGGGATCGGCACAGAACACGCCCGAACCCCAGTCCTCAAGCTCATCGACGGACTCCACATCCGCGTCATCAACGCCGCCACCGGAGAACTCCTCCGCGAACTGGTCATCGACCCCAGCCGCAACTACCAGCCACTCGGACGACCACCCGGACCCAAACCCAAAAACAGAAGACCGGACCCGAGTTAGGGGTCCGGTCTGTCCGGTATCTCTTGAGAGATCACATGGTGGAGCCTAGGGGACTCGAACCCCTAACCCCCTGCTTGCAAAGCAGGTGCGCTACCAATTGCGCCAAGGCCCCCGGGTAGATAAGGGCGAGGTCAGTTCTTCTCGACGGTGTCGGTGGCCTCGGCCCAGAGGGCCTGCTCGGCCTTGCCCTCGTCGAGCTTCTTCTTCGCGAAGACGACGCCGGCGGCGGCGAGCGCGAGCAGCAGGAGCTTCTTCACTACTTGCTCTCGTTGAGCTTCTTGTTCAGCACGACGGCGCCGACGGCGGCCAGCACGACCAGCAGGATCTTCTTCATCGGATCTCTCCAGAGGTGTCGAGAACAGGCGGTGGTGGTGGGCCTAAGAGGACTTGAACCTCTGACCTCTTCCTTATCAGGGAAGCGCTCTAACCGTCTGAGCTATAGGCCCGGGAAACGCGGCGTCCGCGAGGACTGCCAGCGCGGAACATTACCCCACCCTCGAGGAGGGCAAGAAATCGAGTAAACCGACTCAGTGGTTGTCCTCGGCGAGCGTCACTTCGATGCCGCCGAGCAGGGCTGCCGACATGTTGTAGAGGAACGCGCCGAGGGTGGCGACCGCGGTCAGGAGTACGACGTCGACCGCGGCGACCAGCATCGTGAACCCGAGCACCCGGGAGGTGCCGAGGTAGTTCTCGATGTCGAAGTCGGCGATCTCGGGACCGCCGATGCTCTCCTTGACGGTGTCGTTGATCGAGGTCCAGACGCCGGCGCCTGGTCGAGCACCGTCCAGACCATGGCGACCGCGACGACCGTGACCACGCCGAACGCGATCGCGAGCAGGAACGCCGACTTCATCACCGACCACGGGTCGACCCGGGTCAGCCGGAGCCGGGCCCGGCGCGGACCGCGGCTCTGCGCGGCCGGCTTCGTGGCCGGCTTCTTCTCGGGCTTCTTGGTCGGCGCGGTGCCGTTGGCTCGGCGTTGGCCTGTGCCGTCAGCGCGGTGGTCAGCTTGGCCTGGATGCGTTCGGCCAGCGACGGCTTGCCGCCGTGTCCTCCGGACGGCGCCGCGCTGGCGGCGCTTCGGCGGCGGCCCGACGGGGGCGGTCCGGCGGCGGCGGAGGGAGGGGACGGCGGGGCGACGTCGTGTCTGCCGAGCGCTCTGTCATCAGCCTTCACTGTCCCCTTGGTCGCCTGGATCAGTTGCCGCCGGCTCAGTCGCGAGTCGGCTGCGGACTCCTCGATTGTGACATCCGGGTCCTGATCAGGCGAAACTTCCGTCTCGTCGTGGTAGTGGTCTGGTCGTCCTCTGGTCGCGACTCGTCGGCCGCCTCGCCGTCGGCCACCTCGTCGACCACCTTGGCCTCCACCGAGCGGGCCACGACGGCAACCGCGTCACCCTCCTTGGGCGTCACGAACTTCACGCCCATCGTCGAGCGGCCGGTGGGCCGGAAGTCCTCGTTGATCGGGCTGCGTACGACCTGACCGTTCTGGGTGATCGACAGCACCTCGTCGCCGTCCTCGACGATGAAGCCGCCGACCAGTCCGCCGCGGTCCTCGTTGGTCAGCGCCATCGCGCGTACGCCGAGACCACCGCGGTTGGTGGTGCGGTAGTCGCTGATCCGGGAGCGCTTGGCGAAACCGCCGTCGGTGATGGTGAAGACGTACTGCACCTTCTCGCCGCTCTCCTCGACATCGGCCTCGTCGGCGTCCTCGACCGCGATCTGGGCGGCGCGGATCACCGACATCGACAGCACCGCGTCGTCCTTGGTGCGGAACTTCATGCCGGAGACACCGGACGTCGCCCGGCCCATCGGCCGCAGCTGCGAGTCGTCGGCGTGGAACCGGATCGCCGAACCCTTGCGGGAGACCAACAGGATGTCGTCGTCGGCGTTGACCAGCTCGGCGCCGATCAGCTCGTCGTCGTCCTCGCGGAAGTTGATCGCGATCACGCCGGCCTGGCGCGGGCTGTTGTAGTCACCCAGCCGGGTCTTCTTGACCAGGCCGTTGCGGGTGGCCAGCACCAGGTAGGGCGCCTGCTCGTAGTCGCGGATCGCCAGCACCTGCGCGATCGACTCGTCGGGCTGGAAGCTGAGCAAGCCGGCGACGTGGCCGCCCTTGGCGTCGCGCTGGGCCTCGGGCAGGTTGTAGGCCTTGGTGCGGTAGACCCGGCCGGCCGTGGTGAAGAACAGGATCCAGTGGTGGTTGGTGGTCGCGATGAAGTGCTCGACCACGTCGTCGCCACGCAGGGTCGCGCCGCGCACGCCCTTGCCGCCCCGCTTCTGGCTGCGGTACTGGTCGGAGCGGGTCCGCTTCGCGTAGCCACCACGGGTGATGGAGACGACCAGCTCCTCGTCGGGGATCAGGTCCTCCATCGAGAGGTCGCCGTCGGCCGCGATGATCTGGGTACGCCGCTCGTTGCCGTGCTTCTCCACGATCTCGGCCAGCTCGTCGCCGACGATCTGCCGCTGGCGCTCGCTCGTTGGCCAGGATGTCCTGGAGGTCGGCGATGGTGAGCTCGATCTCGGCGAGGTCGTCGATGATCTTCTGGCGCTGCAGGGCGGCCAGCCGGCGCAGCTGCATGTCGAGGATCGCGTTGGCCTGCAGCTCGTCGATGTCGAGGAGCTCGATCAGGCCCTCGCGGGCGTCGTCGACCTCGGGCGAACGCCGGATCAGGGCGATCACCTCGTCGAGCATGTCGAGCGCCTTGACCAGGCCGCGCAGGATGTGGGCGCGCTCCTCGGCCTTGCGCAGGCGGTAACGCCGTGCGGCGCCGGATGACGTCGATCTGGTGGGTCGACCCAGTTGCTGATGAACTGGTCGATGCTCAGGGTGCGCGGCACGCCGTCGACCAGGGCCAGCATGTTGGCGCTGAAGTTGGTCTGCAGCTCGGTGTGCTTGAGCAGGTTGTTGAGCACCACCCGCGCGACGCCGTCGCGCTTCAGCACGATCACCAGGCGCTGGCCGGTGCGGTCGGAGGTGTCGTCGCGCACGTCGGCGATGCCCTGCACGCGGCCGGAGTCGGCGAGCTCGGCGATCTTCAGCGCGAGGTTGTCGGGGTTGACCATGTAGGGCAGCTCGGTGATCACCAGGCAGGTGCGGCCCTTGGCGTCCTCGTCGATCTCGATCACCGCGCGCTGGGTGACCGAGCCGCGGCCGGTGCGGTAGGCCTGCTCGATGCCCTCGCGGCCGACGATCAGCGCGCCGTTGGGGAAGTCGGGACCCTTGATCCGCTCGATCAGCGCGTCCTGCAGCTCCTCGCGGGTGGCGTCGGGGTGCTCGAGCGCCCAGCTGCGCGCCGTCGGCGACCTCGAGCAGGTTGTGCGGCGGGATGCTGGTGGCCATGCCGACCGCGATGCCGGCCGAGCCGTTGACCAGCAGGTTGGGGTAGCGCGACGGCAGCACCGTCGGCTCCTCGGAGCGGCCGTCGTAGTTGGGCTGGAAGTCGACGGTGTCCTCGTCGATGTCGCGGACCATCTCGAGCGCCAGCGGCGCCATCCGGCACTCGGTGTATCGCATGGCGGCGGCCGAGTCGTTGCCCGGTGAGCCGAAGTTGCCCTGGCCGTTGATCAGCGGCGCGCGCATCACCCACGGCTGCGCGAGGCGGACCAGGGTGTCGTAGATCGCGGTGTCGCCGTGGGGGTGGTACTGACCCATCACGTCGCCGACCACGCGGCGAGCACTTCGAGAAGCCGCGGTCGGGGCGGTAGCCACCGTCGTACATCGCGTAGAGCACGCGGCGGTGCACCGGCTTCAGCCCGTCGCGTACGTCGGGCAGGGCCCGGCCGACGATGACCGCCATGGCGTAGTCGATGTAGGCCCGCTGCATGGAGGTCTGCAGCTCGACCGGCTCGACCCGGCCGCCGGGTCCCATGGGGGTCTCGGTCACGATTGCTCTCTCTCGCTGGTTCTAGTCAAATCTTGGTCTGGTACTAGAGACCTAGATATCAAGGAAGCGGACGTCCTTGGCGTTGCGCTGGATGAAGGACCGGCGCTGCTCGACGTCCTCGCCCATCAGGATCGAGAAGATCTCGTCGGCGTGCGCCGCGTCGTCGAGGGTGACCTGCAGCATCAGCCGCTGGTCGGGATCCATCGTGGTCTCCCACAGCTCCTTGGCGTTCATCTCGCCGAGGCCCTTGTAGCGCTGGACCGGGTTCTCCTTGGGCAGCTTCTTGCCCTCCGGCCTGGCCCTCGCGAAGCAGGGCGTCGCGCTCGGAGTCGGAGTAGACGAACTCGTGCTCGGCCGGCTTGTTCCAGCGCAGCCGGTAGAGCGGGGGCTGGGCCATGTAGACGTGGCCGTGCTCGATCAGCGGCCGCATGAACCGGAACAGCAGCGTCAGCAGCAGGGTGTTGATGTGGTGGCCGTCGACATCGGCGTCGGCCATCAGCACGACCTTGTGGTAGCGCAGCTTGTCGAGGTCGAACTCCTCCTGGATGCCGGTGCCGAGCGCGGAGATGATCGACTGCACCTCGGCGTTGCCGAGCACCTTGTCGAGGCGCGCCTTCTCGACGTTGAGGATCTTGCCGCGGATCGGGAGGATCGCCTGGATGCGCGGGTCGCGCCCCTGCCGCGCCGAGCCACCGGCCGAGTCGCCCTCGACGATGAAGACCTCGCACTCCTCGGGGTTGGTCGACTGGCAGTCCGACAGCTTGCCGGGCAGTCCGCCACCGCCGAGCAGGCCCTTGCGCGAGCGGGCCAGGTCGCGGGCCTTGCGGGCCGCCATCCGGGCCTGGGCCGCGGCCTGCGACTTGCGGACGATGTCGCGACCCTCGCCGGGGTTCTCCTCGAACCACGCACCGAGCTGGTCGTTGACGATCTTCTGGGTGAAGCCCTTGGCCTCGGTGTTGCCGAGCTTGGTCTTGGTCTGGCCCTCGAACTGCGGGTTGGCCAGCTTGATCGAGATGATCGCGGTCAGGCCCTCGCGGATGTCGTCGCCCTTGACCCGGTCCTCGGGCTTCTTGATCAGGCCCCACTCCTCGCCCCAGTGGTTGACCAGGGAGGTGAGCGCGGCGCGGAAGCCCTCTTCGTGGGTGCCGCCCTCGTGGGTGTTGATGGTGTTGGCGAACGTGTGCACCGACTCGGCGTACGACGTGTTCCACTGCATCGCCAGCTCGAGGCTCATCGTGCCAGCCCCATTGTTTCGGCGTCGGTGACGGTCTCGGCCTCGAAGTTGATCACCGACGGGTTGGCGACCTGCTTGCTGCGGTTGAGGTGCTCGACGTAGTCGACCAGCCCTCGCTCGTACTTGAAGACCTGCTCGGAGCCGCCGGCGTCGCCCTTGCGGATCGCGTCGTCACCCGAGGCGTCCAGCTCGTTGTCGATGGTGCCGTCGTGCACGGCCTCGACGAGCTCCTCGGCAGCGGGACGCTCGTCGCGGAGCACGATCTCGAGTCCCTTGTTGAGGAACGCCATCTCGCGGATCCGGCTGGTGATCGTCTCGAGCGAGTACGTCGTGGCTCTCGAAGATGTCGTCGGAGGCGTAGTAGGTGATCGTGGTGCCGGTGCTCTCGTCGGGCTCCATCGGGCGCACCTGCTCGAGCTCGCCGTCGGGTACGCCGACCGTGAACGTCTGGCGCCAGAGGTGGCCGCGGTTGCGGACCTCGGCGATCAGCCGCGTGGAGAGGGCGTTGACCACCGAGATGCCGACGCCGTGCAGGCCGCCGGACACCTTGTAGCCGGCGCCGCCGAACTTGCCGCCGGCGTGGAGCAGGGTCAGCGCCTGGGTCAGCGCCGGCAGGTCCTGGCCGGGGGCGGTGTCGGTCGGGATGCCGCGGCCGTTGTCCTCGACGCGGATGCCGCCGTCGGCCTGGAGGGTCAGCACGATGCGGTCGCAGTAGCCGGCCAGCGACTCGTCGACCGCGTTGTCGACCACCTCCCAGATCAGGTGGTGCAGGCCGCGGGCACCGGTCGAGCCGATGTACATGCCCGGGCGTTTGCGGACCGCTTCGAGTCCCTCGAGAACCTGGATCGCGGAGGCGTCGTAGTCACCGTTGTCGGTGTCGGACGGGGGGATCTGAGCAAGCTCCTCGGACACGCAGACCTCTTCACTCTTACTTGGGCAGCTAGGCAGCTGTAGACATGCAGAAGGCCGCTGCACTGGATTGGCTCCGGGTTGGCGTTTGGGAGCCTCACCGGCGCTGACGACCGATGTCCATAATAGCGCCCTGAGGCCCCAGAACCACGCACCTGTCCCCAGGAATGGGGGACGAGCGCTCAAATCACGCTGTCAGCGGCGCGGAACCCCGCCTCGGAGCGCCGCGCAGGGGGGCGGCTGGGGGCCCTACGGCGAAACGGCCCGCAGATCGGCAGATCGAGCCAGCAGCCGATCAGCCGTAGGTGTCGCGCGGACCGCGGCCGTCGCGGGTGGACCGCAGCCCCTTCTTCCAGTTCGGCAGGTGCGGCCCGAGCACCTCGATCAGGGTGACCGTGTCGTGGCCCAGCTCCTCGTTGAGGCGGCGTACGACGGTCGGCGAGAGGAGCCGGAGCTGGGTTGCCCAGGCGGTCGAGTCGGTGCGCACCACGAGCCGCCCTCGGTGAACGTCTCCGGGGTGCAGTGCGCCGCGACCTCCTCACCGACGAGCTCCGGCCAGCGGGCGAAGACGCCGCGCATCCGCAGGTCGAGCTCCCAGCCGTGGTCGTCGACCAGCCGCGAGACGGTCGACTCCAGCAGCTGCGGGTCGCGGTCGTCGGGGTGGGCGCCGCTGACCCGGCTGCGAGGACTGCTCCGGTCCTTGTTGCGGTAGCGGGCGCGCTGCTTCGGGGTCGAACCGGCGGTCGCGCGGGTCAGTGCCTTGGCCAGGTCGAGGCCGTCGTCGCGATGCGGCTCGTCGGCCGGAACGACGGGCTCGCTCGAGGGAGTCTCCTCGTCAGTCACGCGTCACCTCCCCGTTGCCCACGGAGTAACGGACACCTGCCAGCACCTCCGGTACGTCGGCCGCCACCGCCGCTGTGACCAGCACCTGCTCGGCCCCGGCCACCAGCTCGGCGAGCTGGCGACGGCGTTCGGTGTCGAGCTCGGCGAAGACGTCGTCCAGGATCAGGATCGGGTCGTCGCCGTCGTCGCGCAACAGGTCGAAGCACGCAAGTCGCAGCGCGAGAGCGAACGACCACGACTCCCCGTGCGACGCGTACCCCTTCGCCGGGAGGTCGCCGAGGGCCAGCTGGAGCTCGTCGCGGTGCGGCCCGACCAGGGTGATGCCTCGGTCGAGCTCGTCGTCGCGGCGTCGTTCGACCTCGGCCATCAGGGCGTCGGTGATCACGCCACGGTCGGCAGTCGGCCGGGAGCTCGAAGCTCGGCCTGGTAGTCGATCTTCGCGTCGTCGCGGCTTGCCCCGCGGGCCACGGTCTCGTAGGCCCGGCCGACGTAGGGGCGGAGCTCGTCGACCAGCCGCAGCCGCTCGTCGAGCAGCTCGGCACCGACCCGCGCGAGGTGCCCGTCCCAGACCCCGAGCGTCGACAGCGCGGAGTCGCGGTTGCCGAAGCGCGCCGACTTCAGCAGCGAGTTGCGTTGCCTGAGGATCCGGTCGTAGTCGGCGCGGGTGCCGGCCAGTCGCGGCGTGCGCAGCACCAGCAGGTCGTCGAGGAAGCGCCGGCGGTCGGAGGGGTCGCCCTTGACCAGGGTCAGGTCCTCGGGCGAGAAGATCACGGTGCGGACCAGGCCGACCAGGTCGCGCACCTTCGGCAATGTCGACTTGTTGACTCGTCCCCGGTTGGCCCTGCCGGGGTTGAGCTCGACCTCGAGCACCGCGGTGCGCCCGTCCTTCACCACGGCCGCCCGCACGATGGCCTGGTCGGTGCCGGCGCGCACCAGCGGGGCGTCGGTGGCCACCCGGTGCGACGAGAGCCGCGAGAGGTAGTCGATCGCCTCGACCAGGTTGGTCTTGCCCTGGCCGTTGCGGCCGATGAACGCGGTGACGCCGGCGTCCATGGGCACGTCGACATCGGCGTACGACCTGAAGTTGTGCAGGGTCAGGTGGGAGACGTACAAGTGGTCACCACGGCCGATTCGGGTCGAAGTCATCTGTCGGTCATCTTGAGGGCCGCGGCAGTCTACGCTGCCGTCGCATGACCCAACCTCCGATACGACCCCGCTTCCGGCTCCGAGCCCGAGCAGCCCTCCGACCCGGCTCGCACCGCCTCCGCCTCCTCCGCCGCCGGCCGAGAACCCGTACGGCGGCCAGCAGCAGCCGCCTCCCTACGGCCAGCCGCCGGCCGGCGATCCGCAGGCCTACGCCGGTGGCTACGCCGCCGCGCCGACCGGCCCGTTCTACATCTCCTACATGGGCCAGGAGCAGGGCCCGATGGACGGCAACCAGCTCGCGGGTGGAGTGCAGGCCGGCACGGTCAAGGCCGACACCATGGTCCGCTCCGCCTCCAGCCCGACGTGGTTCCCGGCCCGCGAGGTGCCCGGCCTGTTCTCCCAGAAGGAGTGGCTGACCACCGTTCTGCTGTCGTTCTTCCTGGGCAGCCTCGGCGTCGACCGCTTCTACCTCGGCTACACAGGTCTCGGCGTCGCCAAGCTCCTCACCTGTGGTGGGCTCGGCATCTGGGCGATCATCGACTTCATCCTGATCCTGCTGCACAAGGTCCCCGACTCCGATGGACGCCCGCTTCGCTGAACGGCTCGGGACACCAGCGTCCCGCCCCCGGCCCGCCGCGACCGAATGGATCGCGGCGGGTGGGTTGGGCGCGGCCGCCGGTGCGTTCGTCCTGTCACCGGACGGGATCGACGACGGGCCGGTGGTCTGCCCGTTCCGGCTGCTGACCGGCCTTCCGTGCCCGGGCTGCGGGCTCAGCCGGTCCTGGGTACATCTCGCCCACGGGCAGTGGCGCGACTCGTTCGTGGCCAACCCGTTCGGCGTGGTGCTCGTCGCCCTGCTCGTCGCCCTGGTCGCGGCCGTCGTGATCGCGCGCGTACGCCGCACTCGCGCGCCCGACCTCGACGAGCTGATCCGCCGGCCGTGGCTCCGGGCGGTGGTCGGCGCCTGGCTGATCTTCGCGCTGGCGCGACTGCTGGTTGAGCTCTAGGCCGGGTTGGCGTCGCCGCCGGACAGGTGGCGCGGTGTGCACGGCGTGACCGCCGAACTGGTTGCGCATCGCCGCGATCGCCTTCATCGCCGGACTGTCGTCCTGGCGCGAGGTGAAGCGCGCGAACAGAGAGGCGGCAATGACGTTCATCGGTACGGCGTGGTCGATCGCGGCCTGAACCGTCCACCGTCCCTCGCCCGAGTCGTCGGCATAGCCGCGCAGCTGGTCGAGGTGGGTGTCGTCCCGGAGGGCCTCGACCAGCAGGTCGAGCAGCCACGAGCGGATCACGGTGCCCTGGCGCCACGAGTCGAAGACGTCGACGACGTTCTCGACCAGGTCGGTCTTCTCGAGCAGCTCGAAGCCCTCGGCGTACGACTGCATGATGGCGTACTCGATGCCGTTGTGAACCATCTTGGCGAAGTGCCCGGCACCCGGCTTCTGCCCGGCATGGACGAAGCCGGAGTCGCCCTCGGGACGCAGCGCATCGAACGCCGGCTGCACCTTGGCGACGTCGTCGTCGGAGCCGCCGCACATCAGGGCGTAGCCGTTCTCGAGTCCCCAGACCCCGCCGGAGACACCGCAGTCGACGAAGCCGATGCCCTTCTCGCCGAGCATCTCGGCGTTCAGCTGGTCGTCGGTCCACTTGGAGTTGCCGCCGTCGACGACCAGGTCTCCCTTGCCGAGCAGGTCGCCGAGCTCGCGGATCGTGTCGCGGGTGGGGTCGCCGGCCGGCACCATCACCCAGACCACCTTGGGGGAGTCGGGGAGCGCCTCGACCAGAGCGGCCAGGCTGTCGACGTCGGCCAGCTCGGGGTTGCGGTCGTAGCCGACCACGGTGACCCCGCGCTCCCGCATCCGGGTGCGCATGTTGCCGCCCATCTTCCCGAGGCCGACGAGTCCGATGTGCATGACTACGAAAGTAGTCGGCGGGGCATGAGCAGGTAACGGAACCCCGAGTCCTCGCCGCCGTCCTCGAGCACTCCGCTGAGCACGACCGGCTTGGAGGCCTGGGTGAAGGCCAGCTCGACCACGGTCTCGTCGATCGCGGTGAGGCCGTCGAGCAGGAACTGTGGGTTGAAGCCGGTGGTGATGTCCTCGCCCTCGATGACCGCCTCGAGCGACTCCGAGGCCTGGGCCTCGTCGCCCGAGCCGGCGTCGAGCGTGAGCACGCCGTCGCTGAACGCGAGCTGGACCGCGGTGTTGCGCTCGGCGACCAGGGAGACGCGCTTGACCGACTCGATCAGCTCCAACCGGTCGACCTTGGCGGTGGTGAGCTTCTCCGCAGGGAACAGGCTGCGCACCTTGGGGAACTCCCCGTCGAGCAGCCGGGTCGTGGTCCGGCGTACGCCGCCGGGGCCGGTGCCCTCGAAGCCGATCAGCCCCTCGCCGGAACCGGTGGTCGAGAGCGCGATCGTGACCTCGCTGCCTGCGGTGAGTGACTTGGCGGTGTCGCCGAGCACCTTCGCCGGCACCAGCGCGGCCATCGTCTCGTCGGGAGTGTTGGGCGACCAGCCGAGCTCGCGCTGCGAGAGCCGGAAGCGGTCGGTGGCGAGCAGCGAGATCGTGGACCGGTCGATCTCGATGCGGACGCCGGTCAGCACCGGGAGCATGTCGTCACGGCCGGCGGCGGTCACGGCCTGGGCGACCGCGTGCGCGAACGCCTCGCTCGGCACCGTGCCGGTGGCGGTCGGCATCTGCGGGATCGTCGGGTAGTCCTCGACCGGCAGCGTCTGCAGGGAGAACCGAGCAGAGCCACACGTCAGCGACACCCGGGCGCCGTCGATGGTCATCTCCACCGGCTTGGCCGGAAGGCTGCGACAGATGTCGGCGAGCAGCCGGCCGCTGACCAGGGCCCGGCCCTCGTCGGCCACCTCGGCGCTGAGCGTGGCCCGGGCCGACGTCTCGTAGTCGAACGTCGACAGCACCAACCCGTCGTGACTGGCCTCGATCAGCAACCCGGCGAGCACTGGTGCGCTGGGACGGACCGGCAGGCTGCGGGCAGCCCAGGCGACGGCATCGGCGAGCACGTCGCGGTCGACACGAAACTTCACGGCGGGTCCTTCTGGGTTAGGCGGTGTAGCTGGTCACAGGTCGTGGGATGACGAATCCTGCCACGCGGGGTGCCTTGTCCACAGTGGGGTGCGCGCAGAGATGTTGACCGATGATCGACCTATATAGAGATGAGTCGTAGTCGTAGCGTCGGTGGAATCTGTGGATGAGACCGGTTGATGCAGGTCAGCGTCGTTTCGGCCGGTGCACGAACCTGTGGATTCGTGGCCGAATTCGAGCCGGCGCTGTGCACTCGCGCCCGCCGTGTTGACGGTCGTGCACAGCGTCCACAGATCCTCCCCGTGTAGTTCTGACCTCGGGGCAGCGTGTCGTCCACAGCTCGCGGGGTGGAAGAGATCAGGCGAGGGTGAGAGTGACCTCGATGTTGCCGCGGGTGGCGTTCGAGTAGGGGCACACCTGGTGCGCCTCGCGGACCAGCTCCTCGGCCTGGGCCCGCTCGACGTTGGCGAGGGTCACCTCGAGCTCGACCGCGAGGCCGAACCCACCCTGGCCGTTGTCGCCGATGCTGACGTCCGCGACCACCTCGGAGTCGGTGGCGTCGGCCTTGGCGCGCGCGGCGACGAGCTTGAGAGCGGAGTGGAAGCAGGCGGCGTACCCGGCAGCGAAGAGCTGCTCGGGGTTGGTGGCGCCGCCGTCGCCGCCCATCTCCTTCGGGATGCGGACGTTGAGGTCGATGTTCCCGTCGCTGGACTGGACGTGGCCGTTGCGGGCGTCACCGGTGGAGGCTGCGGTTGCGGTATAGAGAATGTTCATGTGCCCAACTATATTGTGCACAATTGAATTGAGCAAGTCGGGTACGGTGGGACCATGTCCACCAAAGCCCCGAAGCGCACCGAGCTGCCACAGCTCGACCTGGATATGCAGTTCTGCTTCCCGCTGTATGCCGCCGGCCGCGCGGTGACTCGCCGCTACTCGGCGCTGTTGGCCGAGGTCGGTCTCACCTATCCCCAGTACGTCTCCCTGTTGGCGCTGTGGGGGAGCGAGGACCCCATGAGTGTTGGCGATCTGGGCGATCGCCTCCGCCTCGACTCGGGCACGCTGACGCCGGTGCTCAAGCGACTCGAGGCCGCCGGCTACGTGTCGCGGCGTCGCGACCAGGACGACGAGCGCCGGGTGCTGCTCGAGGTGACCGATGCCGGCTGGGCTTTGCGCGAGCGCGTCGGCGACGTACCGGAACGACTGCTCACCGGCGTCGGCATGTCGGTGACAAAGGTCCGCCAGCTACGCAGTCTCCTCGACGAGCTGATGCAGGGGATCGACGCGACTCAGGACTGACGGGCCTGCATCTTCACGCGGTTGGTGAGCTCACTGACCTGGTTGAAGACGGCCCGCCGCTCGGCGAGCAGCTGGTTGATCTTGCGGTCGGCGTACATCACGGTCGTGTGGTCGCGGTTGCCGAACTGCGCGCCGATCTTGGGCAGCGACAGGTCGGTCAGCTCGCGGCACAGGTACATCGCGATCTGACGCGCCATCACCAGGTGCCGGCCGCGGCTGGGTCCGGTGAGCTCCTCGATCGAGAGGCCGAAGTACGCCGCGGTCTGGGCGATGATCAACGACGCGGTGATCTCCGGCTCACCGCCCTCAGGGATGAGGTCCTTCAGCACGATCTCCGCCAGGGTCATGTCGACCTCTTGGCGGTTGAGGTTCGCGAACGCGGTGACCCGGATCAGGGCACCTTCGAGCTCACGGATGTTGGTCTGGATCTTGGAGGCGATGAACTCCAGCACGTCGGGTGGCGCCGTCAGCCGGTCCATCGCGGCCTTCTTGCGGAGGATCGCGATCCGGGTCTCGAGGTCAGGGGGCTGGACGTCGGTGATCAGGCCCCATTCGAACCGGTTGCGCAGCCGGTCCTCCAGCGCCTCGAGCCGCTTCGGCGGGCGATCGGAGGTGAGCACGATCTGCTTGTTGGCGTTGTGCAGCGTGTTGAAGGTGTGGAAGAACTCCTCCTGGGTCTGGGTCTTGCCCTCCAGGAACTGGATGTCGTCGATGAGAAGCACGTCGACATCGCGGTAGCGCCGCTTGAACCGGTCCTGCCGGTCGTCCCGGATCGCGTTGATGAACTCGTTGGTGAACTCCTCGCTCGACACGTAGCGCACCTTGGCGCCGGTGTAGAGGCTGCGGACGTAGTGGCCGATCGCGTGCAGCAGATGGGTCTTGCCCAGCCCGGAGTCGCCGTAGACCAGCAGCGGGTTGTAGGCCTTGCCCGGCGCCTCGGCCACGGCCACCGCGGCCGCGTGCGGGAACCGGTTGGAGGAACCGATGACGAACGTCTCGAACGTGTACTTCGGGTTGAGCCGAGTCTCGAGCGCGGAGGGCTTGGGCTGGTCGGACCCGGGGGCCGGGTGGTCGACCCCGAGCACCGGCGGCATCGTGTCGATAGGACCACTTGTCGACATATCTATTGGTTGACTAATCGGTTCGGCGATAGGGCTGGCACCGGCGGGCGGAGCGATCGGCGGCGAGGGATCGAGCGACGCGTTGACCGTGACCGCGATCCGGATCTCCCGCGCGAACCGCTCGGTCAGCGCGTCCTCGAGCTGCCCACGCAGCCGGCCCTCGAGCTGAGAGCGCGTGAAGTCGTTGGGGACGGCGATGATGGCGGTGCTCTCGTGCAGAGTGACCGGTTCGCTGTCGCGGAGCCAGGCCTGCTGGTGGGGCTGGAGGTCTTCGACCACACCTCGCCAGGCTTGCTCGAGTGACTCGTTCGCGTCGGACATCGCCTCGGACATGGTCGGTTCCACCGGTTCCCTCCGCCTTTCCAGGGGCCGTGTTGCGCCCACCCTGAACGGGTTGGTCGCCACGTTTGCAATTGATCGGCGTTCCACAAGTTTGTCCACAGGTTGTGAACCCGGCCCCCATGCTGTGGACAGAGCCGGCCCGAGACACATCCGGAGTCGACGTAGGACACTGTCTTCCCAGGTCAGGTGCCCTTTTCCGCCTCATGTGGCGGGGGTCACACGACCGGGATTCCTGCTGAACTCCGAGCTGGCGGGGAACCTCGGTGGAGGCGAACTTAACCCCCCACAGAGACCTCCGGCAAGACTTCATCCACAGGGCAGTACCGGTCGCCTTGGCGACACGCCGGACGACGCGCCGACGCGGGTGGTCCCGAGGGCGTCGCGGGTTTGACCCTGTCGAGCGCGACCGCGTACCGTTGGCCGGTCACCTGGGTCGCTCGACGGGTGCCGCATGTCCACGCAGGTCCTGCGTGGGTGGGCGGTGCCAGCCGAACGCTGTACCGCTGTCGCCCGATCCGCCCGGTGGGTCCCTGAGCAACGAAGGAACAGTGTCGTGAGCAAGCGAACGTATCAGCCGAACAACCGGCGCCGTCACAAGACGCACGGCTTCCGCCTGCGAATGCGCACGCGCGCCGGGCGGGCGATCTTGTCCAGCCGCCGGCGCAAGGGCCGCAAGAGCCTGGCCGTCTGAGACCGGTCGCAGGTCTTGCCCACCGGTCCGACCGTGTCGGTCTGACCCCGTGCTGCCAGCGGTCCACCGGCTCACCGACGCAGATGTCTTCCGCCATGCGGCCCGCAGCGGTCGCCGGGCGTCGAGTCGTACCCTCGTCGTGCATGTGCTCCGGACGGACGACGGCGGCGCCGAGCCGGTCCGGGTCGGCTTCGTGGTCAGCAAGGCTGTGGGCAACGCCGTGACCCGGAACCGGGTGAAGCGGCGACTCCGTTCCCTCGTGCGGGAGCAGCTCACCCTGCTTTCCGACGCCGCCGCGCTCGTGGTGCGCGCCCTTCCGCCCGCGGCGGACGCGTCGTCGGCGGAACTGCGCAGCGACCTCGGCCGTTGCCTGGAGGGGGTGCGCGGATGAAATACGTCCTCATCGGTCTGCTGAAGGCCTATCGCGCGGTGATCAGCCCGCTCTACGGTCAGGTCTGCCGCTACTACCCGTCCTGCTCTCAGTACGCCCTGGACGCCGTGCGCGAGCACGGCAGCATCAAGGGCAGCTGGCTAGCCGTTCGTCGTCTCGCTCGCTGCCACCCGTGGGCGGCCGGCGGCGTAGACCATGTCCCGCCGCGGCGCGGCGCCACCAACTCGACGCATCATCATCAAGGAGCCTGATCGTGGGAATCTTCGGCGACATCGGCAGTTTCATCATGACGCCGCTGTACTACGCCATTTCGGCGATTCTCCTGGGTTGGCACGAGGTGTTCAGCCTGGTGCTCGACCCCGAGGGCGGGCTCAGCTGGGCGCTGTCGATCATCGGCCTCACGCTGGTGATCCGGGTGCTGCTGATCCCGCTCTTCGTGAAGCAGATCAACTCCAGCCGCAACATGCAGCTCATCCAGCCCAAGGTGAAGGAGCTGCAGAAGAAGTTCGGCCACGACCGGCAGAAGCTGGCCGAGGAGACGATGAAGCTCTACAAGGACGCGGGCACCAACCCGTTCGCGTCCTGCCTGCCGATCCTGCTGCAGATGCCGATCTTCTTCGCACTGTTCCGGCTTCTCGACCACGCCGCCAAGAGCGGTGAAGGCCGGGGATTCCTGAGCGACGACCGTGCTGCGATCTTCGGCCACGCCAAGATCTTCGGAGAGATCCCGATCTCCAACACCTTCTGGGAGTCCGGCCCCTGGTCCACTGAGAACCCGCACATCGGCGTGATGATCGTGGCCGCGATCCTGGTGCTGGCGATGACGGCGACCACGTTCACCACCCAGCGCCAGCTGATGCGGAAGAACATGCCGGCCGACGCGCTCACCGGTCCTTACGCACAGCAGCAGAAGATCCTGCTCTACATCCTCCCGGTGGCGTTCGGCCTCGGCGGCGTGGCCTTCCCGATCGGCGTGCTCCTGTACTGGACCACCTCGAACCTGTGGACGATGGGGCAGCAGTTCTACGTGATCCGCAACAACCCCGCGCCCGGCACGCCGGCCTTCAAGGCCAAGCAGGAGCGCGACAAGGAGAAGGCCCGCAGGCACGGCGATGCCACGACGGTGGCCGGCACGGTCGAGACCGTGGCCGAGGAGCCGACCGACCGACGACCGCCTGTGCGCGAGCAGCCGAAGAAGCAGACCCGTGCCCAGCGCACCACCAAGCCCGCGGGGAACCCGGGCAACTCGAACAAACCGAAGAAGAAGAACCGAGGAGGCAGAAAGTGAGCTCCGACAGCTCCCAGGTGGAGAACGTCGTGGACGAGGCCGAGCGAAACGACCCGATCGAGGTCGATGCGGCAGGCGAGCTTGACCAGGACGAGGCGGCGGACGAGGTCGACGCCGACGACGAGGAAGACGACCAGGACCCCGATGAGGACGTCCGGGTCAAGGACCTCGAGCAGGAAGGCGACATTGCCGCCGACTACCTCGAGGAGCTGCTCGACATCGCCGATCTCGACGGCGATCTGGACATCGACGTCGAGGGAGACCGGGCGGCAGTCTCGATCGTGGGGGCGGACCTGCAGCAGCTGGTCGGCCGCGACGGGGAGGTGCTCGACGCTCTGCAGGAGCTGACCCGGCTGGCGGTCTACCGCGAGACGGGCGACCGGTCGCGCCTGATGCTGGACATTTCCGGTTTTCGGGCCCAGAAGCGTGAGCGGCTGGTCGAGCTGGCCGGCGAGATCGTGGAGAAGGTGCGCGCGGGCGGCGAGCCGGTGTCCCTGGACCCCATGACGCCGTTCGAGCGCAAGGTCGTGCACGATGCGGTGGCCGCGGCCGGGCTGAGCTCCGAGTCGGAGGGTGTCGAGCCGCGCCGCTTCGTGGTGGTGCTTCCGAGCTGAATCAGAACGACGTTTCACGTGAAACGCCCTCCACGCCCGAAGTGGCGCGGGGGGCGTTTCCGCAGGGACGGCTGGAGCTGGCCGAGCGTTTCGCCAGCCAGCTGGCCACCGAGGGCGTGAAACGGGGCCTGATCGGCCCGAGGGAGGCGCCCCGACTGTGGGAACGCCATCTGCTGAACTGTGCGGTCCTGGCCGAGGTCATCCCCGAGGGAGCCACGGTGTGTGACGTCGGTTCCGGCGCCGGCCTGCCGGGCGTGGTGCTGGCGATCGCCCGCCCGGACCTGACGGTGACACTGGTTGAGCCGCTGCTGCGCCGTACCACCTTCCTGGCCGAGGTCGTCGCTGACCTTGGCCTGGCGGCCGTGAGCGTGGAGCGCAGCCGGGCGGACACCTTGCACGGGAAAGCCCGCTTCGACGTGGTCACCTCCCGGGCGGTGGCGCCGCTGGCGCGCCTGCTCGAGTGGTCGATGCCGCTGGTCGAGCCGGAGGGTGTCATGGTGGCCATGAAGGGTGGCTCGGTGGCCGAGGAGATCTCGGCGGCGGGTCCGATCGTGGCGCGGCTGGGGACGTCGAGACCGGAAGTTCTGGAGCTCGGCTCGGGGGAGTCCACAGCGTTGGTTGTTCGGGTTACCTGGGCCGATCCGACACGGGTATCTTGGCCGCCTGGCGACCATCGTTCCGGTAGTGGAAAACGGCGTTCGTCGACATCCAAGAAGAGGAGGTACCAGTAGTGGCCGATGAGTTTTCCACCGGTCCGGAGGCCCCTCCGCAGCCTGACTATCCACAGGCCCAGACCAGTTTTCCACAGGCTCCGGTCGCTGCTGCCGCCGGCGAATCCGACGACGCAGATGCCGATGTTTCACGTGAAACCGGCATTTCCGCACCCTTCGGAGTGCCCACCGCGGCCGACCTGGCGGTGGTCGGCACCGATTACGACGAGAGCACTCCGCTGGCCCGAGCCGCCCATCACAGCATCCTGGCGCGAGCCGACGCGGCGTCCCGGCCCACTATGGCCCGTCCTGAGGCGACCCGGGTCTTCGTTGTCGCCAACCAGAAGGGCGGCGTCGGCAAGACGACCTCCACGGTGAACATCGCGGCCGGCCTGGCGCAACTTGGACAGAGGGTGCTGGTCGTCGACCTCGACCCGCAGGGCAACGCCTCGACAGCGCTCAATGTGGAGCACCGGCGCGGCGTGCCGTCCATCTACGAGGCGCTGGTCGAAGGCGCCGCCGTGGCAGACCTGATCCAGGAATGTCCCGACGTCCCCAACCTGTTCGTCGTTCCCGCGACGATCGACCTGGCCGGCGCCGAAATCGAGCTGGTCAGCGTCGTGGCGCGCGAAGGCCGCCTGAAGAAGGCCATCGCCGGTTACCCGCTGATCGGCGGCAAGGACAAGGTGGGGGACGAGCGCTACGACTACGTGTTCATCGACTGCCCGCCCTCCCTGGGCCTGCTCACGCTCAACGCGCTGGTCGCGGGCGACGAGATGATGATCCCGATCCAGGCGGAGTACTACGCGCTGGAGGGCCTGGGCCAGCTCCTGGAGACCGTCGACATGGTGCGGGCGCACCTGAATCCGAACCTCGCCGTGTCGACCATCCTGGTCACCATGTACGACGCCCGCACCCGGCTGGCCGCGGGCGTTGCCGACGAGGTGCGTGAGCACTTCGGGGACCAGGTGCTGAAGACCGCGATCCCGCGATCGGTGCGGGTGTCCGAGGCGCCGTCCTACGGCCAGACCGTGATGACCTACGATCCCGGTTCAGTAGGCGCGCTGTGCTACCTGGAGGCTGCGCGCGAGATCGCCACCATGGGAGCGCCGCTGTGAGTCGACCGCAACAGCGCCGTGGCCTGGGCCGCGGGCTCGGGCTCGCTGATCCCGACCGCCCCCGCCGAGGGTGACGCGCCGCCCGCGACCGCTGAAGGCGTGACCCTCGCGCCGGTGTCCGGTGCGTACTTCGCCGAGCTGCCGATCGCGCAGGTCACGCCCAACGCCGTTCAGCCCCGCCAGGTCTTCGAAGAAGACGCGATGGCCGAGCTGGTCACCTCCATCCGCGAGGTAGGCCTGCTGCAGCCGATCGTCGTCCGGAGGACCGGACCCGAACAGTTCGAGCTGGTGATGGGGGAGCGGCGCTGGCGGGCCGCCCAGGAAGCCGGGCTGACCGCGATCCCGGCCATCGTCCGGGAGACCGACGACACCGACATGCTCCGCGATGCGCTGCTCGAGAACCTGCACCGGTCGAACCTCAACCCGTTGGAAGAGGCTGCGGCCTACGCCCAGCTGCTCGACGACTTCTCCTGCACCCACGACGAATTGGCCAGCAGGATCGGCCGCTCGCGTCCGCAGATCAGCAACACCCTCCGGCTCCTCAAGCTCAGCCCGGCCGTCCAGCGCCGGGTCGCTGCCGGCGTCCTCTCGGCCGGGCATGCCCGATCACTGCTCGCCGTCACCGACCCCGAGGTCCAGGACCGGCTGGCCCAGCGTGTGGTCGCCGAAGGCATCAGCGTGCGCGGTCTCGAGGAGATCGTCGCCGTCGGTGAGAAGGCCGGCTCCGGGCAGCGAGTGGTCCGGCGTCGACCCACGGCGCCCGGCCTGGCCGAGCTGGCGGATCGGTTGTCCGACCGGTTCGAGACCCGGGTCAAGGTGGACCTCGGTCAGCGCAAGGGCAAGATCACGGTCGAGTTCGGATCGCTCGACGACCTGCGTCGCATCGTCGAGATGATGGACCCCCGCAACCGCACCGACAGGCCGATCTGATCTCGATACACCGCATCGTCCCTCGGCGGCACTCGATCACCAAATAGATACGTCGGTTTGTCGACTTGTTGATCTAACTACTTGTCGGCTTGTTTCTGCCGACGCTTCTCAGCGCGCTCCCGCTTCTCCGCGGCATCGAGGGCCGCGGCCTCTTCGAGGGTGGGGGCGCCGCCGCCGTACCTCGCGGGCAGCCACCAGGAGCCCGGCGGCTGCTGCGCCTCCGGATAGGTGCGGATGGTCTCGTCGAGCATCGACGACATCACACGATGCAGCTCGGCGGTCTCTGCGGCAGGGTCCGCGCCGGTCGGCCGCATCGGCGGGCCTACATTGATCGCGATCGTCTTGCCCCGAGAGAAGTCCTTGGGGTGGTCCTTGGTCATCATCCGCTGCGTGCCCCACAGCACCACCGGCACCAACGGCACGCCGGCCGCGGCAGCGATCCGGACCGCGCCGGTCTTGAACTCCTTGAGCTCCATCGCCCGGGAGATCGTCGCCTCCGGGAAGATGCCGACGGCCTCGCCGTTCTTGAGGTACTCCACGGCCTTCGCGTACGACGCCAGGCCGTCGCCGCGGTCGACCTCGATGTGGTGCATCGACCGCATCAGCGGGCCACCGAACTTGTTGTCGAAGATCTCGCGCTTGGCCATGAAGCGGACCTTGCGGCCGGATGGGTTGCCCGCGAGACCGCCGTAGACGAAGTCGACGTAGCCGATGTGGTTGACGGCCAGCATCACGCCACCGGTGCGCGGGACGTGGTCGGTCCCGGACATCTGGAACTTCTGGCCCAGCAGGCGGAACGCGGTCTTCGCGGTCAGGATGACGGGTGGGTAGGTGAGATCGTGCAAGGAGTGACTCCTGAGGCTGGTGTGGGTGAAGGGGGTGCGAGCGACGCGTTGCGAGGAAGTCGGCGATCCGGCCGATCGCCTCCTCGAGCATGTCGACGTCCGGGAGGGTGACCAGCCGGAAGTGATCCGGCTCGGGCCAGTTGAAGCCGGTGCCGTGGGTGACCAGGATCTTCTTGGCACGCAGCAGCTCGATCACGAACATCTCGTCGTTCTCGATCGGGTAGACCTCGGGGTCGAGGCGCGGGAAGCAGTAGAGCGCCCCGTGCGGCTTCACCGAGGACACTCCAGGGATCTCGTTGAGCAGTCGGTGGGCGAGCATGCTCTGCTCGTAGAACCGCCCGCCGGGCACGATCAGCTCCTCGATCGACTGGTAGCCGCCGAGTGCGGTCTGGATCGCGTGCTGGGCCGGCACGTTGGCGCACATGCGCATGTTGGCGACCAGGGTGAGGCCCTCGAGGAAGTCGGCCGCGATCTCCTTGGGCCCGGAGATCATCACCCAGCCGGTGCGGTAGCCACAGACCCGGTAGGCCTTGGAAAATCCGCTGAAGGTCAGGCAGAGCACGTCGTGGCCGGCGGCCTTCGCGGCATGGTGATGCACCGCATCGTCGAACAGGATCTTCTCGTAGATCTCGTCAGCGAACACCACGAGATCGTGGCGTCGGGCGATGTCGACCATGCCCTCGACGATCGCCTTGCTGTAGACCGCGCCGGTCGGGTTGTTGGGGTTGATGATCACCAGGGCGTGGGTGTTCTCGGTGATCTTCGACTCGATGTCGGCGAGGTCGGGATTCCAGTCGTTGGACTCGTCGCACAGGTAGTGCACGGGCTTCCCACCGCACAACGTGATGGCGCCGGTCCACAACGGATAGTCGGGTGCCGGCACCAGGATCTCGTTGCCATCGTCGACGAATGCCTGCAGGACAAGGGAAATCAGCTCGGAGACGCCGTTGCCGATGAAGACGTCGTCGACGTCGACTTCGCGCAGGCCCTGCTGCTGGTAGTACTGCGCAACAGCGGTGCGCGCGGAGTAGATGCCCTGCGAGTCGCTGTAACCCTGCGACTCGGCCAGGTGGTGGGTGACGTCGGCCAGGATCGCCTCGGGGGCCTCGAAGCCGAACGGCGCCGGGTTGCCGATGTTGAGCTTCAGGATCCGGTGGCCTTCTGCCTCGAGCCGCTGCGCTTCGACCAGGATCGGACCACGAACGTCGTAACGGACGTTGTGGAGCTTGCGGCTCTGTCGGATCTGGCGCACCGAACAATGTTCTCAGGTCGCAGACCAGAGAGCACACTGGTTCCATGTCGCGCAGGATCGGCCGGCTGACCCTGGACCACCTCGACGCTCTCGGCGAGCTCGAAGCGTCCTGCCGTACCTGCCTGTTCTGGGAGCTCGATCCCGTACGCCGCGCCCGCCTCGGCGACACCCCTGCGTGTGCCGAGGAGAAGGACGCCTGGTTGTCGGAAGTCCTGCGGGAATGGGGGTCCTGCGGTCGCGTTGCCCTCATCGACGACCGGCCGGTCGGCTACGTGGTCTACGCGCCAGCGGCGTTCGTGCCGGGCGCGGGTGGCTTCCCGACGGCACCGGTTTCGCTAGACGCCGTGCTGCTGACGACGGCGTACGTCGACCCGGCGCACACCGGTGGCGGCCTGGGCCGGATGCTGGTGCAGGGCATGGCTCGCGACCTGATCCGGCGCGGGGGTATCAAGGCGGTGGAGGCCTTCGGCGACGCCCGTGGCACCCGGCACTGCATGGTTCCTGCCGACTTCCTCGGCAGCGTCGGCTTCAAGACCCATCGACCGCATCCGACGACCCCGCGGATGCGGATGGACCTGCGGTCGGCGCTGACCTGGCGCGACGAGGTGGAGGCCGCCCTGGAGCGGCTGGTCGGCGTCGTACGACCAAGGCCCGCCTCGGCGCCGCATGTGCGGCAGCTGAGACGGGCCTCGGGTGAGCCGAAAGACGGTCTAGGTCAGGCGATGAACTCGGAGAGCTCGTTGAGCAGCGCCGCCTTGGGCTTGGCGCCCACGATGGAGCGAACGACCTCGCCGCCCTGGTAGACGTTGATCGTCGGGATGCCGGTGACCCGGTAGGACGACGGGGTGACGGGGTTCTCGTCCACGTTCATCTTCAGGAAGGTGAGCTTGTCACCGTGGGCCGACTCGATCTCTTCGAGGATCGGGGAGACCTGGCGGCAGGGGCCGCACCACTCCGCCCAGAAGTCCACGAGGACCGGCTTCTCTGACTTGAGCACCTGTGACTCGAACTCGGCGTCGGTCACGGCTGCAATGTTGCCCACGGCAATCTCCTTCTCAAGGGTGAACACAAAGGTCTGATCACACTCAACACCACGGCGGCGACATGTGTTCCCACCACGCGGCTCAGGCCGAAACGACCTCGGCCTCGGTGGTCTCGGCCGGCCCGGCCGTCGAGGCGGCGTGGTCGAGTGCGGCCAGGTAGCGCTCGGCATCCAAGGCCGCCGCGCAGCCGGTGCCGGCGGCGGTGATGGCCTGGCGGTAGTGGTGGTCGACCAGGTCGCCGGAGGCGAAGACACCCGACAGGTTGGTCGCCGTGGAGGGGTGGTTGACCAGCACGTAGCCGTTGTCGTCGAGGTCGACCTGGCCGGGCAGCAGCTCCGAGCGCGGGTCGTGGCCGATCGCGATGAACAGGCCGGTGGCCTCGAGCGGTCGCGTGTCGCCGGTGACCGTGTCGCGCAGGGTCACGCTCTCCAACCGGTCGCTGCCGTTGATCGACGCGATCTCGGAGTTCCACACGATCTCGAGCTTGGGATCGGCGAAGGCCCGTTCCTGCATGATCTTCGAGGCCCGCAGCTCGTCGCGCCGGTGGATCAGGGAGACCTTGGAGCCGAACCGGGTGAGGAACAGCGCCTCCTCCAGTGCCGAGTCGCCGCCACCCACCACAGCGATGTGCTGCTCGCGGAAGAAGAAGCCGTCACAGGTCGCACACCACGACACGCCGCGACCCGAGAGCTCCTCCTCGTTGGGCAGGCCGAGCTTGCGGTAGCCCGAGCCCATGGCCAGGATCACCGATCTTGCGGTGTAGGTGTCGGTGGCGGTCTTGACGACCTTCGGTTCGCTCACGAGGTCGACCTCGACCACGTCGTCCGCGATCAGCTCGGCGCCGAAACGCTCGGCCTGGGCCCGCATCTCGTCCATCAGGGCGGGACCCATGATGCCGTCGCGGAAACCGGGGAAGTTCTCCACCTCCGTGGTGGTCATCAGGGCACCACCGGCCGTCACCGAGCCCTCGAAGACGAGGGGGTGCAGGCTCGCGCGGGCGGCGTACACGGCAGCCGTGTAGCCGGCCGGGCCGGAGCCGATGATGATGACGCTGCGGGTCTCTGACATCAGAACTTCTCTCGATTTCGGGTACGTCGACTCAACCGATCGTAGGTGAGCGGCATTCCCTCTGGAGAGGTGACGGTCAGCCTGCTTGCAGGGTGGTCGAGCGCAGCTGCTTGCCGGTGCCGCACTGGAGCAGGTCGACGACCTGCGACTCGCCGGTGACCGGGCGGTAGGCGAGCACGGCCGGGGTGCCGTCGAAGTAGACCGGCACGAGGACTCCGTGCCCCCAGTGCGCCGGGGCGCAGTCGAAGGCGCGCGGTCCGAGCACGTAGCCGGACGGGAGCTGGTCGGCGGTCAGCTGGACGAACTCACCGTCGACGGCGGTATCGGGAAGGGCTCGCCGCAGCTGGTTGGCGTCGGCGGTGAAGCTGGCCTCGCGGACCCGACCAGCCCTGGTCTCGCTCTGCGGCGGAGCGGACGCTCCCGAACCCAGCTCCACCCCATCGGTGGCCTCGGGAATCGGCGCCGCACCGGTCACGCCGTCTTCTTGCGGCGACTCGCGGTCGGCCGCGGCCCCGGTGTCGGTCGCAGCGCCCTGGGTGTCGGCGTCGGAGCCGCTGGTGTCGCCGACGACCTGTCCCAGCCCGATGCCGACGGCCACCACGGCCGCGGCCGCGACCAGCAGGTACGACGCCCGGCGGCGGCGCGAGGCCAGGGCCACAACGGCGCCCGAAGCGTCCGACGGCGCGCCGCCGCGATCCTCGCCGAGGCCCACGAGCACGCGGTCCAGCCGGGCCGCGACCTCGTCAGGCACCGGCTCGGTGGCGCGCGCCTCGCCGAGCAGGCGGCGGATCTCGGCCTCCTGCTGGGGCGTCAGCTCGCGCTCCTGGTCGGGCATCGGATCACTCTCTCGGGACGGGTAGGTCAGGCTGGGTCGGCGGGCAGCTCGTCGGCTGGTGGCGCTCGCGGGGCCTTCTCGGATCGGACGGGTGGGACGCCGTCGGGGTTCCCCGCGGGGGCCTGGCCGGCGTCGCCGACGTCATCGCCCATCAGGTGCCCGAGCAGTCCGACGAGTCGGGCCCGGCCCCTCGAGCACCGCGACTTCACGGTGCCGACGCGCACAGTCGAGGATGTCGGCCGCCTCTGCGACGGAGTAGCCCTCCATGTCGACCAGCACCAGCGCCGCGCGCTGCTCCACCGGGAGCTCGCGAAGCGCGTGCAGCACCTGGCCGCGGCGTTCGTCCCGCACCGACAGGTCAGCGGGGTCCTCGGCAGGAGACGAGGCCACCGAGAGCGAGCCGCGGTCGCCGTACTCCTCCAGGTCGTCGGGTAGGGGCTCGGCTCGGCGCGACCGGGCGGCCCGGAGGCGGTCGAGGCAGGCGTTGACCACCACGCGGTGCAGCCAGGTGGTCACCTGGGCCTCGCCGCGGAACGAGTCGGCCCGGCGGTAGGCCGCGATCATGCCGTCCTGCAGGCCGTCGGCGGCGTCCTCGGGGTTGCCGACGGTGCGAAGGGCGACCGCCCACAGCCGGTCGCGGTGACGGGCGAAGAGCACACCGAAGGCGTCGCGGTCGCCGTCGACGTGGGCGCGCAGCAGCTCGGGATCGGTGCGAGGGTCCCCGCTCACACTCACCGCTGTCACCGCTGTCCCTCTGGCTCATTCACCGTCGTCGACTGCCTCCACCTGTACCTCGGCGACCTCGCCCCGGAAGCGGCCATCGTCGGTGGACGGCAGCGAGGTCAACCACACCACCAGGAAACGTCCTGCGGTCGGGTCGTCGAGGTCGAGGGAAAGACTCTCATCCTCGGCGGTGTCCCCGACGACCGGTGCGAGGTCGGCGATCTCGGACGGAGCCTCGTCTGTCAGGTACAGGGAGACCGCCGTCGGCGCGCCGATCAGGGAGAGGTCGACGCCGGTCACCTCGCGCTGCTCACCGAGGTCGACGACCAGACCCACCCCGGTCTTGAGCCCGCCGGGGCCGAACTGCTGGTCGTAGGTCAACGTCGACCACGAGGTCTCCGGGTCTCCGTCGACCGCCAGCGGCGCCTCGTCGGGGTTCTCGGCCCCGTCGTCGCCCTGTGGGTCGAAGTCGGACGCCACCAGGCCGGCGACCGCTGCGACTTCGGGACCGGTTGACTCGGTGGAGGACGACGATCGTGGCGGGTCGCGGTCGGGCTCGGTGCCGAGCGGTGTCTTGCCGCGGCCGAGGTTGTAGGCGACGACCACGGCGATCAGCAGCATCAGCCCGGCGGCGATGCCGGCGGCGAGGCGCAGCCAGCTGCGCCCCGGCACCAGGTCGTCGTCGGTCACGGCCGTGAGTCCGCTGCCGGTGGTGCTCCCGCTGTCGACAGCGACCGGGGCGGCGTCGGGCCGATCCGCGTCGAAGGGCCAGAAGCCTCCAGAGGAAGGGTCGCGCTGCTCGACCCCAGGTCGGGCCCGGCGGGCGGGGGCGCCGTCGGAAGGGTCGGGTGCGAACAGCGGACGCTCGGGATGCTCCTCGAACGGAGGCGGCGGTGGCGCTGGGGTGGTCCGCTTCTCGAGCCACGAGACGTCGTCGATGCCGTCGCCGAAGATCGGCAGCCCGGCCTCGGTGGGCAGCTCCTCGACCGCCTTTCCTGCGGGATCGGGATCAGGATCGGATCGGGATCGGGCTTGGGCTCGGGGTCCGGGGCGGGTCCGGGCTTGAGATCGTCGGTGCGCACGGCCGGATCGGCGATGGCCGGCAGCACGATCTTGGGCGTCTCGGGCAGCGGCGGCACGGTCTCGCGCAGGGCGTCGGCCATGCCGGCCGGATCGCCGACGTAGTCGGCCAGGAAGTCGCTGATGCCGCGGGCCGACCCGACCCCGATCGCGCGACGGCTGTTGTGGTGGGCGTGCAGGACCTCGTCGCAGAGCGCGTCGAGCTGGCCGGGGATGCCGGCCCGCACGCGCCGGGGCCGCAGCACCTCGCCGTGATGCACCGGCGCCGACGGCACGCTCGAGGAGGACACGCCACCCCAGCGGCCGGTGAGCGAGCAGTAGAGGAGTCCGGCCAGGTCCGAGACGTCGGTGGCGATCCGGTCGCCGGCCAGGCCGTGCATCGCGGCATCGACGCACATGCCGATGATCTTGACCTCACCGTGCCGGTCGATCAGCACGTTCTCCGGCACCAGCCGGCCGTGCGCGACCCCTGCCGCATGCGCCGCGGCCACCGAGTCGGCCACCTCGGAGACCAGCCAGGCAGAGCGCCGCGGGCCGATGGCACCGATCGCGCCGACCAGGATGTCGAGGGACGTGCCCGAGCCCCACTCGTTGACGACGTAACAGATGTCATCGACCTGCTCGGCGTCGAGGACCCGCAGGATCCGCTGGTCCAGCACCATCGCCGAGCGGCGGGCGGCCTCGAGCAGGGCGGCGGCCCGCTCGTCGTCGGCGCTGATCACGTGGATGGCGACGTGACGCTCGAGCACCGAGTCGCGCGCGCGCCAGAACCGCCCGCCTCCGCTCTCCGCGAGCAGGTCCACGAGTCGATAACGACCGGCGAGCACGTCTCCCGGTCGGACCGAGTGCGGCACTACGTGGTCGTCCTCCCCTTTGCGTCTCGCGAGCGGCTTCCGCCCCTGGTCATGGTAGGACCGTCAGGCCTTCCGCCCGACCGGAATGCGACGCCTCGCCTGATCCATCACCGAGGTGACCTCCTTGAGCCGCAGCCACCGGGACATCCACAGGAAGACCAGGACCGCCAGCGCCGTGATCCCGGCCCCCTGCAGCGCGGCCAGCGCCCAGTGCGGCCGGTCGCTCAGCGAGTGAACCGCCAGGCCCAGTCCGAACGCCACCGCGGTGGTGACAGCGGTGATGATCAGCAGCACCACCAGGAAGCCGACGAACGCCGGCGTCTCCAGGCCGCCCAGCCGACGTCGCAGTACGGCGTAGGAGATGACCGAACCCACGGCGTACGACGCCGTGTAGGCCAGCACCAGCGCAGGCGCGGTGTGCTTCGCGTCGGTGAGGCCGACGAGCACCATCGCCGCCGCGATGTTGGTGACCGCCACCCCGCACTGGATCCAGAAGACCGTGCGCGTCTGTTCCAGCGCGTAGAAGCCGCGCAGCATCAGGAAGTGAACGGTGAAGAAGACCACTCCGGCCCCGAACAGCGACAGGGTCGGTACGGCGTTGTCGTAGGTGAGGCGCGCCGCGCCATGACCCCACACCACATTGGCGATGTCGGGTGCCACGACCGGCAGCAGCGCGGCGAACGGTAGGACGACCGTGAGGGCGGTGCGCAAGGTCGCGGCCAGGTTGCGCGCGAGCCCGGCGAGGTCGCCGTCGGCCGCAAGCCGCGACAGGCGCGGCAGGATCGCGGTGGTCAGCGACACCGTGATCACGGAGTGCGGCACCATCACGATCAGGAACGCGGCGGCGTAGACGGCGTAGCCGGTGCCGTCCTGGTCGCCGCCGGTGGTGCCGCCCGAGGCGAGGCGGACCACGATCGTGTAGGCGACCTGGTTGACGATCACGAACAGCACCGTCCACGTGGCGAGCCGCAGGGTGTGGGCGAGACCGGTGTGGTGGAAGTCGAAGCGTGGGCGGTAGTGGAAGCCGGCCGAGCGGAGGTAGGGCAGCAGGATCAGGAGCTGGGCGGCGATGCCCAACGTCGAGCCGATGCCGAGCAGCAGCTCCTGGTCGCTCGAGAAACCGCCCGTCGTCTCCGAGCCGGTTGCCGGCCCGAACGAGACGAGGTAGATGACCAGGACCGCAACGGAGATCACGTTGTTGGCGATCGGCGCCCACATCATCGGGCCGAAGCGGCCGCGCGCGTTGAGGATCTGGCCGACCAGCACGAACATGCCGTAGAAGAAGACCTGCGGCAGGCAGAAGCGGGCGAAGTCGATGACCGACTCGCGTTGCGTGGCGAGGGCCGGGTCACCCCAGGAGCTGTCGAGGTAGAGCGACATCACGGCGGGTGCGGCCACCACGAGCAGCACGGTGACCACGGCGAGGAAGAGCACAGCCAGGGTGACGATCCGATTGGTGTAGGCCTCACCGCCGTCGGGTTCGTTCTTCATCGCGCGCACCAGCTGCGGCACGAGCACGGCGTTGAACACACCGCCGGCCAACAGGATGTAGAGCATGTTCGGCACCGTGTTGCCGATGTTGAAGATGTCGGCGTGCAGCGAGAAGCCGAGGGCAGCCGCTAGCAGGGTCGAGCGCACGAAACCGCTCAGCCTCGACACGACGGTGCCGGCCGCCATCACCGCGCTCGAGGCGAGGATGCCGGCCTGCTCCTCCCCCTCCGCTGTGGGGGGCGCCGGAGTCACGTCCGGGTCGGGCCCGGTCATGTCGTCTCCGCGGGCGTCGGCGGCTCGCTGGAGGCACCCCGGATCCGCCGGAACAGCCGGACCAGGATCGCCAGGAACAGCAAGGCGAGACCGGTGCCGATGATGACCCAGATCACCGCGCTGACCTGGGCGGACCGGATCGGCAGCACGTCGGTCGCGCCGAGCGGGTTGCCGTCGACGTCGGTCAGGCTCAGGGTGACGTTGGTGACGCCGACCCGGTTGGCGTGCGCGTCGAGGACGACGGTCGACCGGCTGTTGGCGGCGAGCTCGACCGGCTCGGTCGGCGCGATCTCGACGCCGCCGTTGGACCGAGCCACCACGTTGACCGTGACGGGCTGATCGAGGCGGTTGGAGATCACGGTGGCGAACCCGCCGTCGCTGCCCGAGAGCGTGACCCCCGGCCCGGCGCTGATGTCGATGTCGCGGAGCTGGTCGGAGATCCAGCCGATGGAGCGGATCAGTCCGGCCCGGGCCGTCAGGGGAGTCTCGCGGGCGCCGTACGACGCACCGGCGAGCGCCTGGTCGGTCACCGTTTCCGACACCTGGGTGTTGAGGGTCAGCACGTTCTGGAGGGTGTCGCCGGCGGAGATCAGGTCGCGGACCGCGGCGAACGACGGTTCGTCGAGCTGGCGTCGCTGCTGGGTGGCGGGGTAGTCGAGATCGGCGGCGTCGGCCAGGGTGCCGTCACGGTCGATGGCGTCGCCGACGGTGGTGAGCTCGAGCCAGTCGACGTCCAGGCCGGCGAAGAAGGCGCTGGCATCACCCGGCTGCCACTCGGTCGGAAGCGGCACCACGAGGGGATGCCGACCCGGGCTCAGCAGGCGTACGGCGGCCTCGCTCAGGATCCGCTGCCGCAGCTGCAGCGACGTGAACCGATCACCGGGTCCCGGTCCGCCGGCAGCAGCGCCCGAGGACAGCACCGCCACCTTCTTCCCGTCGACCTCGGCCACACCTGGGGCGTCACCTCGGAACATCTGGTCGGTGACCATCACTGTGGTGTCGTCGGTGGCCAGCTCGAACCCGGCCTCGTTGAGGTAGCCGGTGGGCGAAGCGAGGGCCGGCAAGGTGTCGATGCCCCAGTTGGTGAGTACGTCGCTGGGGCGCTCGCGGGCGGTGGCGTAGAGGTCGGGGTCGAGCTCCGCCGCCGCGGCGACATCGAGGTCGCCGTAGGGGAGCGTGAGGACCTCGTCGCCCTGGACCGCTTGCTCGAACCGGCCGAGCCACGCCACCGCGGCGTCGGCCGCCGCCTGCTGGGCGGCGGTGAGCTCCGGCTCGGGCCCGGATGGCTCCCGGGGTTCCGTGCTCTCTGACGGCGTTTCGCTGGGGGTCTCCGAGGGCTCGTCATCCTGCGGTGGCTCGGACGGGGCCAGCGAGCGCGGCGGGTTGCCGAGCCCGATCCCACGGATGGCGTCCGGCAGGGCTGGATCGACCAGCCAGGTCACCGGAGTGCTGCCGGCCGAGGCGGCGAAGTCGACCAGGTCGCGCAGCCGCCCGCCGATGCTGAGCGTGCGCTTCCAGTGGTCGAGGGCCTCCAGCGACCCGTCCGCGGCGAACGGCAGGTAGTGCCTGATCGGCAGCACCAGCGCCGTCTTCACCGAACCCGGGGTGCCGGACGGTACGTAGGGGAGGAAGGTGCGCGCGCGACCATCGGCGACTGCCAGGTCTTCGCGCGGCTGCTCGATGCTCTCGCCCAACGCGTGTACGCCGAACCAGTAGACGCCCGGCCCGGCGGTCGGCAGCAGCGAACGCGGGACGGTCAGTGAGAACCTCGCGGTCTCGCCGGGCTGCAGCTCCTGGATCTTGTCGGAGGCCGCGGTGTCGGTGATCCGCTCGCCGACCGCGAGCAGCGGGTCGGACGCGGCCGCTGCCGCGAGCTCCGCCTGGGTGACCATCGGGGCGTCGCCGATGAAGGCATAGATGTTGATCGCAGCCCAGGGCACGTCGTCGGCGTTGGTCACCGAGCCGGTGACGCGGATCGGGCCGTCCTCGGGGAGGTAGCCCGGCATCAGGCTGTCGATGGTCATCTCGAGCGCGGGGTTGTAGCGGGGTGCCCGCTCCGCGTCGGCAGCGCCCGCCGGAAGCGCTCCGGCCATCACCAGGAGTCCCACCACGCCCGCTAGGGCAGGCAGGAACATCGACCGGCGGACCACGGGTCCGAGGGTATAGGCCGCCCCGCCTTACACTCAGTGGCCGTGCCCGAAGCCGATCTCCCGCCCCAGCCGCCGCCGCTCGACATGGCGGCCGCGCAGCAGGCGGTCACCGAGGAGCTGGGCCGGATCGCGGTCGTGACCGGCGAGCTCGGGGAGCTGTTCGCCGAGGCCGGGCACGAGCTCGCCCTGGTCGGCGGGCCGGTGCGTGACGCCATGCTCGGCCGCCGGCACAACGACCTCGACTTCGCCACCTCGGCTAGGCCCGACGACACCGAGCGGCTGCTGTCCGGCTGGGGCGATGCGCTGTGGGACATGGGTCGCGAGTTCGGCACCATCGGCTGTCGCAAGGGCGAGTGGGTGGTCGAGGTGACGACGTACCGCTCCGATGTCTACGACCCCGACTCCCGCAAGCCGGCGGTCGACTTCGGCGAGACCCTCGCCGGCGACCTCGGCCGCCGCGACTTCACCGTCAACGCCATGGCGGTCCGGATGCCTGGTCACGAGCTGGAGGACCCGTACGGCGGCGTGGTCGACCTCGCCCACCGGCTGCTGCGGACACCCGGCCGGCCCGAGGACTCCTTCTCCGACGACCCGCTGCGGATGATGCGCGCGGCCCGGTTCGCCGCCCAGCTGGGCTTCACCGTCGACCCGGCAGCGGTGGCGGCGATGACCGACATGGCCCAGCGGATCACGATCATCTCGGCCGAGCGGGTCCGCGACGAGCTGGTCAAGCTGGTCTGCTCACCGCATCCGCGGCTGGGCCTCTCCCTGCTCGTCGAGACCGGCATCGCCGAGCTGGTGCTGCCCGAGCTGCCGGCGCTGAAGCTGGAGCGCGACGAGCACCACCGCCACAAGGACGTCTACGACCACACGCTCACCGTGCTGGAGCAGGCGATCGACCTCGAGCCGCGGCTGCCGACCGAGGGCCCCGACTTCGTGTCCCGCTTCGCCGCGCTGATGCACGATGTCGGGAAGCCGAAGACCCGCCGCTTCGTCGACGACGGCACCGTGACCTTCCACCACCACGACGTCGTCGGCGCCAAGCTCACCCGCAAGCGGATGCAGGCCCTGCGCTTCTCCAAGGACGAGACCGAGGCGGTCGCCAAGCTGGTCGAGCTGCACCTGCGCTTCCACGGCTACGGCTCGGGTGAGTGGACCGACTCCGCCGTCCGCCGCTACGTCCGCGACGCCGGCGACCAGCTCGAGCGGCTGCATGTGCTGACCCGTGCCGACTGCACCACCCGCAACCAGCGGAAGGCCGACCGGCTCCGGCGTACCTATGACGAGCTCGAGGAGCGGATCGCCCGGCTGTCCGAGGAGGAGGAGCTGGCCGCCATCCGCCCGGACCTCGACGGCAACCAGATCATGGAGATCCTCGGCATCCCTGCCGGCCGCGATGTCGGCGAGGCCTATCGCTACCTGCTGGAGAAGCGGCTCGACGACGGCCCGCTCAGCGAGGACGCCGCGCGCGACGTACTGCTCGCCTGGTGGGCGTCGCGCTCGTGACACCAGAGGAGATCTGCGACGCGGCGGTCGCGGCGACCGGGCTGGACGACTTCGGTGACAGCTGGTTCCGCGGTCCCCTGGCCGCGTATGCCGACGATCTCAAGCAGCCCAACCTCACCGAGAAGGGCCGCGGCTTCCTGACGTCCTTGGTGGTACGGGACCTGTCCCGAAGACTGCGCGTGCTGCAGACGCTGCGAGACCATGCCGAGATCGCCGACGTTCCGATCCCACCCATCGTCTACGTCACCGGGCAGGAGCGCAGCGGCACCACGTTGCTGCACAACCTGCTGTCCAGGCATCCGCGGGGCAGGGCCCTCCTTCGCTGGGAGCTGATGGAACCGGTGCCTCCTCCCGAGGCCGCGACCTACGCCGATGACCCACGCATCGCGAGGCAGCAGGCCTCCATCGATCGGCTGCGCGGCTCGACGCTCGAGAAGATGCACTGGGTGAACGCCGACGATCCCGAAGAGTGCGTCTGGGGCTTCGTCGACGCGATCTCGATGCTGGGTCAGTCGCCGAGCCCGTGCATGCCGCAGTGGCGGCACTTCCTCATGCACGAGGATCCGACGCCGGCGTACGAGAACTATCGGCGGGTGATCCAGATCCTGCTGTGGCGGAACCCGGTCGGCCCCGAAGGCTTCCTGGTGCTGAAGGCGCCGCAGATCGCGACCCACGTTGCAACGCTCGCCAAGGTGTTCCCCGAGGCGCACTTCGTCGTGACCGACCGCGACCCGTTCCGGTGCATTGCGTCGATGGCTGTCCTGGCCGAGTCGATCATCGAACCCTTCTGCGTGGACAACCCGATGAGCTCGGACGGCACCCGGGACCGCGTGGTGCTGGGCGTGATGCGCCCCAAGTTCCCTGCCCTGACCGCACTGACCGCGGCCCGGCCGGACCGGGTGACCCATGTCGCCTACCCCGACCTGGTGGCCGAGCCGCTCGGTGCCGTCGATCGGGTCTTCGCAGGTGCCGGCATTGCGGCCGGTGTGGAAACGGCCGACCGAGTGGGCGCTTTCCTGGACGCCCAGCGATCCGGTGGCCGCGCCGCCCCGCCGCGCGAGCTGGCGAGCATGGGCTACACGCGTGAGGACGTGATGGGCGACCCTGCAGTACGTGCCTATTGCGACACGTTCGGGATCGAGGCCGAGGTGACGCGTCTGACCGGGTCTGCCTGAGACCTACTGACGCAGCCAGGCGGTGGTGTCGGGCGGCAGGAGGTCCTCGTCGAGCGGACCGCTAGTGATCAGCAGCTCGCCGTCGGGCAACGGCAGCGGGGTCGAGCCGAAGTTGGTCACCGAGTGCCAGCCGTTCGGCCGCTCGAAGTGCACGACCTCGTGCGGGGAGCTCACCCAGGTGAGCCGCTCGTCGGTCTGCAGCGCCCGGCGTAGGGCGAGCGCGCGGCGGTAGAACGCGAGGGTCGAGTGCTCGTCGGCCTCCTGCAGCTGCACCGCGACGGCCGCGAACTCCTTCGGTTGAGGCAGATGCGGGGCTGCCACTCCAAAGCCCAGTGCCGGATCCTCGTCCGACCACGGCAACGGCACCCGCGCGCCGTCGCGACCCTTCTCGCGACCGCGCGACCGGATCCACGTCGGGTCCTGGAGTACGTCGGCCGGCAGGTCGGCCACCTCGTGCAGGCCGAGCTCCTCGCCCTGGTAGATGTACGCCGACCCGGGCAGCGCGAGCATCAGCAGGGTGGCTGCCCGCGCGCGCCGCAGGCCGAGGTCGCGGTCCAAGGGAGGTCGGGCGCCGTCGGTGCGCAGCCAGGCATGGCCGTCGCGCTGCGCCTCGTCCTGAGGCAGTCCGTAGCGGCTGGCATGGCGGACGACGTCGTGGTTGGAGAAGACCCACGTCGACGAGGCGCCGCTCTTCGCGGCGTCGGCGAGGTTGTCGTCGACCACCTTGCGGAAGGCGGCGGCCTCCCACGGTGCCTGCAGCAGATCGAAGTTGAACGCCTGCCCGAGACCATCGCTGCTGGCGTAGCGGTAGCGGCGCCTGGGGTGCACCCAGGCCTCCGCCACGGCGGCCCGCGGCGGGTCGTACTCGTCGAAGATCCTGCGCCAGTCGGCGTACACCTCGTGCACCTCGTCGCGGTCCCAGAACGGGTGCTGGCCGCTGTGGTCGGGCGGAAGGTCGGCGGTCGAAGGCAGCTCGGCGGGGAGGTCCTTCGCCAAGGAGTTGGCGACATCGATCCGGAACCCGTCGACGCCGCGGTCGGACCAGAACCGCAGTGTGTGCCGGAAGTCCTCGCGCACCTCGGGGTTGTCCCAGTTGAAGTCGGGCTGCTCCGGGGCGAACAGGTGCAGGAACCACTGCCCGTCGGGCGCCCGGTGCCAGGCCGGCCCACCGAACATGGATCCCCAGTCGGACGGCGGCAGGTCGCCGTTCGGACCGAGCCCGTCGCGGAAGATGTAGCGGTCGCGGGCGGGCGATCCGGGCGGGCTCGCCAGGGCTTCCTGGAACCACGGGTGCTGGTCCGAGGAGTGGTTGGGCACGATGTCGACGATGACCCGGATGCCGACCGCGTGCAGGGCGGCGACCATCGCATCGAAGTCGTCGAGCGTGCCGAGCCGGGGGTCGACGTCGCGGTAGTCGGCCACGTCGTAGCCGCCGTCGGCGAGCGGTGAGGGGTAGAACGGGCTCAGCCACACGGCGTCCACGCCCAGCTCGCGCAGGTAGTCGATGCGGGAGGTCACGCCGGCCAGGTCGCCGAGACCGTCGCCGTCGGCATCGGCGAAGCTGCGCGGATAGATCTGGTAGACCGCGGCCTGCCGCCACCAGGTGGCGTCGCTGAGATCGGGCACGGGCCCACGTTACGTTTGACCGTGGTGAGTACGAGAACCCTGGCGGAGCGGACGTCGCTCGGCTTCGTCGAGCTCGGCAGCGCGCCGACACCGGTGCGACGTCTCGACCTCGGCTTCGACGCCGAGGTGTGGGTGAAGGACGAGTCGGTGTTCGGCGACGGAGCGTGGGGCGGCAACAAGGTCCGCAAGCTGGAGTGGATCATCCCCGAGGCCCACCGTCGGGGGTCGACCACGCTCTTCACGGTGGGCGGGATCGGCACCCACTGGGGCCTCGCCTGCGCGCTGTACGCCGGCGAGCACGGGTTGCGGACCGTGCTCGGGCTGGTGGACCAGCCGGTCGACGACCACGTGCGCGAGCAGCTCGCCCGGCTGGAGGCCTCCGGCGCCCGGATCCACCGCTACCCCTCGCCGCTCCGGCTGAAGCTGGCCGCGCCGTACCTGCTCGCTCGCTACCGCCCGTGGTACCTGCCCGCCGGCGGCTCCAACTCCTTCGGCACGCTCGCCTACGTCGAGGTCGGCCTGGAGATCGCGGCCCAGGTGGCGGCGGGCTCGCTGCCGGCGCCGGGCACGGTCGTCGTACCGGTGGGATCGGGGGGCACGGTCGCCGGGCTCACCCTCGGCTTCGCCATCGCCGGCCTCGAGTGCCACGTGCTCGGGGTCGTGGTCAACGACATGATCCGCCTCGACGCACCGACGATGACCCGGCTGGCCAACCGCACCTCCACGCTCCTGGCCGAGCGAGGCCTCGCCGGTGTCCCGACCTTCACGGAGCACGACTTCGACCTGCGCCGCGACTGGCTGGGGGCGACGTACGGCGACCCGACGCCGGCGTCGGTCGCCGAGGTCACTGCGGCCGCGGGAGTCGGGATGGAGCTCGAGCCCGTCTACACCGGCAAGGCCCTGGCCGCGATCCGCGACCTCGGTCCGGCCCTCGCCGGCCCGGTGCTCTGGCTCAACACCCACGGCCCGCGCTGACGTGTGACACGTCACGTAAGCGAGACGCGGCGTCGCAGGTATCAGTAGGTTGCCCGTCATGCCTGAGACGAAGCAGTACGCAGAGCTCGAAGCCAGCATCGACGTCGCCGCGCCGCCGGCCGCGGTCTGGGCCATGGTGTCCGACATCGAGCGGATGGCGTCGTGGAGCCCCCAGGTCGTGCGCACCAAGGTCAAGGGTGGCGGCGGTGCAGCAGGGCACCAGGTTCGCCAACCTCAACCGCCAGGGGCTGATGCTTCTGGCCGACCAACGGCAAGGTGGTGCGCTTCGATCCGCACCGCGACTTCGCGTTCCGGATCGCCGAGAACCGCACCATCTGGTCCTTCGAGCTCGAGCCGCTCCCGAGCGGCGGCACCCGGGTCACCCAGCGCCGCGAGCTGCCCGACGGCATCTCGAACCTCTCGCTCAGCATGACCAAGGTGGCCCTCGGCGGCGTACCAAGTTCACCGAGCGGCTCCGCGTCGGCATGCGCCAGACCCTCGAGCGGATCAAGGCCGAGGCCGAAGCCGCCTGAAGTACGGTGCCCCGGTGACTGACGACCGCGCGCCCCTGCTCGAGGACAGCATCGAGATCGAAGCCCCGCCGGAAAAGGTGTGGGCGATGGTCTCCGACATCGAACGGATGTCGTCGTGGAGCCCGCAGGTGGTGCGCAGCACCGTCGATGGCGACGAGGTCGGCGTCGGCACGACGTTCGCCAACGAGAACCTGCAGGACGACGTGGTCTGGCCGACGAACGCGAAGGTGGTCCGCTTCGAGCCCCCACGCGACTTCGCGTTCAAGGTCAAGGAGAACCGGCTGGTCTGGTCCTTCGAGCTCGAGCCGCTCCCCGACGGCGGGACCCGCGTCACTGAGCGCCGCGAGTGCCCGGACCAGATCACGGACCTGTCGATCGGCTTCACCGAAAAGTACCTCGGTGGCGTCGAGGCGTTCACCGAGCGCCAGCGCGCCGGCATCCGGGAGACCCTCGAGCGCCTGAAGGCCGACGCCGAGGCCTGACCCGACGCTAATCTCCACCATGCGGTTCTGGGATCCGAACGACCCCGAGATCGCGGCCGCTGACGCCGAGCCGTGGGACGGGCCTCTCGCCAGTGCGATGCGCCCCCTTCTACTGCACAGACTTCCGTTCCTCGCGCTCGTGACATCGATCCTGTGCCTGCAGGCAAGTGCTGTGTCGGGGGTGCTCATCCTCAGTGCCCATGATCAGATGCCGCACCCCTGGTTCTTCGCCCGTAGCCGGTGGTCTCGTGATCCTCGTAGCAGTGACCGTGCCGCTGTTCGTGGTGGTAGCGAAGCCACGCACGATCCGGCGGTGGCTACCGCTGGGCACCCTGGTGGGGATCGTCTTGATGGGCGTGGTCTGTACGGTCGGGATGTGGTCGGTGGGGCCGCGGTTCGGCTTCCTTTCCATTCTCTATCTCGAGGCGCTGCCGTTCGCCTTCTACGTGTTGAGGTTGCGCTGGGCGCTCCTGATCGCCGTCATCGACGTCGTCGGGTGCGGTCTGGTGCTGTTCCTTCAGGATGGTTGGCCCGCCCGCTCGGCCACGTGGATCGCCTTCGCGTCCACGCTGGTCGCGACGGCCTGGATCCTGGGCATGATCGCCGAACGGTCGGCCCGGCTCGCCGATTCCGAGCACGAGGCCCGGGTGGAACTGGACGAGCTCAACCGCACGCTCGAGGACCGGGTCGCCGAGCAGGTGACCGAGATCGAGCGGCTGGGGGAGCTGCGGCGGTTCCTGACTCCTCAGGTCGCGGACGCCGTGATGTCGGCGGATGCCGAGGCGATCACCCGCCCGCACCGGCGCCAGATCGCGGTGTTCTTCTGCGATCTGCGCGGCTTCACCGCGTTCACTCGCGACTCCGAGCCCGAGCAAGTGGTCGCCAACATCGACCAGTACTACCGGGCCGTCGGCGAGGTGCTGCAGCGTCACGACGCGACCATCGGCGGCTACGCCGGCGACGGGATCATGGCCTACCTCGGCGACCCCGTGCCCCACCCGGAGCCCGCGCGGGCGGCGGTGCGGATGGTGAGCGAGCTGCGCGGCGAGCTGGACGGGCTGGTGGCCGAGTGGCAGCGCCGCGGCCACGAACTCAGCTACGGCATCGGTCTGGCCTTCGGCTACGCCACATTGGGCGTCGTGGGGTTCGACGGCCGCTACGACTACACGCCCATGGGTGGCGTCGTGAACCTCTCAGCGCGGTTGTGCGGCGCGGCGACCGCGGGCCAGGTCCTGGTCGACCACGCGACGTACGCCGAGCTCGACGGGGTGGCCGCGTGCGATCAGGTTGACGGGCTCGAGCTCAAGGGGATCGGCCCGCAACGGGCCTACGCCCTGGCCTGAAATGCACGAGACCCGTCAGAAGAACTTCTGACGGGTCACCGTGCTGATGAGCAGGTTGAGGCTTACTCCTCGCCGCGGATGAAGGCTTCCACGCGGGCGCGACCCTGGTCGTCGGGAAGCTGCACCGGCGGGCTCTTCATGAGGTACGACGAGGCGCTGATGATCGGTCCACCGATGCCCCGGTCGAGCGCGATCTTCGCGGCCCGGATGGCGTCGATGATGATGCCGGCCGAGTTGGGGGAGTCCCAGACCTCGAGCTTGTACTCCATGTTGAGCGGCACGTCGCCGAAGGCGCGACCCTCGAGGCGGACGTAGGCCCACTTGCGGTCGTCGAGCCACTGCACGTAGTCGGACGGGCCGATGTGCACGTTGCGGGCGCCGAGGTCGTGACCGATGTTGGAGGTCACGGCCTGGGTCTTGGAGACCTTCTTCGACTCGAGGCGGTCGCGCTCGAGCATGTTCTTGAAGTCCATGTTGCCGCCGACGTTGAGCTGGTAGGTGCGGTCGAGCACCACGCCGCGGTCCTCGAACAGCTTCGCCATCACCCGGTGGGTGATGGTGGCGCCGACCTGGGACTTGATGTCGTCGCCGACGATCGGGACGCCGGCGTCCTCGAACTTCTTGGCCCACACGGGGTCGGAGGCGATGAAGACGGGCAGCGCGTTGACGAAGGCCACGCCCGCGTCGATCGCGCACTGGGCGTAGAACTTGTCGGCCACCTCGGAGCCCACCGGCAGGTAGGAGACGAGTACGTCGGCCTCCGTGTCCTTGAGCACCTGGACCACGTCGACGCCCTCGCCGTCGGCCTCTTCGATGGTCTCTCGGTAGTACTTGCCGAGACCGTCGAGTGTGTGGCCGCGCTGGACGATGACGCCGGTCGGCGGCACGTCGGCGATCTTGATCGTGTTGTTCTCGGAGGCCTGCGTCGCCTCGGAGAGGTCGAAGCCGACCTTCTTGGCATCGACGTCGAACGCGGCGACGAACTCCACGTCGGAGACGTGGTAGTCACCGAACATGACGTGCATCAACCCGGGGACGTTGCCCGCCGGGTCGGCGTCGCGGTAGTACTCGACGCCCTGGATCAACGACGTGGCACAGTTGCCCACTCCGACAATTGCTACTCGAACCGAACCCATCGGTCTTCCTTCCTCGTTGCTGCTCATCAGTAATTGACTTCTCTTGAGAATCAGTGGCCCGAAATCAGGGCGAGTGGGGTTGCACCGGCGGCTGCTCCGGCTTGCCGGCACCGAGACTGCGCTCGGAGTTGATCAGGTCGGACAGCCAGCGGACCTCGCGCTCGACCGACTCGACGCCGTGCCGCTGGAGCTCGGAGGCGTAGCGGTCGGCTTCCTTCTCGGTCAGCATCAGCTGGTTCTGGACCCGGTCGAGGCGTTCCTGGAGACGAGTGCGCCGTCCCTCGAGAACCCGTAGCCGGATCTCCATGTCGGTGCGACCGAAGAATGCGAACCGGATGTCGAAGTTGTCGTCCTCCCAGGCGGTGGGACCGACCTCGGACATCAGTCGCTCGAACTCGACCGTGCCCTTCTCGGTGACCTGGTAGACGATCTTGGGGCGCCGGGAGACGGGCGTCGGGGTCGGCGCCTTCTCCTCGATCAGGTTGCCGCGCAGCATCTTCTTCAGCGCGGGGTAGAGCGACCCGTAAGACAGCAACCGAGTCCACCCGAGCATCAGGTTCAGCCGCTTACGCAGCTCGTAGCCGTGCATCGGACCCTCGTGCAGCAGTCCGAGGACTGCTAGCTCGATGGTCTCTCCACGACGTGCCATGCGATCTATCGTAGCGATATATCCACGGGATGCGAACTCCCAAAGACTTGAGAGTGAACGGCAGGCGCGCCCCCGGCGGGGTGAGCGAGCGGACACGGTCGTGAAATGGGACCGCCTGGGCTGGTTGCGTACCCTGGTGAATCGCGCGCCCGGCGTCGACGAGGCCGCGCACTCCCCCCGCACCCCCAGATCATGGAGTCGAAGGTTGGTAGGCAAGCGCAGGGCTGACGGAGCCGCCGAGAAACGGTCGACCCCAGGCAAGCCCGGCCCGTCGGGTGCCAACGGCAGGATCAGGAAGTCCAAGAAGCCCCTCACGCCCAAACAACGCGTGTTCAAGGGTCTCAAGTGGGCCGGCATCACGTTCCTGGCGCTCACGCTGCTCGCCTGTGCGACGTTCATCTTCCTCTACCAGACCATCGACATCCCCGAGGAGAACGAGGCGTTCCTCGACGAGCAGTCGACGATCTTCTTCGAGAACGGCGACGAGCTCGGCACGTTCGCGCTGCAGAAGCGCGACGCCATCTCGCTCGACGAGATGCCCGACTCCATCAAGGACGCCGTGGTGGCGGCGGAGAACCGCTCGTTCTGGACCGACAGCGGCATCGACCCCAAGGGCATCCTGCGCGCAGCGTTCAGCAACGCGTCGGGCAACTCGACCCAGGGCGCGTCGACGATCACCCAGCAGTACGTGAAGCTCCTCTACCTGACGCAGGAGCGGTCCTACACGCGCAAGATCAAGGAAGCGATCCTGTCGCTGAAGGTGCAGCGCAAGTACAGCAAGGAGGAGATCCTCCAGGGCTACCTCAACACCATCTACTTCGGCCGCGGCGCCTACGGCATCCAGACGGCCTCCTTGGCGTTCTTCGACAAGCCGGCCAAGAAGCTCGACCTCCGTGAGTCGGCCGTGCTGGCCAGCGTGCTCAACAACCCGACCGGCTACGACCCGGCGAACGGGAAGGAAGCCCGCGAGAACCTCAAGGAACGCTACGAGTACGTCCTGCGCAGCATGGCGGAGATGGGCGTGATCACCCAGGAGGTGGCCGACAAGGCCAGCCGCAAGCTCCCGAAGTTCCCCAAGCAGGAGCCCACGAGCACCTACGGCGACCAGAAGGGTCACCTGCTGACCATGGTCCGCAAGGAATTGCTGCGGACCAAGAAGGAGGACGGCAGCTTCTTCACCGAGGAGGACATCGACGGCGGCGGCCTCGAGGTCACCACGACGTTCGACCCCAAGGTGATGGACGCCGCCGAGCAGGGCGTGATCAACGGGCGACCCGAGGGCTTCGGCGACAAGGAGCTGCACGTTGGCGTGGCCAGTGTCGAGCCCGGCACCGGCGCCGTCCGCGGCATCTACGGCGGCCAGGACTTCCTGCAGTCGCAGCTCAACTGGGCGGTCGCGGGCGGTCAGGCCGGCTCGACGCTCAAGGCGTTCGCGGTGGCGGCCGGCCTCAAGGACGGTTTCTCGCTCAAGGACAGCTTCGACGGCAACTCGCCCATCGAGCTCCCGGACGGTGGGGACATCGAGAACCAGGGCGACGACTCCTACGGACGGGTGAGCCTGCTCAAGGCCACCGAGGACTCCATCAACACCGCCTTCATCGACATGACGCTGTCGATGGAGGACGGGCCCGAGAAGATCGTGTCGATGATGAACGCGATGGGCATCCCGCCGGCCGAGGCACCCAAGCGCGGACCCGGTTTCCCCAACGAGACCCCCGGCCTCGGGCCCAACATCGGTGTCGCCCTGGGCTCGGGCACGGTGAGCCCGATCAACATGGCCAACGGCTACGCGACGATCGCCAACGGAGGCGTCGCCATGCGGCCCTACATCATCGAGAGCGTCGTCGACGCCGACGGCGATACCGTCTACGAGCACAAGGCCTCCGAGGGTGAGCGGGCCGTGTCCGCCGACATCGCCGCCGACACGTCCTACGCCTTGCAGCAGGTGGTGGAGGTCGGCACCGGCGACGCGGCGCAGGCCATCGGCCGCCCGGCCGCCGGCAAGACGGGCACCGCCACCAACGAGACGGGTGACGTGATCTCGGCCTGGTTCACCGGCTACACCCCGCAGCTCGCGACCTCGGTGATGTACGTGCGCGGCAAGGGCAACGGAAAGCTCGACGACTGGCTGCCCTCCTTCTTCGGCGGTGAGTATCCGGCGCAGACCTGGACGTTGGTGATGGAAGCCGCGATGGAGGGGTTGCCGGTCGAGGAGTTCCCGGAGCCGGTCTACGTCGACGGTGAGGCGCCGTCCGAGGGCCACGAGCCCTACGTCGCGCCGCCGCCGAAGCCGACCAGGACGCCGTCGTTCACGACCGAGGAACCTTCCGAGGAGACGACGGAGCCGACCGACCCGACCGAGCCGACCGAGCCGACCGAGCCGACCGAGCCGACCGAACCGACGCTGCCCACGGAGCCGACCGAGCCGACCAACACCTGCCCGCCCATCGGGGGCTGCCCGTCCGAGAACAGCGAGTCGCCCGGACTGGAACAGCGGGCAGCGGCCGCCTCCACGGAGCCGTGGTGGAATCGCTGGGTCGCGTGAGCCACCCGCGGTGAGCGACGGCACTGAGGAGGGTGCGCACGTCCACCCGACCCGGGACGACCCCGTCGTCACCGCACTCAGCGAAGGCGTGGGCGGCCCGATGGGCCGCCGGTCCAAGGGTCACTGGCTGACCCCGACCAGCGTCATCCTGTTGCTGACCGGTCTCTGCTTCGCCCTGGGGATGGTGCAGAAGTCCAGCTGCTACGACGCCACCTGGGGCAACGGTCAGTCCCGCTACTCCCACATGTGCTACTCCGACCTTCCCTACCTCTACACCGGTCGCGGGATGGTCGAGCACACCTGGCCCTACACCGACGACGAGCAGGTCCGCGACCGCTACCAGGTGATGGAGTACCCGGTCGGCATCTCCTACTGGGCGTGGGGATCGGCCTGGGCCACCCATCTGCTGACCGGCATCCCCGACCTGAGTGATCGCTACGACCGCGACCCGGGCTCGCTGTGGGGCGAGGCGGACGTGCAGAAGGAGATCCGGGTCTTCGTCGTGGTCAACGCGATCGGCTTCGCCGTGCTGGCGCTGGCGGCGGCGTGGCTGCTGACCAAGGTCAACCCGCGCCGACCGTGGGACGCCGCGGTGTTCGCGCTGTCCCCACTGCTGGCCCTGACCGGCATCATCAATTGGGACCTGCTGGCGGTGGCCTTCGTGGCCGCAGCGTTGTGGGCCTGGGCCACCGGTCGACCGGTGCTGACCGGCGTGATGATCGGGCTCGGCACCGCCACCAAGCTCTATCCGTTGTTCCTGCTCGGCGGCCTGCTGGTCATCTGTCTACGAGAGAAGAAGCTCCGCGACTTCGGCGTCGCAACCGGCTGGGCGGCGGCGGCGTGGGTGCTGGCCAACCTGCCGGCGCTGGCAACCGGACCGGACCAGTGGAAGGTCTTCTGGAAGTTCAACTCCGACCGCGGCGCCGACCTCGGCTCGATCTGGCTGGTGATCTCGCAGTCCACCGACCGCGCGATCGAGGCGGCAACGATCAACGGCTGGTCCTGGGCGCTGTTCGGGCTTTGGTGCATCGGCGTACTGGTGCTCGGCCTGCGTGCGCCGGAGACTCCGCGGCTGGCCCAGCTCGGCTTCCTGGTCGTGGCCGGCTTCCTGCTGGTCAACAAGGTGTACTCGCCGCAGTACGCGCTCTGGCTGCTGCCGCTCGCGGCGCTGGCCCGCCCCCGCTGGCGCGACCAGCTGATCTGGCAGTCCGGTGAGGTGCTCTACTTCGCGGCGGTGTGGTGGTACCTCGGTGGCTACCTCGCTCCCGCCGGCGGTCTGGACGCCGGTTTCTACTGGGTCGCGATCGTGGTGCGGATGCTGACCGAGCTCTACCTCGTCGCGATCGTGGCGCGCGACATCTGGTGGCCCGAGCACGACCCGGTGCGAGCTCAGCCGATCACGATCCGGTCGAACGTCGTAGCGGTGTAGCGGACCCGCACCTCGATCTCGTCGCCGACCTCGGGCACCCGCGCCCCTGACGGCAGGAACAGCATCGAGGCCTGCATGTGCGGCGGCTCCGCGAAGAGCCGCTGCTTGCCGTCGATGGAGAACGGCGACCGCACGAACCCGGCAGCGTCCAGGCCACCACGCGCCAGGGTCGCCGCGCGCGACCGCAGCGACGTGTCGCCGGTCGGCGACTCGAGGCCGATGCCGTGTGCCGTGCCGCCGCTGACGATCAGCAGGTGCCCGGACCTGGGAGCACTGCGGGCGCGGTAGCCGAATGTGTCGCCGCGCTCGAGGGGGTGCACGTCGAGCACGGTCGCCGTCACCCGCAGCGCGTCTCGGACGCCCAGCCACAGGGCGGTGCCGACGCGCGGACGGATCGTGAAGTCGGCGTAGGCCGTGCGCAGCGTGGCGAGCTCGGTGTCGGTCAGGTGGCTCACCCAGACGGTGGGAGGCCCGTGGTGGTCGAGCTTGTCGAGGCCCATCCCGACCACGTCGTTCATCAAGGCGGTTGCCTCGGCCAGGTGGCCGCCGTGTGCGAGCGGGAGGTGCAGGGCGACGCCCTCGAGGTGGCCGCCCATCGCGGCCGCGGCCAGGTCCCACAGGTCCTTGGCGCTGAGGCCGTGCCGCTGCATGCTGGTCAGCCGCTCGAGCACGAAGCGGGCGCCCGGCTGGCGTTCGAGCAGTGCGGCGAGGTCGCCGGGCCTGCTGACCGTGTGGATCACCCGGCCGGCGAGCGTTGGGTCGAGGTCGTCCACGAAGGGCCGCCACGGCGTCATCACCAAGAGACTCCCGGCGAACCTGCTGGCCACCTCGGGCAGCTCCTCGTAGGTGCCGACGGCGATGGTGTCGACGCCCAACCGCTGATCATTGAGCCACTGGGCCTTGCGCGCGAGTCGGCCGAGCGTGAAGCCGTAGCCGTTGCCCTTGGCCACCGGCACCAGGCCGGGATTGGCGTCGGTGAAGAAGCAGAGGTGCGAGCGCCAGCGCTCCCCGTCGACGGTGAGGGTGAGGCTCATGTCAACGTCCCCGAGATCGACGGACCAGGTAGGTCTCGAACGCCTTGTAGAGCACGCGGTTGAGCGGGAGGTCCCACTCGCCGGCGTACTCGACGGCCTCGCCGCCGGTGCCGACCTTGAACTGGATCAGCCCCACGTGGGAGTCCTCGGGGTCGAGGGTGTCGGTGATGCCGCGCAGGTCGTAGATCTCGGCGCCGGCCGCGAGGGCGGCGCGGATCATCGCCCACTGGATCGCGTTGGACCCGCGGACGTCGCGCTTCTCGGTGGAGGAAGCGCCGTAGGAGTACCACGCATGCGTGCCGACCCGGATCGCGATCGTGCTGGCCACCAGGTCGCCCTCGTGGCGGGCGAACCAGAGCGTGATCCGGTCGGGCTGCTCGGCCGACAGCGCCTCGACCATGGTCCGGAAGTAGGAGAGGGGGCGCGGCGTGAAGTGGTCGCGCTCGGCGGTGTGGACGTAGAGGTCGTGGAAGGCCTTGAGATCGTCGGTGCTGGTCGACGAGGTCACCTCGACGCCGGACTTGTCGGCCTTCTTGATGTTGCGCCGCCAGAGCTGGTTCATGCCCTTGAGCACGTCCTCCTCGGTGCGGGCCTCGCCGTTGGCGGCCAGCGGGATCTGGAAGACGTACTGCGGCTGCCCGGCCGCGAAGCCACCCTCGGCCACCTGCTGCCGCCAGCCGAGACCGCGCAGCTGCGCGGTGACCCGCGCGCCGACCGGGTCGCGCTCGGTCGGTGCCAGGTCACCGAGCCGGCGTACGCCGTCGTCGGCGATGCCCTCCTTGACCTGGGCAGCTGTCCAGCGGCGGATGACGACGGGCGGGCCCATCCGGATGCCGAACACGCCTTCCTTCTTCAGGTGGACGGCCATCGGGTCCAGCCAGGCGGCGAGGTCGTCGCCGGCCCAGTCGACCAGCGGCCCCTCGGGGAGATAGGCCAGGTAGCGCTTGACCCTGGGCAGCTTTCGGTAGAGCACGAGGGCGGCGCCGACCAGGTCGTCGCCTCCGTGGTCTGTGGAGAACCACCCGAGCGACTCGCGTCGCCACTCGCTCTTCACCTGGCCCCAGGCCGGCGTCTGCAGGAAGCTCGCGGACCGTTGCGCCTCGACGAACGCGAGGTGGTCGGACTCGGAGATCGGACGGACGCTCAGCACGCCCCGAGGCTATCGGGCGGGATCACAGCCGCTCGCGCAGCCAGTCGAAGTCGGCGACGTGCTCGGTGGCGCCGCCCGGGGTCTCGCACACGACGGGCGCCCCTGCGTCACGGACAACCGAGGCCAGCAGGTCGGGGTCGATCTTGCCTGCGCCGAAGTTGGCATGGCGGTCGGCACCGGAGTCGAACTCGTCGCGGCTGTCGTTGCAGTGCACCAGGTCGATCCGGCCGGTGATCTTCAGGACGTCTTCGACCACGGTCTCGAGGGGGTTGCCGCCGGCGTGCGCGTGGCAGGTGTCGAGGCAGAAGCCGACCATGTCGAAGCCTTCGGCGGTGGAGATCGCCTCCCACACACCGGCGATCCGATCGAGGTAGCGAGTCATCGCGTTGGTGCCGCCGGCGGTGTTCTCGATCAGCAGCGGGATCTTGATGTCGGTGGCCTCGACCGCCTTGCGCCAGTTGTCGAAGCCCTTGGCCGGGTCGTCGTCGTCGGTGACGTGACCGCCGTGCACGATCAGGCCCTTGGCGCCGATCTCGGCGGCGGCGTCCATGTGCTGCTGCAGGAGCTTGCGGCCGGGGATGCGCTGCCGGTTGTTGGTCGTCGCGACGTTGATCAGGTAGGGAGCGTGCACGTAGAGGTCGACGCCCGCCTTCTCGGCGTCGACCCGCAGCGCCTCGGCGCCGGCCGCGTAGGCCAGCACGGGGCCCTTGTAGCTCTGCGGGTCACCGAGGAAGAACTGCACGTGCGGGGCGTTGCGCGCCTTGGCCTCGGCGATCGGGTCGGTCTGGTCGACGTGTGCTCCGATGGCGAGAGTGGTCATGGAGCCATCGTAAGGACGACCACCGTCAACTCACGATGACGGACGGCAGCAGCTCGGCGGCCAGGTCGAGCGCCGCGGCCTGGTCGCCGGCGACGACGTCGAGCACCCAGCTGTAGGTGTCCCTGAAGACGTAGCCCTGGGGCCCGATCGGCCCGACGCAAGCGAACGCCACGTCGCCGGCCTGGACGTTGCGGATCCGTCCCTCGCAGCCGTCGCGCGTGCCCTGCACGTACTCGTCCTGGTCGATCTGGATCTCGGTCAGGTTGACGGTCAGCCCGAACTCCCCGTCCGCGCTGTTGAAGATGCAGATCTGGGCGCCGGCCGCGATCAGGGTCATCTCCACCCCGAACGCCGACGCCACGTCGGCCGTTGGCAGCAACGTGCAGTCGTCGCCCGCCGTGGGCGTCGCCGACTCGGCGACGGTCGGCGGGTGGCTTGGCTTGTCCGTCGGCTCGCTCGTGGCGGACTCGGTGGGCTCACTGGTCTCGGTGGTGGCGTCGTCGGTGGGTTCGCTCGACGACTCGGTGGAAGGTTCGCTCGAGGAGTCGGACGGCTCGGGCTTGTCGTCGCCGCATCCGGCGAGCAACAGCAGCGGTACGAGGAGCGCGGCGACCACGTGGGGGGGCGTTCTCATGGCAGCCACCCTAGGAGGGTTGCCCGGATTACCGCGCCGTCGTACGCCGCTGTTAATCTGTGCTGTCTTTCGCAGGCGCCCACCGACGGGTCGCCACGCTCGACATTGCAAGGCCCTCCTGCCACGGAGAGACCGTGGCCGCTGAGTCCAGAGGAGGTGGAGATCGCTTTGCGCGCATACGAAGTAATGGTCATCCTCGATCCCAGTCTCGAAGAGCGCACCATTGAGCCGTCGCTCGACAAGTACCTGAACGTCATCCGCAAGGACGGCGGGACCGTCGACAACGTCGACATCTGGGGACGTCGCCGGCTGGCCTACGAGATCCAGAAGAACGCCGAAGGCATCTACGCCGTCGTCACGCTGCAGGCCGAGCCGGCCACGGTCAAGGAGTTCGACCGCCAGCTCAGCCTCAACGAGTCCATCCTGCGTACCAAGGTGATCCGTCCCGACGCTCACTGAGCACCCCACCGCACTACTGGGTGGCACCTGTGGACGAGCACTACCCTCTGTCGGCGGCTCGGGCTTTGATGGGCCCCGACACCTTTGCACCAGGCACGGACCAAGCTAGGGAGACCTGACATGGCAGGCGAGACCGTCATCACCGTGGTCGGCAACCTCACCGACGACCCGGAGCTGCGCTTCACCCCGTCCGGGGCGGCGGTGGCCAACTTCACGGTTGCCTCGACCCCCCGCACGCTCAACAAGCAGACCAACGAGTGGGAGGACGGCGAAGCCATGTTCCTCCGCTGCTCGGTCTGGAGGCAGGCAGCGGAAAACGTCGCCGAGTCTCTCCAGAAGGGTGCGCGCGTGATCGTGCAAGGACGCATGCGGGCTCGCACGTGGGAGACCCGTGAGGGCGAGAAGCGCACGTCGTTCGAGATCGACGTCGACGAGATCGGTCCGTCGCTGCGGTGGGCAACTGCCAAGGTGGCCAAGGCCGGCCGGTCCAGCACCGGCGGTGGCGGCGGCTACGGCGGTGGCGGCCAGCAGTCCGGCGGTCAGGCCGAGGACCCGTGGGCGACGCCCGCTCCCCAGCAGGGTGGCGGCCAGCCCCAGGCCGGGGGTGGCGCCCCCGGTGGTGCCGCGCCGGCCGCAGGCCAGGACCCGTGGGGCGCCCCCGGCGTCGGCGGCGACGAGCCTCCCTTCTGATCAACCCAACCCGATAACCCGAACCATTCCGGCTTCAGCCGGGCTTCTAGAGAGGAAGCACCACAATGGCCAAGGCAGTTATTCGCAAGCCGAAGAAGAAGGTTTGCCAGTTCTGCAAGGAGAAGGCGACCGGTGTCGACTACAAGGACACCGCCCTGCTCCGCAAGTTCATCTCCGACCGCGGCAAGATCCGCGCGCGTCGGGTCACCGGCAACTGCGTCCAGCACCAGCGCGACGTGGCGATCGCCGTCAAGAACGCCCGCGAGGTAGCACTGCTGCCCTACACGTCCACCGGTCGCTGACCCGGACCTGAGAGGAGCAGAAAGATGAAGCTCATCCTGACCCAGGAAGTTGACGGCCTCGGGGCTGCCGGCGACGTGGTCGAGGTCAAGGACGGCTACGGCCGCAACTACCTCGTCCCGCGCGGGCTCGCCACGCGCTGGACCCGCGGCGGCCAGAAGCAGGTCGACTCGATCAAGGCCGCGCGCGTCTCGCGCTCGGTCCGCGACCACGACCACGCCGCGGAGATCAAGGCCAAGCTCGAAGGTGAAGCGGTCGACGTCAAGGTTCGCTCCGGTGCGGGCGGCCGCCTGTTCGGTGCGGTCACCGTCACCGACATCGCCGAGGCCATCGCCAGCGTCTCCGGCGAGGCCGTCGACAAGCGCACGATCGTGGTCACCAACCCGATCAAGTCGCTCGGCGCCCACCAGGTCTCGGTCAAGCTGCACGACGACGTGTCCGCCTCCGTGGCGCTCAACGTCATCCCCAGCTGACCAACGCTCGACCTCTCCAGGCCGTCCTCCCTCGGGAGGGCGGCCTGGTGCGTTGGGCGGCGCGCATTTCACAGGTTGACCTGTGAAATGCTCAGTGGGCACAGGAAATCCGCCGTGCCGAGTGCGGAATTCACTGGTTAACCAGTGAATTTGCCGCCCCGCTACCGCTGAGGCCGACCGACCGCCTCGTCGATGGGAGGGGCACCGGCCCAGGGTCGGCTGGCGTAGTTGAAGAGGAGCCAGACGGCGGCGACGTAGACCACGAAGCGGACCAGCTCGGCCGGGTCCGCCAGTCCGGTGATGCCCGCGCCGAAGATCAGGATGGGCGCCGCCATCACCACCAGCGTCGCCGTGACCACGAGGCGCAGCCACCCGGCCGGGCGGCGCTCCCCCGCCGTGGTCGCCGCCTGCGCGAGCGCGTGGAAGAGCAGGGCGACGAACCCGAACTGGGGAAGGTACGCCGTCCAGGCGAGTGCCGGGTCGGTGTCGGCGAGCCAGTCGATGACCCGGGGCACCGAGAGCGGCACCGAGACCACCAGGGCCAGCAGCCCGAGGGCGCGCACGGTGGCGCGGAACGGCAGCTCGTCGGGTAGCCCGCGGACGCCGTACAGGATGAGCAGCCAGCCGAACGGGTCGAAGTAGGCGTCGAACCCGTTGAGGGCCGGCCACCTCGCCTCGAGCACCACGAACACGAAGCCCATCGCGATCGCTTGCAGGGGCTTCATGCCGGACACCCTAGGACGAGCGTGGCGCCACACCGGTGACGAGCCAGCGGTCGGTGCGCTCGCGATGCAGCAGCGCGACCAGCCGGGCACCCATGAACACCGTGCAGAAACTGATCCAGATCCAGACCAGCCCTCCGCCGAGCACACCGAGCAGGATCGCCACCGGTGCGTAGACGACCAGGATGAGAGTGCCCGCCCAGGCGAGGTAGGTCCCGTCGCCGGCGCCGATGAGTACGCCGTCGAGCACGAAGACCACGCCGGCGATCGGCTGGCCGAGGGCAGCCACGAGCAGCACCGGCACCAGGCGGTCCTGCACCGCCTGGTCACCGCTGAACAACGCACCGAGCCACGGGCTGGCCGCGCCGAGCGCGACGCCGGTCACCAGGCCGCTGACGACACCCCACTGGATCATCCGGCGAGTGACCGCGCGGGTCGTGGCGACGTCGCCGGCACCGAGGTAGCGGCCGGTGATCGCCTGGGCCGCGATCGCGATCGCGTCGAGCACGAAGGCGAGGAAGCCCCACACCGTCATCGCCAGCTGATGGGTGGCGATGTCGACGGTGCGGCTCCCGCCGTCCGCCGGCTCGGTGGTCGCGACGGCGTACGTCGTCACCAGCAGCGCGGCCCGGAGGGTCAGCGTGCGCACCACCAACGCGACGGCCGCGTGGGCGGCGGCCCGGATGCCCGGGAGGTCCGGGGCCAGGGAGGCACCCTCTCGGCGGGCGGCCCGTACGACGACGGTCAACAGCGCGGCCGCACTGGCCAGCTGGGCGAGCACCGACCCGATCGCGGACCCCGCGATCCCGAGCCCGTCGAAGGAGCCGACGCCGTAGACCAGCAGCACGTTGAGCAGGATGTTGAGGCCGTTGCCGGCCACGGCCACCACCAGCGGTGTCCGGGTGTCCTGGAGACCACGGAGGACGCCGGTGGTGGCCAGCATCACCAGCAGCGGCGTGGTGCCGAGGAACGCGATCCGCAGGTAGGTCGTGGCGTGGTCGGCCACCTCTCCGCCGACGCCGAAGACGCCCACCAGGGGCCCGGTCGCGGCCACGCCGGCCACGGTGGTCAGCAGGCCGATCAGCACCGCGAGCCACACGCCGTCGATGCCTTGGGCCAGCGCCCCCGACCGGTCACCGGCGCCCAGGTGGCGGGCCACGCTCGCCGTGGTGCCGTAGGCGAGGAAGACGCAGAGCCCGACCGCGGTCTGCAGGACCACCGCCGCGATACCTAGTCCGGCCAGCTCGGGGGTGCCCAGATGGCCGACGATGGCGGCGTCACTGAGCAGGAAAAGGGGCTCCGCAACCAGGGCCAGGAAGGCGGGCAGAGCGAGGCGAAGGATGTCACGGTCGTGCCGTCTTGTCATGGTCATTTCGGGCTATTTTCTCGGTGGACAAGGTTGTGGAAATCGCGGTGAGCCGCGCAATGTCGACAAAGCCACCGGACTACCCCCCGGTTACGGTGAGGTAAACGGGCCGATCTCCAAACTAATTTCGCTGCACACCCGGTGGACCACGTTTGCGCAGGTCAGACGGGGTTTGACCAACCCTCGAAGGGGTGTTTCCACAACTCCTCCCCATCCTGTGCACAGTTGCCTGGCGCGTCGTCCACGGGCATCAGCAGGTTATCCCCAGGGCCTGTGGAGGAGGTCCTATCGCGGAGGCCCTCCGGGCCCGTACGGTCACCGCTCTACCCCCGTCACAAACCCGGTGCGGACCGGCCTCCCCCACCATGTCGGAGCCTGCACTTACCGTCGGCGGTAACGACAAGCACGAGCCATGATCGACACAGGGAGCACGCTGGTGAGCGTCACCGAGTCCGACACCCGGTTCCCGCCCCCGGACGACCGACCGGCGTTCGACGAGTGGGGCGACGGGCCCGCGCCGTACGCGCCGGGCGAGGCTCCCCGCTCGGCCGGTGACCGGACGCCGCCCCAGGACATGGCCGCCGAGCAGTCCGTGATCGGCTCGATGCTGATCTCCAAGGACGCGATCGCGTCGGTCTCCGAGGTACTGCGGGGCGCCGACTTCTACCGGCCGGCGCACGAGACGATCCACGACGCGATCATCGACCTGTTCGGTCGCGGCGAGCCGGTCGACATGGTGACCGTGGCCGCGGAGCTGAGCCGCCGCGGCGAGCTCCAGCGGATCGGCGGCGCGCCCTACCTCCACACGCTCGCCGCCAACGTGCCGATCGCGGCCAACGCCGAGTTCTACGCCCAGATCGTGCGCGAGACGGCGATCCTGCGGCGCCTGGTCGACGCCGGCACCAAGATCGCCCAGCTCGGCTACGCCGGCGAGGGCCAGGTCGACGACATCGTCGACCGCGCCCAGGCGGAGGTCTATTCCATCACCGAGCGCCGCCAGGCCGAGGACTACGCCCCGCTCTCCGACATCATGGACAAGGTCCTCGACGAGATCGAGGCGATCGGCAACCGCGAGGCCGGCCTCTACGGCGTACCCACCGGCTTCGCCGAGCTCGACGACCTCACCAACGGCCTCCACGCCGGCCAGATGATCATCGTCGCGGGCCGGCCCGCGATGGGCAAGAGCACCCCTTCCGGTCCGATGCGTCCAGGTCGACAACGACGACCACCTCTATCTCGCGAGCCGGGCAATGATCCCGACTCACAACTCGACCCTGGGTCTGGACTTCTGCCGGGCGGCGTCGGTCGCCAACAACCTGACCAGCGTCTTCTTCAGCCTGGAGATGACGCGCTCTGAGATCACCATGCGCCTGCTCTCGGCGGAGGCGAAAGTGCCGCTCAACCACATCCGCAACGGCCGGATGGACAGCACCGACTGGGACAAGATGGCGCGCCACATGGGCAAGATCTCGGCGGCGCCGATGTTCATCGACGACTCGCCCAACATGACCATGATGGAGATCCGGGCGAAGGCCCGCCGCCTCAAGCAGCGCCACGACCTACGCGTGATCGTGATCGACTACATGCAGCTGATGACCTCGGGCCGCAAGGTCGAGTCCCGCCAGCTCGAGGTCTCGGAGTTCTCCCGGCAGATCAAGCTGCTGGCCAAGGAGCTCGAGGTTCCGATCATCGCGCTCTCGCAGCTCAACCGTGGTCCCGAGCAGCGCGGCGACAAGCGCCCGATGATGTCGGACCTACGCGAATCGGGCAGTTTGGAGCAGGACGCGGACATGGTCATCCTTTTGCACCGCGACGACGTCTACGAGAAGGAGTCGACCCGCCCCGGCGAGGCCGACCTGATCGTCGCCAAGCACCGCAACGGCGCCACCCGCGACATCACCGTCGCCTTCCAGGGCCACTACTCCCGCTTCGTCGACATGGCCCACTGAGGTCACCCGTCGTCACCGGGTCTGCGCAAGACTCGTCGTCGTGCACACACGAGAGATCGGCAACGACCGCGTGGGACGCGAGCAGGTAGGTGCGATCGGCCTCGGGCTGATGACCTTCGACCAGACCGGTACCCAACCCCGTGAGCAGCTCGCGGACACTGTCCGGGCCGCCCTCGATGCGGGGGTCACCCTCTTCGACACCGCCGACGCCTACGGCCCCGGTGACGAGCTCGGTGCCGACGCCCAGGGCGCCAACGAGCAGCTGATCGCGTCGCTGCTCGACGAGGTCGGGGTGCGCGATCGGGTCCTGCTCGCCACCAAAGGTGGGCACGTGCGCACCGAAGGAGGGGGCTGGGGCCTGGACAGCTCGGCCGGCCACCTGTGGCAGGCCGTCGACGCCAGCCTGCAGCGACTCGGGGTCGAGCAGATCGCGCTGTGGCAGCACCACCGGCCCGACCCCAAGGTGGACTACGACGACGTCATCGGTTCGCTCAAGGAGATCGCCGACTCGGGAAAGGTCCGGATGCTCGGCCTCTCGAACGCCAACCCCGACCAGATCCGGCGGGCGCACGGCGTACTGGGCGACGCCCTGGTGAGCGTGCAGAACCAGTACTCGCCGGCGTTCCGCAGCAGCCAGCCCGAGATAGATGTGTGCGAGGAGCTCGGCCTGGCCTTCCTGCCCTGGAGTCCGCTCGGTGGGCTGTCGGACGCCAAGGCGCTGGCCGAGCAGCACCCGGCGTTCCAGCAGGTGGCCGACGAGCGCGGCGTGAGTGCCCAGCAGGTCGCCCTCGCCTGGGAGCTCGCCCAGTCGCCCGTGGTCATCCCGATCCCGGGAGCCAAACGGCCGTCGTCGGTCACCGACTCCGCAGCTGCCGCCGACCTGGTGCTCTCGGACGACGAGCTGGCCCGTCTCGACGCGAGCTGACTCAGGCCATTTCGCGTCTGTGGCCGAAGCTGTCGTTTTCTGAGTGGCGCGTTCGTGGAAGGACAAAACCACCACCACGAGAGGAACCACCATGGCCACCATCGCAGTGCACGAGTTCATCTCCCTCGACGGCGTGTTCGAGTCGCCCACCTGGACCTTCGACTACGGCTTCGACCCGAAGATGGGTGCGGCCCTCGCCGCGATCACCGACCGGTCGGACACGATCCTGCTGGGTCGCAACACGTTCGAGATGTTCGCGCCCGCTTGGCGCGACCGCACCGTCGCGGACGACCCGGGTACGCCGTACTTCAACGACACCGAGAAGTTCGTGGTCGGCACGGACGTCGCGGTCGAGGAGTGGAACAACTCGACCTCGCTCGGCGCCTACGACCCCGAGGCGATCCGCAAGCTGAAGGAGGAGCGGGACGGCGTCATCTACATCTCCGGCAGCGGGCGGCTGGTCCGTGCGCTGCTGGCCGAAGAGCTGGTCGACGAGCTGCACCTCTTCGTCTACCCCATCGCGCTCGGCGAGGGCGAGAAGCTCTGGCGTGACGGCGAGGGCCCGACGAAGCTGGCCCTGCAGGCGCAGGACGTCTACGCGAACGGCGTCGTGCACTTGTCCTACGGTCCGGCGGCTCAGGTCGGCTAGCGCGCCAGGCCGGACCGGTAGGCCAGCACCACCGCCTGCACCCGGTCGCGTACACCGAGCTTGGTGAGCACCCGGGCGACGTGTGTCTTGACTGTGGCCTCGCCGACGAAGAGCCGACCGGCGATCTCGGCGTTGGACAGGCCTTCGGCGAGCAGGGCAAGCACCTCGGTCTCGCGGGGGGTCAGGTCGTCGGGTAGATCGGGGCGCCTCACGTTGGGCTCGTCGGTGAACCTGGCGATCAACCTGCGGGTGACGCTGGGCGCGAGCAGCGCATCACCGGCCGCCGCCACCCGGATGGCGTGCACCAGGTGGGTGGACGGAGCGTCCTTCAGCAGGAACCCGCTGGCTCCGGCGGCCAGGGCGGCGTACACGTGCTCGTCGAGGTCGAACGTCGTCAGCACGACGACCCGGGGACCGCCGGAGCCCGCGCAGATCCTGCGGGTCGCCTCGAGGCCGTCCATCGTGGGCATGCGAATGTCCATGAGCACGACGTCTGGGTCGACGTGGCGTACCTGCTCGATGGCGTCAGCGCCGGTGGCGGCATCGCCCACCACCGTGATGTCGACCTCGGTCTCCAGGATCATCCGGAGGCCAGTCCGGACCAGCTCTTCGTCGTCGACGAGCAGCACGCGAATCATGACTCCCCATCCAGCGGGATCCGCGCGCGGACCGAGAAGCCACCCTCGGGGAGCGGGCCGGTCAGCACCGAGCCGCCGTACAGGCCGACGCGCTCGCGCATGCCAACCAGCCCGCGCCCGCCGGCGGACTCGACCGAGGCGGCAGCGCCGCCGTGGTCGCGGACGTCGATGTCGAGGCGGTCGGTCTCGTAGCAGACCCGGACCTCGACCCGGGTTGCAGCGGCGTGCTTCAGCACGTTCGTCATCGCTTCCTGGACGAGGCGGTAGCCGGTCAGCTCGAGGCCCGGCGGCAGCGGGCGCACCTGGCCCTCAATGGCCAGGTCCACGTGCAGCCCCGTGGATCGCACCCGTTCGACGAGATCCGGGATCTGGCCGAGGCCGGGCTGCGGTGACGTGGAGTTGGTATCGCGGTCCGTCTCGGTCTCGGTCAGCAGTCCGAGCAGGCGGCGTAACTCCGCCATGCCCTGGCGTCCCGCGTTCTCGATCGAGACCAGCGCTTCGCGTGAGCGCTCCGGCGACCCGTCGAGGGCGCGCTGGGCACCCTGGGCCTGGATCACGATCACTCCCATGCTGTGGGCCACGAGGTCGTGCAGCTCCCGGGCAATGCGCGCGCGTTCGTCGGCGACCGCACGCTGCGCCTGCTCGCGCTGCTCCCGCTCCGCGGTGGCGGCCCGTTCACGCAGCGCCGCCGACTCGCCCGCGCGCCGCTGCATCCAACGGCCGAAGCCCCAGATGGCCAGCAGGATGAACCAGGCGGGCACGACCTCGTCCGCTGGCGCGCCGTCGCGAAGCCGGGGTACGTCGACCAGCGCGATCAGCAGGCCGACGGCGGTGGGCCCGACGTAGGTCGACGGCGGGGCGGCATGGGCGCCGAGCGAGTACCACCCGAGCAGGGCGGCGAAGAACGGCTGGCCCAAGCCCCCGCCGAGCTCGAGCTGCAGCCAGGCCGAGGCGATGACCGTGACGAAAACGAGCACCGCAAACCGCCGCCGCATCAGCAGCGGCAGCGTGAATCCCGCGACCAGGACGCTGTGAACCGACCGCCCGCCCTCGAGCTCTCCAGGTGAGCCTGCCCAGACCTGGGCCAGCCCGGTGCCCGCCAACGTCAGCACGACGACGAGGTCGACGAACATCAGCACCCGGGCGCGAGACATGTCCTGACGGTAGTGACCAACCGGGCGCCGCACATCCGCAACACGAGGGACGCGGCCGGACCCAGATCCCCCGTAGGAGGGACTCGCGAACCGGCACCACGGCGGACGACCGCAGGTGCCTGCGATACCTAGCGTCGTGCTGCCGGCGAGATACGCCGCAACGAAAGGAATCGGGATGAGCACAAGGCTGGAGAGAACGGGTCGCGCTGCGGTGGCGGCGGGGCTGCTGATGACGGCGGGCGTGGAGGGCGAGTGGCTGCTGAACCCGCAGCGCGACGACGGCACGGTCACGAGCACGCCGGGGTTCGCGCTGCTGCTGACGATCGCGACGTTGGGGTTCGGGCTGTTGGTGGTCGCGGTGCGCGGCCTCCGTAGAGCATCGCTTCGCACGACCCGGCCCGCGCGCACCGGTGCCCTTCTGTCGTTGGCTGGCGCCTGGTGCCTGGCCGCGTTCGGGCTGGCGGCGCTCGGGTCCGGTCTCGCGACGGATTCGGTGGCGGAGGCGTCGTTCATCCCCTTCGCGCTGGGCATGCTTCTGTTGGCCTTCGGCCCGATCACCTGGGGGCTCTCGCTGCGCCGCGCCGCGGCGGCGGCCGGCGTGTGGCAGGCGCTCCTCATCTCGGGCGTCGCAGCCTTCGCGCTGCTCGCGATCCCGCTCGACCCCTGGCACGACGTGAGCATGGTGGTGATGTTCGGCGCCTGGTCGGTACTCGGACTGTGCGTGCTGCGCGGCACCGGACGGCGTGGTGATCGGCGGGATCAGCGGGATCAGCGCAGGCTCTCCAGCGCGCTGCGCGCCGCGAGGTAACCGCACATGCCGTGAGCGCCGGCACCTTGCGACGGCCGAGCAGAAGCACATCGTAGGACCGAACCAGCGCGGACGACCTCTATCGTTCTCGGGTGCAGCAACCGTGGGTCGTGGTCGTGGGCGGCGCCAACCTCGACATCAAGGCGCACAGCGTCCGACCCGTCGAGCCGGCCACCAGTAACCCGGGCACGACCACGCTGGCTGCCGGCGGGGTGGGCCGCAACGTCGCCGAGGTTCTCGCGCGACTGGGTACCCCGACGGCCCTGGTCGCCGCGGTCGGCGCCGACGCGTTCGGAGACCGGGTGCTCGGCGCGACGGGCGAGGCCGGCGTCGACATCACCGCCGTGCGCCGCCTGGCCGAGCGCACCGGCACCTACACTGCCGTGCTCGACGCCGACGGCGAGCTGGTCGCGGCGGTGGCCGACATGACCGCCACCGAACAGCTGGCGCCCGCCGACGTCGACGCCGCTGAGGGCTCGATCTCGTCCGCACGGCTGGTGGTGCTCGACGGCAACCTGGCCGCGGCCACGCTGGAGCGGGCCGCCGACCTCGCCCATGCTGCCGGCGTACGCGTGGTGGTCGAGCCGGTGAGCGCGCCCAAGGCTCGGCTGCTCGCTCCGCTGTTCCGGGCGGACCGGCCGGTGTTCCTGGCCACGCCCAACGACGACGAGCTGATCGCGCTCGGAGGGCTGGCCGAGCTCCACCGACGCGGCGTCGAGTGTGTCTGGGTGCGCCACGGGCCGGAGGGCTCGATGCTGAGCCACGGCGCCGGCTCGACCGCGATTTCGGCGGTGCCAGTGGCGGAGGTGCTCGACGTCACCGGGGCCGGCGACGCGATGCTCGGGGGGTTCTGCCACGCGCTGCTCGCGGGTGCGGAGCCTTCCGAGGCGGCAGCGTACGGTCACGCCGCGGCCGCCCTGACCATCGCCAGCCCGTACACCGTCCGACCCGATCTCACCGACGACCTCGTCAGGAGCCTGCTGCCTTGCCCATGAATCCAACATCGCCGCACCCCTCGCTCGAGCTCACCGACGAGGTGCGCGAGGCCCTTGCGACCGGGCGGCCGGTGGTGGCCCTGGAGAGCACGATCATCAGCCACGGCATGCCCTACCCGCAGAACGTCGCGATGGCGGTCGAGGTCGAGGGCATCATCCGCGATCACGGCGCCGTGCCGGCCACCATCGCGGTGTTGGGCGGGCGCCCGCGGATCGGGCTGTCGAGCGACGACCTCGAGCTGCTGGCCAGCCACGAGGACGTCGCGAAGGTGAGCGTGCGCGACCTGGCGCTCGTCGTCGCCCGGGAAGCGCACGGCGCCACCACCGTGGCCGCGACCATGCGGCTCGCCGCGATGGCCGGCATCCGGGTCTTCGTCACCGGCGGCCTCGGCGGCGTACACCGCGGCGCGGCGCGGTCATTCGACATCTCCGCCGACCTCACCGAGCTCGCGCGCACGCCCGTTGCGGTGGTCAGCGCCGGCGTGAAGAGCATCCTCGACATCGGGCTGACCCTCGAGACCCTGGAGACGTACGGCGTGCCGGTGCTGGTGCACGGCAGCAACGAGTTTCCGTCGTTCTACTCGCGGGCCAGTGGCCACCCCGCGCCGAACCGGGTGGACTCGGCTGCGGAGATCGCGGCGGCCTTGAAGGCCCACTGGACGCTCGGCCTCGACGGAGGAGTCGTCATCGCCAACCCGATCCCGGTCGTGGACGAGATCCCGGCCGACGAGATCGGGGTGATCATCGAGCAGGCCCTCGCCGACATGGAGCGGCTGGGCATCAGCGGCAAGGACGCCACGCCGTACCTCCTCGGCCGGATCGTCGAGATCACCGACGGCGCCTCCCTCACCGCCAACATCGCCCTGGTCCGGGCGAACGCTCGCCTCGGTGCCGCGATCGCGGTGGAATACAGCTCATGAGCACCGCCGAGGTCATCGCGCGACACGAAGAGGCGGGCCGCCGGTTCACGGCCGCCGGTGTGGGGAGCTTCGTCCTCGACGCCGGTGAGGGCGAGCCCGTGGTGTGTCTCCACGGTGTCCCCGCGTCGGCATTCCTCTACCGCAAGGTGGTGCTCGAGCTCGCGGCGCGCGGCGTCCGCGGGATCGCGTTCGACCTGCCGGGGCTAGGTCTGGCCGATCGTCCAGCGGACTTCGACTACAGCTGGACCGGGCACGGCAAGTGGGCGGCCGCCGCGGTCGATGCCCTGGGGTTAGACGGCTTCCACCTGGTGGTCCACGACATCGGCGGGCCGGTGGGGTTCGAGGTGGCCGCCGCCAGGCCGGAGCGGATCCGATCGCTGACCGTGCTGAACACCCTGGTGGAGGTGGACGGGTTCCGGCGGCCCTGGGTGATGGAGCCCTTCGCGCATCGAGGGATCGGGGCGGTCTACCTCCGCAGCCTGAACAAGCCGCTCAACAGGTTGCTGATGAGGCTCCAGGGCGTCGCCGACCTGAGCAAGATCACTCCCGACGAGCTGGGCGCGTACGTCGACCTGCTCCGGCGCGGCGACGGTGGCACTGCGTTCCTGAAGATCATGCGCGGCTTCGAGCGGACCCGCGCCAAGCAGGACCTGTACGCCGGTGTGCTGGCCAGCAAGGCCTACCCGGTGCAGGTCATCTGGGGCGAGCTTGACCCGGCGCTGACCCTGAAGAAGCATGGCGAAGCGGCGCGCCGAGCGGCTGGCGTTCCCGACATCGTGCGACTCCCCGGCAAGCACTTCCTCCAGGAGGACCAGGCGCCCGCTCTCGCGGACCACATCGCCGCGTTCGTGCGGGCCGGCTGACGCCGGGTCAGGTCCCGTCGATGTAGGGGCGGAGGCTGATGCCGAGTCGACGCTGGCCGCGATGACCACGTCGCGTTCGTGTGGGGTGACCGCCCGGTGGAGAGCGTTCTGACCCCGAGTCGGTGCAGGGGGAGCGAGCCGCCGGTCTGCGACGGGAAGCCGCTCAGCACGAAGTCGGCGGCCTCGATCAGGTCGCCGGTGTCGTAACCGCCGCCAGGCTTGATCACGTCCGTCGTGGCTACGTGGGCGCCCCTGCCGTCGGTGAGCTTGAGCCGGTCGCGCGATGGAGCCGACCGCCGAGCCGTCGCCGCGTGTCACCAGCGTCGGCGCACGTGACGACAGGTGCGCCGGGGCTGTCGTTCTTGAGCCCGAACAGGATGCCGAGCTTCTTGCCGGCACCGTCGGCCCCACTCTGGACCGCGGTGGCGAACGGCTCCTCGCCGCCACCCTCGATGAACTTCACCGTGAGCGCGTTGTTGAGCTTGCGACCGACCGCAGCGTCGATGACGGAGACGGCCGGGGCAGTCTCGGAAGAGCCCGGGCCTTAGATCTCGGAGGACATGGCTCAGTCTGCGACGGCATCCAGGGCAGCAGCAACCCGACGGTGCGCCACCCAGATCTCCTCGGGGAGATCGGTGAACGCCTCGAGGTGCTCGCGCCGGTTGGCGATCTCCTGCCGCCAGCGCTTCACGTCGATGTTGAGGATCCGCTCCAGGTCTTCCGCAGGCAGGTCGAGGCCCGCGAGGTCGAGCTCGTCGGCGGTCGGGATGATGCCGACCGGCGTCTCGCGGCCACTGACCTCGCCGTTGCGCAGCTGCATCAGCCAGACCAGCGCGCGCAGGTTCTCGCGGTAGCCGGGCCACAGGAAGTGCCCGTCCTCGGCGTCGCGCTGGAACCAGTTCACGTGGGCGAAGATCGGCTGGTCGGTGGCCGCGCCGACGATCTTCAGCCAGTGGGCGGCGTACGCGCCCTCGGGGTAGGACATGAAGGGGCGCATGGACATCGGGTCGTAGCGGAGCTGGCCATCGAGGCCGTCGGCCGCGAAGGTCGCCTCGGCACCGAGGGTCAGCCCGTCGTAGACGCCTTCGGCCAGGTCGGTGATCGCGCGCACCAGCGGCTCGCGGTCGCGCGTGCGGCCTCCGAAGATGATGCCGTCGATCGGCACCCCTCCGGGGTGCTCGAAGTTCGGCGCGACGTTGGGCACGTTGGCCAGCGTGGTCGTGAAGCGGCTGTTGGGGTGAGCCCAGGGAGCGTCGCTGCCGGACTCGCGCTCGGCGATCAGCTCGCCCTTCCAGTCGCGCCAGCCGTCGAGGTCGGTCGGCGGCTCGGGCGTCTTGCCCTCCCACCAGACCTCGTGGGTCTTCTCGTTGTAGGCGATGTTGGTGAACAGCGCGTCGGTGCCGGGCGCGATGGAGTCGAGCGCCGTGGGGTTGGTCTTCTCGTTGGTGTCCTTGGCGACGCCGAACACGCCGTTCTCGGGGTTCATGCCGTAGAGGCGGCCGTCGTCGGGGTTGACCCACAGCCACGCGATGTCGTCGCCGTAGAACTCCACGTGGAAGCGGTCGCCGAGCGCGTCCGGCGCCAGCGTCATCGCGAGGTTGGTCTTCCCGGAGGCGCTCGGGAAGCCACCGCAGATGTGGTACTTGCGACCGGTCACCTTGTCGGTGATGCCGAGCAGCATGAACTGCTCGGCCAGGAACTTGCCCGAGGCCCAGCCGTCGTACGCCGCCTGGCGCAGGCCGTGCGCGATCTTGCCGAGCAGCGCGTTGCCGCCGTAGGACGAGCCGTAGTGAAGGATGGTCCGCTCGTCGGCGACGGTCACGAAGTAGCGCTGGTCGTCCGGGGTGCCCTGGCCGAGGTTCTCGAGGTCGCCGGTGACGTGGACCGCGCGCACGAAGCTGTCGGGGTCGGTGAGGTTGTCGACGTACTGCACGCCCACCCTGGCCATCCGGATCATGTGCAGCACGACCGTGCGACAGTCGGTGACCTCGACGCCTGCGGCGTACTGCTCCAGCGGTGATCCGGGGGGCGCCATCAGGTAGGGGATGACGTACATCGTCTTGCCGGCCGAGGCGCCGCGCATCAGGCCCTCGAGCAGCGGCTTCATCTCCGAGGAGGGTCGCCAGTTGTTGTAGATGCCGGCGTCCGAGGGGTTGCTCGTGGCGACGATCGTGCGCTCCTCGGAGCGCGCGGTGTCCTTGTGATAGCTGCGGGAGTAGTAGAGGCCCTCGCCGGCGGGCAGCAGCTCGCCCGCTTCCAGGCACTCCTGGATCAGCCGGGCGTCGTCCTCAGCGCCCACGACCTCGACCCGCTCGGCTCCGGTGAGCTCGGCCCAGTGGCGCACGTAGTCGCGCACGTTGGGGTTCTTCAGGCCTGCCTCGTCAAGTGCTGCCTCGACGTCCACCATCGTCGCTGTTCCTCTCATCGGCTTGGTCGCAGTATCCACGCAACCGGTGGCTCCGCGCCTCCCGGGCATCGCGGCAGGTTATCCGAGCAGCCGGTACCCCACTGCTCAGTCCAGCAGCCGAGCCTGGCCGGCATGCCCTGGCGCTGACTTCTTGAGCCGCGCCGGCGCGCAGATCCGGTAGCTCTCGGTGACTGCTTCGCCGACCTCGCTCCAGTCGGTGCCGTCGTCGATGACCATCCCGACGGTGGTGGGCGACCACGGCGGCGAGAAGTAGGGAAGCCCGGCCTCGGCGTAGAAGACCAGCTCGTCGCCGGCCGCGTGAAAGGTCAGCACGGTCGCCGGCCCGTCGAGGCCGGTGGCTCGGGCGTAGGAGGGTGGTGTGCCGCCCAGCACGACGAGCGTGTGCGCGACGGTGGTCGAGCCGACCCGCCAGCGAACACCGCGCCAGGCGTCTTCCTCCCGGATCTCGGGGAGCCCGCCGAGGATCTTCCGCAACCGCTCGACGTACTCCTCCGGTGGCGGGTGCTCGTCGGCCATGGCGGCACCCTAGTGCCGTGCGCGGGACAGTCAGCCCGCCAGCGCCGCGTCGTCCTCGTCGACTGCGCGCTTCCAGTCCTTCTTCTCCGCGCGCCAGTCCTCGTCGGTGCGACCGCGGCGCCAGTAGCCGGACGCCGAGAGGCGTGAGGGATCGAGTCCGCGCTCGCCGCGCAGGTGGCGCCGGACCTCGCGCACGAAGCCGGCCTCGCCGTGGACGAACGCGTCGAACTCCCCCCGTGGCAGCGATGCCGTGGTGACCCGGTCGACCAGCTCTTCGCCGGGACCGAGGTCGCTGGCCGTGCGGTGCACCCAGTTGACCTCGATGGCGCCCGGGCTGCTCAGTGGGAGCTCTTCCCCGGCGTCCTCGACCTCGGCGTAGACGACGACGTGGCGGCCGGGCGCGACCCGCTCCAGCGATGCGGCGATCGCGGGCAGCGCGCTCTCGTCGCCGACGAAGAGGTGCCAGTCGACGTCCGCGGCGGGCGCGTAGCCGCCGCCCGGTCCGACGAAGCCGATCTCGTCTCCCGGCTCCGCCGCGACCGCCCACGGGCCGGCGATGCCCTCGTCGCCGTGAACGACGAAGTCGATGGTCAGCTCGCGGCGGCCGGCGTCGTACGAGCGAACCGTGTAGGCGCGCTGGACCGTCCGGTCACCGTCGGGGAACTGCAGCTTGACGTAGTGGTCGGTGCACTCGCCGACCGGGAGATCGGCCAGCTCGTCTCCGCCGAGGACGACCCGGACCAGCTGCGGCGTCAGGGGTTCGGTCCGGACGACCGAAGCGGTCCTCCGGGTTCGCTGCGGTCGGGCGCTCGTCTCGGTGGTCACTTAGGTGAGCCTAACTTGCCCGGCAAGCACGGAGGTCGGGGGCACCGGGGTAGAGACCAGGGATGAGCCAGGGCACCCACTCATCCGAAAAGGTCCGGGGATCTGTTGGAATGTGCCCATGGTCCTTGGCTTCCTGAAGCGCCGCATCGCCAAGCGGGTGCTGGCGCGCTCCACCCGCAACGGCCTGGACCTGCGCACCCTCAAGCTCCTGCCCGACTCGGTCACCATGCCGTTGCAGAGGGTCGGCCTCGACCCGATGCCCGAGATGACAGAGGTGCGCGAGAACGAGCCCGTCAAGAAGCTGGCCGACCTGTTCGGCATGGGCATCTGGGTGGTCAGCGGCTACGACGAGGCGCGGGCGGTGCTCGCCGGCGGCGACGCGTTCAGCAACGACCTGACCCGGATCGTCTCGACCAACAGCAGCGATGCAAAGGACCAGATCGGTGGGCTCGGGATGACCGACCCGCCGGGACACACGATGCTGCGCAAGCTGCTCACGCCGGAGTTCACCAGGAAGCGGCTGGCCCGGCTGGAACCGCGGATCGAGGCGATCGTCAACGCCCGGCTGGACGCGATGGAGGCGTCCGGGCCGGAGGTGGACCTGGTCGCGGAGTTCGCGTTCCCGGTGCCGTTCGAGGTGATCTGCGAGCTGCTGGGCCTGCCGATCGAGGACCGCGCCTACTTCCACAGCCTGGGCGCCGCTCGTTTCGACCTCAGCGCTGGAGGCACGGGCATCTTCGACTCGGCCGGTGAGTCTCGCGAGTTCCTGATCGACGCCGTGGCCAAGCAGCGCGCGAACCCAGGCGAGGGTCTGATCGGCGGGCTGCTCGCCGACCACGGTGACGAGCTCGACGACATCGTCCTCGGCGGCCTGGCCGACGGTGTGTTCCTGGGTGGCTACGAGACCTCGGCCAGCATGCTCGCTCTCGGCAGCTACCTGCTCGCGCAGCACCCCGAGGCGATGGAGATGCTCCGGCAGGACGATGCCACCGCCGACCGCGTCGTGGAGGAGCTGCTGCGCCACCTCACCGTGGTCCAGCTGGCGTTCGTGCGGTTCCCGCGCGAGGACATGATGATCGGCACCCAGCAGGTCAAGGCCGGAGACGTCGTCGGCGTATCGCTTCTCGGCGCCAACCGCGACCCGGCCCTGACCCCCGATGCCGACACGTTCGACCCCACCCGCGAGCCGACGCGGCACCTGGCGTTCGGCCACGGCCTGCACCGCTGCGTCGGAGCGGAGCTGGCCCGGATGGAGCTGCGGATCGCCCTGCGGGCGCTGTCGCATCGCTTCCCCGACCTCACCGTGATGGCCGCGCCGGAGGAGCTGTCGTTCCGCAAGCTGTCGGCCGTCTACGGCGTGGAGGCGCTGCCCGTCCGGCTGCGCGACCCGCACCTCGCGACCGCCTGAGGTGGTGCGGGCGCCTGACACGATGTCGGGATGAGAAACCTGCTCGCTGTGGCCGCGGTCGGCGTCGTCGTACTCACCGGCTGCTCCGACGACCCGGACAACGAGCCGAGCGACGCCACGCTGACCAGCTCTCCGGACGCGAGCGAGGCCGAGCCCACCTCCGAACCACCTGACACCGCCGAGCCCGGGCCGGTCCGCGCCGAGGACCTGGTCACCGGTCTCACCAGCCCGTGGGGCCTGGTGGTCTTCGACGACGGGTCGATGCTGGTCAGTGAGCGCGACACCACCGACATCAAGCGGATCCCTGCCGGTGGGGGCGACCCGGTCGTTGTACGACGGATCGAGGAGGCTCTGCCCGATGGGGAAGCCGGACTGCTCGGCCTGGCCACGACGGCAGCCGAGGACCGGGTCTTCGTCTACTACACAGCCGCCGACGACAACCGGATCGCGGTCATGGACTACGACGGCTACGGCCTGGGCGAACCGGAGGTCATCTTCGACGGCATCCCGAACGGCGACGGCAACCGCCACGAGGGCGGGCGACTGGCGATCGGCCCCGACAACCTGCTCTACGTCACTACGGGCGAGACCGGCAGCACTCCGGAGCTGGCGCAGGACCGCGACTCGCTCGGTGGCAAGATCCTGCGGCTCACGCTCGACGGCGACCCCGCGCCCGGCAACCCGTTCGACAGCGCCGTCTACAGCTGGGGCCACCGCAACGTCGAGGGCATCGCGTTCGACGACCGCGGACGCCTGTGGGCCTCGGAGTTCGGCGACTCCACCTGGGACGAGCTCAACCTGATCGAGCCCGGCAACAACTACGGCTGGCCGGCAGTCGAGGGGTCCGGCGACGACGACGAGTTCGTCAACCCGGTCGCGGTCTGGCGTCCGGAGCACAACTCACCATCGGGCCTGACCTTCTGGGAAGGCTCGCTGTGGATGGCCGGCCTGCGCGGCGAGACGCTGTGGGAGATCCCGCTCGAGGGCGGGCAGGCGGGGGAGCCGGTGCCGCACTTCGCCAGCGAGTACGGCCGGCTGCGCACCGTCGAGGTCGCCGCCGACGGCTCGGCCCTGCTGCTGGCCACCTCCAACACCGACGGTCGCGGCGCCCCCACCGACGGCGACGACCGGATCCTGGTGGTTACCCGCTAGGTCGACTCGGGGCGGACCTTCCGGGCCTGTCCCAGAGGTTCCGGGGTGTTGCAACCGCCCGGAACGTCAGGGATCCCAGCCGAGGCTGGGATCCATCCCACTACCTCGGACGGATCGCGCGCACCAGCCCGAGCAGGGAGCTGCGGGTGAGGGCGGCCCAGCTGAAGGCGTCGTCCCAGACCCTGATCTTGCCGTCGACGACCTCGAACGTGCCGCGCACGGGGAAGGAGTTCTCCCAGCGCCCGAAGCTCAGGATGTCGGTGCGGTCGGTGAGCACGACGTCGCCGTCGGCGGCCACGTGGTGCATCACGGCCGCGAAACCCACCTTGCGCTTCTTCATGTCGCGGAGCATCCCGAACACGCGGCGCCCTTGGATCGTCGGCATGCCGGAGTTGCGCCACTCCACGTCGTCGTGGAGCAGCGCAACCGACGCGTCCGGGTCCGTCTCGAGGAGGGACAGGAAATCGCGGACGATCTGCTGGCTCTGAATCACGCCCGCAACGCTAGTGCCCTTCCCTACTTGCTCGTCGAGAGCCGGTACTGGCGCACGGACAGCGGAGCGAAGATCGCCACGATGGCGGCGGACCAGAGCAGGGAGTAGAGGACCGGGTTCTGCATCGCCCATGAGTCCGGTATCGGCACACTCGGGTCGATGTTGCCGAACAGGTCGCGGCAGGCCAGCGCCACCGTCGAGACCGGGTTCCACTCGACGAACGTCTGCAGCACTCCGGAGAACGACTCCTGTGGCACGAACGCGTTGGACACGAACGTCAGCGGCATGATCACGATGAACGACGCGTTGTTGACCACCTCGACGCTCGGGACCAACAGGCCGACGTAGGCCATGATCCAGCTGATGGCGTAGGCGAACGTCAGCAGCAGCAGGAAGCCGAGCACCGCGTCGACGATGCCATCGCGGATCCGCCAGCCGACCAGCAGCCCGGTGAGCGCCATGATCACCAGGGTGATCACGTTGTAGAAGACGTCGGAGGTGGTCCGCCCGACCAGGACCGCCGACCGCGACATCGGCAGGGACTTGAACCGGTCGATGATGCCCTTCTGCATGTCGTCGGCCAGGCCGTAGCCGGTGAAGGTCGCGCCGAAGACCACGGTCTGGACGAAAATGCCAGGGACCAGGAACTCCTTGTAGTCGATGTTGCCCGGCGGGTTGATCGCGCCACCGAACACGTAGGCGAACAACAGCACGAACATGATCGGCGAGATCAGGACGAAGACCAGGATGTCGGGCACTCGCTTGATCTTGATCAGGTTGCGCTTGGCCATGACCCAGCCGTCGATCAGTGCGCCCACGACTCCGCCCATGCGGACGATGCTCCCTTGATCCTGCACGGCGGTCATGCCGGCACCTCCTCGGCCACGGTGGAACCCGTGGTCTCGGTCTCGTCCTCGATCTCGGCCGCGTGGCCGGTCAGTGCGAGGAACACGTCGTCCAGCGTCGGACGGCGCAGGCCGATGTCGAGCACCTCGATCTTCTGCTCCTCGAACCCGCGCAGGACCCGCAGCAGCGCCTGCTGGCCGTCCTCGACGGGCACGTTGAGCGAGCGACCGTTGTCGCCGACCTGGATCTCGCCACGGGCCGCGTCTCCCAGCACCCGACTGGCAGCCTCGCGCTGACCCGCGTCGGCGAGCACGATCTCGATCCGCTCGCCGCCGATCTGCGACTTCAGCTCGTCGGCGGTGCCGCGGGCGATCGCCGTACCGTGGTCGATCACCACGATGTTGTCGGCGAGCCGGTCGGCCTCCTCGAGATATTGAGTGGTCAGCAGCAGGGTGGCTCCGCCGGACACGAGGTCGCGGATCACGTCCCACATCTGCTGGCGGGCGCGTACGTCGAGGCCGGTCGTCGGCTCATCGAGGATCAGCACCGGGGGCTCGGCGACCAGCGCACCGGCCAGGTCGAGACGTCGCCGCATGCCGCCGGAGTAGGTCTTCGACGGCCGGTCGGCGGCGTCGGCGAGGTCGAACCGCTCGAGCAGCTCGCGCGCGCGGTCGCGGGACCGGGCCTTGCGCATGCCGTAGAGCCGGCCGACCATCTCGAGGTTTTCGTGGCCGGTGAGGTGCTCGTCGACCGCGGCGTACTGCCCCGACAGCCCGATCCGCGCCCGCACTCCCGCGGGATCGGCCAGCACGTCGACGCCGGCCACCTCGGCGCTGCCGCTGTCGGGCTGGATCAGCGTCGCCAGCACGCGCACTGCGGTGGTCTTGCCGGCGCCGTTGGGCCCGAGGAGGGCCAACACCTGGCCCTCCGGAACAGCAAGATCGAGGCCTTTCAGTGCCTCCACCTTCTTGTATCGCTTGACCAGGCCAGAGGCCCGGATCATGTCTCCCATGCGTCTCCCTCTCGTCAGTCCCACAGCGTAAAGACCGTCGCCGACACCAGAACTCATCCGTCTGTGGCAACGCGTTCTGGGCAGTTCCTGTTGCACACCTAGACAAAATTATCCATTTGTCTCACAATGGCGACATGACGTCGATCCTGTCACCCGAGGTCCACTACCGACCCGGCGGTGGTGAGGCGTGGCGCAGCCCGTGGGCGATGTACGCCGCCCTGCGCGACCAGGACCCGGTCCATCACGTCGTCCCGGAGCGCCGACCGGACGACGACTTCTACGTGCTGAGCCGGCACGCCGACGTGCTCGCGGCGGCGACCGACACCGAGACGTTCAGCAGCGCCGGCGGCCTCTCGCTCGAGTACGGCGACCTGGAGAAGCTCGGTATGGCCGACAACCCGCCGATGGTGATGCAGGACCCGCCCGCTCACACTGCCTTCCGCCGGCTGGTCTCGCGCGGCTTCACGCCCCGACAGGTGGTCAGCGTCGAGCCGGCCGTGCGCGCGTTCATCACCGAGCGACTGGACCGACTGGTCGACGCGGGTGAGGGCGACATCGTCGCCGAGCTCTTCAAGCCGTTGCCCAGCATGGTCGTGGCCCACTACCTCGGCGTGCCCGAGCAGGACCGCGCGCAGTTCGACGGGTGGAGCGATGCCATCGTCGCGGCTAGCTCGTCGGGCAGTGCCGTCGACGCCCCGGCCGCGGTGGCGAGCATGCTCGGCTACTTCGGCGAGCTGATCGAGCGCCGCCGCCGGGAGCCGGGCGACGACACGGTCTCCGAGCTGGTCGCTACCGGCGTCGGCGACGACGACCGCGGGCTGATGTCGATCCTGGCCTACGTCTTCACCATGGTCACCGGCGGCAACGACACGACCACCGGCATGCTCGGCGGCACCGTCCAGCTGCTCCACCAGCACCCCGACCAGCGGGCGCTGCTGGCCGACCAACCAGAGCTGGTCAAGGAGGCCGTGGAGGAGCTGCTGCGGCTGACCTCTCCCGTGCAGGGCCTTGCCCGCACAGCGACCCGTGACGTCGAGCTGCACGGAACCACGATCCCGGAGGGCCGCAAGACGTTCCTCGTCTACGGCGCCGCCAACCGCGACCCGCGCCGCTACGGTCCCGACGCCGATGAGCTCGACGTACGCCGCAAGCCCGGCCAGATCCTGACCTTCGGCCAGGGCAACCACTTCTGCCTCGGCGCCAACGCGGCCCGCATGCAGGCCCGCGTCGCCATCGAGGAGCTGCTCGCGCGTTGTCCGGACTTCGAGGTCGATCTCGGGGCCGTGGTCTATGCGCCGGGACCCTACGTGCGCCGGCCCACCACGGTGCCGTTCCGGGTCGGCCGAAGGCGCGCGTCGTGACCGGATGGCTCGGCGACGAGCGGGCGCAGCTGGCGGCGCAGAAGATCCTCGACGCGGCCGCGGAGCTGTTCGTCGAGAAGGGCGTGGCCGGCGTCGGGATGGGCGAGATCGCGCGGGCCGCGGGCTGTTCGCGGGCCACGCTCTACCGCTACTTCGCCGACCGCGGCCAGCTGCACGTCGCGTTCGTCCACCGGGAGGCGATGCGCGTGGGCGAGCTGGTCGCTGCCGAGCTGCGCGGGATCGACGACCCGTCGGAGCGAGTGACCACCGCAGTGCTCGGCGCAGTGCGTCAGGTGCGGTCCGCGCCGACGCTCGCCGCGTGGTTCCGCGACGGCGACGCCGGCCTGTCGGCCGATCTCGCCCAGTCGTCGGCGGTGATCGAGGCGCTCGGTATGTCGGTGGTGGCCGACGCGGCGGCCGCGCGCTGGCTGGTCCGCGTGATCGTCTCGCTGCTCACCGTGCCGGGTCGCGACGACGCCGACGAGCGGGCGATGCTGGAGCGTTTCGTGGCGCCGTCACTCACGCGCGTGGACCGTTGACCACCCGGTAGCGCACGAACGACGGCACTGCGAGAGCGGCGACGACGGTCAGCACGACCACCAGCACGCCGCCGCCGGCCGCGGCCGTCGCCGTACCGACCATCGCCGCGGACGCGCCGTGCACGACGTCGGCGACCCGGGGGCCGCCCGCGACGACCACGATGAAGATGCCCTGGAGGCGGCCGCGGAGCTCGTCGGAGACGGCGCTCTGCAGCATGCTGATCCGGAACGCCGCCGAGGCCATGTCTGCGGCCCCGCCGACCATCAGCATCACCACTGCCACGACGAGCATGGGCGTGCGCCACGACCGCCCGAAGTCGGCGAAGCCAACGGCGACGCCGAAACAGACCATGGACAGGCCCCAGACGGTGACGCAGATGATCACGGCCCGACCCTGCGCGGACACGCGCGACACCCAGCCGGAAAGGACGCCGCCGATCACTGCACCTGCGGGGATGGCGGCGAAGAGCAGCGCGAACGCGAGCCCGCCCTCTTCTGCGCCGAGGAAGCTCTCGTGCGCGATCTGTGGGAACAGCGCCCGCGGCATCCCGAAGATCATCGCGATGATGTCGACGACGAACGACATCATCAGCACCGGCTGGGTCCGCAGGTAGCTGAAGCCCTCCACGACCGAACGCAGCCCGGGGGCGCGGGACGCGACGCCCTCGATCGGCAGTGGTGGCAGCCGGATCACCGCGCCGAGCGTGGCCAGCAGGCTGAAGCTGTCGATGAGGTAGAGCCACTCGAGGCCGATCACCGGGATCAGCGCCCCGGCCACCAACGGCCCCGCGATCCCGCCCGCCATCGACACGGTCATGTTGAGCGAGTTGCCGGCGGGGAGCTGGTCGGGCGGGAGCAGCTTGGGCAGCACGGCGCTGCGGGTCGGCTGGTTGACCGCGAAGAACGCCTGCTGCACCGCGAACAGGCAGAGCAGCAGCCAGACGTTGCCGCCACCCGTGGCGGCCTGCGCCCAGAACGCCGTGCTGCAGACGATCAGCCCCACGGTCGTGCAGATGAGCATGGTCCGTCGATCGAAGACATCGGCGAGCGCGCCGCCGTACAGCCCGAAGACGACCAGCGGCACCAGGCCGAAGACGCCCGTCAGTCCGACGTACGCCGACGACCCGGTCTCGGCGTAGATCTGCGCGGGCACCGCCACCACCGTGAGCTGCGCCCCGATGACGGTGACGATGTTGGCGGTCCACAGCCGCCGGAAGTGGTCGTTGCGGAACGGTCGGGTGTCCGCCACCAGCCCACGCATCCGCACGACCCGAGAATCTACGCGGGGGCTGCGATGAGATCGGACCCGCGCGGCGGTCTGAACAGCATGGCAACCAACAAGGACAAGGTCGGGCCGCTCGACGTGAGCTTCACCGAGACGCTGCAGACGTCGCCCGCCGAGGGCGGCTGGACCTACGTCGTATGGCCGGGCTCGGCGGAGTACTTCGAGACGAAGGGCTTGGTGAAGGTGCGTGGCACCGTCGACGGCGAGGAGTTCGAGAGCTCGTTCATGGCGCTCGGAGACGGCAACCACAAGCTCCCGATCAAGGCCGCCATCCGGAAACGGATCGGCAAGGGCGAGGGCGACTCCGTCGAGATCAACCTGCAGGAGAGACTTGGCTGATGCCGCTCAGCCCGCACCACATCGTGATCGACGCTCACGACCTTCCTGGCCTGGCCCGCTTCTGGTGCGCGGTCCTCGACTGGCACGTGCTCTCGGAGCGCGAGCGCGAGGTGGTGATCGGGCCCGCGGTCGACGCGCCCATCGGCATCTGCTTCATGCCGAACCCCGATGCCAAGCAGGTCAAGAACCGCGTCCACTTCGACCTCACTACGGGTGCCGACGACCGCGAGGCCGAGATCGAGCGGGTGCTCGCCCTCGGCGCGACCCGGGTCGATGTCGGCCAGACCGGCGACGAGTCGTGGGACGTGCTGGCCGACCCGGAGGGCAACGAGTTCTGCGTGGTCCGGCCCAAGACCTCCCTCGTGGAGTGACCGCCGGCCTGGTCAGCCGTGGAGGCCGTGGAGCTTCACGCTGTAGTTGGCTTCCTCGTCCGCGATCATCAGCTCCCAGTCGATCGCGATCCGGTAGGGGACGCCTCGCGTCGAGTACCGCACGTCGAGCGAGTCGGCGCGGGCGTAGGCGTCGCGGAGGAGGAGGAACATCCGGTCCATGTCGAAGCCCTTGCGGCGCAGCTCCCGGCTGCGGTCCTGGTACATCACCGACGTGACCTCGCCGTCGTCGACGGTGGTCTCGAGTGGCGGCTGCGGGACGCAGAAGCAGCTGTTGTGCACGCGCAGGACGTAGTGATCGAGTCCTTGCTGCTGCCAGCGCTGCCAGGCCCGACGCAGCTCGGCCGGGTCGCCGGCCTGCGGCGTGAAGTTCTGGTAGACGTGACCGGCCTTGGCCGAGGGCTTCTCCGGCGTCGCGGATGCCGTGGGCCCGGTGAGCAGGAAGAGTGCCGCAAGCAGCAGGGCGAGGACGCGACGCACGGTGGTCATACTCGTACGACTCATCACACGAGCGTCGGGTTCCATCCGAACTCAGTCACCGATGCCCGCCATCTTGTCGAGGTGCTGGAGCAGGTCATGGGCGGCCAGCTCCACCTTCTTGTGCCGCCACTCGGATGCCCGGTAGACGCACGCGATCAGGGCGGTTCGGTGGATCCGACGGAGGTCACCGCAGACGAACGCGTAACGCGCCTTGGTCTCGTCGCCGGGACCCTCGGTGAGGCCGAGGTGCCACTCGGCGTACTCCGCCCAGGAGTGCCCCTCGAGGTAGGCGTTCTCAGCCTCGGCGTCGGGTTGGACCTCACCCCAGTCGCTGTCGAGCACGTACTGCTTGGCGTCGATGCGCTCGCGGGCCCGCGCGACGGCCGCATCGTTCACGCTGTAGCTGGCCATCGCCCCAGCATCGCGGACGCGCGGCGGATTGCGGTAGCCATATGCCCGAGAGTCCCGCACCGTCGAAACGACGGTCGCGGGCGTGGCTTCTGCTGAGCACCGCGTTCGCCCGGGTCGCTTCGACTCCTTCGACTGCCCCTTCGCGGCGCAGTACCGCTAGGTCGTCGGCTGGTCGTCGTCGCGGGCGCCAAACACGCAGATCTCGTCGGGGCTCAGCGCGTCGCCGGCCCAGCTAGAGATCTGGCTGCGCGAGCGGCGCGAGAAGAGCGTGCGGAACAGCTCGTACGACGGCACCGTCAGCTCGGTCCCGCCCGCGCCGTACTCCGTGTCTCCGGTCTGTACCGTCACCGGCCGCTCGCCGAGCATGTTGGCGGCGACCCCGTCCAGCACCGGCTGCCACAGCTGGGGCGGCAGCTCCTTCTTGCCGAGCGCCTCGTGCAGGTCGGCATGGTGGACGGCGATGTCCCAGATCGGGGCCGGGGCCGGGCTGTCGGAGACCGCCTCGACCAGGCGCTCGGTGTTGTCGCGGATCTCGCTGACCAGGTCGCTGACCTGAAGCCCCGCGCGTTCGGAGACGGCGCGAGCGGTCCACTCCGCTGACGGGGCGCCGTCCATGCGTCCGGTGATCACGTCCGACGGCACGCCGGCCATGTGGGCGATCACGTCGCGGACCGTCCAGGCCGGGGTCGCCGGCACGGTGGTGGCCAGCGCTTCGTCGTCGAGGTCGTTGGCCAGGGCGGTCACGGCCGCCACGTTGTCGCGGTAGAGCTGCGCCCAGTCGGTCATGCTCGGATCGTAGGGTCCGGGGTAGAAAAGTCACAGGAATCTCGGGAGGGGCGTCGTATCCCGTCGCTTCCGTTCGTGGAGAGGGTGAGAGGCGGCCACTCGGGCGCCCCCAACATGAGGAGAACGAGATGACCCAGTACCTGATGTCCGTGCACGGCTCGGACGAGGAGTACGCCGCAGTCCCCGAAGACGAGCTGCAGCGGATGTACGCGGACACGGACCGCTTCAACACCAAGCTCCGTGATGCCGGCGTATGGGTGTTCGGCGGCGGCCTCAAGTCCGTCGAGCAGGCGACCACGGTCGACAACACCGGAGACGCGCCGATCGTCTCCGATGGTCCCTACGCCGAGTCGAAGGAGTACCTCGGCGGCTTCTGGATCATCGAGGCCCCCGACCTCGACGCCGCGCTCACCTGGGCCAAGGAAGGCTCGAAGGCGTGCGGCGGCAAGGTCGAGCTCCGGCCCTTCGAAGACATGCCTGCATGACAGATCCCGCTCCTGCGATCGAGCGGATCTTTCGCGAGGAGTACGGCCGGGTGGTGGCCTCGCTGGCGCGACGCTTCGGTGATCTCGACATCGCCGAGGATGCCGCCAGCGAGGCGCTCCTGGTCGCCCTCGAGAAGTGGCCCGTCGACGGCACCCCGCCCAACCCGGGCGCCTGGTTGACGACCACGGCCGGCAACAAGGCCATCGACAAGATCCGACGAGAGAAGCAGCGGGACGCCAAACACCAGGCGGCCCTGATGACCCACGACGACACACCCCACGAGACGGTTGGCTTCGTGGAAGACGACCGGCTCCGGCTGATCTTCACCTGCTGCCACCCCGCGCTCGCTGCTGAGGCGCGGGTGGCCCTGACGCTGCGCCTCCTCGGCGGTCTGACCGTCGCCGAGATCGCGGCGGCATTCCTGGTGCCAGAGACCACGATGGCCCAGCGGATCACCCGCGCCAAGGCCAAGATCAAGGGCGCCAACATCCCCTACGCCGTGCCGTCTGCCGAGGACCTCGGCGAGCGGCTGGCGACCGTCCTGGCCGTGCTCTATCTCGTCTTCAACGAGGGCTACCTCGCCACGTCGGGCGACGACCCCGTGCGCGGCGAGCTCACCGACGAGGCGATCCGGCTCGGCCGGGTGCTGCACGACCTGCTGCCGCATGAGCCCGAGGCGACCGGTTTGCTGGCCCTGATGCTGCTCACCGACTCTCGCCGGTTGTCGCGGGTCGCCGGTGATGAGCTGGTCGCGCTGCCCGAGCAGGATCGCGGCGGCTGGGACCACGCCATGATCGACGAGGGACACGAGCTCGTCCGCGACTGCCTGGCCCGCAACCGGCCGGGCCGCTACCAGCTGCTGGCCGCGATCAGCGCCGTGCACACCGACGCCTCGGCCTGGTCCGACACCGACTGGACCCAGATCGCGGCGCTCTACACCCAGCTCGCCGCGATCGACCCCAGCCCGATCGTCCGGCTCAACCGCGCCATCGCGGTCGCCGAGCTCGACGGCCCCGAGGTGGCGCTGGCCGAGGTCGACCGGCTCGACCTCTCGACGTACCACGCCTGGCACGCGACGCGGGCCGACTTGCTCCGCCGGCTCGGCCGCAGCGCCGAGGCGCGGGCGGCCTATGACGCGGCGATCGCGGCCACCGACAACCCCGCCGAGCGGGCCTTTCTGACGCGCCGGCGCGGGCAGCTGGCGGGCTAACGCATGTAACGCCCTGTTATCCCAACTGGTCACCCCCTTGCAGAGGGTCAGCAGACGAGATAAACCGGCGTTACATGGTGTGAGCCGCGTGGCAGTCTTGGCAGGGTGACCCAGACTCCTCGGATTTCCCCGCTGTCCCTGCCCGACGCCGACCAGACCGAGGAGTGGCTGACCACCCGCGCGGCTGACGGCATCGCCGCCGCCCGGACGCTGGTCGACCGGCTCAAGGCGGATCCGCCGGGTGACGCGCTGGCGACCCTGCGGCAGTACGACGAGGTCAGCCTGCAGCTCAGCAACGTGGCCGCGGCGGGTTCGCTCTTCAGCAACGTGCACCCCGTCGAGGCCGTGCGCGACGCCGCCGAGAAGGCCGAGCAGGACGTGCACCGCCTGGTCACCGAGCTCAACCTCGACCGCGACCTCTACGACGTGTTTGCCGCCCTCGACGGCGAGGGCCTCGACGACCAGGCCACGCGGCTGCTGCGCAAGATCCTCGAGGACTTCACCCGCGCCGGCGTCGACCAGGACGAGGAGACTCGCGCGCGGATCACCAAGATCCAGGAGCGGATGACCGAGGTCGACCAGGAGTTCTCGAAGAACATCCGCGACGACACCCGCTCGATCCGAGTGGCACCCGAGCGGCTCGCGGGCCTGCCCGCAGACTGGCTCGAGGCGCACCCGGCCGACGACGACGGCCTCGTCACGGTCACCACCGACTACCCCGACTCGGTGCCGACCCGGATGTACGCCGACGACCCCGGCGTACGCCACGACATGGCGGTGGCCTTCCTCACGGTCGGCTGGCCGCAGAACGACGCCCTGCTCAAGGAGCTCTTCGACCTGCGCCACGAGCTGGCCAACCTGGTCGGCTACGACAGCTGGGCGTCCTACGACGCCGACGTGAAGATGATCAAGAAGGGCCCCGCGATCCCGGAGTTCATCGAGAGGATCACCGCGGCCGCAGAGGAGCCGATGCGGCGCGACCTCGAGGTGCTGCTCGAGCGCTATCGGCAGGACGTGCCGGAGGCGACCGAGATCGGCGCCACCGACAGCCAGTACTACATGGAGCAGGTGCGCAAGGACCGCTTCGAGGTCGACTCGCAGCTGGTGCGCACCTTCTTCGACTTCACCAAGGTCCGCAAGGGACTGCTCGACGTCACCGGTCGCCTGTTCGGGGTGCGCTATGAGCCCGTGCCGGACGCCGTCGTCTGGCACGAGGACGTGGCCGTCTATGACGTCTACGACGCCGATGCCCACGAGGCCCGCGGCCGGATCTACCTCGACCTGCACCCTCGTGCGGGCAAGTACAACCATGCAGCCCAGTTCACGCTGACCGAGGGGCTGGCCGACCGGCAGCTGCCCGAGGGCGTGCTCGTCTGCAACTTCTCGCGGCAGCTGATGGAGCACGACCACGTGGTCACGCTGTTCCACGAGTTCGGACACCTGGTGCACCACATCCTGGGCGGCCGGGCGGAGTGGACCCGCTTCGCGGGGGTCGCCACCGAGTGGGACTTCGTCGAGGCGCCGAGCCAGATGCTCGAGGAGTGGGCATGGGACGCCGCCGTGCTGCAGTCCTTCGCCACCAACGCGGTCGGTGAGCCGATCCCGGCCGACCTGGTCCAGCGGATGCGCGAAGGCGACGACTTCGGCAAGGGCATCTACGCCCGCACCCAGATGTTCTACGCGTCCATGTCCTACTGGTTCCACACCGAGCGGCCCGACGACCTGGTGGCTCGGATGAAGGAGCTGCAGGCGACGTACGCGGCGTTCCCCTACATCGAGGGCACCAAGATGTTCGCGAGCTTCGGCCACCTCGGCGGCTACAGCTCGGGCTACTACACCTACATGTGGTCGATGGTGATCGCGAAGGACCTGTTCAGCGCCTTCGACTCCGCCGACCTGTTCGACGCGGAGATCGCCGGCCGCTACCGCGACCGCGTGCTCGCCCCCGGCGGCACCAAGGACGCCGCCGACCTGGTCGCCGACTTCCTCGGTCGGCCCTACACCTTCGACGCGTACGCGGAGTGGCTCGCCAGTTGAAGTCCGAGGAGTTTCACCGGCCGACCGGTGAAACTCACGCTAGGTGTACGAACCTTCCTCGTCCAAGCACCAGATTCACCGGCCGGCCGGTGAATCTGGTGCTTGCGCACGCCCTCACCCCATGCGTACACTCGCGATATATCGCGTAAGGATCGCGATATCACGACGTACCAACGTAGAAGGAGGTCCGGTCATGGGACACGGACGAGGAAGACAACAGCGGGCCCGAGGGTCCGAGAACAACCCCTGGAGCCAGCACGGCTGGGGCGGGGGACAGTGGGGCGGATGGGCCGGAGGCCCCGGCTCCGGACACGGCCGCCGCGGCGGACCGGGTGGTCCGGGCGGACCGCCGCCGTGGCTCGCCGGCCTGTTCGGCATGGGCCAGCCCGAGCAGCGTCGCGGGCCGCGGGTACGCCGCGGTGACGTGCGCTCGGCGATCCTCGACGTACTCCGCGAGGCCGCGGAGCGGGAGGAGTCGATCAACGGCTACCAGGTGATCCAGCAGATCGCCGACAAGAGCGGCGGCGCCTGGCGCCCGAGCCCCGGGTCGGTCTACCCGACGATCCAGCAGCTGCAGGACGAGGGTCTGGTCGAGGAGGACCAGGAGCGCGGTCGGCGCACCCTGAAGCTCACCGGCACCGGTGCCACCTACGTCCACGAGAGCTCCGACGAGCTGGCCGCGGTGTGGGAGCCGTTCGACCGACACGAGCGGGCCCAGCGCGAGTCGGGTTCCGACTTCGCCGACCTCAAGCCGGAGATCGGCCAGGTCATGGGTGCGGTGTGGCAGATCCTCACCCAGGGCTCCCCCGCACAGCGGGCGGCAGCGGTCGACATCCTCGTCGACACGCGCCGCCGGCTCTACGGCGTACTCGCCGACGGCACCGAGCAGGACGAAGAGGAGACGGGAGAAGAGTCATGACTCTGGAGCAGACCGGGCTGCGGATCAGCGACGCCGAGAGGGAGCAGGCGGCCTCTGACCTGAGTGAGCACTACGCCGAGGGGCGGTTGTCCCACGACGAGCACGCCGAGCGGCTCGACGCGATCTGGACGGCACGCACGCGGGCCGACCTCGCGCCGATCTTCGAGGACCTGCCGACGAAGGCCACGTCGCCCACGGGAGGCGTGGCCTGGCCGCGCGGCCACCAGCGCTGGCACGGTGCGCCCTTTCTCGCGGTGCTGGCTGTCCTGATCGTGCTCAGCGCGCTGACCCACCTGCCGTTCTGGATCCTGATCTTCTTCGTCGGCTGCGGGCTGTTCAGCCGGCGGATGCGGATGCACCGGGCCTACTGACCCGCGAAGTGCGCGAAATGGTGGGTCCAGATGTCGCATCTCGACCCGCAACTTCGCGCACTTCGGGCTAAATCCAGCCCATCCGCCGCGCGATCGCGCAGGCGTCGTGCCGATTGGCCGCGCCGAGCTTGGTCATCGCGTTGGACAGGTAGTTGCGCACGGTGCCCGGCGACAGCGACGCCCGCGCGGCGATCTCGTCGATCGGTGCGCCGTCCGCGGCCAGCTCCAGCACGTCCGCCTCGCGTGGCGTCAGCGGGCTGTCGCCGGCGGCGATCGCCTCGGCGGCGAGCTCGGGGTCGACGTGTCGGCCACCCTCGTGCACCCGGCGTACGACGGACGCCAGCGTCGCCGCCGACGTGGTCTTCGGCAGGAAGCCGCGTACGCCGGCAGCCAGCGCCCGCTTGAGATGTCCGGGTCGTCCGTGGCTGGTGACGATCACCGCGCCGCACGACGGCAGCAGCTCGGAGAGCCGCTCGGCGACGGCGATGCCGTCCAGGCCGGGCATCTGCAGGTCGAGCACCGCGACATCCACGCGCTCCTTCACCGCCATCGCCACGGCCTCGTCGCCGGTCGCGGCCTCCGCGACGACCGACAGGTCCTCCTCGAGGTCGAGCATCTGCGCGAGCGCGACCCGGATCAGGTGCTCGTCGTCGGCCAGCAGGATCCGGATGGTCACCCCTCCTCCTCAACAGGCCCGTCACCCGGCAGCGTCGCCACGACCGCGAACGACGAGCCGCTCCGAGCGGCGCTCAGCGAAGCGCCCATTGGCGCCAGTCGCTCGCGAAGACCGTCGAGACCCGAGCCTCCCTCGTCAGCTGCCCGGGACACACCGTCGTTGGACACGACCAGCTCGCCGGCCGCCCACTCGATCGTGACCAGCGTCGCCGACGAGTGCCGCAGCACGTTGGTGACGGTCTCGCGGACCACCCAGCCCGCTGCTTCCTGCCACGCGTCGGGCAGCCCGTCCACCGCTAGCCGCACCTCGATCCCGGCCGAGCGCAGCAATGACCGCGCTCCCTCCAGCTCGTGGTCGAGGTCGATCGCGCGGTAGCCACGTGCCAGCTCCCGGGCCTCGCGCAGCGCCTCGTGTGCCACCGCCCGCACCTCGAGCATCCGTGCCCCAGCCCGCTCGTCGCCGCGCTCGGCCAAGGTCGCGGCCAGCTCCGACTGCACCGCGATCGTCGAGAGCCGCCGACCCAGCACGTCGTGCACGTCGCGCGAGAAGCGCAGCCGCTCCTCCGCGACAGCCAGCGCCGACTGGGCGTTCTTCGCGGCCTCGAGCTCGGTGACCACCTGGAGCAGCCAGAGCGAGATCCGGACCGTGAATGCCAGGAAGGCCACCACCAGCACAGCGGCAAAGGCGAACAGCGGCTCGCCCGTCCCAATCACCGAGAGCAGCGCCAGCGCCACCACGACCACCAGCACGGTGCGCGTGTCGGTCAGACCCCCGAGGGTCCATGAGGCGACCAGCAGCATCATCATCGTGACCGACGTGCGCAGGTCGTCGTCCAAGGTCAGCGCGTAGCCGACAGCTGCCACGCACAGCGCGACGAAGGGGCCGAGGCTCCGCCAGGGCAGCGGCCCCGGTCGGGGGTAGAGCCGGAACACGTCGCGCATCGCGAAAGTGCCGGCACCCGCGAGCACCAGGCCCGCCGCCACCGCGACGACATACGACATCGGGGTGTCGCGGACCTCAGCGTCCGGCCCGGCCGACAGCAGCACGAAGACCACCGACAGCCACAGGAAGAGATAGAGCGACTGGCGGGTGTAGAGATCGACGCGCTCGACCTGGGTCAGTCCACCCCAGCTCCACCGCATGGTCGACACCCTAGGTCCGGGGTTCCCACTGCATCGACCGTCCGGCCAGCCACACCGCGAGCGCTGTCCAGCCGACCAGCACCAGGAGCGGCTGACCGCTCGCCGCCCAGGTGTCGGCGAAGTCGAGCGTGCGCTCGGCGCCGCGGTTGCCGAACCCGAACCAGCCGACGCGGACGAGATCCATCAAGGCCGCGCCCGGAGTCAGGTCGACCCAGCGCTGTACGGAATCCGGGAACGCCGCACTCAGCTGGCCGACGACGGCGAGAATGATCACCGGCATGCTGGTCATCTGGGCGGCCTCGGCGTTGCGGGTCCAGGCGGCGGTCCAGAACGCGAACGCCACGAACAGCGCGCACGCGAGCAGCACTGTGGCGGCGTACACGACGGGGTTGAGCGGTGCGTCCTGGCCGAGCGCCATCGCGACCGGCACGGTGATCGCCGCAACAACCAGAGCGACCGCAACGCCGGGCACTGCCATCGCGCCCAGCAGCTCGAGGTCGCGGGTCTCGCCGGTCCGCAGCCGCTTGAGCACGAGCTCGTCGCGTCGGGTGACGAACTGCGACAGCAGGTTGTAGTAGACGGGGAACAGCACCGCGAACGACAGTGTGGTGATCACGGCGGAGACGCCGATCCCGGCATCGCCGCGCTCTCCGGCGAACAGCAGGGCGAGGGGTGCCAGGGGCAGCACCACCGCGTAGAGCATGGCCAGCTTGTTGCGGAGCATCAGCACGGCGTTGAAGCGCGCGAGGCTCACCGTCCTGGGCAGGGAAATGGCGGACAACGTGGTCATCGCCTCGCTCCTTCCTTCTCGTGATCGGCCTCGTGATCGGCCTCGTGATCGGCCTCGTGATCGGCAATGCCGAGGAACACCGACTCGAGGCTCGCGGTCCGGGCCTCCAGGCCCTCGAGGCGTACGCCGTGCTGTGCGGCCCGGGTGAGCAGGTCGGTGAGCACGCCCTGGAGGTCGTCGGTCTCGATGGTCGTGGTGCCGCGTGCCTCGATCACGCGTCGGGCGTCGAGATCGGGCAGCCATGGCAGCTCGGGCAGCGTGGTGAAGCTGATCAGCGAGGGATGGCCGGCCGCGATCTCCGCCGGAGTGCCCGACCGGACGATCCGGCCTCCGTGCATGATCTCCAGCCGGTCGGCCAGTGCCTCGGCCTCCTCGAGGTAGTGGGTCGTCAGCAGGATCGTGGCGCCGTCGTCGCGCAGACCGCGGAGCAGCTGCCACACGTCGCGCCGGCTCTCCGGGTCGAGCCCGGTCGTCGGCTCGTCGAGGAGCACCACGTCAGGGCGACCCATCAGGGCGCAGGCCAGGTCGAGACGGCGCTGCTCGCCGCCGGACAGGCCCCGGACCGACACGTCGGCCCGGCCGTCGAGGCGCAGCATCGCCAGCGACTCATCGACCGATCGCGGCGTGGTGACCGTCGCCCGCCACATCCTCAGCGTCTCGCGCACGGTCAGGTCTCCCGAGAAGCCGCTCCGCTGCAGCAGCACGCCCGTGTGGCGGCGTACCTCGTCGCGGTCGGAGACCGGATCCAGGCCCAACACCTGCACGGACCCGGCCGACCCGACGGCCAGTCCCTCGATCACCTCGAGCGTCGAGGTCTTGCCGGCGCCGTTGGTACCGAGGAGGGCGGTGATGGTGCCGGCCGACACATCGAGGTCGACGCCGCGGACGGCCTCGAAAGCGTCGTCGCCGGTGCCGTAGGTGCGCCGGAGGCCGCTGACCCTGATCGCTGGGTGGTTGCTCATGCCTCCACGTTCCCTCCCCGTTGCCACCAGCGGCAGTCCCGCGACTCACCACTCACCCATGACGTCTGTCATGCGATTCGGCGGTCTAGTCCGCCGCGACCCGTTGAGGGTTCAACGTGACGACCGCCACTCCCGCGTCGTTGGTTGCGAGTCAGGCCGGACCTGCCTTCGCCGGCCGAATAGAGGATCTTCATGTCTGAGTCGCGCCGTCCCGGTCTACGCCGAACCCTCACCGCGGTGGTCGCGGTACTAGCGATCGGAGTGGGGTTCCTGGCCGCGGCACCATCCGCCAGCGCGGCGGGGCCCTGGTTCGTCTCCCCCAGCGGCAACAACGCCGCCAGCTGCCTGACCGCCCTCAACGCCTGCGCCAGCATCCAAGGCGCCTACAACAAGCCGGGCTTCGTCAGCGGCGACACGATCAACGTGGCGGCGGGCACGTATCTCGGGCAGACGCTCTTCACCACCAAGAATGCCAACGTGGTCGGCAGCGGCACGGTGATCCTCGACGGCCAGGCCAGCGCATCGCTTCCGACGGTGGCGCTCAACGGCGCCGGCGTCACGGTCAACCTGACCAACCTGACCATCAGGAACGGTGGTAACAACCCGTACGGCGGTGGCATCGGCGCCGCGGCCGGCACCATCAACGCCACCAACGTCACCCTGACCGGGAACAGGGGTGCGCTGGGCGGCGGGGCCGCGGTCTTCCAGGGCGCGACGCTGACGATGACCAACAGCACCGTCAGCAACAACACCTCGACCGCGACCGCCAACCTGACCGGCGCGGGCGCCGGCATCTACGTCTACGGGAAGACGGCCGCCGCGGCCGCCGGCCGGCTGACCCTCGTCAACACCAACGTCACCGGCAACATCGCGAACGGCGCCGCGCTCGCCTTCACCGGCAACGGCGGCGGCGTGTTCAACGCTGGTACCACGGTCATCCGCAACTCGACCTTCACCGGCAACCAGGCCGCGCCGACCACCAGCACCAACGCGCTCTTCAAGCTGCGCAGCGGTCAGGGCGGCGCCGTGTTCAACGGCGCCAACGACAGCGACGACGTCCCGGTCATGACGATCGAGGACTCCACGATCAACGGCGGGACGGTGTCCGGCGGCTTCAACGCGGCCACCGGAGGCGCGGTCGCCAACGTCGAGACCAGCTTGTCCGGCACCAGTGTGTCGGGCGACCTCACGATGACCGGCACGACGCTGCGCAACAACGTCGCGATCGTCGGCGGCGGTCTCTACAACGGCGGCACCGTGAATGTCAGCGGTGGCTCGATCGAGGGCAACTCGGCACTGTCCGGCGGCGGCATGTACCAGTCGCCGATCGTGCTGGGGACGGCCGCCGCTACCGCCGTCGTCGACGGCACGTCGTTCACCACCAACACTGCGACCGGTCTGACTCTGGCCAACTTCGGCAACGGAGGCGCGATCTTCAACGGCGAGAAGCTGACCGTGCGCAACGCGACGTTCTCCGGCAACAAGGCGATCGCCTCCACAGTCAGCAGCGTGGCCACCGGGTGGGGCGGCGCGATCTGGAACGGAGCCTTCCTCGCCAACGACGCTCCCGAGCTGACCATCACCAACACCGACATCCTCGGCGGCGCCGTGAGTGGCGCCAACGCGGTGATCGGCGGCGCCGTCGCCAGCACCGGAAACGTCTTCGGGTTCGCCGGCGCAGTCCCGGCCAAGCTGACCGCGACCGGGCTCGACCTCACCGCCAACGTCGCCGCCGCTGGCGGCGGCATCTACGCCGGTGGTCCGACGACCCTCACCGGCGGCGCGCTCGACCAGAACGTCGCCAACAACGCGAGCTTCGGTTACGGCGGGGCGATCTACTCGGCCGCCAACCCGGCGACCGGACCGGTCCCGACCGTGACGCTCGACAGCGTCGACGCGACCAACAACGACGCGGCCGTGGCGGGTGGGGCGTTCGCCCTCCTGAGCGGGGTCGTCACCCAGCTCCGCAACGACTCCACCGTCACCGGCAACAACGCGGGTGTCCTCGGCGGCGGTGTCTTCAACGCGGGCGACCTGACCGTGAAGTCGTCGAGCGTCGACGACAACGACTCCGGCTTCCAGGGCGGCGGCATCTACAACGGCTCCACGGTTGCCACTGATCTCCCGAAGCTGGTCCTCGACGACTCGTCGGTCGACGACAACACCGCGGCCACCGCCGGCGGCGGACTCGTCACCATCAAGGGCGCGACGCTGACCGCAACGGGCGGGCACATCAACGGCAACAGTGCAGTGGGCGGTGGTGGCGCGGTCGTCAGCGACGGCGCACCAGCGTCGTTCGACGGCACCGACTTCGTCGACAACACTGCATCCGCTTCCGGTGGTGGGGCACTGCTCAACTCCGGCACCACGACCATCGCCAACTCCAACCTGGTCGGCAACCACGCGATCCGCACGAGTGGCAACACCGGCCTCGGCGGCGCGATCTACAGCGGGTCCAACACCGCCAGCGCCGTCACCTCGCTCACCATCGAGGCCAGCACGCTCGCCGCGAACGAGGCGTACGCCGCATCGGTCCTGGTCACGTTCTCGCCCGGCTCGGGCGCGACCAACACGACCTCGATCAACCGCAGCACGATCACCGGCAACTCGTCCGAGTCCAACACGGGCGCGATCGCGCAGTTCCACCCGCTGACCATCACCGGCAGCACGATCACGGACAACACCGCCGTGGGCGGCTCTGGAGCACTCAGCATGGTCGTGCCGGGCACGGTCTCCGTAGCCGGCACGATCGTGTCCGGCAACAGCGGACCCGACTGCAGCGCAGCCGTTTCGGACGGCGGCTACAACCTCGGTGACACCGGCGACGCGAGCTGTGGGTTCTCTCCGGCCAACAACGACGTGGCCGGCGACCCCGGGCTCGGCGCGCTCCTCGACAACGGCGGCCAGACCGGCACGCGCAAGCCGGGACCGTCCAGCCCCGCCCTCGACCGGATTCCTGCCGGCACCGCCACGCTCTGCGGCGCGGGCGGCCTCGACCAACGCGGCATCTCCCGTCCGCAGGGCGCCAAGTGCGACATCGGCGCCGTTGAAGTCGTCCAGGTCGCTCCGACCGTGGACGGCCCGGACACTGCCCACTTCACGGTCGGTAGCGCGGCGGCCCCGGTCACCTTCACCACGATCGGTACGCCGACCGCGAGCCTCGAGTCCGACACCCTGCCCGCCGGTGTGACCTTCACCGACAACGGTGACGGCACCGGCACCCTGGGTGGCACGCCAGCAGTCGGGACCGGCGGCGACTACACGATCACCGTCACCGCCACCAACGAGGCCGGCTCCGGCGACACCACGATCGAGCTGACCATCCACGAGGCGCCCAAGCTCAGCGGACCTTCCGCAGCCACCTACGAGGTGGGTGAGGTGGGTGGACCCGACCTGTTCGAGCAGACCGCCGGCCACCCTGCCGCCGACCTCTCGACCAACAGCGACCTGCCGGACGGAGTCGAGTTCACGCCGCTGCCCAACGGACAGGGCACCATCGGCGGCACCCCCGCACCGGGCACCGGCGGCCTCTGGCCGATCACGATCAGGGGCAGCAACGGCACCCCGCCCGATCCCACCTGGCCGTTCCTCCTCACCGTCAACGAGGGACCGGCGCTGACCGGGCCCGACGCGGCTTCGTTCACGGTCGGCACCTTGAGCTCGTCCGGTGAGTTCTCGGCCTCCGGCCACCCGGCGCCGACCCTGTCCGCGACCGGACTCCCCGTAGGCCTCACGATGGCCAGCACCGGAGCCGGCAAGGCCCACATCACGGGCTCGGCCGCGAACGGTACAGGCGGCGTCTACGACGTCACGGTGTCGGCGACCAACGGCATCGGCGACGACGACGCCAAGCAGGTCGAGGTCACCGTCAACGAGGCGCCGGAGATCACCGGCCCCGCGACGGTCCGCTTCGTTGCCGGGTCGGCCGGAATGACCGTCTTCTCGGCCGACGGCTACCCGGGTGCGGGCCTGAGTCTCGAGGGCACGCTGCCCGCCGGAGTGACCTTCGTCGACAACGGCAATGGCACGGCGACGCTGTCGGGCACCCCTGCGCTCAGCGCGGTGGGCCCCTACGACCTCACGGTCCGGGCCAGTAACGGGGTCGACCCGGATGCGACGCTTCAGGTCACGCTCGAAGTGGTCCCGCCGGTGTCGATCGAGACCACCGCCCTCCCCGAGGCCTCGATCGGCTCCGCCTACGGCGGCCAGATCGTGGCGATCGGAGGGCTGCCGCCGTACGAGTTCACCCTCGTCGACGGTTCACTGCCCGCCGGGCTGAGCCTCGCTCCTGACGGCAGCGTCACCGGCACCCCGACCGGCCCGACCGGCACCACGACGTTCACGGTCATGGTCAGCGACGGCGCGACGCCGGAGCAGACCGCGACCAAGCAGATCTCGATCACGGTGACCAAGGGCGTGACGACCCTCAGTGTCGACCCGGTCCTGATCAACGGGAGCGTCGCTCCGCTCGGGCTGACCGTGCGGATCGGCGTCGTCAGTGCGACGCTCACCGGTGGCTCGCCTGGCGTACCGATCGCCGGACAGACCGTCGTGTTCAAGGCGGGACCGGCGACGGTGTGCACCGGCGTCACCGGCCTGAACGGCCGGGTGACCTGCACGATGAACCTGGTCAACACCCTGCTGGTGATCCTCGCCTTGCGGGTCACGGCTACGTACGCCGGCAACGCCACCTGGCAGCCGGCAAGCGCCTACGGCAACCTGGCGGGCTGACGCTAGGGTCCACCCGTGAGCACTCCTTCGTTCGAGCTGGGCAAGGACCACCTGGAGCTGCGCTCCTGGGTGCACGACTTCGCGGCCGAGGTGATCCGGCCGGCGGCCGCGGAGTGGGACGAGCGCGAGGAGTTCCCGTGGCCGGTGCTCGAGGAGGCCGCCAAGATCGGGCTCTACTCCCTCGACTTCTTCGCGACCCAGAGCTTCGACGAGACCGGCCTCGGCATCCCGATCGCGATGGAGGAGCTGTTCTGGGGTGACGCCGGCATCGGGCTCTGCCTCGTCGGTACGGCGCTCGCCGCCGCGGGCGTCGTCGCCAGCGGGACGCCGGAGCAGGTCGCCGAGTGGGCGCCGCAGATGTTCGGCTCACCCGGTGACCTCAAGCTGGCGGCGTTCTGCTCCTCCGAGCCCGACGCCGGCAGCGACGTCGGCGCCATGCGCACGCGAGCGGTGTACGACGAGGCGGCCGACGAGTGGGTGCTCAACGGCACCAAGACCTGGGCCACCAACGGCGGCCTCGCCGACGTCCACGTGGTCACCGCCGTCGTCGACCCGGACCTCCGCGCCCGCGGTCAGGCCAGCTTCATCGTGCCGCCGGGCACCAAGGGCCTGAGCCAGGGGCAGAAGTTCACGAAGCACGGCATTCGCGCCTCCCACACCGCCGAGGTGGTGCTCGACCAGGTCCGCGTGCCCGGCAGCTGCCTGCTGGGCGGCAAGGAGAAACTCGACGCCCGGCTGGCGTCGGCGCGCGACGGCGCTCGCTCCGGCGGCTCCAACGCGAGCATGGCGACGTTCGAGCGCACCCGCCCGGCGGTCGGTGCCCAGGCGGTCGGCATCGCCCGCGCCGCCTACGAGGTGGCCCTCGACTACGCCAAGACCCGCGAGCAGTTCGGCAAGGCGATCATCGAGAACCAGGGAATCGCCTTCATGCTCGCCGACATGGCGACCTCGATCGAGGCCGCGCGGCTGCTGGTGTGGCGGGCCGCCTGGCTGGGCGCGCAGAAGCAGCCGTTCGAGAAGGCCGAGGGCTCCATGTCGAAGCTGTTCGCCGGCGAGACCGCGGTCAGGGTGACCACGCAGGCGATGCAGATCCTCGGCGGCAACGGCTACACCCGCGAATACCCCGTCGAGCGGATGTCGCGCGACGCGAAGATCTACACGATCTTCGAGGGCACTTCCGAGATCCAGCGGCTGGTCATCGCGCGCACCATCTCGGGCGCCCCGATCAGGTAGCCCGCAGGGCGGGGATGACCGCCTCGCTGATCAGCCGCACGCTGGCCCACGACGGCTCTTCCGGAAGGCCGCCGCACGCTGGGTGGCTGGTGACGAGCCGGATCGCCTTGCTCTGGCACTGCTCGATCAGGTCGGCCGGCGTGAGCACGACGTAGACGCCCTTGGCCTGCATGTCCTCGACAGTCTGGGAGTCGTCGCGGACGTACGACGTCACCGATGCCGACCGCCAGGACTGGTAGCCCTGCGCGTCCGCCAGCAGGTGATGGCCGTACTTCCCCCAGAACTCCTCGGGGTCCTCGGCGCAGAAGATGTTGGCTGGGCCGGGCGGGGCCAGGATCGCGATGCCGGGGTCGCGCCCGTGCGCCCGGCACTCTTCGTTGTAGAGGTCGCGCAGCGCGACGTCCGCGTCCTGCGGCTGGAAGCCCAGGCCCAGCCGGGCCGCTCGCTTCGCCGCAGCCGGCGTACCGCCGCCGTAGGAGAGGAACGGGTGCGGCTGGGTGTACGGCGCCGGCGTCACCTCGCCATCGCGCCAGCTCCGCAGCAGGTCCTCGATCCGCTGCTCGATGTCGTGCCCGCGGGTTGCCCAGCTGCGGTCGAAGAGCTCGTACTCCTCCTCGCGGTAGCCGAGCCCGAACGTGTAGCTGACCCGGCCCCTGCTGAGGTGATCGAGCACCGCGATGTCCTCGGCCAACCGCGGCGTCTCATAGAGGTTGACCAGGAGCGCCGACACCGAGATCGGGATCCGGGTGGTGACCGCCGCGAACGCGGACGCAACGAGCAACGGGCTCGGCAGGTAGCCGTCCTCGGCGGCGTGGTGTTCGGACACCATCAGCGCGTCGTGGCCGTGCTGGTCGAGGTACGCGGCCTGGTCGACCGCCCGCGCAAAGATCTCCTGGCGCTCGGCCGGCTCGGCGCCGGGGGCGCGGAAGTCGTAGCGGGCGACGAAGTGGGGCATGACTCCACTCAACCAGAGAACTGGAACCTGTTCTACAAATCGATCGCCCGGTTCACCCACACGGACGTGGTCTGCATGCCGACCCGCTCGTAGAGGCCGAGGGCGCCGGTGCGCGAGTCGGTGGAGAGCTCGGAGCGGCTGCACCCGTGGGCGCGGCCGGTGGCGAAGGCGTCGATGAGTAGGCACTGGGCCAGCCCCCGACCCCGCTGGTCCTTGCGGGTCGCGAGCTTGTCGACGTAGCCGTAGTCGACGTTCTTGTGGATCACCGCGACGCCCACCACCTCGCCGTCCGGATCGACCGCGACCCGGACCGTCCAGGGCTCGAACCCGGGGCGTTGCATGACGTTGGCCGACCAGTCCTCGAACGGCTGGCGCTCGCGGACCGACCACTCGAGGAAGGCGTCCTCCGTCACGGTCCAGCAGGCTTCGTACTCATCCGGTCGCGCCTCCCGAACCGAGTAGGCGACGGGCGGCTCGCGCTCGGGGACCACCGTGCCGGCCGGGAGCTCGAGCACCCAGCTCGTCCAGCGGACGTGATAGCCGAGCGACTCGAGCAGGCGGTCGCCCGCCGATCCCTCCGGCACCGGCATGCCGACGACGCCGGAGCCGAGCTCGCGCGCCTTCTCCTGCATCCACCGGGCGATCGCGGTGCCGATGCCGCGACCGCGGTAGTCGGGATGGACGGCCGCGTCGCCCCGGTCGCCTCCTGACACCTCGCCGTACCCGATCAGGCGGTCGCCGTCGAAGACTCCGACCGTGCTGGCTCCGACGTCGAACGACGGCCGCTGCCAGTCGGCCACGATGTCGGCCTCCTCGATGGCGACCTCGCCGATGTCGACGAGCTCCTGGGCAGCCATCACCTCGAAGACCGCCGTGGCGTCGGCCTGTCTCAACGGTCGGTCGGTCAGGTGGTCGGGAAGGGCGAGGGACGCGGGCACGGGCAGTATCGAACCAGCAAATGCGACGCGGGGCCGCCGAATTGTCGACGATCCCGCCACGGGACCTGCTCGTGGAGCTCGGTCAGGCGTTCTGGATGGCCGAGACGTCGAACTCGAGCTTGATCTTGTCGGAGACGAGGACGCCGCCGGTCTCGAGCGCGGCGTTCCAGGTGAGGCCCCAGTCCTTGCGGTTGACGGTGGTGCCGCCCTCGAAGCCGACCCGGAGGTTGCCGAACGGGTCGCGGGCCGACCCGGTCTCCTCGAAGTCGATGGTGACGGGCTTGGTGACGTCCTTGATGGTCAGGTCGCCGGCGATCGTCCAGTCGCTGCCGTCACGGGAGACGTTGGTCGAGACGAAGGTGATCTCGGGGTAGGTCTCGACGTCGAAGAAGTCGCCGGAGCTCAGGTGACCGTTGCGGTCGGCGTTGCCGGTGTCGATGCTCGAGGTCTTGATGTTCAGGGTGACGCTGGAGTTCCGGGGCTCCGCGCTGTCGATCCGCGCCGTGCCGGTGAAGTCGCTGAACTGGCCACGCACCTTGGTCACCATCGCGTGCCGGGCGGTGAAGCCCAGGCGGGTGTGGCTGGTGTCGATGGTGTAGTCGCCGGTGATGTCGGCGACGGCCGTGGTGGACGCTTCGAAGTCGGACATGGGTTGCTCCTCAGGGTGTCGTTGAATGTTCAAACTCACCAGCAAAACAGTACTGCGGTCCGCTTCTATTCCCGGGTCCGAAAAGAGCTGAGCCGCGGACCCCGGGCGGGGTCCGCGGCTCAGCGCAGTGTGATCGGCTGGGTGGTCAGGCAGCGTGCGTGACACCCGGCTTGACCGACTCCGCGGTGTCGACCCATTGGGCCTCCATGCGGGTGCGGCCGCGCTCGTCGACGACGGGGAGCCACCGCAGTTCGAGCTTGTTGGCCATCTTTGTGTCGGACACGGGACACCTCCTGTTCACGTTCCGTTAACCAAGATTACCTGATCCCCACTCGATGCACGAATGAATCACGGAAAAGCCGCAAATTTCTCCACCAGAGACCACTGGAACGGCTCCGGATGGGAGTTCTGCCCCATTCCCGGGTCGACCAGCCCCCTCGCCCCCGACGGCAACGGCGTGGTTCTGCCCGATTGAGGGCAGATAGTTGCCATTCGATCTTCCACGGTCCACTCTTTTCGATGTGTCAGCGGATCCCGAGCTCGTCGACCACGTGGTCGCCGGTACCGGTCTCACGCCGGCGGAGGCGGGTCGCCTGATCGAGGACGTCGTGGCCTTCCACGCCGAGCCGGTCGAGAGCTACGTCCGCCGCCGGCACGCCGAGCTGAAGACCTATGGGGCGAAGAACCCCGAGATCTTCGGCCGCATCGGTGCGGAGCTGCGCGATCGCGTGGTCGCCGCACCCGAGCTCAGCGAGCGCCAGCTGCGCCGCATCATCTACGGATAAGAACAGGACCACCGTCATGTGCGGGATCGTCGGATACATCGGTGGCCAGCAGGCCGCACCACTGCTGCTGGAGGGGCTCACCCGCCTGGAGCATCGCGGCTACGACTCGGCCGGCATCGCCGTGCTGGGCGGGTCGGCAGGTCACCAGCTCAAGGTCGCCAAGAAGGCCGGCCGGGTGCGCGACCTGGCCGACGCTCTGCCGAAGCGCTTCGCGGGCAAGGTCGGCGTGGGCCACACGCGGTGGGCAACCCACGGGCCCGCAAACGACGGGAACGCCCACCCGCACCTCGACGCCAAGGGTGACGTCGCCGTCGTACACAACGGCATCATCGACAATGCGGCAGCGCTGCGACAGCGGCTGGCCGACCTCGGGGTCGACCTGGTCTCCGACACCGACACCGAGGTGATCGCCCACCTCGTCGGCCGCTCCGAGGCGGACACGCTCGAGGGCAAGGTGAGCGAGGCACTGGCCCAGGTCGACGGCACCTACGGGATCGCCGTGCTGCACGCGGGCTTCCCGGACCGGATCGTGGTCGCGCGCAACGGCAGCCCGCTGATCATCGGGGTCGGCGACAAGGAGATGTACGTGGCCTCCGACCTCGCCGCGATCGTCCGCTACACGACGACGGTCGCGCACCTCGACGACGGTGAGCTGGCCACGGTGACCGCGACCGGCTTCACGACCTACCGGCAGGACCTGACCGCGATCGCGCGCGCCGCGACGACGCTCGACCTCGACCCGGCGGCGTACGACGCGGGCGAGCACGACTCCTTCATGCACAAGGAGATGCTCGAGCAGCCGGCCGCGGCCGAGCGGGTGTTGCGCGGCCGGCTCGACGAGCGGTTCGGGACCGGCCACCTGGGCGGGCTGAACATGGACGCCCGCGAGACCCGCGCGATCAAGCGGGTCAAGATCCTGGGCTGCGGGTCGGCGTACTACGTCGGGCAGATGGGCGCGGCCCTGCTCGAGGAGCTGGCCCGGATCCCGGCCGACGCCGAGCCCGCCTCGGAGTTCCGCTACCGCAACCCGATCATCGAGCCGGACACGCTCTACGTCGCGGTCAGCCAGTCGGGCGAGACCGTCGACACCTTGCTCGCCGTGCAGGAGATCCGGCGCAAGGGCGGCCGGGTGATCGGGCTGGTCAACGTCGTCGGGTCCGCGATCGGGCGGGAGGTCGACGGCGGCATCTACCTGCACGCGGGCCCGGAGGTGGCGGTCGCGTCGACCAAGGCGCTGACCACGATGTTCGTGGCCTTCGCGATGCTTGCCCTGCAGCTCGGCCGGGTGCGCGACCTGTCCATCGCCGACGGCAAGCGGCTGATCGCCGGGCTGGCCCGGCTGCCGGAGCAGATCGCCTCCATCCTCGAGCGCGAGGAGGAGCTCGCCGAGGTGGCCGTCGAGCTGTCCCGGGCCGAAAGCCTCTTCTTCGTCGGCCGGGTGCGCGGCTTCCCCGTGGCGCGCGAGGGTGCGCAGAAGTTCAAGGAGATCAGCTACCGCCATGCCGAGGCCTATCAGACCTCCGAGCTCAAGCACGGTCCGCTGGCGTTGATCTCGCGCGACGTGCCGACGGTCGCGATCGTGCCCGGCGACGAGCTCACCGACCGCAACGTCGGCGCCCTGCACGAGATCGCGGCCCGAGGAGGTCCGCTGGTGGTGATCACCCATGCCGACGTCGACCTGGGAGAGCTCGACGTCCGCCGGATCGACGTACCCCGCAACGAGCGTGAGCTCGACCCGATCCTGATGACGATCCCGCTCCAGGTCCTGGCCTACCGCGCCGCCCTCGAGCTCGGTCACGACATCGACAAGCCCCGCAACCTGGCGAAGTCCGTGACGGTGGAGTGAGCCAGCACACCGCAGCCACGAAGCAACCGGCGCCACCTGCACGCATTACCGTTGCCGGATGAGCACAACAGAGTCCGAAGCGCCGGCCGTCTCGTTCGCCGACCTCGGACTCGGCGACGCCGTCCTGAAGACCATCAAGGACGTCGGCTACGAGAGCCCCTCGACGATCCAGGCCGAGACCATCCCGCCCCTGCTCGCCGGCCGCGACCTGGTCGGCCTCGCGCAGACCGGCACCGGCAAGACGGCGGCGTTCGCGCTGCCGATCCTGGACCGGCTCGACATCAAGCAGAAGAGCCCGCAGGCGCTGGTGCTCGCGCCCACTCGTGAGCTGGCGCTGCAGGTCTGCGAGGCCTTCGAGAAGTACGCCACCCACACCCGTGGCGTGCACGTGCTGCCCGTCTACGGCGGTCAGGGCTACGGCGTCCAGCTCTCCGCACTGCGTCGCGGAGTGCACATCGTCGTCGGCACGCCCGGCCGGATCATGGACCACCTGGAGAAGGGCACGCTCGACCTGACCCAGCTGCGCTTCCTGGTGCTCGACGAGGCCGACGAGATGCTCAACATGGGCTTCGCCGACGACGTAGAGACGATCCTCGCCGACACCCCCGACGACAAGCAGGTCGCGCTCTTCTCGGCGACGATGCCGCCCCAGATCCGCCGGCTGTCGAAGAAGTACCTCACCGACCCGGTCGAGATCACCGTCAAGAACAAGACCACGACCTCGGCCAACACCACCCAGCGCTACCTGATCGTCAGCTATCCGCAGAAGGTCGACGCGCTCACCCGGATCCTCGAGGTCGAGAACTTCGAGGGGATGATCGTCTTCGTCCGGACCAAGAACGAGACCGAGACCCTCGCCGAGAAGCTCCGCGCCCGCGGCTTCTCCGCCCAGGCCATCAACGGCGACGTACAGCAGCAGCAGCGCGAGCGGACCGTCAACCAGCTCAAGGACGGCAAGCTCGACATCCTGGTCGCCACCGACGTGGCCGCCCGCGGCCTCGACGTCGAGCGGATCAGCCATGTCGTCAACTACGACATCCCCACCGACACCGAGTCCTACGTGCACCGGATCGGCCGCACCGGCCGGGCCGGCCGCAAGGGTGACGCGATCTCGTTCGTGACCCCGCGGGAGCGCTACCTGCTCAAGCACATCGAGAAGGCCACGCGCCAGCCGCTCACCCAGATGCAGATGCCGACCGTCGACGACATCAACACCACCCGGCTCGCGCGCTTCGACGACCAGATCACCCAGGCGCTGGGCCACCCGCAGGTCGGCTTCTTCCGCGACGTGGTGACCCACTACCTCAACGAGAACGACGTGCCGGAGGTCGACGTGGCAGCGGCGCTGGCCATCGTGCTGCAGGGTGACCAGCCCCTGCTGCTCGACCCCGAGCGCGAGCGTCCGCAGCGTCCCGAGCGCAGCGACCGCCCCGACCGCGGCGACCGACCGGACCGCAGCAAGCCCCGCGGCGACCGGCCCGAGCGCGCACCACGGCGCGGCAGCGGCGACCAGAACCTGGCGACGTACCGGATCTCGGTGGGCAAGCGCCACAAGGTCGAGCCGCGTCAGATCGTCGGCGCGATCGCCAACGAGGGCGGCCTCAGCCGCGGCGACTTCGGCCACATCTCGATCCGCCCCGACCACTCATTGGTTGAGCTACCGGCCGAGCTTCCGGAGTCCGTCTGGGACGCGCTCCGTGCGACCCGGATCAGCGGCAAGCTGATCGAGCTGAAACGGGACACCGGTGCGCCGTCACGCGACCACCGGCCGCGTGCCGACGGCGAGACCACCCACAAGAAGAAGCCGCGCCAGAAGCACAAGGACTGAGTCCTACGCCGGCATGGCGAGGTCGTGGTCGAGCATGAGCAGGTCGCGGTCGAGTGCCGCAGCAGCCACCTGACCGGCCGCCGCCGCGTTGAGCACCGACGACATCGGCATGGGCAGCGCTGCTGTGTGTGCCAGGTCGCCGGCGGCGTAGATGCCGGCGAGGCTGGTCCGGCCCATCGCGTCGACCTCGATGCACCCGGACGGCAGCATCGCCAGGCCGAGGTCCTCGGCAAACGACGCGGACTGGCCCCAGGTCGTCGCGACGAACAGGCCGCCGATCTCGGTGGTCCCCCCATCGGCGAAGACCACGGTCGCGCCGTCATCGGCGGCCGCGAACGAGGTGATCTCCCGAGCCTCGACCGGGATCCCGGCCCGCGCGAGCAGGTCGGTGGTCTCCTGGTCGGGCTGGCCACCGTCGGCGAGGATCGTCAGTCGCGAGGCGATCCGCGACACCAGGAGCGCGATCATCGCGGTGTGCGGGGCCGAGCCCAGGACGGCGACGTGCTTGCCGGTGAACTCATGGCCATGGCAGTAGGGGCAGTGAGCGGCGACGGTGCCGAACAGCTCCGTCAGACCCGGCTTGTCCGGCAGGGTGTCGCGGACGCCGGTTGCCAGCACGATCCTGCGCGCGCCCACTCTCGAGCCGTCGGCCAGCTCGACCCGGAAGTCCTCGTCCCCTTCGACCTTGACCCAGGTCGCCGCGGCGTTGCAGATGGTGACGGTGGAGTAGGGCGCCAGGTCTGCCCGAGCCGCGGCGCGCCACTCCGCGGGAGGTCTGCCGTCGTGGGTGACGAAGTTGTGGAGGTGGTCGGCGGCCGCGTTGCGGTACTCGCCCGAGTCGACCAGCAGCACGGTGCGGTGCATCCGGCCGAGGGTGAGGGCCGCCTGTAGCCCGGCCGGGCCACCGCCGATCACGACCACGTCGTAGCGGCCTTGCTCGCTGCTCATGTGTTGCGTCATCGCGCATCCTTTCGCTGAAAGCTTGTCTCTGCGACAAGGATGTGACTTCATGTTGACATGAAGTCAAGCGACAGTGCACTGGAGTGGTCCATCGGCGAGATCGCCGGTCGCTTCGACCTGGAGACACACGTGCTCCGGCACTGGGAGGACGTCGGCCTGCTGCTGCCCGCGCGCGACTCGGCCGGACGCCGCCGCTACGGTCGCGACGAGCTGGTGCGGGTGGCGGTGATCCTGCGCAGCAAGGCGGCCGGCATGAGCCTGGAGCAGATCGGAGTGCTGCTCGACTCGGGTGCGGAGGACCGCCACCGGATCCTGCAGCAGCACCTCGACGAGCTGGCCGTGCGGATGGACGAGATGGCGCGGTCCCAGGCGATGACCCAGCACGCAATGGACTGCCGGGCCCACGACATCGCCACCTGCCCTCGCTTCCGGGCGGGGGTCGAGGACCTGCTGGCGGGCCGTCGGCCAGCTGGGCACGGGTTTTCCCTCTAGACAGTTACCCACCAGTAACGCTTAGGTGTGACCGGCGCCACACAGCCGGTGGCGCCTCCATGGGGGTCCCTCCGGAGGTCACGTTGCTCGCTCGCTCCCGGCTCTTCGCCGTCATCGCCGCTCCACTTGCTCTGCTCGCCGCGCTCCTCGCGCCGACCACCCCGGCGCAGGCCGCCGGGGAGTCCTACGTCGCCCTCGGCGACTCCTACGCCTCCGGCACCGGCACCCGGTCCTACATCAGCGACGGCACCAGCTGTCAGCGCTCGACGTACGCCTACCCGAGCCTGATCGCCGCGCAGAAGGGCTACGCGCTCAACTTCAAGGCGTGCTCGGGTGCCACCATCCCGACCGTCACCAACTCCCAGCTCAGCGCCCTCACCAGCAGCACGAGGTTCGTCACCATCTCGGTCGGCGGCAACGACGCGGGGTTCTCCAGCGTGCTGACCGAGTGTGCGAAGCCGGGCTGGGCCAGCAACTGCGACGGGAAGATCAACACCGCCCAGAGCTTCATCAACAACACCCTGCCCGGACAGCTCAACACCCTCTACTCCTCGATCCGCACCCGGGCCACCATCGCCAAGGTCGTGGTCGTTGGCTATCCGCGGGTCTTCAACGGTGAGGACTGCAACGCGGGCACCTTCTTCTCGCCGGCCGAGGAGACCCGGCTGAACCAGACCGCCGACCTGCTCAACTCGAAGCTGTCGGCTGCGGCCGCCGCGCGGGGCTTCACGTTCGCCAACCCGACCAGCCGCTTCGTCGGCCACGCGGTCTGCGACGACGTCGAGTGGCTCAACGGCCTGTCGAACCCGGTCGGCGAGAGCTACCACCCCAACCGCACCGGCCATTCCTCCGGCTACACGCCGCTGATCAGCCCGCTGCTGGTCTGACCCGTAGGCGGCGGCTGATAGAACCGACGCATGCATCCGACTCGGGCCGGACTGGCCATGCTCACGGCACTCGCACTCGCAGTGGTGCTCACCGGCTGCTCGGGTGACGACGAGCCCGACTCGTCGTCGCCCGACGGCGCGGTGGCGGTCCTGGCGGAAGGACTCGCCGCCGGTGATCTCGCCGGCGTCGAGTTCGTGTCGGCCGCCACTGAGGAGGTCGCTGCGGACTATGAGGCGATCGTCGAGGGCATGGGCGACGTCGCGCCGACCGTCGATCCGGGCGCGGTCGCCGAGGAGGGCGACTCGGCGACGGCGACCTTGTCGTGGTCGTGGCCGGTGACTCCCGGCGATGAGGCGTGGACCTATGAGACGCAGGCCAACCTCGTCCGCTCCGAGGACACCTGGCAGGTGGCCTGGGACCGCACCGTTGTCGAGCCGAGCCTCAAGGGCGGCACCGTCCTCGACCTCACGCCGGTCGAGGCCCGCCGCGGTGATGTCACCGGTGCCGACGGCCTCGCCCTGGTTACCCTGCGCCCGGTGGTCCGGGTCGGTCTCGACAAGGGCCGGATCCCGAAGGCGCAGCTGGTCTCCTCGGCCGAGGCCATGGCGCAGCTCGTCGACATCGACGTCAAGCCCTACGTCGAGCAGGCCAAGGCGGCCGGCGACCTCGCATTCGTCGAGGCGATCGTCTACCGGCAGGACGAGATCCCGGCTGAGGTCGCGGTCAACGCCGACACCATCAAGGGCGGCATGCTCGTCTCCGACGACATCCCGCTCGGCCCGACGCGCGGATTCGCGACACCGATCATCGGCACCGTCGGCGAGGTCACGGCCGACATGATCAAGGACCAGCCGGACCTCTATGAGGTCGGCGACCAGGCCGGGCTCTCCGGGCTGCAGCAGCGCTACGACGCGCAGCTGCAGGGCACACCGGGCGCCGTCGTCAACGCCGTGGCGTCCGACGACAAAGAGCGCGAGCTGTTCCGGGTCGATGCGCGGCAGGGCAAGACGCTCGAGCTGACCATGGACCTCGACCTCCAGCTCGAGGCCGAGTCCGTGCTCGCCGGCGTCGGCCCCGCGAGTGCGCTGGTCGCGATCCGCCCGAGCACCGGGGCGATCCTGGCGGCCGCCAATGGACCCGGCACCAACGGCTACAACATGGCGACGTTCGGCCAGTTCGCTCCCGGCTCGACGTTCAAGAGCGTCAGCAGCCTGGCGCTGCTGCGCGCCGGCGTCGGCCCCGAGACCACCGTCCCGTGTACGCCGACGATCACCGTCGACGGCAAGAGCTTCAAGAACTACTCCGACTACCCGTCGAGCGGGCTGGGGACGATCGCGTTCCGCACCGCGGTGGCCAACTCCTGCAACACCGCCTTCATCGCCGAGCGCGACCGGCTCGGTGACCCGGACCTGGCCGATGCGGCAGCCTCGCTGGGGATGGGCATCGATCACGACCTCGGCTTCCCGGCGTACTTCGGCAGCGTCGAGGCCCCGGAGACCGAGACGGAGAAGGCGGCCGACCTGATCGGGCAGGGGAAGATCCTGGCCTCCCCGATGGCGATGGCCACCGTGATCGCTTCGGTGCAGCAGGGCGACCTCGTCGTGCCACGACTGCTGGAGCAGGTCGAGGTCGAGGCTCCTGACCATGCCCGACTGACCAAGGGTGAGGCGGGCACGCTGCAATTGCTGCTGCGTGGCGTGGTCACCAGCGGTAGCGGCAGCCAGCTCGCCGACGTGCCGGGGCCGCCGGTGATCGCGAAGACCGGCACGGCGGAGTTCGAGCGAGATGGCACGATCCGCACCCATGCCTGGATGATCGCCGCTCAGGGCGACCTGGCGGTGGCGGTTTTCGTGGAGGAGGGCGCCTCCGGTTCGCAGACCGCCGGCCCGATCCTGGAGGCATTCCTGCGGGCCGCAGGCTGACGCTCGGGGAGCTACCGCCCTAAGGTGGCCGGATGGTCCGGGTCGTCGGTCGCGACGCCCTGCTCGGGGAAGTGATCGAGCGTCTCCGGCGGGGTGGGTCCGTCGCGCTCCACGGGCCGACCGGCGTCGGCAAGAGCGCAATCCTGGACACCCTCGAAACCCGCGTCCGCAGCGACCGCGACGTCGCCGTACTACGCGCCAAGGGCGCGCCCGACGAGCGCGCTCTCCCCTACGCCACCCTGCGCGACCTGATCTCACAGGTGCCACGCGAGGTCACCCAGACCCTGCCCGAGGGCCTGCGGCACTACGCCGAGGACGGCCTGGTCGGGCTGGTCGGGTTGGCGACCACCGATGAGGTGCGCGCGGATCTCGGCGCCGTCTTCCATGCCCTGCTCGACACGTGGTGCCATCGGGAGCCGGTGCTCCTGCTTCTCGACGACGTCCAGCTGCTCGACGCCGAGTCGTCGGCGTTGGTCGGCTACGCGCGCCGGCGCCTCGTCGGCAAGGTCGGACTGGTAGCCACGATGGGGCCCGACGACGGGCAGGAGATAGACGTCAGCGACCTGCACCACCTCGAGGTCGGTCCACTCGACGAGAGTGACATGGTGGACCTGCTCTGCGACCACGGCCTGGCGCCCTCGGTCGCGCACCGGATCCACGTCGAGTCCGGCGGGATGCCGTCGCTCGCGCTGGCCCTGACCGGGGCGATCGGCGTACGCCCTCAGGTGATGGGAGCGCCGACGCCGCTGCCGCGCAGCATCGAGCGGGTGCTGCGCGACCGGTTCCTGGGTCAGCCGGCCGAGGTCCGCGCCACCCTGCTGCAGGCGGCCCTGCTCCACCGGCCGACGGTCCGCCAGCTCGAGCGCAGCGGTCGGATCTGCGCCGACGACGAGGTACGCCGCGCGGTGCTCTCCGGGCTGCTCGCACACGTCGACGGGACGCTGCGGTTCACGCCGTCGGTGCTGCGCACGGTGATCACCGAGATGACCCCGGCCGGGGAGCGAGCCGATCTGCACCGGGATCTCGCCGAGGTGGCCACCAGTGCCGGCGAGCGGCTGCGGCACCTGGCCCTGGCCGACCCCCGCCCCGACGCCGACCTCGCCCGTGAGCTCGGGCCGGCCGCTCGCGACGCGGCAGCCGCCGGCGCCCGGGAGCTCGGCGCCGAGCTCTACCTGCTCGCCGCCGACCGGGCGCCCTTCGTGCTCGACAGCGAGCGCGTTGAGTGGCTGGCCACGGCGGTCGAGATCGCGGCCCTGGCCAACCGGCTGGATCTCGTCAACCGCGCACTCGCCGACCTGCTCGAACGCACGCCGACTCCCGCCCAGCTGGTGCGGGTGCGGCTGGCGATCCCCGAGCTCGCCGGCTGCGACGTCTCGGTGCTCGACGAGGTGCTGACCGCCGCGCTCGGCGACGCTGGCGACGACGACCGCATGGTGGCGCGGGTGCTGCTGCAGCGGGCCCGGATAGCGCTGATGGAGTCGCGGCCGTCGGCGGCGGCGGGCGCCGCCGATCGCGCCGTGAGCCTGCTCGAGCGCCTCGGCGACCCCGACGAGCTGGCCCTCGGCCTCACCACGCTCGCCGTCGCCCGGCGCTGGCTCGGCGGCGACCATGCCACGGTGCTGGCCCGAGCCGTCGAGCTGGCCGGACCGGCACCGACCGGCTTCGTGCACACCTCGCCGGAGTACATGGCCGCCCGCTTCGCGTTCTACGACGACCGGCTCGGCGAGGCATGGACGGCCTTCCGGTCGATGCTCTCGCGAGTGCAGCGCGGAGCCGGCATGGACCACGTGCACGTGCTCCGCTGCCTGGTCGAGGTCGGCACCCGGGCCGGGCGCTGCCGCGAGGCCGGCGAGTACGCCGCCCGCGCGGCCCGGGTCGGCGAGGAGCTCGATCTCGACGCCCACACGACCTGGTTCATCGCCGGCCTGGCCGAGCTGACCGGCGGCGACCTCCAGCGGGCCCGCACCCTCGCTGAGCGGGGCGCGGCGGCGGCCGAGGAGCGCGGTGACACCCGCTACCTGATCCGCCACCTGGCCCTGCTCGGCCAGGCCCTGCTCCGCTCCGGCGAAGCAGGGGAGGCCCGGGCCGCGCTGACCCGGATCCGCGAGATCGAGGTCGCCAACGGCTTCAACGACCCGACCGTGAACCGCTGGCACGCCGACCTGGTCTCGGCCGAGGTGCTGCTCGGCCGGCTCGACGATGCCGCGGCGACCCTGGCCGCCGCGCGGTGGGCGATCGAGCGGCGTACGGGCACCGATGGCGTGGCCGCATCCCTGGACCGGGCCGAGGCCGAGCTCTCGCTCGCGCGCGGCGACCTCGATGGTGCCGAGATCCTGCTGGACAAGGCCACCAAGCTGTTCGGCGACCTGGAGATGCCGATCGACCTGGGCCGGACCCTCGTCGTCCGCGCTCACCTGGAGCGGCGCCGGCGGCGGGTGGCCGCGGCCCGGGCAGCACTGGGCTCGGCGCACGCGCTGTTCGGCTCTCTGCACGCCGACTCGTGGGCCGAACAGGTCCAGGCCGAGATGGAGCCGGGGAAGAGCGCCGCGTTCGACGATCCTCGGCTCGATCTGCTCACCGAGTCCGAGGCCCGGGTCGCCCGCGAGGTGGCGGCCGGAGCCAGCAACCGGGAGATCGCCGAGCACACCTTCGTCAGCGTGAAGACCGTCGAGGCGACGCTCACCCGCATCTACCGCAAGCTCGATCTCCGCTCGCGCACGCAGCTCGCGACGCTGTTGGTGCCCGCCCCGCCCGAGTAAGGACGCAGTGATCGGCTGAGTGACGAGGGTTTCCCCCCTTACCGCGGTGCTGCTGGATTCCTAGGTTCGGCACGGGCGACTCGGCAATCCCGGGTCTTTGCCCGCCCACTCCACCCATCACCCACGAGGGAGAACCCGCATGAGATCACAGACGCTGCTCGGAGCAGCTCTGGCCACAGCGGTGTCCGGCGCACTCGCGCTGAGCATCCAGGCGCCATCGTCCGCCGTACCCGAAGACGCCGGCACCGCCGCGGCACCGGTCGAGCAGGAGGCCAAGACTCTGGCCAGGGACGCTGCTGACGACTACCTCGACGACCACGCGTCGGCGTTCAAGAAGAGCCCGCGCGACACGTTCAAGCGCGTCGACACCAGCGCGGGCTCGGAGGACACCTACTACGTGGCCTACGAGCGCACCTACCGCGGGCTCCCCGTCTACGGCGGCGACTTCGTGCTGGCCGTGGACGACTCCGGCAAGGTGACCGGTTCCGCCAACAACCAGGAGCAGGTGATCGATATCGAGAACCTGAAGGCCTCGGTGAGCGCTGCCGCCGCGAGCCAGACCGCCAAGGAGCAGGTCGACCAGGTCGACCAGGTCGGCGCCCCGGCCCTGGCCGTATACGCCGACGGGACGCCCCGCCTCGCGTGGGTCACTCACGTCACGGGGACCAACAACGGCACGCCCTCGGACCAGACCGTCTACGTCGACGCGCACACCGGCAAGGTGCTCCTTGCTTCGGACCAGGTGCGGGAGGGCACGGGCAACGGCTACTACTACCCCGGCGTCACCATCGGTACCTCAGGCTCCGGCTCGTCGTGGTCGATGGTCGACCCCGGCCACTCGGGCGTCCAGTGCGGTGGCCAGAACGGCGCTGCCTACACCGGCACCGACAACATCTGGGGCAACAACTCCGGAACCAACCTGGAGACCGCCTGCGTCGACGTCATGTACGCCACCGGCAAGGAGGTCGACATGCTGTCGGCCTGGCTCGGTCGCAGCGGCATCAAGGGCAACGGCACGACGTACCCGGCACGAGTCGGGCTGGCCGACGTCAACGCCTTCTACAACGGCTCGTACGTGAACTTCGGCCACAGCGACGACAACGCGCGCCAGCTGACCGCCATCGACATCGTTGCGCACGAGCAGGGGCACGGCGTCTTCCAGACCACGCCGGGCGGCTCGACCGGAGGCAACGAGACCGGCGGCATGAACGAGGCCACCGGTGACATCTTCGGTGCCCTCACCGAGGCGTACGCCGCCAACCCCAACGACCCGGCGGACTTCCTCGTCGGCGAGGAGGCCGATCTGGTCGGCGACGGTCCGATCCGCAACATGTACAACCCGAGCGCGCTCGGCGACCCGAACTGCTACTCGTCGAGCATCCCCAACACCGAGGTGCACTCGGCAGCCGGACCGCTCAACCACTGGTTCTACCTGCTGTCCAACGGGTCGAACGGCTCGCCGGCCTCGCCGACCTGCAACGGGTCGACGGTCACCGGCGTCGGCATCCAGACCGCGGGGAAGATCTTCTACAACGGTCTGCTCCTCAAGACGTCGAGCTGGACGCATGCCAAGGCCCGGGTCGCGACCCTGACCGCGGCGAAGAACCTCTTCGGCACCACGGACTGCACGACGTTCAACCGGGTCAAGGCAGCCTGGGACGCCGTGTCCGTGCCCGCCCAGTCGGGGGAGCCGACCTGCGGCACCACGCCGCCGGGCGGCGGCGCCTGCACCGAGTTCACGACCACGGGCAGCGTCTCGACCGGCGTCTCCGCGTACCGGCCCTCGTCGACCGGGTTCACCACCAGCGGTGGCGTGATCAGCGCCTGCCTGACCGGCCCGGCGGGTGCTGACTTCGACCTCTACGTGCAGAAGCGGAACGCTTCCGGCACCTGGTCGGACGTGGCGGCGAGCGAGAGCGCGACGTCGACGGAGACGATCAGCTACACGGCCGCTTCCGGCACCTACCGGATCGAGGTCTACGGCTACTCGGGCTCCGGCTCGTTCACGCTGAAGTACAACACCCCCTAGGGCGGCTCCCCGCAGGGACGCGGGGCCCGGGCAGGACAGACCTGCCGGGGCCCCGCGGTCCATTTTCGGCTGCGGCGAAATGAGCGAGCCCCTCGTTGCATGGGGTCAACGAGGGGCTCAGTCGTCTTCTAGGTGCTCCCTCCGAAGTACGACAACAAGAGAATACGACCTGCGGTCAAGGCTCGTCAGGTCTTTGGCGCGATCACTGCAGGTGCAAGAGTGATTCACATGAGTGGACTAGAACTATTGGGTTCCGATCAAAGAAACCTCTTGATCGGCGGAACCTGGCGCGAGGCCGAGCACGGCGGCCGTCTCGACGTGATCGACCCTGCGGACGGGTCGGTCATCACGGACGTCGCCGACGGCACCCCGGGGGACGCTGCCGACGCGCTCGACGCGGCCGTGGAGGCACAGGATGCGTGGGCAGCCACCGCTCCGCGTGAGCGTGGCGAGATCCTCAGGCGCGCCTTCGAGCTGCTCGGCGAGCGGGCCGACGACTTCGCCGCGCTGATGAGCCTGGAGATGGGCAAGACCGTGGCCGAGGCGAAGGGCGAGGTCGCCTACGGCTCCGACTTCTTCCGCTGGTACGCCGAGGAGGCGGTGCGCATCCACGGGCGCTGGATGAAGGCCCCGGCCGGCGGCACCCGGATCCTGACCCTGAAGAAGCCGGTCGGGCCCTGCCTGTTCATCACGCCCTGGAACTTCCCGCTGGCCATGGGCACCCGCAAGATCGGCCCGGCCGTCGCTGCCGGCTGCACGATGGTCGTCAAGCCGGCCTCGCAGACGCCGCTGACGATGCTGGCCCTGGCCGCGCTGCTGTCCGAGGCGGGGCTGCCCGACGGCGTACTGAATGTGGTGACCACGTCCGACTCCGGCGGCGTCGGCGAGGTGCTGATGGCCGACGACCGCCTGCGCAAGGTGAGCTTCACCGGGTCGACCGGCATCGGCAAGCGGTTGGTGAAGCAGTCGGCCGACCAGCTGCAGCGGGTGAGCATGGAGCTCGGCGGCAACGCGCCGTTCGTGGTCTTCGAGGACGCCGATCTCGACGCGGCGGTCGACGGCGCGATGCTGGCCAAGATGCGCAACATGGGCGAGGCCTGCACGGCCGCCAACCGGTTCCTGGTGCACGAGTCGGTGGCGCAGGAGTTCGCCCAGAAGCTGGCGGACCGGATGGGTGCGCTCAAGCTCGGCAGGGGCCAGGACGAGGGAGTCGACGTGGGCCCGCTGATCGACGAGAAGGCGGTCGAGTCCGTCAGCCAGCTCGTCACCGATGCCGTCCACGACGGCGCGAAGATCCTGGTCGGCGGCAAGGCTCCCGATGGCGACGGCTACTTCTACGAGCCGACGGTGCTGCTCGACGTACCCCCCGACTCGGCGATCAACGTCGAGGAGATCTTCGGCCCGGTCGCCCCGATCACCACCTTCACCACCGAGGAGGAGGCGGTGGAGCGGGCCAACGACACCGAGTACGGCCTGTCGTCGTACGTCTACACCCGCGACCTGTCCCGCACGATCCGGCTGGGGGAGTCGATGGCGTTCGGGATGATCGGCATCAACACCGGCCTGGTCTCCAACGCCGCCGCGCCCTTCGGTGGAGTCAAGGCCAGCGGCTTCGGCCGCGAGGGCGGCTTCGAGGGCATCGAGGAGTACCTCGACACCACCTACCTGGCGATCAAGGCCGACTGAGGCTGGTGCGCCCCCTGTTGGGGTAGTCCCTGACGTTCGGACCCCGGGAGAGCCGAAAACTGGGTCCAATCGTCAGGGACTACCCCCGCCGAGCCGAGCTCAGGCCGAACGGTGCCTAAGCAAGCGCTCTCGCTGGACCTGGGTGAGCGCTCGCCGTTGCTCGACCGTGATAGTCGGCGTCCACCACCAGGGCGGTTCGATTGTCCACGTGCGTCGAGGAGGTTGCCGACGTATGGCGGTCCGGCGAGCTCGATGCAGGCGGGTGATGTATGCGCCCGGATCCTTGAAGTCGTCGGCCAGCATGATCACGGACTCCAGGTCGTGTGAGCGTAGTAGTTCGGCTCGGCGTACGTCGCGCACGTGTTGTTGGCGCACCAGGTGACCTGAGCCGTCGTACTCGCCCATCAGGCCGGCTTCTGGGTCCAGTAGGTCCGGGGTGCCGAGATGCTGACCGTCGAGATCGAAGATCGGGACGTTGCAAAGGGGCCGCGGTAGCTCGGCGTCGACCTCCCAGATCAGGCGCATCAACGTCTCCATCGGAGACCAGCTGTTCTCGGATCCGTAGGGGAGGGCCTTACGCGCTTGGGGCACCCCGGTCCAGCCGTTCTGGTGGCTCACGAACTCGCTCTGCTCCTCGATCGACACGAGGTCGTTGTACGCGGCCATGTCGAGAGCGACTACAGCCTGTCGCCAACCGTTGGCGTACCGCATCTCGAACGAAACGGACCACACCGGCCTCGTGACCCGGACACGGCCGATCTCGATGACCATCCGCGGTGCCAGTCCCTCGCCGGTCACTGCGATGCCGAAGCCCGGCTGCGGGCGGATGTCGCGGGTGCCGATCGCGATCGTGACTGGACGTCGCTCGCCGTTGGGTGTGGTCTCACCGAACCAGCGCCCGCCCATCCATCGAAGCCCCGCCCACGCGGTGATGCCACACCGAGGCGGCACGACGACCGACACTTCCGCGATCCGCTGGTTGACGTCCTCGCGGTCGACGTGGCTCGGTACGAAGAATCCGCGGCTAGTGCGCCTCCACCGCTTGCCGGCCGCCTGCTTCTTCGTCGGACCAGTGGCCCCTGTCAGGTCCCGGCGTACGGGCAGGGTCAATCCCTCTCGGAGCTGCCGGGCCGGTCCACTGCTCATGCCTCTCAGGCTGCCGGTTCGTTGGCGTACGCGCTCCGGCCATCCACAGGTGGGGTAGTCCCTGACGATCGGACCCGTGAAACTCCTGATCCTGGGGTCCAACCGTCAGGGACTACCCCGCAAGATGAGGACATGCAGACGCGGGGGCCGGTGGTCGAGATGTACGCCGAGTTCGCCGCAGCAGCGGGCGACTCTCCGTGTTTCGTGGAGTGGGCGCTGGGGGTGGCGGGCGACCCGGAGGTCCGTGAGTGGATCGAGACGCTGCCGGCCGACAAGCAGCAGCCGAACCTGGTGTTCGCGGCCGCGCGCTGGCACGGCGTACCAGCTCCGGGGTCGTACGCCGGCCTGCGCACCGCGCTGCTCTCCGACGACGGCTCGATCCGCGCGACGATCCTGGACCGGGCCACGCAGACCAACGAGGCCGGGCGGTTGGCCACGCTGGTGCCGGCGTTCGCGATGGTCGCCGACGGTGAACCCATTGCCCTGCTCGAGGTCGGGGCGAGCGCCGGCCTGTGCCTCTACGCCGACCGGTGGGGTTACGAGTGGACGACGGATGTGGGCGCTCGGACGGCGGGACCAGCGGCCCCGACTCTGCACTGCAGGGTCCGCGGGACCGGGCCGTTGCCCACCGCGGCGCCGATCGTGGCGTGGCGCGGCGGGATCGACCTCCACCCGCTCGACGTCACCGACAGCGACCAGATGGAGTGGCTGTCGATGCTGGTCTGGCCCGAGCACGACGACCGTCGCGCGCAGCTGGCTCGGGCCGTCGAGATCGCCCGGACGGACCCGCCCCACATCGTGGCGGGGGACCTCTTCGACGAGCTTGCCGCCCAGGTCGAACGCGCGTCTCGCCACGGCACGGTGGTCGTCTTCCACAGCGCGGTGATCGCCTACCTCGAGGACGCCGACCGCGAACGCTTCCACGACCTGATGGCCGGTCTCGTCGCCGACGGCGCGTGCCACTGGGTCAGCAACGAGGGCAGGCGAGTGCTCCAGCGGGTGACCGCCACCGAGCAGCCGACCTCAGAGCGAGCGAACCACTTCGTCCTCGGGGTCGACGGCCAGGCCGTGGCGTGGACGCATGGGCACGGAAGGTCCATGACCTGGCTCTGACGACTTGACCTCAAGTTAACTTCAACTTGTCGAATGGGGTCATGAATCTCCCGTCAGGTCGGTCACCGATGAATCCGGTCGACGTTGTCGGTCCACACGTTCACACTGAGACGCAGGAGACCCGATGACAGAGCAGCTGACGGCAGTGACGCCGACCCCGCCTCAGGGCGGACGCAAGCTGCCACGCGCGTTGACCCCGTTCCGGCACGCCGCCTACCGCAGGCTCGCGGTCGCCCTCGTGCTGAGCACCTTCGCGTCCGGTGTCTGGGTGGTCGGGCTGGTCTGGGAGGTCATCCGGATCGGCGGCGGCCCCGGGCAGCTGTCGATGGTCTCGACCGCGGGCGCCGTCGGCGTACTGCTGCCGGCGCTGCTCGGCGGCGTGGTCGCCGACCGGGTGCCCCAGAAGTCGATCCTGCTCGTGGTCGCCGCCGTCGAGGTGGTCGGTATGACCACCGTCGCCTTCCTGTCGATCGCCGACCTGACCCAGATCTGGCACCTGGCCGCGGTGTCGTTCCTGACCGGCATGGGCATGGCGTTCTACTACCCCGCCTACTCCGCCTGGCTCCCGTCGCTGGTGCCCGAGTCGGACCTGATGGCGGTCAACGGCTTCGAGGGCATGATCCGGCCGACCATCGGCCAGGCCATCGGGCCCGCGGTCGCGGGTGCTGTGGTCGGAGCGGTCTCACCGGGCGCCGCGGTCACCGTTGCCGCGGCGGTCGCACTGGGCGCGTGGTTCGCGCTGACGTTCGTGCCGAAGACGCCGGTACGTCGGGAGATCGACCCCGAGGCTGCGGTCTCGCACCCGGTCACCTCCGCCTTCCGCGACATGCGCGAGGGCTTCGTCTACATGGTCCGCACGCCGTGGCTGCTGGCCACGCTGTTGTTCGCCGCGATCATGATCCTGGTGATGATGGGCCCGCTCGAGGTCCTGATGCCGTTCCTGATCAAGGACCGCCTGGGTGGCGGCCCCGGCGACCACGCGCTCGTCCTGGCCGCCTTCGGCATCGGCGGCGCCATCGGGTCGCTCGCAATGGCGTCGATACAGATGCCGCGCCGCTACCTCACCTGGATGAACCTGCTGTGGGGCGTCGGCTGCCTTCCGTTCATCGCGATGGGGCTGGCCACCGAGGTCTGGATGGTGGTTGTTGCCGCGTTCGTGCTCGGCGTCTGCTTCTCGGCGCCGATGGTCATCTGGGGCACGCTGCTCCAGCGCCGGGTGCCGCCGCACATGTTGGGCCGCGTCGCCTCGCTCGACTTCTTCGTCTCGATCAGCCTGATGCCGGTGTCCATGGCGCTGGCCGGGCCGGTCTCCGATGCGATCGGGCTGCGGACGACGTTCTACATCGCCGGCATCGTGCCCGGCATCGTGGCCGCGCTTGCGATCGTGCTGGCCAAGCTGCCGGCCGACGAGCTCGCCCACCCGCTGCGCGACGAGGAGTAGGTCAACCCTCGAGCGACTCGAGCACCCGCTCGTTGTGCCGGTGGCCGATCACCTCGTAGCCGAGCACGCTCACCCAGGGAGTCAGCGCGAGCACGAGCACGCACCACACCATGGAGACACCGGCCCCGGCCATCGCGACGCCGGCCGCCAGCACCACGAGGGTCCCGGCGATCAGCAGCAGGTGGAACGGGTCGCCGGTGCGGGTGATCTGCGCGTACAGGCCGTAGAGCGCGAGCACGAAGACGCCGAGCGGGATCGCGACCGACCAGACCGTCGTCATCGAGCTGACGTCGTACTCGTCACCGAGGTGGTACGCCGCCACGTGCAGGCCGGCCCCAACCGCGACCAGCGCGCCGAACAGCAGCATCTGTTCATAGCCCCAGCCGAACGAGCGCTCGCGGTGGGCGTTCAGCAGGTGGCCGTGGGGGATCACGAAGTAGCTCCACCACAGGCCGAAGATCAGCGCGGTGCCGGCGAACCCGAGGACGGCCGCGTCCATCGACCAACCGTCCGCGATCACGGTGCGCAGCGCGATCACCGTGCCCAGTAGCCCCTCGCCGAGGGTGATGATCACCAGCAAGCCGTAGCGCTCGGCGATGTGGTGCGGGTGCCACGGTGTGCCGCCGTAGCGGGTCTCGGCGAGGATCGGGCCGGCGAGCTCGAGCAGGGCCAAGGGGATGATCACGATGAAGAACACCCCGACAGAGAGGTCGGCGAAGACGAGCAGGCACCAGACCACCTGGGACAGCAGGATCGTGAGCATCATGACCTGGCAGAGCCGGCGCCGGTCGGTGTCCTGCAGGCTGGCCCGCCACCACTGCAGCACCATCGGCACGCGCATCACGACGTAGCCGATCACCATCACGCTGTTGTCGACGTGCTCGCCCTCGACCAGCGACTCGAACATGGGCGGGAGTCCGAGCGCGAGGATCAGCACGCCGACCATCTGCACCATCGTCAGCAACCGGTAGATCCAGTCGTCGGTGTCGTAGGCCGACGAGAACCACGTCCAGAAGATCCAGGCCCAGGTCACCGCGAAGATCGCGAAGCCGAAGCCGATCAGACCTTCGCGCGTGTGGTGGTGCGCGATCTGGTCGGCCAGCTGGTCGGCCCCGGCGCCGTACGCGATCACGAACGTGAGGTCGAAGAGCAGCTCGAGCGGCGTCGCGGCCCGATGGCTCTCGGCCGGGTCGCGCCCGCCCATGCGAAGTGCCGTGTGCGTGGTGCGGTCGGCCATGCGCGGGAGTCTAGGCGTGGCCGCTCGGCTCAGGCCGCGGTGCCGAGGGTCGGCGCCAGCGCGTGGCGCGACCGGATGCCGAGCTTGCGGTAGACCCGCGACAGGTGCCACTCAACGGCCTTGACGGTGACCTCGAGGCGTTCGGCGATCACGCGGTTGGTGAGCCCGTCGGCGGCGAGCTCGGCGACCCGACGCTCCGCGTGGGTCAGCGACGCCACGGCCTCGCTCCGCACGGGCACCGGCCTTTCGCCGAGTCGCTCCAGGAGCCGGCGGACCCGGTCGCGGAGCGGCCAGAGCTCCTGCTGCCCCGCGTAGAGCTCGGCGCCGCGCAGCAGCTCGATCGCCTCGGCCTCGTCGACCGGGGTGTGACCGAGGATCAGCAGGCCGGCGATGTCGGTGTCGATCTGGGCGGCCAGCCGGCGGGCGGCCACCCCGGTCAGGGCCGCTCGCGCGTCGCGCAGCAGCGGAAGGCGCTGCCCGTCGGCGTCGGCGGTGGCCAGGGTGCGCAACGCCAAGGAGACGGCGTACGGCGAACCTGAGCGCACCGCCTCAGCGTGGTGAGCGAGTGCGAGCTCCCGGACGTCGCGCCGGCCGCAGCGGACCATGCTCAGCACCGCGCCGACCCGCCACGGGACCACGTCGGGCGGCACCTGGGCGTGGGCCGCACGGGCGCCGGCCTCCAGGTAGAGCGGAATGGCGTGCTCGGGCTCGCCGAGCACCGCGGCCAGCTCGGCGGTAGCGAAGATGGCGATCGCGCCGGCCGCGCCCTCGACCCGGGTCAGGGGAGCTAGGTCCGTCTCCAGCGCACCGGCCTCAGTGAGCTCCCCCCGGGCGAGCCGACCGTCGACCAGCGCGGCGAGAAGGGTGGCGCGATCGACGTCGCCGAGCCCGCCGGTGCGGGTCTGGTCCACGAGCCCCATGAGCTGCTGCAGCGCGACGGTCACCTGCCCGGAGCGGAGCGATGCACAAGCGAAACCGAGCCGAGTGACGGCGGAGCCGCGCTCCTCGGTGACCTGCATGCGCTCAGGTTAGGAAGCGATCCGGGGACCCGTACTCGGATTGTCCTGTAACGATGCCGGTGGAATAGACCGGTCGCGACCCAGGAAGGCGAGGAGATGGGTCTCCGCGGAGCTGTCGTCGGGTACGTCGAGCACCGGCGCGAACAGCCGTCCTCGATCACAGGGTGAGACCAGCCCGCCGGCGACCGGCAGCAGGCTGGCGGCGAGCGTTTCGGGGATCGGCGTCGCCCGGCCGGTCGCCTGGGCGACATCCCAGCCGTGCACCGTGATCTCGAGGGCCGCCGCGGCCGCGACCATGGACGTCGGCGCCACGCGGTCGCCGATCGTCACCTGCTCCGGGCGTTCGTGGCCCCACGCAACCAGCAGCCCGCACGCCTTCTGCCGAAGCGCCTCGGTCCGCGCGAGCACCGGGATTCGCGGTTCGAGCGCGACGGCACCTCCCGCTCCCTCAGCGAACGCGTCCAGCGCGTCCTCCATGTGGGCGAGCAGCTGGCCGAGGTCCCACCCGCGACAGGGCGTGCGCAGCGACTGGGCAGGATCGTCGTGGTCGAGGTCGGCGAGGACTCCGCGCGTGTAGCCGAGGGCGCGGTCGAGCAGCTCGATCGCATGATCGAGCTCGCGCGGACTCGGGCATCACTGCCTGCCGGGAGTCTCGGGGGTGTAGTCGGCCGGGAGACTCGCCGGGAGGCCGAACGTCTCGAACAGCCGCTTGTCGAAGAAGGCGCCCACGTGCTTGACCCGGCCGTTGTCGATGTCGAGCACCTGCAGGTGGAACGGCCGGAACGTGCGGTCGGCCTGGCGCATGTAGAGGCCGAACGCCGGCTGGCCGTTGGCGACGGTACGGAGCATCGGCATGTCGTGGATGCCGCCCGGGCACTGCGTGTCGATCAGCTTGCCGATGTTCTCGGCGCCGCTGTACCACCCGGTGAACGGCGGCATCTCCCAGACGGCGTCCGCGGTCAGCATCGTGACGATCTGGTCGATGTCCTTGCGCCAGAACGCGTCGACGTACTGCTCGAGGAGCGCCTCCTGCTCGGGCGTGAGGTCAGCTTGCACGGTGTCTTCAGTGAGGGCTCGGTCCTGCATCTGCGCGTGTGCGCGTTGGAGGGCAGAGTTCACGGCGGCGGTGGTGGTGTCGAGGGCGTCTGCCACCTCGGCTGCCGACCAGCGGAGCACGTCGCGCAGGATCAGCACCGCGCGCTGGCGGGCCGGAAGGTGCTGCAGCGCCGCGATGAACGCGAGCCGGATCGAGTCGCGTTCCGCGACCACGACCGCGGCGTCGGGCACGGGCTCGAGCCAGGCGATCTCGTTGTTCTCCTCGAGCGCGTCGCCGGCCATCGAGTCGGAGGTGCCGAGCCCGGCCGGGAGCGGTCGCCGCGGGCGGCCCTCGAGGTTGGTCAGGCAGACGTTGGTGGCGATGCGGTAGAGCCAGGTGCGGACCGACGAGCGGCCCTGGAAGTCTGCGCTCGCCTTCCAAGCGCGCAGGAAGGTCTCCTGCACCAGGTCTTCGGCCTCGTGGACGGAGCCGCTCATCCGATAGCAGTGAGCCAGCAGCTCACGCTGGTAGCGCGAGGTGAGGGTGTCGAAGTCCGCGAGCTCGGCAGTCTTTTCCGCCAGCGCCGGCTGGGGTGCCTCGGTGGTCATCTGCCCGCTCTCCCGTGAAGTCGCCAGTGCCGTCATGGGTACTCCTGCCCTCGCCAGTCTGCCTCGCCGTCAGAGAGGTAGACCAGGGCCGTGGCGGAAACTCATCGGAGGTTGGCGGAAAGGCCCTGATTTTGGGCCTACCCCGTCGGGGCGGGACGGCCGGCCAGGGCCAGGGCACGTTCGGCGGCGGCCACGGCGCGCTCGCGGTCGGCGGGGACCAGGCCGATCCGGGTACGCCGGTCGAGCAGGTCGCCGACATCGGCAGCCCCTTCGTGGGTCACCCCGAAGACCAGCTCGGCGAGAGTGGCCGGAATGTCATCGGCGATGGGGGCCAGGAGCTCCTCGTCCTGCAGGCCGGTGATCTCGCGGGCGTCGGTCAGGACCAGCTCGGCGTCGGTGCCGAAGCGGCGGACGAGGCGAGGCGGCAGCTCGAGCGCCGCCAGGACCGGCCGCGACGCGGCGCCGAGCAGCGGCAGCTCCTTGGTCCGGCAGGGCCCCGCGGGCAGATGGGCGTTCGCCACGGCGGCGTCGACGGCGTCCTCGGCCATCCGGCGGTAGGTCGTCAGCTTGCCGCCCACGATCGTGACCACGCCCGTCGCGCTGGTGAGCACCGCGTGCTTGCGGGAGAGGTCGGCGGTGGAGCCGTTCTTGCCTCCGGGTAGGTCGAGGAGGGGTCGCAGGCCGGCGTAGGCGCCGACCACGTCGGAGCGGTGCAGCTGTCGTGCGAACGCTGCCGAGACCACGTCGAGCAGGAAGCCGATCTCGGGCTCGGTCGGCACCGGTACGTCGGGCTGCTCGCCCTCGACCGGCTCGTCGGTGAGTCCGACGTAGATGGTGCCGTCGGGTTGCGGCAGCACCAGGACGAAGCGGTTGGACTCGCCCGGGATCGGGGCGAACACCGAGACCGTCATGCCGGGCAAGGTGTCCTGGCGCAGGACCACGTGGGTGCCTCGGCTCGGCCGGAGGTTGACCTCGTCGACCAGGTCGCCGGCCCAGACGCCGGTCGCGCTGATCACCGTGCGTGCGCGGACGTACAGCGACTCGCCGCTCAGCTCGTCGCGGAGCTCGACGCCCTGACCCGTGGCGGAGACGACCCGCGCTCGGGTGCGCACGTGCGCCCCGAGAGACGCGGCGGTGCGGGCGATCGTGGTGACCAGGCGGGCGTCGTCCTCGAGCTGGCCGTCCCAGGAGAGGAGGCCGCCACGCAGACCCGCCGAGCGCAGGGTCGGCGCCATCGCCATCACTTCGGTCGCGGACAGCTTCCGGGGCCGGGGCAGCGTGTCGGCCTCGGTGCCGGCGCTGCGCCGCAGGAGGTCGCCCGCCCACAGGCCGCTCCGGGCGAAGAAGGCGCCGAACCGCGACATGGACGAGTTGACCGGCACCACGATCGGCATCGCGTGGGTCAGGTGGGGTGCGGTGACCTCCATCAGGATGCCGCGCTCGACGGCGCTCTCGTGGGCGATGCCGACCTGGCCGCTGGCCAGGTAGCGGAGGCCGCCATGGACGAGCTTGGACGACCATCGCGACGTACCGAACGCTAGGTCGTTGGCGTCGACGGCGAGCACCGACAAGCCGCGGCTGACGGCGTCGAGGGCGACTCCGGCACCGGTGACGCCGAGGCCGATCACGACCACGTCGACCTCGGTGGGCGCGTCGGCCAAGCCTGGGGTGATCCGGGTGCCCGTCTGGTTGCCGGTCATGACTGGAGTGCCCTTCTTGAGATAGCACTGCGCAGGAGAAGGGCGAGCTCGTCGTCGAGCTCCGCTTCGGTGACCTGGTCGTCGACCATCGTGTGGCTCGACAGGACGAAGCCGTGCGCGGCGAGGAGCAGGCCACGCGCGATCGCGGTGGGGTTGCCGGCCCGGATCTCACCGGCCTCCTGACCCTCGCGGATGGCCTCCACGGTCAGCGCCAGGATCAGGTCCTGCGAGCGACCGCGGCGGCTGAGCAGGTAGGGGAGGATCAGCTCGGGGTCGAGCTCGAGGATGCGTACGAACAGCTCGTTGTCGCGCAGCGCCCGCACCGTGCCGACGATGCTCGTGACCAATCGGTCGACCGACGAGCCGGTGCCGTCCTGGTCGGCACTGTGTTGGTCTTCCAGCGCTGTCTCGACCACGCCGCCCCACTCACGGGTCATCAGGTCGCCGAGCAGCGTCTGCATGTCGGACCAGGTGCGGTACATCGTCATCCGTGAGACGCCGGCCCGACGCGCGACCTCCGTGAGCGTCGTACGTCGCCAGCCGACGTCGAGGATGCAATCCCGCGCGGCATCGAGGTAGTCGTCGCGGGCTTCTCTGGCCTCGCTCTTGTGACGAAGTGACGTCATGTGTCACACTGTAACACATGAGCCGTTCCGAGCTACCCGTCGTACAGACCGAGATGCACCCGAGCCGTTGGGGCAACCCCGAGTCCGCCACCGCACTCCCCGACGCCGCCCGCGGCCTGATCGAGATGGTCTTCGGCCTCGACGAACGCCCAGCGGTCGACGACGTCAAGCTCCCCGAGCCGGGCATCGCGCCGGAGCTCGTCGATGCGCTGCGCGAGCTGATCGGCGCCGACAACGTGCTCACCGACGACGACACCCGGCGGCTGCGTACCCGCGGCAAGTCGACGCCCGACCTGCTCCGGCAGCGCACAGGCGACCTGACTGACGCCCCCGATGTGGTGGTCCGTCCCGGCACCCACGAGGAGGTCGCCGGCGTGCTCGCCTTCGCGGTCGAGCACCACCTGGCCGTGATCCCGTTCGGCGGGGGCACCTCGGTCACGGGTGGGCTCGTCGCTCGCCGAGAGGGTTACGCCGGACTGATCTCCCTCGACCTGGTCAGGATGAAGCAGCTCCTGGCCGTCGACCACGTCTCGATGACCGCCGTCCTCGAGCCCGGCCTGCGCGGACCGGAGGCCGAGGCGCTGCTGGCGCAAGAGGGCCTGACGCTGGGTCACTACCCGCAGTCGTTCGAGTACGCCACGATCGGTGGCTTCGCGGCTACCCGATCGAGCGGCCAGGCCAGCGCCGGCTACGGCCGCTTCGACGCGCTCGTGGTCGCCCTGCGCGTCGCCACTCCGCGCGGCGAGCTCCGGCTCGGCAGCTCGCCGTCCAATGCGGCCGGCCCCGACCTGCGCCAGCTGATCCTCGGCTCCGAGGGTGCCTTCGGCGTGATCACCGAGGTCACCGTCCGGGTCCGGAAGCTGCCGGCCGAGAAGGTCTACGAAGGCTGGCGGTGGCCGTCGTTCGGGGCCGGCGCCGACGCGATGCGGACGCTGGCCCAGGCCAACCTCCTCCCGACCGTGATCCGCCTCTCCGACGAGGCCGAGACCTCCATCAACCTGGCCCGTCCGGCCGAGATCGGCGACGACGGTACTGAAATTTCTGGGCAGGGCGGCTGCATGATGATCACCGGCTACGAGGGCGAGCCCGCGGCCAACGCCGCGAAGCGCGCTGCCGTCACCGCCGTACTCACCGACCTCGGTGGCACCAGTCTCGGCGAGGAGCCCGGCCAGGCCTGGGCTCACGGCCGCTTCAACGCTCCCTACCTCCGCGACTCCCTGCTCGATGTCGGGGTGCTGGTCGAGACCCTGGAGACGGTGACCTTCTGGTCCAACCGGGAGAACCTGTACGCCGGCGTCAAGGCCGCCCTCGAGACCTCGCTCGGCGAGGGAACGATCGTGCTCTGCCACGTCTCCCACGTCTACGAGACCGGCTGCTCCCTCTACTTCACGGTCGCGGCCAAGGAGAGCGCCGACCCGTTGCCCCAGTGGCTGAAAGCGAAGGCCGCCGCCAACGACGCGATCGTCGCGGCCGGTGCCTCGATCACCCACCACCACGCCGTCGGCAGCGACCACCGGCCGTGGCTGACCGCGGAGATCGGGGAGCTCGGTGCCTCCGTGCTCCGTGCGGTCAAGGCGGACCTCGACCCGACCGGCATCCTCAACCCGGGAGTGCTGATCCCGTGACGCGCTCCTTCACGTTCCTGGTCAACCCGTCCTCCGGTGGCGGCGCCGCCCCCGAGGCAGTCGTGCCCGTCGCCCGGCTCCTCCGTGAGGGCGGCTCCACCGTCGACGTCACCTACTCGCCCGGACCCAAGGCGATGGGCGGACTCGTGACCGAAGCACTGGAGCGCGGAGACGTGGTCGTCTCTGTCGGCGGCGACGGCATGCTCTCGTCGTTGGCCGGCGCGGTCTCCTCTGCCGGCGGCACCCTCGCTGTGCTCCCGGCCGGCCGCGGCAACGACTTCGCGCGCATGCTCGGCCTCCCCGAGCACCCGGCCGAGCAGGCGAAGCTGCTGCTCGAGGCCGACGTACGCAAGGTCGACCTGCTCTCCTACACACTCCCCGGCGAGCCCGAACGCCGCGTGGCCGGCTCCGTCTACTCCGGCGTCGACGCCCGGGCGGGCGAGATCGTCGACCGGGTGCACTGGCTGCCGCGCAAGCTTCAGTACCCCTACGCCGCGGTCCGGGCGTTGGCGACCTACCGGCCCGCGCGCTACCAGGTGACGGTCGACGGCGAGACCCGCGACTACCTCGCGGCCAACGTGGTCGTGGCGAACTCCGCCTACTACGGCAAGGGCATGAAGGTCGCGCCCGACGCGGTGATCGACGACGGCCTGCTCGACGTCGTCGTGATCGAGGCCGCGAGCAAGCTCGCCCTGATCCGCTCGCTCCCGAAGGTCTACGACGGCGCCCACGTCGACCTGCCCGAGGTCACCGTGCTGACGGGGCGACGGGTCGAGGTCCGCGCGACGGCCCGCACTCCGGTGCCGGTTGGTGGCGACGGCGAGCCGCTCGGAGTGCTCCCCGGCCTGGATGACGCACCCGCCGTCGTCGAGATCCTCCCGGGAGCGCTCTCGATCATCGCCTGACCGCGAGTCGGCACAAACTCCGGCCTAGAAGTGCGCGAGTCGGCGCTAAGTCCGGCGTTTTGCGCCGACTCAGGCAAAGGTCCAGACCAACAGGTCGGTCGGCACGCCGGCGGTGACGCTGTGGGCCGGCTCGTCAGTCATCAGGAAGGCGTCGCCGGCTGCGAGCGGGGCGGCCATCGACGACCGCAGCAACGCGCCCGTGGCCACGAAGGCGTGCAGCTGTGGCGTCGCCGGGAGCTCGATGGAGCCGTGCCCGTCGAGGCGACCGGCCAACAGAACGGCGTCGTGCCGCGGCTGGGCGATGGGCACCAGCTCGTTGGCCGGCAGGGCCACGGCACGAGTGGTGTAGCCGGGCTCCGACTCGCCCCCGGCCGGCTTCAGCCACATCTGGATGAACCGGCACGGCCCGGGCCCGGTGGCGTGCTCGGAGTGGTCGACCCCGTCGCCCGAGGACAGTACGGCGACGGATCCGGCGTCGACGACGGTCGTGGTCCCGCTGGAGTCGGTGTGGCTCAGCGACCCCGCGATCACCCAGCTGACAATCTCCAGCTCGCTGTGGTGGTGGGTGTCGAAGCCGCGCCCGGAACCTAAGAGGTGGTCGTCATGACAGACCATCGGGCCGAAGCCGAGTCGCTCCGCGTCGTAGTGGTCGCCGAACGAGAACGAGTGATGGGTGACCCGCCCCTCGGCGCGCTCGACGAACCGGTCTGTTCCCCGACGAATCTGGACTGTCACAGGCAAGATTGTGCAGGTGCCGTACCCACAGCTCCCGCCGGGCTTCCTCTTCGGCACCAGTACCGCGGCGTACCAGATCGAAGGGGCCGTGGCGGAGGACGGACGGTGCCCCAGCGTCTGGGACACCTTCTGCGCCCAGCCCGGGCGGATCGTCGACGGCTCGTCGGGCGCGGTGGCCTGCGACCACTACCACCGGGTCGACCAGGACGTGGCACTGCTGGAGCGTCTCGGCGCACCGGGCTACCGCTTCTCGATCGCCTGGCCGCGGATCCAGCCGACCGGCTCCGGGCCGGTCAACCCAGCGGGACTCGACTTCTACGACCGGCTGATCGACCGGGTCCTGGCCGCGGGCGTGGAGCCGATGGTCACGCTCTTCCACTGGGATCTCCCGCAGACGCTCGAGGACGACGGCGGCTGGCTCAACCGCTCGACCATCGACCGGTTCGCCGACTACGCCGCGATCGTCGGCGAGAAGTACGCCGACCGGGTCGGGCACTGGGTGCCCGTCAACGAGCCCAACGTGGTGACCATGCTCGGCCACGGCGTCGGGGTGCACGCGCCGGGGAGGGCCCTCTTTTTCGACTCCCTGCCGGTCGCGCACCACCTGCTCCTGGCGCACGGCCGGGCGGCGATCGCACTGCGCGCCGCCGGCGCCAGCAGTGTCGGCTGTGCCAACAACCACGCGCCCATGTGGCCGGCCAGCGACGAGCCGGCCGACGTCGGCGCCACCAAGCTGTTCGACGCGCTGTGGAACGGCATGTTCCTCGAGCCGATGCTGCTGGGCCGTTACCCCGCCGACCTGTGGCCGCTGCTCGAGGACGTGGTCCAGCCCGGCGACCTGGCGACGATCCGCCAGCCACTCGACTTCTACGGCGTCAACTACTACAACCCGATGAAGATCGGCGCGGCTCCCGAGGAGGCCGAGCTGCCGTTCGAGCGCCGGGAGCTGCTCGGCTACCCGGTCACCGACTACGGGTGGCCGGTCGTGCCCGACTCGCTTCGGGAGTGGCTGATCATGTTCCGCGCCCGCTTTCGGGCCGCGCTTCCGCCGATCATGATCACCGAGTCGGGGTGCGCCTACAGCGTGGGACCCGACGCCGACGGAGTGGTCGACGACCAGCCGCGCATCGACTACCTCGATGCCCACCTGCGAGCCGTGAGCGAGGCGATCACGCGAGGTGTCGACGTCCGCGGCTACTACACCTGGTCGCTGATGGACAACTTCGAGTGGACCGCGGGCTACACGCAGCGCTTCGGGCTGGTCCACATCGACTACGACACGCTCGCGCGCACACCGAAGCGCTCGTTCCAGTGGTACGCCGACATGATCGCCGCCCAGGCACCAACCCCCGCCCACTAACCTGTCGGGCATGTCCTCGACGCCTGCGGAGCTGCCCGTCAAGCGACGGGTCGTGTTCGTGGTCGGGTCCGGGCGCAGCGGCACCAGCACCATGGCCGGGGCGCTCCAGACGCTCGGCATGCACGTGCCGCAACCGGAGGTGCAGGCCGACGACACCAACCCCAAGGGCTTCGGGGAACCGCAGTGGGTCGTCGACTTCCACGACGAGCTGCTGAGGCGCTGCAACGTCCAGGTCAGCGACGCGCGACCGTCGGCGTGGTTCGAGGCCGGCAAGCTCAGCACGTTCGAGCCGCTGCGGCAGCGGCTGCACGAGTGGCTGGAGCCGCAGTTCGCCGAGGGGCCGGAGCTGGTGGTCAAGGACCCGCGGCTCGCGTGGTTCCTGGGCCTGTGGCGGTCGGCGGCGCTGCGCTGCGACGCCACTCCGGCGTACGTCACGATGCTCCGGCCCGTGACCGAGGTGGTGGGCAGCAAGCAGCAGCACTACGGGTCGAAGTTCGGCGAGGTCAACCGCACCGCCGCCTGGGTCAACATGATGCTCCACACCGAGCGCGCCACCCGTGGCTCGGCCCGCGCCTTCGTCCGCTACGGCGACCTCCTCACGGACTGGACGGTGCCGCTGTTCGGCATCGGCCAGGCGTTCGACCTCGCGGCGGTGCAGACGGCGTCGGCCAACGACATCCGTGCGGTGCACGCCTTCGTCGACCCCGACCTGCGTCGGGTGCAGCTGACCTGGGACGACATCGAGGTGCCGTCGCGGCTGCGTGAGATCGCCGAGGAGAGCTGGCAGGGCCTCGACCGACTGGCCGATCCCGACGGCGACACTCCCGAGGCGCACGCCGCGCTAGACGAGCTGCGGACGGCGTACGCCGAGATCTACGACGAGGCCGAGGCGATTGCGCAGTCCACGGCCCTCGCCGCCCATCGCGACGGGCTCGCCCAGCTGCCCGCGCCCTCGACCACGAGGCGCGGTGTCGACCGGGTGCCGCACGGCGTCCGCAAGATGCTGCCCGCCGGTGCGAGGCGGGGGATCCGCAAGGCACTCGGGCGGGAGCGCCCCTGATGAGCGGGGTCGACATCCCCACACTCGAAGGGCTGTCGGACTATGACGTCACCTGGCCATGGCACGACCAGAAGCTGCAGTCGGGGCTGACCTGCGTCTTCCGGGTCAAGAACGAGGCGCGCAACCTGCCGTGGGTGCTGCCGCCGATGTTCGCGGCGGTGCAGCACGTCGTCCTGGTCGACAACGGCTCCGACGACGGCACCCTGGAAGTCGCCCGGGCCGCCGCCGAGAAGGCCGGAGCTCTCGACCGGTTCACCGCGACGACGTACCCCTTCCAGGTCAGCCGCGCGGGTGCCGAGCACCTCGCGACCCCCCCGGACTCCGTGCACTCGCTGACCCATTTCTACAACTGGTCGTTCGCGCACGTCCGCACCAACTACTCGATGAAGTGGGATGGCGACATGGTGCTCACCCGCGAGGGTGTCGGCATGCTCGCCGACCTGTCGTGGCAGCTCGAGGACTCCAACGCGGTGGTGGCCTTCCCGCGCCATCCGCTGACGATCGAGAGCGACTCGGTGGCGTGGATCGACCTGGGCTTCCGGTTCTTGGAGCCGTGGGTCTACCCGATGGGGCCCGAGTTCACGTTCGTGAAGGCGTTCGAGTGGGAAGTGCGCGAGTTCCCGACCTCCTCGGAGCGGATCATCGCGCCGGAGGGGATGGTGGTCGAGCTGAAGTGGCTCGACACCGACGAGTTCGCGCACTGGACCAGCACCGACGACTTCGAGTCGTCGCGGGCACCTCGCAAGCGTCGCGAGTGGGAGGTCTACAGCGCGCTGACCGAGGGTCGCGGCGACGACGTCGAGGGGCTGCACCGGATCGAGGCCCCGCCCGGTGTGCACGTCATCGACCACGTGACCTCCACCTGGCTGCCGCAGGCCGAGCGGCCGCTCGTACGCCGCCCGGGACGCCTGGATGTCTGAGCTCGCCGGTCCGGCGCAGGCCTTCCTCGACCAGGCCGCCGACGCACTGCTGGTGACGGCTGGGTCGGAGGTCGAGCCCGGGAAGTACTCACGCGTCTTGGTCGCGCTCGCCGATCGAGGTGCGCTGCGCGAGGTCACGGTGCCGCGCGAGGTGCGGTCGTCGACGATCGGGGTGTGGCTCGACTCGGCGACGTCGGCGCTGTCCTTCCTGCCGCGGCCGACGCCGAGAGGCCCGTCGTTGACAGGGATTCGCTCGCGGGCGGAGGACGGCGGCTGGTTGTGCGTGCTGCGGTTCGACCGGCCGATCTCGGTGGGTGTGGTGGTGGCGGAGCTGGCCCGGCAGTCGGTCGCCGGCCCGACGCGGGTGCTGCCGAAGTCGCCCGTCGACCTGCGCGTCATCAACCCGATCGGCTTCGACGCCGATGCGAGCGAGCCCGTCGTGGCGCTCTCGACCCTCGACCTGTCCCGTGGCGTCACCGAAGAGCTGGTGCGGTCGCTGCGGTCTGCGCTCGGGGTGCGGATCGACACCGAGCTCGACGAGGCGGCAAGGCTGGCGCTCAGCGCGGCTGGAGTGCCGCTCGACCTCGAGACCATCGACCGAGCCGCCCGCGAGGAGCGCAGCATCGTCGCTTGGCGGGCGGCGATCGACTCGATCGTTCCCCCGCCGACCCAGCCCTCGGTCAGCATCGTGATGGCGACCAAGCGCCCCGAGATGCTGGAGCACGCGCTGGCCCAGGTGCGGCAGCAGCGCGGTGTCGAGCGCCTCGAGCTGGTGCTGGCTCCGCACGGGTTCGATCCCGGCGACGTGCCGAACGCGACGGTGGTACCGCAGCCTGAGTCCGAGGTGTTCGGCGACGTGCTCAACGCGGCCGTTTCTGTGGCGTCGGGCGACGTCGTGGTGAAGATGGACGACGACGACTGGTACGCACCCGACTTCGTCGCCGACCTGCTCCGGGCCCGCGCCTACAGCGGCGCCGACCTGGTCGGCACCGCGGACGAGTTCTACTACCTGGCCGATCGCGACCTCACCGTCCAGCGGCGGCACCCGGGAGAGTTCTACACGCAGTGGGTCGCCGGCGGCACCCTGATGCTCGACCGGTCGCTGCTGGCCGAGGTGGGCGGCTTCGCGCCCGTGCCGCGACACGTCGACCGGCACCTGCTCGACGCGTTGCTCGCGGTGGGCGCCGTCATCTATCGCATGCACGGCCTCGGCTACGTGCTGCGGCGTACCGCCGAGGGCCACACCTACGACGCCGACCTCGACAAGATCCTCGACCCCGAGCAGGTCGTCGCCACCTGGGACGGGTTCCGTCCCAGCAGGCTGCACCAGATCTAGCGGCGGCCGAGGCCTCGCGCGGTCCAGCCGGCGGAGCGCCAGGCGTCGAGGTCGAGGGCGTTGCGGCCGTCGAGGATCTGCTTGCGGCGTACGGCGACACCGACAGCTTCGATGTCGACCTCGCGGAACTCCGGCCACTCGGTGAGGTGCAGCACCAGGTCGGCGCCACGCGCCGCGTCGAGCGCGGAGTCGGCGTAGTCGAGGGTCGGGAAAACAGCGCGCGCGGTCTCGGTCGCCTGGGGGTCGTAGACCACGACCGATGCGCCGCGCAGGTGCAGCTTGCCGGCGATGGAGAGGGCCGGCGAGTCGCGGACGTCGTCGCTGTCGGGCTTGAACGCGGCACCCCACACGGCGATGCGCGATCGGACCACGCTGCCGCCGAGCATCGTGGTCGCCATCTGCGCGACCCGGCTGCGCTGCCGCTGGTTGATGTCGTCGACCTGGCGCAGGAACGACATAGCGTCCTCGACCCCGAGCTCGCCGGCCCGGTGCACGAACGCGCGGATGTCCTTGGGCAGGCAGCCGCCGCCGAAGCCGATGCCGGCGTTGAGGAAGCGGCGGCCGATGCGCGCGTCGTGGCCGATCGCGTCGGCGAGGTCGACCACGTCGGCGCCGGCGGCTTCGCACACCTCGGCGACCGCGTTGATGAAGGAGATCTTGGTGGCCAGGAACGCGTTGGCCGAGACCTTCACCAGCTCGGCCGTGGCGTAGTCGGTGACCAGCAGGGGCGTGCCGGTGTCGGTGATCGGCGCGTAGAACTCGGTGAGCGCCTTCTCCGCGCGCTCCGAGGCGACACCCAGCACTATGCGGTCGGGCTCGAGGGTGTCCTTGACCGCGAAGCCCTCGCGGAGGAACTCCGGGTTCCAGACCAGCTCGGCGTCGGCGCCGGCCGGGGCCAGTGCCGCGGCCTCTTCGGCCAGGCGGGCAGCGGTGCCGACCGGCACGGTCGACTTGCCGACGATGTACGACGGCCCGGTGAGGTGCGGCGCCAGAGACGTCACGGCGGCGTTCACGTAGCGGACGTCGGCACCCATGCTCGACTCGAGCTGCGGAGTGCCGACGCAGACGAAGTGGAGATCGGCGAAGGCGGCGGCCTCCTCGTAGGAGTCGGTGAACCTCAGACGGCCGCTGGCGACGTGCTTGGAGAGAAGCTCGGGGAGCTCGGGCTCGTAGAACGGCACCCGGCCCTCGGAGAGCAGCGCCCGCTTGGCGGCGTCGATCTCGACGCCGAGCACCTCGTGGCCCAGCTCCGCCATGCATGCTGCGTGCGTCGCTCCGAGGTAGCCGCACCCGATGACCGTGATCTTCACGGTGGGGAGTCTATGAGCCGCCAGATGTCAGCGCTGAGGCGAGCCGGTGAACGATCTGTTCGAGGCGCTCGGCACTCGTCCCGAAGTTGAGTCGGACGTGACCGGTCAGGCCCGGCTGGTAGTCGTGGCCTGGCGCCAGCCGCACGCGTCCGCGTTCGAGCGCCACCGCGGCCGGGTCGTCGTGGCCGTAGGCGCGAAGGTCGATCCAGGCGAGGTACGTCGCTTCCGGCCGCCGCATCCGAGCCTCCGGCAGCTGGCTCGCGAGCAGCTCGGTGAGCAGGGTCCGGTTGGCGTCCAGCCGGGTCCTCAGGGCGTCCAGCCAGTCGTCTCCTCTCGTGTACGCCGCCACGGCCGCCACCACGCCCAGCGGCGACCACGAGTCGTTGCGCACCATCGGCGCGTCCTGGAGCCGCTTGCGCGCGAGCGCATCGGGCACCACCACCTGGGCGCAGCGCAGACCGGGGGTGTTGAAGGCCTTCGACGCCGCCACCACGGCGACCGCGTGGTCGTGGGTGCCGTCGATCTGCAGGTAGGAGAGGTAGTCGGCTCCGGGAAGCACCAGTGGAGCGTGGATCTCGTCGGCGACCACGCGCGCGCCGTGCCGGAGCACCACGTCGCGGACGCCTTCGAGCTCGGCCCGGGTGAACACCCGCCCCCACGGGTTGTGTGGCTGCGTCAGCAGCAGGGTCCGTGCACCGGCCGCGAAGAGTGCGTCGAGCCGGTCGAGGTCGATCTCTGCCCGCTCCGCATCGGGGTCGACGACCAGATCGACCCGCTCGCGCCCGGTGACCTCGGCCACCGCCAGCTGCGGCGCGTAGGCCGGCAGCGGCATCACCAGCGGTCCCGGCTCGCTGAGCACGTCGAGCGCAACCCGCACTCCGGCGGTCACGTCGACCACGGGGCAGATCGCCTCGGGATCGACCGTCTGGCCGTACTGGCGCTCGGCGAAACCGGCGTACGCCTGACCCAGCTCGCCGCCCCAGCCGAAGCGCGGATAGCCGACCAGGCCGGCGTCGACGGCCTCGTGCAAGGCCGCGGTGATCACGGGTGCGATGGCGAAGTCGGTCTCCGCGACCCAGGCCGGCAACACGTCGGGTGCGACGGCACCCCACTTCTCGACCAGGGCCACCCGGGCCTCGGCATCGGTCAGGTCGCGGATCACTCGATCCAAGCTAACGCGCCCGGCTTATGTGGAGCTGCCGCATCTCCTCGTCGAGCGGCGGCACCGGTCCGACGACCACGACTCCGGGGGCGACGTCGTTGATGGCGAGGGTGCGCACCGGCGAAGCGGACAGGCCGAGGGACGCCCGCCACTCGACCAGCTGCGCGGCCGAGTGCACGTAGACGATCCGGCCGAGGCCGACCCAGGCATGGGCGGCCGAGCACATCGCGCAGTGCTCACCCGAGGTGTAGACCGTGGCGCCGCCGCGCTGGTCCTGCGGCAGGTGTGCCGCTGCCCACCGGGCAAGAGCGAGCTCGGGGTGTGCCGTCGGGTCGCCGGAGGAGGTCTCGCGGTTGCGGTCCTCCGCCAGCACGGTGCCGTCGCCGCCGACCAGGACGGAGCCGAACGGGTCGTCGCCGGCCGCGCGGGCCTCTCTGGCGAGCTCGATGCACCTGCGCAGATGGCCGAGGTCGGATTCGGTCAGGTCAGGAGGCACTCTCCGAACCTACAAGCCTGCGACCACCCGGGTGCCCTGCTCGATGGCGCGCTTCGCGTCGAGCTCGGCAGCGACGTCGGCGCCGCCGATCACGAACCGTCCGTCACCCACCAGGTCCCGCACCGACTCCTGGCCGGCGCACAGCACGACGTGGTCCACGTCGAGCACACGCGGCTCGCCGTCGACGGTGATGTGCAGGCCGGCGTCGTCGACCTTGTCGTACGCCGCGCCGCTGACCTGGGTGACCCCGCTCTGCTTCAGCACCGCGCGGTGTGCCCAGCCCGAGGTCTTGCCCAGGTCGACGCCGATGGGGGTGGTCTTGCGCTGGATCAGGATGACCTCGCGGATCGGCGTGCGGGGCTTGCGTTCGGTGAGTCCGCCTGGGTGCACTGCCGGGTCACCGACGCCCCAGTGCGCCATCCAGTCGTCCAGGTCGTCCGCGGGGTCGTGGGTGAGCCAGTGGCTGACGTCGACGCCGATGCCGCCGGCACCGATCACCGCCACCCGCTTGCCGGGCACGACGCGGCCGCTCAGCACGTCGGCGTACGTGAGCACCTTCTCGTGGTCAACGCCGCCGAGCTCGGGGATGCGCGGCGTCACGCCGGTGGCCACGATCACCTCGTCGTAAGCCGCCAGGTCGGCGTCGCTGGCCTCGTGGCCCAGCCGCACGTCGACGCCGAGGACCTCGAGCCGGCGGGTGTAGTAGCGCAGGGTCTCGACGAAGTCCTCCTTGCCGGGCACGGCCATGGCCAGCCGGAACTGGCCGCCGAGCACGGGTGCCTTCTCGAACAGCGTGACCGCGAAGCCCCGCTCGGCGGCGGAGACCGCAGCCGCTAGCCCGGCCGGGCCGGCGCCGACCACCGCAACGGTCGCCTTGCGCTTGGTCGGACCCAGCACCAGCGTGGTCTCGCGGCAGGCGCGCGGGTTGACCAGGCAGGACGCCTTCTGGTTCTTGAAGACATGGTCGAGGCAGGCCTGGTTGCAGGCGATGCAGGTGTTGATCTCGTCGCCGCGGCCGGCCTGCGCCTTGGCGACGAACTCGGGGTCGGCCAGCAGCGGCCGCGCCATCGAGACCAGGTCGGCCTCGCCGGAGGCCAGGATGTCCTCGGCCATCTCCGGGCTGTTGATCCGGTTGGACGCGCAGACCGGCACCGACACCTCGGCCTTGAGTCGCGCCGTAGCGGACCGCCAGGCGCCGCGCGGCACCTGCGTGATGATCGTCGGCACCCGCGCCTCGTGCCAGCCGATGCCGGTGTTGAGGACGGTCACCCCGGCCTCCTCCAGTGCGTGGGCGAGGTCGACGACCTCCTCCCAGGTCTGGCCGCCCTCGACCAGGTCGAGCAGCGAGATCCGGTAGATGATCGGGAGGTCGGCGCCGACCAGCTCACGCGAGCGGCGCACGATCTCGACCGGGAACCGCATCCGCTTCGCCGCAGTGCCGCCCCACTCGTCGGTGCGGTCGTTGGTGCGAGCCGCCAGGAACTGATTGATCAGGTAGCCCTCGGAACCCATGATCTCGACCGCGTCGTAGCCCGCCTTGACTGCCAGCGCGACCGACTCGGCGAAGTCGGTGGCGGTGCGGTCGACGGCCTTCGTGGACAGCCGGCTGGGCCGGAACGGCGTGATCGGGCTCTTCTTGCTCGAGGCGCTGACGCTGAACGGGTGATAGCCGTAGCGGCCCGCGTGCAGGACCTGCATCGCGATCGCGCCACCTTCGTCGTGCACGGCGCCGGTGACCTCGCGGTGCCGCATCGCCTGCAGCCGGGTGGACATCTCGGACGCGAACGGCTTGAGCCAGCCGCGCCGGTTGGGGGAGTAGCCGCCGGTGATGATCAGGCCGACTCCGCCGCGGGCCCGTTCGGCGAAGTATGCCGCGAGCTCGGGGATATGCCGGGCGCTGTCCTCCAGGCCCGTGTGCATCGAGCCCATGACGACGCGGTTGCGCATCGTCAGCGAGCCGATGGTGATCGGTTCGAGAAGGTGGGGGTAGTCGGTCACGAGTGAGCCTCCAGATACTCGGTGAGCCACGCGATCCCGGTCTCCTCCATGAGGATGCCGCCGCGCAGGACGAGGTAATGGTCGAGCTGAAGCCCGCTGAGGGCTTCGGGTTCGGGGTAGTCGCGCTTCATCAGCTGCCGGTAGTGGTCGAGCCGCACATGGTGGTCGGCGAGGTTCGCGCGGACGACGTCGAGCACCGCCCCACGGTCGCCGAAGCTGGCGCCGCGGAGTTTCACGGCCAGGTCGCTGCGCATCGCCTGGCTCGCGGTCGGCTGGGCGAGCCAGACCCTCAGCACTTCCGCACCGGCCGGCGTGACGACGTACACCTTCTTGGCGGGTCGGCCCTCCTGGGCGACCTCGGTGGCCTCGACCCAGCCGTCCGCGTCCATCCGGCCGAGCACCCGGTAGATCTGCTGGTGGGTGGCGTGCCAGAAGAAGCCGATCGACCGGCCGAACCGTTTCGCCAGGTCCAGCCCGCTCGCCGGCTGTTCGCTCAGCGCCACCAGGAGCGCATGTTCGAGGGCCATGGATCCATGGTGGCGCACCTATGCAACTAGTTGCAAGCATCTCGCTCTGTGATCCGGATCGCGCGGTAGTCCCTGACGATCGGCCCCCGGAATCGACGATTTGAGGGGCCGATCGTCAGGGACTACCCCGAAATTGCCGACCCTGCCACCGTGACAGCAGATCTGTCAGAATCGCCCGCATGAGCTACGAACTGGGCAAGGGCACCGGACCGCTGCGGGGGGTCAAGGTGGTCGAGATCGCCGGCATCGGGCCCGGGCCGCACGCCTGCATGATCCTGGCCGACCTCGGCGCCGACGTGATCCGGGTCGAGCGGCCGGGCGGGCAGATGCTCGCCGGCGGCGCGAAGATGCTGCTCAACCGCGGCCGGCCCAGTGTCGCGCTCAACCTCAAGGACCCTGCCGCCACCCAGGTCGTGCTCGACCTGGTCGCGCACGCCGACGTCGTGGTGGAGGGGATGCGGCCCGGTGTCACCGAGCGGCTCGGGCTCGGCCCCGAGGACTGCTGGAAGGTCAACGAGCGCATCGTCTACGGCCGGATGACGGGCTGGGGCCAAGAGGGGCCGCTCGCCCAGGCGGCCGGCCACGACATGAACTACATCGCGATCACCGGCGCGCTGCACATGATGGGCCAGGACCCGCAGCGCCCGCACTTCCCGGCCAACCTCGCGGGCGACTTCGGCGGCGGCTCGACGTACCTCGTGATCGGCATCCTGGCGGCGCTTCTCGAGGCCAGGCTGAGCGGCAAGGGGCAGGTGGTCGACGCCGCGATCGTCGACGGAACCGCCCACCTCAACGCGATGACGTCGGCGTTCCTGGCCAGCGGCGGCTTCCGCGAGGAGCGGGGCACCAACATGCTCGACGGGGGCGTGCCGTTCTACGACATCTACGAGACGTCCGACGGCAAGCACATGTCGGTGGGTGCGCTCGAGCCGCAGTTCTTCGACGCGCTGGTCACCATCCTGGGAGTGAAGGAGAGCTGCCCCGGCCAGGAGGCTCTCGACCGCTACGACGAGATGCGCAAGATCTTCACCGAGACGTTCCAGCAGAAGACGCAGGCCGAGTGGGTGCAGATCTTCGAAGGCACCGACGCCTGCGTGGCCGGCATCATCCCGATCAGCGAGGCGGCTGACCATCCGCACCTCAAGGCCCGTGAGACGTTCGTGGAACGCGACGGCATCGTGCAGCCGCAGCCGGCGCCGCGCTTCTCCCGCACCTCCGCCACGTTGACGACACCGCCGCCCCGCGAGGCCGGCGCCCAGACGCGCGAAGCGCTGACCGCCTGGGGCATCGACGACGTCGATGGACTCCTTGACCGCGGCGTCGCGGTTCAGGTCGACTGAGCCATGTCCACCCCCGAGCACGTCGACGTACTCATCGTCGGGGCCGGACTGTCCGGTATCGGCGCCGCCTGCCAGATCACCGACCACCTGCCGCACAAGAAGGTGGCGGTGCTCGAGAGCCGCGAAGCCAGCGGCGGCACCTGGGACCTGTTCAAGTACCCCGGCATCCGCTCGGACTCCGACATGTTCACGTTCGGGTTCCACTGGCGCCCGTGGCCCAGCGACACCGCGCTCGCCGACGGGCCGCTGATCCTCGACTACCTCCGCACGGTCGCCGAGGAGTACGGCGTCGACAAGCTGATCCGCTACCGGCACAGGGTTGTCAGCGGCGCCTGGGACTCGGAGACCGCGACCTGGACGGTCGAGGTCGACCACGCAGGCGAGCGGAAGACGATCACCACCAACCTCTTGTGGGGCTGCAGCGGCTACTACGACTACGAGCGCGGGCACGAGCCGGACTTCCCCGGCGCCGAGGAGTTCGCGGGCGAGATCATCCACCCGCAGCACTGGCCCGAGGATCTCGACTACGCCGACAAGGTGGTCGTCGTGATCGGCAGCGGCGCCACCGCAGTCACGCTGGTGCCGGCGATGGCGGGCACCGCGGCCCACGTCACCATGCTGCAGCGCTCCCCGTCGTACGTGCTCTCCCGGGCGGGCCGCGACCCCGTCGCCCGGCTGCTGAAGAGGCTGCCCACGCGGATGTCCTATCCCATCGCGCGCTGGTCCAACATCCTGCAGGCCGTCGGTTCCTACTCGCTGGCGCGACGGCAGCCGGGGCTGGTGAAGAAGGTCCTGCGGACGGCCACCGCCAAGCAGCTGCCCGACGGCTTCGATGTGGACCGCCACTTCAGCCCGACCTACAACCCCTGGGACCAGCGGCTCTGCTTCGTGCCGAACGGCGACCTCTTCAGGTCGATCCGACGCGGACAGGCGTCGGTCGTCACCGACACCATCGAGACGTTCACCAAGACCGGGATCCGGCTCACTTCGGGCGAGGAGCTCGAGGCCGACATCATCATCACCGCGACCGGGCTGAAGATCCTGCCGTTCGGGGGCATCGCGCTGTCGGTCGACGGCGTCCCGGCCGAGGCCTCGGACACCATGGCCTACAAGGCGTTGATGCTGAGCGGCATCCCCAACTTCCTCTACACGATCGGCTACACCAATGCGTCGTGGACGCTGAAGGCCGACCTGGTCTCGGCGTACGCCGTCCGCCTGCTGAAGCACATGGACGCCAACGGGCTGCGCAAGGCGGTCCCCGTGAAGGACCCGACCGTGGGTGAGCAGCCGTTCATGGACTTCAGCTCCGGCTATGTCCTGCGTGCGCTCGACAGCCTGCCCAAGCAGGGCGACCGCGCGCCGTGGCTGCTGAAGCAGAACTACATCGCCGACCTGCGCACGATCAGCAACGCCGACATCGACGACGGGGTCCTCGCGTTCGCTTGAACAGGCATGCATGTTCGGTGTCGATCGGGTCACCGGTGGTGGTCCTGTTCATCAACACGCTGGAGGTCCACCACCATGGGACTCGATGACAAGATCAGCAACAAGGCCGAGGACCTGAAGGGCAAGGCCAAGGAAGGCGTCGGCAAGGCGACCGACGACGATCAGCTCGAAGGTGAAGGCAAGGGCGACCAGGCGTCGGCATCGTTGAAGGACGGTGTCGAGAAGGTCAAGGACGCCGGCAAGGACGTGAAGGACGCCTTCACGAAGTAGCACCCGACTGGGAGAGGCGCGCTGTTGCTGGACTGGCTAGCGAGCTGGTTGCGGCGCTCTCTGTGGGATGTCGTTCCTCGCGACCAGCGCGACTCTCCCCGTGGGCTGCGCCGGCGCCAGCTGGTCACCGCCGGGTTCGTCGCGGTTGGCGCGATCGTGCTCGCGGTCTCTCTGCGGATCGAGCCGGGTAGCGCGTGGTTCTACCCAGCGACGTTGGGCCTGGCTGGGTTGTGGACGGTCGGCGCGTTCGTCTCCGGCCCGCTCCACCTGGGCCGGATCGCCAGCGCCGATGGGCACATCCGCCCGATCGTGACCCCGATCGTGCTGGGGCTGGGGCTGGCCGCGGTCTTCGTCGGTGGCGGGCTGGTCGTGCGCCAGATCGACGTGCTCGAGCGTCAGGTCAGCAGTGTCCTTGACTTTGCAGACCAGGGTTCGATGCCGATCCTGGTCGTGGTCACTGCCGTCAACGGCATTGCCGAGGAGCTGTTCTTCAGGGGTGCCGCGTACGCCGCAATCACTCGGAACCCGGTCGCCTGGACCACCCTCGCGTATGCCATCGCCACCGCCGCGACGGGCAACATCATGCTGGCCTTCGCCGCGCTCCTGCTGGGGGTCGTTGTTGGCCTTCAGCGGCGGGCGTCCGGTGGCATCCTGGCGCCGATCCTGACCCACGTGACGTGGGCGCTCACGATGCTGTTCGCGCTGCCTCTGCTATTCGGAGCGTGAGCCCTCCACCGCCCGACGTACCGCCTCCTGATAGGTCATCGGCTCGCCCGGCACGATCTCCTTGATCGCGTCGTCGCGCACCACCACCTCGGTGCTCATCGAGTCGATCAGGTTGCGCCCAGTGGTGGCATCGACATCGGTGACCAGGCCGATCCAAAGAGACGACAGCTTCGGCGTCAGCACCGGCACCGTCACGATCGGGACGCGGTGCCCGTTCATCACCTCGGCCGCCTGCTGCAGCATCTCGAGGTACGACACCTGGTCCGACCCGCCGATCTCGAAGACCCGCCCCATCGCCTCCTGGTTGTCGATCACGCCCACGAGGTAGCGCACCACGTCGTCGATGCCGATCGGCTGGCTGAGGGTGGAGGCCCACTTTGGCGCCACCATTGCCGGCAGATTCTTGACCAGCTGACGGGTGATCTCCCAGGAGATGCCGCCGACACCGACCACGATCGCGGCGCGCAGCACCGTCACCGGCACGCCCGACTCACCCAGCAGCGTCTCCACCTCGCGCCGCGAGCGCAGGTGGGCCGACAGCTTGCCGTCTTCTTCGCCGAGCCCGCCCAGGTAGACGATCTGGCGCACGCCGGCCCGCGCCGCCGCGATCCCGAATCCCCTCGCCGCTTCAGCGTCCTTGCGCTCGAAGTCGTCGTCGTCCAGCGAGTGCACCAGGTAGACCGCGACGTCGACACCGGCGAACGCGTCGGCGAGCGTCCCCGGGTCGTGTACGTCGCCGTACACAGCGTCGCCCGGCCCCTCGTAGTCATCGGGATTGCGGGTCATCGACTTCACCTCGTGCCCGCGCTCGATCAGCTCCGGCACCAGGCGCTTGCCGACGAAACCGGTAGCGCCAGTCACCAGGACGCACGCTGTCGCGCTCATGTTCCCTCCAACCGAGGCCCTGCTCGATGACCTGGTCTTGGCGGTACCCACATCCCGTCGCGCTCATCGGCTGTGCTCGACTTCACTGGTGCCACTCGTCTCGAAAGAACCCGCCATGCGCCGAGCGCACGTCGCCGCTGTCTGCTCACTGTTCGTAGCCGTCTCAACCATGGGTTGGGTCCTCGGGCCGGCGACTGCTGGGGAGGAGCCGATGTGCGACGGGCGAGTCGCGACCATCGTCCTGGAGCCCGGAGAGAGCACGGAGGGGACCGCCGGAGACGACGTAATAGTCGCCGAGGGCAGCCCGTCGAGTGCCGGAGGCGAGGGGGACGACGCCATCTGCTTCTCGGCGGACCCGGTCGCGACGAGGCCGACGGCGGACCCGGGCGTGACAGCTGCGCGGCGGAGGTCAGGACCCGCTGTGAGACGCACTAGCCCGGTCCGGGCGCTCGACTTCCGACCTTCGACGTGATCACCTCTCAGGTGATGCCGGTCAAGAGAAGCGCCCTCGTCCTCGCCAGTGCTGCAGCGACTCTCTCTGCGCTGATTGCAGCCGCCATCGGTCTCGACGGCCGCTGCTGCGGCCGAGACCTGCGACGGCAAAGCCGCGACGGTCGTGTTGGGCGAGGGCGGGAGCTTCGCGGGCACGGCAGGCGCCGATGTGGTGGTGGCCGACAACGCCAACTCGGTCCGCACCGGTGCCGGCGACGACGTCGTCTGCGTGCGCGGTGACGCGAGGTCGCACGCGACCGTGGAGACGGGCGACGGCGCCGACCACGTGTTCGTCACGGCGGTGACGGGCTCGATCTCGGACGTCGAGCTGGGGACCGGCAGCGACACGCTGGTGGGTGGCGGTGGTGTCGAGCACGTGACGGCGGATGACCATCTGGCGACCTCGGCCGATCACGACGACATCCGCACCGGGGCCGGTGACGACGCGGTCTACTCCGGGTTCGCCGAGCAGCCGAACGACGACTACGTCGACCTGGGACCCGGCGACGACAACCTGAGCTACGAAGGCACCTCGGTCGGCGGCGGAGGGTTCGAGGGCGGCGTCGGTCACGACGGCTTCATCGCCAACACCGACGCCCGCATCAGCGTCGACTCGCCGGACGAGACCCTGGTCACCGACGCGGCGCCGAGCACGCGCCTGGGCCACTTCGAGGACTTCCATCTGTGGAGATCCACGGACGTGACGTTCCGCGGTGGTCCGGCGGCCGAAGAGCTGACGACTCTCGAGGGCGCGGACGCCGACATGGGCGGCGGCAACGACACGATCACGGTCCCGATCGACAGGGCCGACAAGCTGTCTGGAGGCGCGGGTCGCGACCAGGTGCACCTTCAGCAGTTCAACAACAATCACCGGCCACGAAGAGTCCTGGTGAACGCCGACCTGGCGAAGAACCGGCTGCTCCTCACCGGCCTCGTCCGCGCGGACGTGATGCTCGGCGCCGAGGACGTGGAGATCGACGGCGCCTACTCCGTGCGGGTCGTCGGAGACAACGGCCCCAACGAGATCGTGATCCACGGGTCCTGCGTCGGGCGCGTGCTCGGCCGGGCGGGCAACGACGTGATCGACGCCGAGCTGCTCTGGTGCGGCAAGGGGCCGACGATCCTGGGCGGGATCGGCAACGACCGGATCAGCGGCACCGAACGGGCCGACGTACTGGACGGCGGGCAGGGCCGCGACCGCATCAACGGGCGTGCGGGGCGCGATCGTTGTACTGCGGAAGTGGAGAAGCGCTGCGAGCGGTGACGGCGCCGATGCAGGTCAATTCGACTAATACCGGTAGAGTCTTTCTCAGCAGCCAGTCCAGTCTTGCCTCTGGCTCCCAGCGCCCCCCGGAAATTCAACACCGGGTACGGCGTCCCTCTTCTTGAGGTAGTCGCAACACCCCGCCGCCGGCGGGAAGACTTGGTGAGACACACCAACGTAAGTGAACCCACGTGAACTCTGCTGTGCCCACGTCTGCCCTCAGCTTCTCTGAGCTCGGCGTGCCCCCCAACCTGATCGCGATCCTCAAGGCCCGCGACATCACCTCTCCTACGCCCATCCAGGCCGCGACGCTGCCCGACTCCCTCAAGGGTCGCGACGTGCTCGGCCGCGGCCGCACCGGCTCCGGCAAGACCTACGCGTTCCTGCTGCCGATGGTGGCCCGCCTGTCGAACTCCGGCCGCCGCACGGCGCCGAAGTCGCCGCGCGCCCTGATCCTGGCCCCCACGCGTGAGCTCGTCGGCCAGATCGAGCAGGCGCTCGCGCCGCTCGCCAGGGCCGCCGGCCTGACCACACAGACCGTCTTCGGTGGCGTCGGCCAGGGCCCGCAGGTCCAGGGTCTGCGCAACGGCGCCGACATCGTGCTGGCCTGCCCCGGCCGGCTCGAGGACCTGATCCAGCAGCGCCACTGCAACCTCGGCTCGGTCGAGATCACGGTGCTCGACGAGGCCGACCACATGGCCGACCTGGGCTTCCTGCCCGCCGTGAAGCGGATTCTCGAGCAGACGCCCGGCAACGGTCAGCGGATGCTCTTCAGCGCCACCCTGGACAACGCGATCGACGTCCTGGTCAAGCGCTACCTCGACAAGCCGGCCGTGCACCAGGCCGACTCGGCCCAGTCTCCGGTCGCGAAGATGGACCACCACGTGCTCCACATCAACCGTGAGCACCGCGTGTCCGTGCTGGTCGACCTGGCCAGCGCGCCGGGCCGGACCATCCTCTTCACCCGCACCAAGCACGGCGCCAAGGCGCTGGCCCGCCAGCTCAACAAGAGCGGCGTGCCGACGGTCGACCTCCACGGCAACCTGAGCCAGGGCGCCCGCACCCGCAACATGGAGGCGTTCCACTCGGGCAAGGCCACCACGCTGGTCGCCACCGACATCGCCGCCCGCGGCATCCACGTCGACGACGTGGCCCTCGTCGTGCACGCGGACCCGCCCATGGAGCACAAGGCGTACCTGCACCGTTCCGGTCGTACGGCGCGAGCCGGCGCCGCGGGCACCGTGATCACGCTGATGACCGACGACCAGCGTCGCGACGTCCAGCAGCTCACCCGGGCCGCTGGCATCAAGCCGCTCACCACCCGCATCGACAACGCGTTCCACCCGATGCTCACGACCCTCGCCCCCGGCGTGCGTGAGCTCCCGGGCGGCCTCGCCCAGGCCCCCGGCGACAGCTCCGGCGGCCGGTCCTCCGGTGGCGGTCGTCGTAGCGGCGGCGGTGGCGGCGGTCGCTCGCGCGGCGGCCAGGGCGGCGGCAAGTCCGGCGGCCAGGGTGGCGCAGCGAAGTCGGGTGGATCTCGCGGTCGTTCCGGCGGGCGCAAGCCCCAGTCGTCGGCCGGTCGCTCCAGTGGCGGCCACAGCGCCGCTGCCTTCAGCGGACGTCGTTAGCCGCGCGGGTTGCGGGCAGTGCGGGCAACGGCCGCCTCGTAGGCGATCACCAGGCCGCCGACCGACAGCGGCTTGAGCCGCTCCATGACCTCGCGAAAATGCTCGGAGCGGTCGTCGCCGTAGAGCGGCGCCAGCTTGTCACTGATGACCTCGTAGAGCTCCTTGGCCATCTGCTCGCCGTGTTCCTGGTAGACAGCCGCCGCGGCGGCGGCGACCTCGCGCGGGAAGCCGAGGTCGAGCAGCCGCACGCCGATCGCCAGCTGGTTGCCGGCGACGAGGTACGAGGTGTCGCGGCGCCGTAGCACTCCGAGTGCCTGGAGTGTCGCGACCTCCTCCTCGGACAAGGAGCGCCCAGCCTTCGCCTCGAGCTGGCCGTGGTCCATCTCGACGGGGAGATCGGACTGCCAGGGCGCGAGCATGGTGCGCGCGAGGGCGATGTCCTCAGGCGTGGCGTCGGCCGGGATTCCCGCGACATAGCGTTCGATCGCCGACAGCGTGAAGCCGTGACTCTGCAGCTCCTGCACCAGCTCGAGCCGGGCCACGTGCTCGGGGGAGTAGTAGCCGGAGCGACCCCGGCGGATGGGCGGGGGCACCAGACCTTTGGTCGTGTAGAAGCGCACGTTGCGCACGCTCATGCCCACCCGGTTGCACAGCTCATCCAGGGTCAGCAACCCGTGTGGGTCGGCGGCCATGTGACTCCTCGCACGTTGGGACACCTTGACGATAGTGACAGTATTGGTGTCACAATCGTTCAGGCGCAACCCGACACACTCACCAAGGACGGTCATGGCAGAAGCATTCGTGTACGACCACATTCGTACGCCGCGGGGCAGGGGCAAGGCGACCGGCACGCTGCACGAGGTCAAGCCGGTCTCCCTGGCCGTCGGCCTCCTCAAGGAGATCGAGGTGCGCAACCCCAGCCTCGACACCAACCGCGTCGACGACGTCGTCCTCGGCGTGGTCTCGCCGGTCGGTGAGCAGGGTGGCGACATCGCCAAGACCGCGGCCCTCGCCGCCGGGTACCCCGAGACCGTGGCGGGCGTGCAGCTCAACCGCTTCTGCGCCTCCGGCCTCGAGGCCGTCAACCAGGCGGCTTCTCGCGTGCGCGGCGGCTTCGAGGACCTGATCCTGGCCGGCGGCGTCGAGTCGATGAGCCGCGTGGCCATGGGCTCCGACGGTGGCGCCTGGGCATCCGACCCGGCCACCGCGTTGACCACCGGCTTCGTCCCGCAGGGCATCGGTGCCGACCTGATCGCGACGCTCGAGGGTTGGAGCCGCGAGGACGTCGACGCCTTCGCCGCCGAGTCGCACCATCGGGCCGCGAAGGCCTGGGCCAACGGCTACTACACCGACTGCATCGTCCCGGTGAAGGACATCAACGGCCTCACCGTCCTCGACCACGACGAGACGATCCGCCCCGACACCAGCGTCGAGGGCCTGGCCGGCCTCAAGCCGAGCTTCGCCGGCATCGGCGCCGACGCGGGCTTCGACGACGTCGCGCTCGAGAAGTACCACTGGGTCGAGAAGATCAACCACGTCCACCACGCCGGCAACTCGTCGGGCATCGTCGACGGCGCCGCACTGATGGCGATCGGTTCCGAGCAGGTGGGGAAGGACCTGGGGCTCACCCCGCGTGCCCGGATCGTCGCGGCAGCGGTCTCCGGTGCCGACCCGACGATCATGCTCACCGGTCCCGCTCCGGCCGCCCGCAAGGCGCTCGCCAAGGCCGGCCTGGACGTCAAGGACATCGACCTCTTCGAGATCAACGAGGCCTTCGCCGCCGTTGCGATGCGGTTCATGCGCGACCTGGACATCAGCCACGAGATCACCAATGTCAACGGTGGCGCCATCGCCATGGGCCACCCGCTCGGCGCCACCGGCGCGATGATCCTCGGCACCCTGATCGACGAGCTGGAGCGGCGCGACCTCAAGCGCGGCCTCGCCACGCTCTGCGTCGGCGGCGGCATGGGCATCGCCACCATCGTCGAGCTCGTCTGAGCCACTCCCTCCCTGTGGTTTCGAGGCTCGGCCGCTAGCGGCCTCGCACCTCAACCACCGACTCAAGAAGGACATCGAGACATGAGCACCACTGCAGTTGACACCTCCGCCGTGCGCTACGAGCGCGATGCCGACGGCATCGTGACCCTGACGCTGGACGACCCGACGTCGAGCGCCAACACGATGAACCAGCTCTACATCGACTCGATGGCCGCCGCCGTCGACCGCCTGTACGCCGAGGCCGACGACGTCACCGGCGTCGTTGTCGCGAGTGCGAAGAAGACCTTCTTCGCCGGCGGCAACCTGAAGGAGATGGTGAAGGCCACCAAGGACGACGCGGCGGAGATCTTCGCTCTCGGCGAAGCGGTCAAGGCCGGCCTGCGCCGCCTGGAGACGTTCCCGAAGCCGGTCGTGGCCGCGATCAACGGTGCCGCGCTCGGTGGCGGCTACGAGATCTGCCTGGCCTGCAACCACCGCATCGTCGTCGACGACAACTCGGTCTCGATCGGCCTGCCCGAGTCGAGCCTCGGCCTGCTGCCGGGTGGTGGAGGCGTCACCCGCACCGTCCGTCTCCTCGGCCTCCAGCCCGCGCTGATGGACGTGCTGCTCCAGGGCACGCAGTTCAAGCCGGGCGCCGCGAAGGACAAGGGCCTGGTCGACGAGCTGGTCGCCACCCGTGAGGAG
>CAVWCT010000009.1:0-145996 GCA_963753565.1 uncultured Actinomycetota bacterium
CCGCCTGCGTGAACCCGCTCAACGGCGAGGGCATCGACTACGGCCTCGAGTCCGGGCGGTTCATCGCCGAGGTGATGACCGAGCACGACGATCTCTCGACCGTGTGGCCGGCGCTGCTGCGGCACCACTACGGCGAGTCCTTCTCCATCGCCCGGCGTCTGGCCGGGTTGGTGACCCTGCCGAGGCTGCTGCCAACCCTGGGCCCGGCCGGGATGCGCTCCGACTGGCTGATGACGCTCGCGCTGCGGTGGATGGGCAACCTGGTGACCGACGAGGACCGCGACCGCTCCGCCCGGGTCTGGCGCTGGGCCGGACGCCGGTCGCTGGCCCGCGACCACCGCCCGCCGTTCGTCTAGGCCTCGCGTTGGGCAACGGGTGGTACCGCGCGGCGATCGCGGCCGGCAGGCTCGTGCTCACGGGCCTCGACGTCGACACGCGGGTGAGCGGCCGGGAGAACGTGCCGGCCACGGGGCCGGTCGTCCTGGCGGCCACCCACGTCTCCTTCCCGGACTTCCTGTTCATCCAGCAGGGCCTGCTCGGGTCGGGCCGCTACGTGCGGTTCCTGGCTCGTCGCGAGACCTGGCGGTTCGGGTTCGTCGCTCGTGCGATGGACGGGATGGGGCACATCCCGGTCGACCGGGAGTCGCCGGCCGCGGCCTACCTGATGGCACGGCGGCTGCTGCGTGGGGGCGAGATCATCTGTGCCTTTCCCGAGGGCGGCATCTCGGCGGCGTACACGGTGCGGGCGCTGATGCCGGGTGCGGTCGCGCTGGCCCGCGAGACGGGTGCGCCGCTCGTCCCCGTCACCTTGTGGGGCGGGCAGCGGCTGTGGCCGCAGAAGCGGTCGCCCGACGCACCGTTCCCGCGCCCAACGCTCAGTCGGGGACGGCTGGTCGACGTGCGCTTCCACGAGCCGATGAGGGTGGAGCCGGACGCCGACCTCACGGAGACCGTGCAACAGCTCGGGCACCGGCTGTGGCGCGGGCAGGAGGAGCTGCAGCTGCTTCCCGAGCATCGGCCCCGGCCGGGGGAGTGGGCGCCGTGGTACCCCGCCCACCTCGGCGGCGACGCCGTCGAGCGGCAGACTTCGTTCGCACTCGACGGGATGCCTCGCTCGGCGGTCGCACCCACGTGGGGGCCGCTGTAGTTTCGTGCAGGTGGCCAAGCGACGACAGCGGGTAGCGGCGTACGCCGTGATCATCCGCGACGGCCACCTCCTGCTCAGCCGGCTCGCACCGCGGCTGACGCCGACGGAGCTCTGGACGCTGCCGGGAGGCGGCATCGAGCACGGCGAGGACCCGCGCGACGCGGTCGTCCGCGAGGTGCACGAGGAGACCGGCCTCGACGTGCGCGTGGGCGAGTCGGCACACGTGTTCTCGCTCCACCTGCCCGATACACGGCGCGACGGCCGGCCGGTCGACGCCCACTCGATCCGGCTCGTCTACGAGGGCTGGGTGCCGGTCGACTCCCCTGAGCCGAGAGTCATCGAGGTCGACGGGTCAACCGTCGACGCCGCCTGGCACCCGGTGACCGCCGTGCTCGACGGCACGGTGCCGGTCGTCTCGCTCGTCCTTGAGGCCCTGGCGGTGCACGAGCAGTACCGGATGCAGCGGGTCGCGGCCTACGCGCTCGTCCGGCAGGACGGAGCGGTGCTGCTGACCCGCTTCTCGTCGCGGGGCTTCCACTCGGGCCAGTGGGGGCTGCCTGGCGGAGGCATCGAGCACGGCGAGCATCCTCGGGACACGGTGATCAGGGAGGTGCGTGAGGAGACCGGCCTCGACTGTGTGGTGGATGACGTGGTCACCGTCGACGACGTTCGGGTGCGAGGCACCGCGCCGTCGGGTCGCGACGAGGAGTTCCACTCGATCGCCATCGTGTACGCCGCCACGGTGCCCGACGGCGCCGATCCGCGGGTCGTCGAGGTCGACGGCACCACGGACGCGGTTGCCTGGGTGCCGGTCACCGACATCGAGGCGGAGAAGGTGCCCGTGGTCGAGACGGTGCGACGGGCGCTCGCAGCCGCACCGATATCGTCTGCGGAGTGAACGAGACCGTCTTCACCTATGCCGCGCCCGGCCTGAAGTTCGGCGTCGGCGCGGCCGCCGAGGTGGGCCACGACCTCGTGACCTGGGGTGCGCGGCGGGTGCTGCTGGTGACCGACGCGGGCGTCGCCGCCACCGGGCATCCCGCCCGGATCGCCGAGCAGATCGCGGCCCGCGGGGTCGAGGTGACGACGTACGACGGAGTGCGGGTGGAGCCCACCGACGTGTCGATGGCCGAGGCGATCGCCTTCGCGCGGGCTGCCGGCTCGTTCGACGCGATCGTGGCGGTCGGCGGCGGCTCGTCGATCGACACCGCGAAGGCGGTCAACCTGCTCACCACCAACTCGGGCGAGCTGATGGACTACATCAACGCGCCCGTCGGCAAGGCCCGCGCACCCGAGGCGCCGTTGCTGCCGCTGATCGCGATCCCGACCACGACCGGCACTGGCGCCGAGAGCACCACCATCTGCGTGCTCGACGTGCTCTCGCTGAAGGTGAAGACCGGCATCAGCCACGCCGCCCTGCGGCCGCGGCTCGCGGTGGTCGACCCGTCGCTGACGGCGACCCAGCCGCCCACGGTGACCGCGGCGGCCGGCATGGACATCCTCTGCCACGCGCTCGAGAGCTACACCGCCAGGTGGTACGCCGACTTCGAGGCCAAGACGCCCGAGCAGCGGGTGCCCTACTGCGGAGCCAACCCGATCGCCGACATGTGGTCGGAGAAGGCGATGTCGCTGCTCTCGGGTGCCTTCCGCCGGGCGGTGCGCGACGGAGGCGACCAGCCCGCGCGGGAGGAGATGGCGATGGCCGCCACGTTCGCCGGGCTCGGCTTCGGCAACGCCGGCGTACACATCCCGCATGCCAACGCCTATCCGATCGCGGGTCGTGTGCGTGACTTCCGACCCTCGGGCTACCCCGATGACGCGGCGATCGTGCCGCACGGCATGGCGGTGTCGTTGACCGCTCCCGAAGCGTTCCGATTCACGTTCGACGCGTCGCCCGAGCGGCACCTGAAGGCCGCGCGGTTGCTCGATCCTGAAGCCCCGGGCTCCGACGCGAGCGTGCTGCCGGGCGTGCTCACCCGGCTGATGCGCGACATCGGAATCCCGAACGGGCTCGCGGAGGTCGGCTACGGCGAGGGCGATGTCGGCGACCTGGTCGCCGGCTCGCTGCAGCAGCAGCGCCTGCTGGCGACGGCGCCCAAGGCCGTGACCGACGACGACCTCGCGAGCGTCTTCCACGGGTCGATGGAGCACTGGTGACGGCCGACCAACTGGTCTCGGAGCTACGGAAGAATGGCGTCACCGACGTCGACGACTCTGTCCTGGCCCGGGCGCTCTACTCCTCCGACGCCTCGCTCTACCGCGTCGTGCCGCAGGTCGTCGTCCGGCCGCGACACCGCGACGAGCTCGACGCCATCCTCGCCGTCTCGCAGGCCACCGGCACCCCGATCACGATGCGCGGGGCCGGCACGTCGATCGCGGGCAACGCCGTGGGCCCCGGCATCGTCGTCGACACCCTCAAGCACCTCAACCGGGTCCTGGCCATCGACCCTGAGGCGCGTACGGCGACCGTCGAGCCAGGCGTGGTGCACGCGGTGTTGCAGCGCGCCGCGGCCCCGCACGGATTGCGGTTCGGCCCCGATCCATCGACCCACACCCGCTGCACGATCGGCGGGATGATCGGCAACAACGCCTGCGGGTCCCGAGCGCTCGGGTATGGCCGGACCTCCGACAACGTGGTCTCTCTCGACACGGTCTTCCCCGGCGACGACGTGCCCGACCGCCTGGCGGCCCTGGCAGACGGGTCCTTGTCGCACGTGCGGACGACGTTCGGCCGGTTCTCGCGCCAGGTCAGTGGCTACGCGCTGGAGCACCTGCTGCCCGAACGCCGGTCGCTCGACCGCTTCCTGGTCGGGTCCGAGGGGACGCTGGGAATGGTGCGCGAAGCGACGGTGTCGCTGGTGGGTGAGGAGCCTCGGCTTCTGGTCGCGCTGGGCTACCCGTCGATGGTCGAGGCGGCCGACGCCGTGGCCGGTCTGCTGGCTGTGGATGAGCAGGCTCGATTGTCGGAGGCAGGTGCTCGGCTGGTCGCATGCGAAGGCCTCGACTCCCGGATCGTCGACCTGGTGCGCGCGCGGGGCGCGGTGCCCGAGCTGCCTTCGGGGGCGGGATTCCTCTTCGTGGAGCTGGCCGGCCCGGAGCCGGAGTCGCTGGTCGCGCAGGTGCTCGAGGCTGCCTCGGCGCTGGGCCACCGGGTAGTCATCGATCCAGCGGACGCGGCGGCGCTGTGGAAGATCCGCGAGGAGGGCGCCGGACTGGCGGCTCGGAGCCTCTCGCGGCCGGCGTACTCGGGGTGGGAGGATGCGGCCGTGCCGCCGGAGCACCTCGGCGCCTGGCTGCGCGACTTCGACGAGCTGCTCGCCGGGCATGGTCTCGACGGGGTGCCCTACGGCCACTTCGGCGATGGCTGCGTGCACGTGCGGATCGACTTCGAGTTCGAGGACGGTGGCGCGCGGTTCCGCGAGTTCCTGGAGGCCTCCGCGCGGCGCCTTGCCGACTACGGCGGCTCGCTGTCGGGCGAGCACGGCGACGGCAGGGCCCGCTCGGAGCTGCTTCCGCTGATGTACGACACGGAGTCGATGCGGCTCTTCGGCGCGGTCAAGGCGATCTGCGACCCCGACAACCTGCTCAACCCCGGCGTCCTGGTCGACCCGGCTCCGGTCGACGCCGACCTGCGCCCCGCCCGCCCGCGGGCGGCGGTGTCCGCCGCGCTCCGGTTCGTCCACGACGACGGCTCGCTCGGCAACGCGGTCCACCGCTGCACCGGGGTGGGCAAGTGCGTCGCGCCGGCGACCAGCGGGGTGATGTGCCCGTCCTACCTCGCCACCCGGGACGAGAAGGACTCGACGCGTGGCCGAGCTCGCGTGCTGCAGGAGGCGCTCGACGGCGCGCTCGTCGGCGGCCTGTCCGACCCTGCGGTGCACGACGCGCTGGACCTGTGCCTGGCGTGCAAGGGCTGCGCGTCCGACTGCCCCACCGGCGTCGACATGGCGACGTACAAGGCGGAGGCGCTCTACCAGAGGTACGACGGTCCTGACGCGACCGAGCGACGGCCGCGCGGTCACTATCTCCTGGGGCGGCTGCCGAAGTGGGCCGCCCGGGCCGCACCGATGGCGCCCGCCGCCAACCGGATGATGAGGCTCGGGCCGGTCGCCCGGCTCGCCAAGGCGACCGCGGGCATCGACCAGCGCCGCTCGATCCCGGCGTTCGCCCGCACGACGCTGCGCAAGAGCGCGGGCGCGCCCGACGTGGTGCCGGACGTCTGGATCTGGGCCGACTCGTTCACCGACCACTTCTTCCCCAGCAGCGCGCACGCTGCGATCCGGTTCCTCGAGTCGACCGGGCTCACGGTCCGGGTGATCGCCGACGACGCCTGCTGCGGCCTGACCTGGGTGACTACCGGCCAGCTCGACCAGGCGCGCTCGATCATGGAGCGGACGGTGGCCACCCTCGCGCCGTACGTCGCGTCGGGCGTGCCGGTGATCGGGCTCGAGCCGTCGTGCCTGGCCACGCTGCGCAGCGACGCGGTCGAGCTCACCGACAGCAAGCACGCCACCACCGTCGCGGATGGCGTGCTGAGCTTCGCGGAGCTGGTCGAGCGGCTGGGAGTCGCGCTGCCCGACCTGTCCGGCGTCGAGGTCGTGGCGCAGCCGCACTGCCACCAGTCGGCGGTGATCGGCTGGGACGCCGACAAACGGCTGCTGGAGCGGGCCGGTGCCACGGTCACCCAGGTCGCGGGCTGCTGCGGCCTCGCTGGCAACTTCGGCATGGAGAAGGGGCACTACGAGACCTCGGTGGCGGTCGCCGAGACCTACCTCTTGCCGGCGGTCAGGGCCAACAAGGGTGCGGTGGTGCTCGCGGACGGCATGTCCTGCCGGGTCCAGCTGGCCGACCTGGCGGAGGTTTCGGCGATGCATCTGGCTGAACTGCTGGCTTCTAAGGTTGAGGAGTGAACCCCCGCCACCGCCGACTCGTGATCCCCGTCGCGCTGGTGGCGTTGCTGCTGATCGTGGTGATCGCGGCGGTGACCAAGTGAGCCAGCCACTCCTGCGCGTTCTCGCCCGGATGCGCTCCCACCTGCTGGACCCCGAAACCCTGGTCCGGGCCGTGGCCTCGGGGCGCCAGCGCGGCCAGGAGCTGAAGTGGCGACGGGTCGAGCTCCGCTACGTCGACCTGAAGGCGGGTCCGCACCTGCAGGTCACGGCGTACGACGACACCCAGGCCCACACGGCCAACTACGCCGTAGGACCCATTGGTCAGCAGAGTGCGGCGCGGGATGCCGTCGACGAGCTGCTCGACGAGCCGTTCGGCAACTGGCACGTGGAGACCACCACCGAGACCCACCAGGTGCGGGTCACCAAGAAGCTCGAGGCGGTCGTGCACACGAGCTGCCCGCGTCGAGGAGGTGGTCGCGGACCGCAGCCACGACCGGGAGAAGGAGCGGCTGCTGCCGACGGACGACCCGCTGTTCCGGGTGCTGGGGCTGACCGACGAGGAGGGCCGGCTCAAGCCGAGCCGTCAGGCGAAGTACCGCCAGGTCGAGGACTTCCTTCGCGTGCTCGACACCACCGTGACCGAGGCGATCGACAAGGGCCACCTCCGCAGGCCGACCGCCGAGGAGCCGCTGCGGTTGGTCGACCTCGGGTGCGGCAACGCCTACCTCACCTTCGCCGCCCACCGCCTGCTCAGCGGGATCCGCGAGCTGCCGGTCCGGGTGGTCGGCGTGGACGTCAAGCAGCAGTCGCGCGACCACAACTCCGAGGTGGCGGCCGAGCTGGGCATCGACGCGGAGTTCGTGGTCGGCTCGATCCTGGACGCCGACCTCACCCAGGCCTTGGCCGAGCCGCCCGAGGTGGTGCTCGCGCTGCACGCCTGCGACACGGCCACCGACGAGGCGCTGGCCCGCGCCGTCGGCTGGGAAGCGCAGGTGGTGCTGGCCGCGCCCTGCTGCCACCACGACATCGCCGCCCAGCTGCGGCGGGCGCCGACCCCGTCGCCGTACGCGATGCTGACGCGGCACGGCATCCTGCGGGAGCGACTCGCGGACACGCTGACCGACGGGCTGCGGGCCTCGCTGCTGCGGCTCGCCGGCTACCGCGTGGACGTCATGGAGTTCGTCGCGAGTGAGCACACGCCACGCAACACCCTCCTCCGCGCCGTCCGGACCAGCGGCCCGGTCAAGGGTGGGGGAGTGCGCAGGGAGTACGACGACCTGGTCGCGACCTGGGGCATCCGGCCGCGTCTTGCCGACCTGCTGGCCGACGCTCAGTGAACAAGCTGGCCCAGGTCATCACCGCGGTCGTGGTCGCGACACCCTTCGCGATAGGCACAGCGGTGGCCGGCGCCGACCGGTCGGGCGTGGAGTTCCGGTTCAAGGACCCGCAGATCGTCGAGTCGAGTGGGCTGGTCGCGCGCGACGGACTCTTCGTGACCATCAACGACTCGGGCGACTCGGGCCGGACCTTCGTCGTCGACCCCTCCACTGGGCGCACCGTTGGCGGCTCGACCTGGTCGACCGAACCGCAGGACATCGAGGCGATCGCGCCGATGCCCGACGGATCGGTCATGGTCGCCGACATCGGCGACAACACCGGCTCCCGAGACTCCGTGTCCTTGCTCGAGGTGCCGGTGGCAACGGGGTTCGAGGAGGTGGAGCCGAATGAGGTCGACCTCACCTACAGCGACGGACCCCGTGACGCCGAGACCCTGCTCGTGCATCCCGCGACCGGCCGGGTGTTCGTGGTCTCGAAGTCGCTGCTGGGAGGGGTGCTCTACGCCGCGCCGAAGCGGCTCAGTGAGACCCGGACCAACGAGCTCGAACCACTGGGCGACGTACTCGGCTTCGCGACGGACGGGGCGTTCTTCCCCGACGGACGCCACTTCGTGCTCCGCGACTACGGCGGGGCGGTCGTCTACTCCTACCCCGAGCTGGCCACGGTGGGTGAGTTCGCGCTGCCCAGCCAGGAGCAGGGGGAGGGCATCGCGGTCGACGAGGACGGCGCGGTGTTCGTCAGCTCCGAGGGTCAGTTCAGCGCGGTGCAGCGAGTGAAGCTGCCGAGGCGGATCGCTCGCATCGTCGACCCACCGCCGCCGACCTCAACACCCTCGACCACTCCGGCCGACCAGCCAACGACGGACGACAGCGACGTGCTGGAGGTCGATCGACCGGTCTGGGTGTGGCTGCTCGGCGGATTTGTGGGTATTGGCATGGTCGTGGTGCTCATCCGGACGCTGCGGCCCCGCTGACATGGTGCGGCTGCGGAAGACCTCACCCGACGAGGCGGGCTGGACCCGGCGCCGGGCGGGTGCGGGCTTTGTCTACCTCGACCAGCACGGCAAGCGGCTCTCGGCCAAGCGCGCCCAGCGCGTCAAGGACCTCGTGATCCCGCCGGCCTGGGACGACGTGTGGGTCACGCCGTACGACAACGGTCATCTGCAGGCGGTCGGCACCGATGACGCCGGGCGGCGTCAGTACCTCTACCACCCCGAGTGGCGCACCCGCCGCGACGCCGAGAAGTTCGACCGGATGCTGGAGTTCGGCCGCGCTCTGGCCCGCGCTCGCGAGCTGGTGGTTGCTGACCTGGGGGCCAAGGGCATGTCCCTGCAGCGGGCCTGCGCGGTCGCCGTACGGCTGCTGGACCTGGGCTACTTCAGGATCGGCAACGACGTCTACGCCGACGAGCACGGCAGCTTCGGCCTCACCACACTGGAGCGTCGGCACGTACGCCGCCAGCAGGACCGGCTGGTGTTCACGTTCGTGGGCAAGTCCGGGATCGAGCACCGGGTGGAGATCGACGACGCGATGGTGGTCAAGGCCCTCGAGGTGATGCGGCGCCGGCGCAGCAAGGGCGACCCGAGCCTGCTCGTGTTCAAGGAAGGGCAGTCGTGGCGCTCGCTCATCCCCGAGGCGGTCAACGACTACGTGCGTGAGAGCACCGGCATGGAGGCGACCGCCAAGGACTTCCGCACCTGGCACGCCACCGTGCTAGCAGCCGCGGCCCTCGCCGAGACCGACGAGCCGGGAGAGACAAAGGCCTCGCGGAAACGCGCGGTCTCGGGTGCGATGAACGAGGTGGCGGAGTTCCTCGGCAACACCCCTGCCCTGGCGCGTTCGGCGTACGTCGACCCACGAGTCGTCGAGGCCTACGAGCACGGGCGGACGATCCGCGGCACCACCCGCCGCCGCTACGACGACCCCGACCAGCGCCAGGCCGCCCTCGAACGCGCGACACTGAGGCTGATCAAGGAGGGCTGAGCTCCATGGAGATCACGGTGGTCGAGGGCGACATCACCCAGCAGCAGGTGGATGCGGTGGTCAACGCCGCCAACAACGGGATGCGCGGGGGCGGCGGCGTGGACGGGGCGATCCATCGTGCCGGTGGCCCGGCGATCCTGGCCGACTGCATCGCGCGCTTTCCGGACGGGTTGGCCACCGGCGACGCCGGCTGGACCGCGGCCGGCGACCTGGTTGCGCAGTGGGTGATCCACGTCGTCGGCCCCAACCGAAACGCCGGCCAGACCGACCGGTCGCTGCTGACCTCCTGCTACGCCCGTGCCATCGAGGTGGCCGAGGAGCTCGGAGCCCGAACGGTCGCCTTCCCCCTCGTCAGCGCCGGCGTCTACGGCTGGCCCAAGGACGACGCGATCGCCGCCGCCATCGAGACCCTCCGCAACGCCCACGCCCGCGGCACCTCGGTCACCGAGGCCCGCCTCGTCGCCTTCGACCACTCGACGTACACCCAGATCGCCGCCGCCCTAGCGGGGTAGTCCCTGACGTTCGGCCCCCAGATAGGCGCCTTCGAGGGTCCGATCGTCAGGGACTACCGCGAACGCCAGGTCAGGAGTTGGCGACGACGTAGTCGATGCAGGCCGTGAGGGCCTCGATGTCGGTGGGGTCGATGGCGGGGTACATCGCGATCCGGAGCTGGTTGCGGCCGAGCTTGCGGTAGGGCTCGGTGTCGACGACGCGGTTGGCGCGCAGCGTCGCGGCGATTGCGGAGGCGTCGATGGAGTCGTCGAAGTCGATGGTGCCGATGACCAGCGAGCGGTGGGCCGGGTCGACGACGTACGGAGTCGTGTACGACGTCCGCTCCGCCCATCCGTAGAGCGCATCGGAGGAGGCGGTGGTCCGCTCGACCATGCCCTTGAGGCCGCCCTGCTCGTTCATCCAGTCCAGCTGCTCGGCCATCAGGAACAGGGTGGCGACCGAGGGCGTGTTGTAGGTCTGGTTCTTGGCGGAGTTGTCGATCGCGGTCGGCAGGTCGAAGAACGCCGGAATGTGCCGGTCCGAGGCCGCGATGATGGCTGCCCGCTCGAGCGCGGCCGGCGACATCAGTGCGATCCACAGACCACCGTCGGAGGCGAAGCACTTCTGCGGAGCGAAGTAGTAGGTGTCGACCTCGGTGAGGTCGACGGGCAGGCCACCGGCGCCCGAAGTCGCGTCGATCAGCACCAGCGTGTCACCAGCGGTTCCGGCCGGCCGGACCACGGGGGCCATCACGGCGGTCGAGGTCTCGTTGTGCGCCCAGGCGTAGACGTCGATTCCGGCTTCCGCCACCGCGGACGGCCGCGACCCCGGGTCGCTGTTGATCACCGACGGTGCCTCGAGCCACGGGGCGGCCGCGGCCGCCGACGCGAACTTCGACGAGAACTCGCCGAAGGCGAGGTGCTGACTCTTGCGCTCGATCAGGCCGAACGTCGCGATGTCCCAGAACGCCGTGGCCCCACCGTTGCCGAGCACGACCTCGTAGCCGTCAGGAAGCGAGAAGAGCTCCGCGAGCCCCGTGCGCACCCGACCGACCGTGTCGCGGACCGGCGCCTGCCGGTGGGAGGTGCCCATCAGCGAAGACCCGGTGGCCGCGAGCGCGTCGAGGTGCGAGGTCTGGATCTTCGACGGTCCCGCACCGAAGCGCCCGTCGGCGGGCAGCAGGTCGGCGGGGATCTGGAGGACGTCGGTCACGAGGCAGCCTTTCGAGCGGGTCGAGTCTGGGTGCTGACGGCGCTGTCAGAGGCGTCTCTATTGTGTCAGCACTGGGCGGAGGTTCTCGAAATCGGGAGGAATGGCGGACATGCTGCGGATCGAGCAGGTGGGCTACGGTCACGTCGACGCTGCCCGGCTGATCGACGAGGTCCAGGCTGAGTACGTCGAGCGCTACGGCAGCCCCGACCAGGGGCCGATCGACCCGCTGATGTTCGACCCGCCGCACGGGAGCTTCTACGTCGGCTACCTCGACGACGTGCCGGTGACCACCGGTGCCTGGCGCCGACGCCAGGTCGAGGCGTTCGGCACTACGGAGACCGCCGAGATCAAGCGGATGTACGTCGTCCGATCCGCGCGCGGCCAGGGCCACGCCCGGCGGATCCTCGCGCACCTCGAGGAGACGGCAATGGCTTCCGGCGTCGAAGCACTGATCCTGGAGACCGGGCTCCACCAGCCGGAGGCCATCACGCTGTACGAGTCGGCGGGCTACACGCCGATCCCCCCTTTCGGGCACTACCGCAACTCGCCGCTCTGCCGCTGCTTCGGCAGACCCCTCGCGACAACCACGTAGCGCTCGTCTCCGGTCTCTCTGCCCCAGTAGGCGGGATTGTCCAGCCGGGTCAACGTGGCGCCGAGACCGGTCACCTCCACGAGTTCAACGGTCTCCGCCGCAGTCAGTCCGGCGCCGGTGGACCAGCTTCCTTCGACCAGCACCAACCGACCTCCGGGCCGCAGCAGCGCGACCCACCGGGCCAGAGCCGTGACTGGATGGGGCATGATCCAGAGCACGTGGCGGCACAGCACGACGTCGTACGACGCCCGTTCTAGCGGCGGGTCGGACGCGTCACCGCGGGTAACCGTCACCTCCGCCCGACCGTCGGCCTTGGCGGTTGCCCGCCGGATCATCTCGGGGGAGAAGTCGACGCCATCGACGGCGTAGCCCTCGTCTGCGAGCAGGACCGACAGTGAGCCGGTGCCGCAGCCGAGGTCCGCGACACGTGCGGGGGGCGTCGGCAGCAGACCGGTGAGCAGGCTGCGCCAGGCGGCGCGGACCCCAGGATCGCGCAGTCCATGGTCAGGGTCGTCGTCGAATGTCGCCGCCTCGCCGTCCCACAGGTCGACCTGCTCGTGGTCCATGACTCGACCCTACGCGCGGCTCGGGACACACTCTCCACGTGCTGCTGCCACCCAAGGTCGCCCACGGCGTCCGCGACGGTTCGGTCTCCCTCGCCTTTCGACGCTGGCCCCGCCAGGACGTGCGCCCGGGGTCGGAGTTCCGCACCGCCGCGGGTGTGATCCGGGTCGAGGAGGTCACCGTCGTCGAGGCCGACGCGATCACCGACGAAGAGGCCGTGCTGGCCGGCCACCCGAACGCCGACGTGCTGCGCAAGCGGCTGCGCGACGATGCCAGCCTGCCGACGTACCGCGTGGTCCTGACGTGGGCGGGCGAGGACCCGCGGATCGCGCTGCGCGAGTCGGTGGACCTCACCGACCTCGACCTCACCGACCTCGACGGGAAGCTCGAGCGGCTGGACCGGGCGAGCAGCCACGGGCCGTGGACGATGGCGACGCTCGCCATCATCCGAAGGCGCCCGCACACCCGGGCACCAGACCTGGCCGAGGAGCTCGGCCGCGAGCGCGACCCGTTCAAGATCGACGTCCGCAAGCTGAAGAACCTCGGCCTGACCCAGAGCTTCGAGGTCGGCTACGCGCTGTCGCCGCGCGGCGAGGCCTACCTCGCCCGAACCACCCGCGCCTGACGCCGAGTCGGCGCATCTGCCCGACTTTTGCGCCGACTCAGCACTCTCGGAGCCGGACTTTGCGCCGACTCGACGGTGTGAGAGCGAGCACATGCGCCGACTCGCCCTTCATCAAATGGTACGATCGTTCGTATTGTTAGTTGAGAGGAGAGCAGCAATGGCGCTGCTGATACCGGAGGCTCCCGTCCTCCACACTCATCCGCGGGATCTGCCCCACGTACGACGAGCCGTGGCGGCCGACCGCGACGACCTTGTCCAGTTCGTCGCGGAACTGTCACCTTCGTCCAGCCACCATCGCTTCCTGACCGGGTTGGGCGGACGAGTGCCCAAGGCGCTCGTCGAGCACCTCCTCTCCGGCGGACGAGGTGGCGGAGCACTGGTCGCGGTGGTGTCCGGCCGGCTCGTGGGCCATGCGCTGTGGGCGCGGTCGAACGGTCCGGAAGAGCCGGTGGCCGAGATCGCGATGGTCGTGGCCGACGCCCACCAGCGTCAGGGGGTCGGCTCGCTGCTGCTCGACGCGCTGCTCGCGGAGATGAGGTACGACGGGATCGAGCGCGTGCAGGTCGTCACCGGTGCCGAGAACCGCCCGGTGCAGGCGATGCTGAACAAGAATCGGCCGGGTGTGAAGCCGAGCGACCGGGACGGTGCGGTGTTCACCTACGAGCTGCCGGTGCGACGATGACCACCACCATGACCGAGACAACCGACGGCCGGCTGCTGCGGGGCAAAGAGACCCGTCGTGCGGTCCTCAGGCGAGCCGTCGACATCGCCTCGCTCCAGGGACTTGAAGGGCTGTCGATCGGCCAGCTCGCATCGGATCTCTCGATCAGCAAGAGTGGCTTGTTCGCGCATTTCGGCGCGAAGGAGGAGCTCCAGCTCGCAACGATCCGAGCCGCTCGACGGATCTACGCCGACGCGGTGGTGGCCCCCGCGCGGGAGGCGCCGGCCGGCCTGGAGCGGATCTCGGCGATGACCGAGGCCTGGCTGGCCTACTCCCAGCGGCGGGTCTTCCCGGGTGGCTGCTTCTTCGCGAAGGCGACGCACGACTTCGCCGGCCGTCCGGGCAGGGTGCGCGACGCGCTGGCGGCGTCGAACGCCGAGTGGCTGGCGATCCTGGAGGCGACGGTGGAGGAGGCCCGCGAGCTCGGACACCTGGTGCCCTCGACGGACGCTCGGCAGCTCGCCTTCGAGCTCAATGCCCTCTACGAGGGCGCCAACCTGATGTCGCTGCTGCGCGACGAGGACGACAGCGCCTACGACCTGGCCCGGCATGCGGTGCGTGCTCGGTTGGAGGAGTTCACGGCGCGCTGAGGGTGCCCAGCTTGGCGGCACCGATCGCGGCGACTGGTTGTTCGGACCCGATCAGCTTCACCCGTTCGGCGAGATCGAGCGACGCCAGGAACGGCGAGCTCTCGGACTGGGCGGTCAGCGCCGCCTTCACCACCTCGAGCAGCGGCTCCCCGAGCGCGGCCACACCGCCTCCGAGCACGACGGACTCGATGTCGACGCCGAGCATCAGCAGCCGCGCGGCGGCGGCGACACCCTCGGCGAAGACCGCGCGCACCCGAACGGCCTTGGCATCTCCCTCCGCGGCCCTGGCGAAGACCTCCTGCGCGGGGGGTCGTCCGTTCGAGGTCGGCCACATCCGGGCCAGGGCTGCACCCGAGGACGTCGTCTCCAGGCATCCGAGCTGTCCGCAGCTGCAGGGCTCGCCTCCCGGGTCGACGGGGATGTGTCCGATCTCGCCGGCCGCGCCGAGCCGGCCACGGCGCAACCGACCGTCGAGCACCAGCCCGGCGGACAGGCCGGTGCCGATGCTGAGGTAGGCCAGGTCCGAGGCTCCGATCAGCTGAGCCGCGCCGAGCGCCGCGACGTTGCTGTCGTTCTCCAGCAGCACCTCGTGCCCGAGGTGCTCGCTCAGCAGGCTCTGCAGGCGCAGCGAGTCGCCTCCCACCTCGAGGTTGACCGCGTGCCGCACCGCGCCGGCGACCACGAGGCCCGGTACGCCGACCCCGACCGGCCCGTCGGGAGCCAGGCCCGACTCCCGCCGGAGCTGGTCGACGACGTGTCCGGCAGTGGCGACGACGCCCCGCGGGCCCGGGTCGGTCGACCGGCGGACACTGGCGAGCACCGTGCCGTCGTCCGCGACCACGACACCGAGGGTCTTCGTGGCGCCGACGTCCAGCCCGTAAGCCGTCATGCCGACCACCCCGCCTCGGTCAGCACCTCGGCGACGGCAGCGGTCGAGGGCCGAGAGGCGCTGCGGGTGCAGATGCGGGGAAGCTCGAGCTCGAGTGGAGCCGGCCAGCCGTACTCCACCACCACGACCGGGCCGGCCTCTGCGAGCGAGGCCAGCTGGGCCCGCACGTCGGGGTGTCGGTGGGCGTCCTTCACCTGGACGATCACCGGCCGGCCCGCCGCCGAAGGTTTCATCGCGGGCAGGCCCCACGGCACGACGCCGACGGCTATGTTGGGGGTGGTGTCGATCTGGGTCACCGCGGCGCCGGCCAAGTCGGGGAGGTCGCCCTCGACGGTCAGCGCGGCCCGGGCGCCGGCCAGCTGCGCCTGGGCGTCGAGCTCGGTGGCGGCCGGTGCCTCCGTCATCCGGAGTGTGCCGATCCGGCGCTGCGCATCGGCCAGCCGCTCCTCGGTCAGCCGGCGGTCGGCCACGGCGGCGACCACGGCAGCCTGGACCGCGCGGATCAGGTCGGGCGACGAGTTGGAGCCCAGGCACAGCAGGTCGGCGCCCGCGATCAGCGAGAGCACGGCTGCTTCCGGGATCTCGCGGTTGCCGGATGCGCCGGCCATATCAAGGGCGTCGGTGACGATGACGCCGTCGTAGCGCAGGCGCTCGCGGAGCAGCGCGAGCACGGTCGGGCTCATGGTCGCCGGGCGCTCCGCGTCGAGTGCGGGCAGCAGGATGTGGGAGGTCATCACGGCCGCGGCACCGCCTCGGATGGCCGCCGCGAACGGCACCAGCTCCCGCAGGTCGAGCACGGCCAGGTCGGCGTCCACGACCGGCAGGGTGAGGTGGCTGTCGTCACCGGTGTCGCCGTGACCCGGGAAGTGTTTGGCGCAGGCGGCAACTCCCGACGCCCGAAGCCCGCGCACCCACGCCTCCACGTGCTCGCCTACCCGGGCCGGGTCGGATCCGAAGCTGCGGACCCCGATCACCGGGTTGGCCGGGTTGGTGTTGAGGTCGGCCACCGGCGCGAGGGTCAGGTCGATGCCGGCCGCGGCCAGGTCCGAGCCGACGACGCGCCCCGTGGCCTCGGTGAGCCGCGGGTCGTCCGCGGCACCGAGGGCCGCCGCGCCCAGCACGGGGCTGCCGACGTCGGCGTACAGCCGGGTCACGTCGCCGCCCTCCTCGTCGGTGGCGACCACGGCGCCGGGTCCGGCCGCGTGGATCCGGTCCACGAGCTCGCGCACCGTGGAGATGCCTCCAGTAGCGGCGGGCCCGAACAGGCAGACGCCACCGAGACCCTCGGCGAGCAGAGCGGACAGCTCGGCGTCGACCTCGCGCAGGATCAGCCCGGGCAGCTGTACGGCGAGCGCGAGCTGTTCGATGGTCATCCCTTCACCGCGCCCGTGGTCAGCCCGGCGACCATCCGGCCCTGGACGATCAGGAAGAAGACGATGACCGGGATGGCGATCAACGTGGACCCGGCCATCACCGCGCCCCAGTCGGTGCCGCGGTTGACGTCGGAGAACGTGCTCAGCCAGACCGGCAGCGTCTGCCGGTCCTCGCGGGTCATCACCACGAGAGCGAGCGTGAACTCGTTCCAGGCCTGGATGAACCCGAAGACACCGGTGGCCACGAGGCCGGGCGCCAGCAGCGGGAACGTGATCCGGAAGAACGCACCGACCCGGCTGCACCCGTCGACCATCGCCGCCTCCTCCAGCTCGATCGGCAGACCGGCGACGAAGCCGCGCAGCGTCCAGATCGTGAAGGGCAGGACCGCTGCGACGTAGAGCAGAGTCAGGCCGACCACCGTGTTGGTGAGGTCGGCGCCGTCGAGCATCTTGTACTGGGAGATGAAGAGGCCCTCGGCCGGGATCATCTGCACGATGAGCAGCACGAGCACGAACGACTTGCGCCCGCGGAACTTGAACCGGGACAGCGCTACGGCGGCCAGGAACGCGAACACGAGGGCGACGATCACGGTCGCCAGGGTCACGGTCAGACTGATCTTGAGCGCGCCGATGAACTCGCCGTCGTCGAACAACCTCCGGTAGTTGTCGAAGCCGCCACCGAACGGGTGCCAGGTCGGCTCCGGCGCGCGGATCTCGCGGCGGCTCTGGAACGAGGTCGAGACCATCCAGTAGACCGGGAACGCGAACACGGCGAAAATGAGCAGGCCGATGCCGTTGGTGAAGGCCCGGTTGGCAGTGCTGGCGGCGCGCGCCATCAGTCCTCCTCGCGGAGCATGCGGAAGACGTACGGCGCGGTCAGGATCACGGTCAGCGCCAGCATGAAGATGGCGACCGCCGCGGCCGCGCCGAAGTCGCCTTCGCCGATGCCGGCGCGGTAGATGTAGGTGCCGAGCAGGTTGGTCTCCCGGGTGACGCCACCGGCCTTCTGCAGCACGTAGATCTGGGTGAAGACGCGCAGGTCCCAGATGATCTGCAGCAGCGCGACCACCAGCAGCACCGGCATGATCGACGGCAGGATGATGTGGCGCAGCCGCTGCCTCGGGTTGGCGCCGTCCACCTCGGCGGACTCGATGACGTCGGCCGGCACCTGGGTCAGCGCGGCGTACACGGTGAAGGCCACGAAGGGCACGCTCATCCAGACCACGATCACGGTGGCCACGAAGAAGAACGACAGCGGGTTGAGCAGCCACGAGTGGCCGTCGTACTCAGCGCCGAGGCGGGTGAGCACCCAGTTGATGACGCCGTACTGGCTGTCGAAGAGCCACTCCCACACGGTCAGCGCCGCGAGCACGGGCATCGCCCAGGCCAGCAGGAGCGCCGTCTGCACCAGCAGCCGCACCGGCTTCGACATCTGCCGCATCAGCAGGGCGATGGCGCCGCCGATGGCCATGGTGAGGGTCGCGTTGACGAGGCAGAACGCCACCGTGCGCAGCACCAGGATCCACAGGTAGCTGTCGTCGACGAGGTCGCGATAGTTGTCGAGCCCGATCCAGGTGGGCGGCTGGCCGAACTGCTGGGCCAGGCCGTACTCCTGGAAGGAGAGCACGAACTGGCGGATGAGCGGGTAGCCCAGGGCCAGGGCCAGCGCCACGAGCGCGGGGAGCACCAGACCGTAGGGGAGGAGACCGCGCGACGCCGTACGCCGTGCGGCATGCCGGGCAGGAGGATCAACCGTCTCCAGCACGTCCACCAGCTGCGCCATCGACGCTCCTCCTTCCGGGATTTCGGGCGTGGGAGGCTGGCCCGTCAACAGAGTGTGTGTGACGGGCCAACCTCCAGTGTGGGTTAGTTGAGCTGCTCGGCGATCGCGTCGTCGGCGTCCGCGGCCAGCTCGGCCGGGTCACCACCCTGCGCGAGTGCGACGAACATGTCCTCGAGGATGCGAGCACCCTCGACGCTGGCCCAGCCGGCCGCGGCCGGGGTGAGCTTCGCGTTGCTGGCCGCCTCGATGGTGGCTGCGGCGAACTCGTCGTCGCCGAGGAGCGGCGCGAGCGAGGACTTGGCCGGGGTGAGGCCGTTCTCGGCAAGGATCGTCTGGTAGTCGTCGCTGAGCATCAGCGCGATCGCGTCCTTGGCGAGGTCCTGGTTGGCGGACTTGGCGGCCACGGCGATGTTGGAGCCGCCGAGCAGCACCGGTGCCGGTGAACCGTCCGCACCCGGGAGGGCGAAGACGCCGATGTTCTCGACCATGTCCGGGCAGCCGATCTCGGGGTCACTGATCAGACCCATGACCCAGCCAGGGGTCGACATCATGCCGATCTCGTTGTTGCAGAACGGCACCTGCGGGTCGGCCTCGTTGCCGTCCTTGGCGGCACCGGACGCCTCGGTCATCAGGGTCTGGACCGTCTCCAGTCCGGCCTGCGACTCCGGTGAGGACAGGGCTCCCTGCCACTCGTCGCCGTCCTCGACGGCCAGGTCGCCGCCGGCGTTCCAGAGGAACGTCACCGCGTTGCGCCAGTCCTGGCCGGGGAACCAGTAGCCGGAGAAGTTGGCGGGATCGGGGTTGTCCTGCTTGAGCTTGATCGCGGCGTCGACGAACTCGTCAGTCGTGGTCGGCACCTCGATGCCGGATGCCTCGAACAGGTCCTTGCGGTAGAAGACGTACTTCGAGCCCGCGTAGTAGGGCACCGCGAACACGTCGTCGCCGACGCTGCCGGCCTCGACGAAGCCCTGGAGCAGGTCGGAGCCACCCAGAGCGTCGACCTCTGAGGTGAGGTCGCCGAAGGCACCCGCGGTGGTGAAGGTCGCCGCCTGGGTGTTGCCGACCTCGACCACGTCGGGCGTCTCCGAGTCGCTGGAGAGGGCGGTGGTGAGGCGCTCGACGAGGCCCTCCCACTGCTGCTCCTCGATGGTCAGCGTCGAGCCGGGGTGGTCGGCCTCGAAGGTCTCCTTCAGCCAGTCACGGGCGTCCTGTGGAGTGTCGGGTCCGTTGAGCCAGACCCGGATGTCGGCGGTCTTGGGACCCCCGTCGCTGTTCCCCGAGCTGTCGTTGTCGTCGTCGTCGCCGTCCGAACCGCATGCGGTCAGGGCGAGCACGGCCGACAGGGCGATGCCCAATGGCAGGCCCAGCGTTGTCTTCATGCGCACCGGATGTTTCCTTTCGATGGGTTACGGACGTCTCTCAAGAGACACCCAGTTCTCCGGCCAGGACCAGGACGGCGGCCCCGACCAGTACGACGTCGTCCCCGAGAGTTGACGTACGGACTACCAACTCGTCACCGATCACGGGCATCGTGCGGTCACGGATGGTCTTCTCGACGGCGTCGCGGAGCGCACCGTCGAGGAGCTCGGTTGGTCCACTCAGGACCAGTTCGTGGAGGTTGAGCGTCCCGATCACGGGCGCGAGCGCGGCGCCGAGGCGCTTGCCGGTCTCGGTCAGCACCCGCTGCGGCGAGGAGGAGGCGGCCAGCCGGCGGCGTAGGTGGGGCTCGGCGAGGAGGGTCTCCAGACAGCCGGTGCGGCCGCAGGCGCAGAGCTCACCGCGCGGGTCGACGACCACATGGCCGATCTCGCCGGCGGCTGCGCGGTGACCGTGGAGCAGCGAGCCCTCGAGGATCAACCCGGCACCGACACCGGTGCCGATCCGCAGCACCATCATCCCGCCGCCGTCGGCGGCGCCGTAGGTGTGTTCGCCCAGCGCCGCCGTGTTGGCGTCGTTGGCCACGAAGACGGGCACGCCGGTGCGGGACCGCAGGCTGTCGGCCAGCGCGGTGCCGTGCCACCCGAGGTTGGGGGCGTCGAGCACGACGCCGCGCGCGTCGACGACGCCCGGTGAACCGACGCCGATGCCGAGGATCGGCTTGGTGGCACCGGCGATCAGCTCGTCGGCGAGCTCGTGCACGAGGTCTTGGGCGGCCTTGCCGTGCCGGCCCTCCAGCGGGCGCTCCAGGCGGGTGAGCACCTTGCCGGCGAGGTTGACCACGGCGCCGAGGATGCGGTCGTCGGGGGAGAGGTCCAGGGCGATGATGTGGGTGGAGTCGGGGGCGATACCCACGAGCGTCGGCGGCTTGCCGACGCGGCTCCCGATGGGAGCGCCGAGCTCCTCGACCAGCTTCTCGGCCACCATCTCGCCGACCAGGTCCGACACCGTGACCCGGGTCAGACCGGTGGAACGGGCCAGGTCGGCGCGGCTCGCCGGTCCGTCGCGGAAGAGCACCTGCAGGAGCAGCGCGCGGTGGTGGCGACGCGCGTCCTCCTGCAGCAGCTTGCCGCTGGGGCGAAGCTGCCGGCCGACCGGCGTGACCTGGGTCATAGTTAGTTAGTGCAGCGGACTAACTAATTCCTGTCAAGAGTCGTGACCGAACCTTGACCAAGGTGATGACGCGGCGTCCGGCAGTCTCAGCCGGCCCATTCCGACTGCCAGCCGTCGACCTCGTCGGCCTTGCGGGCGCTCGGGCCGACGTAGACCGCGGAGGGCCGGATCAGCCGGCCGGTGCGCTTCTGCTCGAGGATGTGGGCCGACCAGCCGCCGGTGCGCGCGCAGGTGAACATCGAGGTGAACATGTTGGCCGGCACCTCGGCGTAGTCGAGGACGATGGCCGCCCAGAACTCCACGTTGGTCTCCAGCACCCGGTCCGGGCGGCGTTCCCTCAGCTCCTTGAGGGCGGCCTGCTCGAGCGCCTCGGCCACCTCGTAGCGAGGGGCATTGAGTTCCTTGGCTGTGCGTCGCAGCACGCGGGCGCGAGGGTCCTCGGCGCGGTAGACGCGGTGGCCGAAGCCCATGAGGCGCTCGCCGGAGTCGAGCAGGCCCTTGACGTAGGCAGTGGCGTCGCCGGACTCCTCGACCGCCTCGATCATGGTCAGCACCCGGGCGGGGGCGCCTCCGTGGAGGGGGCCGCTCATCGCGCCGATGGCGCCGGAGAACGCGGCCGCGACGTCAGCGCCGGTGCTGGTGATGACCCGCGCGGTGAACGTCGAGGCGTTCATGCCGTGCTCGGCGGCTGAGCTCCAGTAGGCGTCAATCGCCTTCACATGCTGGGGATTCGCCTCACCCTTCCACCGGATCATGAACCGCTCGGCGAGGGTGTGGCCCTGGTCGACCTCGCTCTGCGGTACGACCGGCTGGTCGAGTCCGCGCGCCGACTGGGCGGCGTACGACAGCACCATCACGGCCAGACGACCGATGTCCTCGCGCGCCTGCTCGTCGGAGATGTCGTAGGTCTGCCCGAAGCCGAAAGCGGACGCGAGCATCGCCACGGCGGCCTGTACGTCGACCCGGACGTCGCCGGTGTGGACCGGCAGGTTGTAGGGCTCGGCCGGGGCGAGGCCGGGTGTGTAGGAGCCGTCGATCAGCAGCCCCCAGACGTTCTCGAACGGAACGCGTCCGACGATGTCCTCGATGTCGACCCCGCGGTAGCGGAGGGCTGAGCCTTCCTTGTCCGGCTCTGCGATCTCCGACTCGAAAGCGACGACGCCTTCCAGGCCGTGGTGTACCTCTGTCATCGCCAGACTCCTCTGTCGCTCGACGGTCGGTGGCATTCTGCACCACTCGTCTACCGTCGGGGCATGGCTGATCTCGATCTGGCGTCGCTCCGCGAGGAGTACTCCCGCGCCGGCCTGACCGAGGCCGACCTCGAGGCCGATCCGGTAGCGATGTTCCGACGCTGGTTGGACGACGCGATGACGGCGGGTCTGCACGAGCCGAACGCGATGGTCGTCGCGACCGTGTCCGCCGACGGGCAGCCGTCGGCGCGGACGGTGCTGCTCAAGGGGCTCTCCGACGCGGGGTTCGTGTTCTTCACGAACAGGGAGTCGCGCAAGGGGCACGAGCTGGCGGCCAACCCGCGCTGCGCGGTGCTCTTCCCGTGGCATCCGCTGGAGCGGCAGGTCCGCATCGACGGCTCAGCCACGGCGCTGGAGGCCGCCGACGTGGCGGCGTACTTCGCGATCCGGCCGCGCGGCTCCCAGCTGGGCGCCTGGGCCTCGCACCAGTCGCGTCCCGTCGCCGGCCGCGACGAGCTCGAGGCGGCGTACGACGAGATGGCGGCCCGCTACCCCGAGCCCCAGCCGGTGCCCGTTCCCGAGGAGTGGGGCGGCTACGTCATCCGGCCCGAGGTCGTGGAGTTCTGGCAGGGCCGCCCCGGCCGCATGCACGACCGTCTCGTCTACACCCGCTCCTCCGACGGCTGGACCACCCAGCGGCTGGCCCCCTAGCGGGGTAGTCCCTGACGCAAAGCGCCTGAAAACGGCGTTCTGAGGGTCCTTTCGTCAGGGACTACCGCGAAAAGCAGTTGTGAGTGAGTGCTCACTCATTTAACCTTGGCGGGTGGACAAGAGGGAGCGGGCGCGGCCGATGGCGCCGGAGGAGCGGCGCGAGGAGCTGATCTACGCGACGCGGGCGCTGCTGCTCGAGCATGGTCGGTCCACTACGACCCGGCTGATCGCGGAGGCCGCGGGCATCGCCGAGGGCACGATCTTCCGGATCTTCCCGACCAAGGAGGAGCTGTTCCAGGCGGTGCTGGACGCCGAGTTCAGGCCCGACCCGTTCCTCGGCCAGCTCGAGCTGATCTCGAAGGACCTGGAGCTCCGCGAGCGCATGCTCGCCCTGACCCGGCTGATGCAGCGCCGGTTCCAGAGCATCTTCCGGATGATGATCGCGATGGGGCTGCCGAAGCCGCCCGAACGTCGCCGCGAGGACGACGAGCGGTTCCGCAGCTATGTCGAGAGCCAGATGGTCGCGCTCCTGGAGCCCGACGCCCGCGCGTTCCGGGTCCCCCTCACCGAGGTGGTGCGCATGCTCCGGCTGCTCACCTTCTCGGGCACGCACCCGCACATCTCCGACCCCAAGGCGCTGACGGCCGAGGAGATCGTCGACGTGATCCTGCACGGCACCCTGCTCGAGGAGGACCGCTGATGTTGCTGCGCCTGCTGCGCACCCACCTCGCGCCGTACAAGCGCTGGCTGAGCGTGATCGTGGTCCTTCAGTTCACCTCGACCGTGGCCATGTTGTTCCTGCCGAGCATCAACGCCGACATCATCGACAACGGTGTGGCGACCGGCGACACCGACTACATCATGCGTCTCGGCATGGTCATGCTCGCCGTCTCGCTGGTGCAGATCGGCTGCTCGGTGGTCGCGGTGTGGTTCGCGTCGCGTACGGCGATGGCGTTCGGCCGCGACCTGCGCGGTGCCGTGTTCCGCAAAGTGTCGTCGTTCTCCGGTCGGGAGGTCGCGGCGTTCGGCGCACCGTCACTGATCACCCGCAACACCAACGACATCCAGCAGGTCCAGATGCTCACGCTGATGACCTGCACGATGGCCGTCTCGGTGCCGATCATGATGGTCGGCGGCGTACTGATGGCGATGCGCGAGGACCTGGGTCTGTCCTGGCTGCTCGCGATCGTGGTGCCGACGCTCTTCCTGTGCGTTGGCCTCATCGTCTCGCAGATGGTGCCGAGCTTCCGCCTCGTGCAGGAGCGGATCGACGAGGTCAACCGCGTGCTCCGCGAGCAGATCACCGGCATTCGCGTGGTGCGAGCGTTCGTGCGCGAGCCGCTGGAGACCAAGCGCTTCGGCACCGCCAACGACCAGCTGACCGAGGTCTCCGTAACGGCCGGTCGATGGCTGGCCACGATGTTCCCGCTGGTCATGTTGGTCGTGAACGTCTCGAGCGTCGCGGTGATCTGGTTCGGCGGCCATCGCGTCGACGACGGGACCATGCAGGTGGGCGCCCTGACGGCCTTCCTGAGCTACCTGATGCAGATCTTGATGTCGGTGATGATGGGCACCTTCATGCTGATGATGATCCCGAGGTCGGCGGTGTGTGCCGACCGGATCGCGGAGGTGCTGGACACCGAGTCCTCGGTGGTGCCGTCCGCGGACCCGGAGGCGCCGGCCGAGGTGCGCGGTCATCTCGATCTCGACGGCGTCGGCTTCACCTACCCGGGTGCCGAGCAGCCGGTGCTGCAGGACGTCACCTTCTCGGCGCGGCCCGGCCAGACGATCGCGGTGATCGGCTCGACCGGTGCCGGCAAGTCCACTCTGATCAACCTGATGCCGAGGCTCTTCGACACGACGGCCGGTTCGGTACGTGTCGACGGCGTCGACGTACGCCAGCTCGAGCCGGACGCACTCTGGTCGCGGATCGGTCTGGTGCCGCAACAGGCCTTCCTGTTCACCGGCACGGTGGCCAGCAACCTGCGCCACGGCAAGGCCGACGCCACCGACGAGGAGCTGTGGCGAGCACTCGAGATCGCGCAGGCCCGCGACTTCGTCGAAGCCATGCCCGAAGGACTGGACGGGCCGATCGTGCAGGGCGGCACCAACGTCTCCGGTGGTCAGCGCCAACGGCTCGCCATTGCCCGGGCGCTGGTCCGCCGGCCCGAGATCTACCTCTTCGACGACGCGTTCTCCGCCCTCGACCTCGCCACCGATGCGCGCCTGCGCGCTGCCCTGGCTCCCGAGACCCGCGACTCCACCGTGGTGCTGGTCGCGCAGCGGGTCTCCACGATCCGGGACGCCGACCTGATCCTGGTCATGGAGGACGGCCGCGTCGTCGGTCGGGGCACCCACCACGAGCTGCTCGCCGACAACCCGACCTACCAGGAGATCGTCGAGTCCCAGCTGAGCGCGGAGGAGGCGGCATGAGCACCACTGCCCAGGATCCGGCTCAGCGCCCCGGCCAGATGAAGGAGACCGAGCGGGTCGTGCAGACCGGGCCCACCCCCGGCCGCGGGCCGATGGGTGGCGGCATGGTCGGCCAGAAGGCGATGACCTTCGGCCCATCAGCCAAGCGGCTGGTCCGGCGGATGGCGCCGGAGCGAACCAAGGCGATCGGCGTCGTCGTGCTGGCGGTCGTCAGCGTGAGCCTGATGGCCTACGGGCCGCGGCTGCTCGGGCAGGCCACCGATCTGATCTTCGACGGCTACCTCGCACACCGGCCGATCGACTTCGACGCGGTCCGCAACGTGCTGCTCACGGTGCTGGCGATCTACGTCGGCGCCTCGGTCCTCGGCTGGCTGCAGGGCTTCCTGCTCAACGACGTGGTCCAGAGCACGGTCCGCCGGATGCGAGCGGACGTCGAGGACAAGGTGAACGAGCTCCCGCTGGGCTACTTCGACCGGCAGCCACGCGGTGAGCTGCTCAGCCGGGTCACCAACGACATCGACAACATCAGCCAGACCCTGCAGCAGACGATGAGCCAGCTGCTCACGTCACTGCTGACCGTCGTAGCGGTGCTCTCGATGATGTTCTGGATCTCTCCGTCCTTGGCGATGATCGCGCTGGTCTCGGTGCCGATCACGATGTTCGTCACCGCGAAGATCATGGGCCGCTCGCAGAGCGAGTTCATCGCCCAGTGGCGGCGCACCGGCAAGCTCAACGCGCACATCGAGGAGAGCTTCTCCGGCCACGCCCTGGTCACCGTGTTCGGGCGCCAGGAGGAAATCCAGCGGGTCTTCGACGAGCAGAACGCCGAGCTCTACGACGCGTCGTACAGGGCGCAGTTCATCAGCGGCCTGATCATGCCGGTGATGATGTTCATCGGAAACCTCAACTACGTCGTGATCGCCGTCGTCGGCGGGCTCCGGGTCGCCAACGGCAGCCTCTCGCTCGGGGAGGTGCAAGCGTTCATCCAGTACACGCGGCAGTTCACCCAACCGCTCACGGCAGTCGCCTCGATGATGAACCTGCTGCAGTCCGGAGTCGCGTCGGCGGAGCGCGTCTTCGAGCTTCTGGACGCCGAGCAGCAGGTGCCCGACGCTGCCGGCGACGGAGCCCCCGCCGTACGCCATGGCGAGGTCGCGTTCGAGCACGTCTCGTTCTCCTACGACCCCGAGCGCCCGCTGATCGAGGACCTGTCGCTGGTCGCGCGTCCGGGCCAGACGGTGGCCATCGTCGGCCCGACCGGTGCCGGCAAGACCACGCTGGTCAACCTGGTGATGCGCTTCTACGAGCTGGACGCCGGTCGGATCACCCTCGACGGCGTGGACATCGCGGCGATGCCGCGGGCGGCGCTGCGCGGCCAGATCGGCATGGTGCTGCAGGACACCTGGCTGTTCGAGGGCACGATCCGCGACAACATCGCCTACGGCCGGCCGGGTGCTTCCGAGGAGGACATCCTCGAGGCCGCGCGGGCGACGTTCGTCGACCGCTTCGTGCACTCGCTGCCCGACGGCTACGACACGATGATCGACGAGGACGGCGGCAACCTGTCCGCCGGCGAGCGGCAGCTGGTGACGATCGCGCGGGCGTTCCTGTCCGACCCGGCGCTGCTGATCCTCGACGAAGCGACGTCGTCGGTGGACACCCGAACGGAGCTGCTCCTGCAACACGCGATGGCGGCGCTGCGCACGGACCGGACGTCGTTCGTGATCGCCCACCGGCTCTCCACGATCCGTGATGCCGACCTGATCCTGGTGATGGAGGAGGGCCGGATCGTCGAGCAGGGCAACCACGCGTCGCTGCTTGCGGCGGACGGCGCGTACGCCCGCCTCTACAACGCCCAGTTCGCGGCGGCCGCGATAACCCCTTGAGTGGGGTGGTCCCGGGGCCTACCTTTGTCGGACACGGGAAAGGAGGTGGTCCGAAGAATGAATTCTTCTAGGACGCGTGAGGTGGCTGCCCGCTAGCAGCCCAGCAACACTCGGACGGAACCGTTCGTTTGGCTGCTGGTGAATTCCAAGCGGCTACCCGACCCGCAGGTGATCCGGGACCACGTCCCCCGGAGCGGCACTTCCCGATCTGGCCAGGCCAGCAAGGGGCTGCCACACCTGCGGGTTGTCCTATTTCTCCGCGACCACCGCGCAAGCGGGGTACGACGTACGTCGCGTCGCGACAAGTTGCCCATCTGCAACGATCGGGAATATAGTTGATCACGGCAACCTTCTACTGACCGTGAGACGAGACCACGTGACCGAGGCACACCCTGCCGAGCAGGCCGGGCAGATGACCCACCGACAGGTGTTGGAGGCGCTCAGCGGGCTGTTGCTCGCGATGTTCGTCGCCATGCTCTCCAGCACGGTGGTGACCAACGCGTTACCGCGGATCATCACCGACCTGAAGGGCACCCAGACCGGCTACACCTGGGTCGTCGTGGCCACCCTCCTGTCGATGACGGCCACCACGCCGATCTGGGGCAAGCTCGCCGACCTCTTCAGCAAGAAGCTGCTCGTGCAGAGTGCGCTGATCATCTTCTCGATCGGCTCTCTGGTAGCGGCGTTCGCGCCCAACATGGAGACGCTGATCCTCGCCCGGGTCATCCAGGGGCTGGGCATCGGTGGCCTGACCGCCCTGGTGCAGGTCGTGATCGCCAGCATGGTGACGCCGCGCGAGCGCGGCCGCTACTCCGGCTACATCGGCGCCACCTTCGCGCTGGCGACCGTCAGCGGCCCGCTGATCGGGGGCCTGATCGTCGATTCGCCGCTCGGCTGGCGCGGGTGCTTCTTCATCGGCCTGCCGGTCGCTGCGCTCGCGTTCGGCGTACTCCAGGCCAAGCTGCACCTGCCGGTCGTCAAGCGCCCGGTCAAGATCGACTACCTCGGCGCCACCCTGATCATCGCCGGCGTGAGCATCCTGCTGATCTGGGTCTCCCTCGCCGGCCAGCAGTTCGAGTGGGCGTCGGCGACCACCGCGCTGCTCGTCCTCTCCGGCATTGCTGTGATCGCCGCCGCGTTGTACGTCGAGGCGCGGGTGGCCGACGAGCCGGTGATCCCGCTCCGCCTGTTCGCCGATCGCACCACCGCCCTGGCCACGCTCGCCTCGGTGCTGATCGGCGTGGCGATGTTCGGCTCGACCGTCTACCTGAGCCAGTACTTCCAGCTCGCCCGCGGCATGAGCCCGACCGACGCCGGCCTGATGTCGATCGCCATGGTCGGCGGCCTGCTGGTCTCCAGCATCGTCAGCGGCCGCATCATCAGCGCCACTGGCTACTGGAAGCGCTGGCTGGTCGGCGGCATGGTGCTGGTCATCGTCGGGCTGGCCCTGCTCAGCACGATCGACGACACCACCAACCTGGTGTTGGTCGGTGCATTCATGGCGGTGCTCGGCGTCGGCCTGGGCGCGACCATGCAGAACCTCGTGCTGGCGGTGCAGAACAACACCGCCCAGGCCGACATGGGCGCGGCGAGCTCGGTGGTGTCGTTCTTCCGCTCCATGGGAGGCTCGATCGGCGTCTCCGTGCTGGGCGCGATCCTGAGCAGCCGCGTCGCCAGCAACGTGGCAGAGAGCACCGGCGGCGCAGTGCAGCACGAGAGCCACTCCATCCCGGACCTGAGCAAGCTTCCGGTCCAGGCCAGGATGATCTTCGAGCACGCCTTCGGCGACGCGAGCGGCCACATCTTCCTGATCGCGACACCGTTTGCCGCCCTGGCGTTGCTCGCCGTGCTGTTCATCCGCGAGGTGCCGCTGCGTACGACGCTCCACTTGCAGGGTGAGTTCGCGCCCGAGGCGGTCTCGGAGCTGGAAGCCCGATGACCCGCGCCGAGTCGATCCGCCTGCTCGAGCAGGAGGTCGGCGTGCTGATCCGCCGCGTCCGGCGGGTGATCGGCGAGCGGGCCCGGGCCGTGCACGAGTCGCTGCAGCCGGCGTCGTACTTGATGCTCGGCTACGTCTCCGAGTTCGGCCCGATCCGGGCATCCGCGATGGCCGAGATCTTCGACATCGACAAGGGCGCGATCAGTCGGCAGGTCCAGCACCTCATCGACCTCGGGCTGATCGAGCGCACGCCCGACCCCGCCGACGGTCGCGCAACGCTGCTGTCGACCACGGACGAGGCGGTACGCCGCATGGAGGACGTCGCGGAGCACCGCCGCAAGTGGCTCGACGAACAGCTCGGCGACTGGTCGGACGCTCAGCTCAGCGGCTTCATCCGCGAGCTGGGGCGCTACAACGCCGCACTCAGCCAGCCGGACTCCCCGAAGAGCTGACTCGGCCGCGGGTCAGGCGAACGCCTTCGGGTCGACCGCGATCCAGACGTGTTCCGCGACGCCGACCAGGTCGCCCCGGCTGTCGTAGATCGAGGCCGAGGTGTGGCGCTTGCGGCCGTCTTCGGCGCGGGCCATCCCGACCACGACGTGCTCCTCGCCGACCACCGGTAGCGACGCGACGCGCGCCGTCATCCGGCCGAGCACCATCAACCGCTCGGCCATGTCCGCTGCCCACGCACCCACGCAGTCCAGGGCCGCCCAGGTGACGGGAAGCGACGCCCGGCGCTGGGCGCCGGCGTACTCGTGCCAGTCCTCGGCGAGCGACTCGTGCGGGGTCCAGGTCGCCGCGGCCCTCACCAGGTCGCCCTGGTCGGACACCTGACCGGGGAAGATCCGCAGCCCGTCGCCCGGGTCGCGGCCGGTGCCGCACACGAAGCATTCCGGGAACGGGTGCCGGTCGAGACCCGGGTACGTCGCCTCTGCGGCGCGCGCCTCGTCGGCCCCGACCGCCTCGACCCGGATCGGCTCGGTGGCGGCGGACTGTGCCTCGAGCACCGTGGCGCCGTCCGACGTGACAACCAGGCCCGCGCCGTCGGCGTCCACGTCCATCGGGGTCTCGAGCGGCGGCGGTTGCCTGAGCGTCACTGTCACGGCGGATCCGTGAGCGGGGTCCAGCACATGTGCCACCGCACCCGCCGACCAGCCACCATTGCCCGACGCCGAGGGACCTCGGAACCGCCGGGGCACCACCAGCTCGGTCACGGCTTCGGTTGGACCTGGCTTCGCATCGTCGCCCACCGCGCCAACCCTGCCACGAGCGCGATGAGGATGACGTTGTGCGCGTACTTGGCCACGGCAGGCACCTCGCCCAGTGGCGTCGTCTGGAAGGCGCCTGCGCCGGCTGCGACCAGCGCCCCGCCGGCGGCCATCGTCGTATGCGCGGTGGTCCATCCATCGCGGAGCGAGATCCGGATGAGGACGACGGTGATGGCGATCGCCATCAGCTCCAGGACGGCGGTGCCAGCCGCCGACGGCGGCAGGAAGGTGTAGCTCGACGCCACCGCCAACACACCGAACCCCACCAGCCACGGGCCCGGCACCTCACCCGGAACCCGGTCGCGACGGAGGCGCCGGGTGGCTACGGCAGCCGTGACCAGCAGCACGACGACGAGGGACGTCACCGCGACCTGGGTCGCGGAGGCGTGGTCGGCCTCGCTGTTCAGGTGGTCGCCGAGCACCAGCGCGCACGCGGCGGCGTAGAAGGTTGCGGTCACGACCAGCCCGACCCGGCCCAGCCACGGCCGGCGGGCGGCGTCGCCGGAGAGGCCCTGCACTAGGGCGATCGGGGCGCCGAAGCTGAGCACGACGTGGCCGCCGACGAAGGTGAGCGCGGTGTAGACGCTGATGCCCAACGGCTCGATGGCGGTGGGCGCGGTGATGTCGTCCCAGTAGGGGATGTCGCGGTAGTTGATGCTGAACATCGACTGGTCGACGATCCCGGCCTCGAGGAGTCCGGCGGCGGCCGCGAGCAGGAGGATGCCCGGCCAGCGCAGGCCGAGCCGGACGGCGGCCTCACGGATCAGGAGCGCCGGGGCGCCATACAGAGGCGAGAAGATCAGCAAACCGCCGAGCAGCACCAGCGCGTCGCCGGTGGTGTCGTCGTAGCCCCAGAGGTACTCCGCGCAGACGGGCGAGAGCACGAGGAGGGCGAGCGCCCAGGGCCAGCGACGAGGCATGGTGCCGACGCTAGGAGCGCGCGCTTGCTCCGGGTAAGCACCCGAGGTCGGTGCCTGACAGACCAAAGTCAGCGCCGGATGTCCTCCCAGCGGGCCAAGGCCTCCCTGCGCTGCTCCGCGTGGTCGACCACGGGCCCGGGGTAGCCCACCGTGATGCGGTCCTCGGGACTGGGTTCGTGCGGGTCTGCGACGTGTGCCAGCTCGGGCACCCACCGGCGGAGATAGGTGCCGTCAGGGTCGAACTTGCGGCTCTGTGTGGTCGGGTTGAAGACCCGGAAGTACGGCGCCGCGTCGGTGCCGCAGCCGGCGGTCCACTGCCAGCCGTGCTGGTTGGACGCGAGGTCGCCGTCGACCAGCCAACGCATGAAGTGGCGGGCGCCGTGTTGCCACTCGATGTGCAGGTCCTTGACCAGGAAGCTGGCCACGATCATCCGGACCCGGTTGTGCATCCACCCGGTCGCGCGCAGCTGACGCATCCCGGCGTCGACGACCGGAAAGCCAGTGCGGCCGCGACGCCAGGCGTCGAAGTGGCTGTCCGAGCGGTCGGGCTCGACGTAGCTCATCCGGGCGAACTCGGGCCGCAGGTAGTCGCGGGCTGTGTGCGGCTGCGCATGCAGAACGTCGGCGTAGAACTCCCGCCAGGCCAGCTCCTTGCGGTAGGTCGCGGCGCCGTGCGAGCCGAGCCGTCCCAGGTCGGACAGCATCGTGCGGGGATGGATCTCGCCCCACTTGAGGTGCACCGACATGCGCGAGGTGCCGTCGATGCCGGGCTGGTCGCGGTCCTCGTCGTACTGGGCCACGCGGTCGAGGAACTCCTGCCACCGGCGGCGAGCGCCCACCTCACCGGCGGTTGGGAGCTCGGTGCCGTCGGGGAGATCGGGAGTCGGGACGTCGGTCGTGTCCACGAGTCTCGTGGTCCACGACGGACTGCTCGGCAGCTCGACCGGGTCACGCCAGCCGTGCTCTGCCCAGGCCCGCCAGTAGGGCGTGAAGACCTTGAACGGCTCGCCGGTGCCGGTGGTCACCCGGCCCGGCGCGACGGCGTACGGCGAACCGGTGCGGACCAGCACGATGCCGGCCCTGGCGAGCGCGGCCTCGACGTCTGCGTCGCGTTGTTTTCCGTAGGGGCCGTAGTCGGCTGCGACATGCACCCGCCGGGCGCCGACCTCTTGGGCGGCCAGGACCACCCGGCGGACGGGGTCGCCCCGCACCACGCTGAGCGGGATCCGGTCGGCCAGCTCGCGAAGCGAGGCGCCCAGGTAGGCGCGCCGCACGGCGCCTGAGGGCCCCCACAGCGCGGGGTCCAACACGAAGAGCGGGAGGACGGAGCCGTCCGCGCAGGCATCCAGCAGAGCCGGGTTGTCGTCGAGGCGCAGGTCGCGCCTGAACCACATGACGGAGGTCGTTGTTTCGGCCATCGCCCTCCAGCCTGCCAGCGGGGTGGGCGCCGACTAGGATTGTCAGGTGAGCGATCTGATCGACACCACCGAGATGTACCTCCGGACGATCTACGAGCTGGTCGAGGAGGGCATCAACCCGCTCCGCGCCCGGATCGCCGAGCGGCTGCACCAGAGTGGGCCGACCGTGTCGCAGACCGTGGCCCGGATGGAGCGTGACGGCCTGGTCACCGTCGAGGGCGACCGCCACCTCGAGTTCACCGAGGAGGGTATGCGGCTCGCGACCCGGGTGATGCGCAAGCACCGCCTGGCAGAACGCCTGCTGACCGACGTGATCGGCCTCGACTGGGAGCTGGTGCACGAAGAGGCCTGCCGCTGGGAGCACGTGATGTCCGAGACGGTTGAACGACGCCTCCTCGAGCTGCTCGACCACCCGACGGAGTCGCCGTACGGCAACCCGATCCCCGGCCTCGACGAGCTCGGCGAGAGCGAGGTCGGCGAGGAGTTCATGTTCGAGGTCGAGCCGTTGTCGAAGGCCGCGACCGAGGTCGAGGGGCGCGTGCTCGTACGCCGGATCTCCGAGGAGATGCAGAAGGACGAGCTGCTGATGAGCGCCATGCGCCGCGTCGGCGCCCTGCCCGACAAGACCATCACGGTGATCGCGACTGCCGACGGCGTCCTGGTCGGCTCCGGAGGCGAGACCGCCGAGATCGTGCCCGAGGCGGCCGACCACATCTTCGTGCGCAAGATGTGAGGGCTGCGTATTTCACAGGTTGACCTGTGAAATACGCACTGGGCACGGCGGATTCCCTGAGCCCAGCGCGCAATTCACTGGTTAACCAGTGAATTTTCCGCAAGCTGCACCAAAAACTCCGAACACCCGACCTCGACCTTGCGCGTCGCCAGGTCGTCGCCGCGGGTGGGGCCGCGGTTGACGATCACGACGGGGACGCCTGCCTTCGCGGCCCGTCGCACGAACCGGAAGCCGCTCATCACCGCCAGGCTCGAGCCAGCCACGAGCAGTGCGCCGCCCGACTCCGTCAGGGCGTCGACCGCCGCGTAGCAGCGCTCAACCCGGGCCGGCGGCACGTTCTCGCCGAAGAACACCACGTCCGGCTTCAGCACTCCGCCGCAGCCGTCGCAGCCCGGCACCAGGAAGTCAGCTGTGTCTTCGAGCTCGACGTCGCCGTCGGGCCGGACTTCGACGGCCGCGTGCCGGGCCTCCCAGCCGGGGTTGTGGGCGCTCAGCCGCTCGTGGAGCGCCGCCCTCGACGACGTACGCCGGCAGCCGAGGCAGATCACGTCGGCGATCCGTCCGTGCAGGGCCACCAGGCGGCGGGAGCCGGCAGCCTCGTGCAGGCCGTCGACGTTCTGGGTGATCAGTAGCTCGGGGTCGAGGCGCGCGAGCGCGAGATGGCCCGGGTTCGGCGACGCCTGCTTCATGCGACCCCAGCCGAGGTGGCTGCGCGCCCAGTAGCGTCGCTGCGCCTCCGGCCCGGAGACGAAGTCCTGGTAGGTCATCGGCATCCGCGACGGCGAGCCCGGGCCGCGATAGTCGGGGATGCCGGAGTCAGTGGAGAGCCCGGCTCCGGTCAGCACGACCAGCGGCCGGGAGGCGAGCAGCTCGAGGGCGGCCTCGGTCAACTGGCGTACCGCTGCGCGGAGCGCGCCCGTCGCTTCTCTGCCTCGACCTCGCGGTTCTTGGGCGGCGCGGTCGTCACCAGGTCCTCCAGCAGGTGCTGAGTGATGTGGGCGATCTCGTGCACGGCCTGGTCGAACACGGCCTGGTTGGCCTGCGACGGCTTGGTCATCCCGCTGACCTTGCGCACGAACTGCAGGGCGGCCGAGGTCACCTCGTCGCTGGTCGCGGGCGGCTCGAAGTTGTTGAGGGGTCGGATGTTGCGGCACATGGCCTCAGAATACGTCGGCACCGTTTCCAGCCGAGTCGGCGCAAAGTGGGCTGTGTTGCGCCGACTCGGCGTCTTCCAGGCCGGACTTTGCGCCGGCTCGCGGTCTAGAGGTCGAAGAACTCGGCGCCGTCGCCGGTGCTCATCACCACGCGGCCGTCGGGCAGCGGCACCAGGCGCAGGTCGTCGATCTCGACGCCGTACTCGGCCTCCACCATCCGGTTGGTCATCTCGCCGTCCTTCAGCGACAGCACGGAGACCCAGCCGGTGCGACCTTCCCAGCCCTGCGAGACCACGGTGAGGGCGACCCGCTCCGACGGGAGCCACGTGAACTGTCGCGGGTCGACCCCGGCCATCGCCTGCGTGTCGGGGGCGTAGGTGACCAGGTCCTTGCGCCGCGGGTCGGTCAGGTCGGTGACCTTGAACAGCCCGGCCGCCGCACCCCAGGAGCCGTTGGCCGCGGGGGTCTGGCCCATCCCGATCAAGCGGCGGGTGCCGAGCGGGTGGAGGTAGTCGGAGAAGCCCGGGATCTTCAGCTCGCCCATCAGCGTCGGGTGGTCGGGGTCGGTCAGGTCGACGGTGTAGAGCGGGTCCGTCTGGCGGAAGGTCACCAGGATCGCCAGCCCGTCGAACCAGCGCACCGACTGGATCGCCTCGTTCTCGCCGAGCTTGTCGAGCCGACCGACCTCGACCAGCGCATCGCCCTCGCGCTGCATGGTGACCACCGAGTTGAAGTTGCCGGTGCGCTGGGTCGGGCTCACCGCGAGGCGCAGCGTGCCGTCGTACTCGTCCATCGCCCAGCGGTCCTGCACCATCCCGTCGACCTCACCGGCGCCGACGTACGACGTGCCGGTGGCGGTCAGCTCGAAGTCGAAGAGGTGGGTGGTGCCGGCCTCGTCACCGCTGGAGGTGGTGCGGTCGAGCGGACACATCTCCCAGCAGCTGCTGAAGTCGGTGGGCGACGCCCCGAGGTAGAGGTGCTCGCTGGAGGCATAGGCCAGCGGCGCGTTCGCGGCCAGCGCCGTGACGTCCCAGGTCGTCGGGTCGGCCGCGTCGAACCCGATCACGCTCATGGTGTCGAGCCCCAGGTCGTCCTTCGGTACGGCGACGTCCTCGCACTCCGCGAGCCGCTCGTCCGTGCCACCGTCGACGGAGCCGGTCGGCAGCCAGTCGGAGATCGTGGTGTCGCGCACCAGCTTCTGGTTGCGCTCGAGGGCGCCCTGCTCGCCGAGCTCGCCCCAGATCCCATCGCCGGGCTGGACGAAGTCGAGCTCGGGCAGGCCGGCCGCGGTGATCAGCCGGACCGTGTCACCGTGCTGGCGCGCGGTGATCAGGGAGGAGTCGAAGTCGACGGTGTCGATCACCTGCGGACTGGCGGCGTCGCTCACGTCGACGCTCACGATCCGAGTCGTGACGGTCGGGAGCGCGCCGTAGTAGTCGGGCTGCCCCTTGTTGCGGGCGCCGTCGTTGCCGATCGCGACCACGGTGTCGCCGGCGAGCAGGATCTCCACGTCCTCCAGGTCGCCGAGGTCGAGCTCGGAGAGCCGCTCCGTCTCGTCTCCCGTGACGTCGTACGCCGACAGGGTGCTGTCCTGGATCCGGAACAGCCGCTCACCGTCGGTCTTGACCACGTCCGGTTCGTCGACCCCGACCTCCTGCACGTTGGTGCCCGTGCCGCTGTTCTCGGCGCGCTGGGCGACCGGGGACGACGCCTTGGGCATCTCAGCGGCCGCGTCCGGCGTGCGCATCCCGGCGGAGTCGTCGACGATCCCGTAGTACGGATATCCCCACCCGTAGGGCCCGACCAGCTCGAGGCCGCGCTCGACGTAGTAGTCGAGCAGCGAGTCGCAGGACTCGCCCGCCATCAGCTCGCCGTGGAATGCCGCGGGTCCGGGCCCGGACCCGCCTCCGGCAGGAGGTACGGCGCCCGGCGTGCTGGCCGGTGGGCCGGCGACATAGGTGCCGACGACGAAGGCGCCGCCGATCGCGGCCAGGGCGGCTACCGACGACATCGGGCGCAGCAGCCGCCGCGCGCGCCGCGGCCGGGACTGGCTCCGTGACTGACCCTGCGCCTCGCGGAGGATCTGGGCGGTCGGTGCGGGACGGACCGGCAGGTCGTCCCAGAGGTTCTCGAGGTCAGTCATGTCCATTCCTTTTGAGAACTTCTGCCTTCGGAGGCGTCCGCGAGATGGCGGTCGGCGGAGAGCTGGGCCAGCGCGCGAGACAGCCGGCTCTTGACGGTCCCTGTGGGGACGCCGAGCACCTCGGCGGTCTGGGCCTCGCTCAGGTGGGCGAAGTAGCGCAGCACGACCACGTCGCGGTTGACCTTGCTGAGCTTGTCCATCGCGCGGTGGATGGCGTCAGTGGTGTCGACCTCGGCCGTCGCGTCGCGCGTGGTCGCGTCCGGTACCGACTCGGTGGCCCGCTCCCGCCACCACTGGCGGCGGTGGGTGTCGCGCAGGGCGTTGAGCAGCATCGTGTAGACGTAGGCGTCGCGGTTGTCGGCCGCCGAGACCCGGCCCCACGCCTGGAAGCACTTGACCAACGTGGTCTGGGCGAGGTCCTCGGCATCGGCCATCGAGCAGCCCAGGAAGACGGCGGAGCGCACCAGCGTGCCCCAGCTGTCGTCGGCGTACGCCGCGAACTCTGCCTCGTGGTCCATGTCTCCCCTGATCGTGGCTGTCATGGGTACGACGCGGGCCTGGAACGGTTCGGTTCCATCGATATTGATCTGGGAGCATGAGGCCCATGGCTGAGACCGCGAAATCCCGTACTTACGACCTGGTCCTCTTCGGCGCGACCGGCTTCACGGGCGGCCTGACGGCCGAGTACCTCGCGCGCAACGGACCGAAGGGCCTGCGGTGGGCGCTGGTCGGCCGCAGCCTCGACAAGCTCGAGGCGGTCCGCGACCGGCTCGGCGACATCGACCCCGACCTGGCCAAGCTCGACCTCCTCGTCGCCGACGCGAGCGACGCGGCCTCGCTGGCCGACGTGGCCGCCCAGACCGCGGTCGTGATCACCACCGTCGGGCCCTACCTCCACCACGGAGCCCCGCTGGTCGCCGCCTGCGCCGAGGCCGGCACCGACTATGTCGACCTGACCGGTGAGCCCGAGTTCGTCGACCGGATGTACGTCGAGCACCACGCGACCGCTGAGCGCACCGGCGCGCGGATCGTGCACGCGTGCGGCTTCGACTCGATCCCGCACGACCTCGGCGCGCTCTTCACCGTGCAGCAGCTAGGCGCGGAGGGGCCGGTCACGATGAGCGGAGTGGTCCGGGCCGGGGGCATGCCCTCGGGCGGCACGTTCCACTCGGCGATGAACGCCATGTCGCGCCCGCGGCAGATGAAGGAGGCGACCGCGGCCCGGCGCCGAGCCGAGGGCAAGCCGGCCGACGGCCGCTCGTCACGCGCGGTGGCCGGCAAGCCCCACCGCGACAAGAAGCTCGGGCTGTGGCTGATGCCGATGCCGCTGATCGACCCGCTGATCGTGGCCCGGAGCGGCGCGGCCCTGCCGGCGTACGGTCCGAAGTTCCGCTACTCCCACTTCGCCGGCCTCAAGACCCTCCGCTACGCCGTGGGTGGCGCGGTGGGCATTGGCGCGATCGCCGTCTCGGCCCAGGTCAAGCCGCTGCGCAACCTGCTGCTCGGGCGGGTCAAGCAGGGCATGGGTCCGGATGAGGCGAAGCGCGAGAAGTCGTGGTTCAAGGTCGACTTCCTGGCCGAGGGCGACGGGCGCACGATCCACACCCGCGTCTCCGGCGGCGACCCCGGCTACGGCGAGACCTCCAAGATGCTGGCCGAGTCGGCCCTGTCCCTCGCCTTCGACGACAACCCCAAGACGGCAGGGTCGGTCACCACCGCTCAGGCGATGGGCGACAACCTGATGGCGCGGCTGCAGGCAGCGGGCATCACGTTCGAGGTCGTCGCCTGACGCCTGGGATCATGTGCGCGTGCGCCCACTGATCCCGCTGGCCGCGGCGGCCTGTCTCGGGTGGGTGCCGTTCATGGGCCGGGCGCTGAGCCCGGACGAGGGTGGGTTCCTGGTGCTCGCCGCGCAGTGGTCACCCGGGGCGTCGCTCTACGGCGACTACTGGGTCGACCGGCCGCCTGCCCTGGTGTGGCTCTTCGCGGCGGCCGACTGGCTCGGGGGTCCGTGGGCGCTGCGTGCTCTGGGGAGCGTGGCGGTGGTCGCCGCGGTGGTGCTCGCCGGATTGATCGGGCGGACAGCCGCACCGAGCTCGCCGCGGGCAGCCGTCCTGGCCGCCGCGACGGCAGCCGTCTTCGTGGCCACTCCGCTGTTCGGTGGCTCCGTGGTCAACGGCGAGCTGCTCGGGCTGCCGTTCGTGCTGGCCGGCATCGCGCTGGCCATCGCGTCGCTGCGCAGCGCGACAACCGGGTCCGCTATCGCCTGGGCTTTCGCCGCGGGAGCTGCCGGAGCCGTCGCGTTCCTCGTCAAGCAGAGCATCATCGACGTCTTCGTCTTCATGCTCGCCGTGGCGCTGTCGCAGTGGCGGCCGGCCGTCGCGAGGCTCCTGCTCGGCGCCGCCTGCGGTGCGGTCGTGACCGCGGCCCTGGTGCTGTGGGGCGCCGACCTGCGCGGCACCAGCGTGGCCGACCTGTGGGACGCGGTGATCGCGTTCCGGGGCGAGGCCAGTGCCGTGATCGCGGAGTCGGCGACCACGACGACCGCCACGCGGCTCGGCGGGCTGATCCTCGCGTTCATAGGCAGTGGCGCGGTGTTCGTCGCCGGCGTGCTGGCCTGGTCCGCGCGGCGGCCACGCAGCGAGACCGAGGGCATCGACCTCAGGTGGCCGGCCGTTGTGCTGCTGGGCTGGGAGGCGTTCGCCGTAGCTGTTCGGCGGCAGCTACTGGCTGCACTACCTGATGGGGCTCGTCCCGGGTCTGGTGGTGCTGGCCGCGGCGGCCGCGCAGCGTGAGCAGACCGCACGCAGCCTTCGTGCGGCGTACGGCTTCGCGGCAGTCTCCGCGCTGGCCGCCATCGGCTGGATCGTGGTCAACCCGATCGACCGCCCCGAGGAGCCCGTCATCTCGTATCTCGAGGACCACGCCGAGCCCGGGGACACCGGAGTGGTCGCGTTCGGTGGGGCCAACATCCTCGAGGCGGCCGACCTCACCAGCCCCTATCCATACCTGTGGAGCCTGCCGGTGCGGGTCCGCGACCCCGAGCTGGAGGAGCTGGCCGGCGTCCTGGCCGGACCTGACGCCCCGACCTGGCTGGTGACCTCGGGCCCGACGCTGGCGTCGTGGGGCATCGACGACGGTGCGGCCGAGCACTACGTCGAGGACCGCTACGAGCTCGCGGTCGACCTCGGCCGGTTCTCCATCTACCACCGCAACGACGCCCGATGACGGCGCGCACCAAGGCGATGCTGGGCTACGCCGTACTCCTGCTGGGCTGGAGCTGGTTCGTCGGCATCCCCAACGACACCGTCGGCGTGATCCTGTGGGCGTGGCTGGGCGCAGTCGCGTGGCACATCGATGCGCCGCGCCAGACCACCCGGGACTTCTGGCGCGACTGGTGGCTGCCGGCCCTTCTGCTGGTCGTCTACTGGTTCCTCCGCGGGATGGTCGACAACGTCGGGCTGCTACCGGTGCACTTCCAGCTGCCGATCACGGTCGACGAGTGGCTGGGTGGCGGCGTCACGCCGACCGAGCGGCTGCAGGATGCGTGGTGCGCCGACCCGTGCCTGAAGACAGATCCGCCGCGGTGGTACGACGTCTTCTTCACCAGCGTCTACGCCACCCACTTCCTGGTCGCGCTCACCCTGGCCGGCGTCCTCTGGGTCCGCGATCGCGCCGAGTGGGTGCTGTGGATCCGGCGGTTCATCGTGCTCGAGCTGGTCGGCGTGACCATCTACTGGCTCGTCCCGATGGCTCCGCCCTGGATGGCCTCGCGCGACGGCTACATCGGCGACGCGCACCGGATCACCAGCCGGGGCTGGTCGGAGATCGACCTGCACCGCCAGACGATGGTGCTGTTCGGCATGGGCAACAAGACCGCCGCGATGCCGTCGCTGCACGCCGGCATCGCGTTCCTCGTCGTCTTCTACGCCATCTGGCGGCTCCGCTCGCCACTGCGCTGGCTGCTGCTGCTCTACCCGCTCGCGATGGGGCTCACGCTCGTCTACTACGCCGAGCACTACGTCATCGACATCGTCGCCGGCGCCGTCGTGGCCGGCGCGGTGATGGTCGGCGTCAAGCTGTGGGAGGACCGAAGAGCCCGGGTCGCGGTCACCACGGAGCGACGGTGACGCCGCCCCATTCATCGGGGTCGACATCGCGGACGGTCTGGGTCAGCTCCCACCGGTGACCGGCCGGGTCCTCCACGGTGCAGGAGCGCTCGCCGTAGACGTGGGTGATGGGCTCGTCGAGGACGCGGGCCCCGGCGTCGCGGGCCCGGCTGAACGCCGCATCCACGTCGGGCACGCGGACCTTGATGAGGTGGGCAGCCTCGCCCGGCGTGAGCTGGTTGCTACCGGCCTCCGCGACGACCACGGCTCCGTCGTCGCCGACGCGGAGCTGTGCCCGGTGCCCCGCACCGATCCGCACCCGCTCTTCGAACCCGAACGCCTGGTGGAGCCACTCAACGGCCGCCTGGACGTCGGGGTAGCTGAGCACCGGAGTGACGGTTGCTGGTGGCGCGGAACGATTGGTCTGCACGCACGCCAGGGTAACGAGACCTGCTAGGGAACGGCTGGGGTTGCGAGGCGCTCCGCGCCGACGAAGAGGGTCCAGGGCTCGACGATCGTGGTCACTACGTGTTGCGTGAGCTCCCAAGGGTCGTCGGCGAGGCGGCCGCGAACGCCAGCCTCGCTGGCGGCCTCCGCGATCAGCAGCACTCGGATGAGGCCCTGCTCCGTGCCGGCCAGGGGGCCTGCGAACACGACGATGCCCTCCTCGGAGAGACCGGCCATGAAGGCCACGTGGTCGTTGACGGCGGGCTGCTCGAAGGCGCCCTTGCCTGGGGTCCAGCTCGGACCGGCTTCACGGGTGACGGCGTAGAGGCTCATCGGGTGCTCCATTCAGGTGCTGCTGAGGTGATCACGGTCGCGTGGCCCGGATGACCCAGGCCGCCGATCCAAAGAGGACGCCGTCTCCGGTGTCATGGGCGGAGAGGGTGGCTCGGAGGTTGTCGACGGCCCGTTGCTGACCCTCGTCGTCGAGTCCGTTGAGCATCCAGCCGAGCAAGCCGAGCAGGAACCGCTGCGCGGCTTCGGGGTCCTCGCCGAACCACATGGGCTCGCTGTGGGCGTCGAGCTCGATATCGGTGAAGCCGGCACCCGCGAGGACGGACCGGACCCGATCGGGATCGGAGAGCGCGAACGGGCTGGGCGCCTCGGGAGGCGGGGCGGGCAGGTCCCGACCCGCCGCGAGGGCGGTGAAGAACTCGCGGAACCACTCGTTGTCCGGGAGGCCCTGCCAGGTCAGCAGCACCAGGCGCCCACCGGGACGCAACGCCCGGGCGATGTTGGTGAACGCGGCCACCGGGTCGCCGAAGAACATCGCGCCGGTGCGGCTGATGGCGACGTCGAAGTGGTCGGCCGGAAACCGGTGGACCTGCGCGTCGGCCTGCTCGAAGCTCGCGTTGGTCACGCCTTCACGCGCGGCCGCCAGCCTGGCGTACTCGATCATCGCCGTCGACAGGTCGACTCCGAGCGCCGATCCCGAGCTCGCCGCGCGGGCCGCGTCGCGGGTCGTCTGGCCGGCGCCGCAGCCGACATCGAGCACCCGATCGGATGGGGCGATCTCCGCGGCAGCCATGAACAAGGCGTGATGGCGGGCGATGCTTCGATCGAACAGCTCGGCATGGTCCGCCCAGTAGGCACCCTCGTCGCCGTCCCAGGCCCGCACCTGTTCGCTGTTGCTCGGGTCCACATGCGTTGCGATCGTCTCGTTCACGGCGCACCTCCGATATAGTCCTTGAAGGACCAAATTAGTCCTTGGAGGACCATATGCCAAGTCCAAGAGCCGAGTTGAACACCACGTCGTACGCGATGCTCGGCATGCTCGCCATCCGCCCGTGGTCGACCTACGAGCTGGCCAAGCACGTGGACCGCAGCCTGCGCCCCCTGTGGCCCCGGGCCCGGAGCAACCTGTTCAACGAGCCTAAGAAGCTTGTCGTGCACGGCATGGCAGTGGCGACGGAGGAGACCGTGGGCCGCCGTCCCCGCACGGTCTACTCGATCACGCCCGCGGGCCGACGGGCCCTCCGGCAATGGCTCGGGACGCCCGGCGAGGGACCGGTCCTGGAGTTCGAGCAGCTGCTGAAGGTCTTCTTCTCGGATCACGGCAGCAAGGACGACGCGCTGGGCGCCGTCGCCACGATCAAGGAATGGGCACGCGGCCGCAACGCCGAGAACGTCGCTGTCGCGCGCAGCTACCTGGCCGGCACCGGTGCGTTCCCCGAACGAGCTGGCGTGCTCAGCGTCGTCGGACGCTTCCACGGCGACTTCGCCGACATGGTCAACTCCTGGGCCGACTGGGCGACGGCCACCATCGAGACCTGGCCGGACGATCCCGCCGACGCCGAGCCGGACGTCGCCTACCTGAAACGGATCGCCCGGCGCGACCCCGAGCAATGACCTGCTAAGGACGTGAGCCTGGACCTTCATGGCTTCCGCCAGGGCGAGCATGCCGCTCAGCGGGCGCACCATCACCACGAGCTCGTCGATCGCGCCGTCGTCGTCGACATGGATGAAATCCGCTCCCTCGACCTGGCGTCCGTCGATGTTCGCCGTGAAGACCAGGGCGTGGTCGGCCGCGCCCTCGGCGCCGATCTCGCGCTCGTAGCGGAAGTCCTCGAAGACCTGGGACACCGCGTGCAGGATCGGGGCCACTGCCTCACGACCCAGGTACGGCTTGAACACGACCGGGCTGCGGAAGACCACGTCCTCGCGCAGCAGCGCGACTGCCGCGTCGATGTCCTTCGCCTCTACGGCGGCTCTGAACGGATGCATGGCTCATGAGATCACGCTCCCGCGACCGGCTCAGCGAGGAGTGCGGTGGCTGGGATCAACCAGGTCGATCCCAGCCACCGCACAAAGCGCACCGGATCGAAGGCCCGGGCCAGCCGCGACGGCACATGAGGTAGCCGAGCTTGGCTGCGGTCGAGCAGCTGCGCGCGAACACCTGCCCGAACCCGAGACGCACCGTTGCTCCTTCGCGTTCGACGACCACGTCCAGGTCGCGTTCTAGGTCCCGATCCCGATCGGCTCCGGATGTGTGGAAGAGTTGGCCGTCCAACTCGACGACGAGGCCGAGATCATCGTGCTCGACGTCCCGGTACACCGACCCGTTGGCGCCCAAGCGGACGGCCCGCAAGTGGCCTGCCGGGAGCCCGTGCGGGCGGACAACCCGAGTCTGGTAGCCATGCTCGAGCACCGAGCAAGTGCCCTGGGAGACGTCGGTCAGTACGTCGGAGAGCCAATCTCGCCGAGCGATGCGGGTCCGAGCCTCCAGCCGTGACAGCAGCCTGACAGCAGTGTTGCGCCGCGATCCACAGGCGTCGGCCACGTGGGCCGATCTATGCGATCGGATTCGCAATTGATGTGCAGAACTGCGCGGTCAACATCGCGGTGGTCGACCACGCCCCGTCCGGGTTGTACGCGGACATCCCCTCAGGTTTCGGGACGGCCCGCCGGGTCCCCGACAGCAGCTATCCCGCGACCGTTGCCGGGGTTGCCTCCGGGTACAACGTCCGAATCTGGGACCCCCTGACCGGGCTTGGAAAGTCCTCGTCGTTCACGGTGAGCGCCATGTGCTGAGGAGGCTGCTGGCTACCGTCGGACCATGACGAACGCCGACCCAGACCCCCGTCCCGTACGCCAGCTCCGACTCGTCGTCGAGGCCGAGGACTACGACGCCGCGGTGGCCTTCTACCGCGACGTCCTCGGCCTGCGGGAGGAGGAAGTCATCGAGAGTGATGGCGGAGCATCCGTCACCATCCTCGATGCGGGGCGGGCGACGCTCGAGCTGGCCAACCCAGCCCAACGTCGGTACATCGACCGGGTCGAGGTCGGTCATCCAACGGAAAGCCGGATCCGGGTGGCGTTCGAGGTGCTCGACGCAGAGGCGCGTACGACGAAGCTGGTCGAGCAGGGCGCCGAGCTGGTCGCGCCACCAACGGAAACGCCGTGGCGCTCCCTGAACTCCCGGTTGGACGCACCCGCGGGCCTCCACATCACCCTGTTCCAGGAGTTGACGCAACAGGAGTGACTGGTGGTGCCCCAGGCAGGAGTCGAACCTGCGACCTTTCGCTTAGGAGGCGGCTGCTCTATCCACTGAGCTACTGGGGCGGGACGGAAACGTCGGCGCACATCCTGTCACGCGTCAACGTCCCGGGGTTTGGCGGCAGCACCCCGTCGGGGCGACAATTTGGGTTGCGCCGCTACTTTCACGAGGGCGCGACCCGTCCCCACCAGCTAGAACTGCGAAAACCACCGACGAGAGCGATCCATGTCCGAGCACCTCGAGCCGTCCGGTCATCGGGCGACCCCGAGCGAGCGGGCAGGGAAGAGTGCCAACGGCGGGCGCCGACGGGGCAGGGGTCGCCGCCACCACGTGGTGGCGAAGGTGATGGTGGCGACGTTCGTCGTGCTGGGGATGGTGACCGGGCTGTCGATCGTCTACTTCTACCGCCACCTCAACGACAACCTCACCGTCCTCGACATCGAGAATCAGCTCAAGGACCGCCCCGAGAAGAAGCACAGCACGCTCCCGAAGGAAGCCCTCAACATCATGGTGATGGGCTCCGACGATCGTGATGGGACCGGCAACAACATCGACGGGCTCACCGGTGGTGGCGCCCGTTCGGACACGACCTTGCTCTTCCACCTGAGCGCCGATCGCAAGAACGCCTACGGCATCAGCATCCCGCGCGACACGCTCGTCGACCGCCCCGAGTGCACCGACGAGGACGGCGGTGCGATCCCCGGCGCGACCCAGGCGATGTGGAACGAAGCGTTCAGCGTCGGTGGGCCGGCGTGCACGATCCACCAGTTCGAGCACGTGACCGGCATCTTCGTCGACCACTTCGTGGTGGTCGACTTCAACGGCTTCCAGGACATGGTCGACGCGATCGACGGGGTCGAGGTCTGCATCCCCGAGGACATCGACGACCCCGCCCACGGCATCAACATCCCGGCCGGCACCCGCGAGATCGAGGGCAAGGAGGCGCTCAACTACGTGCGCGCCCGCTACACCTTGGGCGACGGCTCCGACATCGGGCGGGTCAAGCGGCAGCAGGCGTTCATCGCGGCGATGGCCAACAAGGTGATCTCCAACGGAGTGCTCGCGCGAGTCGACCGCCTCGTGCCCTTCCTCAACGCCGCGACCCAGTCGCTGGTCGTCGACAAGGGCATGGGCAACCTGATCCAGATCGCCAAGGTGGGGCTCGGCTTCAAGAACATCGGCCTCGACAACATCAAGTTCATCACGGTGCCGTTCCAGTACAGCACCGCGCAGCCCGGCCGGGTCGAGTTCCTCCCCGAGGCCGAGCAGCTCTGGCAGCGGGTGATCAACGACGAGCCGCTCAGCCGCCGTTTGAGCGATGACGTGATCACGGCCGGGGACGCGCCCGACGGCAGCGAGACGCCCAGCGGTACCGCGAGCGGTGACCCGAGTGGGTCCCCCAGCACTCAGCCGAACACCGACGAGGCGACGGCGGACGAGCGCGAGGCGGCGGGGCTGTGCGCATGAGCGAGGAGCAGCCCGAAGAGACCGAGTGGGAGCGCAAGCGACGGCTCGCGGCGGTGTTCGGCGACGTACTGCCCGAGACCACCACCGACGAGCGCGACGACGACGAGCCCGCGAAGGGCTCAGACGACTGGCTGAAGTCGCAGGTGCCTCCGCACCACGGGTGAGCTACTGCGCTCGGTTGGCCAGCAGGTCGCGGATCTCCTGCAGCAGCTGGATGTCCTCCGGCGTGCCCGGCTCCGGGCTCGGGAAGAGCCTCTCCTTGGCAGCGGTGTAGGGCACCACGACGAAGTAGTACACGACGGCGGCCAGGATCAGGAACGCGATGACGGCGTTCATGAAGACACCGAAGGGCTCCGTGGTGCTGAAGACCTCGTCCAGGGAGTCGGGCAAGAGATAGGTCAGCCAGTTGGTGAAGGCATTGACGACCGTCGCGAAGGCGCCGGCGATGATGAACGCGACGGCGATCTCGATCAGGTTGCCGCGCAGGACGAAATTCTTGAACCCGCTCATGTGACGCTCCTAGTTCTTCCGAGTGAGATACCGCTCAGCAACCTAGCGGCGAGACCACGTGAACGTCACGAACGAGCCGACAGCCGCCGCGGCCACGGCCCCGACGTCGTCTTGTTCCACACCGACCACGACCAGGCGGCCGGGCAGCCCGGCGGCGCCGTGGCCACCGGCCTCCTCTGACGGGATCGCCACCACCGGTACGCCGACAGCGACGGTCTCGGCGCCCTCACCGCGAGGGTCGGCCGCGACCAGGTCGATCCGGTCGCCCACACGAAGCAGGCCGACCATGCCGGCATCGGGGAGTCGGACCGGCGTGGCGGTCAGGTCGCCGAGTCCCTCGGTGAGCTGCGGCCCGACCAGGCGTACGTCGGTCACCGGCTCACCGCGCCGCACGGGCGCCGCGAGGAGCCGGCCCGCGGGCTCGGCCGCCAGGTCGTCGGGAGCCGAGCCCGGCGCGAACTCGGCGGCCACCAGGTCATCGGGCCCGAGCTCGGCACCCGCCGGCAGGTCGCGCGCGGCGACCAGCACCGACACGGTCGCGGGCGGGGGAGCGGCGACGGCCCGCAGCCCGGCAGCAACAGCGACCGCGGTCAGCACCGCAGCGAGCAGGCGCCGGCGCCGCAGCACGGCACGACGTAACGAACCGACCAGACGGGAGAGGCGGGAGAGCATCCCTCGACGCTAGGCGAGATGGGGCCGGCGTGATCCGGCCCTCCACAGGGCCTCAGGACGCGCTGGCGGCCGGGGCCTTCGACTCGGTCTTGGTGGCGGGCTTGGCGTCGGCCTTGGTGTCCGACTTGGTCTCGGACTTCGTCTCCGACTTGGTCTCGGCCGCGGGGGCGGAGTCGGTCGAGCTCGACGCCGCCCGGCTGTCGTTGCGGTAGAAGCCGGAGCCCTTGAAGACCACTCCGACGGCGTTGAACAGCTTGCGCAGCTTGCCGCGGCACTCCGGGCACTCGGTCAGCGAGTCGTCGGAGAAGCTCTGGAACTGGTCGAAGGCGTGCCCGCACTCGGTGCAGGCGTACTGGTAGGTCGGCATCTCACTCCTGTTGGGCGCCCGGGGTTAGCACTCGTCCCCGACGACTGCCAATCCTAAGGCACGGCACAATGTGCGGCACCATGACCGGCGCCACAGCTCCAGCGGGGGAGATGACCGAGGATCCGGCCAACCGGGGCCGGCGGTGGTGGGTCGGGTTTCGGATGCTGCCGACGCCGCTGCGCGTGACGACGTACGTCGCGGTCGCCCTGGCACTCCTCCTGGTCGCGGGGCTGGTGGTCGGCGTCGTACTGGTCCGCCGGCCGCTCCCGCAGACCAGCGGGACGCTGGAGCTGCCGGGCCTGACCGGCGAGGTCGAGGTCATCCGCGACGAGAACGGCATCCCGCAGATCTACGCCGACACCACCGAAGACCTGATGCGCGCGCAGGGGTTCGTGCACGCTCAGGAGCGGTTCTTCGAGATGGACATGCGCCGCCACGCCACCGCGGGGCGGTTGGCCGAGCTGTTCGGTGAGGACGCGCTGGAGACCGACAAGTACGTCCGGACGATGGGCTGGCGGCGGGTGGCCACCGACGAGCTCGCGCTGATCGAGCCCGAGACCCGCGCCGCTCTGGAGGCGTACGCCGACGGGGTCAACGCCTACCTGGCCGACCGGTCCCCTTCGGAGATCGCGCTGGAGTACACGGTGCTCAACCTCGGCGGCCTCGACTACCACCCCGCCGACTGGACGCCGGTCGACTCGCTCGCCTGGCTCAAGGCGATGGCATGGGACCTGCGCGGCAACATGCAGGACGAGATCGACCGCGTGCTGACGGCCGACAGCGTCGGCGAGGGCGCGGTCGGGGGGCTCTACCCGCCCTACCCCTTCGACGAGCACCGAGCGATCGTCGACCAGGGCGCGCTGGTCGACGATGTCTTCGAGCAGGACGCCACCGGACCCGGCACTCGCAACCCGCAGCGGCCGCCCTGGGAGGCCGACCACCCCAGGGCCGTGGCGGCACTCGAGCGAGTGGGAGAAGGGCTCGACCGGATGCCGGCGTGGCTCGGTCGAGGCGACGGGATCGGCAGCAACTCCTGGGTGGTCGACGGGGAGCACTCCTCGACCGGCGAGCCGATCCTGGCCAACGACCCGCACCTCGGCGTCTCGATGCCGGGCGTGTGGATGCAGGTCGGCCTGCACTGCCGCGAGGTCGGCGACGACTGCCCGTTCGACGTCGCGGGCTTCAGCTTCTCCGGCGTACCGGGGGTGATCATCGGCCACAACCAGGACATCGCCTGGGGGTTCACCAACCTCGGGCCCGACGTGACCGACCTCTTCGTCGAACGGGTCGAGGGGAACCGTTGGCGCTACGACCGCCGGCTCAAGCCGATGACGACCCGCGAGGAGAAGATCGTGGTGGCCGACGGCCCGGACGTCACGATCACGGTCCGCAGCACCGACCACGGGCCGCTGGTCTCCGACGTGAAGGACCGGCTCGCCGACGTTGCTGAGGACGCGCCGATGGATCGGCCGCCGTCGCGACCGAGGGAGGAGTACGCCGTCGCTCTTGCCTGGACCGCGCTGCAGCCCACCACGACCGCTGACGCGATCTTCGAGCTCAACCGGGCGGGCGACTGGGACGAGTTCCGAGCCGCGGCCGCCGACTTCGCGGCGCCGGCGCAGAGCATGGTCTACGCCGACCGCGAGGGGCACATCGGCTACCAGGCACCCGGGCTGGTGCCGATCCGCAAGTCCGGCAACGACGGGCTGCTGCCCTCGGCCGGCTGGCGCCCGGAGAACGACTGGACCGGGGAGTTCGTCCCGTTCGACGCGCTGCCCACCGTGCTCGACCCCGACGAGGGCTTCGTCGTGACCGCCAACCAGGCGGTGATCGACCCGGAGGCCAGCGACTACCCCTACTTCATCACCGACGACTGGGACCGGGGCTACCGCTCGCAGCGGATCCGCGACCTCCTCGAGCGGCAGGACACGATGTCGGTCGCCGACATGCTCGAGCTGCAGCTCGACGACCGCAACCCGATGGCACCGACGCTGACGCCGTACCTGCTGAAGGCCGTCCTGCCCGGCGGCTACTACTCCGCCGGTCAGCGGCTCCTGAGCGGCTGGGACTTCCGCCAGCAGGCCGACAGCTCGGCCGCCGCCTACTACAACGCGGTGTGGCGCCAGCTGCTCGAGCTGACCTTCCACGACCAGCTGCCTGAGGACCTGTGGCCCGACGGTGGTCAGCGCTGGTACGCCGTCGTCGAGCGGCTGCTCGACACTCCCGGAGACCGCTGGTGGGACGACGTGGAGACCGACGAGGTCGAGTTCCGCGACGACATCATCAAGCAGGCGATGCGCCAGGCCCGTGACGTGCTGACCTCGCGGCAGTCACCCAACAGCGACGAGTGGGAGTGGGGCGGTCTGCACCAGCTCGAGCTGGAGTCGAGCACGTTGGGCGACTCGGGGATCGGGATGGTCGAGAGGTTGTTCAACCGGGGTGGCTGGGAGGTCGCCGGTGGTGGCTCGGCCGTCAACGCGACGTCGTGGGACGCGGCCGACGGCTATGACGTCACCTCGGCACCTTCGATGCGGATGGTCGTCTCGATCGCCGATCTCGACGACTCCCGATGGGTCAGCCTCACCGGCGTCTCGGGGCACCCGTTCAGCGAGCACTACACCGACCAGACCGACCTGTGGGCCGACGGCGCGACCCTGGCCTGGCCGTTCTCGCGGGATGCCGTCGAGGCGGCCGGAGAGGACACGCTGACGCTGGTGCCGGCCGATGAGTAGCAGCGTCAGAAGCGGACGATGCGGGTCGGGGTTGCCGCCGCAGTGACCGGGCGGTCGTGTGGCTCGACCGGCACGTCGACACCGACCTCGCCCTCATAGAGAAGAGCGCAGGTGAACGTGCCGACCGGCACCCTGCCCAGCGCCCGGTCGTAGGAGCCGCCGCCGCGGCCGATGCGCATGCCGGTCGGCGAAACGGCGAGCGCCGGCACCAGCACCACGTCGGCGGTGGCCACGGCATCGATGCCGAGCGCCGGGCCCGCCGGCTCGAGGAGTCCGAGCCGGGCCGGCACCAGCCCGGCGTCACCGGTGTGCACGGCCCAGTCGAGGTCGCCGTCGGGCAGGAGCAGGGGGAGCAGCACCCGCTTGCCGGCGTTCGACAGGGCGGTCAGGAGGGCTCCGGTGCCGGGCTCGGTGCCGATCGAGACGTACGCCGCCAGGGTGGCCGCGCGGCGTACCTCCGGAGCGGCGAGCAGTACCTCCGCGAGGTCGCGGGCGGCCGCTCCGATCTCGACGAGGCTCATCCGGTTGCGCGCGGTCACCAGCTGGTCGCGAAGCGCCGTCTTGGCGGCGGACGACGAATTCGGACTTGGTTGGGACTCAGGCACTCCCCGAGCCTACGATCGGCGTATGGGTAGTGGTGCTAGCAAGGGCTTGATCCAGGCTCGGGACAAGATGATCGCCGCCGGCGTGGACGAGGTCGCGATCGAGACCTTCGCCCACTACTACCGCCTGCTCGAGCACGGCGAGACGGGAATGATCCCCGAGTCGGCCATCGAGCCGGTGGACATGGAGTCCCTGGCCGATGTCGAGGTGCCCGACTTCGCGGCCGCGGAGGCGATCCGGCACACCGTCGTGATCAAGCTCAACGGCGGCCTCGGCACGTCGATGGGCATGGATCGTGCGAAGTCGCTGCTCTGCGTGCGCCGCGGCCTGTCCTTCCTCGACATCATCGCCCGGCAGGTGCTCCACCTCCGCAAGGAGTACGACGCCCCGCTGCCGATGATCTTCATGAACAGCTTCCGCACCTCGTCCGACACCCTCGAGGCCGTGGCCCGCTACGACGAGCTGACCGTCGAGGGCCTGCCGCTGGAGTTCCTGCAGAACAAGGAGCCCAAGCTGCTCCTCAAGGGACTCTCGCCCGCTGCCTATCCCAAGGACCCCACCCTCGAGTGGTGTCCGCCGGGTCACGGCGACCTCTACACCGCGCTGCGCAGCACCGGGCTGCTCGACCGGTTGCTCGAGCTGGGCTACCGCCAGGTGTTCGTCTCCAACTCCGACAACCTCGGCGCCGTCCCGGACGCACGGGTCGCAGGGTGGTTCGCGAGATCGGGCGCGCCGTTCGCGATCGAGGCGGTCCGGCGTACCGCCTCCGACCGCAAGGGCGGCCACTTCGCGCGCCGCAAGTCCGACGGCCGGCTGGTGCTGAGGGAGACGGCGCAGACGCCGCCGGAGGACGCCGACGCGGTGGCCGACCTCGATCGGCACCGCTTCACCTCCACCAACAACGTGTGGTTCGACCTGGCCGCCATGAAGCAGGCGCTCGACGTGCGCGAGGGGATCCTCGGCCTCCCCCTGATCCGCAACGTGAAGCACCTCGACCCCGCCGACAGCTCGACGCCCGAGGTGGTCCAGATCGAGACCGCGATGGGCGCCGCGATCGAGGTGTTCGAGGGATCTCAGCTGATCGAGGTCGGGCGCGAGCGGTTCGTGCCGGTGAAGACGACCAACGACCTGCTGGTGCTGCGCTCCGACGTCTACGAGATCGGCGCCGACTTCGTCCTCGACCAGGTGGCCGCCGACGTCCCCTACGTCGATCTCGACGGCGACTTCTACAAGCTGGTCGGCGACTTCGACAAGCGCTTCCCCGAAGGCGCTCCGTCGATGCGCAAGGCCAGCTCCCTGACGGTCGAGGGCGACTGGACCTTCGGCCGCGGCGTGCAGGTGATCGGTGACGTCGAGCTTGACGCCACCTCGGCGCAGCGGGTGCCGGCGGACGCCGTACTCACCGGCGATGCCTGACGACCTCTCGAGCGTCGAGGAGCACCTGGCCAGGATCCTCGACGACGTGGCTCCGCTGCCCGCCGTGGCGGTGCCACTCATGGAGTCGCTCGGGCTGACCCTCGCCGACGACATGACCTCGGCCCTGTCGCTGCCGCGCTTCGACAACTCCGCGATGGACGGCTACGCCGTGCGCGTCGCCGACCTCGCGTCGCTGCCGGTGTCGCTGCCGGTGGTCGGGGAGATCGGCGCGGGGCAGGCGGGTGTCACCTCGCTCGTGCCCGGCACCGTTGCGAAGATCATGACCGGAGCGCCGGTGCCGGATGGTGCGGACGCGATCGTCCCCTATGAGTGGACCGACCGGGGCACGTCGACGGTGGTGATCGAGCGGGCGCCGGACCTCGGTCAGCACGTGCGCTCCGCCGGCGAGGACGTGCAGGCCGGCGACGTCGTACTGCCGGCGGGCACCGTGCTCGAGCCGCGTCACCTCGGCCTGCTGGCCTCGATCGGGCACGCGACCGTGACCTGCGTACGCCGTCCGAAGCTGGTCATCGTCTCGACCGGGTCGGAGCTCCGCGAGCCCGGAGCCGAGCTGGCGGCCGACTCGATCTACGAGGGCAACTCCTACCTCCTGGCCGGCGCCGCGCTGCGGGCCGGTGTCGAGGTGCACCGGCTCGGCATCGTGCCCGACGACCCCGACGCGTTCCTGGCGACACTGCGCGACGCCTTGCCGGGAGCCGACGCGGTGATCACGAGCGGCGGTGTTTCCCAGGGCGACTTCGACGTGGTGAAGGCGGCCCTGCGCCCGCTCGGCACGGTCTGGTTCGGCGGGGTCGCGATGCAGCCGGGCAAGCCGCAGGGCTACGGGCGGGTCGACGGCACGCCGGTCTTCACGCTGCCGGGCAACCCGGTCTCGAGCTACATCTCGTTCCAGGTCTTCGTGCTTCCCGCACTGCACCGGATGCTGGGACGCGAAGCGGTTTCCTCGACCTGGCCGACGGCCCGGCTGGCGGAACCAGTCGTCTCCTCGCCCGCCGGGCGGCGACAGTTCTTGCGAGGCGTCCTCCGCGATGGTGAACTGCATCAGGTCGGCGGCCCCGGCTCTCACCTGATCAGGGCGCTGGCCGTGTCCGATGCGCTGATCATCGTGCCGGAGGAGGCGACATCGTTGGCTGCCGGTGACGAGGTGCAGATGCTGAGCCTGGACGGGGTGCGATGACCGACCGACTGACCCATGTCGACGACACGGGCGCGGCTCGAATGGTCGACGTCTCGGGCAAGGACGTGACGGCGAGGTCCGCGACCGCCACCGGCCGGGTGCTGATCTCCGCCGACGTGGTCGCGCTGCTGCGCGGCGCCGGAGTGCCCAAGGGCGACACACTCGCCGTGGCCCGGCTGGCCGGCATCATGGGCGCGAAGCAGACCCCGTCGCTGATCCCGCTCTGCCACCCGCTGTCGCTCTCCGCGGTGACCGTCGACCTCGTGGTCGCCGACGACGCCGTGGAGATCAGCGCGACCGTGCGCACCGCCGATCGCACGGGCGTCGAGATGGAGGCCCTCACCGCCGTCTCGGTCGCCGCGCTGACCGTGATCGACATGGTCAAGGCGGTCGACAAGGCGGCCGTGATCACCGATGTCCGGGTCGAGACCAAGACCGGCGGCAAGTCGGGCAACTGGAGCCGGCGGTCATGAGCATGCGCGGCGACGTCGTGGTGGCCTCCAACCGAGCGGCCGCCGGGGTCTACGAGGACGAGACCGGTCCGCTGATCGTCGAGTTCCTCGCCGAGCTCGGGTTCGAGGTCGCGCCGGCTGTCGTCGTACCCGACGGTGAGCCGGTGGGTGCCGCCATCGCCGCCGCCGTGGCCGCAGGCTCGCGGGTCGTGATCACCACCGGAGGCACCGGGCTCACCCCCACCGACCGGACGCCGGAGGTCACCCGCGCGCTGCTGGACTTCGAGGTGCCGGGCATCTCCGAGGCGATCCGGGCCTACGGCATCAGCAAGAACGTGCCCAAGGCCGCGCTCACCCGCGGGGTGGCCGGCGTCGCCGGCACCTGCGTGGTGATCAACCTGCCCGGCTCACGGGGCGGCGTGAAGGACGGCATCGCGGTGCTCCGGCACATCCTGATCCACGCGGTCGAGCAGGCCGTCGGGAGCGATCATTGACCCACTCGGGTGAGCGGCGGGGGTGGCCGGTCCGGCTCAGCTCCGGCACCGACCCCACGGTGACCTTGCGCCCGCTTGCGGTGTCGGACGCGGCGGCCTGGCGGTCGGCCAGGCAGCGCAACGCGGCCTGGTTGGTGCGCTGGGACGCGACCGTGCCGCCGGGTGAAGACCCCCGCACCAGCACGTTCCGGGCGCTGGTCAGAAGGCTGCGTCGCGCGGCGCGGGCCGGCACGACGTACCCCTTCGCCGTTGACGTCGATGGCGCCTTCGCCGGCCAGCTGACGGTCAACAACATCGTCCGTGGCTCGGCGCAGTTCGCGTCGGTTGGCTACTGGCTGGACCGGCAGTACGCCGGCCGCGGGGTGATGCCGCGCGCGGTCGCGATGGCGATCGACCACTGCTTCACCACGGCCGGCCTGCACCGGATCGAGGTCTGCATCCGCCCCGAGAACACCAACTCGCTGCGCGTGGTCGAGAAGCTCGGCATCCGCGAGATCGGCTTCGCGCCGCTGTTCCTGCACATCGACGGCGACTGGCGCGACCACCGGATCTACGCGATCACCAAGGAAGAGGTCCCCGCGGGCCTGCTCCACCGCCTCGAGTCGGCTCGGGAGGGGTAGTCCCTGACGAAGGGACCCCTCTTCCCGCTGATCGGGGGTCCGATCGTCAGGGACTACCCCGGCCGAACAGCCAAATCACTCCAGTAACACAGGCAATTTGCGACACACGGGTAGACATCCGACCCGGGCTGCGGTAGCGAACCTAACCTCTGACACGTGGACCTGAGCGCGTTGATCTTTGTGGCCCTGGCGGTGGCCTGGGCCGTCTATCTGATCCCGAAGGCGCTCAAGCACCACGAGGACGACCAGCGCAGCCGGACCGTCGACCGATTCTCGACCTCGATGCGGGTGCTCGCGCGACGCGAACCCGTCGACAGCCGCACCGCCCGCCTGGTCGTCGGAGGCGCCGAGGCGGCGACCTCGTCGCCCGCCCCTATGGCCCGCTCGACCGCGGCCCGAGCCGCTCGACGCCGCCGTCGCGTGCTTGCCCTGATCCTGCTCGCCTGCGCGACCGTCGGCGCCCTCGCCGGGTTCGCCGTCATCGCTACTCAGTACGTCGCCGCCCCCGCCGCCCTGCTCGTCGCGTGGTTGGTCACGTGCCGGCTGATGGTGCGGTCGGAGCGAGCTGCGAAGACGTCGACCGTGCGGCCCCCCGCCACCGGCGTCGAGCAGCAGTCGGTCGCGGACGAGGGGCCGGCCACCGAGGAGATCGCGGCCGTGGCCGCCGAACCCGAGCGCGCACCCGGCAGCTGGGACCCGGTGCCGGTCACCCTGCCGACGTACGTCTCCAAGGAGCCGGCCGGCCGGCGCAGCGTCCGCACCATCGACCTCGACTCGACCGGCGTGTGGACCTCCGGTCACGACGAGTCCGACAGCCGCATCGCGCGCGAGGCCGACCAGGCCCGCGAGGTCGGCCGCACCGCCGAACAGGACGCCGAAGCCAGGCGCGCTGCCGGCTCCTGAGCAGCTGCCTGCCGATTGGAGCGGGCCCAAACCCCGGTGCTAACGTTTCCCCTCGCTTGGGGCTGTGGCGCAGTTGGTAGCGCGTCTCGTTCGCAATGAGAAGGTCAGGGGTTCGAATCCCCTCAGCTCCACCAAACGTTCTGGTCAGAGGCCCTGCCGGATCCTGAATTCAGGAGCAGGCAATGGCAACCCAGCAAAAGGCAGCACGAAATCGGGTCTCCGGCCGCAATCCTCGGCCTGCTTGGGTCCCGTCTCAGGGTCCTATACCCGCCGTAACCGCGGGCGGGTCATCGCCTAGACCCGCGTCCGGGATCTCGACGGGCGGTAGACCGCGCCGGCCCGGCGTACTCCTCGGCCGGGCGTTCTCGAGGAGCTCTTTGGTGCTCGGCTCGGCCATCAGGCGCCTTGGGTCGGCGGGCGCTCCTCGCACAGCGCATCGACCATCGTCTGACGCAGCCAGGCGGTGTACCTGGCGATGGACCAGCCACCGACGTCAGTCAGGAGCCAGAAGGATCCCGGATCGGACAGGACCCACAGCGTGCTGGCGGCCGTGTCGACCGACAGAGTTCTGCGCAAGGTTCGCTGAGTTCGCATTGACCGCACGACCCCCCTCATCTCCTCCCGGCGCTGCTCGTGCTCGAGCCGCCACAACCGGTCCATCTCGTCGATCGACGCGCCAGCGTCGCGGAACAGCAGATGGAGCTTTGCGACGCGCTGATGGATCGCCGCGATCGTCTTCGAGAAGGCGGTCAACTTCGCAACGGGGTCGGATTCGTCGAGGATCGAGACATACCAGTCTCTGCGGGCGAGCGGGATCGTGTCCGTGTCACCGGCCACCGCTGCATCGCGGACTGCCGAGACGAGTCCGGCCTTGTTGGCGAACAGGGCCTTCACCGTAGCCACCGAGACACGTGCCGACTCGGCTACAGCTCCGAGGGTCGTCTTCTGATAGCCGTGCTCGAGGAAAAGCGTGTGCGCCGCCTCGATGACGTCCGACCGTGTGCGAGCGGCGGCCGCAGCGCGGCGTGAGCTGTCGTACCTGCGTCTCTTGACATTGTCGCCCATGGTTGCTTATCTTAACAGATATCGAATATCTCAATAGATATTCAATACGCGTGTCGAACGCGTAACCGGTGATTGGAGCAAGCACATGGACGGTCGATTCACCGAACTGCTCGGCTGCAAACTGCCGCTTCAGCTCGCCGGGATGGGAGGGTCCAATCCGGAGCTTGCCGCAGCCGTGAGCATTGCTGGAGGCTTCGGAATGATCGGGGTCGGCGGTTCTCCAGGTCCGGTCGTGGAGCGGTTGGTCGATGCGACCGTTGCGCTGACGTCGAAACCGTTCGGTGTGAACTTCCTGATGCCGTTCCTCGATCGCGACGGCGTCGTCGCCGCGGCGTCCCGGGTTCGGCTCGTCGAGTTCTTCTACGGAGACCCGGACCAGTCGCTCGTGGACCTTGTGCACGAGGGCGGCGCCCTGACTGGGTGGCAGGTCGGCTCTGCGGACGAGGCCAAGGCTGCGGAGGAGGCCGGGTGCGATCTCGTTGTCGCCCAGGGAACCGAGGCCGGTGGCCACGTCCGCGGCACGGAGACGTTGGACCACACCCTGCGCTCCGTGCTCAGCGCAGTGTCGGTCCCGGTCGTCGCGGCGGGCGGTATCGGTACGGCACGTCGCGTGAGAGCCGTCGTCGATGCTGGCGCGTCCGGTGTCCGGATCGGCACGCGGTTCCTGGCCTCGACCGAATCGATCGCGCACCCTGAGTACATCGCCGCTCTGATCGCCGCCGCATCGAGAGACACGGAGCTGACCGAGGCGTTCGGAGTCCAGTGGCCGAACGCGCCGCACCGGGTTCTGGGGTCGAGCCTCCGCGCCGCTCAGGCGCTCGACCGCGACGTCGTCGGTGTGACGAAGCAAGGACCGACGGACGTTCCGGTCGAGCGGTTCTCGGGCATGTGGCCATCGAGCGATGCGCGTGGGAACGTCGCCGCGATGTGCATGTACGCCGGCACCTCGGTGGACGGTGTACACGAGGTGAAGCCAGCTGCCGAGATCGTCGAGGAGTTGTGCGCCGAGTTGTGAGCAATCGACACCACCGTTGAACCCAGGTCTCTGACCTGGGCTTTCTCCATCTCGGGCCTAATCATGTGGGGTTTCCGCTATAGAGCCGGACCCCGCCAGAAACCTAGCGTCGTGAGCACGCCGGAACACTCGTCCCGGCCCAGACGCAAGGAGAACCGCCATGATTCGACACCTCACCGGGACAGCCGGCCGGCTGGTCCGTGCTCAGGGGCTGGCAGTGCTGGCCCTCGTCATTCTCATGACCGGCGGCACTGCCGCCTACGCCGCCACGGTGGCCAAGAACAGCGTGGTCAGCCGCTCCATCAAGGACGGCGCAGTCCAGTCCGTCGACCTGAAGAACGGCGCGGTCACCAGCACCAAGCTCGGTCTCAACTCCGTTTCGGGCGAGCACGTCGGTGACGACGCCATCAAGGGGGTGGACGTCGACGAGTCGTCGCTCGGCACCGTGCCCAACGCGAGCTCCCTCGGCGGCCAGCCTGCGTCGTCGTACCTACGTGGCGCGGAGTACGTGAGAGAGTCGCCGGTCCAGGCGGGCACCGACAAGGGTGACGGCACCTTCGTGATCCGGTTCCAGTGCGACCCGGGCGACATCATCCTCTCGGGCGGCCCGGCCAACGTGGCCGCCACCTCCGACCTGGTGGAGTCGTTCCCCGCCCCCGGCATCCTCAACGGGTGGCAGGTGCGGATCCACAAGAACGCCGTGGCCGACAACTTCTCGCTGGTCGTCCTCTGCCTCAACACTGCGTGACCCCCTTCGGTCCGCTGTGCGTCGTGAAGCCGCACAGCGGACCAGGTGGGCGGCGGCTATTCGGCTCTCTCGATGACGGTCCAGCCCGTCCAGCCACGCTCGACCATCAGCTCCTGTAGGCGCTCGATCATCGGGTGGGCCTCGGAGGCGAACGAGTCGAGCAGCCCGACGAACGCGTCGTCGCCCCACTCGTCCATCTGCTGGTCCAGCTCTCCGCGCTGGGCCGACTCCTCGACCAGCTCGGCCAGTGTGTCGGCCAGGGCGCTCAGCCGGTCCTCGTCCATGCCGTCCTCGAGCAGCTCGCCGATCACCTGGTAGAGCTGCATCGTCCTCGGGTCCTCCAGCTGGGCCAACTTGTCGACCATGAACTCCGGGATCTTCTTCGGCCAGCGCGCGGCGACCAGGATCCAGGCATCGCGTTCGCCCTCGACCAGCGCTTCGTGTGCTCCCTTGGCGCGCAGCTCGTCGAGATAGGCGACCACCTCCGGCGGCAGTGCGAGTGAGTCCCCGGCGGCGAGCCGGGCGATCCGGCGGCGGTGTTCCTGCAGCTCGCGAATCGCGGCCCGGAGCTCGGCGTCGATCTGGGTGACCGCCTCGTCGAACTCCGCAGGGCTTGCCTCGAGCAGGTCCTGGACCCTGGCCAGTGGCACGCCGGCCTCCGCCAGGGTGCGGATCCGGATCAGGCGTACGACGGAGGCGGCGTCGTACCTCCTGTAGCCGGAGCCGTCCCGAGCCGGCTCCGGCAGCAGCCCGATCTGGTGGTAGTGGCGAACTGCGCGCACCGTCACCCCGGCGTACGCCGCCAGCTGGCTGATCGTGAGCATGCGTTCAGCCTGCCCGAACCCGCCCGAAGAGCCGAACGGCCCACCAGAAGCAGAGCCCGGTGAGCAGGACGCACCAGCCGATCGCCCACCAGACGTCGGATCCGGGGTCCTGCCCCTCGAGGCAGGCGCGGAGCGTGTCGATGATCGGCGTGAAGGGCTGGTGCTCCGCGATCCAAGCCAAACCGCTCGGCATCGTGTCGGTGGGCACGAAGCCGCTCGACAGGAACGGCAGCAGGATGAGCGGCATCGGAGCGTTGCTCGCGGCCTCGACGCTGCCGCTGGCGAGCCCGAGCGCGACACTCAACCAGGTCATCGCCCAGCCCATCAGCACCAGCATGCCGGCGGCACCCGCCCAGCCCGCCACCGAGCCACCGCGGTAGCCGAGCGCGAGAGCGATGGCCAGCACGACTGATACACCGAGGATCGTCTGCGCCATCGCGGCCAGCACGTGTCCGTTCAACGGCGCCGATCGTGCGATCGGCATCGTCCGGAACCGGTCGATGATCCCCTCGGTCGCGTCCATCGCTATCAGGATCGCGGTGCTGTTGGCCACCGCCGCCACGGTCATCACCAGGATCGTCGGCGTGATGTAGGTCAGGTAGTCCGCGCGGCCGTCGCCGCCGGGGAGTCCGGCGCCCATGGTGCCGCCGAAGACGTAGACGAACAGCAGCAGGAAGACCACAGGCATCCCGATGATCATGAGCGTCAGTGACGGGTAGCGGACGAGGTGCTTGAGGTTGCGGCGCAGCATCGTGACCGAGTCGGTCACGGCGTAGGTCAGGGTGCTCATCGGGTCTTCTCCCTTTCAATGTGGCTAGCGTTGTCATCGGTCGGGACCGCGTGGCCGGTCAGCGCCAGGAACACGTCGTCGAGGGTCTCCCCGCCGGCCTGGGCCTTGAGCTCGGCCGGCGTGCCCGTCGCGACCAGGCGTCCGCCGTCGAGCAGGCCGACGGTGTGGGCGAGCTGGTCGGCCTCTTCCAGGTACTGCGTGGTCAGGAAGATCGTCACTCCGTCCGCGAGCAACTCCCGGACGATCTGCCACAGGTCGCGGCGGCTGCGTGGGTCGAGGCCGGCGGTCGGTTCGTCGAGGAAGATCACTCGAGGGCGGCTCACCAACGTCATGGCGAGGTCGAGGCGGCGCTTCATGCCTCCCGAGTACGTCGCCGCGCGGCGGTCGGCCGCGTCCGTGAGGTCGAAGCTGACGAGCAGCTCATCCACTCGGGCACCCCTTTCGGATGCCGGCAGGTGGGCGAGGTCCGCCATTAGCCGGAGGTTCTCCCGGCCGGTGAGCAGCTCGTCGATGGCCGAGAACTGTCCGGTGACACCGATGGAGCGGCGGACGCGGTCGGGCTCCGTCGTGACGTCGAACCCGGCGATCCGGGCCGCACCGTCGTCGGCGCTGACGAGGGTGGAAAGGATCCGGACCATGGTGGTCTTGCCAGCGCCGTTGGGCCCGAGCAGGGCGTAGACGGTGCCGGTGGGCACGGTGAGGTCGATGCCGCGCAGGACCCGGTTGTCGCCGTACGACTTGGCGATCCCGGTGACCTCGATGGCTGGGGTTGGAAGGTTCATGCGAAAAGCGTGCAGGGTTGACGTTGCGTCAAGGTCAAGCCCGAGGTGCAGCTGTGCTCAGGCCCTGAGGGCGGGTCCGAGCCAGCGGCGGACGAGGGCGCGCAGCTCGTCGTCGGAGCGAGGTGGGTCGGCGGGGTACTGCAGGAACGACACGAACAGCCGCATCAGGATCTCGGCGAGGCCCTCGAGCTCGTCGTCCGCGACCCCGATCTCCGACCAGTCGACGGGGATCCGGCGCAGCATGTCCGCTCCCAGCGACAGGGCCATCGAGGAGGTGACCCCGCGGCTGAAGATGTCGGTCTCGCCGGCCTGAAAGAGCAGGCCGATGTAGGGCTCGTTCGGGATCGCCCGGACGGCGAACACGACCGCCTCGATGGCGGCGTCGGTCGGGGTGGTGGCCTTGGCGAGGTGGCTCTGCATGCGCTCGACGAAGTCGTCCAGCCCCGCCTGGGCCACGGCGGCCAGGAGCTCGGCAAGGCTCGGGTAGTAGCGGTAGACCGTCTGCCGGGTGACCCCCAGCTCGGTCGCGACGTCGGACAGCGTCGTCTTGGCCGACCCGAACTGGTCGACACACGACATCGTGGCCGCGATGATTCGCTGCCGCGCCTCGTCCTCGGTGCGCGGTGGGTTCCCCTGCCAGCCGTGATGTCCCATGGCTCAGCCCACCTGGACCGCGACTCGGCGACGGCCGGAGTGCAGTACTGCCAGCACTGTCACCGCACCAATGAAGCACGCAATTGTGTACAGCCCGCTGCCCACGGGGGTGCCGTCGCTGGTGATGCCGTCCTCGGCGTCGAGGAAGGCGGGCAGGGCGCCGACCCACAGCACCGCCATCGCCAGCAGGTACGCCGCCGGGTAGATCCGGGCGAAAGGCGTCATCGGCACGAGCTCTTGGTTTCCGCGGCGCTGGAGATGGGTGACCAACACCCAGGCGCCGGCCAGCCACACCAGGCCCAGCTCGAGCCCGATCACCCAAGCCTGCGCCGTCACGTCGGGGGTGTCGCCGCCGAAGACGCCTGACGGGATCCCGAACAGTCCCATCGCCGGAGGGGTGAGCACGCCGGCCACCACGATCCGCCAGGTCAGCGACCATCCCCGGCGGGGTCCGCCGTCGGCTGCGCGCGACCCGGCCAACCGGACGACCAGGTAGGTCATCACCCCGAACGACACCGAGGCGAACAGCAGCATGCTGTTCATCGGCACCGAGGCGAGTGCGGGATGGTTGACGTCCTGGTTGGCGTCGTTCCAGGCCCACCACTTCAGCTGCGGACCCAGCTGGTCGAAGATCTCGTAGAACACCTGGCACACGAACATCACGGCGACCGAGCCCACCAACGCACCCCGGTGCCGGAAGATCCCGAGCACGCGGACCAGCTCGTAGGCCAGCGTGCTGAGCGCCGGATAGATCGCGATGATGTAGAGCGGCAGCCGGTCCCACATGAACTGCACCGTGAACACGTTGTGGGCGAAGATGAAGCCGAACTGCTCGTCGAGTCCGAACCACTCCGGGAAGTAGAGCGGCGGCTCGGTCACGAACAGGTAGACCAGCGACGCGAACCACAGCGCCAGGTTGATCGGGTCGCCGGCGCGCAGCCGTCGTACGGCGTGCACGAGGGCGAACAGCGCTCCGGCGATGATCACCAGCTCGAGCACCGGCATCGTCCAGTTGGCCAGGTCGAACGGGTTGTGCACCGAGAGCACGGGGCTGACGTCGTGGCAGTCGAAGCCGAGGCCCCGGGTGACCTGTTCGGCCGCCTCTTCGCAGGTGGAGCTCATCGGGAGAGCTCAAGCTCGGCGTCGGGGGCGACGGCCCCGGGGGTCCAGTCGGTGCCGGGAGGTTCGAGCTGTGGGTCGAAGCCGAAGGGCACCTTGGTCCGGCCCAGGGCGGAGTTGACTTTGTAGCGGAGGAGCCCGTAGAGGACGCGGGGGCTGCTCATCATGTCCGCCAGCGACTCGTCGAGGTTGAAGACGCGCCCGAAGTGCTCATCGACGACCGAGTCCTCGCGGGCAGCTCCGGTGATCAGGTTGAACGCCGGCCAGGTCATCGAGGCGAGGAGCTTGCGGCGCCACGGCGGCAACGTCTCAGTGCCGGCGGCGCACTCGTAGCCACGGTCCCGGGCCATGGCCATCCCCCACGGCACCTTGAGCGCCTTTCGCTGCTCGGCCAGGAATCGCTTGAAGAACTTCTGGTCGAGAGCGGTGGCCGACGCCAGCTGCGCTCGCAGGATCAGGGCCGAGCCCGCGGCCGAGCTGATGCCTTGGGCGTAGAACGGGTTGAAAGCGCAGATGGCGTCGCCGATGAAGACGACGCCCACCGGGGCGGTGGGCAGCCGGTCGTAGCGCCGCCACTTGTTGCCGGTCGAGCGGGTGAGGTGGACCTCGGAGGTGGGCGCGCACTCCGCCATCGCCGCCGCGAACAGCGGCGTACGCAGCCGCTCGGCCGAGGCCACGAAGTCGTCGGTCGTGCGCGGCATCTCGATGCCCCACGAGCCCATGCAGGCGATGGCTCGCTCGCCCTCCACCGGGAAGAAGTTCGCCAGGAACTCGTGCTCCTTCGGATGCTCGCCCTGGTCCTGGGTCGGCATGAGCACGATGTGCTTCCACCACCAGGCCCCGGGGCGGTCCGCGGGACTCGGCAGGTCGTACCAGCGCGAGGTATAGGTCACCTTCGCGTCAAGGGTCTGCACGGGTGGCGCCGGCCAGCCCGCGGCGACCAGCCAGTCGGAGACCGACGAACCGCGGCCCAGCGCATCGACGACCAGGTCGGCGTCGACCCGTTCACTGCCGCTGGCTGCGTTCGAGAAGGACACTCCGGTGACCTGGCCGGGATCGCCCGTCGTTTCCAGCCCGGTGACCGAGACGCCCTCACGGATCGTGATGTTGCCGATCAGGCGCACCTTGTCGCGCAGCACCCGCTCGATCAGGATCCGTGAGCTGTAGACCATCGTCATGGACGACTGCTTGCGCGAGGCCCAGCCCTTGCCCTCGAGGTACGCGGCATCCATCGACGGCATCAGGTGGAGCCCGCCCGCGGCGATCAGGTCGTCCTCGAAGCCGGGGAAGAGGTCGCTGATCGCGCGGCGCCCCGAGTTGAGCAGGAAGTGCGGATGCTTGCTCTGCGGCACCCCCCGCCGGTGCTCGGCATCGGCCGGCAGCTCGTCGCGCTCGAGCACCAGCACCTCGTCGAAGTGGGGTGCGAGAGCCCCGGCGGCGCAGAGTCCCGCGATGCTCCCGCCGAGCACCACCGCTGTCGTGCCCAGGCTCATGCCGGTCCTCTCGGTCAATCATACAAAGATTGAGTGAATGTATGATTGACCGAGAGGCGTGTCAACCGTCAGCCGGCGTTGATGACCTCCCCGGCCGAGGCGTAGAGGTAGATCACGTAGGCGATCGCATCGGAGTTGATGTCGAGCGCCTCGTGGCTGAGGTTGTCGATCGTGTCGCAGGCCTGGTGGTAGCAGCCGTCGTACGCCGCGCCGGCCGTGCCGCCCCACTTGGCCGCCTGGTCGGCGGTCTTGGTGCCCTCGGCCCCGGTGAACAGGCCCCCCGACGGGACGCCGTTGTTGATGAATGCCTGGTAGTCGGAGCGGCCGCTGAACGCCGTCGGCTCGGACGGGATGTCCCGCTCGGCGTAGTAGCGCTCGAACAACCCCTCGATCTCGTCGGAGCCGTCCGGGCCGACCAGGCCGAAGCCGGACCCGTCACCGTCGTAGATGAAGAGGCCGTAGTTGGGCGAGGCGACCATGTCGAAGTTGAGGTACATCTCGAGGTCGGCGAGACCATCGTCAGACAGGTTGTTGACGTAATGCGTCGAGCCGACGAGGCCGGCTTCCTCGGCCGACCACCAGGCGAAGCGCAGCTTGTTGGGCAGCTTCAGCTTGGCCATCTGTTCGGCCACCTCGATCAACGCGCTCGAGCCCGAGCCGTTGTCGTTGATGCCGGGACCCTCGGGCACAGAGTCGAGGTGGGCTCCCGCCATCACCACGTTGTGGGGGTCACCGCCCTTGGACTCGGCCGTCAGGTTCTCGGTCGTCGACTGGATGCGGCTGACGTTGGCGAACAGCCGCAGCTGCAGGCTGGGGGTGCCGGCCAGGTCGACGCCGAGCGCGTACGTCGCGTTGAGCGCCGGGATGCCGCCCGTATAGCCGTTGCCCAGGGTGACCGCGGGAATCCCCTGCCTGCTGGGATCGGCGGTGTTGCCCTGGTTGAAGAAGAGGACGCCGGCAGCTCCCGCCGCCGCGGCGTTCTCACCCTTGATCTCGAACGTGCAGGTGCCGCGCTGGATCAGCGCGATGTTGCCTGCCGGGAACCCGGCGAAGTCACCGGCCTCGCAGCCGCTGGTTGACGTGTTGCCCAGACCGAGCTGGACGTCCACGACCGTCACTCCGGCGGTGACGTCGCCTGGCTCTGAGTGCGGCGTGGCCGCGAAGTCGGTGCCCTCGACGTAGGTGACGGCGCTCGGGCTCACCTGCTGGAGCTCGGACGGGCCGATCTCCTCGAAGGCGAAGACGTCGAACGGCTGTCGGGTGGTGACATATCCGGCTTTCTGCAAGCGGCTCTCGACGTAGTCCAGTGATGCGTTGAAGCCGGAACTGCCGGCCGCGCGCGTTCCGTCGTGGTCGTCTGCGATCGACTGCAGCGCCGTCTCGTGTTCGAGGACCCCCTCGAGCGTGACGCACTCGAGCAGCTTGCGCACCGAGTTGTTGGTCCTGCCGCACTTGGACTCGCCGGCCTCAGCCGACGGGATGAAAGCCAACCCTGCCGCGCATGTTCCGAGCGCGGCCGTCATCGCGATGATTCCCCGAGTGAATCTCACTGAACTCTCCCTGTTCCGAGGCGTCCCCGTTGACGCCCGATGTCGAGACCATAGGTCCGAGGAGGCGGCTTGGGAATGGGTACGGCGCGGAGACTAGGCCGTGATCGCCGCCCCATCGTCGTCGGAGGACGACGATCCGGCGCCGGCCAGCGAGTCGCGCAGGGTCACCAGCTCGGACACGGCGCCCAGGAACCGCACGGTGCTGTCGCCGACCTCGAGATCATCGAAGTAGTGGTGCCGCATAGCCGTGCGGGCCAGGTGGTGCTCGTCGTGCTCGAGCCGTGCCGTGATGAGCTCCGTCAACCGAGCGACATCGACGTCGGTGACCACGTCGGCGCAGCGGCTCACCGGTACGTCCTGCCGGAGTCGATCCGCGTCGTGGTGTCGATCGGTGATGAAGATGGGGCGGTCGGTCCGCAGATACAGCCAGTCGAGCCCGACTGCGGAGACGTCGGTGATCATGGCGTCACAGTCCGGGATGACCGCCAGGATGTCGCCCTCGGTGATCACCTGGTGACCGGCGTCCGGATCGCGCCCGATGGCCTCGTCGACGAGCGCCAGGATGCGGTCGTGCCCCTCTCGCACGGCCGGGGTCTGGCTGGTGACCGCCTTGGGGTGCGGTTTGTAGACGAGCCGTGCGTCCGGCACGGCGAGTACGGCGCGGACGATGTCGGCCCCGACGGTGTCGAGTGACGTGTAGTCGTTGTACTCCGCGTCGCCCTCCCAGGTCGGCGCGTAGAGGACCGTCCGCCGCGGGCTGGGGGGAGCGCCCGGGCCGGGTGCAGGTCCAGCTGCGGGCGTCCGGTGCGCACCAGCCGGCTGGTGTCGAACTCGAGGAGCCCGGCCGTGTGCCGCTGCACCGCGGCTTCGCCGGCCACGAAGACCCGGTCGTAGGCCTTGGCGTTGTTGCTCGCCATGCTGTGCTTGTCGCTCTCGCCGTGGTTGATGTGGACGTGCAGCATCCGACCGTCGATGAGCGACTGGAAGTTCAGCATGGAGTTGTTGCAGTAGAGGACGACCTTGCCGTCGAGCTCGGCGTAGAGGTCGGTGAGCTCGGGGAACGACGGAGCCGCGAAAACCGGCAGCGACGTGGCGGCCCGCAGCAGGGTCGCCGACTCGGGATCGCGCGCCACGATGCCTACCGGGTGGCGCTGGTGCAGGAGCTCCAGGACGGGCAACCACTGGACGAGCTGGTACAGGCGCGTGCGGTCGTCCGCGTAGTAGGCGATGACGGAGACCTGGTTCACTCCCAAATCCTAGTCGCCCGCCGGCCCATACATGTCAATCTTGACTGATTCCAGAAAACGCGTAAGACTCCGAGCGTGCCCGCAACCTCGGATGTCGAGCAGCTGCTGCGTGACGCGGCGCTGCGCGTGACCCGGCCGCGGGTGGCGGTGCTGACCGCCGTACACACCCACCCCCATGCCGACACGGACTCGATCATCCGGGCCGTGCGCGGGGATCTTCCCGACGTGTCCCACCAGGCCGTCTACGACGTGCTGCGCGCGCTGACGTCGGCGGCCCTCGTGCGGCGGATCCAGCCGGCCGGCTCCGTTGCCCGCTACGAGGCACGGGTGGGGGACAACCACCACCACGTCGTCTGCCGGTCCTGCGGTGCCATCGCCGACGTCGACTGCGCCGTCGGCGATGCGCCCTGCCTGACCGCTTCCGACGACAACGGCTTCTCGATCGACGAGGCCGAGGTCGTCTACTGGGGCCTGTGCTCCGACTGTTCCACTCCGTCCTGACCATTCTCACCATCGAGACACCATCGGAAGGTTGCACATGAGCGAGAGCGAGAACCCGGCCATCAAGTCCCCGACACCCGAGGGACACCGGCCGCGGACGAACCAGGACTGGTGGCCGGATCAGCTGGACCTCTCCGTCCTGCACAAGCACGGCTCGCGGACCAGCCCCATGGAGCCGGACTTCGACTACAAGTCGGAGGTCGAGTCGCTCGACTTCAACGCCCTCAAGGCCGACATCGTCGAGGTGCTGCGCACCTCACAGGACTGGTGGCCGGCAGACTTCGGCCACTACGGCGGCCTGATGATCCGCCTGAGCTGGCACGCAGCCGGCACCTACCGGATCGAGGACGGGCGGGGCGGGGCCGGTGAGGGGCAGCAGCGGTTCGCGCCGCTCAACAGCTGGCCCGACAACGCCAACCTCGACAAGGCCCGCCGCCTGCTCTGGCCGGTCAAGCAGAAGTACGGCCGCAAGATCTCGTGGGCCGACCTGCTCGTCCTCGCCGGCAACGTCGCGCTGGAGGACATGGGCTTCGAGACCTTCGGCTTCGGCTTCGGTCGCGAGGACGTCTACGAGCCCGAGGAGATCTTCTGGGGGCCCGAGGACACCTGGCTCGGCGACGAGCGCTACAGCGGTGACCGGGAGCTGTCCGGTGCCCTGGGTGCCGTGCAGATGGGCCTGATCTACGTGAACCCCGAGGGCCCCAACGGCAACCCCGACCCCGTAGCCGCCGCCCACGACATCCGCGAGACGTTCCGCCGAATGGCCATGAACGACGAGGAGACGTTCGCGCTGATCGCTGGCGGTCACTCCTTCGGCAAGACCCACGGCGCAGGGGATGCCGACCTGGTCGGGGCCGAGCCCGAAGGCTGCCCGGTCATCTCGCAGGGCCTCGGTTGGAAGAGCTCCTACGGCACCGGCAAGGGTGCGGACGCGATCACCAGTGGCCTCGAGGTGACCTGGACGGCGACGCCCACGCAGTGGGGCAGTGGCTTCCTGGAGATCTTGTTCGGCAACGAGTGGGAGCTCACGGAGAGCCCGGCCGGCGCCAAGCAGTGGGTGGCCAAGGATGCCGAGGCGATCATCCCCGACGCCTTCGGCGGCCCCAACAAGCTGCCGACGATGCTGACCACAGATCTCTCGCTCCGTTTCGACCCGGAGTACGAGAAGATCGGCCGCCGGTTCCTCGAGAACCCAGAGGAGTTCCGGCTCGCGTTCGCGAAGGCTTGGTACAAGCTGCTGCACCGCGACATGGGGCCGATCGACCGCTATCTCGGCCCGTGGGTGGCCGAACCGCAGCTCTGGCAGGACCCGGTGCCGGCCGTCGACCACGAGCTGGTCGGTGACGCCGACGTCGCCACCCTCAAGCAGCAGCTGCTCGGGTCGGGCCTGTCGGTCGCCCAGCTCGCCGCAACGGCGTGGGCCTCCGCGGCCAGCTTCCGCGGCACGGACCTGCGCGGCGGCGCGAACGGCGCCCGCCTCCGGCTCGAGCCGCAGCGCAGCTGGGCGGTCAACGCCGACGCTGTCGCCTCGCTCGACGTGCTGGAGCGAATCCAGCAGGACTTCAACGCCCAGGGTGGCGCGAAGATCTCGCTGGCCGACCTGATCGTGCTCGGCGGCTGCGCGGCCGTGGAGCAGGCCGCCGAGAACGCCGGCGTCGAGGTCACCATGCCCTTCCGGCCCGGTCGCACCGACGCCTCGCAGGAGCAGACCGACGTCGAGTCGTTCGCGGCACTCGAGCCGCGGGCCGACGGGTTCCGCAACTACCTGCGCGACGGCGAGAAGCTGCAGCCCGAGACGCTGTTGCTCGAGCGGGCCTACCTGCTCAACCTGACCGCACCGGAGATGACGGTCCTGGTCGGCGGCATGCGGGCCCTCGGCACCAACGTCGGCGGCGCGAAGCACGGCGTGTTCACCGAACGCCCGGAGGCACTGACGAACGACTTCTTCGTCAACCTGCTGGCTCCTGGCGCGGAGTGGAAGACGTCGACGTCGACCGAGAACCTCTACGAGATCCGCGACCTCGCGAGCGGTGACCTGAGGTGGACCGCAACCGCGGTCGACCTGGTCTTCGGCTCGAACTCCCAGCTCCGCGCGCTCGCCGAGGTCTACGCGAGCGACGACGCGCAGGAGAAGCTCGTGCGCGACTTCGTGGCGGCGTGGGTCAAGGTGATGGAGCTCGACCGGTTCGACCTGGCCTGATCGTCACGTTCGGGTCGGCCCTCGTCGGCCGGCCCGGACGTCACGCCGGCAGGTCGCCGGGGCCGTTGACCTCGAAGTGAGAGACCGTGCTCTCGCGGTCGACCAGGTAGGCGTCGTCCTCCGGGTAGTACTTCGCGGTCTCGATGTCATCACCCGCGAACGCTCGGATCTCGTCCAGGTCGCCCCACCAGCTGAGCGTGATCAGCTCGGTCCGCCCGTCGCCCAGGTCGCGGGTCAGCAGCTGCGCACCCCGGTTGCCAGGTGTCGCCCGATAGCCGGCCATCCCGGTGCGTTCGACGATGTCGACGTACTCATCGATCAGCTCGGTGCGCACCCAGCCCTTCCACATGCGCGCGATCATCGGTCACCTCTCAGTCGTGGCAGCGTGTCGACAATGCATACCGCAGCAGTACGACGTCCTCCACCGGTCGAGCCTCGATCAGCGCAGCGCGTCGGCCGGAATGCCACGGGAAGCGGCCGTCGCGAACGAACCGCGGCGCCTGGCAGTCGCCGACGAAGAACGGGGCGACGACGAGGTGCAGCTCGTCGGCCAGGTCCTCGCTGAGGAACTGCGTCAGCACGGCCTCACCGCCCTCGACCATGAGCCGGCGGACGCCGCGGGCGTACAGGTCCTCGCTCAACCAGCGCATCGTCACCGTGCGGCCGCCGTCGATCACCGTCGCGCCGGGGGCAAACGCGGAGCGCGCCTCGTCCACCGTGTCACTGGTGCAGTAGACGAGCTTGTCGGTCTCGCCGACACCGAAGAACGCCGCGTCGGGATCCAGCTTCGCGCGCTCGGTCACGGTGACCTTGATCGGCGTCGGGGTCAGGCCGCGCCGCTCCCGGTCCGCGATGCGCGAGTGGCTCCGCACCACCAGTCGCGGGTTGTCGTTGCGGACCGTCGCCGCCCCGACCAGGATCGCGTCGCAGCCGGCGCGCACCTCGTCGACCCGGTCGAAGTCGGCCTCGTTGGAGAGGATCAGCCGCCGGTCGGACGCGTCGTCGAGGTAGCCGTCGAGCGACATCGCGCAGCTGAGCAGGGTGTAGGGACGGTCAGCCATGGGCGGCCACCTCGAGACGGCGCCGGCCTGCGATGAGCACCAACGCCCCTGGGATCGTGGCGACCAGGGCCATGACGCCGTAGACCACGGCGGTTGTGACTCCTTGGGCAGCAGTGAGACCCGCGGCGCCGAAGGCCCACGCGGCCGCGCCTTCGCGCGGACCCCAGCCGGCGATGTTGGTGGGCACCGCCGAAGCGAGGAGTACGACGAGGGCCACCGGCAGCAGCACCGCCATCGACGCCCGGGTGCCGGCAGTCTCGGCAGCGATCAGGAAGATCAGGGTGTGCCCGGCCGCCGCGGCCGACGAGGCAAGCACGATGGAGACACCGGCGTTGGGAGTGCGCAGGATCCGTCGTAGGTCTCGGGGTGCGCGCCTGAGTATCGCGACGACGAGGCACGCGACCACCGCGACCACCGCAATCACCGTCGCCGTCGGCCGGACGGGCGAGGGCAGGGCGAGCAGGAGCAGCGCCGAGAGCCCGACCTGCACGACCTGCCCGAGCCCGCGCTCCCAGACCACCGAACGCAGGCCGAGGCCGAGGCTGCCGATCTCCCGGCCGTGGCTGACGGCCCGGTGGACGTCGCCGAGCACTCCGCCGGGAAGAGTCGCGTTGAGGAACTGCGAGCGGTAGTAGGCCGGGACCGCCGCGGCAACCGGCACGTCGGCGCCGAGCGCTCGGGCCACCACACTCCACCGCCACGCGCAGCACAGTGTGGTCAGGGCCGTGATCACGATCGCCGCCGACAGGGCCCACGGACTGGTCAGGCGCAGACCGTCGAGGAACGGGTCGGCGCCGAGGCGCCAGACGAGCGCGGCCAGGATGCCGGCACCGAGGCCGAGACGGATCCAGGTCCATGACGTCCGACGACTCATGGCCTCTCCGTTTCTCGTAGGTGCTGTTCTGGTGGATACGGGCCACGAGCCCCGATGGTTCAGCGGACGCCGGCCAGGATCTCCGCGAGCGTCCGCGACGTGTGCTGCCAGTCGGTCAGGGTCCCGCGTCGCGCCCGGGCCGCGGAGCGGAGTCGGTCGCGGTGAGCTGCGTCCGTGAGCCAGCATCTCAGCACCTCGGCCAGGGCCGGCGCGTTTTCCGGAGGGACCAGCACTCCGGCGTCGAGGTGACCGAGCGCCTCGGGCACTCCGCCGACGTCCGTGGCGATCACGGGCAGTCCGTGGGCAAGCGCCTCGGCCACGACCATGCCGTAGCTCTCGGCGCGCGATGCCGACACGAGCACGTCGGCGCCGACGTACGCCGCCTCGAGGGCTTGGCCGGTGAGCGGTCCGGTGAAGACCAGGTGCTCATGTCGGAGGTCCATCTCGACCGAGCCGACACACGTGCAGCGCCAGTCGAGATCGCGAATGGCCGAGAGCGCCTCGACCAGCACGTCGTACCCCTTGGCTTCGGTCACCGCGCCGACACACAGCAGCTCACGGCCGGACGGCGTGCCGGGGGAGATGGCGGCGGCGTCGGTGCCCGGCTCGACGACATAGATCCGATCACCGGGCGTGCCGTAGGTGTCGAGCAGCCAGGTCCGGGTCCACTGGCTCGTGGTGACGACCGCAGTGGCCGCCGTGAGCACCGGACTCTCGAGCTGCATGTGCAGGAGGACGACGAGCCGGAGTCGCTCGGCGCGGGACGCATTTACCTGCGGGGTCAGCAGTCCGTCCAGCACGACCAGCTCGCCGTCGGAGATCCCGTCGAGCTCAGTGACCCCGCGTTCGTGGACGGTCCAGCCGAGCTCGCGGAGCCCGTCGATCACCCGACGGTCGTAGACGTTGCCGCCGCTCGGTCGCAGCGGGTCGTCGAGGCCGTCGGGTACGACGAAGTGGAGCTCCCTCACAGAGCCCGCTCGTAGCTAGCGGAGGCGACGTGCGACTCCTTCAACGTCACTACGATCTTGGCGAGCTCGCGGGCGGCGTCGCCGAGCGCGCCGGCGTGTACCCGGTCGGCGAGCCGGTCGGCGATCACCTGCGCCATCACCTCGGTCGTGGTGTTGCGGCCGGCGAAGTCGGGTTCGTCGTCGAGGTTGCGGTAGTTGAGGTCGGCCAGCACGGCGTGCAGCTGGGCGGCGGCCCGGCCGATGTCGACCACGATGCCGTCCGCATCCAGCTCCTCGCCGCAGAAGCTCGCGTCCACCACGTACGTCGCTCCGTGCAGCGCCTGCGCCGGCCCGAACACCTCGCCCCGGAAGCTGTGGGCGATCATCACGTGGTCGCGGACGGTGACGGTGAACATGGTCTACCTCTCGTCGTAGGTCAGGGTGTGGCAGAGCGCGGGGAGACTGCCGTCGCTGAGGGATGCCATCACCTGCGGCAGGTCCTCGAAGCGGCTCGTGCCGGTCAGCAAGGCGTCGAACGCCGGGTCGCGCAGCAGGTCGAGCGCCAGCGCCAGCCGCTCGGCCGAGGTACGCCGGCCGCGCCGGGCGGGCGCCACCATCCCGACCTGGCTGGCCCGGATCGCCAGCCGTCCGGAGTGGAAGGCGCCGCCGAGCGACAGCTCGACCGGAGCGTCGCCGTACCAGCTGAGGTCCAGCACCGTGCCCTCGGTCGCCAGCAGGTCGAGAGACTGCTGGAGGCCCGAGGAGGTGGCGCTGGTGTGCACCACGAGATCGAGGCCGTCGGCGGCGTCGGCTGGCAGCGCGAAGTCGACTCCGAGTGCGGCTGCCGTTTCGGCCCGGGCGGCGTCGACGTCGACGAGCGTCACCTCGACGGCAGGCATCCCCGCGAGCAGGCGCGCGACGCAGCAGCCGACCATGCCCGCTCCGACCACCGCCACCCGGTCGCCGATCAAAGGTGGCGCGTCCCAGAGTGCGTTGAGCGCGGTCTCGACCGTGCCAGCCAGCACCGCGCGCTCGGGCCGGACGTCGTCGGGCACCACGGTGACGGCGGCGGCCGGTACGACGTAGGTGGTCTGGTGCGGGTAGAGGCAGAAGACGGTGCGGCCGATCAGCTCCGGTGGGCCGTGCTCGACGACGCCGACGTTGAGGTAGCCGTACTTGACCGGCCCGGGAAAGTCGCCCTCCTGGTGGGGCGCTCGCATGGCGGCGTACTGATCGGTGGGCACGCCGCCGCGGAACACCAGGGTCTCGCTGCCACGGCTCACCCCCGACCGCAGGGTGCGCACGACGACGTCGTCCGGTCCGGGCTCTCCATTCGGAGTAGGCCGGATCTCGCCCCGGCCCGGGGCGACGGTCCAGAACGCCAGGGGCTCGTCCGCCACAGCCTCACCTCCGCTCCGGATGAACCGAAGCCTCGCCGCTCCCGTATGAACTTCGTACCCTAGTGACGGAGGCGGCGTGCAAGGGGTTCAGGTGAGCGTTGTAGGAGCCGCCAATGCGGTGACCCTGACCCGCGCCGTCCTGAGCGTGATCGTCGCCGCGCTGGTCATCGGCCCGGCGCCCGTGCCGACGATGGTGGTGCTGGCAACGGTCGCGCTCCTGCTCGATGCCGTCGACGGCCAGGTCGCCCGGCGTAGCGGCACGGTCTCGGAGTTCGGCGGTCGCTTCGACATGGAGGTCGACGCGTTCCTGATCCTGGTGCTGAGTCTCTACGTCGCCAGCACGACTGGCTGGTGGGTGCTTGCGATCGGCGCAGCTCGCTACGTGTTCGTCGTTGCCAAGGCGGTGGTGCCGCGGCTGCGCGGGACGGCGCCTCCGCGGTTCTGGTGCAAGGTGGTGGCGGCCCTTCAGGGCGTCGTACTGACCGTGGCGATGGCGGGCGTCCTTCCCGAGCCCATGTCGGAGGCCGCGCTTGCGGTCGCGCTGGTGCTGCTCGCCGAGTCGTTCGGTCGCGAGGCCTGGCAGCTGTGGACCGCTCACCCCGAACGTCGCCTCGCGCTGGCCGGGGGTCTCGATGGTTGATCTCGAGACGCGGGAGCGGACGGGACGGGCGCGGCCGGCACTGTCGCGGACGGTCACCCTGGTGTCCATCCTGGCGGTCTGGCTCGCGCTCGTTGCTCCCAACGAGCTCGGCGACCTGACCCTGGCGTGGTTCGTGCGGATCCCGCTCGAGGGCTTGGTCTTCGTCGGGCTCGTCCTCGTGCTGGGACCTCGGGCGCGGCGGATCGCGGCGGTGGCGTTCGGTGTGGTCGTCGGACTGCTGGTGATCGTGAAGGCCCTCGACATGGGCTTCTTCGCGGTGCTCGACCGGCCCTTCGAGCCGCTGAGCGACTGGACCTACTTCGGCCCCGGGCTCGGCGTGCTCGGCGACTCGATCGGCCGGGCCGGCTCGATCGCCGTCGCGATCGGCGCCTCGGCCCTCGTGGTCGCCGTACTCACCATGATGCCGTTGGCGATGGTCCGGGTGGCCGGGCTGGTCACGCATGAGCGGCGAACATCGGTGCGCGTCGTCATCGGTCTGGCTCTCGTATGGGTGCTCGGTGCTGCGACGGGGGTTCAGGTCGCGTCCACGAGTGGGGTCGGCACGGTCAGGGACCTGGTGCAGCAGGTCCGAGAGGGCATCCAGGACCAGGCGACGTTCGAGAAGGAGATCAGGGACGACGCGTTCGGCGACACTCCGGACGACCAGCTGCTGACCGGGCTCCGCGGCAAGGATGTGCTCCTCGTCTTCGTCGAGAGCTACGGACGGATCGCGGTCCAGGACTCGGCGTTCTCGCCGGGTGTCGACGAGGTGCTCGACGACAGCACCGGACGGCTGCGCGCCGCTGGCTACTCCACGCGGAGTGCGTTCCTGACCTCGCCAACGTTCGGTGCCGCGAGCTGGCTGGCCCACTCCACCCTCCAGTCCGGACTGTGGGTCGACAGCGAGCGGCGCTACGGCCAGCTCCTCGACGCGGACCGGCTGACCCTCACCGATGCCTTCGGCCGCGCGGGCTGGCGCACGGTCTTCGACGTACCGGCGAACACCGACGACTGGCCGGAGGGCTCGTCGTTCTACGGGTTCGACCAGATGTACGACTCCCGCAACGTCGGCTACAACGGCCCGGAGTTCGGCTACGCATCGATGCCGGACCAGTACACGCTCGCCGAGCTCCGCCGCCGAGAGCTCGTCCCTGCCGACCGCCCCGACGTGATGGCCGAGGTCGACCTCGTCTCGAGCCACCACCCCTGGGTGCCCCTGCCCCGGATGGTCGACTGGAACGACGTCGGCGACGGCTCGGTGTTCGACGGCATGGAGGACGAAGGGGAGTCCGAGGGCGACGTGTTCGCCGACTCCGACAAAGTGAAGGCGGCGTACGGAAAGTCCATCGAGTACTCGATCGGCGCTCTCGTCTCCTACCTGGAGACCTACCCCGACCCCGACCTGGTCGTGATCATGCTCGGCGACCACCAGCCACACACCTACGTCACCGGCGAGCACCCAGGCCACGACGTCCCGATCACCGTGATCGCCCAGGACCGCGCGGTGATCGACCGGATCTCCGGCTGGGACTGGCAGGACGGCATGCACCCCGACCCCGACGCCCCGGTCTGGCCGATGGACGCCTTCCGCGACCGGTTCCTGACTGCGTTCAAGGAGTCGTCACGCGGTGGTTGAGGTGCGAGGAGTGCTAGTTGGGAAGCCGAGTCCAGGACCGCTCGAACCGACCACAGGTCGGGAGGGCGACGAGCGTCAGGCCTCCAGCCGCAGCACCGGCTCACCGGACGACGTACGGATCTCGACCGAGCTGATGTCGGCAACGTCGGTGGCGGTCGCCGCGGCCAGCCGCATGGTCTTGCCGGGCAGCGCCCGCCAGGTTGCGACCTGTTCGGTGCGTCCGTCGCGGGTGCGGACCACCATGACGTAGGCCCACTCCTCCGGGTGATTCACGCCCGCCGGAGGTGAGGGGTAGCTGCAGGTCAGGTCCAGCTTGGTGCCCCACGAGACGCTGGTCAGCGCCAGGTTGGCGGTCATCCACTCGAAGCCGACCGACTCCATCGGTCTCCCCGTGGGCGCGGCCGGAGAGGCGGCCGGTGGCGGGTCGTCGCCAAGGGCCAGCCCGATCGCCAGCGATCCGCCCGCGACCACGACCGCGGCTGCGGCAGCGAGGGCAAGGGACATTCGGGTCCGGCGGCGCTGGACGCCGCGCGACTCCTGCAGCAGCGCGGGAAGCAGCGTCTCGGGGAGCGGCACCTCGGCGGGCGACTCCAGCACCTCGGCCGGCACCCGGGCGAGGAGTCCGGGGAGGCCGGCCAGCTCCTGTACGGCGAGCGTGCACTCGTCGCAGCCGGCCAGGTGAGCCTGGTACTCGGAGCGCTCCGCAGCGGACAGCGAACCGAGCACATAGGCGCCGTCCCAGTGGCCGAACTCGCAGCTCATGCGCTCACCCCCAGCTCGTCGAGGGCCAGCCGGAGCGCGCGTAGCGCGTAGTGGGTGCGCGACTTCACGGTGCCCTCGGGGACATCCAGTCGGCGGGCGGCCTCCGCCACCGACGAGCCGCGGTAGTAGCACTCGAGGAGCACCGCCCGGTGCTCCGCCGACAACGTGCTGAGCGCTTCCGCGACCATCCACGACAGGATCAACCCGTCGGTGTGGTCCACCTCCTCGGGGGTGTCCGGTACGTCGGCGACCGACAGCTCGCTGCGCGAGCGCTTCGTACGCCACTCGTCGATCACGATGTTGCGGGCGACCGTGAACAGCCACGCCCGCAGCGACCCCTGCGACTGGTTGAGGGCGCTCGACTTGCGCCACGCCCGCAGCAGGGTCTCCTGGACGACGTCCTCGGCCCGGGCCGCATCCTGGCCGGTCAGGCGCATGCAGAAGCTCCAGAGCGCGGCGGCGTGCTCGTCGTGCAGCTGCCGCATCAAGGCCGCCTCACTCTCGCCCATGGGACCTCACACCCCTCAACACGAAGAATGGCCCGTCGAGGTTCAGGCTGACCAGCCTCAGCCGGCGGTGAGCTCGCCGAACCGACGCAGCACGTCGAGCACCAGCACCTTCGCCGGTGCGTCGTTGTCCGCCCGGTGGACCGCCACCAGGTCCTGGTGCTGGGGCGGGTCGAAACCGCGGACCTCGACCCCGGTCCGCGGCAGCCGCAATGCCTCGACGCTGTGCCACAGGCACGAGGCGAGGCCCAGCAGCACGGCCTCCAGCCAGACCTGGCGTTCGTCGCTCTCGATCGCGACGGTGGGCGTGATCCCGACCGCCTCGAAGAACCTGTCCAGCCTGGCGCGCCGGTCGCTGCCCACCGTCGGCAGGATCAGGGGTACGCCGGCGAGGTCGCCGAAGGTGATCGGGTCGGGCAGGTCGAGGCCTGAGGGGGACACGAGCTTGACCTCGGCCCGGCCCAGGGGCACCACGTCGAGCTCCGAGGCGACGACGCTGTCGCAGAAGCCGAGGTCGGCCCGACCGGCCGTGACCAGGTCGTGCACCTGGTCGGAGCTTCCGCAGCCGAGCAGCCGGGTGTGCAGCTCGATCTGCTGCTCCTGCAGGGCGCCGAGGATCGGCAGCGCCATCGACGCCTGCAACGTCGGGGACGCGGCGATCACCAGTTCCGCACTGTGGCCGGGGGTTTCGAAGGCCCGGCGGAGCGCGTCGAGGCTGCGCAGTGCCTGCCGGGCTCCCGCGACGAAGGCCTCTCCGTCCGCCGTCAGGGCCACGCCGCGCCCGTCGCGGGAGAAGATCGTCACGTCGAGCTCGCGCTCGAGCTGCCGGACGGCGCGGCTCAACGCAGGCTGCGCGACGTACAGCGACCGCGCGGCGCCGGTCATGCTGCCGTGCTCGGCGGTCGCGACGACATAGCGCAGCTGCTGGATGTTCACGGTGCTCCCATGCTCAACGGGTCTTGGACCCGCAAGGACGTCCGCCCCGAATGTAGGGCCACCAACCCTGCATCGAGGAGAACCATCCGAATGAGAAGCATCCGCATCACCACCCTCCTGGCCGTCGTCCTGACCGCCACGCTCGGAGCCGGCCCGGTCCAAGCCGCGCCCGAGCCGCCGGCCGCTCCGCTGGCCGGACTGAAGGTCCTGATCACCAACGACGACAGCGCCCGAGGACTCGACAGCAACTTCGGCACCGACGGCAAGGGGCTCTACGAGCTGCGCAAGGCGCTCTGTGCCGCCGGCGCCGACGTGCTGGTGGTGGCGCCGTGGTCGCAGCAGAGCGGTGCGGGCGCCCGGATGACCACGCCGGGGTTCGCCCCGGTGCCGCTCACGGTCCAGGCGGTCACCCCACCGGCGGCGTACGCCGGAGACTGCGCGACGACGTCGACCGGCGGAGCCGTGTTCGGGGTCTGCCAGTCGGCCGGTCCGTGCACGTCGTCCACGCCGTCGGCCTCGCCCGCCGACGCCGTCAACATCGCGCTGAGCCGGTTCGCCTCGAACTACTGGGCGGCCGGGCCGGACGTCCTGCTGTCCGGGATCAACTTCGGCCAGAACGTCGGCTCGACCCTCAATCACTCCGGCACCGTCGGTGCGGCCGTCACCGCGCATGAGTACGGCGTGCCGGCGCTCGCTTTCAGCGCCGAGGTGCCGCGCAACCTCGCCCAGATCCCGTTGGTGCCGTTCGCGCAGACGGCCGCGTTCGCGACGGAGCTGCTCTCCAAGCAGGTCCGCAAGCGTGGACTCGTGGACGGCCTCGTGCTCAACGTGAACTACCCGTTCCTCGACACCGGCGAGAAGCTGGGCAAGCCGGTCTTCACCGTGGCCGGCACGTCCAACGACATCGGCCTGACGTTCCAGGGTGCCGTCCCGCGCACCGGCGGCACCTACAGCCTGGTCGCCGGTACGCCGGCAGCCGAGACCGAGCGCAACGCGGACACCACCGCTCTGGCGCGTAACGACATCCCCATCACCCGGCTCGACGGCAACTGGACGATGCCCCAGCCGGGCGGGCCGTTGGCAGTGCTGATCGGTCTGCTGAGCTGACTCTGGAGAGGCGGGGCTGCGCTCCACGCGGGAAGCGGTAGCATGGAGCGCAGCACCGATCTCCGGAATGACTTGTCGAGCGACACATCCTTCTGCAGTCGGTGACGCGACCATCACCAGATGGTCGGAGGTCCCACGCCGTGGGCGGGCCCGTCGGGCTCGCGGCCAGCATCTTCCACGGTGGACCGGACCGCGTCACGGAGCAGCCGTCAGGCTCGCTCCGCCGCGGCTGATCGAATCCTTCTGAAGGAGGAGTGTCTTGGCTCGACGAGGCCAGCGTCAGGGAGCTACCCGCACGCAGCCGCGTCAGCGGCGCGCCCGCGACCTCGACAACGAGGGCATCATCCCGGTGCTCGCCCGCGCGGTGCGCGAGGTCGAGGCCAGCGCCGAGCGCGGCCGGGTGCAGCCTTCGGGCCGGACCAAGTTCCAGGTCATCGCCCTGCTGGTGCGCGAGGAGCGGGCCAGGGTCAAGGGCGACGACTCGCTCAGCGAGGCCCAGCGCACCGGACAGCTCAAGCGCCTCGACGGCGTAGCCACGATCCTCGCGAAGACCGCTGCTCGCGACACCTCGCTGCTTCAGCTGCTCGACGAGGAGGCCGTGGTCTCCGACTCGGCCAAGGCCCTCAAGCGCGAGATGGTGGTCGCCGCCGGCATCGAGCCGCCGGAGGAGGAGGAACCGGAACCCGACGAGAACGCCGTCCCGGCCGCCACCAACGAGCGTCGGGTGGTGCCCCAGTCGGTCAAGGCGCGACAGCTGGCCAACCCGTTCCTCACCCCCGACTTCTCCAACGCCGCCACCAGCAACTCCTCACCTCGCCTGCTCGCCACCTGGGAGCTGCTCGGACCACTGTTCCGGGCCTTCGAGGAGGCCTCGGGCGGAGTGTCCTCGTGCATGGCGCTGCCCGAGCCGACCTCGCTGAAGGCCCCCCACGGCCTCGAGCTGATGAAGCACCAGGCCCAGGTCGTCGCGGCCGCCGCTGCCGGCCACCGCACGTTCCTGCTCGCCGACGAGCCCGGCCTCGGCAAGACCGCGCAGGCGCTGCTCGCCGCGCAGGCCGCGCACGCCTTCCCGCTCCTGGCCGTCGTACCCAACGTGGTCAAGACCAACTGGGCCCGCGAGGCCGGGCTCTGGACGCCGAAGCATCCGGTGACCGTGATCCACGGCGACGGGGACACGATCGACGCGTTCGCGGACATCGTGGTCGTCAACTACGAGGTGCTCGACCGCCACGTCGGCTGGCTCGGCGACATCGGGTTCCGCAGCATGGTGGTCGACGAGGCCCACTTCATCAAGAACAAGCAGTCGCAGCGCTCGCAGCACGTGCTGGAGCTGTCGGACCGGATCCGGGCCCGCACCGCGCGACCACTGCTGATGGCGCTCACCGGCACCCCGCTGATCAACGACATCGAGGACTTCCGGGCGATCTGGCAGTTCCTGGGCTGGATCGACGACAAGAAGCCTCGCGCCGAGCTGATGTCGAAACTTGAGGAGATCGGCCTGGAGCCGATCGACCGCGGTTTCTATCCCGCGGCCCGCGCCAAGGTGATCGACATGGGCATCGTCCGCCGCCGCAAGGTCGACGTGGCCGCCGACATCCCCGCCCGCCGCATCGCCGACCTTCCGGTCGAGCTCGACGGCGAGGCCGGCCGCTCGATCCGCGAGGCCGAGCGCGAGCTCGCCCGTCGCCTGGTGTCCCGCTACGAGAGCGCGCTGGCCACCCGCACCTCCGGTCCCACCGTCGACGGCATCGACCACGAGCTCGTACGCCGGGTCGCCACCTGGGAGCGCGAGGACACGACCACGGCCTCGGGTGCCGAGAACGTCTTCAGCATGATGCGCCGGATCGGCCAGGCGAAGGCCGATCTCGCCGCCGACTACGCGGCCCAGCTCGCGCGCAGCGTCGGCAAGGTCGTCTTCTTCGCCAAGCACGTCGACGTCATGGACGCCGCCGAGGAGGTCTTCGCCAAACGCGGCCTTCGCTACTCGTCGATCCGCGGCAACCAGACCTCGAAGGTCCGGCAGAAGAACATCGACGCGTTCGTGGAGGATCCGGACGTCGCCATCGCGGTCTGCTCGCTCACCGCGGCCGGCGTCGGCCTCAACCTCCAGGTCGCCTCCAACGTCGTGCTCGCCGAGCTGTCGTGGACCGACGCGGAGCAGACCCAGGCGATCGACCGGATCCACCGGATCGGTCAGGACCAGCCGGTCACGGCGTGGCGGATCATCGCCGCCCAGACCATCGACACCAAGATCGCGGAGCTGATCGACAGCAAGGCCGGCCTGGCGGCCCGGGCCCTCGACGGCTCCGACGAAGAGGTGTCGTCGTCGGCCGACGTACAGCTCGAGGCGTTGGTGGCGCTGCTCACCGAGGCGCTGGAGGCGCAGGCCTGATCGGCGGGTGAGCTCAGCTCACCTGGGAGCGGCGACGCGCGGCGGAGCGGCGGAGCTGGCGCAGCGCGCGCTGGCGGCGGAGCCTGCGGACCAGCAGCGGGTCGTGCGAATGCGCGCCCGGGTGGTCGAGCAGGCGGTTGAGGTGCTGGTAGTACTCGTCGGCCCTGATGTCGAACGCGGTGCGTACGGCGGAGTCCTTGGTGCCGGCGTACGTCCACCACCGACGCTCGAACGCGAGTACGTCGCGGTCGCGCTCGCTGAGGGGGTCGCTGGACATGCCGCAGATGCTAGGCGGGAGGTGGTGAGCACCCGAAATCGGGTCCCGCGACCCGCGACGGCGCTTTCCCTTAGCATTTCCGGGTGCTGACGTGGGGACTGCGACTGCTGCGGGGCGCGGCCGTGCTGGTCGCGGCTTTCCTCGTGGTTGCGGCCCTCAGCGCCTCCAGCGGCGAACACGGCGGGTCGGTGATCCACGACCGCCTGGCCGGCCAGGTCGTGCGCCTCTCGCTGCCCTCGGGCAGCGGCACGCCCAAGGGGATCGCGCTGTGGTTCCACGGCCAGGGCGGGGGCGCCGACCACCGCGTCGAGAGCCCGTGGCTGGAGTCTTTGCGCCGCGACGGCTGGGTGATCGCGTCCTCCGACTTCCACGAGACGTCGTGGGGCAACGAGGCCTCCACCGACGACACCCAGCGCCTGATCGACTGGGCCCGGGCGAAGACCGGGCTCGACGTGGAGCTCTGGGTCTCCGGGTCGATGGGCGGTGCGGTCAGCCTCAACGCGCTCAACTTCGGGGTGCAGCCGCCTCCGTGCTGGTACGGCGTGAAGCCGGCCATCAGCCTGACCCAGATGGACCTCGTGCCCGGCGGGCGAAAGTTCATCGCCGGCGCGTACGACGGCACGGTGCCGACCGAACGCGACCCGGTCCGCAACCTCAGCCGGCTGCCCCTCGAGACCCGCTACCGCGTGGTGGCCTCCAAGGACGACAGCTGGGTGCTCTACGACGAGAACAGCGAGCCCCTCATCGACACGCTGGTCGAGCGCGGTGCCGACGTGTCGCTGCTGCCGGCCCGCGGACTCCACGAGGACGAGTCGCACTGGGACGCCACCGACCTGGTCAACTTCGCCGACGCCTGCCTGTCGGTGCCCGACACGACGCTGTCGGCCAACTAGACCCAGCTATTGCGTGGTCGGCCGGTGGTTTGGATCCCAGCTTAAGGTGGGATGCCGGACCTTATGGGCCGTTGCAACGGCCCGGAACGTCCGGGATACCAGCTGAGGCTGGGATCCATGCGCCCTAGACCCAGCGGTGGAACCAGATCCGGTCCAGCCACTCGGACTTGGTGAGCAGTCCGTTGGTCCAGATCGGCCAGAACCACGCGAAGTTGAGCAGCACCAGCACCACGAACGAGCCAGCCACGATCACGCCGACGGTTCTCCGGGTCGAGGGCAGGCGGGACGTGCCGATCAGCTTGCCGATGGCGAGCGTCAGCGCGATCACGACGAACGGCAGCGTGGCGATCGCGTAGAAGAGGAAGATCGGCCGGTCGTCGTACATCAGCCAGGGCAGCCAGGTCGACGCCGTGCCGACGACGGCCAGCCCGAACCGCCAGTCGCGGGCGCCGACCCACATCCCTAACGCGTAGAGCAGGGCAAGGATCCCCGCCCACCAGATCATCGGCGTGCCGATCAACAGCACCTGGCGCAGGCAGTCGCTGCCGACCGGGGCGTCGCAGCCGCGGGTGCCGGGCTTGATGCCGGTGTCGGCGGCTACGCCAACCGGCCGGTTGAGGAACAGCCAGCCCGAGGGTTTCGAGGCGTAGGTGTGCTCGCTGCAGTTGAGGAAGTGGGCATGGAAGGCGTAGACGTCCTGGTGGTAGTACCAGAGCGACCGCAGCGACTGGATGATCTCGGCCGGGCCGCTCGCGTCCTTCTCCGTGGCCGTCGGCCACCGGTCGTCGTTGAGGGTGTTGTTGGTCTCGCCGTCCTGGCAAGGCTTCTCGGCCTGGAAGCGGGTGTACTGCGTGGAGGAGAGGTGCTCCTCGTACTCGTGGGCGTGCACCAGCCAGCCGGTCCAGGTCATGACGTAGACGACGAAGGCGACCAGCACCAGCTGTGCGAAGGCCGGCAGCCCGTCGGCGACGGCTGAGCGCACCACTGCCCACCGGACGCCGAACGAGCGCCGGGCGCCCGCGCTCCAGAGCCAGGCCAGCACGCCGAGTGCCGCCATCGGGAAGATCGCCGTCCACTTGGTGCCGACCGCCAGCCCGAAGCAGACTCCGCCGAGCAGCAGCCAGGGCCGGAAGAGGAGCCCCCGCACCGGTCCCCAGTCGCGCGCGCGGCGTACGGCGTCGTCGCCACGCTCCTCGACCAGCGCACCCAGCTTCGCGCGGAACCAGAAGCGGTCGTTGACCAGACAGCTGACGCCGCAGAGCAGGAAGAACGCCAGGAAGATGTCGAGCAGCGCGAGCCGCGACAACACGAAGTGGAGGCCGTCGAGGCTGAGCAGCAGCCCCGCGACGCAGCCGAGCATGAGCGAGCCGGTGAGCCGCAGCACCAGGCGGCACATCACCAGCACCATCAGGGCGCCGACGACCGCCGAGGCGACCCGCCAGCCGAACGGGTCCATGCCGAAGGCTTTCTCGCCGAGCGCGATCAGCCACTTTCCGACGTCGGGGTGGACGATCATCGACGGGTCGTCCTTCCAGAGACCCGTGGTGGTGCCGTCGATGATCGCGTCGTTGACCTTGACGCCGCCGACTTTGTCCACGTAGTCGCGGACGTAGCCGTTGTGCAGCATCGACCAGGCGTCCTTGGCGTAGTAGGTCTCGTCGAACTCGAAGACCTTCGGCGAGCCGAGGTGCCACAGCCGCAGGCCCAGCGCGAGCAGGGTGACGCCGATCGGCGCCAGCCAGCCGAACAGGCGCCCGTCGGGATCCGGACGGCGCCGGGCCCGGTCTCGGGCGAGCGGTACGTCGCCGCCGGCGGCGGTACGTGACAGACCGGCGCGAGGGGATCGCTCCACGGTCGTCACGGTGGGGAACTCTACGAGACTGACATCATCGGAGACGTGACCACCGAAGGTGCCGGCACGCTGGTCCTGGCCGCGACCCCGATCGGGCAGGTGGGTGACGCGCCGCCCCGGCTGGCCGAGGAGCTGGCCGCCGCCGACGTGGTGGCGGCCGAGGACACTCGTCGCCTCCGGCGGCTGACCAATGATCTCGGCATCACGCTCGGCGGACGGGTGGTGTCCTACTTCGAGGGCAACGAGTCGGCCCGCACCCCCAGCCTCTTGGAGGCGCTGCTGGCCGGCAGTCGGGTGGTGCTGGTGACCGACGCCGGCATGCCCAGCGTCTCGGACCCGGGCTACCGGCTGGTGGTGGCCGCCGTCGAGGCCGGCGTCAGGGTGACCGCCGTGCCGGGACCCTCGGCCGTGCTGACGGCCCTTGCGGTCTCCGGCCTTCCGGTGGACCGCTTCTGCTTCGAGGGCTTCCTGCCTCGCAAGCAGGGTGAGCGGGCCCGGCGGCTCGAGGCGCTCGCTGCCGAGCAGCGGACGATGGTGTTCTTCGAGGCGCCGCACCGCACCGAAGCCGCGCTGGCCGCGATGGCGGGGGCCCTTGGCCCGGATCGCGCCGCGGCGGTGTGCCGGGAGCTGACCAAGACCCACGAGGAGGTACGCCGTGGCCCGCTGGGCGACCTGGTCGACTGGGCGGCCGAGGGCGTGCGCGGCGAGGTGACGATCGTGGTCGCGGGGGTGCCGGCGGGACCGAGCATCGAGAATGACGAGGTGAGCCTCCGCGACGCGGTGGCCCGACGAGAGGGTGCAGGGATGAGCCGGAAGGACGCGATCGTGGAGGTGGCCCGCGAGGCCGGCGTACCGAAGCGCGAGGTCTACAACCTGGTGCACGGCGGATGACCGAGACCAGGCAGCGACTGTCCACGCTCCAGCACGACGGGCTGACCTTCGACGTCTTCGACGAGGGGCCCGCCGACGGCGAGGTCGTCGTACTCCTCCACGGCTTCCCTGAGCGCAGCTCGTGCTGGCGGGAGGTAACGCCACTTCTGCACGAGCGCGGCTACCGAACCGTGGCGATGGACCAGCGCGGCTACTCGCCGGGTGCCCGGCCGCCGCGGCGCCGCGACTACCGGATCGAAACGCTCGCCGACGATGCAACGGCACTCATCGAGCGGATCGGTGGCCCGGTCCACGTCGTCGGTCACGACCTGGGCTCGGCCAATGCGTGGGTGCTGGCGCAGCGGCGACCCGACCTCGTCCGCACCCTGACCGCGATCTCGGTGCCGCACCCCATGGCCTACCTGGTGTCCGCCATGACCACCCCGCAGTTCTTCAAGGCCTGGTACATCCTCTTCTTCCAGCTGCCACTGCTGCCCGAGCTCGGCGCCCGCAAGCCGGGACCCTTCGACCGGGCGCTGAGTCGCTCGGGCATGGCCGGAGACGATGTGGCCAGGTTCCGCAAGGAGATCGTCGACGACGGCGCCTTCGGGCCGGCACTGCGGTGGTACCGATCGTTTCCCTTCTCCGGCCGCGCCATTCGCGGACAGCGGGTCTCGGTGCCGACGACGATGCTGTGGAGCGACGGTGACCAGGCCCTGTCGCGGTGGAGCGTGCGCAAGAACGAGAAGTACGTCGACGCGCCGTACGAGTTCGTGGCCCTGGAGGGAGTCAGCCACTGGATCCCCACCGAGGCTCCGCGGGCCTGCGCCGACGCGATCCTGGCGCGGATCGGCCGATGACCGAGGAGATCCCCGCGGCGCCGGAGGCGCTGCCACACCCGGTGGTCGACAACCACTGCCACCTCGACATCTCCCGTGGTGGCGCTCCGGTCGACGTATCGGGAGCGATCGCCTCGGCCGCCGAAGTCGGTGTGACCCGGATCGTGCAGATCGGCTGCGACCTGCCCGGGGCCCGATGGGCGGTCGAGGCCGCCACCAGGCACGACGCCTTGGTGGCGGGCGTCGCTCTCCACCCCAACGAGGCACCGCGGCTCGCCGCCGAGGGCCGGCTCCAGGACGCGCTGGCCGAGATCGAGACCCTGGCCCAGGCACACGACAAGGTGCGCGCTGTCGGGGAGACCGGGCTCGACCACTTCCGGACCGGCGACGAGGGCAGGGAGGCGCAGGTGGAGTCGTTCAGGTGGCACATCGATCTCGCCAAGCGGCTCGACAAGACCCTCGTGATCCACGACCGCGACGCGCACGACGAGGTGCTGGAGATCATCGACCAGGAAGGTGCGCCCGAGCGCTGGGTGATGCACTGCTTCTCGGGGGACGCCGACTTCGCCCGCCGCTGCCTCGACCGTGGGGCCTATCTCTCCTTCGCCGGCACGGTCACCTTCCGGAACGCCCAGCCCCTGCGCAACGCGCTGGTCGTGGTGCCACAGGAGCGGCTCCTGGTCGAGACCGATGCGCCGTACCTTGCGCCCCACCCGTACCGGGGCCGCACCAACGCCTCCTACCTCGTGCCGCTCACCCTGCAGCTGATGGCCGAGGTGCGCGGCGAGGACCTCGGCGAGCTGTGCGCGGCCGTCGACGGAAACACCGATCGAGCGTTCGGCGGCACCTGGTAAAAGCAAAATCGTGAGATCCCGTTCACAATTTGCCTCCTGAGCGGTCCCGAGAGTTTGCATTCGGCGTCCGACCCCTGCTCTGGTAGAGCCAACGGCCGGGATCGGGAACGACCCTGACCAGTGCAATGAGCGGCTGCCGCGGTCCCAGCTCGGGGGATGCTGTGGTGGCGCCTTCCAACTTCCCTTGTGTGCACGCTACTTGCGCGCGCGGATTGCACTGGCACCCGAGGCCCGGAGAGTACGACGTTCGGAGAATCGTGCCCTTCACAGGACACCAGAAGCTTGTCAGCGCCCTGAAAACAGTCTTCAACAGCAAGGCCGCCCTGGCCGCGCTGGTGGGGGTCGTCGCCCTCACCGTCGCCGGCACCACGGTTGGCTACGCCCAGCTCACCACCTCGGTGACCCTGTCGATCGACGGCGAGTCCGACCAGGTGCGCGCCATGGGCGACACCGTCGGAGAGGTCCTCGACTCCGAGGGCATCGAGACGACCGAGCGCGACATCGTTGCGCCGTCGCTCGACGAGAAGGTGGAAGACGGCAGCCAGATCAGCGTTCGGTTCGCCCGGCCGCTGGAGATCACCGTCGACGGCGTCACCACGACGCACTGGGTGCACTCGACCGAGGTCGCGTCCGCACTCGGCGAGATCGGCACGCCCTACTCCCAGGCCCGGCTCTCGACCAGCCGTGGCGCGGAGATCGACCGCGGTGGCATGTCGCTCGAGGTGGTCACTCCCAAGAAGCTCACCTTCGTGATCGCGGGCAAGAAGCCCGTCACTCGCAAGGTTCCGGCGCTGACCGTCGAGGACGCGCTCGAGGAGGTCGGCGTCGAGCCCGACGCCAACGACGACACCCGGCCCGCCATCGACGCCGAGCTCGCCGAGGGCGACCGCGTGGTCTTCGTCGACGTCCGCTCCGTCAAGAAGCGGATCAAGGGCGAGACCATGGACGCTCCCGTCATCGAGCAGGAAGACAGCTCGATGACAGAGGGCACCTCCAGCGTGGTCCGCGAGGGCAAGGACGGCATGCGCAACGTCACCTACCGGCTGATCTACCGCAACGGCAAGCTCGCCCAACGGAAGGTGCTCGACCAGAAGGTGCTGGTCGAGCCGGTCGACGCGATCGTCAACGTCGGCACCGCGTCGGCGTACGCATCCGGCAGCACCGTGTGGGACGCGCTCGCTCAGTGCGAGTCCGGCGGCAACTGGGCCATCAACACCGGCAACGGCTACTACGGCGGGTTGCAGTTCAACCTCGGCACGTGGCAGACGTACGGCGGCACCGGACTCCCGAGCGAGAACTCCCGGGAGACCCAGATCGCCGTCGCCACCCGCCTGCGTGACGCAAGCGGAGGCTACGGCGCGTGGCCCGGCTGTGCCTCGTCGCTCGGCCTTCCCATGTGACCACTAGCCTCACCCATATGTCATCGTCCGCCGGTCCGAGGCTTCTCGGGCCGGCGGAGGTGCGTCAGCTGGCCGCCAGCCTCGATCTCCACCCCACGAAGCAGCGCGGCCAGAACTTCGTCATCGACGCCAACACCGTCCGCCGGATCGTCAAGGCGTCCGGCATCACGGCCGACGACGTGGTGGTCGAGGTCGGTCCCGGGCTGGGGTCATTGACCCTCGCCCTGCTCGACGTCGCCCGACGGGTGATCGCGATCGAGATCGACGCGAAGCTGGCTGGCCTGCTGCCCGAGACGGTGGCGGCGTACGCGCCGGACCAGGCCGACCGGTTCGAGGTCGTGGAGGCCGATGCCCTGCGGGTGACCGAGCTGCCGGGGCCGGCACCGACCGCGCTGGTCGCCAACCTCCCCTACAACGTCTCGGTGCCCGTGCTCCTGCACCTGCTGATGCTGCTGCCCTCGCTCGAGCGCGGCCTGGTGATGGTGCAGGCCGAGGTGGCCGACCGGCTGGCGGCGGGCCCCGGCTCCAAGGTCTACGGCGTCCCGTCGGTCAAGGCCGCCTGGTACGCCGACGTACGCCGGGCGGGGACGGTCGGCCGCAACGTCTTCTGGCCGGCCCCCAATGTCGACTCCGGCCTCGTCTCGTGGACCCGACGCGAACAGCCGGCCACCACCGCAACGAGGGAGCAGGTGTTCGCCGTGGTCGACGCGGCCTTCGCCCATCGCCGCAAGGTGTTGCGGGGAGCGCTTCGCGGCCTGGCCGGTTCGTCCGAGGCGGCCACGGCCGCGCTGGAGAGGGCCGGTGTGGAGCCGACGGCCAGGGGCGAGTCGCTGACCCTCGAGGAGTTCGTCCGCATCGCGGAGTCGCTGGCGGCGACCTCATGATCACCGTGCGCGCCGCGGCCAAGATCAACCTCCACCTCGGTGTGGGGGCGCCTCGCGACGACGGGTTCCACCCGCTCACCACCGTCTATCAGGCCGTCGGTCTCTGCGACGACCTCACCGCGAGCGACGCGGACGAGCCAGGCTGGGACCTGTCGATGACGTTTGCGGACTGGGTCGACGCCGGGGGAGTGCCGGCCGACGAGGACAACATCGTCTACCGCGCCGCCGTCGCCCTGGCCCGCCACCACGATCGCGAGGTGGCCGGCCGGGTGGTCATCGACAAGGCGATCCCGGTCGCGGGCGGGCTGGCGGGCGGCTCGGCCGATGCGGCGGCAGCCCTCGTCGCTCTGGACCGGCTCTGGGACGTGCACACCAGCGACGACGACCTGCTGCGGATCGCGGGCGAGCTGGGCAGCGACGTACCGTTCGCGCTGCTCGGGGGCACCGCCCTCGGCACCGGCCGCGGCGAGATCGTCGAGCCGCTCGTCGACGCCGGCACGTGGTGGTGGGTGCTGGTGCCGAGCTTCGTGGGGTTGTCGACGCCCGAGGTCTACCGCCACTTCGACGGGCTGCATCCCGACGCTCCGGCGACTCCCACTCCTGCCGACGACGTGATCGCCGCGTTGAGAGGAGGCTCGCCGCTCGCGCTGGCTCGCGCGTTGCACAACGACCTGCAGGAGGCCGCGATCGAGCTGCGGCCCGACCTGGGGGAGCGGATCGCGCGCGGCGAGTCCGAGGGCGCGCTGCGCGGCATCGTCTCCGGGTCCGGACCCACCTGCGCGTTCCTGTGCGGGTCGCCCGACGAGGCGCGGGCCGTGGCCGGAGGGCTGCAGGGCCCCGACCTGCCCACCGTCCTGGTCGTCAACGGCGCGGTCGCCGGCGCCCACCTGGTGCGCTGATCTCGATGGCGAACCTCCTCAACCTCGAGCGCGTCTCCAAGGCTTTCGGCGTACGCCCGCTGCTCACCGACGTCTCGCTCGGCATCTCCGTGGGCGAGCGGATCGGCATCGTCGGTCGCAACGGCGACGGCAAGACCACGCTGCTCAAGGTGATGACCGGTCTCGAGGAGCCGGACACGGGGCGGGTCTCGCAGCAGCGCGGACTGCTGATCGGGTTTCTTCACCAGGGCGACGAGCTGGTCGACAGCCACACCGTGCGGGAGGTCGTGCTCGGCGGCCGCCCCGACCACGAGTGGGCGGCCGACCAGCAGCTGCGCGAGATCGTGGAGGTGCTGCTCGCCGGAGTGGAGCTGGACCGCGCCGTACTCGGTCTCTCCGGTGGCGAGCGCCGCCGCTGCGCCCTGGCCGCGCTGCTGCTGGGCGACCACGACCTGATCGTGCTCGATGAGCCGACCAACCACCTCGACGTCGAGGCGGTGGCCTGGCTGGCCGCCCACCTCGCAGCGCGCGCATCGGCGCTCGTGGTGGTGACCCACGACCGCTGGTTCCTCGACGCGGTGTGCCAGTGGACGTGGGAGGTGCACGACGGGGCGGTCGACGCCTACGAGGGCGGCTACGCCGCGTTCGTGCTGGCCAAGGCCGAGCGCTCGCGGCAGGCGGCGGCATCGGAGGAGCGGCGGCAGAACCTGGTCCGCAAGGAGCTCGCCTGGCTGCGGCGAGGGCCGCCGGCGCGCACGTCGAAGCCGAAGTTCCGGATCGACGCCGCCACCCAGCTGATCGAGAACGAGCCGCCGGCCCGCGACCGCCTCGAGCTCCAGAAGTTCGCGACCCAGCGGCTCGGCAAGGACGTGATCGACGTCGAGGACGTCGACCTGGTGCGTGGCGAGCGCCAGCTGCTGTCGCACGCGACCTGGCGGCTGGGGCCCGGCGACCGGGTCGGCATCGTCGGCGTCAACGGGGCGGGCAAGACGTCGGTGCTCTCGCTGGTGTCTGGGGAGCTGGCGCCGTCTGCCGGCCGAGTGCGGCTCGGGAAGACGGTCGCGCTTCAGCACCTCACGCAGGCCCTCGACGACCTGGATCCGGAGTCGCGGGTGCTGGCGTCGGTCGAGTCGATCCGTCGGGTGACCTCGACCGCCACCGGGGAGATCTCGGCATCGTCGATGCTGGAGCGGTTCGGCTTCACCGGCGACCGGCTGACCGCGCGGCTCGGCGACCTCTCGGGTGGGGAGCGGCGGCGCTTCCAGCTCCTGCGGCTGCTGCTCACCGAGCCCAACGTGCTGCTGCTCGACGAGCCGACCAACGACCTCGACATCGAGACCCTCAACGTGCTCGAGGACTATCTGGACGGCTGGCCGGGCACGCTCATCGTGGTCTCCCACGACCGCTACTTCCTCGAGCGGGTCACCGACTCCACCTGGGCCCTGCTCGGCGACGGCCAGATCTCGATGCTGCCGCGCGGGGTCGACGAATACCTGGAACGTCGCGAGGCCGACCTGCGTGCCGACGCCCGACGGGTCTCGGAGCTGCAAGCACCGGCAAAGGTGAAGACCGGAGGCGCCGAGGAGCGGGCCGCCCGCAAGACCATGGAGCGGGTCGACCGGCAGCTCCAGCGCCTGGCCACCCGCGAGGCCGAGCTCAATGCCGCGATCGTCGAGAGCGCCCACGACTACGAGCGGCTGGCCGAGCTGGGCGCCGAGCTCGACGACCTGACCGCCGAGCGCGACGTACTCGAGCTCGAGTGGCTGCAAGCGGCGGAGGTCGTGGAGGGCTAGTCCGGTGAGCACGGTCACGTTGTGCGTGAGAGGCAGGCAGAGGACCGTGATCGGCATGGAGGCACGTCTCCCGCTCCTCGTCCCGCTCGTCCTCGCGACCGCCCTGCTCGCGGGTGGGTGCGCGGATGACGAGAAGCAGCCGAGCTCGTCCACCTCCAGCAGCTCGGACCCCGCTGACGAGACCGTCCCGTCCTCGGAGGACATCGACATCGGGGGTCGCTCGCTCTATCTCAAGTGCTGGGGCGAGCGAGTTGCCGGGGAGCCCACCGTGCTCCTCATCTCGGGACAGGGCCCGCCCCTGTCCTACTGGGAGCCGATGGCCGCTGCCTTCGCCGACGACGGCCACCACGTGTGCGCCTACGACCGTGCCGGGGTCGGGCGTAGCGACCCGCCGCCAGAGGGCGAACGGACGACGGACGACCAGGTGACCGACCTGATGGCGATGCTGGACGCCGTCGAGCTGGAGGAACCACTCGTCCTGGTTGCCCACTCACTGGGCTCTCTTCCGGCCCTCGGGCTCGTGGGTCGTGCTCCGGAGCGGGTCGCCGGTGTGGTGTACGTCGACCCGTGGGGACCGCGCATCAGCGGCCTCACCCGAGCCGCGCTGCCGCCGGAGACCCCCAACGAGTCACCAGACTTGGCCGAGGAGCGCCGCTTCCTCACCGAGGTCATGTCCTCGCCGGCCCAGAACGCGGAGCACCTACTGCTGACGGCCTGCGACGACGAGGCGATCAAGCTGCTGGACGAGCCCGGGCCGGTCTTCGGCGATCTCCCGGTCATCGTTCTCCAGGCTCCCCTCCCGAAGCGTCCGCCCGGACTCCCGCGCGACTACGACGCGGTGGCCCGGGCCGCCTGGGTCGACGCCAACGTGGAGTTCGCCGCCGAGTCGACCCGCGGCCAGGTCGTCGAGGTCGAGGACACCGGCCACGACATCCACGTCGACCAACCCGAGGTCGTCATGGACGCCATCCGCGACGTATTGACGGGGTAGTCCCTGACGATCGGACCCCATTTCGACCGGATCGAGGGTCCGAACGTCAGGGACTACCACGGAGGGACGGTCAGGAGTACGGAGCGAGGAGCGTGCGCAGCAGCGCGGCGAGCTTCTTCTGGTCACGGACCGGTAGGTCGGCGAGCAGTGCTGCCTCGGCGGCCAGGAGCGCTTCGAAGGCACCGTCGACCGCAGTCCTGCCCTCGCGGGTCAGCCGCACGATCACCCCGCGTCGGTCGGCGGGGTCGGGGTAGCGCTCGACGTAGCCGCGGCCGGCCAGCCGGTCGACGCGGTTGGTCATGGTGCCGCTGGTGACCAGCGTTTCGCGCAGCAGGCGACCGGGGGAGAGCTCGTAGGGAGCTCCCGCGCGACGCAACGCCGCGAGCACGTCGAACTCCCACGACTCGATGTCGTGCGCCGCGAACGCCTCGCGCCGCGCCAGGTCGAGATGCCGGGCCAGCCGATGGATCCGGCTGAAGACGGCAACGGGTTCGAGGTCGAGGTCGGGTAGCTCCCGCGCCCACGCCTCGACCAGATCGTCGACCTCGTCCCGCATGCGCGGAAGTCTAGTGGGTTTGGTCGAGATTCTTGACATCAAGGTATCTTGACGTCAAGATAGATCCGTGCCCTGGGATCCCGACCGCTATCTCACCTACGCCGACGAGCGTGGCCGCCCCTTCATCGAGCTGCTGGCCCGCGTCGACGCCTGCTCTCCGCGCACGGTCGTCGACCTCGGTTGCGGTCCCGGCAACCTGACTCGGCTGCTCGCCGACCGCTGGCCCGACGCCGAGATCACCGGCCTCGACAGCAGCCGGGAGATGATCGCGAAGGCGCAGCAGGACGCCGGCGGCATCGTCTTCGACCTCGCCGACCTTCGCGCCTGGTCGCCCGCCGCTCCGGTCGACGTGCTGGTCTCCAACGCCACCCTGCAATGGGTCCCTGACCACCTCGATCTCCTGCCCCGCCTGGTCGCGTCGGTGACGCCGGGCGGCTGGCTGGCGTTCCAGGTGCCTGGCAACTTCGACGAACCCAGCCACACGATCCGGCGAGAGCTCGAGTCGGAGCCCGCGTACGCCGACCACACCCGCGACCTCGACCGGCCGGGCAGCCACGATCCCGACGTCTACCTCCGCGCGCTGACCGACCTCGGCTGCACCGTCGACGCGTGGGAGACCACCTACCTGCACGTGCTGCAGGGGGAGGACCCGGTCTTCACCTGGGTCTCGGGCACCAGCGCCCGGCCGGTGCTGCAGGCGCTGCCGCCCGACCTGCTCGAACCCTTCACCGAGGAGTTCAAGCGACGCCTGCGCGCGGCGTACCCCACCCACCGCGAGGGCGTCGTGCTCCCGTTCCGACGGGTGTTCGTGGTGGCCCAAGTTACCGGCTGGTAATGTAGGGCGCATGAGCCAAGTCCTGAGCCTCTGGAAGAGGACCAGCAGCGTCCCGGTCGTCGGCAGCCGGCTGTTCTCGTTCGCGTTCGCGCAGAAGGCGCCGTACTTCGGCTCCATCCACCCGCGCTTCACCGAGATCCGGCCCAACTACGCCGAGCTGGTGATCCCCAACAAGCGCCGCGTGCACAACCACCTCAAGACCGTGCACGCGATCGCGCTCTGCAACGGGCTCGAGGCCGCCATGGGTGCGCTGGCTGAGGTCACCATCCCCTCCGACAAGCGCTGGATCCCCAAGGGCATGGACATCGCTTACACCGCGAAGGCCACCAGCGACATCGTGTGCAGCGCCGAGACCGACCCCGAGCAGTGGACCTCCGACAACCCCGACCTGCCCGTGCGGGTCAAGGGTGTCCGCGACGACGGCACCGTGGTGATCGAAGGCGTGATCAAGCTCTGGGTGACACCCAAGAGCCGGTAAGCCGGATCGGGTTGGTCAGCGCGACCATCGGCAGCGCGGGCACTCCCTCGAGCGGGTTGAGCGCGGGCGGCGCGTTGAGCCGGCGTACCTCAGCGCGCACCCATGTGGCCAGCAGCGCCGGCACCTTCGCCGTCACGACTGCATGCCCGGATCCGTCGGTGAGGGAGCTGGCCAGCGGCAGCAGTGCCGGCCCGAGCACAAGAGCGATGGAGTTCGGAGCTCCCGTCACCTCCAGTCGTACGTCGACCTGGTCGCCGAGCCGGGCACCGAGGCTCTCGCCACAGCTGACCGTCCGACCACGAGCCGATGCTTCAAACGACAGCCCGATCTGCGACGACTCGGCGATCCAGGACCGGCCGGCGCGGAGCCCGGCGACGATCGCCGGCACCGACAGGGTCTCGGCCCGGACCACCGTCTGCGCTGCGCCGACCGTCTGGCCGGTGTTGTGCGAGTCGGAGTTGCCCACGACCGGGATGAACTTCCCGAGGGCCAGCGCGGCGTGCCACAGCGCGACCCCGACCTGGTCGTCGAGGGTCCAGGGGCCGTTCCAGATCTCGAACGCGTCGACCTGCTTGAAGTCGTAGCCGAAGCCCCACGAGCTTCCGGGCGAGGGCGCCCACGGGTGGGCCGCGATCGCGATCCCGCCTAGCCCACGCACCTGGTCGGCGTGGCGGCCGAGGTTGGTCCGGTCGCGGTAGCGCCAGTCCACCCAGGTGCCGGCCGGCACGCCCATGGCCAGCCAGTGTCCGTTGCGGGTGGTCACCTCCTCGCCGCACACCACGAGCGGCGGGCGGTCCGCGGTGACGTGCTGGCCCCAGGTCAGAGGAGCCGACGACGTGTTGTGCTCCGACGAGCCGATGAAGTCGAGCCCCGCCTCGCGGGCCACAGTGACCAGGCTTGCCTGGGTGTGGCTGCCGTCGGAGTGGACGGTGTGCAGATGGAGGTCGCCGCGGTACCAGCCCGGACCGGTGCCGGTGATCGCCCGCGGAGGAGGTGTGGCCACCGGCGTCACGCCGGGTGCGCCGAACTGGAGGGTGACCTGCACCGACCACTCCACACCGGGCGGGATCACGGCGAACGGCCCGAGCGCCACCCGCCACTCACCGGCGCCGATCGGTCCGGCGAGGTAGCCCGGCGTCGCGGAGTCGGTCGCGACCCGGAAGCTGCGCCGTGCCCCACCCGACCAGCCGCGGAACCCCTCGGGGTCGAAGATCCCGATGTCGACCACGTTGGCGGTGAAGCCGAGCCCGGTCTCCAGCGGCGTGTAGTCGTAGGACACCTCGATCGCGTTCACCCCGGCCGGCACCTGCACCGGCAGGTAGTGCCAGTCCGGCCCGATCCCCGTGAACCTGCCGGAGAAGCGGAGCGTCTGCGGCTCGACCGCGCTCGCAGGCGAGACCGAGACCAACGCGGCCGCGGTCGTGATGCCCGCGCCCGCGATCATCAGCGAGCGGCGGTCGAGCCCGGCGGTGTGGTGGTCGTTACACATGCCACCCAAACGACGGGCGAGCCCGCCGGGCTACGGTCAGAGCGCGCCGGCCGCGGCTCCGCCGCCCGGCGCGGCGCCGACCATGGAGACCTGCAGCGGCTTCTTCTCGCCGACGAGCTTCCTCTGGGCGTAGGTGGCCAGCGCGGTCAGCAGCAGGTTCACCAGGATGTAGAGCCCCGCGATCACGATCATCGTCGGCACCCGGTTGTGGAACTCGAGGAAGATCTGCTTGTAGACGAAGGTGAGTCCGGGGGCCAGGACGTACTGGCCGAGCGCGGTGTCCTTGAGGGCGACGATGCACTGGCTGATGATCGCCGGCAGCATGATCTTCACCGCCTGCGGCATCAGCACGATGTTCATCACTTGGGTCTTGCGCATGCCGATCGCGTACGCCGCCTCGCGCTGCCCCTTCGGGACCGCGTTGACGCCCGCCCGCAGCACCTCGGCGAGCACCGCTCCGTTGTAGAGCGTGAGCGCGATGACCACCGCCCAGAAGGACGAGTTGTCCTTCGCGATGCCGAGGAGGTACCAGGTGAAGACCATCAGCAGCAGCACGGGGACGGCGCGGAAGAACTCGACCACGAGCCACGCCGGCCACCTGACGAGTGCATGGTCGGACAGCTTGCCCACGCCGAGCAGGAAGCCGAGGACCGTCGCGCCAAGGATGGCGAGACCGGCCATCTTGAGGGTTTGGAGCAGGCCGTCGACCAGGATGACCTCGAGGTACTTGGGTGTCGTGAAGACCTCCCACTGGTCGGCCTCGAACACCCCCGCGTCGTTGAACCGCACGAACACGAACGCGAGCACGCCGAGGACTCCGAGCAGGGCCAGCAGGCTGTAGAGCCGGTGGCGGAGCACCGTGCGCGGTCCGGGTGCGTCGAAAAGCACGCTGGTGCTCATGTCGCGATCCTCCATCGGCGCTCGAGCCTGCTCGACAGGAAGGAGAAGACCTCGACGATCACGATGTAGCCGATCGCGAAGCAGATGAAGATCCCGGTCCGTTGAGACGGGAAGTCGTTGGTGAAGCTACGCATCCGCGAGACGGCCTCGGCTACGCCGAACACCGCCGCCACGGAGGTGTTCTTGATCAGCGCGATCTGCACGCTGGCGAGTGGTGGAAGTGCGGCCCGGAACGCCTGGGGCAGCACCACCTGGCTCATCACCCCGCCGAACGGCAGGCCGATCGCGCGTGCCGCCTCGGCCTGGCCGATGTCCACCGCGTTGACGCCCGCCCGTAGGCCCTCGCACACGAAGGCCGAGGTGTAGAGGGCGAGGGAGACGACCGCCGCGCCGAAGAACGCCGTGAAGTCGAAGTCGCCGATGTGGACCTGGAGCCAGTTGAACTTGATGTCGAGGGTCGGGGCGGCGAAGGAGAAGAACGCGAACACGATGACCAGTGGCGTGTTGCGCACCAAGGTGACGTACGTGGTGCCGGCGACCCGGAGGACCGCCACCGGGCCCACCCGCATCGCGACCAGGAACGTGCCCAGGACCATCGAGAGCACGCCGGAGACCAGGAAGAGCGCGAACGTGTAGCCGAACGCCTTGAGAAAGGCGTCGAAGTTGTCGAAGACGGCTTCCACCGGGCGGCTGCTCCTTCCTGGACGAGGTGAGTGAGTCCGAGGCGGCGTACGACGTACGCCGCCTCGGACCTCAGTGCTGGGTCAGACTGCCTGGCACTCGTCGAGCGCCGGCGGGTCCGGGACCTCGACGCCCGACGGGCCGAGGGTCAGCTCGAAGGCGTCGGCCCACGACCCGTCCTCGAACGACTCGGTCAGCACGTCGTTGATCCACTCGCACATCTCGGGGTGGTCGAGGCTGTAGCCCACACCGATCCGCTCCTCGGAGAACTCGTCACCGACGACCTTGAGCTGGCCTTCGTTCTCCGCCGCGAAGCCAGCCAGGATCGAGCCGTCGGTCGACATGGCGGCCACGGTGCCGTCGAGCACCTTCTGCACGCACTCGGAGTAGCTGTCGAAGCCGACCCCCTTGGCGCCGGACTCGTTGATCCGGTCGATCGAGGTCGACCCGGTCACGGAGCAGACCTCCTGGCCCGCTAGGTCCTCGATGCCCGTTACGTCGCTGTCCTCCGGGACGAGCACCTGCTGGCCCGTGAGGAAGTAGGGACCCGCCTGGCCGACGACGGCGCGTCGCTCGTCTGTGATGGAGTACGACGCCAACACCAGGTCGACCTTGCCCTCGGTGAGGAACGGCTCACGGTTGTCGGAGATCGTCTCCTCCCAGGTGGTGACCGAGGTGTCCTCGGGGTCGATCCCGAGGTTGGCGACCAGCAGCTTGGCGATCTCGACGTCGAAGCCCGACGGGATGTCGTCGGCGGCGCCCTTGAAGCCGAGGCCGGGCTGGTCGTACTTCACGCCGATCGTGACCTTTCCGGCCTCCGCGAGCTCCTTCATGTAGGTGCCGTCGTCGAAGTTGTCGGCGGCGTTCTCCTCGACCTCCACCTTGGTCCCACCGTCATCGTCGTCACCTGCGTCGCCGCAGGCGGTCAATGAGCCCGTGAGAAGGATCGCGGCGAACGCCGCGGTGAGTTTCGTCCTGCGCATTGCAACTCCCTTGTTGATGGATTTCGTGCTGTGCTGCTGACCGAGTCAGTGCTTCAGGATCTTGCCGAGGAAGTCCTTGGCCCGATCGCTGGTGGGGTTGGTGAAGAACTCCTCGGGGGTGTTCTCCTCCGCGATGGCGCCGTCGGACATGAAGATCACGCGGTGGGCGGCCGTGCGGGCGAAGCCCATCTCGTGGGTGACCACGATCATCGTCATGCCGCCCTCGGCGAGGTCGATCATGACGTCGAGGACTTCCTTGATCATTTCGGGGTCGAGCGCCGAGGTGGGCTCGTCGAAGAGCATCACCTTGGGTTCCATGGCCAGGGCTCGCGCGATGGCTACGCGCTGCTGCTGGCCTCCGGAGAGCTGGGCGGGGTACTTCGCGGCCTGATGGGCCACGCCCACTCGTTCGAGCAGCTCGGTGGCCCGCTTCTCGGCCGCGGCCTTGTCCTTCTTGCGGACCTTGATCGGGCCGAGGGTGACGTTCTCGAGGATCGTCTTGTGGGCGAAGAGGTTGAAGCTCTGGAACACCATGCCGACCTCGGCGCGCAGGTTGGCGAGCTCCTTGCCCTCCTGCGGCAGCGGCTTGCCGTCGAGCGTGATCGAGCCCTTGTCGATGGTCTCGAGCCGGTTGATCGCACGGCACAGCGTGGACTTTCCGGAGCCCGAGGGGCCGATCACGACGACGACCTCGCCGCGCTTGACGGTCAGGTTGATGCCCTTGAGCACGTGCAGCTCGCCGAACCACTTGTCGACATGGTCGAGAACGACCAGCGGCTCACCCTTGGCCGCCTGGGCCGGACCCTCCTCGAGCAGCGTCATGCCCGGACCCTAGTCGCTGATGGTCCGTGCGGGCTATGTCCGACTTCCGAGCGACACCGGACCGTGACCATGCGATTCGAGGGCGGCGACGCGCCCGCCGTACCCTTTTCGGGTCATGCGTACCTACGAGGTCCGCACCTACGGGTGCCAGATGAACGTCCACGACTCCGAGCGGCTCACCGGGCTGCTCGAGGATGCTGGCTATGCCGCGGCCGCCGCCGGCGAGCAGGCCGACGTGGTCGTGTTCAACACCTGTGCGGTGCGCGAGAACGCCGACAACAAGCTCTACGGCAACCTGTCGCACCTGGCGCCGATCAAGGCCGCCAAGCCGGGGATGCAGATCGCGGTCGGTGGCTGCCTCGCGCAGAAGGACCGCTCGACGATCACGGCCAAGGCGCCGTACGTCGACGTCGTCTTCGGTACCCACAACATCGGGTCGCTGCCGGTGCTGCTCGAGCGGGCGCGGGTGCAGGAAGAGGCGCAGGTCGAGATCCTCGAGTCGCTCGAGGTGTTCCCCTCGACGCTGCCGACCAAGCGCGAGTCGGCATACGCCGCCTGGGTCTCGATCTCGGTCGGGTGCAACAACACGTGCACGTTCTGCATCGTGCCCGCCCTTCGCGGCAAGGAGAAGGATCGCCGGCCCGGCGACATCCTGGCCGAGGTGCGCGCGCTCGTCGACGACGGCGTCTCCGAGGTCACCCTGCTGGGCCAGAACGTCAACAGCTACGGCGCCGAGTTCGGCGACCGCCAGGCGTTCTCGAAGCTGCTCCGCGCGTGCGGCGAGATCGAGGGCCTGGGGCGGGTGCGCTTCACCTCGCCCCACCCCGCCGAGTTCACCGACGACGTGATCGAGGCGATGGCGGCGACCCCCAACGTGATGCCGCAGCTGCACATGCCGCTGCAGTCCGGCTCCGACCGGGTGCTGAAGGCGATGCGGCGCTCCTACCGCCAGGCGAAGTACCTCGGCATCATCGACCGGGTCCGGGCCGCGATGCCCGAGGCCGCGATCACCACCGACATCATCGTCGGGTTCCCCGGCGAGACCGAGGACGACTTCGCGGCGACGATGGAGGTCGTCCGCCGCGCACGGTTCGCGAACGCCTACACGTTCCAGTACTCCAAGCGCCCCGGCACTCCCGCGGTCGACCTGCCCGACCAGATCACGCCGGACGTCGTCAGGGATCGCTACGAGCGCCTGGTCGAGCTGGTCAACGACGTCGCCTGGTCGGAGAACAAGCGGCTGGTCGGGCGTCGAGTCGAGCTGATGGTGTCCGAGGGCGAGGGGCGCAAGGACGCCGCCACCCACCGCCTCTCGGGGCGAGGTCCCGACAACCGGCTGGTCCACTTCGCGCGGCCCGCCGAAGAAGTGCGTCCCGGGGACAGGGTGGTCGTCGAGATCACCAAGGCCGCCCCGCACCATCTCGTCGCCGATGGCCCGGTGCTCGACGTGCGGCGTACCCGCTCCGGCGATGCCTGGGAGGCGCGCCAGGGCCGGGCGCTCGAGCCGGTCGGAGTCTCGCTCGGGATGCCGAGCATCGGCGTACCGGTCAGCTGATGGCCGCTGACGGGCCCATGATCCTGGCCACCTCGGGCGGCATCGTCTACGGACGACGGACGAGGTGGTCGGTCGGGCCACTGACGTCGTACGCCGTGGAGCTCGCGGGCGTGACGGGGCGCGCGCCGAAGGTCTGCTACCTCGGCTCAGCGAGTGGCGACAACCCGCAGGGCATCCGCGACTTCTACGACATGGCTCAGGAGTCCGGCTTCGACGGCTCGCACCTGCAGCTGTTCATGATGCCCAACGTCGAGGACATCCGGGAGCACCTGCTCGCCCAGGACGTGATCTGGGTCTTCGGCGGCAGTGTCGCCGGGCTGCTGGCGATGTGGGAGCTGCACGGCGTCGGTGACGTGATGCGTGAGGCCTGGCAGGCAGGCGTCGTGCTCACCGGCGTCTCGGCCGGCTCGATCTGCTGGCACGTCGGCGGCACCACCGACTCGTTCGGCCCCGACCTGAAGCCGATCACCAACGGCCTGGCCCTGGTGCCCTACTCCAACGGCGTCCACTACGACTCCGAGGAGCAGCGCCGTCCGCTCTTCCACTCGTTGATCGCCGACGGCACCCTGCCCAACGGCTACGCCACCGACGACGGTGCCGGCGTGCTCTACCGCGGCACCGAGTTCGTCGAGGCCGTCAGCGAGACGGATGGGGCCGGCGCCTACTGGGTCGAGCGCGCACCCGACGGCACGGCGGTCGAGACCCCGCTGGAAACCCGCCGACTGACCTAGTTCGCGGACTGCTCGGGTGGGACGTCCTCGTCCGGATCGCGCTCGACCTCGCTGGTGTCGCGGACACCGGTAGGACCGTGCTGGCCCGGACCGGTGGGCCCCTCGCGCTCGCTGCTCACCCCGATGCCGCCGTCGACGTTCTGGTCGGACTCGGTGACGTCGTATTCGTCGTCGTTGGTGCTCATGCCGGGGACTCGTCTTCCTGGTCGACGTCGGAGTCGCCGTCGTCGCTCTTGGTGGCCTCGGTGTCGGTGTCCTCGGTCTCGGTCATCTCGTCGGGCAACGCGTCTTCCACCGCAGGGTTCTTGTCGGGGTCGAGGTCGCGCGAAGCGGGGTCCGGCTCGGCGAAGTCGCCGTCCACGCCGTCACCCCCATCGACCGCATCGGCGCCGCCGGGGTGGGGTTCGCCGGGCTCGATCTCTGGCTCAGGCGCGGGGCCGAGGTTGCTGTCGGTCATGGATCTCCTAGAAGCCGAAGGTGGAGTACGCCGTCACGGTTCCCGATCGGAGCATGTTCAACACGGAGAGCTCGTGCGGCACCACGGGGTCGGGGAGCGAGTGGAGCCCGCACCAGCGCAGCTCCGCGCACTTCTCGGGTTCGACGATCCGGGGCTCTCCGGACCAGGAGCGGGCCACGAAGAAGAAGTCGATGCGCTCGTCGATGGGCAGGTCGTGCTGGGTGCGCTGCATTGCCGTCACGAACTCGAGAGAGAGGTCGCCGACCCCGATCTCTTCGCGAGCCTCGCGGTGCGCGGCATCGATCGCCGTCTCGCCGCGCTCGACGTGACCCGCCGCTGCCGCGGCCCAGTGGTGATCCATGTAGCCCGTGTCCTGCCGCAGCTGCAGCAGCACCTCGGTGTCGGGCCCAATGTCAGCACCGGCGCCGCGGGTCAGGAACACGTACGACGCCGGCACGACCACGAAGCGGTCGAGGTTCTGCGAGCTCACTGCGACGGCTGGTCCAGCGAGGTCTCGGCATTCTCCTGCTGGAGGGCGGGGTCGGGGTTCTCGTCCGACTCGTCGGGCAGCTCCGCCTCGTGCTCGCCCGGCGGCGGGGCGTGCGGCTCGCCCGTCAGGTCGTCGTCGGACGCCGGAGTCTCACTCACTTGATGTCGTCGTCCTTGCCGTCGAGGTCGTCCAACGCGTCCTTGGCCTTGTCGACACCCGCGTCGATCTTGTCGTCGTACTTGCCACCGGTCTTGTCGTCGACCACGTCGGCAGCCTTGTCGAGACCGTCCCCGATCTTGTCGCCGCCCTTGTCCACCGCGTCCTCGAGCTTGTCCTTCGCGTCGTCGAGAAATCCCACGAGATGCTCCTAACGGAGGTCGGCACCGGGACGGTGCCGGTCTGCTTGCCACACTAACGACATGCCCAGCGCCGTCGATACGCCGATCGTGGCCATCGTCGGCTTCACGGCGTCGGGCAAGACCGGGCTGTCGCTCGACCTGGCCGAAGCGCTCTCCGGCGAGGTCGTCAACACCGACGCGATGCAGGTCTACCGCGGCATGGACATCGGTACGGCGAAGCTGCCGGCCGACCAGCGCCGCGGTATCCCTCACCACCTGCTCGACATGCTCGAGGTCACCGAGCCGTTGACCGTCGCGGACTTCCAGGAGCAGGCCCGGGCCGTGATCGCGCAGCTGCGCGCCAGCGGCACCACGCCCCTCCTGGTCGGTGGGTCGGCGCTCTACACGCGGGCGATCCTGGACCGCTTCGAGTTCCCGGGCACCGACGACGAGATCCGCGCCCGCCTGGAGGCCGAGCTGGCCGAGGTCGGTGCGGCCGAGCTGCACCGTCGGCTGGCCGGGCTGGACCCCGACGCCGCCGCCAGGATCGAGGCGGACAACGGCCGACGGGTGGTGCGCGCACTGGAGGTCGTCGAGCTCACTGGCGAGCCGTACTCCGCGAACCTCCCGACGATGGAGTACGCCGACCCGTACACCGTCCAGGTCGGGCTGTCGATCGACCGGCCGGCTCTCGACGCCCGGATCGAGCAGCGGGTGGGCGAGATGTTCGCGGCCGGGTTCGTGGCCGAGGTCGAGCACCTGCTCGGTCAGGGACTGGCCGACGGCCGGACCGCATCGCGGGCGATCGGCTACAGAGAGGTGGCGGCGTACTTGGCCGGGGAGCTGACCCTCGACGAGGCCCGCGAGCGGACGGTGATCGCGACCCGGCAGTTCGCGCGCCGCCAGGACGCCTGGTGGCGCAAGGACCCGCGCATCAGCTGGGTGCCCTACGACGCGGAGGATCGGGTCGAGCAAGCCCTGAGATCCACTCGTCGAGCTGGCCAGGCGTCTTGAAGAGCAGCACCGGCGGCCCGTCGGCGGCAGCCTGCGCCGCGCGCATCCCGTCCCGCTTCCTGGCGAACGACTCGAAGTGCCAGACGATGATCGAGTCCCGAGACAGCACCTTGCGCCACGTCTCCACGTTGCCGTTGCACACGAGCTGACGGGTGCGGATGCGGCGTACGGTCCGGCGCAGCAGCCGCCACAGCGACAGCCAGCGCGGGTAGTCCAGCCCCACCACCACGTCCACGCGAGAGTGCACCAGCTCGCGCCACGACGAGTACGCCGTGTCGAGGACCCAGCGCTGTCCGGCGCAGATCTCCCCGAACACGCGCCGCTGCTCCGCCTCGTCGGTCGGCAGCCACCCCGGCTGCCAGGTCTGGTCGTCGACCGAGGTCCAGGGGATGCCGGTGGCCTCCTGGATCGCGGCGGCGGCCGACGATTTCCCGGAGCCGGTGACGCCCCAGAGCACCAGCCGGTCGAACGGCGCGGACGGGTCGGCGGCAGGCACCGGGCGACTCTATGAGCATGTCGGTGGTCCGGACCAGAATGACCGGCATGACTCGGACCATTTACTACACCGCCACCACGCTCGACGGCTACCTCGCCGACGAGCACGACTCGCTCAGCTGGTTGTTCGTGCAGGACCAGGACGAGAACGGCCCGATGAACTACCAGGAGTTCATCGCTGGCATCGGGTCGATCGCCATGGGCGCGACGACCTACGAGTGGATCGTCGACCACCAGGCGAAGATCGGCGAGAAGTGGCCCTACCAGGTCCCGGCGTACGTCTTCACCCACCGCGAGCTCGAGCCGATCGGTGATGACATCCACTTCGTCTCGGGCGAGCCCAAGGGCCTGTACGACGACATCAAGGCCGCAGCCGGCGACCGCGACGTCTGGGTGGTTGGCGGCGGCGACCTTGCGGCGCAGTTCGCGGAGGCCGGGCTTCTCGACCAGCTGATCCTCTCGATCGCCCCGGTGACCCTCGGCGCGGGGCGCCCGCTGTTCCCGCGCCGCTACCAGCTCGAGCTCACCGAGCTTGCCCAGAACCGCGCCTTCGCCTGTGCGCGGTACGCCGTCGTAGGCCCGGGAGATTGGCCCTAGTCTCGGGCCATGAGTCTCCCTCCTCCCGGCCCCGACCGCGCGGCCGTGGTCACCGGTGCTTCCTCGGGCATCGGCACCGAGGTCGCCCGCGAGCTCTCCGCTCGCGGCCACCAGGTCGTGCTCGTGGCGCGCACCGAGTCCAAGCTGCAGGCCCTCGCCGATGAGATCACCGGCGGTGGCGGCCTCGCCCATGTGCTCCCCGCCGACCTGTCGGACCGCGCCGCGCGGGCCGCGTTGCTCGGGCGGGTCGAGTCGCTGGGCCTGGTGCCCGACGTCCTGGTCAACAACGCCGGCCTCTCCACGCTCGGGCCGGTGAGCAAGGCCGACCCTGATGCCGAGCTCAACATGGTCGAGGTCGACGTGGCCTCCGTCGTCGACCTCTGCACCCGCTTCCTGCCCGGCATGGTCGAGCGCGGCCGTGGCGCGCTGCTCAACGTGGCGTCGACCGCGGCGTTCCAGCCGCTCCCGGGGCAGGCGGCGTACGGCGCGGGCAAGGCGTTCGTGCTCTCCTACACCCAGAGCCTGGCCGGTGAGCTGCGCGGCTCCGGCGTCACGGCGACGGCATTGTGCCCGGGACCGGTCGAGACCGGCTTCGGCGAGAAGGCCGGCTTCACGGATGAAGAGGCCCACAACGCCCTGCCCGGCATCATGTGGATCGACGCGGTCGACGTCGCGAAGCAGGCCGTGGCCGGAATGGACAAGGGCAAGCTGGTGGTCATCCCCGGCGTCGCCAACAAGATGGGCGCGATGTTCTCCCAGGTGACCCCGCGGTCGCTGCTGCTGCCGATCCTGGTGAGGAGTCACCCCGGCCTGAAATAGCACCCCGGGTTCGGCTCCGTCGGTGGCGGGGTACAGGGTGGTCGGACAGCGACTCACCTCTCGGGAGGACTCATGCTTCGCCGGTTTGCCGTGTGCATTCCACTTGCCCTCGTGCTCGTCTACTCGCCGGTGCTGCCCGCGCCCGCCACCTCGGACGGGCCGGCAGCGATGACCGCTGCCGCCAAGGCACCACCCAAGGACGCCACCCAGCACGGCCGCGGCGGCGCGGTCTCCTCGGTCGATCCCTACGCCTCCGCGATCGGGGTCAAGGTGCTCAAGCGCGGCGGCAACGCGGTCGACGCCGCGGTGGCCACGGCGGCGGCGCTCGGAGTGACCGAGCCCTACAGTGCCGGCGTCGGCGGTGGCGGCTACTTCGTCTTCTACGACGCCAAGTCCGGCAAGGTCCGCACGCTCGACGGCCGCGAGACCGCACCGCAGTCGATGCCGCACAACGCCTTCATCGACCCCGCGACCGGCAAGCCCTACAACTTCACGCCCGAGCTCGTCACCAGCGGCGTCTCGGTGGGCGTGCCCGGCACCCCGAAGACCTGGACCACCGCGCTGCGCAAGTGGGGCACGCAGTCGCTGGCGAAGACCCTCCGCCCGGCAGCGCGGTTGGCCCGCAACGGGTTCGTGGTCGATGCGACCTTCCGCAAGCAGACCGAGGACAACAAGGCGCGCTTCGAGCAGTTCCCGTCGACCATGGCGATCTACCTCAAGGGCGGCCAGCTGCCCGCGGTCGGCAGCACCCTCAAGAACCCGGACCTGGCTCGGACCTACGAGCAGTTCGGCGAGAAGGGTGCGCGCTACTTCTACAAGGGGGAGGTCCCGGCCGACATCGTCCGCGCCGTCCGCACGCCGCCGACCGTCGAGAACCCGACGCTGCCGGTGCCTCCGGGCTTCATGACCCGCGACGACCTCCGTCGCTACCAGGTGCACGCGAAGGCTCCGACGATGGTGAGCTACCGCGGCCACGACATCTACGGCATGGCCGGCTCCTCCAGCGGCGGCACGGCTGTCGGCGAGGCGCTCAACATCCTCGAGGGCTCGGACCTCTCGTCGATGGACGACGCCGACGCGCTCCACCGCTACCTCGAGGCCGGCGCGCTCGCGTTCGCCGACCGTGCCAAGTACGTCGGCGACGACGAGTTCGTCACGGTGCCCCGCGCCGACCTGCTCTCGCAGAAGTACGCCGACGAGCGCGCCTGCCTGATCGACCCGGCCAAGGCGCTTGACCAAGCCGGTCGCGGCCGGCGACGTGACGGCGTACGACGGAGAGTGCGGCGCCACGGCCGCGCCCGGTGCGACCGCCGAGGACACCGAGAACCTGTCGACCACCCACCTCACCGTCGCCGACAAGTGGGGCAACGTGGTCGCCTACACCCTCACCATCGAGCAGACCGGCGGCTCCGGCATGGTCGTGCCGGGCCGGGGCTTCCTGCTCAACAACGAGCTGACCGACTTCAGCGCCGTCTACGCAGCCGACGACCCCAACCGGATCGAGGGCGGCAAGCGACCGCGCAGCTCGATGTCACCCACGATCGTGCTCAAGAACGGCAAGCCGGTGCTGGCCCTGGGTTCGCCGGGCGGCTCGACGATCATCACCACGGTTCTGCAGCTGCTGGTCAACCGGCTCGACCTCGGCATGACCCTGCAGCAGGCGATGGCGGCGCCACGCGCCTCCCAGCGCAACACCGCCACGGTGACCGCGGAGCAGGCGTTCATCGACGCCTACGACGCCGACCTGGCGCCGCTCGGTCACAAGCTGGTGCCCGCGGGCGACGGGCTGACCACCGACCCGTTCATCGGGGCCGCGGCCGCCATCGAGCTCGGCCCGGGTCCGTTGCTCACCGCAGTGGCCGAGCCGACCCGCCGTGGGGGAGGGTCGGCACGAGTGGTTCACCCCGCAGGCTAGGCCGTACCTTTGTGGGGTGACGACGAGCGAGATCACCACCGTCGAAGAGCTGGTGTCGCTGCTGGGTGAGCCCGGCGCGCGGGCGCGCGACAAGGGCCGCCCCGCGCTGCTCGACGTGGACCGCGACTGGCTGGCGGCGACGCCGTTCTGCGTGATGGCGACGTCCGCGGCCGACGGCTCCTGCGACGCCTCCCCGAAGGGTGACCCGGCCGGCCAGCTGGTGCACGTGATCGACGACCGCACGATCGCGCTTGCGGAGCGACCGGGCAACAAGCGGGCCGACGGCTACCTGAACATCATCGACAACCCACACGTCGGGCTGAACTTCTTCATCCCCGGTCGCACCGACACCCTGCGGATCAACGGCCGCGCCCGGCTGGTCAGCGACGCGCCGTTCTTCGAGGAGATGGTGGTCAAGGGCCACCGGCCGCTCCTGGCCGTGGTCGTCGAGATCGAGGACATCTTCTTCCACTGCGGCAAGGCGTTCCTGCGCTCGGGGCTGTGGAAGCCGGAGACCTGGGACCCGGAGAGCGTCGTACCGCGTCGGGCGGTCATCGCCAGCGAGGTCGAGCCGAACGGGATGACCGTCGAGCAGCTCGACGACTACTACAAGCCCGAGAACTACGACAAGGGCCTGTATGCCTGACTACCCCTTCCTCAAGGGCCACGGCACCGAGAACGACTTCGTGCTGCTGCCCGACCACGACGGCTCGGTCCACGGCGACCTGTCGGCCGACCGGGTGCGCGCGCTGTGCGACCGCCACGCCGGCATCGGCGGCGACGGCGTGCTCCGGGTGATCCGTACCTCGGCGATCGAGGCCGGTCGCGGACAAGACGCCGAGTGGTTCATGGACTACCGCAACTCCGACGGCTCGGTCTCGGAGATGTGCGGCAACGGCATCCGGCTGTTCGCGCTGCACCTGGTGGAGCAGGGCCTCGCGGACGCGGGAGCACCCATCCCGATCGGCACCCGCGACGGCGTCAAGGTGCTCACCATCGACGGCGACCGGATCACCGCCGACATGGGCACCCCCAAGCTGCTCGGCGAGACCACGGTGTCCGTGGGTGAGCACACCTGGGCCGCCCGTCACGTCGACATGGGCAACCCCCACGCGGTGGCGTTCGTCGACGACCTCGCCGACGCTGGCCACCTGCTCGACCCGCCCGGTCACGACGGCTCGCTCTACCCCGACGGCGTCAACGTGGAGTTCGTCGTACGCCGTGGGGAGCGGCACGTCGCGATGCGCGTGCACGAACGCGGCTCGGGCGAGACCCGGTCGTGCGGCACCGGCGCCTGCGCGGTGATGGTGGCTGCTGCAGCGGCCGACGGCGCCGACCGCGACCAGCCCTACCGGGTCGATGTGCCCGGCGGCACCCTCAGCATCACCTGGACCGCCGACGACCGGGTCCTGATGACGGGGCCTGCTCTCATCGTGGCCCGCGGCACCACCTCGCTCTGAGCCCCACTACCCTCCCGGCATGGAACTTTCCGGATCATCTGCCATCGTCACCGGCGGCGCCTCGGGCATCGGCGCCGCGGCCGCCCGCCAGCTCGCCGCTCGGGGGGTCACGGTCGTGGTCGCCGACCTCCAGGCCGACAAGGGCGAGGCCCTGGCCTCCGAGATCAAGGGTGTCTTCGCCCAGGTCGACGTCACCAACACCGACCAGATCGCCGGCGCGGTCAAGGCCGCCGCGGAGATCGCCCCGCTGCGCGCGGTGGTCAACTCGGCCGGCATCGGCTGGGCCCAGCGCACCATCGGCCGCGACGGCCTGCTCGAGTCGGCCCACGACCTCGGCGCGTTCACCAAGGTCGTGCAGATCAACTTGATCGGCACCTTCGACATGACCCGCCAGGCAGCCACGGTGATGAGCCTCAACGAGCCCGACGCCGACGGCTGCCGCGGCGCGATCGTCAACATGGCCAGCGTGGCCGCGTTCGACGGCCAGATCGGCCAGGCGTCCTACTCCGCCTCGAAGGGTGGCGTGGTCGGCATGACCCTGCCGATCGCCCGCGACCTGTCGGCGGCCGGCATCCGCCTCAACACCGTCGCCCCGGGCCTGATCGACACCCCGATCTACGGCGAGGGCCCCGAGTCGGAGGCGTTCAAGGCCAACCTCGGTCAGAACGTGCTGTTCCCGAAGCGCCTCGGTACGCCGGACGAGCTGGCCAGCATGGTCTTGGAGTGCCTGACCAACTCCTACATGAACGGCGAGGTCGTCCGTCTCGACGGTGGCATCCGGATGCCTCCCAAGTAGGCCCCAGCAGCTCAGAGTCCGGCGAACAGCACGACGCCGGCCGCGACCATCACACCGACCGCCACGACCAGTCCCAGGTAGGGCGCCGGCATCGGCTGGCGGTTGCGGATGGCGCGTTCGTTGCGCGCCCAGCCCAGCCATGCTCCGGCGGCGCAGAGCACCGCGAGCACCACGAGCAGCGCCGCGAGCACTCCCTGCACCCATCCGGGTATCGACAGGTCGATCGTGTCGACGGCGACGCCGCCGGCCAGCAAGGCGAGACCGGTGCGCAGCCAGGCGAGCATGGTGCGCTCGTTGGCGAGGCTGTAGCGGTAGTCGGGTTCGTCGCCGGACCCGTAGACGTAGTCCGGCCACCGACCCATGCCTGAGATGCTACGGCCATGGAGCCGCGGCCGATCGACCACGACGAGCGCGCGCACCTGCGCGACGAGCACGGCTTCAGCCCGCCGGTCCACCGGCTGGTGCCGTCGCCCGATCTCGCCGACCACGTACGCCGCTACTGGTGCCCGGTCTGGTCGCTGCCACCGGGCGAGGTGACCGTGCAGCGGGTGCTGCAGTACCCCGTCTGCCTGCTCGTCGTCACCAACGACTACGCCACCCTGGTCGGACCTACGTCGGGTCTGTCGGCCCAGGAGCTCACGGGCTCCGGCTGGGCGGTCGGCGTGATGCTGCAGCCGGCCGCCGGCACCTTGGTCTCGGGCCGTTCGGTCGACCAGCTGGCCGACCAGGTGCTGCCGATCACCGAGGCGACCGGAGTCGACGGAGCGCGCCTCACCGACGATGTGCGCAGCGCGATCGGAGACGCCGCGGCCGATCCCGACGTACGCATGGAGGCCGTGCTCGTCATGGAGGAGGCGCTGCGCGCGCTGCCTCCCGTCGACGAGGAGGGGCTGCTGGTCAACGCGATCGTCGAGTACGTCGAGGGCGACACCGAGGTGCAGCGGGTCAGCCAGGTGTGCGAGAAGTTCGCGATCTCGGAGCGCTCGCTGCAGCGGCTGACCGCGCGCCGGATCGGGCTCGGCCCGAAGTGGCTGATCCAGCGCCGCCGGCTGCACGAGGTAGCCGAACGCCTGCGCGGACCCGAGCCGCCCGACCTGGCAGGGGTCGCCGCCGACCTCGGCTACAGCGACCAGGCGCACCTGACCCGCGACTTCCGCACGGTGACCGGCTTAACGCCGGGTGAATTCGCAGGCGAACCACGGGCCTGATCATCAGGCGCTGTTGCTGCTGTGGTCGAGGTGCTCGAGCCCTGGCCGACGAAACTCACGCCTGGCCGACGAAGCTTTCTCGTCCAAGCGTGAGTTTCACCGGCCGGCCGGTGAAACTCATCTAGGGCAGCAGCAGCATGGAGTCGCCGAACTCGTGCCAGAGGTACGCCGGCCCGTCCGGTCCGGTGACCGCGGCGTAGGCGTCGGCCACGAGCTCGCGTCCGGCGACCGCCTCGAGCAGGTCGAGGTGGCTGGCCTCGGGAGTGTGCAGCCCGGTGAGCAGGCCGCCGACCACCCGGGCCGGTCGGTCCGGGCCGAGCACGAGTGAGGTCCAGCCCGAGCTCGGCACCACGCGGCCTGAGGGGGAGCGCCGACTCCAGGGCGCGGACCACGGTGGTCCCGACCGCGACCACTCGGCGGCCGGCCGCGACCGTGCTGTTCACGAGCCGTGCGGTCGCTGCGGGCACGGTGTAGCGCTCGGGCTGCGGCGGCTCGTGGGGCTCCTGGCTGGACACGCCCGTGTGCAGCTCGATCGGCACCACGGCCACGCCGCGCGCCATCAACCGCACCAGCGTGCGCTCGGTCAGCGGCCGGCCGGCGCTGGCCATCTCGGCGCTGCCGGGGCGGTCGGCGTACACGTTCTGCAGGTCGGACAGCGGCCACTGGCCGTCGATGTAGGAGTAGCGGATCGGTCGTCCCTGCGCCTCCAGGTAGCCGAGCAGGTCGACGCTGGGCAGCGGTCGCGCCCGCCACAGCCGGCGCTGGTCGGCGGGGTGCGGCTCGATCACTCGCAGCCGTACGCCGCCGGGGAGCCGCATCACCTCGCCGGGCTCCGGCGCGGACGGGCCGGACCGGTCGGGCAGCCGCAGCTCGACCACCCAGCTGCCGTCGTCGAGCTCGGTCGAGACGTGCAGCGTCCAGGTGCTGCCGTGGCGCGGGAAGTCGACGGCCGCGGCCACGGTCGCGCTGGTGTTGACCACGAGCAGGTCGCCGGGACGGAGGTGGTCCGGCAGCGAGCGGGCGCGTGTGTGGGACACCCCGGCGGGAGTGGACACGGCGAGCCGGACACCGTCGCGGGCCAGGCCGCGCGCCTCGGGCGGCGTGCTGGCGTCGCTCTCGTCGGGCAGCTGGAAGCGCGCTTCGGCAGCACTCACGCGGCCGTCACCGCCTTCAGGTCCGCGGCCCGGTGCCGTCCGCCGGCGACGTCGCCGAGCAGCAGGAGCAGCACCGCCGGCACGACGGTGGCGGGCGGGGGGCGGTCCGAGATGTCCTCACCCGGGAACGCGTCCTGATGCATGTCCGTGCGCATGTCTCCGGGGTCGAGGCTGTGCACCCGCAGCGCCGGCTCCTCCGCGGCCAGGATCCGGCTGGCGTGGTCGAGGGCGGCCTTGGACGAGCCGTAGCCGCCCCAGGTCTCGTACGGCTCGACCGCCGCGTCCGACGAGATGTTGACGACCCGGCCCTGATGGCTGCGCAGCTGCGGTAGCAGCTCGCGCACCAGCGACATCGGCGCGACCACGTTGGCGGCCAGGATGGCGGCGTAGGTCTCCGGATCCAGGTCCGCGAAGCTCGGCAGCGGGCTCGCGCCCAGCGTGCTGGCGTTGTTGACCAGCACGTCGGCGCCGCCGAGGTCGAGGGCGGCCTCGGTCAGGGCCACCCGGTGCCAATCGTCGGTCACGTCGCCGGCGATGACCCGGTGGGGACCGCCAGTGAGGGTGGCCGCGGCCCGGTCCAGGTCGACCTCGCGACGGGCATCGAGCACCAGGCTCCACCCGCGTCGGTCCAGCTCCTGGGCGATGGCCAGGCCGAGACCTCGCGATGCACCGGTGATGACTGCGACAGGCATGCTCATTCTCCTTGGTTGACTTCTTCGTTGCATCGAGCATGCAAGTTGAAGTTAAGTTGAAGTCAAGGACGGAATCGATATCGGTTCGCCATCGTTGATAGAGGCACCTACCCTGGAGACATATGACGAACGCAGAACACAGCCCCGTGGACTTCGACCTCGAAGCCGAGCTCGAGGAGACCGAGGACTGGGACGACGGCGAGGGCTTCGAGTCCGGCTATCTGGACGAGCCCGACCCTGAGGCGGAGCCCACCGCCGGCGCCATGGACCTGGCCGAACGCCACGCCCTACGCCGTGTGGCCGGCCTGTCCACCGAGCTCGAGGACATCTCCGAGGTCGAATACCGCCAGCTCCGGCTCGAGCGCGTCGTGCTCGTCGGTGTCTGGACCGAGGGCACGATCGAGGACGCCGACAACTCCATGGCCGAGCTTGCCCTGCTCGCCGAGACGGCCGGTTCCACCGTGCTCGAGGCGATCTACCAGCGTCGCCAGAACCCCGACCCCGCGACCTACATCGGTCGCGGGAAGGTCGAGGGACTGCGCGAGATCGTGCAGGCCACCGGCGCCGACACGGTGATCTGCGACGGCGAGCTCGCCCCCAGCCAGCTGCGCAACCTCGAGGACCAGCTGAAGGTCAAGGTCGTCGACCGGACCGCGCTGATCCTCGACATCTTCGCCCAGCACGCCAAGTCCAAGGAGGGCCAGGCCCAGGTCGAGCTGGCCCAGCTCAACTACATGAAGCAGCGGTTGCGCGGCTGGGGCGGTCAGCTCTCGCGCCAGGCCGGTGGCCGGGTCGGCGCCGACGGCGGCGGCATCGGTGGCCGCGGCCCCGGTGAGACCAAGATCGAGACCGACCGGCGCCGCATCAACGACAAGATCTCCAAGCTCCGCCGCGAGCTGAAGGCGATGGTGAGCACCCGCGAGACCAAGCGCGCAGACCGTCGCCGCCACCGGATCCCGTCGGTGGCCATCGCCGGCTACACCAACGCCGGCAAGTCGTCGCTGCTCAACCGGCTCACCGGTGCGGGCGTGCTCGTCGAGGACTCGCTGTTCGCCACCCTCGACCCGACCACCCGTCGTACGACCACGAGCGACGGCCGCATCTACACGATGAGCGACACCGTCGGCTTCGTCCGGCACCTGCCCCACGACCTGGTCGACGCGTTCCGGTCGACGCTGGAGGAGATCGGCGACTCCGACCTGATCCTCCATGTCGTCGACGGCTCCCACCCGGACCCCGAGGGCCAGATCAACGCCGTGCGCGAGGTGCTCGCCGAGATCGGCGCCGACCGGGTGCCCGAGCTGGTCGTCATCAACAAGGCCGACGCGGCCGACCCCATGGTCCTGGCCCGCCTGCGTCAGCGCGAGCGGCACTCGGTGGTCGTCAGCGCCAAGACCGGCGAGGGCATCGCCGAGGCCCTGGCCGTGGTGGAGAACGAGCTGCCCCGGCCCGACGTCGACTTCCACGTGCTGCTGCCCTACGAGCGCGGCGACCTGATCAACCGGCTCCACCAGCAGGGTGAGATCGACTCGATGGACCACACCGGCGACGGCACCGTGGTCCGCGGCCGCGCCAACGAGGACCTCGCGGCCGAGCTGACGGCGTACGCCGTCGCGCCGGTCACCGACTGACGACGGTTCGGTCAATCCCGGGACGGGAGACCGGTTCGCAACGCAGACTTCCCCCGTGTCCCTTGGGGTCCTGTGGTCGAGGCTGCGGCTGTTGGTGCCCGCGGGCCTCGCCCTGGCCCTGGCCGTCGGGCTGACCCTGCACCTCTCCGACCGGGCCAGCGGCGACGACGACGCCCAGAAGTGCGCCCGGCTGGTTCAGCTGTCGGCCGCCCGGGCGTCGGACGACGTCGGCTCGGGCCCCAGGGTCGCGGTGATCGGAGACTCGTACGCCTTCGGGACGGGTCTCGACCGGACCGGAAGCTCCTGGCCGTCGCAGCTGCCCGGCCGGGTCCACGTCGACGGCTTCCCGGGCTCGGGCTTCAGCGCCCTGGCCAGCGAATGCCCCGGGGTCTCCTACGCCGACCGGGCCGCCACCGCGGCCAAGGGCGCCGACCTGGTCGTGGTCGAGGGCGGTCTCAACGACGTCGACCGCCGGCGGATCAAGATCCGGGCCGGCTTCAAGCGACTGATCCATGCGCTGCGCGGCCGACAGGTCCTGATCGTCGGGCCGGCAGCCGCGCCGGAGCGCATCGAGGGCGTGGCCAGGATTGACCGCCTGCTCGCCAGGCTCTCGGCCCACGCCGGCGTGAGGTACCTACGGATGAGCTACCTGGATCTGCCGTTCCTCGGCGACCGCCTCCATCTGACGCAGGCCGGCCACGACGCTTTCGGCAGGCGGGTCGCCAAGGTCGTCGGAGCCCGCCTGCGCTAGACCCCGATCCTCGACCACGGACCCCAGATCGCGAAGGTCAGGCCGGCCGAGGCCTGGATGTTCACGAACAGGGTCTGGCCGTTGGGGCTGAAGGTCGAGCCGGCGAACTCGTCGTTGGACCGGTCGGTGCCGCTGCTACTCCTGAGCCGGTTGAGCGCGATGTCGAAGAGGTCGCCGCTGCGAGTGAGGCCGCGGATGAAGTTGTCGTTGACGTTGTCCTCGCAGACCACGAGGGTGCCGTTGGCCGACGTGGTGACGTTGTCGGGCAGGTCGAGGACGAGCGGTCCAGGCGACTGGAACACACACGTCAGGGTGCTGTTCCTGGTGTCGTAGGCCCACACCTGACCGGAGCCGTTGCCGTAGCCGGTTACGAGCTCCGGGCCGGTCTCCGCTGCCCCACCACCCTGGGTCGAGGTGAAGTAGACGATGCCGTCGTCGTAGGCCTGGCCCTCGAGCCGCGAGAAGTGAGCTGCCCCCTGCGCCAGCCCCTGGCTGGAGACGTGCACCAGCGCCGTGTTGTTGGGTGTCGTCGCGGCCACGCCGGGCGTGTAGGGGTAGTGCACGTCCGGCTGGGGGATGTCGACCCACTCGACGTTGTACGTCGTGCCGTTGACCTGCGCGGCCTCGAGGTGGGCGTTGGTGACTCCCTGGACCTTCAGCATCTGCAAGGTGCCGCCGTCGACCAGCCTGCGCTCCTTCATCGGGTGCACCGGCGGCGTGTAGCGGTAGAAGCCGGAGGGGAAGGAGAAGTCGTCCTCGGTCAGGTAGAGGTGGCCGCCGACCGGGTCGAACGAGACGGCCTCGTGGGAGAACCGGCCGGCCTGGGTGATCGGCATCCGGTTGGACTGACCGCTGCCCGGCGACTGGCTGGCCGGCACCTCGAACACGTAGCCGTGCGGCTTCTTCAGAGGAACGTTCGAGGCACCGGTGAAGTCCGGGCCGACGTCGGGGCCGTTGACGGTCTCCTCGCAGGTGATCCAGGAGCCCCACGGCATCCGGCCGCCGCTGCAGTTCATCATCGTGCCGTTGAGGCTGGTGAACGAGCGGATCACCTCTCCGGTGTGGGTGACCTGGGTGGTCGTGGTCCCGCCCCGGGCCATCGAGTCATACGGCGTGCCCGGCCCGAACGGCGCGCCGGGGTTGTTGACCTCGTGGTTGCGGACCAGCAGCACGGTGCCCGTGCCCACCGGGCCGGCGAACGCGCCCATTCCGTCGTGCCGGCCGGGAAGCGTGGTGCCGTCGGTGAGGATGACGGGGCTCTCGGTGTCGTGGAACGACCGGTAGCGGAAGCCCGTCGGCAGGTGCAACCGGACCTTGCCGTCGCGCTCGTCGGGGACCGGCCCGAGGGCACCCGAGTTGGGAGGCTTGTGCGCGTTGGCCGGCATCGCGACCAGTCCGGCGAAGGGCCCGCCGATAGCAGCAGCGCCGGCGGTGGTCTTGAGGAGCGTACGACGTTCGATGGACACGGAAGCCTCCAGCTGGCCGAGGGACTGAGTCCGTTCAACCTAGACCCGATCCGACGGCGCGCAACCCCTTTCGGTGAGCTCCGAGTCGCCCGCCGCTTGTAACGCCGGTTTATGCCATCTGGTCACCCCGCTGCAACGGGTGGGTAGATGCAATAACCGGGCGTTACATGTGCGCTAGTCGCCGCTGCTGAACGCCGCGTCGAACGAGGCCGACGGCGGGTCGAAGTCGAAGCGGCGCAGGAACTCCAGAGCCTCGGGGGCGCCGTGCAGGCGATCCATGCCGGCGTCCTCCCACTCGACAGAGATCGGGCCGGCGTAGCCGATCGCGGCCAGCGCGCGGAAGCAGTCCTCCCACGGCACGTCGCCGCGACCGGTGGACACGAAGTCCCAGCCGCGGTGCTGGTCGCCCCAGGGGAGGTGGGAGGAGAGGATGCCGTTGCGGCCGCCACCCATCCGCATCCGGGTGTCCTTGCAGTCGACGTGGTAGATCCGGTCGGCGAAGTCGGTGATGAACGCGACCGGGTCGAGGTCCTGCCAGATCATGTGGCTGGGGTCCCAGTTCAGCCCGAACGCCGGCCGGTGGCCGATCGCCTCCAGTGTCCTCACCGTCGACCAGTAGTCGTAGGCGATCTCGGACGGATGCACCTCGTGCGCGAACCGCACCCCGCACTCGTCGAAGACGTCGAGGATCGGGTTCCACCGGTCGGCGAAGTCCTGGTAGCCGGCCTCGATCGTCGCGGCGGGCACCGGCGGGAACATCGCGACGTACGGCCAGATCGAGGAGCCGGTGAAGCCGACCACGGTGTCGACGCCGAGCTTCTGGGCCAGTCGCGCGGTCAGCTGCATCTCCTCCGCCGCCCGCTCGCGTACGCCGTCCGGTGCGCCGTCGCCCCAGACCCGCTCGCGAACGATCGCCCGGTGCCGCTCGTCGATCGGGTCGTCGCACACCGCCTGGCCGGTGAGGTGGTTGCTGATCGCCCACACCTTCAGCCCGTGTCGCTCGAGCAGCGCGAGCCGCTCCTCGACGTAGCCGGGCTCGTCGACCCGCCAGGCATCCAGGTGCTCGCCGGACACGGCGATCTCGAGGCCGTCGTAGCCCCAGCCGGCGGCCAGCCCGGCCACCTCCTCGAGCGTCAGGTCGGCCCACTGACCCGTGAACAACGTGAAGCGCTTCGCCATCAGACCTCCTGCAGGACGTCGACCCAGGACCCCGAGGCTCCCGCACTCTGCTCGATCGCCGCTAGCACCCGCTGCACAGCGAGCCCGTCGGCGAACGACGGAGACGGTGCCTCGCCACCCGCGATCGCGCCCAGGAAGTCGGCGGCTTGCGAGATGAAGGTGGTGTCCCAGCCGAGGGTGTGGCCGGGCGGATACCAGGCGTCGAGGTAGGGGTGGTCGGCCTCGGTGACCAGCACCCGGCGCGGACCGGACGTGCCGTTGTCGACCCCGTCGAGCACCTGCAGCTCGTTGAGCCGCTCCAGGTCGAAGGAGATCGAGCCGCGGTCGCCGTAGACCTCGATGGCCAGGCCGTTCTTGCGGCCGGTGGCCATCCGGCTGACCTCGAGGCTCGCCACGGTGCCGGACTCCGTCTCGAGCGTCGCCCAGGCGGCGTCGTCGACGGTGACCGGTTCCGGCCCGGCCGGACCGGTGCGCTCGGGCACGAACGTGTGGAGGTGGCCGGTGGCGCCGAAGACCCGTTCACCGAGCAGGTAGTGCAGCTGGTCGACCACGTGCGAGCCGAGGTCGCCCAGGGCGCCCGAGCCGGCCGACTCCTTGCGCAGCCGCCACGTCATCGGCACGGCCTCGTCGGCCAGCCAGTCCTGGAGGTACGCCGCGCGTACCTGCCGCACCGCGCCGATCCGGCCGCGCTGGATCAGGTCGCGGGCAAGAGCGAGCGCCGGCACCCGGCGGTAGTTGAAGCCCACCATGGAGCGGACCCCCCGCTCGGCGGCCTCCCCCGCAGCGACCACCATCCGCTCGGACTCGGCCACCGTGTTGGCCAGCGGCTTCTCCACCAGCACGTGCTTGCCGGCAGCCAGCGCGGCCAGGGCGATCTCGCTGTGGGTGTCGCCGGGCGTGCAGATATCGACGATGTCGACGTCCTCACGGCCGATCACGGCAGTCCAGTCGGTGGCGGCCTCGGCCCAGCCGTAGCGACCCGCAGCCTCCTTGACTGCCCCGGCGTCGCGGCCGACGAGCACCTGCTGGCGCACGGCCGGGCAGTCGGGGAAGAACGAGCCGACGTTGCGCCAGGCATTGGAGTGGGCCTTGCCCATGAAGGAGTAACCGATCACGGCAACCCCCAGCGGGCGGGCGGGGTCAGACATTCTTGTCGCCTTCCGCGAGCAGGGAGCGCAGGAACGCCAGGCCGTCGTGCGCCAGGTCCTCCGGCGATGCGGCGAGCGGCCGCCAGATCGAGGCCGCGACGGCGATCGAGGCGTTGTCGGGGGTGAAGCTCTCGATGGTCAGCGCACCGTCGTAGCCGACCTCGTCGAGCGCCCGCACGATGGCCGGCCAGTCGGTCTGGTCGCCGCCCGGGGCGCCGCGGTCGCTGCCGCAGACCTGAAGGTGCACGAGGTGCTCGCCGGCCGCGCGGATCGCGTCCGCGCTGCTGCGCTCCTCGATGTTGAGGTGGTAGGTGTCGAGGGCGAGGCCGACGCCCCCATCAGCAGGGCTGCCGAGCAGCGGCCCGAGTCCGGTCAGCGCCTGATCGACCGTGTTGATCAGTGAGGTCTCGTAGCGGTTGAGCGGCTCGATGCCGATCCGTACGCCGCGCTCGCCGGCGTAGTCGGCGACGGGCGCGAGGTGCTCGCGCCACTCGGCGTACGCCGTCGACCGCTCGTCGGCGGTCATCCGCCAGACCCGTCCGGTCTGGGCGTAGAAGGGGCCGCACACATTCGAAGCGCCGACCGCGGTGGCCAGGTCGACGCAGGCGCGGAGATAGCTCTGGGTGGCGGCCACGGCCTCGGGGGTGGTGGCGACGAGGTCACGGCCGGGGGCCATCGCGCCGACCACCCACGCAGCCAGCCCGTGTTCCTTGAGCAGGGAGGCGGTGGTGTGGGGGTCGAGGTCGCCGGCGTTCTCGAGCGGGAGCTCGACGCCGTCGAAGCCGGCGCCGGCGATGGTCTCGAGCAGCTGAGGGAGGGCCGCGTCGGTCAGGGGCGACGTCCACACCCAGGTGTTGATGCCGATGGCGCGCACGGGACTCTCCGTTCTGGGTCGTCGAGGTAGAGGTGGTGGCCGGCCGGACGCGAGGTTCGCTCGCGTCCGGCCGGACGTGTCATGCGGTCAGCATCAGTTGGGGATGATCCGGTCCTGCCACACGTCGGGGTAGCCGGGCAGGTCCTCGCCGCCGAACTTGGCGTAGTGACCGTCGGGCATGCCGTCGTTGGCCTCGAGGTAGTCGGCCCGCTCGTCCTCGGTGATCGGGGTCTGGGGGAGCACCCACTCCTTCGGGATCTCCTCACCGGCGACGATCTTCTCGATGGCCAGGAGCGGGGTCCGCCACTGGAAGTTCGAGTAGACGGGGGCGAGCCCGGTCAGCCCGGTCTCCTCCCACTTGCGCAGGAAGCTCATCTCGTCCTCGCCCGTCATCACGGGGTAGTCGAGACCGAGGTCCTCGTACGCCTCGATGGCGGCGACGGCTCCGTCGCCGGCGTCCATCCACACGCCCTGGACGTCACCCTTGGTGAGCTCGTCGGTCAGGATGCCCTTGATCTTGGCCGGGTCGGCGCCGGTGAAGTAGTCGACCGCCTCGATGCCGGCTTCCTCGAAGAGCTGCTTGGCCGCGGCCCAGCGGGTCTCGAGCACGTCGACGCCCGGCAGGATCCGCAGGGCGACGACCTTGTCACCCTCCTCGAGGTTGTCGATCAGGAACTCGGCGGTGTCGATGCCCCACGCGTAGCCACCGATCGGGTGGATGAACGTGGTCGGGCAGTCGGTCTGCACCCCGCGGTCGAACACGATGACCGGCTTGCCGGTGTCGCAGGCGCGCTCGACGGCAGGAGTCATCGCGGCCGTGGAGTTGGGCGAGATGATGAAGACGTCGCAGTTGCCATCGGAGATGAAGTAGTCGATGTCGGCGATCTGGGTGTTGTCGTCGTCGCCGGCGTCGCGGGTCTCCATCTCGGAGATCACCTTGCTGTCCTGGAGCACCTCGAGCTGCTGGTTCATGGTGATCCAACCGGTCTGGCGCCACGGGTTGCTGATCGAGGCGTTGGCGAAGCAGACCTTCTGCGACTCCTGGCTCGCGAATGCCGTGGTGTCGGTCATCTCGCCGTCGATGTACTGCAGCCACGGCGTGGCCGGATCACCCTCGAACGTCGCCGAACGCTGCGCGTCCTGCTCGTCCATGTCGGCCTGGCTGAAGAACTCGCTGACCTCGTCGCCCGCGTCGCCGCCGTCCTGGCTCTGGCTGTCCTCCGCGCTGGGCTTGTCGTCGTCGGCCGAGCCGTCATCGCTGCAGGCAGCGAGGGCGACCACCATGGCGGCGGCCCCGAGCACGCCTATGAGCTTGGTTCTACGCATCAACTGTCTCCTGTTGTCGTGCCCGGGGTGGGCGTTGGGTTGGGTCTTGCGTTGGAACGATCGGTACGCCTGCCCCTGGTGAGAGAGCGGCGAGATGGGCGGCGGGAGCCGGTCCAGGCGCGGCCGGCCACGGCGACGGCGAGGATGATGATCACGCCCTGCACGGTCGGCCTCCAGGTCGACTCGACGCCACGGGCGGTGAGGAACGTGAAGAGCAGCTCGAGGGTGAAGGCACCCGCCGCTGCCGAGAGCACCCAGCCGCGTCCGCCGCCGAGCAGCACGCCGCCGAGCACCACCGCGGTGATCGCGGTGAACTCGTAGCCCTGACCCACCGACGGGTGCACCCCGGCGTAGCCGACGAGCAGGATGCCGGCCACGGTCGCGGAGAGCGACGAGAGCACGAAAGCCCTTGTCTTGAGCCAGATCAGCGAGGTGCCGGCCAGGTGCGCTGCCTCGGGGTTGTCACCGGCGGCGATCAGGCTGCGGCCGAACGGGCGGCGCATCAGCCAGGCCGCGAGCACCGAGATCACGAGCAGGATGATCAGCGGGTAGGGGATGACGTCGACGACCGGCACGTTGTCGATGTAGCCGCGGCCGATCTCGCGGAAGTCGTCGGCCGGGTTCTGGTTGGCGGCCCCGCCGGTTCGCCAGTCGACGATGCCGGCAAGGGCCAGCATCATGCCGAGCGTGACGATGAAGCTCGGTACGCGGAGCACCGTCGTGGCCAGGCCGTTGACCACGCCGATGCCGGCGCCGAGCGCGAGCATCAGCAGGATGCCGGGCAGGATCCGGGCGTCGTCCTGGCCGATGTAGTTGCCGGCGAGCACCACCTGCATCGAGATCACGGCGCCCATGGAGAGGTCGAACTCGCCGGAGACGATCACGTAGTACTGGCCGATCGCGGCGATCGCGATCGGCGCGGTGCGGCCGAAGAAGCGAATCAGGACGCCCGGGTCGCCGAAGTTGGAGTTGGCCATGATCGTCGCGACCAGCAGCAGGGCGGCCAGCACGAAGACCGCACCGCCGGGCGTCGAGACGGTTGCCAGGAGGCGGCCGACCAGGCGGTGCTGGTGGGCGGCCATCCGCGGCCGAGCGTCTCTGCCAGGGGTCTGGTCGAGCACGGTCAGGTTGGTCATCGGGCCTCCAGCAGGGCGGCATCGAGCCCGGTGGGTCGCTCGAACGGGGCGGGCCGGCGTTCGATGTCGCGACGGGCGTAGACCGCGACCGCGAGCACGATCACCAGGCCGCGAACGACGTCCTGGAGGAAGGACTCGACCTGGATCACGCTCATCACCTGGTCCATCACGGCGAAGATCGCGACGCCGCCGATGGTGCCCAGGATGTTGCCCTTGCCACCGGCGAGGAGGGTGCCCCCGAGCACCACCGCGGCGATCGACATCAGGTCGTAGTCACCCTGCGAGCCGATCGTCGGGCTGCCGACGCTGAGCCGGGCCAGGAGCAGCAGGCCCGCAAGCGCAGCGAGCACCGAGCACAGCACGTGGGCGACCACGACCGGCACCGAGGTGCGGATGCCGGAGAGTCGGGCGACCTCGCGGTTGCCGCCGACGGCGTACAGGTGATGGCCGGTGCGGGTCCTGCGGAGCAGCACGATGGCCGCGGCCGCGCAGCCGAGCATGATCAGCGTCGAGACCGGCACCGGGCCGATCTGGTTGGCCCCGATCGACCGGAAGGAGCGTGGCGCCGAGCCGTGACTTCCTTGGTAGTGGGTGGCGAGGTAGCCGCTGATGATCAGGCCCATGCCGAGCGTCGCGACGAAGCCGTGTACGCCGAGCAGGCTGACCACCAGGCCGTTGGCCAGGCCGATGCCGGCGGCCACGAGGATGGTGACGGCGACGGCCTTCGGCACGTTGCCGCTCTCGCCGGCCATGATGCCGCCGGCGACCACGCTGCTGAGGCTGGTCACGAACGGCACCGACAGGTCGAGGCTGCCGACCAGGATGACGAGCGTCTGCCCGATCGCGATGAAGCCGAGCACGCTGGTGAAGGTGAGGATCGCCCGGATGTTGCCGGTGCTGAAGAAGTTGCGGTCGTGCAGCCCGGTCAGGATCGCGCCGATCACGATCGCTGCGGCAAGGACGATGTAGACGATGCCGGTGGAGGTCAGGCGGCCCATCTTTGGCAGAGTCATGCCACCTCCCGAGGGGCGACGCCGGTCGCGAGCTGGAGCACGGTCTCCTCGGTGGAGCCCGCTGGCAGCTCGCCGGCGAGGCGGCCGTCGCGCATGACCAGGATCCGGTCGGACATGCCGATCACTTCGGGCAGCTCGCTGGAGACCATGAGTACGGCGACGCCCTGCGCCGCGAGGGCGCGCATCAGCTCGTAGATGGAGTGCTTGGCGCCGACGTCGATGCCGCGGGTCGGCTCGTCCATCAGCATCACCCGGGGGTTGGTGGCGAGCCAGCGGGCCAGCACCACCTTCTGCTGGTTGCCGCCGGAGAGGAACTGGACCTCCTGGTCCATCGCCCGCGCGGACACGGCCAGCGAGGAGAGCAGGCCGGGCACCTCACGACGGGCCGGGCCGGTACGCCGAGGGAACACGCTGCGGACCACACCGAGGGTGTTGTCGAGGATCGTCTGGTTGAGCGCGAGCCCGGTGGCCTTGCGGTCCTCGGTGATCAGGGCGAGGCCCGCGCGGATGGCGGCGCGGGGTGACTTCGGGCGGACCACCTTGCCGTCGATCAGCATCTCGCCGCGAGTCAGGGCGTTGACGCCGAAGACCGCCTCGAGCAGCTCGGTGCGGCCGGAACCTTGCAGACCTGAGACGCCGACGATCTCACCGGCCCGAAGGGTGAGGTCGATGCCGTCGACGTAGCCGTTGCCCGCGTCGCGCAGCTCTAGCCGCGGCTCGCCGACCTCGGTGCCGGGCAGCGGGTCGGGGAAGAAGGAGGAGATGGAGCGGCCGACCATGAGCCGGACCAGCTCGGCGTCGTCGAGCTCGTCGGAGGCCTTGGTCGTGACCTGCGCGCCGTCCTTGAGCACGATGATCGTGTCGCAGAGCTCGAAGATCTCCTTGAGGCGGTGGGAGACGTAGAGGATCGCAACGCCGCGGGAGGTGAGCCGGCGGATGATCCCGTAGAGCAGCTCGACCTCGTGCTCGGCGAGGGCCGCGGTCGGCTCGTCCATCTGGATGATCCGCGCGTCGTAGCTCATCGCCTTGGCGATCTCGACGATCTGCTGCTCGGCGACGCTGAGCGAGCGCACTCGCTGGCCCGCCTTCAGCCCGGTGACGCCGAGGTCGTCGAGGAGCCGCTCGGTGTCGCGGTGCATCTGGCCGGTGTCGACCAGGCCGCGGCGGCGCGGCTCGCGGCCGAGGTAGATGTTCTCGGCGACGGTGCGCTCGGGCAGGAGGTTGAACTCCTGGAAGACCGTGGAGAGGCCGGCCTGCTGTGCCTGCACCGGGTGGCTGAACGAGACCTGCTTGCCGTCCAGCTCGACGCTGCCCTCATCGGCCTGGTGGACCCCGGCGAGAATCTTCATCAGCGTCGACTTGCCGGCGCCGTTCTCTCCGACCAGCCCGAGCACCTGGCCCGGCAACAGCTCGAGGCTGACGTCGTGGAGCACCCGGTGGCCCACGAAGCTCTTGGTGAGCCCGCTGACGCGAAGGAGGGGTTGCTGGTCCGGCACGGGCTCACTGTGGCACCGGTCACGTGCTTTTGTCGAGAGTTCGGCAGAAGTTCTTTGCTGGACGTACGAAAGTTGGCGTGCTTCACTTCGGCTCGTGCGGACCAGCGATGTCTTCGAGCTGCTGCGGGACGGCACGCCCCGGACGCGGGCCCAGCTGGCCGACGCCTCGGGACTGGCCCGGTCCACGATCGCCGCGCGCATCGACGTGCTCATGCGGCTCGGACTGGTGGCGCCGTACGGCGGCGGCGTCTCGACCGGGGGCCGACCCCCGTCGCTGCTTGCGATGAACCCACGAGCGCGGGTCGTGGCCGGCGTCGACATCGGTGCCAGCCACGCTACGGCCGGTCTGGCCGACCTCGCCGGCACGGTCCTCGCCGAGCGGCGGGCCGACCTGGACGTCGCGACCGGGCCCGACCGCGTGCTCGGCTGGGCCGAGAAGGTGATCGGCGAGCTGCTCGCCGACCAGAAGCGCAGCGTCGCCGAGCTGTCCGCGATCGGCATCGGGCTGCCCGGGCCGGTCGAGCACTCCACCGGCCGCGCGATCAACCCGCCGATCATGCCTGGCTGGGACCGCTACGACGTGCCGGCCCACGTGCAGCGCGCGTTCGCCGTGCCGGTGCTGATCGACAACGACGTCAACATCATGGCGCTGGGCGAGCAGCACGCCCATCTGCCCGACGTGCATGACCTGGTCTTCATCAAGGTGTCGACCGGCATCGGTGCCGGACTGATCTCCGGGGGCGAGCTGCAGCGCGGCGCGCAGGGCACCGCAGGCGACCTCGGCCATGTGCGCGTCGTCCGCGCCGACGGAGTGATCTGCCGGTGCGGCAACGAGGGTTGCCTCGAGGCGATCGCGGCCGGGCCCGCGCTGGCCCGGGCACTCCGCGACGCCGGAGTCGAGGCCGAGAACGTGCAGGACGTCGTCGACCTCGTCCGCCGCGGCGACCCGGTCGCCAGCCAGGTCGTCCGCCAGGCCGGCCGCGACCTCGGCGAGGTGGTCGCCACCCTGGTCAACGTGATCAACCCGTCGGCGATCGTGATCGGCGGCGCCATGGCCGACGCCGGCGAGAGCCTGATCGCCGGCATCCGCGAGGTCGTCTACCAACGCTCCCTGCCGCTGGCCACCGAGCACTTGCGGATCATGACCTCGCAGGCCGGCGAGCGAGCCGGCGTGATCGGCGCGGCCGCCCTCGCCATCGGCCACGTGCTGTCCCCGGACGCCATCGACCGCGCCAGCGTCCAGCTCACCGGCAGCTAACCACTGTCCTACCCCGCGACTAGGGTGCTCGGGTGCCAGATGCGAGCCCGGACCACGAGGCGCTGCACGGCGTCCTGGCCACGGCGGTCGAGGCGATCGGGGGGTCGGAGCGGCCGGGGCAGGTGGCGATGGCCGACGCGGTCGCGGAGGCGATGACCGAGAAGCGGCACCTGATCGTGCAGGCCGGCACCGGCACCGGCAAGTCGCTCGGCTACCTCGTGCCGGCGCTGCTGCACGACAAGAGGGTCGTCGTGGCAACGGCGACCCTGGCGCTGCAGCACCAGCTGGTCGAGCGCGACCTGCCGCGGCTGGTCGAGGCGGTGAAGGACGCCGAGGGCGTCGATCCGTCGTACGCCGTGCTCAAGGGTCGTTCCAACTACGCCTGCCTGCACCGGATCCGCGAGGGCGTGCCCGACGACCAGGGTGTGCTGGTCGACGTACCCCAGGGCTCGATGGCCAGCAAGGTGCTCGAGCTGCGGAAGTGGGCGGAGCAGGAGGCCGACGACGGCGGCAGCGGCGAGCGCGACGCGGCCCCGCGTCACACCGACCGCGAGTGGCGCCAGGTCAGCGTCAGTCACCGCGACTGCCTCGGCGCGACGCGGTGCCCGTTCGGCGAGGAGTGCTTCGCCGAGGTGGCCCGCGAGGAGGCGCACCGCTCCCACCTGGTGATCACCAACCACTCGCTGCTCGCGATCGACGCGATCGAGGGCGTGCCGATGATCCCCGACTACGACGTGGTGGTGATCGACGAGGCCCACGAGCTGGTGGCTCGGGTGACCCAGGCCGCCACCGATGAGCTGATGGCGGCCGACGTCGAGCGGGCGGCCCGTCGCTCGCAGCGCCACGTCGAGGGCGAGGAGGCCGACGACCTGGCCGACGCAGGGGAGGCGCTGCGCGACGCGATCGGCGCGGCCGACCCGGGCCGCTTCGACGCGATCCCGCAGCAGCTCGCCGACGCCCTGGTGCTGGTGCGCGACGCCGCGCGGGCCTGCCTGTCGGCGTACCCGAAGGCCCAGAGCGACGCTCAATCCGACACTGGGGCCGACGCCGGCCTCACCCAGGCCAAGGGCTCGGTGCAGGAGGTCTTCATGGTCGTCGAGCGGATGGCGGCCGACGCCGAGTCCGACGTGCTGTGGCTGACCGAGGGTGGAGATCGCCTACCGCCCCGGCTGTGCGTGGCGCCGCTGGAGGTGTCGGTCCCGATGCGCGAGAAGCTGCTCAGCGACAAGACCGCGATCCTGACCTCGGCCACGCTGATGCTCGGCGGCGACTTCTCCGCCCTCGCGACCAGCGTCGGCCTCAGGCCGGACGACACCGCCCTGCCGTGGATCGGCCTCGACGTCGGCAGCCCGTTCGACTACGGCCAGCAGGCGATCCTCTACATCGCCAAGCACCTTCCGCCACCGGGCCGCGACGGGCTCGGCACCGCCCAGCTCGACGAGATCGCGGAGCTGGTCGACGCCGCGGAGGGCCGCACGCTCGGCCTCTTCTCCAGCCGCCGCGCGGCAGAGACCGCGGCCGAGGCGCTCCGCATCCGGCTGCCGCACCTGACGATCCTCGCCCAGGGTGATGCGCAGCTGCCGGAGCTGGCGAAGCAGTTCGTGAGCGACCCGCACACCTGCCTCTTCGGCACCCTCAGCCTGTGGCAGGGGCTCGACGTACCCGGCGAGACGTGTCAGCTGGTGCTGATCGACCGGATCCCGTTCCCCCGGCCCGACGACCCGCTGATGAGCGCCCGGCAGAAGGCGGCCGACAAGGCCGGCGGCAACGGCTTCATGCAGGTCGCGGCCACGCACGCGGCGCTGCTGCTTGCCCAGGGCACCGGTCGGCTGATCCGCACCACCGAGGACCGCGGCGTCGTCGCCGTGCTCGATCCGAGGCTGGCCACGGCCCGCTACGGCAGCTTCCTCAAGGCGAGCCTGCCGCCGATGTGGACCACCACCGACCCGCAGGTGGTCCGCAAGGCGCTGGCCCGGCTCGCCGCCGACTGACGGCGAGCTAGCCGCCGAGCACCGTGGCCCGGAACGACTCCTTCTGGTCCTCGTTCTTCGACGTGCCGTGGCACGAGTAGGGACCTTGGTTGAAGCAGTCGTAGTTGGTGCCGGCGTTGGCCAGCGTGAGCTCGACGTACTTCACGTCCTTCGCGGAGAACGGGAGCGTCTTCAGGCCGATGCCGGAGGCCTTGATCTTCACCGGCACGACCTTGACGTCGCCGGACGCCATCTTGATCGCGACCACCGCGGCCGAGCCGCGCTTGGCCGGCGCCATCCGTACGAAGATCCGCAGCTTGGCGTTGCCCTTCAGCCCGCTGGCCGGCTTGAACCGAACCGTCGCGCTGGTGAGGTGGTCCATGGTCAGCTCGTCGCCCTTCGACTGCCGGCGGCCGAGCGCGAACTTCTTGACCAGCGGGGACTTCTTGTAGTGGTTGGCCCGGCCCTCGCTGTAGTTGTCGGCCGGACGCCGGTTGGCGCTGGAGAACTTGGCGAACAGGCTCGGGAAGTCTGCGCCGCGCGCCTTGAGCACCGACTTGACCGCCTCGATCGAGGTCAGGTCCTTCGCGCCGGCCGAGCCGTCCGTCTTGCGGATCATGTCGCGGACGATGGTCGGGAGCCCGCCCTGCAGCTCGTTGTAGCGCTCGGAGACGTAGCGGAAGAAGATCCAGATGCCGTAGTGGAAGACGCCGCCGAAGGTGTCCATCGGCGTCCTCGGCATCCGCAGCGGGCTCTGGCGCAGGTACTGCACGTTGTCGTCGACCTGGTCGTACATGATGTCCTCGACCCAGGCCGCGGTGGCCTCGAGGAACCACGGGTCCTCGGCGATGTCGTAGCCGAACTGCACCGCGTGGAAGTACTCGTGGGCGATGGTCACCTGCAGGTTCTCGATCGGGGTGTTGGTCGGGAACTCGTCGGCGGCGTAGTCGTTGTCGAGCACGCAGTAGGCCCAGGCGTCGAAGGGGCCGTGGTTGGGGATCTTCTGGTCGGTCGAGCAGTAGCCGTAGAGGCCGTCGTCGCCGATGTCGGCGATGTAGACGTCGGTCGTGTTGCTGCCGCCACCGAGTGCGCCGTCGCCCTTGGGAGCGCGGTAGCCGGCGGCGACGTAGGTGCTGTGCACGTGGAGCGTGGTCGACAGCACCGTCTCGACGTAGTCGGGGATGCCGTTGACGTCGGCGTCGGTCGCAGCGGGCGCGTCGGCGGTGGTGGCGACGTAGTGGACGCAGATCGCGCCCGAGCAGACGGGCGTCGCCTCGTCCACGGAGTAGGGCCGGTCGGAGTTGTCGGGTCCCGGCGGGTCGGTGGGGCGCGCGAGGTAGGCGTCGGCCTCGGCGAGCTCCTTGCCGCTGAGCTCGGATCGGTGCACGGCCAGGTCGCGCAGCGCCATGGTCAGGTCCGGTGCCGACGGCTCGGCGGTCAGGCCGTCTGGCAGCAGTCCGCGGATGCCGGCGTCGACGCCGCCGAGCAGCGAACGAACGTTGCTCAGCGCGGCGAGAGCCGCCGGGCTGCCGGGATCCTCCGCCGTCACCACCCGCGCGCCAGCCGGAGACACGAGCATGGTGCTGAGGACCGCGGCTACTGCCACGAGGACGATGGACGACCGACGGACGGGCATAGACACTCCGGGGGCTGGCTGTGTGGGACCCGAGGAGTCTAAGGCCCGCCGCCGCCGGGCTCAGGGGAGTGGGCGGGCCGGACCAGGCCGAGCTCGTAGGCGAGGACGACGGCCTGTACCCGGTCGCGCACCTCCAGCTTCATCAGCAGCCGCGCGACGTGGGTCTTCACGGTGTTCTCGGTGACGAACAGCGTCGTCGCGATCTCCGCGTTGCTCAGCCCGCGGGCGACCTGCAGCAGCACCTCGTGCTCGCGCTCGGTCAGGCCGCCCAGGTCTGGCTGCTCCGGTCGCGGCTCTCGTCGGGCGAACTCCTCGATCAGCCGCCTCGTCACCGACGGCGCGAACATCGACCCGCCGTCAGCGACCACCCGGATGGCGGCGGTGAGCCGCTCCTCCGGTGCGTCTTTCAGCAGGAAACCGCTGGCGCCGGCCCGCAGCGCGTCGAAGACGAACTCGTCGAGGTCGAACGTTGTCAGCACCAGCACCCGCGGCGGGTCGTCGACTGCAGTGACGGCCCTGGTGGCTTCGATGCCGTCGACGCCTGGCATCCGCACGTCCATCAGCACCACGTCGGGAGACAGCTCGGCACACAAGGCAGTCGCGGCGACGCCGTCTTCGGCCTCGCCGACCACCTCGATGTCCGGCTCGGCGGAGAGGATCATCCGGAGACCGGTGCGCACCAGCGGCTGATCATCGGCCAGCACCACGCGGATCACGAGGTCTCCAACGAGTACGGCAGGCGGGCGTGCACCCGGAAGCCACCCTCGGGCCGCGGACCCGCGGTCACTTCGCCGCCGACCACCGCGACCCGCTCCCGGATGCCGATCAGGCCATGGCCCGGCACGGCGTGCGCGTCGGTGACGTCACGCGAGGTGCCGTCGTCGGTCACGGTGACCGCGAGCCCGGCGTCGTCGTAGGCGAGCTCGACCCGGGCCGTGGCATCGGTGGAGTGCTTGAGCACGTTGGTGAGCGCCTCCTGCACGATCCGGTACGCCGAGAGGTCGACGCCCGGCGGCACCGAGTCACGACGCCCCGCGATGTCGAGGGTCACCGGCAATCCGGACTCGTGCACCTGGGCGACCAGCTGCTCGAGGTTGTCCAGCGACGGCTGCGGTGCGTGGGTCCGGACGTCGGCGTCCTCGGTGTCGCGAAGCACTGCCAGCAGCCGGCGCATGTCGCCGAGCGCGGCGGTGTTGGTCGTCTCGATCGCGTCGAGGGCCCTGCGTACCGAGGCCGGGTCCTCGTCGAGCACCCGCCGTGCCCCCCGCGCCTGGAGCACGGTCACGGAGATGGCGTGAGAGACCACGTCGTGCAGCTCGCGGGCGATGCGCGATCGTTCTTCTGCGACCGCGCGCCGGGCCCGCTCCTCCTGCTCGTCCGCCAGCCGCAGATTGGCGGCGTGGAGCACGGTCTCTCGCTCCTTGCGGAGTCGGATGGCCAGGCCCGCGGCCCACGGACCACCGACGAAGACAATCGTGAAGGCGATGGACCCCAGACTGGCCTCGGCGAGGCTGGCGTCGTTGGCCGCGGCGTCACCGAGCGCGAACACCGCCATCGAGGCCAGCACCAGGCAGGCGCCGAGGGCGGCCTGCCCTCCCACGGCCCAACGCCCGACCGAGTAGTGGGCGGCGATGTAGATGACCACGAACGACAGCGACTCGCCGTCGAAGCCCGGTGCGAACACCACAACGAGGGGCAGCCCGGTGGCAACCAGCAGGAACCCCACGATCGGATTACGCCGTCGCAGCACCAACCCGGCCCCGGACAGAAGGGCGGCCGGGACCGCTCTGCTCAGCTCGCCGCCCGGATGGAGCGCCAGCTCGACGAGCATCAGCGCGGTCAACACGCAGGCGACCACGAGGTCGGCGTGCGGCCGAAGCCGCGTGGCCAGGGACATGACGGTCACGGTAGGCGTGATGCACGGGTCGTGGAGTCATTCTCGAGGATGACCTGGGGACTCGCTCTCGAGAGCGGTCAGCGCCATCCTCCCGCGCGATGACGTCGGCACCTGCGGAGGCCGACAGTGGCGTGACCACTACCGGAAGGAACCGCAATGTCCACCATCCCCTCACCCGCTACCAGCTCGTCCACCGTCACCCGTCCCGTGATGCTGATCGGGGTGCTCGTCGCCGCCGTGTCGTCGGCCTTGACGGCCTACGGCTCCCACACCTGGGCCGAGATCCTGATCACCGTGCCGGTCATCGTCCTCACGGCCGGCCTCGTCTTCGGCCTCGTGGTGCCGCGCGCATTGCGCAAGGAGGCCGCCGGCGGCGTCGCCCTGGCCCTGTCGATCCCGGCGGCGTTGTTGCTGCTGCCTGCTTTCTGGGCAGGGGTGCCGTTCGTGCTCGCCGTGGGCGCCGTCATCGTCGGCAACGCGGGCCGCTCAGCGCGCTCCGGCGCGGGCACCTGCATCGCCGGGCTGGCGCTGGGTGCGCTGGTGTCCGTCAGCTACCTGGCTATCTACGCGGCCGAGATCGCTGCCGGGAACGCTGGCGGATTTCTCTTCAACTGAGTAGCGCGATCGTCGCGGCGGTCCTGGGTCAGAGGCTGCGGAGGACCGCAGTGACCACGCCCAGGATCGTCGCGTCGGTGCCGTCGATCGGTTCGAACGCGTCGTTGTGGGGGAGCAGCCAGACCTTGCCGTCCTTGCGCTGCAAGGTCTTGACGGTGGCCTCGCCGTCGATCAGCGCCGCCACGATCTCGCCGTTGTCTGCGGTCTGCTCCTTGCGGATCACGACGTAGTCGCCGTGGCAGATCGCGGCGTCGATCATCGACTCACCGGAGACCTGCAGCAGGAACAGCTCTCCCTCGCCGACGAGCTGCTTCGGCAGGGGGAAGACATCCTGGAAGGTCTCCTCGGCGAGGATCGGGCCACCGGCCGCGATGGTGCCGAGCAGCGGCACGTTGGTCGGCCGAGGTGCGGCGTCGCCGATGCCGGTCTCGTCGAAGCTGGTGTTGTCGGAGCTGCTCATCGAACGCCGCGCCGCCATCACCTCGGGCAGGAAGACCTCGAGGGCCCGGGGCCGGTTGGGGTCGCGCTTGAGGTAGCCCTTCTCCTCCAGCACCCGCAGCTGGTGCGCGACGCTCGAAGTGCTGGTCAGTCCGACCGCACCGCCGATCTCGCGCATGCTGGGTGGGTAGCCGCGGTGCTCGATGCTGTCCTTGATGTGGGCGAGCACGCGCTGCTGCCGCGGGGTGAGCCCAGTGGCGTCGGGAGGCCCGTCGGGGAGCTCGCTGACCGTCTTCTTCGGCATGGATCGAAGGTAGACCCTGAACCCGGTCTAATTCAAACATCTGTTCGAACGGCGTGTCGCGACACGCCGTCGAACACTTGTTCGGCTCGGTGCTTGATTCGTCCGAACAGGTGTTCTACTGTCGTACACATGTTCGACTGTCGGTGATGGCAGTTAGACATGGATCAACAACCAGTTTCATCCTTCCCCAGGAGTCAGCATGAGCACCACCTACGCAGCCCCCACCAGCAGCCTCCGCCTGACCCGTCGCGGTCGGCTCGTGATCTTCGCGCTGGCCATGCTCGTCGTGCTCGCTGCCTTCCTGCTGCTCTCAGCCCGGTCGGTCGCGACCGACACCCCCGAGGCCACCGAGGTGGTCATGGTCGGCACCGGCGACACCCTCTGGGACATCGCCGCGGAGCACGCCGACGACGGTGACGTGCTCGAGATGATGGCCCACATCCGGGACCTCAACGACCTCGACTCCGGCGCCCTGATGGCCGGCCAGAAGCTCCGCGTGCCTGCCCAGGAGTAGGTAGAGCCACCACACAGACTTCGTCAGCCGACTCGACCCCGGCTGGCGGGCCGGGGAAGACGAGGGGCGAGGCTACCCGCGCGGAAGCCTCGCCCCTCGCGGCATTTCGGCCCTACCCTCACCGCATGGCCGGCTACTCAGGCACCCCGCTGGTGACCAAGATCGGCATCAAGCCCGGCCACACCCTCTTCCTGGACGGCGCACCCGAGCTGGACCTCGGCGACCTGGCCGGCGTCCACGTCGTACGCCGCCTCCCGCGGCAGGCCGACGTCACCCTCACCTTCCACACCCACCTGGCCGACCTCGCACGACGACTGCCGGAGCTGTTCGAGCGCACCTCGCCCGCCGGCATGGTGTGGGTGTGCTGGCCCAAGCAGGCGGCTCAGAAGGCGCAGGGCATCGCCTCCGACCTCGGCGACAGCGTGGTCCGCGAGCTCGGCCTCGATCTCGGCTTCGTGGACGTGAAGGTGGCGGCCGTCGACGACACCTGGTCGGGGCTGAAGTTCGTCCGCCGCCTGACCGACCGATGAAAAAGATCTGCGAGACGTGTCGAAATAGGTGAAGCCCGTTCGTGGTGAGGAAAAGACCACCACCCAAGGAGCAAACCGATGAACGACCGCAAAGCCCGCTGGCTCGCGTTGTACGCGCTGTGCCTCGGGGACCTGATGATCGTGCTCGACACCAACATCGTGAACGTGGCTCTCCCGACCATCCAGACCGAGCTCGGCTTCTCGCCGACCGCCCTGGCCTGGGTCGTCAACGCCTACATGCTGACCTTCGGCGGCTTCCTGCTGCTGTCGGGACGGCTCGGGGACCTGTTCGGCAACCGCAAGGTCCTGCTCGGGGGCGTCGTGTCGTTCACCGTCGCGTCCGTGGCCTGTGCGGTCGCCCCCAACGCCCAGCTGCTGGTCGCCGGCCGCGCGGTCCAGGGCCTCGGCGGCGCCGCCGTCTCGGCCGTGGCGCTGGCCCTGATCATGGGCCTGTTCAACGAGCCGGCCGAGCGCGCGAAGGCGATGGGCGTCTTCGGGTTCGTGATGTCCGGCGGCGGCGCTGTCGGCGTACTCCTGGGCGGCGTGCTGACCGGCCTGCTCACCTGGCAGTGGATCTTCCTGGTCAACGTGCCGATCGGCGTCGCGGTCGTGTTCCTGGTCCTGCGCCTGATCCCGGCCGACACCAAGCAGACCGGCACCCAGCGTCTCGACGTCCCCGGCGCTGCGCTGGTGACCGGCTCCCTGATGCTCGCCGTCTACGGCGTCGTCGGCGGCAACGAGGCCGGCTGGACCTCCACCCGCACCCTCGCCATCCTCGGCGCGGCCGTCGTCGGCATCGCGGTGTTCCTGGTCCGCGAGGCCCGCGTCGAGCACCCGCTGGTGCCGCTGCGCCTCTTCTCGCTGCGCAACGTCGCGGTCTCGCAGGTCGTCGGGGTGCTGTGGGCCGGCGCGATGTTCGCCTGCTTCTTCCTGACCGCGCTCTACATGCAGGGTGTGCTCGGCTACGGCGCCCTCGAGGTCGGCCTCGCCTACCTCCCGTCCTGCGTCGTGATGGCCTACGTCTCCCTGCGGGTCAGCGACAAGCTGGTGATGCGGTTCGGCATCCGCCCGCCGCTGACCGTCGGGCTCGGCCTGGCCGGCGCGAGCCTGGCGCTGTTCTCACAGGCCCCGGTCGACGGCAGCTACGTCGTCCACGTCCTGCCCGGCATGGTCCTGCTCGGCATCGGTGCCGGCATCGCGTTCAACCCGGTGCTGCTCGCGGCCATGGGCGACGTGGAGCCGCACGAGGCCGGCCTGGCCTCAGGTGTCGTCAACACGAGCTTCATGATGGGCGGCGCCCTGGGCCTGGCGGTGCTGGTCGCCCTCTCGGACTGGCGGCACGCGGACCTGGTGTCCGGCGGCACCGCGCCGCTCGAGGCTCTGAACGGCGGCTACCAGCTCGCCTTCGCGGCCGGTGCGGTGATGGCCTTCGCCGCAGCGATCGTCGGTGGCACCCTGCTCCGGCCCAAGCCGATGCAGATGCCCGACGCTGAGGAAGCGGAGCTCGCCGCAGCCTGACCGAGCCGCCTAGTGGGAGTGGCCGGAGGACTTTTCCTCCGGCCACTCCTTCTTCGTCTTCGGCGGAGGCGGGTTCGTGATCCCCATCGCCCGCAGCAACAGCGCGATCAGCATCAGCCCGAGGAACAGGCAGGCCACCGCTCCGATCGAGGCCAGCACCAGGAACTTCCAGGCGGCGTCCTTCCCACCCCGCGCCTCGGCCCCGAAGTCGATCGCGGCCCACACCAGGTATCCCCAGGCCACCACGGAGAGCGTGACCCCGAGCGCTAGCAGCGCCAGCGCAGGCTGGAACCTGGCCTTGCGCTCCTTGGGCGCCGCCCGTTTGCCTGAGGTCACGGCGTAAGTGTCGCCGACCTCTCAAGGTGTTTCGTGCAGGCCACTCACACGCAGATCGCGAACACGACCAGCTCGAACTGGACGTCCTCCCCATCGAGGTCGTACTCGGCAAGCTCCGCCAGGCTGACCACGCCCTTTGCCCGCCAAGACGTGGCGACTCCAGTCGAGTCTGTTTGCGCCATCACCGGCTCGCTCCACGTGACAGCACCAAATGCGGATCCGAAGTTTGGGTGGAAGATCCTGGCGCCCCCGCCGGAGATGTGCAGCCCCTCCGGGCATTGCACGGTGCCGAACGCACTCGGAAAGAAGGAGTCCGAGCTCTCGAACGTTGCTCGCACGACCTGCGGCGGGTTGACCGCACCATCGGCCCCCTGAGCTCCGGCCGGGCCGGCTGGTCCCTGCTGTCCTTGCGAACCGTCGCTGCCTGGCGCTCCGGTGGGTCCGGGACTACCGAACTGGTCCCACGTAAGCGGCTTCTCGAGGAGCTGGAAGCAGCTGTTGGTGTTCGATACGACCCGCATCGAGCCGGTCAGCTTGCTCACGCAGGTGGTGATCGTGGGTGACGTCTCGGCTGCCACGGCGACAGCCGTGGCGAGCCCGGCGCTGAGCACGCCGACTGTGGCGGCGATGGCGACCACGCCGAGCCGCGAGCGGACCCACCGTCCCAGAACACGCGACGACTTCTCTCGGTTGAGCGGCATGGTTCCTCCTCGTTAGGTGGGCCGGACGAGCTCCCACCGAGGAGGCGTGAGAAGGACTGTCACGACGTCACAAGGCCGCTGCGACACGCCGCTCCAGACCAGCAATTCTGGACGACCACAGGGCCCTGACCTGCGGCTTTACCGGCGATGTGACCTGCGCGACTTCTTTGCCTTCGATTGTCTTGCGAAGCGCGAACGACCGGCGTACGGTTCCACTACATCTAGTAGTTACAACGATGTAGTTATCCACATCTGGTGGAAATAGCGCTCCACAGGGCCAGACGCGGAAGCCTCACAGGTAACTGCTTGTTGTACACAGCAAGGCCGCAGTTATCCACACACCACGCCCTCCCCGGGGGTGCCATTGGTGTGCTCAGTGCCGTGCCCAAGACACAGCGAGAAGCGAGAGGAGACGACCCGATGCACTGCCCCTACTGCCGCAACACCGACACCCGGGTCCTCGACTCCCGCGTCGCCGACGATGGCGGCTCGATCCGCCGCCGGCGTACCTGCTCGGAGTGCCAGCGCCGCTTCACCACGGTCGAGATGATGCAGCTGACCGTGCTCAAGCGGTCGGGGGCCACCGAGCCGTTCACCCGCGAGAAGGCGATCTCGGGCGTCCGCAAGGCCTGCAAGGGCCGGCCCGTCAACGACGACCAGCTCGCCTGCCTCGGCCAGGAGGTCGAGGACGCGCTGCGCGTCGCCGGCGCCGCCGAGATCCCCGCCCACGAGGTCGGCCTGGCCATCCTGGGCCCGCTCCGCGAGCTCGACGAGGTGGCCTACCTCCGCTTCGCGAGCGTCTACCGCGCGTTCGAGTCCGCCGACGACTTCGAGGACGAGATAGCTCTCCTGCGAGCCGAGCGCGTGCCGGACGACATCTCGTCGGTCGATCTCGAGGAGCGCACCTCAGCCCCCAGCGGCTGACCACAGACCGCCCGGCAGGTAGTGGGGAAGCTGCCTGCCGGGCGCACCAACTCGGGTGCCGCAGTCGACCGGGACTGTCGGTGCCAGCAGTAACAATGGGTTCTAGGTATGAGTGAAAGAGGAGAAGGCATGACCGAGACGGTGAGTGGCAAGACCGGAAAGAGGATGGCCAGTGCCGATGCCGGCCTGACCATGGCGCGCGTCTTCAGCACCGAAGGCGTGCATCCCTACGACGAGCTCACCTGGGAGCGCCGCGACGTCGTCCAGACCAACTGGAAGACCGGCGAGACCGTGTTCGAGCAGAAGGGTGTCGAGTTCCCCGACACCTGGAGCGTCAACGCCTCGACCATCGTCACCACGAAGTACTTCCGCGGTGCGGTGGGCACCGACGTCCGCGAGTGGAGCCTGCGCCAGCTGATCGACCGTGTCGTGAAGACCTACACGAAGGCCGGCATCGACCACGGCTACTTCGCGACCCCGGCCGACGCCGAGCTGTTCGAGCACGAGCTGACCTGGCTCCTGGTCAACCAGTACTTCTCCTTCAACTCCCCGGTCTGGTTCAACGTCGGCACCCAGTCGCCGCAGCAGGTCTCGGCCTGCTTCATCCTCTCGGTCGACGACTCCATGGACTCGATCCTCAACTGGTACAAGGAGGAGGGCTTCATCTTCAAGGGCGGCTCCGGTGCCGGCCTCAACCTCTCCCGGATCCGCTCGTCGAAGGAGCTCCTCTCCTCCGGCGGTACGGCGTCCGGCCCGGTCTCCTTCATGCGCGGCGCGGACGCCTCGGCCGGCACCATCAAGTCCGGTGGCGCCACCCGTCGCGCGGCGAAGATGGTCGTGCTCGACGTCGACCACCCGGACATCGAAGAGTTCGTGATGACCAAGGCGAAGGAAGAGGACAAGATCCGCGCCTTGCGCGACGCCGGGTTCGACATGGACCTCGGCGGCACCGACATCACTTCGGTCCAGTACCAGAACGCCAACAACTCCGTCCGGGTCACCGACGAGTTCATGCGCGCCGTCGAGGACGGCACCGACTTCGGCCTGCGCGGCCGCAAGACCGGCGAGGTCATCGAGACCGTCGACGCCCGCGACCTGTTCCGCAAGATCAGCGAAGCCGCCTGGGCCTGCGCCGACCCGGGTCTCCAGTACGACGACACGATCAACGACTGGCACACCAACCCGGAGACCGGCCGGATCACGGCGTCCAACCCGTGCTCCGAGTACATGAGCCTCGACAACTCCTCGTGCAACCTGGCGTCGCTCAACCTGCTCAAGTTCCTCAAGGACGACGACACCTTCGACGCCGAGCTGTTCGCGAAGGCCGTCGAGTTCATCATCACCGCGATGGACATCTCGATCTGCTTCGCCGACTTCCCGACCGAGGCGATCGGCAACACCACCCGCGACTACCGTCAGCTCGGCATCGGCTACGCCAACCTCGGCGCCCTGCTGATGGCGATGGGCCTCGGCTACGACTCCGAGGGTGGCCGGGCGATGGCTGCCTCGATCACCTCGCTGATGACCGGCCAGTCCTACAAGCGCTCGGCCGAGATCGCCGCGGTCGTCGGTCCCTACGAGGGCTACGCCCGCAACGCCGCCGCCCACAACCGGGTGATGCGCAAGCACCAGGCCGCCAACGACACCGTGCGCACGCTGGGCATCGTCGACGGCGACGTACACAAGCTGGCGACGCAGGCCTGGGCCGACGTGGTCGCCCTGGGTGAGACCAACGGCTTCCGCAACGCGCAGGCCTCGGTGCTCGCACCCACCGGCACCATCGGCTTCATGATGGACTGCGACACCACCGGCATCGAGCCGGACTTCTCGCTGGTCAAGTTCAAGAAGCTGGTCGGCGGCGGCTCGATGCAGATCGTCAACCAGACCATCCCGCGGGCCCTGCGCAAGATGGGCTACCAGCCCGAGCAGGTCGAGGCGATCGTCGCCTACATCGCCGAGCACGGCCACGTGATCGACGCCCCCGGCCTGCGCCAGGAGCACTACGAGGTCTTCGACACCGCCATGGGCGCCCGCGCGCTCAAGCCGATGGGCCACGTACGCATGATGGCCGCCGCCCAGCCGTTCCTCTCCGGCGCGATCTCCAAGACGGTCAACCTGCCCGAGTCGGCCACGGTCGAGGAGATCGAGGACATCTACCTCCAGTCCTGGAAGCTCGGCCTCAAGGCGACCGCCGTCTACCGCGACAACTGCAAGGTCGGCCAGCCGCTCTCCAGCGGCAAGGGCGACAACAAGGGCGAGGACGCCAACGCCTCCACCGCCGAGACCAAGGTGATCGAGAAGGTCGTCTACGCCCCCACCCGCAAGCGCCTCCCGAAGTCGCGCGAGAGCCGCACCACGAGCTTCACGGTCGGCGGTGCCGAGGGCTACATGACCTCGGGCGCCCACGACGACGGCGAGCTCGGCGAGATCTTCCTCAAGCTCGGCAAGCAGGGCTCCACCCTGGCCGGCGTGATGGACGCCTTCTCGATCGCGGTCTCCATCGGTCTCCAGTACGGCGTCCCGCTCGAGACCTACGTCTCGAAGTTCACCAACCTCCGCTTCGAGCCCGCCGGCCTCACCGACGACCCGGACGTCCGGATGAGCCAGTCGATCATGGACTACATCTTCCGCCGCCTGGCCCTGGACTACATGTCCTTCGAGCAGCGCTCCGCCCTCGGCATCTACTCCGCCGAAGAACGCCAGCGCCAGCTCGAGACGGGTTCCTACGAGCCGGTCGAGGAGACGGGCAGCGCGCAGCGAGCTCATCGAAGACGAGTCCCCGGTGGTCGAGCGTGCGAGACCGCCGGTGGAGGCGAGCGCGTCGAGACGCACGAAGCACGGGCCCGAAGTAGCGCCGAGGTCGTCGAGACCAGGCCGATCCAGGAGGCCCACACCTCCGCGGAGCTCTTCGAGAAGCTCACCGGCACCGCGGTCGACTCCCCGCTCTGCATGACCTGCGGCACCAAGATGCGCCCCGCCGGCTCCTGCTACGTCTGCGAGGGCTGCGGCAGCACCAGCGGCTGCAGCTGAGGGCCCCACGTGTTCGGGTTCGGCGGCTGGCAAACCGGTACCGCGACGGTTGTCAGCCGCCGACTCCTCAAGGAGTGGCGCAACCACGAGCCAGGGCTCCTTGGGCACGAAACGGCGGAAGTTCGAGTTCATCCTCGACGTGCGCCCCGACGACGGCAGCCCCCGCTACCGAGCCACCTGCACCGCCTCCAGCTTCGACAACGTCCAGGGCGACGAGGTCCAGGTGAAGTGCAAGCCCAAGAGCCAGAAGGTGAAGTTCGACGCCGACCGAATCCTCCACCCGGGGAAGTACCACCCTCAGAAGCCGAAGCGGTCCGAGGCGGAGGACGCCCGCTGGGAGCGCATGAAGGGCGACGAGCCGGGCTCGGTGCCGCCCCCTCGTAGACCCGACGAGCCCTGATTGCGAACCGATCCGTCGTAGTTGAGGTTGCGAGGAGCGCAAACGACGAGCCGCGAAACCACGTCTTCGGTGGTCGAGCCCGTCGAGAGCTCACCCGGGCCTGCACAAGCGCCGAGCTCCTCGAACAGATTAGGGGGAGCAGTCGACTGTCCGCTCTGCATGACCTGCGGCACTAAGTTGCGCCCCGGCGGTCCGGCTATGTCTGCGAGGGCTGCGGCAGCACGTCGGGGTGCAGCAAGTCAGGTGCCTTCGTTTGGCGCGGCGTTATACCTGTCCTCTGGGCACAACTAGGTTCGGGGCCCTATGACTAACTCTCAACACCTGGATTTTGGTGGGCTTGATGCCGGCTACCCCATTTCGAGCACCTGGGACGCGTCTTCGAAGTGCTTCGGATCGATCAGGTGACAGATTCGCTTTGAAAGCGCCGCCCGCGTCTGATGTCGGGTCACGACGTTCCCACCGAGCATTGCGATGCCCTGCCATCTTGGGTTGGTCTTGGCCCAATCTATGTTCGCTAGTGGCTGAAGCAGCTTGAGGTCTGCCTGCTTTGACCAATCATCTTTCGATTGGACACCAAGTATCTGGGACCCGGCGGTGCCCAGAGCCCAGAAAGCGACAGCGTGCGCGACGATATAGTCGATCCTGGCTTCGGCCGGCTTCATGTCTCCATCGCGGACTTCACGCCACGGTTCGATCAGGTCGCTGAGCGCCTTCCAGTATCGAACGCACAACTCTTCGGCAGCCGATGCCGCGTCATCATCGTCCCTCAGGCCGCTCATGGCTGATGGACCACCCAACAGCTGCCGACACGCGTCATACAGAGATGAGAGCGTGATGAAGTGACGGGACCGAACTGCAAGGGACGTCGCATTCTTCTCGACTCGACCAGCGAAGAGTGGCACTCGAGCCGCCACGGTCTTCACCACGCCATTGAGAGGGTCGTCGTGGTCGTAGAGGATATCCAGAGAGCGACTTGTCTTTTGAACCGTTCGGTTCAGATCGCTAAAGATCTGCTGGTTTCGATCCAGGCTCTCAAAGGGAATCAGCATCACGCCGATCTCCTGTTTGCGCAGCAAGGGATCTTCCTTGATAGCGCGCTGAATCGCCGCCAATCGATGCTGCCCGTCAACGATAACAAACTCGGTCTCGGTATCGAGCGTCAACTCCTTCTTCGCCGCCGAGTAGACCGACTCACCGTTGAATGAGACGGTCAGGCTCCCGAATACCCAGTCGCCTTCTTTCTCGACGAGGTACTGCACTATCTCGGGGATGCGCCGTTCCGCCAGGGGACGCTGGGCCCGAAATTCTGGAGGTAGAGAGGGTGGCGTCGGCTCAAAAAAGCCGGCTGCGGTCTGCAGGCTCATAACCGTGAGATAGAATTCGCGGTCACCCATCTTGCCTTTAAGAGCTGGGTAGTTAACGTCGGCCACGAGACCCCCTTATGTCGTTTGCGTGTAAGCAGCCCAACCCCGCTTCGCGGCCGATACGACGGGCCGACCCGCGGGGCAGGGCGATACACTCGAGGTGTTCAGACCTGCGACGGTCCACTTCTCCACGCAACGCCCGACGATGGCGCGGCTCCTTGGAGGGGTGGGCCGTCTCTGTGTATGTCCTCAGCGTACATCATGTACGGGACGAACACAAGCCCAAACGAGACGAACTCCGGCGGACACGTGTTGCACTGCAGGTCAACGCCGTCGAGACGGGCACACCGGACGATTCGTGCCGCCGGCTCCTGCTACGTCCGCGAATGTTGCGGCAGGTAGATTTCGACTGCAGCCTGTCATGCTAATAGGAGGGCCAGCCGTCATGGCGGCCCTTCTTCCCGTCAATGTGGGCCTTCGAAATCCCGGTGGAGCACAACGATGCACGCAAGTATCGTCTAGGTCGAAAGAAAGGCGATACTGGGCTTGAAACTCCATGTAGCCGGTGTGCTACTTCGTGCTCGATGAGGCGCGCGCCGCCTGCAGGGCGGCTTTCATCGCCGCCGCAGTGTGGAACCGCGCGGCTCGATCTGCGGCGCAAGCCCTGAGAAGAAATTCGGCGATCGGTGGGCTCAGGTCCTTGCGGAAATGACGTGGGTCTCGCGGATCACCCCCCAGCATAGGCCGAGCATGGGGATAGGGATGTTGACCATCGCACAACAACTCATACAGCGTGACCCCTATGGCAAAGAGGTCGGGGGATACGTCCCAACGCGTCAGATCAGCGTCGGGAGGCTGGTACGGGGGAGTGCCTGAAACGGTGTTCACAGGGTCGCCGACTCGTGAGGCGATGTTGAAGTCAAGGAGCTTGGCACCAGCGCGAGTGAGCATGATGTTCTGTGGTTTGATGTCGCGGTGGACGAGCGCGCCGTCGCTCAGCGCAAGCAGCTCGTCGTACTCCTCGCCCAATAATTTCACCGGCCCGCTTCTTTTCGTCAAGTGCTTCAAGCCGTTCGCTGTTGGGATGGATCGCGATTAGGGCGTCAAGGACATCAAGTGCGACATCGACAGCCTCGCGATCACGGAGTTGCTTTTTGCCGGTGGCATAGTCAGCGAGGAGTTCGCCGTCGATGTACTCCATGATCAAAATACCATTCGCCCGAGTCGGTACGGTCGGCCCAGATGACCTGAACGACGTTCGGGTGATGGATCTTGCGAAGTGCGCCGATCTCGCGTCGCACGGCGTCATAACCGGCCGCGTTGTCGAACAACTTCAAGGCCCGCTCTTCGCCTTCGACAACATCTCGGACTCGATAGACCCTTGAAAAGCCACCACTGCCGAGCAGCTCTTCGACTGCAAAGCGGCTCTCCGATTGTGTCTCCGATTCCATAGTCGCGTGCTGCCGTCTTGGACGACACCTCTCTGGGATCGGGGATGGGGAGAGCATCCGCATCGAGGGTGTTCGGGTCGTCGCCAGTTTCCCTGGCCAACTCTTCTTGATACCTGACGGACTCGTCGCAATAGACGACGATTTCCTGGGCCGCCGCCGATGCTGAAGGATAGTTCCGTCTGACCGAACTCGTCGGCGCCGAAAAACGCCTGGGCTTCCTTGACTCGCCGGCGGGACTCCAAGGCGATCACGGCTGCCCAGGCAAGGAACTCGTGGGGCACTTCCATGTCGGGGTCCGGATAGAGAAGGCGCAGCAGCCCGTCCACGGAGTAGTTCGCGGCCTTGCGGTCGCGGCCGCTTAGTTGGCTGCCCCACTCCAGCCGGCCCTGTAATACGTCGAGTCGGGACGCTCTACGCAACCGACTCCAGACCTCGGCGAGGAAGTCGCTGACGAATCCAAAGTGTGCTGTGAAGTAACTGGGGTCGAGCTTCGGCACGTCCCAGCCTGGAATGTAGGCGTGGATACGATCCATGAACGCTGTGTCGTCGCGCATCTCCTTGGGCAGCGGTCCCAAGAGATGACCAGTGCGCAGCTGGTGCAGGACGTCCACGTCGAAGTTGCCGACCATGACAATTCCCCGTCAGCGCGGATCGACTCCTTGCCCGGGCTGAACTCGCCGGACTCCATGTACCCCTTGAGGATGTTGACGCCTTCCTTCTGGTCGAAGGAGAGGCCAGAGACCTCGTCGAAACAGAT
>CAVWCT010000010.1:0-347299 GCA_963753565.1 uncultured Actinomycetota bacterium
GGCTTTGCCGAAGATGGCGAAAGCGGCTCAGTCGCCTGATCTCAAGAACGCTTTCATGAAGCATCAACGCGAGACCGAAAACCAGGTCCATCGACTAGAGCAGGTGTTCCGAATAATCGACGAGAAGCCCCGGGGGAAAACGTGTGCTGCCATCATGGGGATCGTCGAAGAGGGGCAGGAGATCATGAAGGAGTACAAGGGGACACGCGCTCTCGACGCCGGTCTCCTTGCCGCGGCGCAATCCGTCGAGCATTACGAGATTTCTCGCTACGGCACCCTTAAGGCGTGGGCGCAAGAGCTACGTCATGCTCAAGCCGTGCGCCTTCTCGATCAAACTTTAAATGAAGAAAAGAACACCGACGCCACATTGTCGAAGATCGCGGAGACCGCCATCAATCAAAGAGCCGAAGACTGAGTTTTGCGCGCGGAAGAAAGCAACGCGGTCTGCGTCGGTAAAGTCCCCTTGGCTGAATGATATGCTGGCCGAATTCGGCTACTCGTTAATTCAAGGATCGACTGGCAAATTCGAGATGGGCGCCGTCGAACTCCTTCCGTGGAATGGACCATCGATGATCTCGAGCATCCGGACGTGCTCGATCTCGATCCTGGCGCGGGCGTTAGTGAATTCGTAACGCGGCCCACTGCGTTCCGATCTAAACGACATTGCTCGCAGAGGAACTTTGCATCCCTCGCTGGTTGCGGGGTTTTGTCGAACCCGGAGAGGCAACCACATGTCGATTATGTCACCTATCACCTTGGCGCTTGCGGGCGTGCTCGCATACAGGACCTACCACGGCAAGGGGCGCCTTGCTGAAATGATGGGGCGCAAGGGGCCGGAAGGCGGCGCCGCCGGCATCGGGAGCAGGGTCTTTCGGGAGCGGCAATATCCTCTCCGATCTTGGCGATTTTTTCGGAGGCCCCGGCAAGGGTGCGGCACTCACAAAACGGCCTCAACGAACTCATCAAGAATTTCCAGCAGGCGGGGCAAGGTCAGACCGCGCAGAGCTGGGTCGATAAAGGCCCGAACAAGCCGATCGAAGCGCCCGACCTTGAGAAAGTCTTAGGTCCTGAGAGGATTGAGTGGCTGGCGAAACAGACCGGGATGTCCCGCGAAGAGCTCCTGAAGGAACTGAGCCGCGAACTTCCTGAAGCTGTGGATAAACTTACCCCTGAAGGTCGCATTCCGACGGAACAGGAAGTGCCGAAACTGGTCGGACAAGAAGCAGCCGCGCGTTGATCTCAATCGGTCATCGACGCCTTGCCGGGACCTGTTGTGTAACCGGCCATTCCGGTGAGAGCCTTTGGGCTTTCCATCATGCTGCCTGAGGAGGAATCGAGCATCGCCACGAACGGCGTGCGCGCCGAGCGAAGGGCGCTCGCCGCCGCAAATCAGCTTCGCGCGTGTCGATCGAAGTTCGCGGCCGACCCGAACGGGCGACGACAGGCCGTGGCAACCCTACCGCCAAGCGAAGCGGCTGCCGTCCAATTAGATTGTGATGGAAACTTGGCTTCCAATCGCTTGTTGGCATCGCTTTCGAAGTCATCGCGACGCCCGCGCGCGAGGTCCATTCCAGCCGCGTGGCACCGTCCTCATCCTCTACGATAAGCTTCGCTTCTATTCCGCGCGACCGCACAAGACCGGCTTGCGCCATGACAAGCTGAACTGCGATCTCCGCTTGTCGGTAGGGGCCGACACGGGGTGCCTTCTGTATCGATGCACCATCCGAATGGCGACGGAAACACGCGGTAGGTTTTCATGCGGCAATTCTCCTCTCGTTGCCGATGCTGAATGCCCGAGCCTGACCGCGTGCCTATCGGGTCGCTGAGACCTTTGGTGGATTGGTATCCTGACGCTTAATTGGAACTCGGAAACACCAACCCCGCTCCGAGACGATTGCGGAAGCGCAGCCGTCCCTGCCACAATGGCGGCCGCGTCAGAAGGGGAACAATGCGGGGTGAGACGCCGTGGCCCAATGTTCTCCAGTCCAAGAGTACCAAAATAACGCCGACGAGTGTCTGCGGTTGTCGGAATGTCGATTGGCTCGTTGACGAACTTGGATTGCGCTAAATGCGCGATCGCATCTTCCCGCAGCTTTACTAGTTCGCCACTCTGCTCATCTGTTCGTCACCAATTCCCTCAATACGCAGCATCGCGGCGCTGGCCGGACTTACCGTACCTTTCTTGGCGGTGAGGCAGTTCGAGTCCGATGCATCTTCGAACGTCAAGCGATCCGGAGACGTGAGAACGGCGGGCTTCTGCCGGGCGTCAATCGATATTCGTTCCATGTCAGACTGGGCAATGATTGCCTGACCAAGCCCTGCTACGCGATATCCAAACGAGCCCCCAAGCGGCACCACCTCAATTACCTTTGCCGCCTGTGAGCTGACGGCACGAACACACGTTCGCCGATTGCAAATCTGGGCGGCGGGGCTGCATCTGCACTCATCGTCGTATGCTGCGCCCAGAAATCGGCTGGGTCTAGGAGACGCGGCGGTTCTAGTGAAGTTCCCATTTGGTGCAATGGCCACCTGTAGGCACTTGCTGGCGACGTGAGCGAGTACAGTCGCCAAGAGATCGCAAGTACGAGCGCGCGGCCAATACTGTGCCCCCTTCCAACGATCCACCCCAGCCGTGGTTGTGAAAGAGGAAGATTTTATCTGAAAGTTGAGTTCCTAACTGACTTCCGCCACGCCGCTTGGACGCGGTCTGGAGCCTCCAAAGGAGCAACGCCGACAGGAGGCGCAATCGCTCTATGTGCGGTTCGCCCCGGGAACCATTTGTTTGTTCCAGGTTTGTAGCGCTGAACCAAAGTCCCTCGACAACGGAGAGAGCGATGCATGGCCTCATCTATTTGATCGGACTTATCGTCGTCATCATGGCAATTCTGTCGTTCTTTGGATTGCGCTAATTGGCTTTGGCCATTCCACCAAACTTTGAGGGTAGGCCATGTCATTGGAACCGCGCGCGACCCTAGTCCACAACGCTAGGTATCTGCAGTGGGGGCCAATCTTCGCGGGCGCTATTGCACGGCGAGCCTGCTGACCGACGAGGCCACCGGCGACGGCCTGCGCTACACGGTCGAGTCGGAGGTGCCGCGCTTCTCCGAGGACGAGCTGGCGACCGCGCCCGGCGGTGCCCCGGCGGACGTGACCGAGCGCTATCTCGGCCTCCCGGACACCTTCCCGGCCGAGGCCGCGGCCCGGGCGCGGGCGGCCACCGCGGGCCAAGACGACTGCGTTCGGAAAGGCCGGCGCTGCAGGACTGGTTCCTCGAGAACTTCACCTACACGCTCGCCGTTCCGCCCGGCCACAGCGAAGACGCCATGCTGCGGTTCCTGCCGGACAGGAGGGGTACTGCGAGCAGTTCGCCGGCACCTACGCGGCGATGGCCCGATCGATCGGGCTCCCCGCCCGGGTCGCCGTCGGCTTCACCCCGGGGACGCGCGACGAGGGCGGGCTGTTCCACGTGATGGGCAAGCAGGCCCACGCCTGGCCCGAGGTCTACCTGGCCGGCTACGGGTGGGTGCTGTTCGAGCCCACGCCCGGCCGGACGCCCCCGGGTGGCGACTACACCGGCACCCCGGCCGGCGGGGGCGGCCAACCGGGCACCGCGCCCGAGGCGGGCTCGCCCGACACGACGCTGGCACCGTCGGACTCGCCGTCCGCCGCACCGCCGACCACCGCCGCGGCGGACGGCGAGGAGGTGGAGACGGCACCCAGCACCGAACAGGGTCGGGCGGCCTTGGACGTCTCCCGCTGGTCGTGGTCGCCGTGCTCCTGGCCGGGATGGCGGCGGCCGCCATCCCTCTCGCCCGGCGTGTACGGCGCGACCGTCGCCGGGCGGCGGCGTCGACACCGGCCGAGCGGGTTCTGGTGGCGTGGGACGAGGCCGAGGAGGACCTGGGCGTCACCGGACTGGGTCGGCTCCGCCACGAGACGACGACGGAGTACGCGGGGCGGGTCGGACCGGTGGCAGGCGCCGACGTCGCCGAGCCGTTGGTGTGGCTGGCCGCCGGCACCGAGGCGGCGTCGTGGTCGCGGGTGGGTGTCGCACCCGAGGTCGCCACCCAGGCGGCGGTCGGCCACCGCCATCGCCACCGCCCTCCGGGCCGGGGTCAGCCCGCTGCGCCGGGCCCGCTGGGCCTCGACCCGCGCCCGCTGCTGCGCCGCCACCGACCGGGTGGCTGACGTACCCGCCAGCCGCGTCGTAGACCCCGCTCGGCGAGAAGGTCGGTTCGGCCGGCCGTGTCAAAGGGATCCCCTTCCGGGACGAATCGGGCCAACGATCGACGTCGTCGATCGGCCGTTCGATCTGGCGCACGGGTTGGGCTTCCGGCATGGCACTGCATGTAGCAGCGGTCAAACCGGGGACCGCGGCGCGGTGGTTGTCCCCGTTTGGGAACAAGCAGTGGCCGGCGTGTCCGCCATCATCGATATGGCCGAGGGCGGGGGCGCCCAGTAGTATTCGGCCGCTTGGCGGAAAGAGTGCCTCCCGAGGGAGCTACATCCTACGGTCGGCACGACCGGGTCGACGCCGACGCTGCCAGTGCGAACGCCCAGACTCGGAGCCCGTTTGCGGACGCACTGCGCAGACGATGAAGGGAGGTCGGTTGCGAGCTATCGTCCTCATGGCCAATCTCCGCGACGAGGCAATCGCCCAATTGTCGCAGGTGCACCCGACCAAGCGGGCACTGGACGTCTGCGCACATTGGGCACGGCATCAGGGCTTGCCGGCCGCCGCCGGACCAGTACCGGAGGGGTCTGCCAGGTTTGGAGTGACTACGGGACGCGGAGATGGTGACACCACACGCGGCCCTTCAGCAGAGGTTCACTCATGTCGAGATCGTCTACCGCTGGCGCGTGCACGCTCCCGACGAGTTCTTCGATTGGCTGCGCGGCACCATCCAGCGGCATCTCCACAACCCGTCCGTGCCGACGACGGCGACGGCGATCCGATTATCACAACCAGTTCTCGGCCCAGCGAGCGACGAGTGGGAGCTACGTATCGAGTTCCCCGACCTTGCCTCGCTCGGCACGCTATTCGACTCACAGGATGCCGAGGATCCACATGCGTCCGATCTCCTCTGGGACCTGGCAGACGTTCGTCGCCACTGGCACCAGGGACGGCGCGAGGTCATCGCCGAGTTGCTCGAGACACGTGCGCCCATCTACCGGACCTGGGTTGTCTGCACCGGTTCGCGCTCGGCCTCGCAGAACCCCTGCTGAGACCCGCTCGGGAGGCGGGGACCCTGCGAGGGAGCGACCATTGGCCGTCGATGGTTCGGTGCAGGGCACTTACCCCGCACCGTCGGGATAGTTTCGAGGCGACGAGCGCACCATGCCTGGGCTGACTCGGCCCCCTCAGCCTCTCTCTCGACTCCGCGACGACGACTCCGGGGCGGCGCATCGCTCGGAAGGGTGGGCGGGGGACGTTCTGGCGGAGCCGCTGCGCTGGCTCCTGCAGCACTGGAAGCTCGCGCTCAGCGTAGCGATCCCGATCTACGCACTCCTAAGAATCCTCATGCTCACCAGGATGAGCCGGGCGGCAGCGCTCGAGGTCGTGCGCCGCCAAGGCATATCCGGCATCGCCGAATCGGCCTTCACATCGGTTCTCAACGAGCTCGGCGGCTTGACTCTGATCGCGGCGCTCCTTTCCGTCTGGTGGATGTGCAGCGAGATCCATCGAAACCGACGGAGCCGCTGGTACAGCGTCGCGGCCCTCGGCCTCTTGCTCCTCAGCCTCCTGCTCGTATTGGTGATCCCGTTCACCATGGCTCTTGCCATTGTGCCGATCGTCGTGCTCGCACTCGTCGCTCTCGTTCCCTTGAAGTGCCACCCCGATTGGGTCGTCGGTGTCTCATGCCTGGCGGCCGCCCTTGCGTTGCTGCTCGTGGGCCCGCTCGTCTCGGCGCCATGGATGCCGCGCGAGCGCATCTCGTGGGATGGCACAGGCGGTGGCCCGGTCGATGGCTATGTGGTCGGTGAAGGTGAGGGTTTCGTATCGATCCTTCGTGCCGACGACCGCGAAATTCTGTTGGTCAAGAGCGACCTTGTCAGGGACCGGACCGTGTGTCGCACGTCCCACAAGTTCTTCTCGTTCGATGCACCGTCGGTCATCGAGCGTCTGTGGACTCGAACTCGCGAGTGCTCGACGGTTTCCCGAGGCACGACCAACCTCCTGACCTCGATCGTCCTGTGTCTCTCAACGAAGGACGATGCAGTCCTACGGGTCGTCGTTCGCACGGAGGACTGCGGTTCCGGTACGAGGACCGTGGTCCTCAGCCAGCGTGGGCCAAAGGGAGATCCCGGCGAGAATGGCTCGGACGGTGCAGACGGGGCATCTGGGCGCGACGGCAAGCAGGGCGACACCGGGCTCCGGCCCGCCGGCGCCAGCCAAGCGTGGGTAATCGTCGGCCCGGATGGGCAGGTGATCTCCTCCTCGCCGCCGACCGCGACCACTCGGACCGCGTCCAACGATCCAATCCTTCGTGTTGTGCGTTTCCCAGGACTGAACCTCGCCCATTGCGCCGTTGCGGCATCGTCAACCAGCCAGGACTATGCGGGCAGCGCCAATCTCCTGAACGTCGTACTACCCACGGACCAGGCGGCCGCCGGCCTCACGGCCAACGAGGTTGCCGTCGAATCGACGACATTCGGCAAGGACGGGCTCGTCGGCTTCGTGGTACTTGCGACGTGCCCACCGTGAGGAACGAGAAAACGGTTGCACGAGAGACGTTCGGAGGGAAGGCGAACGCGTCTGACTCAGTCGGTCTGACCCCGTCAGGGTCTGCTCCTCCGCGCCGGTCGCGGCTCCAGCCTCGCAACCGTCCCGTCGGTGCTTGCGCTGGCCAGTTGGCGCCGTCTGGAGCGACGGCGACTGCCCAGCCCGACGCGGGTGGCCGAGGAGGGCGCACCGCTCGGCGCATCGGCGCTGCGGCGACAGCTACTGCTCGAGGTGCTTAGCCTTCCGGTTCTCAGGTCGCGCCGCCACCGTTACCACGGTCGTGGCCAAGAGCAGAATGAACGCGGGTATCCACATCGAGCCGAAGAATGACAGGACCCTCCCGGCCGGTGGCAGGTGGTCAGGCTGATTCCATGCGCCCATCGGCACCCAAAGCGCTATGACGGCGCCTGCTGCCAACGACACCGGTATGCGCCACTCGAGCTTCGCCCAGACCCAGAGCAGCGCAGAGGCCAGCGCCACCAGCACGCCGACCGCGATCATGGCCCGGACGGTATCGGCCGGCACCCCTTGCAATGGCCACTCGGCCTCGTCGAACCACGCGGGGGCGCTAAACCGCCATTTCTCCTGGTGGAGGGTTGCCGCGCCGAATGCGTAGGCGCCGGTCGTGATGACTGCTGTCGACCACACCCGCCACGGATGACCTTTTCGGCGCACGAACGTGGCGAATAGCAGACCCGAGAGCAGCAGCCCGCCGGACCACGCGACAAATGCCGCCACTTCAATCGACCGGGGAACAAGCAACGTGTTCACGAGAATTGCGGATCCCACGACGAACGCTCCCCTGGACAACACAGCGGCCGTGGCGATCAACAGGGGAGCGGCGACGGCGAACCTCTTCATGAAGTTGAGGAAACCACCGTCAGGGACGATGGCGTTTGCTGCGTTGCGGGCCACCTTCACACCCAAGGCCGTCGTCTGGCGTTGACCCCAAAGGGCGCTGACCTGCCGAGGACTCTTCATGTAGTCGTCCATCACTCGTTGGACGTTCGACTGTGCCGCTTTGAGGTCGGTCTCATCGTCGCCAGTCAATTCGGCCAATGCAGGGAAGGGCCTGTTTTTGGACTCCGGCTGCAGCTTCTGGCCGTACATCTCTCTGATTTCGGCAAGGAAGATTTCGAGCTGCCAGCGGGCGGTCACCAGCTGTCTCACTTGGGCCAGCAACGTGGGGTCCCGGGACTTTTCGAACGCGGCCACGGTGGCTGCCATCGTCCTCCAGAGCTCGCAGCACACCTTCTCGCCGGAAGCCTTGAGCACATCGTCCCCGACCACGGAGAGGAACGGTTTCTTGACAAACGCCTCGACCTTGGCCGCGGGCGACTCGGCCAGGTATTCGTCCCGCAGCATGATGTCGACGAGGCCCTTGGCCGCGTCCATCCGGCCCCACATCCAGTCGTTGGCCCGGAACCGGGCGGATACGAAGGCGGAGAAGTTCCCCAAGCTGTTGCCGGAGAGCTTGGCCTTCGCCGCCATGCTGTCAGCATCGCTCTGGAGGGTGGGGAAGGTGGGGAGCGCCGCGCCCAGGTGGGAGCCACCGGAGGCCAGGGGCGAGGCAGCGGCCCCCGATATCCGGTAGTAGTCGAATCCGGAATCCGACGCTGACCAGCCGACCGCGATGAAGTCCGGCGCAGGCGGCGTCGATCACAAGCAGGTGGGCCTCGACCTGGGCGACGTCGATGTCCCGATCGCAGGGGAATCGACGTTGCATCAGCCCGAAGACCCGGCGGCTGTCCGACTGGTCCTCCGGGGTCAGCTTCAACAGGCCGATCACGACGTCGGCCAGCAGTCGGAGAAGCCGTTGGTCGAGGGGAGGCTGGGCGTGAACGGCGGGGCTGGTCGGGAGCTCCCCCCGGGCGAGGGTGTCCAGAACGTCCCGTGATACACCCACCAACCGGTCTCGGAGGTGGGCTGTCAGGTCCGGATTCGTCGCTGCGACCTCCAAGTCGGACACCAGCGCGTGGAGCGCTCCGGAGCTCCGTGCAACCGACAGCCGCTCCTCGAGCTGCTCCATCCGGTTCTCGCAGTCAACGATGAAGACGCGGTCGAGGGCGGCGTCGATGAGCTGGGCCACCACGATCAGGTCGTAGATGGATCGGCGGAGGGAGGGGTTCACCTGGTCCAGTCCCTCCTCGAGCCACTTGATCCATTCGATGGACAGGAGGCAGAGGCGGACCAGCGGTGCGAACGGCCGCACGGTTGCCGTGTCGGCGATCCGTTGCATGAGGGCCGACCGGGTTTCCTCACGGTCAAGGGGATCGCGACCGGTGAACGGCGACGGCGGTGGGTCCTGACCGATCGGCACCCATCCCAGACCGGTCGAAGGGTCGTCCAGGAGCGCGTAGAGCAGGGTTGGCGTCGATCACCCCTGGCACGCCGGAGGACGCTGGGTGCGCCGGCCGGCGCCTGAGCGCCACGATTACCTCCCAGAGGCCCGACGCCGAGCCCGCGAACGACGGCTCCAGTGCCTCGAATGCTGCCTTGCAGGACGAGTAGCGGGAGGACCGCTGCGATTCCTCCTCCCGCTCGATGGCCCGCGGCATCCTCGAGGTCGTCGAGGAGGGTCTCGGCTCCCCGACCGCCAAGGACGTCCTGGAGGATGTTGAGCAGCGACGGCTCCGGCCCCGGCACAGACCGGGATGGCGCCGGCCCGAGGGCGTCGGGACTCGGATGGAGAAAGACGATCCACCGGCGGATGGAGTCCTTCGCCGAAGCCAGCGCCGCCGCCCGGATGGCCCGGGCCACCGGGATGTTGTCGAGCACCCCGCCGTCGAATATCCGCAACGTGGTCGGCGGCTCGTCGGCGGTGGGAGGAGGAGCCGACCCGCGAACGATCCGTCTCCAGCTTGACCGGCTCGAATGCGCCCGGGAAGGAGGCGGTCGACCGCGCCGCCAGGGCCAGCGTCTCGGCCACGCCTGATCGCCGGACATGTCGCTGAACTCCGGTGCCGACGTCTGGTGGCGGAAGTGGAAGTACACGGAAACCGAGTTTGTCGGGCGCCGTCTTGTCGGTCGGATCGGTGACCTGCACGCCACCCAGGATGGTGGTAGCCAGGAACATCGGCGACCGGCTTGGCCTTCTCCGGGGCGGCCTTCGTCTCGAACTCCTTCATCTGCTCCAGGACCTCGTCCTTGAAGTACGTGCCGTTCAGGAGCGAGTGCAGTCTCCGGGATTTCGCTGGCGGTTCGAGGAGCCTGTCGATGTCGGCCACCTTCAGCCACGTTGTCCTTAGGTCCATCCGCGGCACCGGTGGCGATGGCCAGTCCGCCAAGGGCGGCGTTGAGGCCGCCGGCGCTGGCACCGGTCAGGATGTCGACCTCGAGCTGGGCGAAGCGGGTGATCTCGAGGAGCTTGTACTCGAGGGATTCCGGTGACGCCACCCGGACATCGTTTATTTCGGAGAGGGCTCCGCCGATCCACACGGCCAGACTCACTCCACCGCGCATGGCGACCGCGAAGCGCAGAACGCTCTTGTCTTGGGTATCTGGCCAGCTCGCGTTCCGGTGGCGGTCACGCAGCGGGGGCTGCCGCCGACGACGAACTGCCGCCCTTCCGGAAGCCGACCAGCCGGCGCAGGACATCGAACCAGAACTGAGCGCCGAACAGAAGGGCCACAGCCGTGATCGGTCGGCCGATCCATCCCCACCGGTCGGTCAGGTACGGCCAGATGTCGGCCCGCTCGGCCTTACTGTCCTCGCCCTTCGTCCCGTGCGCGCCCTTGAAGTCCTCCCATCCCAATCCGGCGTGGAACGTGCCGGCCCGGCCGAGTATCTTGGCCACGCACTCCAGCCGCTCCTGGGCTGGAACAATCCCGCCCGGGCAACGTGGTCCAGCCAGTCGCTGTTCTGCGCTTGGCGCCCGAGCTGCTGGGCTCGGTCGGTGATGTCGCTCATCCGGCCCGGTACCCCGCAAGGCACCGATAATGGCTCGATGGCAGCGACTCGGCGCACTCTCCTCGGCTCCGGCGTGGCCGCAGGAGCTGCGGCCCTGCTCGCTGGTTGCGACGACCCTGCATCACCCGACCCATCACCGTCACAGCCGGTCTCCGCGACGTTCGACGCGCAGGACTGGGACTCCGTGCGCGCGCAGTTCTTGCTCGATCCCGATCTCGCGCAGTTGGCCGCCTTCGTCCTCTCCCCGCACACGGCTCCCCTGCAGGCAGCGATCGACGGCTACCGCGACGAGCTGGCCACCGACACCGAGGCCGCGCTGCTGACGGGCATCGAACGCGAGGCGGCTGTGCGGACCGCTGCGGCGGCGTTCGCCGGCGGCACACCGGACCAGTTCGCGCTCACCGACAGCACCACCATGGGTCTCGCGACCATCTACGGCGGGCTGAGCCTCGAGCCCGGTGACGAGGTGCTCACGACGACACACGACTTCTACTCGACCGAGGCGAGCCTCGGCCTCCTGGCGACGCGGACCGGCGCGGCGGTCCGACGTGTGACCCTGTACGACGAGCCGGCCACCGCGAGCGTCGACGAGCTGGTCGGCAGGCTGCTCGCCGGGGTCCGGCCGGAGACGCGGGTGGTCGCAGTGACCTGGGTCCACTCCAGCACCGGCGTCCGGCTCCCGATCAAGGACATGGGCGACGCGCTCGGAGACAATGTGCTGTTCTGCGTCGACGGCGTCCACGGGTTCAGTGCGGTCGACGTCGACCTGCCCGACCTGGGCTGCGACTTCCTGGCTTCCGGAACGCACAAGTGGCTGTTCGGACCCCGTGGCACCGGCATCCTCTGGGGACGCGACTGGTCGCCGCTCACCGAGCTGATCCCGTCGTTCTCGGGGCCGGGCAGCGGTGCCGGGCGGCTGACCCACGGCGGCTACCAGGCATTCGAGCACCAATGGGCGGCCGCCGACGCGTTCACGCTGATGCAGCAGATCGGGCGGGACCGGGTAGTCGCGCGCACGACCGAGCAGGCAACGCAGCTCAAGGAGGGTCTTTCGGAGGCCGGCCTCCGAGTCGTCACGCCGGCCTCGCCCGAGGTGTCCGCCGGGATCGTGTGCGTCGACCTGCCAGACCAGCCACCAGCCAACGCCGTGCTGTCGCTGCGCCAGGCCGGCATCGTGGCCAGCGCGACGCCGTACGCCGTGTCCTACCTGCGGCTCGGCCCCAGCATCGCTACCTCGCCCGAGCAGGTCGACGCGGCCGTGGCCGCGGTCACCGACCTAGCCTAGGCCAGGGTCGCCTTGTTGCGCTGGATGGTGCCGAGGATGCCGTTGACGAACGGCGGCGACTCGTCGGTCGACAGCTCGCGCACCAGCGCCATTGCCTCGCTGACGGCGACCGCGTCGGGCACGTCGTCGACGTACAGCAGCTCGTAGAGGCCCAGGCGCAGCACGTTGCGGTCAACGGCCGGCATCCGCTCCAGCGTCCAGCCCTCTGAGTACGTCGAAAGCAGCTCGTCGATCCGGGCCTGGTGCTCCACCACGCCGTGCACGAGCGTCACGGTGTAGTCGTTGGTGGGCGCCGAGCCCTCTTCGACCGAGCGGTCGAGGGTGACGGTCGCCGACTCGCCGCGCAGGTCGGCCGCGTAGAGCAGGTCGAGCGCGCGTTTGCGGGCCTTGGATCTGGCTCCCATCAGCGCATCAGGACTTGACGCGACCGAGGTAGGAGGAGTCGCGGGTGTCGACCTTGACCTTCTCCCCCTGCGTGATGAAGAGCGGGACCTGGATTTCGTGACCCGTCTCGAGCGTCGCCGGCTTGGTGCGGCCGGTGGCGCTGTCGCCGGCCACGCCGGGCTCGGTGAAGGTGATCTCGAGCTCGACCGAGGCGGGCAGCTCGATGTAGAGGACCCGTCCCTCGTTGGTGGCCACCATCGCTTCGGCGCTCTCGAGCAGGAAGTTCTTGGCGTCGCCGACGATCTCCGGTGCGACCTCGAGCTGGTCGTAGGTGTTCGTGTCCATGAAGACGTAGGACGTGCCGTCGTTGTAGAGGTACTGCATGTCCCGCTTGTCGACGCTCGCCACCTCGACCTTCACGTCGGCGTTGAACGTCTTGTCGACGGTCTTGCCGGACTCGATGTTCTTCAGCTTGGAGCGCACGACCGCGCCACCCTTGCCGGGCTTGTGGTGCTGGAACCAGATGACCTGCCAGAGCTGGCCGTCGAGGTTGAGCACCATGCCGTTCTTCAGGTCGTTGGTCGTTGCCATGCGCGCAGTTCAGCCTTCGTGTGGTGGACAGGGAGTGGCCGCACTCCCCAGATCTCCGGGCCGGATCGCCGGGGGGACAGCAGCCGCCGAGTCTATCGCCAGCCCACGCCGCGAGGCGAACTACGGCGCCGGCCCCAACCTTTGTCCGTGGAGACCGTCGAAGCGTCGTCGGTCAGGGCGGCAGCGCCGCTCCAGTCCGTGGCAAACACCGCAGCTAACGTCCCGCCGCCGGGGTAGTCCCTGACGAATGGACCCAGAAATCGCCCGATCGAGGGTCCTTTCGTCAGGGACTATCGCGAATGGGCAGGTCAGCTGTCGGCGAGGAGCTCGAGGGCTTGGCGGTAGCCGTCGACGCCTTCGCCGGCGATCACCGCGATGGCGTGGGGGGTGACGACCGAGGTGTGGCGGAACTTCTCGGGTCGCTGCGAGGGGTCGGAGATGTGGACCTCGACCAAGGGTGCGCTGAGCTGGGCGCAGGCGTCGTAGAGCGCATAGGAGTAGTGGCTCCAGGCGGCGGCGTTGAGTACGACGGGCGAGGCGTCGTCGGCCGCAACGTTGAGCCAGTCGAGCAGCTCGCCCTCGTGGTTGGTCTGCCGTACCTCGACCTCGAGGCCCAGCGCGGCGCCCCACTCCACGCACAGGTGGGCGAGCTCGGCGTGGGTGGTGGTGCCGTAGATCTCGGGCTCACGCCGGCCGAGGCGGCCCAGGTTGGGGCCGTTGAGCACCAGGACCTTCATCAGGCACCTCCGATAGCAGTACGCCGCCCGCAGGTCGTCCTCGGACGGGCCGGCCAGCACCACCGGCTTGGCCAGGTCGTCGAGCACCACGAACCGTAGCTGCGAACCCCGCGCCTTCTTGTCCACCTTCATCACCGCGTGCAGGTCGTCGAAGGAGGCACCCGAGTAGCTCACCGGCAGCCCGACCCGCTCGAAGACGGATCGATGCCGACGCACCACCTCGGGCGCCAGCCGGCCGGCGCGTGCGGCCAGCTCGGCGACGTAGACGCACCCGATTGCCACGGCTTCACCATGACGAATGCCGTAGTCCTCGACGCGTTCGATGGCGTGGGCCAGCGTGTGGCCGTAGTTGAGGACCTCCCGGCCCGGGTGGCCGTCAGCACCACCGGTCTCCTTGAGGTCGTCCACGACCACGTCGATCTTGACCTGGATCGCCCGCTCGACCAGTTCGCGCAGCACCGGCGACGACGGCACCAGCTCGTCCGGGTCGGTCTCCTCCACCAGGCGCAGGATCTCCGGGTCGGCGATGAACCCGCACTTGACCACCTCACCCAGGCCCGCCACCAGCTCGGCCCGCGGCAGGGTCTCCAGCAGCTTCAGGTCGCAGAGACACCGGCCGGCTCGTGGAACGCGCCGACCAGGTTCTTGCCCGCGGAGGTGTTGATGCCGGTCTTGCCACCGACGGCGGCGTCGACCATCCCGAGCAGTGTGGTCGGCACGTGCACGACCCGGACTCCGCGCAGCCAGGTCGCCGCCACGAAGCCGCCCAGGTCGGTCGTGGCCCCACCGCCCAACGTCACCACCGCATCGGAACGGGTGAAGCCCTCTTCCCCGAGCACGTCCCAGCACGCCGAGGCGACCTCGGCCTGCTTGGCCTCCTCGCCCTCGGGGATCGCCATCATGATGACGTCGACGTCGCCGAGGTCCTCGAGCAGCTCGTCGAGGAACGGCTCGAGCCGCTCGGGAACGATCACGGCCACCCGCTCGACGGCCGGCCCGAGCATCGGTCCCAGTCGGGGTCCGAGATCCTGACCCACCACGACGTCGTACGGCGACGCGCCCCGGACCGGCAGCACGGTGTCGCTCATGACAGCGCCTTCCTGATCTCGTCGGCCACGTCCTGCGCCGATTTCTGGTCGGTGTCCACGACCAGCGTCGCGACGGACTCGTAGATGGGAGTGCGCTCGTCGAGCAGCGCCTTGATCCGCGACCGGACGTTGCCGAGCAGCAGCGGACGGGAGGTGCCCAGACCGACGCGCTTGACCGCCTCGGCCAGCCCCACCCGGAGGAACACCACCGTGTGCCCCGAGGCTGCCAGCAACGTGCGGGTCCCTTCGTCCAGCACCGCTCCCCCGCCGAGCGACAGCACCCCGCTGTGGGTGGCGAGTGCGTCGGCGACCGCCGCGCGCTCGAGCTCACGGAAGTGGGCCTCTCCCGACTCCACGAAGATGTCGGAGATCGTACGGGCGGCCACGGTCTCGACGTCCACGTCGGTGTCGCGGACGCGCACGCCCAGCGCCTCGCCGAGCAGGGCCGCCACGGTGCTCTTGCCGGCACCCATGGGGCCGACGAGCACGATGCTCATCGGTGGGTCACCGGAACCTCAGCGTGTCCAGGTAGCTCTCGACATTGCGGCGCGTCTCCTGCACGGAGTCGCCGCCGAACTTCTCGACAACGGCCTCGGCCAGCACCAGCGCCACCATCGCCTCGGCGACGATGCCGGCGGCGGGCACGGCGCAGACGTCGGAGCGCTGGTGGTGGGCGACCGTGGCCTCACCGGTGCTCAGGTCGACCGTCTTGAGGGCGCGCGGCACGGTTGCGATCGGCTTCATCGCCGCGCGGACCCGCAGGATCTCCCCGGTGCTCATCCCGCCCTCGGTACCGCCCGAGCGCCCCGACGTACGCCGGATCCCCTCGTCGGTGGGCACGATCTCGTCGTGCGCCAGGGAGCCCGGCGTCGCGGCGAGCGCGAAGCCGTCGCCGACCTCGACCCCCTTGATCGCCTGGATGCCCATGAGGGCGCCGGCGAGCCGGGAGTCGAGCCGGCGGTCCCAGTGCACGTGGGAGCCGAGGCCCGGTGGCAGGCCGTGCACGACGACCTCGACGACGCCGCCGAGGGTGTCGCCGTCCTTGTGCGCCTGGTCGATCGCGGCCACCATCGCGGCCGAGGCGTCGGGGTCGAGACAGCGCACGGGGTCCTCGTCGAGACGGGCGACGTCGTCGGGGCCGGGCCACAGGCCGTCCGGAGCGCGTACGCCGCCGAGCTCGATCACGTGCGAAATGATCCGAGAGTCCACCGACTGCTCGAGGAAGTTGCTGGCGACCCGGCCGAGGGCGACCCGGGCAGCGGTCTCACGCGCGGAGGCGCGCTCGAGGATCGGCCGCGCGTCGTCGAAGCCGTACTTCTGCATGCCGACCAGGTCGGCGTGGCCGGGCCGGGGCCGGGTCAGCGCCGCGTTGCGCGCCAGCGCCTCGAGCTCGACCGGGTCGACGGGGTCGGCGGCCATCACCTGCTCCCACTTCGGCCACTCGGTGTTGCCGATCTGGATGGCGACGGGTCCGCCCTGGGTCAGTCCATGGCGTACGCCGCCGGTGATCGTGACCTCGTCCTGCTCGAACTTCATCCGGGCTCCGCGCCCGTAGCCCAGTCGTCGGCGCGCGAGCGACTCGGCGATGTCGTCGGTGGTGACCTCGACCTTCGCCGGTAGTCCCTCCAAGATCGCGACCAGGGACGGGCCGTGGGACTCGCCCGCGGTGAGCCAACGCAGCATGCGCGCAGTCTTTCACTCCCGACCCACCCGGGCCGACGGGGTTACCCGACGACGAGACGGTCGAGCACTGATCCGCCCCACAGCACTCCGGCCAGGGCACCGGCGACCATGAACGGTCCGAACGGGAACGCCTTGCGCTCCACGACCTTCAACACCGAAAGCACGCCACCGCCCAGTCCGCCCAGCAGGAAGCCGGCGTAGAGGCCGACGACGAGCTCACCCCAGCCCAGGTAGCCGAGGGCCAGGCCGAGCACGCCTGCCAGACGTACGTCGCCGTAGCCCAGACCCTTGGGGTAGACGAACCACAGCAGGAAGAAGGTGCCGTAGGCGATCAGGAAGCCCCAGCCAGCACGGATCAGGTCGTCCGTGGCGCCGGCGATGGCCCAGGTGACCACGACCAGCGCCGCCATCGCCAGGGTCGTCGGCCACAGCACCGCGGTCGGAAGCAGATGGGTGCGCCAGTCGATGACCGCGAGCGCAATCAGGACCGGAACCAGCGGCACGAGATAGAGCAGCGGCCACGTCCAACCGAGATGGCCGCCGACCAGAGCGCCGGCGACCAACCCCGCCGCCGCGGTCTTCCAGGCCAGCCCCGGACGTCCACTGATGGCCGCATAGGCCTCCTTTGCGGGCGCATCGGTTGGTGCCTCCGGGTCCGGTGGTGGCTCTGGGACTCGGCCGATCAGCCGGGGCGCCAGCAGGCCTCCCGCGCCACACAGGGCCGCACAGGCGGCGGCCGCGGCGGCGTGGATCACTGCCGCGCCGCCAGTGCGCTCTCGCCTGCGGCTCGCATCTCTGCCAAAGGCGCCGGAGAGCCGGTGAAGATCTCGAACTGGTACGCCGCCTGGTGCACGAGCAGGTCGAGCCCGGACACCAGCACCCGGGCGCCGGCGGAGGCGGCGAGAGGGGTGGGCCACGGGTCGTAGAGCACCTCGAAGACCACCGGCGTCGCGCCGCAGCGCGCGACGAGGTCCGGGGACTGCGCCTCGGCCGGGATCGTGCTGACCAGCACCTCGCCTGCGGGAGGGTCCGCCGCCAGCGAGCCCACCCGCACGGAAGGACCCGAAGGATGCCGCTCGATCGCCGCCACGGTCTCGGCGGCACGCTCGGGAGAGCGCACCAGCAAGGTGACCTCGGCGGCGCCGGCCTCGCACAGGGCCAGGCCCGTGGACGCCGCCGTCGCCCCCGCGCCCAGGATCGTGGCCGCCGTGAGCGAGCCGTCCCACCGCTCGCGCAGCGCCGCCAGCACCCCAGGGAGGTCGGTGTTGTCGGCGTGCACCTGGCCGTCGACCAGGACGAGGGTGTTGGCCGCACCGACGAGCGTGGCCCGATCGCTGAGGCGGTCGGCCAGGCTCATGGCCTCGCGCTTGAGCGGCATGGTGAGCGACAGGCCCCGCCACTCGTCGTCGAGGCTCTGCAGGTGCGCTCCGAGCGATCCGGCGGGCACCTGCACGGCGTCGTAGGACCAGTCCAGGCCGAGGGCGACGTAGCCGGCGAGGTGCAGCGCGGGCGACAGCGAATGGGCGATCGGGTCGCCCAGCACGGCACACTTCACTGCGGCGCCATCAGCAGGCGTCGGACGTCTCGCAGTAGGCCAAGAACTCGTTCTTGTACTCCATGAACTCGTCGTAGGACGTCGCGAACTTGGTCTCACCGGTCTCGAGGTTCACGGTGACGTAGTAGTACCAGTCCCCCTTGGCAGGGTGGGTCGCAGCTTCGATTGCCGCGTCGCCGGGCGAGTCGATCGGACCCGGCGGCAACCCTTCGTTGATCCGGGTGTTGTAGGGCGAGTCGACCCCGAGCTGCTCCTCGGTGAGCGCCACACCGAGCTTCTCGCCCAGCGCGTAGGCGACCGTCGCGTCGATCTCGAGGCGACCGATGGTGCCCGCGGTGCCGGGGTTCTCGAGCCGGTTGTAGATCACGCGCGCGACCTTCGGCATGTCGTCGCCGCGACCCTCGGCCTCGACCAGGCTGGCGATGGTCATCAGCTCGTGAGGGGTGTAGCCGAGCCGCTCCGCGCTGCCCTCGAGATCTGCGTCGGCCGCCGCCTGCTTCCACCGGTCGACCATCGCCTTCAGCATCGACTCGGGCGTCTCGTCCGGCCCGAAGGCGTACGTCGCTGGGAAGAGGTAGCCCTCCGGGTAGCCGTCCTCGTTGAGCTCGGCGTAGTCGGGCAGCCCGAGGGCGGCGCGATCCGCCAGCGCCCGCTCGAAACGGCCCCGCCCGAAGTCGGTCTCCTGCACCAGGATGTCGACGATGTCGACCGCGCGCAGTCCCTCCGGAACCACGATCGCCGTCGTGACCAGCTGGTTCGGGTCGCACATGATGGCCAGCGCACCGGCGGCCCTCATCTTCTCCTTGAGCAGGTAGAACCCAGCCTGGATCCCCTTGGCGCAGGGGTCACCCGAGGCCTCGTCGGTGAACGCCTCCGCGGAGGCGACCACGCCCTCCTCCTCGAGGTTGCGGCCCATCTGCGCGATGGAGTCACCGCTGACCACCTCGAAGGTCACCTGGCCGGTGCCCGGACCGGCGTAGTCCTCGGGGTCTGCGAACTGGTCCTTGACGAAGTCCACACCCTTCGTCACACCCAGGTAGAGCAGAGCAAGGACGATCGCGAGCACGATCAGCACCGGGAGGCAGGAGCGCATCCTCCCGCCTTTGGCCGCGCCGCGGCGCCGGCCGCCGACCGCGGCCTGCGAGCGGAACTGCTCCTCCAGAGCGGCGCCCTCGTGCTCGGGGTCAGTCATCGTTCTCCTTCACGATCTCACCGGGCGGGTTCCCCGTGGCCCGCTCGGTGTCGAGCGCGTTCTGCAGTATGAGTACGGCGGCCGCCTGGTCGACCACGGCGCGGCGGTCACTGCCCTTGCGGCCCCGGTCGCGCAGCATAGCCTCCGCCGACACGGTCGTGAGGCGCTCGTCGCACAGGCGCACCGGCACCGGCGCGACCTTGCGAGCCAGCCGGGTGGCAAAGTCGCGCACCTTGACGGCAGCCGGGCCCTCACCGCCGGACAGCGACCGCGGCAGCCCGACCACCAGCTCCACCACCTCGTGCTCCCTCACCAGCTCGCGGATCCGGCGCAGGTCACCCTTGCCACGGCGTACGGTCTCCACCGGCGTCGCCAGCATGCCGGACCGGTCGCTGCGGGCGACCCCGATCCGGGCGTCGCCGGGGTCGATGCCCAGCCGCACTCCACGTCGCATGTCCTGTCCGCGCTAGGCGCGCGCAACCTCGGCCGTAACCAGGGCGAGCGCCTCGTCGATCCGCGCGGAGTCGGTGCCGCCGCCCTGAGCGACATCGTCCTTGCCGCCGCCCTTGCCGCCGACCAGCGGGCCGATGGCGCGGACGAGCTCGTTGGCAGAGATGCCGCGGCCTCGGGCGGCGTCGTTGACGGCGGCGACCACCGCCACCTTGCCGTCAGCGTTGCCGATCACCACTACGACACCCGGGACGGTGGCAGGAAGCCGACCGCGTACGTCGAGAGCAAGGGTGCGTACGTCGCCGGCCGCGGCACCATCGGCGCGGTGAGCGACGACGTTGACGCCGCCGATGTCGGTGGCACCAGCGGCAAGCGTGCCGCCCGCGGCCAGCAGCTGGCCGACGCGCACCTTCTCGATCTCCTTCTCCGCGCTCCGAAGCCGCTCGACGATGTCGTTGACCCGCTCGGGAAGCTCCTCGGGACGGACCTTGAGCGTCTCGGAGAGCTGCGCGACGAGCACGTGCTCACGGGCCAGGAACTGATAGGCATCGCTGCCGACGAGCGCCTCGACCCGGCGGACCCCGGAGCCGATCGAGGACTCCCCGAGCAGCTTGATCACGCCGAGCTTGCCGGAGCTGCCCGCGTGCGTGCCGCCGCAGAGCTCGCGGGCCCAGTCCCCGACCGAGACCACCCGCACCTGGTCGCCGTACTTCTCGCCGAACAACGCCATCGCGCCGGACTTGACCGCGTCGGCCTGGCTCATCACCTCGGCGTGGACCGACAGGTCGTCGAGGATCACGTCGTTGACGCGGGCCTCCACATCGGCCATCACCGACTGAGGGACCGAACCGGTCGCGGAGAAGTCGAAGCGGAAGCGGCCTGGTGCGTTCTCCGAGCCCGCCTGGGTCGCCGTTTCCCCGAGGGCCTCGCGGAACGCCTTGTGCACCATGTGGGTGGCGGTGTGGGCACGCGAGATCGAGCGACGCCGCTCGACGTCGACGGTCGAGTGCGCCAGCGCTCCGACCACGACCTCGCCGGAGACGACCCTGGCCTGGTGCACGATCAGCCCGGTGACCGGCGACTGCACGTCGCGGACCTCGATCACGGCACCGTTGTCCAAGGTGACGATGCCCTGGTCCGCGAGCTGGCCGCCGCCCTCGGCGTAGAACGGGGTGCGGTAGAGGACGAGCTCGATCTCGTCGCCCTCCCGTGCCGACGGCACCACGCCCCCCTCGGCCACGATGCCGCGCACCGCCCCCTCGCTCACGACCTCGGAGTAGCCAGTGAACTCGACGGGCACACCCATGGCGTCCGCGACCTCGCGGTAGGCACCGGCGTCCTGGTGCTGCCCCTTCTTCGACTTCGCGTCCGCCTTGGCGCGCTGACGCTGCTCCTCCATCAGCCGACGGAAGCCCTCCTCGTCGACGCTCAGGCCCTGCTCGGATGCCATCTCGAGGTGAGGTCGATCGGGAACCCGTAGGTGTCGTGGAGCGCGAAGGCCTGGTCACCCGAAAGCTGTGAACCGCCGGACTGCTTCACGTCCTTGCTCGCGACGTCGAAGAGGGAGGTGCCGGCCCGGAGCGTCTGCCGGAAGGCCTGCTCCTCGGCGTACGCCACGGTGGAGATGCGTCCCCAGTCGCGATGGAGCTCGGCGTAGGTATCGCCCATCTTGTCGCGGTGATCGGCAGCAGCTCCGGCACCCGGGTCGCCGTAGCCGAGCAACCGCATCGAGCGCACCGCACGGCGCACAGCCGCCGCAGCACTAGCCGCGCGTCTCGTTGCCGGGCGTCACGCCGTCACTGATCAGCATCATCGAGCTGCGGACATGGTCGGCCACCACCCGGAAGCGGACGTCGTCCTCGTGGTTGTCGCCGTAACGACGGCCGGTGAGCTCCATGGCCTTCTCGATGACCGGGAACATGACGTCGATCTCATACATGTTCTGCTTTTCCTGCAGCAGGAAAGCCACCCGTTCGAGGCCCATGCCCGTGTCGATGTTCTGCCTCGGCAGGGGGCCCCGGATGTCGAAGTCCTCCTTGCTGCGGAATGCACTGAGCTCGTCCTGCATGAAGACCAGGTTCCAGATCTCGAGGTAGCGGTCCTCGAGCTCGGTCGGCATGGCTGTGCGTGACGTGGTCGCGAACTCGCCGTCGGGGCCGTACTTCGGCCCGCGGTCGTAGAGGATCTCCGAACACGGCCACCCGGCCCCGGCATCCCCATGGACCAGTAGTTCTCCTTGCGGCCGAGCTTCACGATGCGCTCGGCGGGCAGCCCCGTGATCTTCGTCCAGAGATGGAGGGCCTCGTCGTCACCGTCAAGGATCGAGGGCCACAGCCGGCTTCCTCCATCCCGAAGCCACCGTCGGCGATCGGCTTGGTCACCAGGTCCCAGCCCAGCTCGATGGCGCCTTCCTTGAAGTAGTCACCGAAGGAGAAGTTGCCGCACATCTCGAAGAACGTGCCGTGGCGCGTGGTCTTGCCGACGTCCTCGATGTCCGGCGTGCGTACGCACTTCTGGACGCTCACCGCTCGGTCGTACGGCGGCGACTCCTGGCCCAGGAAGTAGGGCTTGAAGGGGACCATGCCCGCGTTGACGAAGAGCAGGGTCGGGTCGTCGAGCAGCAGGGACGCCGAAAGCACCACCTGGTGCCGCCCGACCGTCTCGTTGTCCGCGAAGTGCGCAACGAACCGGCGGCGGATCTCCGCGGTGTCCATCAGTCCTCGATCTCCTTCGTGTGCTCCCGCTCGGGGCGAGCTCCGGAATCCCATGGGGCACTCAGGCCGAGCCGTTCTCGCAAGTCGGTTTCCGCCTCGGCCTTGCCATGGGCGACCTCGTCGCGGAACATCCGCAGTCCCACCGCGGCCGCGCCGAGCCGGTCCTTCATCCCGTCGGCAGTCAATGCCTCGGCCGCACGTCGAGCACGGACCACGGCGTAGATCCCTGCCCCGGCCCCTGCGACGAACCAGAGGCTGCGGTTCATGCGGCGCTGTCCCCGGCTGGGTCCTCGGCGCGTTGCCGGGCCTCCCAGTCGCGCCGCGCCTGACGGAGGTCGGCGCGACGTTGCTTGCGCGCGCGCTTGACCTCACGCTTCATCTCGAACCGGATCCGGTTGCGCGTCTCCGGAGCCAATGCCCGGCGCAGGCCCGAGGCCAGCGAGGCTGCCTGAACGACGCTCTCGCGCAGCACCAGGTCGGCGAACAGCGGGCCGGGGAGCGTCGGGGTCGGCACATCCTGCTCGATGGGGACATCCTCGCCGAGGCGAGTGATCACGTACTCGTGGTCCTCGACGCTCGTCGGCGTTGCCAGTCGACGCTCGATCTCGTCCACCTGCGCCCGCAGAAGCGCCGCCTCGGCCCGGGCCGACTCGAGCTGTTCGGCGGTGCGCGTGCGCACCCGACGCAGGGCCAGGGAGAACAAGACTCCGGAGGTCACCACGATCAGGACGACGGCGGCGAGTACGCCGGCCGCGACCCAGACCGGCACTGACCATTCCTGCATGGGGCCCGACCCTACCTGCCGCGGATGAGGCGCCGGATGCGCTCCCACCGCTCTTTCACAGCGGCCTCGGCACCCAGCGTCGTGGGCTGGTAGTACTCGGCGTCGGCGACCACGTCGGGGGCGTACTGCTGCTCGGCGATCCCGAACGGCTCGTCGTGGCTGTAGCGGTAGGCATCGCCGTGCCCCAGCTTCGTGGCACCGGCGTAGTGAGCGTCGCGCAGGTGCGGCGGCACCGGCCCGATCTTCCCGGCGCGTACGTCGGCGCTGGCCGTGTCGATCGCCATGATCACGGCGTTCGACTTGGGGGCCACCGCCAGGGCAATCGTGGCCTGGGCCAGGTTGAGCCGGGCCTCGGGCATCCCGATCAGCTGCACGGCCTGGGCCGCGGCGACCGCGGTGGTGAGTGCGGTCGGGTCGGCGAGACCGATGTCTTCGCTCGCGAGGATCACCAACCGGCGGGCGATGAACCGTGGGTCCTCCCCCGCCTCCATCATCCGAGCGAGGTAGTGCAGGGCGGCGTCGGCGTCGGAGCCGCGGATCGACTTGATGAAGGCGCTGGTGACGTCGTAGTGCTGGTCGCCCTGGCGGTCGTAGCGCACCGCGGCCTGGTCGACGGCGGTCTCGGCCGTCTCGAGGTCGATCGTGGTCGAGCTCCGCGAGGTGGCGGCACCGGCCGCGGCTTCCAGGTAGGTGAGGGAGCGGCGGGCGTCGCCGCCGGCCAGCCGCACCAGGTGGTCCAGCGCGTCCTGTTCGACCTCGAAGCGTCCCCCGAGCCCGCGTTCGTCCGCCATGGCGCTGGCGAGCACTGCGCGGATGTCGTCATCGCTGAGCGGCTCCAGGCGCAGCAGGAGACTGCGCGACAACAGCGGCGAGATCACCGAGAAGAACGGGTTCTCCGTCGTGGCCGCCACCAGCGTGACCCAGCGGTTCTCGACACCGGGGAGCAGGGCGTCCTGCTGAGCCTTGCTGAAACGATGCACCTCATCGACGAAGAGCACTGTCTCCCCGTGGCCTCCGACGAGTCGGGCTCGCGCCCCTTCGATCGCGGCCCGTACCTCCTTCACCCCCGCCGACACCGCGGACACCTCGACGAATGCTCGCTCCGTCTGCTGGCTCAGGATCGACGCGATCGTGGTCTTGCCGGTGCCGGGCGGCCCCCACAGGAGCAGCGACAGCGACTGGTCGCCCTCGATCAGCTGCCGTAGCGGCGACCCCTCGGCGCGCAGCTGCTCCTGGCCGACCAGCTCGTCGAGCGACCGCGGACGCATCCGCACCGCGAGTGGCGACCCGGCGTGCGCGGCACGGGCAAGCGCGCCGCTTCCCCCAGTCGGCTTCGCGACGGGCGCGTCGAACAGCCCGTCGCGGTCCTCACCCTCAGGAGGAGACAAACGTCAACTTGTCGATGTCGAACCAGCTGTCGGCGTAGCCGGGTTGGGTCAGCACCTCGGTGGAAGGAGCTGCCCCCGGCCGCGGGTTGCCCGTGTCGTCGAGACCGAGCAGTCCAGTCGTGACCGGCTGGCTCGGGTGTGCCCCGAGCGGCCCCGGGAAGTGGCAGGCAACCTTCTGGCGCGGGCCGATCTGCAGCAGCGGTGGCTCGTGCTTGGCGCAGATCTCCTGCGCGATCGGGCATCGGGTGCGGAAGCGGCAGCCCGACGGTGGGTTGATCGGACTAGGCACGTCGCCTTCGAGGCGGATCCGCTCGCGGCGGCCCCCGGTCACCGCCTGCTTCACGTCGGGTACCGCGGACAGCAGTGCCTGCGTGTAGGGGTGCCGCGGGTGGGCGTAGAGGCTCTCCCGGTCGCCGATCTCCACGATCTTCCCGAGGTACATCACAGCGACCTCGGGGCAGAAGTGGCGGACGATCGCCAGGTCGTGGGCGATGAAGAGGAAGGCGATGTCGAACTCCTTCTGCAGATCCTGCAGAAGGTTCACCACCTGGGCCTGGATCGAGACGTCGAGCGCGGAGACCGGCTCGTCGGCGACCAGCAGCTTCGGCTGGAGTGCGAGCGCCCGGGCGATGCGATCCGCTGGCGCTGCCCGCCGGAGAACTCGTTGGGATAGCGGTTGTAGTGCTCAGGGTTCAGGCCGACGACTTCGAGCAGCTCCTGGACGCGGCCGAGCACCTTCTTCTTGGGCAGCAGTCGTGCACCAGCAGCGGCGCGCTCACGATCGAGCCAACGGTGTGCCGCGGGTTCAGCGAGCTGTAGGGATCCTGGAAGATCATCTGGACGTCCTGGCGCATCGGCTTCATGTCGCGCTTGGACAGCTGGTCGATCCGGGTGCCGTTGAAGTTGATGCTGCCGCCGGTCGGGCTGGTAGAGCCGGGTGATCAGGCGCCCGTGGTCGACTTGCCGCAGCCGGACTCGCCCACCAGGCCAAGGGACGAACCGGCCGGCACCTGGAACGAGATCCCGTCGACCGCCTGGACGTGGCCGACCGTCCGACGGACGATGCCCGCGGACTTCACCGGGAAGTACATCTTGAGGTTGTCGACCTCGAGGATGGGCTCGCGGTCCAGGTCGGCCTCGACCGGCGCGTGCGGTTCGTAGATGCTGGCCGCGAGGTTCTCCATGAACCCCTCGCCGGATTCCTCCGCCGACTCGTCGCTGGTCTCTTCGGGGTGCTCGGACTTCTCGTACGTCGACTCGGTCATCGCATGCGATGACCGAGTCGACGTACGAGAAGTCCGAGCACCCCGAAGAGACCAGCGACGAGTCGGGGGAGGAGTCCGGCGAGGGGTTCATGGAGAACCTCGCGGCCAGCATCTACGAACCGCACGCGCCGGTCGAGGCCGACCTGGACCGCGAGCCCATCCTCGAGGTCGACAACCTCAAGATGTACTTCCCGGTGAAGTCCGCGGGCATCGTCCGTCGGACGGTCGGCCACGTCCAGGCGGTCGACGGGGTCTCGTTCCAGGTGCCGGCCGGTTCGTCCCTTGGCCTGGTGGGCGAGTCCGGCTGCGGCAAGTCGACCACGGGGCGCCTGATCACCCGGCTCTACCAGCCCACCGGCGGCAGCATCAACTTCAACGGCACCCGGATCGACCAGCTGTCCAAGCGCGACATGAAGCCGATGCGCCAGGACGTCCAGATGATCTTCCAGGATCCCTACAGCTCGCTGAACCCGCGGCACACCGTTGGCTCGATCGTGAGCGCGCCGCTGCTGGTGCACGACGTGCTCCCCAAGAAGAAGGTGCTCGGCCGCGTCCAGGAGCTGCTCGAAGTCGTCGGCCTGAACCCTGAGCACTACAACCGCTATCCCAACGAGTTCTCCGGCGGGCAGCGCCAGCGGATCGGCATCGCCCGGGCGCTCGCACTCCAGCCGAAGCTGCTGGTCGCCGACGAGCCGGTCTCCGCGCTCGACGTCTCGATCCAGGCCCAGGTGGTGAACCTTCTGCAGGATCTGCAGAAGGAGTTCGACATCGCCTTCCTCTTCATCGCCCACGACCTGGCGATCGTGCGCCACTTCTGCCCCGAGGTCGCTGTGATGTACCTCGGGAAGATCGTGGAGATCGGCGACCGGGAGAGCCTCTACGCCCACCCGCGGCACCCCTACACGCAGGCACTGCTGTCCGCGGTACCCGACGTGAAGCAGGCGGTGACCGGGGGCCGCCGCGAGCGGATCCGCCTCGAAGGCGACGTGCCTAGTCCGATCAACCCACCGTCGGGCTGCCGCTTCCGCACCCGATGCCCGATCGCGCAGGAGATCTGCGCCAAGCACGAGCCACCGCTGCTGCAGATCGGCCCGCGCCAGAAGGTTGCCTGCCACTTCCCGGGGCCGCTCGGGGCACACCCGAGCCAGCCGGTCACGACTGGACTGCTCGGTCTCGACGACACGGGCAACCCGCGGCCGGGGGCAGCTCCTTCCACCGAGGTGCTGACCCAACCCGGCTACGCCGACAGCTGGTTCGACATCGACAAGTTGACGTTTGTCTCCTCCTGAGGGTGAGGACGGCGACGGGCTGTTCGACGCGCCCGTCGCGAAGCCGACTGGGGGAAGCGGCGCTCTTGCCCGTGCCGCGCACGCCGGGTCGCCACTCGCGGTGCGGATGCGTCCGCGGTCGCTCGACGAGCTGGTCGGCCAGGAGCAGCTGCGCGCCGAGGGGTCGCCGCTACGGCAGCTGATCGAGGGCGACCAGTCGCTGTCGCTGCTCCTGTGGGGGCCGCCCGGCACCGGCAAGACCACGATCGCGTCGATCCTGAGCCAGCAGACGGAGCGGGCGTTCGTCGAGGTGTCCGCGGTGTCGGCGGGGGTGAAGGAGGTACGGGCCGCGATCGAAGGGGCGCGAGCCCGACTCGTCGGAGGCCACGAGGAGACAGTGCTCTTCGTCGATGAGGTGCATCGTTTCAGCAAGGCTCAGCAGGACGCCCTGCTCCCCGGTGTCGAGAACCGCTGGGTCACGCTGGTGGCGGCCACGACGGAGAACCCGTTCTTCTCGGTGATCTCGCCGCTGTTGTCGCGCAGTCTCCTGCTGCGCCTGGAGCCGCTCAGCGATGACGACATCCGCGCAGTGCTCGCCAGCGCCATGGCCGACGAACGCGGGCTCGGGGGACGCTTCGAGGTCGAACAGGACGCGCTGGACCACCTGGTGCGGCTGGCCGGCGGCGACGCCCGCCGCTCCCTCACCTACCTGGAAGCCGCGGCCGGTGCCGCCACCTCGCGGAGCTCGACCACGATCGACCTCGAGACGGCCGAGACCGCCGTCGACCAGGCCGCAGTGCGCTACGACCGCCAGGGCGACCAGCACTACGACGTCACCAGCGCCTTCATCAAGTCGATCCGCGGCTCCGACGCCGACGCCGCCCTGCACTACCTCGCTCGGATGATGGAGGCGGGGGAGGACCCACGGTTCATCGCCCGCCGGTTGGTGATCCTCGCGAGCGAAGACATCGGTCTCGCCGACCCGACCGCACTCACCACCGCGGTCGCCGCGGCCCAGGCCGTGCAGCTGATCGGGATGCCCGAGGCCCGGCTCAACCTGGCCCAGGCCACGATTGCCCTGGCGGTGGCCCCCAAGTCGAACGCCGTGATCATGGCGATCGACACGGCCAGCGCCGACGTACGCGCCGGGAAGATCGGGCCGGTGCCGCCGCACCTGCGCGACGCTCACTACGCCGGTGCCACGAAGCTGGGGCACGGCGATGCCTACCGCTACAGCCACGACGAGCCGTTCGGGATCGCCGAGCAGCAGTACGCCCCCGACGTGGTCGCCGACGCCGAGTACTACCAGCCCACGACGCTGGGTGCCGAGGCCGCTGTGAAAGAGCGGTGGGAGCGCATCCGGCGCCTCATCCGCGGCAGGTAGGGTCGGGCCCCATGCAGGAATGGTCAGTGCCGGTCTGGGTCGCGGCCGGCGTACTCGCCGCCGTCGTCCTGATCGTGGTGACCTCCGGAGTCTTGTTCTCCCTGGCCCTGCGTCGGGTGCGCACGCGCACCGCCGAACAGCTCGAGTCGGCCCGGGCCGAGGCGGCGCTTCTGCGGGCGCAGGTGGACGAGATCGAGCGTCGACTGGCAACGCCGACGAGCGTCGAGGACCACGAGTACGTGATCACTCGCCTCGGCGAGGATGTCCCCATCGAGAAGGATGTGCCGACCCCGACGCTCCCCGGCCCGCTGTTCGCCGACCTGGTGCTGCGCGAGAGCGTCGTTCAGGCAGCCTCGCTGGCCTCGGGCCTGCGCCGGGCATTGGCTTCGGAGACGCGCAACCGGATCCGGTTCGAGATGAAGCGTGAGGTCAAGCGCGCGCGCAAGCAACGTCGCGCCGACCTCCGTCAGGCGCGGCGCGACTGGGAGGCCCGGCAACGCGCCGAGGACACAGCCGGGGACAGCGCCGCATGAACCGCAGCCTCTGGTTCGTCGCAGGGGCCGGGGCAGGGATCTACGCCGTGGTCCGTGCTCGACGTGCGGCCGAGGCATTGACTGCCGACGGGATGAAGGACCGGCTCGGCGCGGCCGCGGTGGGACTGCGGATGTTCCGCGACGAGGTCGCCCATGGCAAGGCCGAGGCGGAAACCGACTTGCGAGAACGGCTCGGCCTGCTGCCCCATGGGATTCCGGAGCTCGCCCCGAGCGGGAAGCACACGAAGGAGATCGAGGACTGATGGACACCGCGGAGATCCGCCGCCGGTTCGTTGCGCACTTCGCGGACAACGAGACGGTCGGGCGGCACCAGGTGGTGCCTTCGGCGTCCCTGCTGCTCGACGACCCGACCCTGCTCTTCGTCAACGCGGGCATGGTCCCCTTCAAGCCCTACTTCCTGGGCCAGGAGTCGCCGCCGTACGACCGAGCGGTGAGCGTCCAGAAGTGCGTACGCACGCCGGACATCGAGGACGTCGGCAAGACCACGCGCCACGGCACGTTCTTCGAGATGTGCGGCAACTTCTCCTTCGGTGACTACTTCAAGGAAGGCGCCATCGAGCTGGGCTGGGACCTGGTGACCAAGCCGATCGCCGACGGTGGCTTCGGACTGGAGGAGAGCCGGCTGTGGCCCTCGATCCTTGACGGTGACGACGAGGCCCTCCAGCTCTGGACGAAGATCACGGGGCTGCCCGCCGAGCGCATCGTGAAGCTCGGCCGCAAGGAGAACTACTGGTCCATGGGGATGCCGGGGCCGGGTGGCCCGTGTTCGGAGATCCTCTACGACCGCGGGCCGGAGTACGGCCCCGACGGCGAGTTCGCGACCACGTCACGCACAGCCATGCCGACCGAGCTCGAGGACCGCTACCTCGAGATCTGGAACCTGGTCTTCATGCAGGACGAGCTCAGTGCCGTCCGCAGCAAGGAGGACTTCGACATCCGGGGCCCGCTGCCGAGGCAGAACATCGACACGGGCATGGGCCTCGAACGGGTGGCTTTCCTGCTGCAGCAAAAGCAGAACATGTATGAGATCGACGTCATGTTCCCGGTCATCGAGAAGGCCATGGAGCTCACCGGCCGTCGTTACGGCGACAACCACGAGGACGACGTCCGCTTCCGGGTGGTGGCCGACCATGTCCGCAGCTCGATGATGCTGATCAGTGACGGCGTGACGCCCGGCAACGAGACGCGCGGCTACGTGCTGCGGCGGCTGCTGCGCCGTGCGGTGCGCTCGATGCGGTTGCTCGGCTACGGCGACCCGGCGCTGCCGGAGCTGCTGCCGATCAGCCGCGACAAGATGGGCGAGACCTACGCCGAGCTCCATCGCGACTGGGAGCGCATCTCCACCGTGGCGTACGCCGAGGAGCAGGCCTTCCGGCAGACGCTCCGGGCCGGCACCTCCCTCTTCGACGTCGCGAGCAAGGACGTGAAGCAGTCCGGCGGTTCACAGCTTTCGGGTGACCAGGCCTTCGCGCTCCACGACACCTACGGGTTCCCGATCGACCTCACCCTCGAGATGGCATCCGAGCAGGGCCTGAGCGTCGACGAGGAGGGCTTCCGTCGGCTGATGGAGGAGCAGCGTCAGCGCGCCAAGGCGGACGCGAAGTCGAAGAAGGGGCAGCACCAGGACGCCGGTGCCTACCGCGAGGTCGCGGACGCCATGGGTGTGCCCGTCGAGTTCACTGGCTACTCCGAGGTCGTGAGCGAGGGGGCGGTGCGCGGCATCGTGGCCGAGGGGGGCGTGGTGCCGTCGGCACGGGAGGGCGACGAGATCGAGCTCGTCCTCGACCGCACCCCGTTCTACGCCGAGGGCGGCGGCCAGCTCGCGGACCAGGGCATCGTCACCTTGGACAACGGTGCCGTGATCGAGGTCCGCGACGTGCAGTCGCCGGTCACCGGGCTGATCGTGCACCAGGCCAGGGTCGTCTCCGGCGAGGTCGTGGTCGGAGCGCTGGCGCACTCGACCGTCGACGTCGAGCGGCGTCGCTCGATCTCGCGTGCCCACACCGCCACCCACATGGTGCACAAGGCGTTCCGCGAGGCCCTCGGGGAAACGGCGACCCAGGCGGGCTCGGAGAACGCACCAGGCCGCTTCCGCTTCGACTTCTCCGCGACCGGTTCGGTCCCTCAGTCGGTGATGGCCGATGTGGAGGCCCGCGTCAACGACGTGATCCTCGACGACCTGTCGGTCCACGCCGAGGTGATGAGCCAGGCCGACGCGGTCAAGTCCGGCGCGATGGCGTTGTTCGGCGAGAAGTACGGCGACCAGGTGCGGGTGGTCTCGGTCGGGGACTGGGCCCGCGAGCTCTGCGGCGGCACGCACGCGGGCAGCTCCGGCAAGCTCGGCGTGATCAAGCTGCTCGGGGAGTCCTCGATCGGCTCCGGGGTCCGCCGGGTCGAGGCGCTCGTCGGCAGCGATGCCTATCAGTTCCTGGCCCGTGAGCACGTGCTCGTCGCGCAGCTCTCCGAGACGCTCAAGGTCCGTCCCGAGGAGCTTCCCGAGCGGGTCAACGACATCGTCGAGCGGCTTCGGAGCGCGGAGAAGGAGATCGAGAAGGTGCGCGTCGGCCAGCTGCTGGCCGCGGGCGGCACGCTTGCCGCTGGTGCCACCGACATCGGCGGCGTCAACGTCGTCGCTCACCGCGCCGATGGTGCCGCGGCCGGCGACGTACGCACCCTTGCTCTCGACGTACGCGGTCGGCTTCCTGCCACCGTCCCGGGTGTCGTAGTGGTGATCGGCAACGCTGACGGCAAGGTGGCGGTGGTCGCCGCCGTCAACGACGCCGCCCGAGGCCGCGGCATCTCTGCCAACGAGCTCGTCCGCGCCATCGGCCCGCTGGTCGGCGGCAAGGGCGGCGGCAAGGACGATGTCGCTCAGGGCGGCGGCACCGACTCCGCGCGGATCGACGAGGCGCTCGCCCTGGTTACGGCCGAGGTTGCGCGCGCCTAGCGCGGACAGGACATGCGACGTGGAGTGCGGCTGGGCATCGACCCCGGCGACGCCCGGATCGGGGTCGCCCGCAGCGACCGGTCCGGCATGCTGGCGACGCCGGTGGAGACCGTACGCCGTGGCAAGGGTGACCTGCGCCGGATCCGCGAGCTGGTGAGGGAGCACGAGGTGGTGGAGCTGGTGGTCGGGCTGCCGCGGTCGCTGTCCGGCGGTGAGGGCCCGGCTGCCGTCAAGGTGCGCGACTTTGCCACCCGGCTGGCTCGCAAGGTCGCGCCGGTGCCGGTGCGCCTGTGCGACGAGCGCCTCACGACCGTGTCGGCGGAGGCTATGCTGCGCGACCGGGGCCGCAAGGGCAGTGACCGCCGCGCCGTGGTCGACCAGGCGGCCGCCGTACTCATACTGCAGAACGCGCTCGACACCGAGCGGGCCACGGGGAACCCGCCCGGTGAGATCGTGAAGGAGAACGATGACTGACCCCGAGCACGAGGGCGCCGCTCTGGAGGAGCAGTTCCGCTCGCAGGCCGCGGTCGGCGGCCGGCGCCGCGGCGCGGCCAAGGGCGGGAGGATGCGCTCCTGCCTCCCGGTGCTGATCGTGCTCGCGATCGTCCTTGCTCTGCTCTACCTGGGTGTGACGAAGGGTGTGGACTTCGTCAAGGACCAGTTCGCAGACCCCGAGGACTACGCCGGTCCGGGCACCGGCCAGGTGACCTTCGAGGTGGTCAGCGGTGACTCCATCGCGCAGATGGGCCGCAACCTCGAGGAGGAGGGCGTGGTCGCCTCCGCGGAGGCGTTCACCGACGAGGCCTCGGGTGACCCCTGCGCCAAGGGGATCCAGGCTGGGTTCTACCTGCTCAAGGAGAAGATGAGGGCCGCCGGTGCGCTGGCCATCATGTGCGACCCGAACCAGCTGGTCACGACGGCGATCGTGGTTCCGGAGGGACTGCGCGCGGTCGACATCGTCGACATCCTGGTGCAGGAGACCGACTTCGGGCGGGGCCGTTTCGAGCGGGCGCTGGCGGATCGCGCCGCCCTCGGGCTGCCCGACTACGCCGAGCTCAACGAGGACGGCTACCCGGAGGGCTACCTCTTCCCAGCGACGTACGCCTTCGGGCCGGACGAGACGCCCGAGTCGATGCTGAAGGCGATGGTCGACCGGTGGAAGCAGGCGGCGGCCGACGCAGATCTCGAGGGCAGCGCGGAGCGGCTCGGCTACACCCCTCACGAGCTGATGACCATCGCCAGCCTGGTCGAGGCCGAGGGTCGCGGCGACGACATGCCGAAGGTCGCGCGCGTGATCTACAACCGGCTCGAGAACCCCGGCACCGCGGGCACCATCGGTCGCCTCGAGATCGACGCGACGGTCGCCTACGCGCTGGGCGAGAAGCTCGGTGTGGCGCTCACCGAGGAGCAGCTCGGGGTCGACTCGCCCTACAACACCCGGATCAACGAAGGGTTGCCGCCGGGTCCGATCGACTCGCCCGGCGACGCGGCAATCGAAGCTGCGACCCACCCTGCCAAGGGGGACTGGTACTACTACGTCACCGTGAACCTCGAGACCGGTGAGACCAAGTTCGCGACGTCCTACGACGAGTTCATGGAGTACAAGAACGAGTTCTTGGCCTACTGCGAGACGTCCGACGCCTGCTGATGGCGCCGCAGTGAAGTGTGCCGTGCTGGGCGACCCGATCGCCCATTCGCTGTCGCCCGCGCTGCACCTCGCCGGCTACGTCGCCCTCGGCCTGGACTGGTCCTACGACGCCGTGCAGGTGCCCGCCGGATCGCTCGGAGCGCACCTGCAGAGCCTCGACGACGAGTGGCGGGGCCTGTCGCTCACCATGCCGCTCAAGCGCGAGGCCATGAGCCTGGCCGACCGCCTCAGCGATCGGGCCACGCTCGTCGGTGCGGCCAACACCCTCGTCCTGGTCGACGGCCAGGTGCACGCCGACAACACCGACCTCCCTGGGGTGCTGGCGGCGCTGCGCGAGCGGTGGGACGGCTCGCTCACGGCGGCCACGATCCTGGGCGCGGGGGCGACGGCGGCGTCCACGGGCCTGGCCCTGTGCGAGGCCGGCGCCGCCGAGGTCACCTTGCTGGTGCGCTCTCCCGAGCGTGCCGCCGAGACCGTGGCGGCGATCGAGCGGCATCCTTCGGGTCCTTCCGTGCGGGTGGGCTCGCTGGCGGCGGACCCTCCCGCAGGCGAGGTGCTGGTCAGCACGATCCCGGCCGAGGCGCAGTCCCCGGACCTCGTCGCGCGCTGCGGCGCGACGCCGGTGGTCTTCGAGGTGCTCTACGACCCGTGGCCCACCCCTCTCGCCGCCTCCGCCGGCGCCCGGGTGCTGGTGTCCGGGCTCGACCTGCTCGTGCACCAGGCGGCGTACCAGTTCGAGATCTTCACCGGCTCTCCGGCGCCTCTGGCAGAGATGCGAGCCGCAGGCGAGAGCGCACTGGCGGCGCGGCAGTGATCCACGTCGCCGCGGCCGCCGCCTGTGCGGCCCTGTGTGGCGCGGGAGGCCTGCTGGCGCCCCGGCTGATCGGCCGAGTCCCGGAGCCACCACCGGACCCGGAGGCACCAACCGATGCGCCCGCAAAGGAGGCCTATGCGGCCATCAGTGGACGTCCGGGGCTGGCCTGGAAGACCGCGGCGGCGGGGTTGGTCGCCGGCGCTCTGGTCGGCGGCCATCTCGGTTGGACGTGGCCGCTGCTCTATCTCGTGCCGCTGGTTCCGGTCCTGATTGCGCTCGCGGTCATCGACTGGCGCACCCATCTGCTTCCGACCGCGGTGCTGTGGCCGACGACCCTGGCGATGGCGGCGCTGGTCGTGGTCACCTGGGCCATCGCCGGCGCCACGGACGACCTGATCCGTGCTGGCTGGGGCTTCCTGATCGCCTACGGCACCTTCTTCCTGCTGTGGTTCGTCTACCCCAAGGGTCTGGGCTACGGCGACGTACGTCTGGCAGGCGTGCTCGGCCTGGCCCTCGGCTACCTGGGCTGGGGTGAGCTCGTCGTCGGCCTCTACGCCGGCTTCCTGCTGGGCGGACTGGGCGGTGGCGTGCTTTCGGTGTTGAAGGTCGTGGAGCGCAAGGCGTTCCCGTTCGGACCGTTCATGGTCGCCGGTGCCCTGGCCGGAGTGCTGTGGGGCGGATCAGTGCTCGACCGTCTCGTCGTCGGGTAACCCCGTCGGCCCGGGTGGGTCGGGAGTGAAAGACTGCGCGCATGCTGCGTTGGCTCACCGCGGGCGAGTCCCACGGCCCGTCCCTGGTCGCGATCTTGGAGGGACTACCGGCGAAGGTCGAGGTCACCACCGACGACATCGCCGAGTCGCTCGCGCGCCGACGACTGGGCTACGGGCGCGGAGCCCGGATGAAGTTCGAGCAGGACGAGGTCACGATCACCGGCGGCGTACGCCATGGACTGACCCAGGGCGGACCCGTCGCCATCCAGATCGGCAACACCGAGTGGCCGAAGTGGGAGCAGGTGATGGCCGCCGACCCCGTCGACCCGGTCGAGCTCGAGGCGCTGGCGCGCAACGCGGCGCTGACCCGGCCCCGGCCCGGCCACGCCGACCTGGTCGGCATGCAGAAGTACGGCTTCGACGACGCGCGGCCGATCCTCGAGCGCGCCTCCGCGCGTGAGACCGCTGCCCGGGTCGCCCTCGGCCGGGTCGCCAGCAACTTCCTCGAGCAGTCGGTGGACTCTCGGATCATTTCGCACGTGATCGAGCTCGGCGGCGTACGCGCTCCGGACGGCCTGTGGCCCGGCCCCGACGACGTCGCCCGTCTCGACGAGGACCCCGTGCGCTGTCTCGACCCCGACGCCTCGGCCGCGATGGTGGCCGCGATCGACCAGGCGCACAAGGACGGCGACACCCTCGGCGGCGTCGTCGAGGTCGTCGTGCACGGCCTGCCACCGGGCCTCGGCTCACACGTGCACTGGGACCGCCGGCTCGACTCCCGGCTCGCCGGCGCCCTCATGGGCATCCAGGCGATCAAGGGGGTCGAGGTCGGCGACGGCTTCGCGCTCGCCGCGACGCCGGGCTCCCTGGCGCACGACGAGATCGTGCCCACCGACGAGGGGATCCGGCGTACGTCGGGGCGCTCGGGCGGTACCGAGGGCGGGATGAGCACCGGGGAGATCCTGCGGGTCCGCGCGGCGATGAAGCCGATCGCAACCGTGCCGCGCGCCCTCAAGACGGTCGACCTGAGCACCGGTGAGGCCACGGTCGCCCACCACCAGCGCTCCGACGTCTGCGCCGTGCCCGCCGCCGGCATCGTCGCCGAGGCGATGGTGGCGCTGGTGCTGGCCGAGGCCGTTGTCGAGAAGTTCGGCGGCGACTCCGTGCAGGAGACGCGCCGCAATGTCGAGAGCTACCTGGACACGCTGAGGTTCCGGTGACCCACCGATGAGCATCGTGCTCGTCGGCCCCATGGGTGCCGGCAAGAGCACCGTGGCGGCCCTGCTCGGCGAGGCGCTGGGCGTGCGCGTCCGCGACACCGACGTGGACGTCGAGACCGTGGCCGCCCGTACGATCTCCGACATCTTCGTGGAGTCGGGAGAGGCCCACTTCCGTGAGCTCGAGCGCGCGGCGGTCGCCGACGCACTCGCCACCCACAGCGGGGTGCTGTCGCTCGGCGGGGGAGCGGTGCTGGACGAAGGGACCCGCACGTTGCTGGCAGCCTCGGGGCACACGGTGGTGTTCCTCCGGGTGGGGCTGGCCGAGGCGGTCAAGCGCGTCGGTCTGGGCACCTCCCGTCCGCTGCTGCTCGGCAACGTCCGGTCGCGGATCAAGGCGCTGCTCGACGAGCGCACTCCCATCTACGAGTCCGTCGCGACGCTGGTCGTGGACACCGACCAGAAATCGGCGCAGGACGTGGCCGACGAGATCAGGAAGGCGCTGTCATGAGCGACACCGTGCTGCCGGTCCGGGGCGCGTCGCCGTACGACGTCGTGGTGGGTCAGGATCTCGGACCCCGACTGGGACCGATGCTCGGGCCGGCCGTCGAGCGGGTGGCCGTGATCGTTCCCGAGCGGCTCGAGCCGTTCCTCGACGAGCTGCTCGAGGACCTCGGCGACGTCGACGTCATCATGATGGCGATCCCCGAGGGCGAGGAGGCCAAGCAGGCCGAGGTCGCCTCGGCGTGCTGGGACGTGCTCGGGGAAGAGGGCTTCACCCGTTCCGATGCGGTGGTGACGTTGGGCGGTGGGGCCACGACCGACCTGGGCGGCTTCGTGGCGGCGACCTGGCTGCGCGGAGTCCGGGTCGTGCACGTGCCGACCACACTGCTCGGGATGGTCGACGCCGCCGTCGGTGGCAAGACCGGCATCAACACCTCCGCGGGCAAGAACCTGGTCGGCGCGTTCCACGAGCCGGCCGGTGTCCTCTGCGACCTGAAGCTGCTGGAGACCCTGCCGCGGGCCGAGCTGGTGGCGGGCCTGGGTGAGGTGGTCAAGTGCGGGTTCATCGCCGACCCGGAGATCCTGCGCCTGGTGGAGGAGACCGACCCGGACGAGCTGGTGCCGTCGTCGCCGGTGCTGCGCGAACTGGTCGAGCGGGCGATCCAGGTCAAGATCGACGTGGTCGTGGACGACCTCAAGGAGACCGGTGGTGCTGACGGCCACCCGGGCCGGGAGGTCCTCAACTACGGCCACACGCTGGCCCACGCCATCGAACGCGTCGAGGACTACGGCATTCGTCATGGTGAAGCCGTGGCAATCGGGTGCGTCTACGTCGCCGAGCTGGCCGCACGCGCCGGCCGGCTGGCGCCCGAGGTGGTGCGTCGGCATCGATCCGTCTTCGAGCGGGTCGGGCTGCCGGTGAGCTACTCGGGTGCCTCCTTCGACGACCTGCACGCGGTGATGAAGGTGGACAAGAAGGCGCGGGGTTCGCAGCTACGGTTCGTGGTGCTCGACGACCTGGCCAAGCCGGTGGTGCTGGCCGGCCCGTCCGAGGACGACCTGCGGGCGGCGTACTCAGCTATCGGAGGTGCCTGATGAAGGTCCTGGTGCTCAACGGCCCCAACCTGGGCCGCCTCGGCCGGCGTGAGCCCGAGATCTACGGCACCACCACCCACGCCGAGCTCGCCCACCTGTGCGTGGAGTGGGGCGCCGCGCTGGGCCTCGAGGTCGAGGTACGGCAGACCAACCACGAGGGCGAGCTGCTCGACTGGCTCAACGTTGCGGCCGACGACGCCTCGCCCGTCGTACTCAACGCCGCCGCCTGGAGCCACTACTCCTATGCGCTCTACGACGCCTGCGCCCAGCTCAGCGCACCCTTGGTCGAGGTCCACATCTCCGACCCCTCGCAGCGACCCGAGAAGTTCCGCCACACCTCGGTCGTCACCCCCCACGCCATCGCGGTGATCGCCGGCGAAGGCGTCGACGGCTACCGCCAAGCCCTCGAGCTCCTCGCCGACAGCTGACCTGCCCTTTCGCGATAGTCCCTGACGAAAGGACCCTCGATCGGGCGATTTCTGGGTCCATTCGTCAGGGACTACTCCGGCGGCGGGACGTTAGCTGCGGTGTTTGCCACGGACTGGAGCGGCGCTGCCGCCCTGACCGACGACGCTTCGACGGTCTCCACGGACAAAGGTTGGGGCCGGCGCCGTAGTTCGCCTCGCGGCGTGGGCTGGCGATAGACTCGGCGGCTGCTGTCCCCCCGGCGATCCGGCCCGGAGATCTGGGGAGTGCGGCCACTCCCTGTCCACCACACGAAGGCTGAACTGCGCGCATGGCAACGACCAACGACCTGAAGAACGGCATGGTGCTCAACCTCGACGGCCAGCTCTGGCAGGTCATCTGGTTCCAGCACCACAAGCCCGGCAAGGGTGGCGCGGTCGTGCGCTCCAAGCTGAAGAACATCGAGTCCGGCAAGACCGTCGACAAGACGTTCAACGCCGACGTGAAGGTCGAGGTGGCGAGCGTCGACAAGCGGGACATGCAGTACCTCTACAACGACGGCACGTCCTACGTCTTCATGGACACGAACACCTACGACCAGCTCGAGGTCGCACCGGAGATCGTCGGCGACGCCAAGAACTTCCTGCTCGAGAGCGCCGAAGCGATGGTGGCCACCAACGAGGGACGGGTCCTCTACATCGAGCTGCCCGCCTCGGTCGAGCTCGAGATCACCTTCACCGAGCCCGGCGTGGCCGGCGACAGCGCCACCGGCCGCACCAAGCCGGCGACGCTCGAGACGGGTCACGAAATCCAGGTCCCGCTCTTCATCACGCAGGGGGAGAAGGTCAAGGTCGACACCCGCGACTCCTCCTACCTCGGTCGCGTCAAGTCCTGATGCGCTGATGGGAGCCAGATCCAAGGCCCGCAAACGCGCGCTCGACCTGCTCTACGCGGCCGACCTGCGCGGCGAGTCGGCGACCGTCACCCTCGACCGCTCGGTCGAAGAGGGCTCGGCGCCCACCAACGACTACACCGTGACGCTCGTGCACGGCGTGGTGGAGCACCAGGCCCGGATCGACGAGCTGCTCTCGACGTACTCAGAGGGCTGGACGCTGGAGCGGATGCCGGCCGTTGACCGCAACGTGCTGCGCCTGGGCCTCTACGAGCTGCTGTACGTCGACGACGTGCCCGACGCGGTCGCCGTCAGCGAGGCAATGGCGCTGGTGCGCGAGCTGTCGACCGACGAGTCGCCGCCGTTCGTCAACGGCATCCTCGGCACCATCCAGCGCAACAAGGCGACCCTGGCCTAGGCTAGGTCGGTGACCGCGGCCACGGCCGCGTCGACCTGCTCGGGCGAGGTAGCGATGCTGGGGCCGAGCCGCAGGTAGGACACGGCGTACGGCGTCGCGCTGGCCACGATGCCGGCCTGGCGCAGCGACAGCACGGCGTTGGCTGGTGGCTGGTCTGGCAGGTCGACGCACACGATCCCGGCGGACACCTCGGGCGAGGCCGGCGTGACGACTCGGAGGCCGGCCTCCGAAAGACCCTCCTTGAGCTGCGTTGCCTGCTCGGTCGTGCGCGCGACTACCCGGTCCCGCCCGATCTGCTGCATCAGCGTGAACGCGTCGGCGGCCGCCCATTGGTGCTCGAATGCCTGGTAGCCGCCGTGGGTCAGCCGCCCGGCACCGCTGCCCGGCCCCGAGAACGACGGGATCAGCTCGGTGAGCGGCGACCAGTCGCGTCCCCAGAGGATGCCGGTGCCACGGGGTCCGAACAGCCACTTGTGCGTTCCGGAAGCCAGGAAGTCGCAGCCCAGGTCGGGCAGGTCGACGTCGACCGCACTGAACCCGTGGACGCCGTCGACGCAGAACAGCACATTGTCTCCGAGCGCGTCGCCCATGTCCTTGATCGGGAGCCGGACGCCGGTGCTGGAGTGGACCCAGGTCACTGCGACCACCCGCGTCTCCGGCCGGACCCCGGCGAGCAGCCTGCCGACCAGCTCGTCGACGCTCGCGGTGGCCGGCTCGTCGTACAGGGTCACACGTCGGACCGCCGCGCCGGTCCGCGTCGCCAGGAGGCCGAGGCTCGCCTCGGTCGAGTAGAAGTCGTGTGTCGTCGTGAGCACCTCGTCACCGGGCTCGAGGCTCAGCCCGCCGTAGATGGTCGCGAGACCCATGGTGGTGCTGTCGGTGAGCGCGAACTGGTCCGGTGTGCCGCCGGCGAACGCCGCCGCAGCGGTCCGCACAGCCGCCTCGCGTTCGATGCCCGTCAGCAGCGCGGCCTCGGTGTCGGTGGCCAGCTCGTCGCGGTAGCCGGCGATCGCTGCCTGCAGGGGAGCCGTGTGCGGGGAGAGGACGAAGGCGGCCAACTGCGCGAGATCGGGATCGAGCAAGAACTGCGCGCGCACGGAGTCCCAGTCCTGCGCGTCGAACGTCGCGGAGACCGGCTGTGGCGGTGATGGGTCGGGTGATGCAGGGTCGTCGCAACCAGCGAGCAGGGCCGCAGCTCCTGCGGCCACGCCGGAGCCGAGGAGAGTGCGCCGGGTCGCTGCCATCGAGCCATTATCGGTGCCTTGCGGGGTACCGGGCCGGATGAGCGACATCACCGACCGAGCCCAGCAGCTCGGGCGCCAAGCGCAGAACAGCGACTGGCTGGACCACGTTGCCCGGGCGGGATTGTTCGCCTTCGGGCTGGTGCACCTGGTCGTGGGTTGGCTGGCGGTGCAGCTGGCGTTCGGTGACCGGGAGGGTTCGGCATCGACGGCCGGCGCAATCCACGAGCTCGCCCAGCAACCGTTCGGCGGAGTGCTGGTGTGGCTGGTGGCAGTGGGGATGTACCTCTTGGCCGCATGGCAGGCGACCGAAGCCGTGCTCGGCCACCGGGACCTGGACGGTGCCGACCGGCTCCGGAAGCGATTGACCTCTGCCGGCAAGGCCGTCGTGTACGCCGTGATCGCGACGAGTGCGCTCAAGGTCGCCATCGGTGAGGGCTCGGGAGGCAGTGAGGAGGCCACCGACAGCACCACAGCGAAGCTGATGGACCTGCCGGCAGGCCAGGTGCTGGTCGGGCTGGTCGGGGCCGGGATCCTCGTCGTCGGCGGTGCCTTGTTCTGGAAGGGCGTTTCGGACCGATTCCTCAAGGACATCGACGGCAAGGGGGAGCGCGGAGCCAGCGGCTCGGCGTACACCTGGCTGGGCCGGGTCGGTTACTGCGCGAAGGGTGCGGTGCTAGGAGTGGTCGGCATCCTCTTCGGCAACGCGGCGATCACCCATGAAGCCAACAAGTCGGGCGGTCTCGACCAGGCGCTCACCGAGGTTCTCGACCAGCCGTTCGGCCCTGCCCTGCTGACGGCGATGGGGATCGGCATCATCTGTTTCGGGATCTTTTGCTTCGCCTGGGCTCGGCACATCGATCGCTAGACACTCGTGCTACCGCCTCAGCCGGAAGGCACCCGGTGAGGTCGACGTCCACTTGTGGAACGCCCGGGTGAAGCTGCTCGAGTCGGCGTAACCCAGTCGCCCGGCGATCTGCGCCACCGAGAGCTCTGTGGTGTTCAGCAGACGGATCGCCTCGGCGCGACGGACCGCCTCGACCAGCTCTCGGAATCCGGTGCCGTGCTCCTGGAGCTTGCGCTTGAACGTCCGGCCGGACATGTGCAGGCGCTCGGCGACGGTCTCGAGGTCGGGGAACCCTCCATGCGGGTCGCGCAGCGAGGCGCGGACCTGAGCGACCAGGTCGCTCCCGAGTCCGAGCTGCTCCAGCTCGAGTCCGAGCTGCTCCTCGAGCATCGATGCGGTGATGTGATTGGCAGTCTCCAGCGGCAGGTCGAGGTCGCTGGCCGGAAACCTCGCCTGGTTGACGCCCATCTCGAACCGCATCACGGGGAGCCGGTCCTTGAACCGCGCGTAGTAGTCGGGTTCGGGGCTGTCGAACCACAGCTCCAGGTCTTCCGGCCGGCTTCGGCGTTCGGTGAGGGTCGGCGCCATCCGGGAGATCCCCACCAGAAACAGGTCGATGAGGACCTGGCGAATGCTGCCGACCGGCGCGGTCTCGGCCACCTCGATCACTCCCGTCTGCCCGTCGACCGAGAGCGTCATGCTGACCATGGGCAACCGCAGCGGGAGGAACCGCTCGCCCAGCTCGATCGCCTCGCGCACCGTGGACGCGCTGATCAGGCCGTAGCCCATGAGGCCGTGGGAGGTGAGGCTGCTGTGCAGGCCGATCTCGTAGCCGATGGCCGGCTCAGCGGTCAGCTCCGCGGCCTGCACGAGGAGGCTTCCGGCCTGGAAGGCGGTCAGCCGCCCGTTCGGGTCGTCGAGAAGTGAGCGCGGGACGTCTGCGACCGCGAGCAGGTCGTCACCGGCCACGCCGTGGGTGGCGGCCACGTCGAGGATCAGCTGGGCGTAACCCACTGGGACCGCCGGCCTGGCGAACTCGGCCAGCTTCACTGGGCCACCTTCATCCGGTCAGGATGCCACGACGCCGGCCTGGCTGGCCCAAGCTGCCAACGACATCGGCCCGTCGCGTCATGGACCCTTCGATCCCGCCCGCTGAGGATGAGCCCACACGCCTGCCCTGAGGAGAGTCCGATGACCAACGCACAGGTCCCCAGTCGACGCATGGTTCTCAAGGCCGCTGGTGGCGCGGCCGCGCTGACCGGCCTTTCCCTGTCCGGGCTCGGCACCTCGCCCGCGCACGCCGCCAGCAACGGGTTCGGGCTGACGATCACCGATCAGGCCCTGAACGGACGGCTCAACTACTTCCGGTTCGCCACCAACCAGATCGCCTGGCAGCCGGGCGTGAACGTGCTGCTGCCGGACGACTACTTCAGCACCAGCTGGCGCCGCTATCCGGTGATGTACCTGCTGCACGGTGGCGTGCAGGACTTCCGCAAGTTCCACATGGAGGACGACATCATCGGCCTCACCGCCGGCCGCAAGCTGATCGTGGTCATGCCCGACGGCGGCCCGGCCGGTTGGTACTGCAACCCGGTCACGTCGAACGCCGGGCCGCACAACTGGGAGACGTTCCACATGAACCAGTTGATCCCGTGGATCGACGCCAACTTCCGGACCTACGCCGAGTACGACGGCCGCGCGGTGTCCGGGTTCTCGATGGGCGGTTTCGGCGCGCTGAAGTACACCGCGAAGTACTACGGCCACTTCGCCTCGGTCAGCGCCCACTCGGGCCCGGCCAGCCTGCGTCGTGACGGCGGCCTGGTCGTCCACTGGGCCAACTCCAGCTCGGCATTCGCGGAGCTGAACGGCGGCACGGTCTACGGCGCGCCGCTCTGGAACGAAGGCCGGGTGAGCGCGGACAACCCGGTCCAGCGGATCGAGAGCTACCGCAACAAGCGGATCTTCCTGGTGTGTGGCTTGGACGGAGACGTCAACGAGACGCCGGTCCGCGATGGTCAGCGGGAGTTCCGGAGCCTGCTCGGGCAGGCGGGCATCCCGCACGAGTGGTACGAGCTGCCCGGTGCCCACTTCGTCCGCCGGGACATGCTCCAGCGTGACGTCGACGGCGTGGTCGCGAGGTTGCGCAAAGCCTGACCCTTTCCCGCGTGGCAGGCTTGGCGCATGACGGACCCCGCGGAAGTCGACGTCGTTGTGATCGGTCTCGGCCCGGGCGGCGAACACGCCGCCACGAAGCTCGCCGAGGCCGGCCTGAAGGTGGTCGGCATCGACCGCCGTCTCGTGGGTGGTGAGTGTCCCTACTACGGCTGCGTGCCGTCCAAGATGATGATCCGAGCGGCCGACGCCTTGGGGGAGGCGCAACGGGTGTCCGACCTGGCCGGCAGCGTCGACGTCAGCCCGGACTGGACTCCCGTCGCGACTCGGATCCGCAAGCAGGCCACCGACAACTGGGACGACAGCGTCGCGGTCGAACGGCTCGAGAAGGCAGGGGTCACGTTCGTCCGTGGCCACGGGACGCTGGTCGGCCCGGGACGCGTCGAGGTCGACGGCACGACGTACACGGCGACTCGAGGGGTCATCCTCAACACCGGTACGGAGCCGGGCCTGCCGCCGGTCCCGGGACTCGCGGAGACGCCGTACTGGACCAACCGCGACGTCGTGCAGCTGGAGGCGCTACCGGACTCGATGGTGGTCATCGGCGGTGGGGCGATCGGTCTCGAGCTGGCCCAGGCCTTCTCCCGCTTCGGCGTGACGGTCAGCGTCGTCGAGGTCGCCGACCGGGTCCTGGCTCTCGAGGAACCCGAGGCCAGCGCCGTCGTTGCCGATGCCCTCGCCCGTGACGGCATCCAGGTGCTCACCGGCGCCGAGATCGCCTCGGTCGCGTACGCCGACGGCAGCTTTGCCGTGGATCTCGGCGACCAGGTGCTGAAGGCGGACAAGCTGCTCGTGGCCGCCGGCCGCCGCAACAACCTCGCCGACGTGGGCCTCGACGCTCTCGGGTTGGACCCGTCCATGAAGTCGATCGAGACCGATGAACGGATGCGGGCGGGCGAGCGGCTGTGGGCGATCGGTGACATCACCGGCCACGGCGCGTTCACCCATGTCTCGATGTACCAGGCGGCGGTGGCTATCCGCGACCTGCTCGGTGAGGACGGTCCTTGGGCCGACTACCGCGCGGTCAGCCGGGTCACGTTCACCGACCCCGAGGTCGGGTCGGTCGGCATGAACGAGCACCAGGCCCGCGAAGCGGGGCTCAACGTCAGCACTGGGCAGGCGGAGATCTCCAAGTCCAGTCGCGGATGGATCCACCAGGTAGGCAACGAGGGCGTCATCAAGCTGGTCGCGGACGCCGACCGGGGCGTGCTCGTCGGTGCGACGTCGGTGGCGCCGTCCGGCGGCGAGGTGCTCGGCCTGCTCGCGGCCGCGGTCCATGCCGAGGTGCCGGTCGCCACGCTGAAGACGATGCACTTCGCCTACCCGACCTTCCACCGGGCCATCGAGTCCGCGCTCGGCGAGCTGGGTAGTCCCTGACGATTGGACCCTGGATCGGGCGATTTGAGGGTCCATTCGTCAGGGACTACCCGGGCGGTCAGGCCCGGGCGGCACCCCAGCCGTGCCAGCGGTCGACCTGGATCCAGGCGCTGACTCGCGGGTTGCGGCGGTTCGAGTAGGCGCCTCGGCCGTAGTGGTTGCTGAGCCGGTCGATGTCGACCAGGTCCTCGTCGTCCTCCATCTCGACGACGCGACCGACGATCGAGACGTGGGTGTACCAACCCGCATCGTCGAGCGCGGTCAGCGTGATCCGGGGATCGTCGCGCAGGTGCTGCAGGCGTTTGCGGCTGATATCCATGTTGACGAGCACGCGGTCGTCGTCCTCGAGGAGGTACCAGGTAGCTACGGAGACTGGCTGTCCGTCCGGTCGCAACGTGGTGACCACGGCCGGGTTGGGCTTCCTCAGCAGGGTGCGTACGTCGTCCGGGAACGGCAGCTCTGGCATCGAGACTCCTCTTGACAGGTAGGGGCTGGTGTTCAGGCCAGCTGAGGTTCAGACCTTCTCCATAGATGCCTTCGTTCCTCAGGCTTCTATCTCGCCACCGTAGCCAGGGATTCCACGTCCGCCCCGTGAGAAGGCGGTGCGCCGGATGCCGACCGAGCGCGCAGCCGGGGTAAGGTGGGCGCCGTTCGACATCCTTTAACGAGCCGTCCTGTGAGGCGGAGAAGGAGGTCAAGCGCACTCGTGTGTGCCCAGCCTGCGAAAGCGACCCGGCCGTCCGACGGCCCCTCCAGCGGCAGAGTGGTCCTCGACGCCCGTGACATCGCCCGGGCCCTGACTCGGATCTCCCACGAGATCCTCGAACGCAACAAGGGCGCGAACGACCTCGTGCTCCTCGGCATCCCCCGACGCGGGGTGCCCCTGGCCGCTCGCATCGCGGAGCGGATCACCTCCGTCGAGGGCTACGACGTGCCGGTCGGCGCTCTGGACATCACGATGTACCGCGACGACCTGCGCCTCAAGCCCGCCCGCACCTTGCTGCACACCGAAATCCCGCAGGACGGTATCGACGACCGGACGGTGGTGCTGGTCGACGACGTGCTGTTCTCCGGTCGCACGATTCGGGCCGCGCTCGACGCCCTCAACGACGTTGGCCGCCCACGCGCGGTGCAGCTGGCGGTCCTGGTCGACCGCGGGCACCGCGAGCTGCCCATCCGCGCCGACTTCGTCGGGAAGAACCTGCCGACGTCGCTGGTGGAGCGAGTCAGCGTGCGGCTGGCCGAGACCGACGAGGTCGACGCGGTGTCGATCGACGAGACCGAGGGAGAGCAGGCATGAAGCGCCACTTGCTGAGCGCAGCGGACCTGACCCGCGACGACGCCGAGCTGGTGTTGGCCACCGCAGCGGAGATGCTCGCGCTGGCCGACCGGCCGATCAAGAAGCTGCCGGCCCTGCGCGGCCGGACGGTGGTCAACCTCTTCTTCGAGGACTCCACCCGCACGCGCATCTCCTTCGAGGCCGCCGCCAAGCGCCTGTCGGCCGACGTGATCAACTTCGCCGCCAAGGGCTCGAGCGTGTCGAAGGGCGAGAGCCTGAAGGACACCGCGCTCACGCTGGAGGCGATGGGCGCCGACGCGGTCGTCGTACGCCATGGCTCCAGCGGCGCTCCGCACCGACTCGCGCACTCCGGATGGGTGCGCTCCAGCGTGATCAACGCGGGCGACGGAACTCACGAGCACCCCACCCAGGCGCTGCTCGACGCCTTCACCATGTGGCGCCACCTCGGCGGCAGCAAGCAGGGCGGGCTCGACGGTCGGCGGGTCGCGATCGTCGGCGACGTGCTCCACAGCCGCGTGGCTCGCTCCAACGCGCTGCTGCTCCAGACCCTCGGGGTCGAGGTCACCCTGGTTGCGCCGCCGACGCTGCTGCCGGTGGGCATCGACACCTGGGGGGTCGAGACGTCGTACGACCTCGACTCGGTGATCCCGAAGGCCGACGCCGTGATGATGCTCCGGGTGCAGCGGGAGCGGATGAACGGCGGGTTCTTCCCGACCCCGCGTGAGTACTCCCGCCGCTACGGACTCGACAGCCGCCGGATGGCGACGCTGCAGGACCACACGATCGTGATGCACCCAGGCCCGATGGTCCGCGGCATGGAGATCACTGCCGACGTGGCCGACTCCGACCGCTCGGTGATCGTTGAGCAGGTCACCAACGGGGTGGCGGTCCGGATGGCCGTGCTCTACCTGCTGCTGAGCGGCGCTGAGGGATCCACCGACATCGAGGAGAACGAGGCGTGAGCGCCTACCTGATCAAGAACGTATCGGTCCTGGGCGCGGCTCCCACCGACCTGGTGCTGCGCGACGGCATCATCGCCGCCGGCGAGGCACCGAGCGACGCGGAGAGCATCGACGCCACCGGCCTGATCGCGCTGCCGGGGCTCGTCGACCTGCACACGCACCTCCGCGAGCCGGGTCGGGAGGATGCCGAGACGGTCGAGAGCGGCACTCGAGCGGCGGCCATGGGTGGCTTCACGGCCGTGCACGCGATGGCCAACACCGAGCCGGTGGCCGACACGGCCGGGGTGGTCGAGCAGGTCTGGCGGCTCGGCCGCGAAGCCGGCTACTGCGACGTCTATCCCATTGGAGCAGTGACCGTCGGACTCGGCGGAGAGCGCTTGGCCGAGCTCGGTGCCATGGCCGACTCCGCTGCCCGGGTCCGGGTCTTCTCCGACGACGGAAAGTGCGTCAGCGACGCAGTGTTGATGCGCCGGGCGCTGGAGTACGTCAAGGCCTTCGACGGCGTCATCGCCCAGCACGCGCAGGAGCCGCGGCTGACCGAGGGCGCGCAGATGAACGAGGGAGAGCTGTCCGGTCGGCTCGGCCTCGCCGGCTGGCCCGCGGTTGCTGAGGAAGCGATCATCGCTCGCGACTGCCTGCTGGCCGCCCACGTCGGGTCGCGGCTGCACGTCTGCCACGTGTCGACAGCCGGGTCGGTCGAGATCGTCCGCGACGCGAAGCGCAAGGGCTGGAACGTCACCGCCGAGGCCTGCCCCCATCACCTGCTACTCACCGACGAGCTGGCCGCGACCTACGACCCGATCTACAAGGTCAACCCGCCGCTGCGCGGCGTCGCCGACACCGAGGCGCTGCGAGCCGGGCTCGCTGACGGCACCATCGACATCGTCGCTACGGACCACGCGCCGCACCCCCACGAGGACAAGGACTGCGAATGGGCCGCGGCGGCGTTCGGCATGCTCGGCCTCGAGACGGCCCTCTCGATCGTGCAGGAGACGATGGTCGACAGCGGCCTGCTCGACTGGGCCGGGGTCGCGGAGCGGATGTCCTACGCGCCGGCCAGGATCGGTCGGATCAGCGGCCACGGCCAGCCGATCGAGGAGGGGGGCCCGGCCAACCTGGTGCTCTACGACCCGAGCGTGCGACGCACGATCGAGGCGTCTGAGTCCGCATCGCTGAGCCGCAACACGCCGTACGCCGGCAGGGAGCTGCCCGGCCGCGTGGTGGCGACGTTCCTGCGTGGCAAGGCGACCGTGCTCGACGGGAAGCTGCAGTGAGCGCGCCCAAGACGGTGGTCTTTACGGGGGCCACGAACGGGATCGGGCTCGAGTCTGCGCAGCAGATCGCGGGCGAGGGACACCGGATGGTGCTTCTGGGCCGCAGTCCGGAGAAGCTGGCGAGGGTCGCGGAGGCGCTGCGCGCGGCCGGGGCATCGGACGTCGAGACCGTGGTCGCTGACCACGAGTCCCTCGACAGCATCCGGGCCGCCGCCGAACAGATCCGAGGGCTGTGCCCGCGCATCGACGTATTGGTCAACAACGCCGGCACTGTCTTCGCTTCGCGCACGTTGACCGGCGACGGTCACGAGGCGACGTTCCAGGTCAACCACCTGTCGGGGTTCTTACTCACCGAGGAGCTCAAGGACCTGATGGTCGCCAGTGCCCCGTCGAGGATCGTCAACACTGCGTCGACCGTCCACTACTCAGGGACCATGGACTTCGACGACCTGGGCTTCGAGAACGGCTACCAGGTCATGCGGGCCTACAGCCGCTCCAAGCTGGCCAACGTGCTCTACACGCGGGGCCTGGCCGCCGAGCTGGCGGGCACCGGTGTCACCGTCAACTCGCTGCATCCCGGTGCGGTCGCCACCGACCTCTGGTCCAGGGCGCCGTGGTTCGCGAAGCCGGTACTGGCGATAGCGAAGCTCTTCATGCGCAGCCCGGCCGAGGGTGGCGCCAACATCACCTACCTCGCTATCAGCTCCGACATCGAGGGCAGGACCGGCGGCTACTACGACAGTGACCAGCTGAAAGAACCGTCGGAGCTGGCCCAGGACGACTCGGTCGCGGCCAAGCTTCGGGATGTCAGCGTGTCTCTCGTGGGTGTCTCGTGAAGGCCGCAGTCCTGGTCCTCGAGGACGGTCGCACCTTTCGCGGCGAGTCCTACGGGGCCGAGGGAGAGACGTTCGGCGAGGCCGTCTTCAACACCGGTATGACCGGCTACCAGGAGACGCTGACCGACCCGTCGTACCACCGTCAGGTGGTCGTGATGACGGCTCCGCACATCGGCAACACCGGCATGAACGACGAGGACGGCGAGAGCAGCCGGATCTGGGTGGCCGGCTACGTCGTCCGGGATCCCGCACGCGTGCCGTCCAACTGGCGCAGCAAGCGATCTCTCGACGACGAGCTGCGCGACCAGGGCGTGGTCGGCATCTCCGGCATCGACACCCGCGCGCTGACCCGGCACCTGCGGGAGCGGGGGGCGATGCGGGTCGGGATCTCGTCTACGGAGCCGGACGCAGCCGCCCTGCTCACCCGGGTCAAAAGCTCGGCCGAGATGCTCGGCGCCGACCTGGCCGGTGAGGTCTCGACCGCGGAGACCTACGTAGTGCCGGCGGTCGGTTCGAAGCGCTTCACGGTGGCGGCGCTCGACCTCGGCATCAAGACGATGACACCGACTCGGATGGCCGAGCGCGGCATCGAGGTGCACGTAGTGCCCTCGACCTCGTCGCTCGACGACGTGCTGGCGATCCGGCCCGACGGGCTGTTCTACTCCAACGGACCCGGCGACCCGGCCGCGACCACGAGCCAGGTGGAGCTGCTGAAGGGTGCCCTCGAGCGGGGACTGCCCTACTTCGGCATCTGCTTCGGCAACCAGCTGTTCGGGCGGGCGCTGGGCTTCGGCACCTACAAGCTCCGCTACGGCCACCGAGGCATCAACCAGCCCGTGATGGACCGCACCACCGGCAAGGTCGAGGTCACCGCCCACAACCACGGCTTCGCTGTCGAGGCGCCGCTCGACGCACCGACGCAGACGCCGTACGGCGTGGCCACGGTCAGCCATGTCTGCCTCAACGACGACGTGGTCGAGGGGCTCGAGCTGCGCGACGACGGTGGACGGCTGAAGGGCTTCTCGGTTCAGTACCACCCCGAGGCCGCTGCGGGCCCGCACGACGCGGCGTACCTCTTCGACCGCTTCGTTGAGCTCATGGAAGGCACCGCCTGATGCCCAAGCGTGACGACATCGAGTCCGTGCTGGTGATCGGCTCGGGGCCGATCATCATCGGCCAGGCCTGCGAGTTCGACTACTCCGGCACCCAGGCCTGCCGGGTGCTGAAGGACGAGGGCATCCGGGTGATCCTGGTGAACTCCAACCCGGCCACGATCATGACCGACCCCGAGTTCGCCGACGCCACCTACATCGAGCCGATCACGCCGGAGTACGTCGAGAAGGTGATCGCGAAGGAACGCCCGGACGCACTGCTCGCCACCCTGGGCGGCCAGACCGCCCTCAACGCGGCCACCGCGCTCGACAAGGCCGGCGTGCTCGAGAAGTACGGCGTCGAGCTGATCGGTGCGTCCATCGAGGCGATCGACCGCGGCGAGAACCGCCAGCAGTTCAAGAAGATCGTGGAGAGCCTCGGGGGAGAGGTGGCAGGCAGCGCCATCTGCCACACCCTCGACGACTGCCTGGCGGCCGCGGAGACGTTCGGCTACCCGATCGTGGTCCGGCCGTCGTTCACGATGGGCGGCACCGGGTCGGGCATCGCCTACGACGAGGCCGAGCTGCGCCAGATCGCCGGCGCCGGCCTCGACGCGAGCCCCACCACCGAGGTCCTCATGGAGGAGTCGATCATCGGGTGGAAGGAGTACGAGCTCGAGGTGATGCGCGACACCGCCGACAACGTGGTGATCATCTGCTCGATCGAGAATCTCGACCCGATGGGCGTTCACACCGGCGACTCGATCACGGTGGCGCCCGCGCTGACGCTGACGGACCGCGAGTACCAGAAGATGCGCGACCTCGCGATCGGCATCATTCGCGAGGTCGGCGTCGACACCGGCGGCTGCAACATCCAGTACGCCGTCGACCCGAGCAACGGGCGCCTGATCGTGATCGAGATGAACCCCCGGGTCTCCAGGTCGAGTGCCCTGGCCTCGAAGGCCACCGGCTTCCCGATCGCGAAGATCGCCGCCAAGGTGGCGATCGGTTACACGCTCGACGAGATCCCCAACGACATCACGCTCGAGACCCCGGCCAGCTTCGAGCCGGCCCTCGACTACGTGGTGGTCAAGGTGCCGCGCTTCGCGTTCGAGAAGTTCCCGGGCGCCGACCCCCGACTGACCACCCACATGAAGTCGGTGGGTGAGGCGATGGCGATCGGCCGCAACTTCACCGAGGCGCTGCAGAAGGCGCTGCGCTCGCTCGAGCGCGCCGACGCGGTCTTCGACTGGCACCAGGAGTGGGTCGAGCTCGACAAGGCCGCCCTGCTCGAGGAGATCAGCGTCCCGCACGACGGTCGCCTGAAGAAGGTGATGGACGCCCTCCGCGCGGGCGCCACCCCCCAGGAGATCTTCGACGCCACCGCTATCGACCCGTGGTTCGTCGACCAGCTGCTGTTGATCAACGAGATCGCCGAGGAGGTCACCGCGGCACCCGAGCTGACGCCCGAGCTGCTGCGCAAGGCCAAGCGGCACGGCTTCTCCGACGCCCAGATCGGCAAGATCCGCGGCATGACCGCCGACGTCGTACGCGGCGTCCGGCATGCCCTCGGCATCCGGCCCGTCTACAAGACCGTCGACACCTGCGCGGCCGAGTTCGCTGCCGCCACGCCCTACCACTACAGCTCCTACGACGAGGAGACCGAGGTCCTCTCGCGCGAGAAGCCGGCGGTGATCATCCTCGGCAGCGGCCCCAACCGGATCGGGCAGGGGATCGAGTTCGACTACTCCTGCGTGCACGCCGCTCTGGCGCTCTCGGAGGCCGGCTACGAGACCGTGATGGTCAACTGCAACCCCGAGACCGTCTCGACCGACTACGACACCTCGGACCGGCTCTACTTCGAGCCGCTGACCCTCGAGGACGTGCTCGAGATCGTGCACGCCGAGGAGCAGGCAGGTCCGGTGGCCGGCGTGATCTGCCAGCTCGGCGGGCAGACGCCGCTCGGTCTCGCGCAGGGGCTCAAGGACAACGGCGTCACCATCGTCGGCACCACCCCCGAGGCGATCCACCTTGCCGAGGAGCGCGGCGCGTTCGGCCGGGTGCTGGCCGAGGCAGGACTGCCGGCCCCGAAGCACGGTATGGCGACAAGCTTCGCCGACGCGAAGCTGATCGCCGAGGAGATCGGCTTCCCGGTGCTGGTGCGCCCGTCCTACGTCCTCGGTGGGCGCGGCATGGAGATCGTCTACGACGACGAGGCGCTGGAGGGCTACATCCAGCGCGCGACCGAGATCAGTCCCGAGCACCCTGTGCTTGTCGACCGGTTCATCGACGACGCCGTCGAGATCGACGTCGATGCGCTGTTCGACGGTGAGGAGCTCTTCCTCGGCGGCGTGATGGAGCACATCGAGGAGGCCGGCATCCACTCCGGCGACTCCTCGTGCGCCTTGCCTCCGATCACGCTGGGCGACGCGGAGATCCAGCGGATCCGGGAGGCGACCGAGGCGATCGCGCGAGGCGTGGGCGTGCACGGGCTGCTGAACATCCAGTTCGCCCTCGGCGCCGATGTGCTCTACGTGCTCGAGGCCAACCCCCGGGCGAGCCGCACGGTGCCGTTCGTGTCGAAGGCGACCGCGACCCCGCTGGCCAAGGCCGCGGCGCGGCTGATGATGGGGGAGTCGATCGCAGAGCTCCGGGCTGCCGGGGTACTCCCTGCGACCGGCGACGGCGGCTCGCTTCCCGCCGACCAACCGATCGCGGTCAAGGAGGCGGTGATGCCGTTCAACCGGTTCCGCACCCGCGACGGGCGGCAGGTCGACACGGTGCTCGGCCCGGAGATGAAGTCGACCGGCGAGGTGATGGGCCTCGACGCCGACTTCGGCACCGCCTTCTCCAAGGCCCAGGCCGGCGCCTTCGGTTCGCTGCCGACCAGCGGCAAGGTCTTCGTGTCGATGGCCAATCGCGACAAGCGACACATGATCTTCCCGATCAAGGTCCTGGCCGACCACGGCTTCGAGATCCTCGCCACGCAGGGGACCGCGGAGGTGCTGCGTCGCAACGGCGTCGGGGCGACCGTGGTGCGCAAGCACTTCGAGGGTCCCGGACCCAACGGCGAGCCGACCACCGTCGAGCTGATCCTGGCCGGCCAGATCCAGCTCGTGATCAACACACCGGCGGGTTCGACGCGCGGTGGCTCGGCCCGGATCGACGGCTACGAGATCCGCACCGCCGCCGTGCGCGCCAACATCCCGTGCATCACGACGGTGCAGGGCCTGGGCGCCGCCGTCCACGGCATCGAGGCCCTGATGCGCGGTGACATCGGCGTGTGCAGCCTGCAGGACTGGGCCCGTCGTAGTGGGGCGAAGCGAGCCCGCACCTGATGTATCGCGCGCTGTTCGACCACGGCTTCCGACGGATCGATGCCGAAAAGGCTCACCACGCGGGGTTTCGGGCGATCCGGGTGGCTCGGCCGGTGCTGTCGCGGCGGTCGACCCCGGGGCGACCCGTCGAGGCGATGGGGCTGACCTTCCCCAATGTCCTCGGTCTCGCGGCGGGCTTCGACAAGAACGCCGTCGGCATCGACGCGCTCGGCGCGCTCGGCTTCGGTCACGTCGAGATCGGCACCGTCACGGGAGACGCCCAGCCCGGCAACCCGAAGCCCCGGCTGTTCCGCCTGCCCGAGGACCGGGCAGTGGTCAACCGGATGGGCTTCAACAACGACGGCGCCGAGGCGGTCGCCGCACGCCTTGCCCAACGCAAGCGGAGCGTGGCGTCGCAAGGCGACGCCTCACGCCACCATCGCACTCAGCCATCCCTGGTACTGGGCATCAACATCGGCAAGACGAAGGTCGTGCCTGACGACGACCAGGCGGCCGTCGAGGCGGACTACGAGAAGAGCGCCCGTCTGCTCTCACCTCACGCCGACTACCTGGTCGTCAACGTCAGCTCGCCCAATACTCCGGGACTGCGCAACCTGCAGTCGGTCGAGAAGCTCGGACCGCTGCTCGAGCGGGTGAAGGAGACCGCGCCCTCTGTCCCGCTGCTGGTCAAGATCGCCCCAGACCTCGCCGACGACGACGTGCTCGACGTGGCCGACCTGGCCCTCGACCTCGGCCTGGCCGGCGTGATCGCGACCAACACGACGATCAGCCGTGAGGACCTCAGCAGCAGCGCGGTTGACGTCGAGCGGGTCGGCGCCGGCGGGCTGTCCGGCCGACCGCTCACCGCCCGCGCGTGCGACGTCATCCGCCTCCTGCGCGACCGCGTGGGCCCGGACCTGACCTTGATCGGGGTGGGCGGCATCACGACGTCGGCCGATGCCCTGGCTCGGCTCGACGCGGGGGCCACCTTGCTCCAGGCCTACACCGCGTTCATCTACGAAGGCCCACTCTGGCCCCGGCGGATCATTCACGAGCTCGAGGAGACCCAATGACGTTCGGTGCTCGCCTGCACGCCGCCATCGAGGAGCGGGGACCGTTCTGCGTGGGGATCGACCCCCACGCCGGTCTGCTGCACGAATGGGGGCTGGCCGACGACGTGGCCGGGCTGGAGCGGTTCGCCCTCGACGTGGTCGAGGCCGTCGCCCCCCTCTGCTCGGTGGTGAAGCCGCAGTCGGCGTTCTACGAGCGGTTCGGCAGCCGCGGCGTCGCCGTGCTCGAACGAGTGATCGCACTGTCGCGGGCCGCCGGTGCGCTGGTCCTGCTCGACGTCAAGCGGGGCGACATCGGCTCGACCTCCCAGGCGTACGCCGACGCCTACCTCGACCAGTCGTCACCGCTCGCGGCCGACGCGATCACCGCGAGCCCCTACCTCGGCTTCGGGTCGATCGCACCGATGATCGACACCGCCCGCAAGCACGAGGCAGGGGTCTTCGTGCTGGCCGAGACCTCCAACAAGGAGGGTCCCGAGGTCCAGCACGCGAAGCTCGACGGCGGAGCTACCGTGGCGGCCCGGATGATCGAGCACCTGCGCGAGCTCAACCGTGACGCGCGGCCGCTCGGATCCTTCGGCGCGGTGGTCGGGGCGACCATCGGGGACAGCGACATCGACTTCTCGTTCAACGGCCCGATCCTGGCGCCTGGCTACGGCGCGCAGGGTGGCACGGCCGGCGACATCCGCCGGATCTTCGGCGCCGCTGTCGGTGCCGTCATCCCGAGCTCGTCGCGCGAGGTGCTGCGGCTCGGACCGGACGCCGCCGCCATGCGCGATGCGGTCCACCGGGCCAACGACGAGCTGCGGGTCGGATGAGGCGAGCCCTGGCCTGCCTGCTGATCGCCCTCACCCTCGTCGGCTGTGGTGGCGACGACGACCCGTTCGCGGCGTACTGCGACGAGGTGCAGGCGCAGCAGAAACCGCTCACCGAAGCCCTGGCCACGTCGGGCCCGACGGCGTTGATCAACGCCCTGCCGAGCTTCCGCAAGCTGTTGGACGAGGCACCCGACGACATCGCCGATGACTGGTCGGTGCTGATCACCGCGATCGACGGACTGGTGGAGGCGCTCGAAGAGGCCGGCGTCGATCCGGCGACCTATGACCGGGACAAGCCGCCCGCCGATGTCACCAACGAACAGCGGGCAGCCATCGACGCTGCGGCTCGTAGGCTGACCGCGCCGGAGACCGCAATCGCCCTCGAAGCTGTTCAGCAGCAGGTCCGCGACGTCTGCAAGACGCCTCTGTCGCTGTAGCCGACGTCAGGTAGAACTTGTTCTCACTGACCGATTGCCGCTCGCTCTCCGACCTGACTACATTGGCTTCCATCGCGGTTTGCTTCCCACCGCACGGACTTCGACACCAAGGACCTCCTCCGTGGCTCTTCCTCCGCTCACTCCCGAACAGCGCCAGGCGGCCCTCGAGAAAGCAGCGGCTTCCCGTCGCGAGCGCGCCGAGATCAAGAACCGTCTGAAGAACTCAGGAGCGTCGATCTCCGAGGTCCTTCGCCAAGGAGCCGTCAACGACGTGATCGGCAAGATGCGCGTCGTGGAACTGCTGCAGTCGATGCCCGGCCTCGGCAAGATCCGGGCGAAGCAGACGATGGAGCGCCTCGGCATCGCGGAGTCGCGCAGGGTCCGTGGGCTCGGCGCCAAGCAGGTCGCCGCGCTCGAACGCGAGTTCGCCGGCCCGGAGCAGTGAGCGACGGGCCATCCGCCCCGGGTTCTGAGCAGCGCCCCGCGCGCCTCGTCGTGCTCGCCGGCCCGACCGCCGTCGGCAAAGGCACGGTGGCGGCCGCCGTACGCGATCGCCACCCCGAGGTCTGGATCTCCATCTCGGCCACGACCCGACCGCCCCGACCGGGCGAGGTCGACGGCGTGCACTACTGGTTCGTCTCCGACGCGGAGTTCGACCGGATGATCGAGGCCGACGAGCTGCTCGAGTGGGCGGTGGTGCACAAGGCGGCCCGCTACGGGACCCCGCGAGGCCCCGTACAGGAGGCGCTGGCGGCCGGGTGGCCGTCCATGCTCGAGATCGACCTCCAGGGAGCCCGCCTGGTCCGTGCCTCGATGCCGGATGCGCTGTTCGTCTTCCTCAAGCCTCCCTCGTGGGGCGAGCTGGTCCGGCGCCTGGTCGGCAGGGGCACCGAGAGCGAGGAGGAGCGCGAACGCCGCCTGGCCACTGCGCGCGAGGAAATGGCCGCCGAGGCCGAGTTCGACGCGACCATCGTCAATCACGAAGTTCACGATGCAGCCGACGAGTTGGTAGCCTTGATGTTGCGCTCCTGAGCGTGCTCGGTTCACCGACCGGGATCCCCACCACTTATTGCGAGGCTTTACGCGTGTCTGCGCCCAACATCGCCGCCGAGGGTGTCACCAACCCGCCCATCGACGACCTGCTCACCAAGACGGACAGCAAGTACAAGCTGGTCCTCTACAGCGCCAAGCGTGCGCGCCAGATCAACGCCTACTACTCCCAGCTCGGCGAAGGCCTGCTCGAGTACGTCGGCCCCCTGGTCGACACCCACGTGCAGGAGAAGCCGCTCTCGATCGCGCTCCGCGAGATCAGCGAGGACCTGCTGACCTGCGAGGACGTCGACCCCGCCGAGCTCGCCGCCGAGGAGGCCGCTGCCAAGCAGGCCGCCATCGACGCGTCCTTCGCCGCCAAAGAGTGAGTCCTGAGCACAACTGATCTGCACGAGGCCGCTTCCCCGACGGGGGAGCGGCCTCGCATCGTTCTCGGGGTCGCCGGTGGCATCGCTGCGTACAAGTCCTGCGAGCTACTGCGCCGCTTCACGGAGTCCGGTCACGACGTGACGGTCGTGCCCACCGCGGCGGCCCTGGAGTTCGTCGGCGCGGCGACCTGGTCGGCCCTGTCCGGCAAGCCCGTGACGAGCGATGTCTGGACCAACGTGCACGAGGTGCCGCACGTCCGGATCGGCCAGGAAGCCCAGCTGGTCGTGGTGGCACCGGCAACGGCCGATCTGCTGGCCAAGGCCGCCCACGGACTGGCCGACGACCTGCTCACCAACACGCTGCTGACGGCTCGGTGTCCCGTGGTGTTCGCCCCGGCGATGCACACAGAGATGTGGGAGCACGCGGTCACGCAGGCCAACGTCGCGCTGCTGCGGGAGCGTGGTGCGGTCGTGATCGAGCCCGCGGAGGGCCGCCTGACCGGCAAGGACACCGGCAAGGGCCGGCTGCCCGAGCCCACGGAGATCTTCGAGGTCTGCCTCGAGGTTCTCGCGCGTGGCGTGGTGGCGCCCGACCTGATCGGTCGGCACGTCGTGGTGTCAGCGGGCGGGACGCGCGAGTACCTCGACCCCGTTCGCTTCCTCGGCAACCGGTCCTCGGGGCTCCAGGGCTACGCCCTGGCCAGGGCGGCGATCGCCCGTGGCGCCCAGGTGACCCTGGTCGCCGCCAACGTGGCCCTGCCCGATCCGGCCGGCGCGAAGGTGGTGCGGGTCGAGAGCACTGCCGAGATGCACGCCGAGGTGGTCGCCGCCGCCGCGTCGGCGGACGCCGTGGTGATGGCGGCCGCGCCTGCCGACTTCCGTCCGACGTCGGTCAGCGACTCGAAGATCAAGAAGGCCGACGACGGCTCGTCGCCGGCGATCCAGCTGGTGCAGAACGCCGACATCCTCCATGAGATCTCCACGCAGAGGGCCCGGCTGGGCTCGGTGATCGTGGGGTTCGCGGCCGAGACGGGCGACGCGGACCACGAGGTGATGGAGCTGGCCCGTGCCAAGCTAGCCCGCAAGGGCTGCGACCTGCTGGTCGTCAACGATGTGAGCGGGGGAGCCGTGTTCGGCAGCCCCGACAACGAGGCCGTCATCCTCGGCGCCGACGGTTCGTCGGTCGACGTCCCTCGCGGCACCAAAGCCGCCCTGGCCCACGAAATCTGGGACCAGGTGGCGTTACGCCTCGCTCGCTGATTCGTTGTGTGAGATGACCATCTTGCATGCTGGTCACCGCATATCCTGAGCCAACCGATATTCATGCCTGAGCGGAGTTCTAATTGTGGCTGGACGCCTTTTCACCTCGGAGTCCGTGACCGAGGGTCACCCGGACAAGATCGCTGACCGGATCAGCGACTCCGTCCTGGACTACCTGATGAAGAACGACGAGAACAAGCAGGACCTGCGCGTTGCCGTCGAGACCCTGATCACGACGGGCCTGGTGGTCGTGGCCGGCGAGGTGCGCACCACGGCGTACGCGCCGGTCGCGGACCTGGTCCGCGCCGCCATCCTCGACATCGGCTACGACAGCTCCGAGAAGGGCTTCGACGGGCTGACCTGCGGCGTGCAGGTCGCCATCGGCGCCCAGTCGCCCGACATCGCCCAGGGCGTCGACCAGGGTCACGAGGCCCGGGTCGGAGACTCGGTCGACGAGCTCGACATGCGCGGCGCCGGCGACCAGGGACTGATGTTCGGCTACGCCTGCGACGACACCGACGTGCTGATGCCGCTGCCGATCGTGATCGCCCAGCGTCTGGCCGAGAAGCTCACCGAGGTGCGCAAGAACGGCACCATGGACAACCTGCGCCCCGACGGCAAGACCCAGGTCACCATCGAGTACGACGAGGAAGACCGCCCCGTCCGGATCGACACCGTGGTCCTCTCCACGCAGCACTCCGAGGAGACCGACCTCACCAAGCTCGAGGCCGAGATCAAGCAGAACGTCATCGACCCCGTGCTCGAGACCTTCTCGCTGCCCTCCGAGGGCTACCGGCTGCTGGTGAACCCCACCGGCAAGTTCGTGGTCGGCGGTCCGATGGGTGATGCCGGCGTGACCGGCCGGAAGATCATCGTCGACACCTACGGAGGCATGGCTCGCCACGGTGGCGGCGCGTTCTCCGGCAAGGACCCCTCGAAGGTCGACCGCTCGGCCGCCTACGCCATGCGCTGGGTCGCCAAGAACGTGGTGGCTGCCGGTCTGGCTCGTCGCTGCGAGGTGCAGGTTGCCTACGCGATCGGCAAGGCTCAGCCGGTCGGCGTGTTCGTGCAGACCTTCGGCACCGGCACCGTCTCCGACGAGAAGATCCAGGAGGCCGTGCTCTCCGTGTTCGACCTCCGTCCCGCCGCCATCCTGCGCGACCTCGACCTGCTCCGCCCGATCTACGCCAAGACGTCGGCGTACGGCCACTTCGGCCGCGAGCTGCCCGAGTTCACCTGGGAGCGGACCGACCGGGCCGAGGCGCTGAAGGCCGCCGTCAACGCCTGACGCACTTCCTGCTTGACGTTCGCCTCACCAGCCCCTTGGTGGGGCGTTCGTCATTTACCGGTTGGCGGGCGCCGTCGCTGCTTCATCATGGGATACAGGTGAGTCTGCGCTTCCCACGAGTTGCTCACCATGGGAAGTGGCGGTTCGGCTGCATACCGTGATGAAACAGCAGCGCTGCGGGTGACGGCTGGTAGGAATGCGGCCGTGACCCCCGATCCCGCGCCGGACCAGCCGGGGCAGCCCGAGCTGCTGCCCGGGATGGTGCGTGCGACGGTCAAGGAGTCGCAGGCCAAGGCGCGGGCGACCCGAGCGCGCAAGGCATCGGAGCTCGCGATCGCAGGGGTAGACCCGGTGGCCAGGGTGTTGGTCGACGTCTCGCTCGCGCACCTCGACCGGACGTTCGACTACGCCGTGCCCGAGACGATGGCGCCCGCGGCGCGGCCGGGGGCGCGGGTGAAGGTCCGGTTCGCCGGCCAGGACGTCGACGGATTCGTCGTCGAGCGAGTGGGCGCCAGCGACCACGTGGGGTCGCTCACCCCGCTGCGACGTGTGGTGAGCGACGAGCAGGTGCTCGCCCCCGCGGTTGCCGAGCTCGCGGGAGCGCTCGCGGAGCGGTACGCCGGAGTGCGGGCCGACGTACTCCGACTCGCGGTGCCACCCCGGCACGCCACCACGGAGAAGCAGCCGTCGCCCGAAGAGCCGTCGGTCACGGCGGGGGACGAGGCCGAGGCCGGCCAGGCCTGGGGTGACTACGAGCACGCCGAGGCCTTTCTCCGCCATGTGGGCGGCGGCGGTGCCCCCCACGCGGTCTGGAGCGCGGCACCCGGCGAGGACTGGCCGCGACTGCTCGCGCACGCGGCGGCCAGCGCGCATCGCGGTGGCCGCGGAGCCCTGATCTGCGTGCCCGATGTCAAGGACGTCGCCCGGCTCGACCGTGCGCTCACGGAGGTGCTCGGCGAGGGGCACCACGTCACGCTGACCGCCGAGGCCGGCCCCGGCCCTCGCTACCGCGACTTCCTGGCCGTCAGCCGGGGCACCCGCCGGATCGTGGTCGGCACCCGCGCGGCTGCCTTCGCGCCCGTCCACGATCTGGGGCTGGTGGCCATCTGGGACGACGGCGACGATCTCCACGCAGAGCCGCGAGCCCCCTATCCGCACACCCGCGAGACGCTGCTGCTCCGCGCGGAGCTGGAAGGCGCCGCCGCCCTGGTCGGTGGCTTCGCCCGGAGCGTTGAGGGCGAATATCTCCTGCGCACCGGCTGGGCCCGCGAGATCGCGCTGCCGAGGACCGCGCTGCGCGAGCGGGTCACCGTGGCCGTGGCCGGCGCCACCGACCACGAGCTCGAGCGCGATCCACATGCCCAGGCGAGCCGGCTGCCGAGCGAGGTGCACCAGCTGATCCGCGATGCCCTGACCCAGGGACCCGTGCTCGTGCAGACCCCTCGCGCCGGCTACGCCTTGGCCCTGGCCTGCGAGCGCTGCCGTACGCCGGCGCAGTGCGGACACTGCTCCGGGCCGCTGGCGCTCACCGGACCGACCACGCCACCGGCCTGTCGCTGGTGCGGCACCGCCGTCGATGCCTGGGCGTGCCCCGAGTGCGGCGCCCGCGGGCTCAGGGCCCCGGTGTTGGGTGATGCGCGCACCGCCGAGGAGCTGGGCCGGTCGTTCGCGCCGGCCCGGGTCCGCACGTCATCCGGCGACCGGGTGCTCAGCGAGGTCGGTCCCGAGGCGGCCATCGTCGTCGCCACCCCGGGCGCCGAGCCGGTTGCCGCCGGCGGCTACTCCGCGGTCGTCCTGCTTGACACCCGGCTGCTCCTGGGCCGGGCCGACCTCCGCTCCGCCGAGGAGGCGCTCCGGCGCTGGAGCAACGCGGCCGGCCTGGTCCGTCAGGGAGGGAGGGTGCTCGCGGTCGGCGACCCAGCCCATCCTGCGCTGCAGGCGCTGGTGCGCTGGGACCACTCAGGCTTCGCCGAGCGCGAGATCGCCCAGCGGCAGGGGGCACACCTGCCGCCGGCCTCGCGGCTGGCAACCATCACGGGCGAGGCCGGAGCGGTCGACGACGCGACCACGTTGCTCGCCGCGCCACCGAGTGCGGAGATCCTCGGCCCGGTGCCGGTCGGCGACGACGAGGAGCGGATCGTCATCCGGGTGCCACGGGCACAAGGAGCCGCGCTCTCGAAGGCGCTACGCGAGCTGCAACAGGTGCGCGCCGGCCGCAAGCTGGACGCGGTCCGGATCCAGGTGGACCCCTCCGAGCTGTAAGGAGGCTGTCCCTAAACTGACGACGTGGCAGTCCGACCTATCCGCCTCTTCGGCGACCCAATCCTGCGCAAGCCAGCGATCGAGGTCGTCGACTTCGATCTGGAGCTGCGCACGCTGGTCACGGACCTGACCGAGACCATGCTGGACGCGCCCGGCGCCGGCCTCGCGGCGCCGCAGCTCGGCGTCGGGTTGCGGGTCTTCACCTGGAACGTCGACGAGGAGGTCGGCCACCTGGTCAACCCGGTGCTGGAGCTGTCGGCGGAGATCCAGGACGGTCCCGAGGGCTGCCTGTCGCTGCCCGAGCTGACCTACGACTGCAAGCGCGCGCTGTCGGTGGTGGCTAAGGGCTTCAACATGTACGGCGACCCGGTGACGATCGAGGGCTCCGAGCTGCTCGCACGCGCGATCCAGCACGAGACCGACCACCTCGACGGGGTCTTGTTCATCGACCGCCTCGACAGCGCCGCACGCAAGGCGGCGATGAAGGAGATCCGCGAGGCGGACTGGTTCGGCCTCGAGCAGCCGATGGTCAAGGTCAGCCCGCACCGCACCGGCCGCCAGGGAGGCTTCGGCCTGTGAGAGTGATCTTCGCCGGCACCCCAGAGGTGGCAGTGCCGGCGCTGGACGCCGTGGCGAGCTCGACACACGAGCTCGTCGGCGTGGTCACCCGGCCGGACGCTCCGGCCGGCCGCGGCCGCAAGCTCGTCGCCAGTCCGGTCGCCGCACGGGCGGAGGAGCTCGGAGTAGCCGTGCTCAAACCCGATCACCCGCGTGACCCGGAGTTCCAGGAGCAGCTGCGCGAACTCAGCCCCGACTGCTGCGCGGTGGTTGCGTACGGCGCGCTGCTGCCCCAGTCGGCGCTCGACATCCCGCCACACGGCTGGGTGAACCTGCACTTCTCCTGCCTGCCCGCGTGGCGCGGCGCCGCGCCGGTGCAGCACGCGATCTGGGCAGGCGACGAGGTCACCGGTGCCACCACGTTCCGGATCGTCAAGGAGCTGGACGCTGGCCCGACCTTCGGAGTGATGACCGAGCGGATCCGGCCCACCGACACGGCCGGCGACCTCCTGGAACGACTGGCCGAAGGCGGCGCCGGGCTGCTCGTGGTCACGCTCGACGGCATCGCGGACGGATCCCTCGAGGTGCGGGAGCAGCCGGTCGACGGGGTCAGCTATGCACCCAAGATCGACGTTGCCGACGGGGCCGTGGACTGGCGGGAGGCGGCGGTGGCGGTTGACCGCAGGATCCGCGCCTGCACACCCGCTCCGGGAGCCTGGACCACCCACGACGGTGAGCGGATCAAGCTGGGGCCGGTCGAGATCGCCGATGGCGGCCTCGAGCCGGGCCGGCTCGAGATCGGCAAGCAGGAGGTGCTGGTCGGCACGGGCACGACCGCGGTCCGACTCGGCGAGGTCCAGGCGGTCGGCAAGCGAAGGATGGCTGCCGCCGACTGGGCGCGGGGGCTTCGTGCCGACTCGGGATCAATATTCGGTGCGGCCTGACGTGGCTTCCCCTACGGTGACCCGTGTGGACGGGGAGGGTGGCCCGGGGGACGTCGACGGCCTGGATCCGGTGGTCGACGAGATCTGTCGACGCCTGCCCGAGGTGGAGCTCGGTACCTCGTGGGGCGATGTGCCGACGTACAAGGTGCGCGGCAAGGGGTTCCTGCTCTACCGCCCGCCGGGCAAGACGGCGATCAACCCCGACACCGGCGAGATGTACGACGACCTGCTGGTGATCGTCACCCCGACCGCCGCCGAGAAGGCCGCCCTGGTCGAGGACCCCTCGACGCCGTTCTTCACCATCGATCATTTCCGCAACTACTCCGCCGTACTCGTGCAGCGCTCTCGCCTCGACGAGCTCGACCGCGAAGAGCTGGCGGAGATCATCACCGAGGCCTGGGCCGCCAAGGCTCCCTCGTCGCTGGTCAAGCGGCACTTCGGCGATGGCTGACACCGGTCCTCGCGCCGGGCGTCCGCGGACCCGGGTCGACGTCGATGTCCCGCGGCTGGCGGCGCTCGAGGTGCTCAAGGCGGTTCGGGTCGACGACTCCTACGCCAACCTGGTGCTGCCGGCCGTGATCCAGCACTACCGGCTCGACACCCGCGACGCGGCGTTCACGACCGAGCTCGCCTCGGGCACGCTTCGCCTCCGGGGCACGTACGACGCGATCCTCGCCGCCTGCGTCGACCGTCCGCTGCGCAAGGTCGAGGACCGGGTGCTCGACGCCCTCCGGATCGGCGCTCATCAGCTGCTGTCGATGCGGGTTCCGTCGCACGCTGCGATCAGCACCACGGTCAACCTGGTGCACGCACGCACCAGTTCCGGCGCTGCCGGGTTCAGCAACGCCGTGCTCCGCCGGGTCTCCGAGCGCGACCTCGACGACTGGATCAACAAGCTTGCTCCCGACCCGGAGGAGTCACCCAGCAAGTACGCCGAGATCGCCTTCAGCCATCCGCGTTGGGTGGTCGACGAGCTACGGCGGGCCGTGGGAGCCGAGGAGCTCTTCGCCCTGCTGGCAGCGAACAACGAGGCGCCTCGGGTGACCCTGGTGGCACGGCCGGGGCGATCAGCCCGCGAGGAGCTGCCGGGCGAGCCCACGCCGTACTCCCGGCACGGGGTGGTTCTCACAGGAGGCAGCCCCGCCTCGGTGCCGGCGGTGGCCGAAGGTCGCGCCGGCGTCCAGGACGAGGGGTCGCAGCTGGTTGCGCAGCTGCTGGCCGATGCGCCGATCGAGGGCAGTGACCGCACCTGGGTCGACCTCTGCGCCGGTCCCGGCGGCAAGTCCGCGCTGCTCGCGGCCCTGGCGGCCGAACGAGGCGCCGGCCTCTTGGCGGTGGAACGGCAGCAGCACCGGTCACGCCTCGTCGTGCGTGCCCTGACGGGTGCCGACGGCGTGCTGGGCGTGGTCACCGCGGACGGTACGACGCCTCCGCTGAGGCCAGGTTCGGTCGACCGGGTGCTGGTGGACGCACCCTGCACGGGCCTCGGCGCCCTGCGGCGCCGCCCGGAGGCGAGGTGGCGGCGCAAGCCCGATGATCTGCTCACCCTCGTGCTGCTGCAACGCCGGCTGATCGGTGCCGCGATGGATCTCGTGCGTCCCGGTGGCGTGGTCGTCTACGCGACCTGTTCGCCGGTCACCTCCGAGACGGGTGAGGTCGTCTCCTCGGTGCTCCAGCAACGGTCCGGCGTCGTGCTCGAGGACGCCGGCCCCCTGTTGGCCCAGGTCCCGAACGCGGTCGGCCCGATCCCGGGAACCATCCAGCTGTGGCCGCACCGCCATGGCACCGACGCGATGTTCATGGCGTTGCTGCGTAGGGTCTGAGCGTGCCGTCCACGTCCCCGTCGGTCGAGATCGAGGTCGAGGACCGCGTCGTCCGGGTCAGCAACCCCGACCGGGTCTACTTCCCGGAGAGCGGCGCGACCAAGCACGACCTGGTCGACTACTACCTCTCGGTGGGTCCCGGCATCGTCAACGCGCTGTTCGAGCGGCCGTGCATGCTGCACCGGTTCCCCAAGGGGCTGGCCGGCGACAAGGTCCACCAGAAGCGGCTGCCTCAAGGCGCGCCGCCGTGGGTGGAGACGGTCGAGCTGCACTTCCCGCGCTGGAACCGCACCGCCGACGAGCTCTGCGTGACCGAGCTGGGGGCTGTGATCTGGGCCGTGCAGATGTCCACTGTGGAGTTCCATCCCTGGAACAGCCGGCGCGAAGATCCCGAGAAGCCCGACGAGTGGCGGATCGACCTCGACCCCGGTCCGCTGTCCGACTTCGCCCAGGTGAAGCGGGTCGCCCACGTGGCGCACGAGGTGCTCGACGAGCTGGGCGTGGTCGGCTATCCCAAGACCAGCGGCGGCTCAGGCCTGCACATCTACGTCCGCATCCGCCCCGACCACGGGCACAAGGCCGTCCGCCGGGCAGCCCTCGCCTTCGCCCGAGAGGTGGAGCGCCGCGCACCCGACGACGTGACCACGACGTGGTGGCGCAAGGACCGCGACCCGCACCACCTGTTCGTCGACTACAACCAGAACGCCCGCGACCACACCATCGCCGCGGCGTACTCGGTCCGCGGCTTTCCGGACGCACGGGTCTCCGCACCCATTCGCTGGGACGAGGTCGACGACTGCGACCCCCACGACTTCACGATCTTCACGATGCCGGAGCGGTTCGCGGACCTCGGCGACCTGCACCACGACATCGACGACCACGTCTTCGATATCGCACCGCTCCTCGAGTGGGCCGACCGCGACGAGGCCGAGGGCAAGGAGACGCCGGACGAGCCCGAGGCACCCTAGGATTCGCTCCGTGGGTATCCAGATCACGCCGAGCATCCTGAATGCCGACTTCGCAGCCCTGGGGGCCGAGGTCGCACGCATCGGTAGCGCCGACTGGATCCACGTCGACGTGATGGACAACCACTTCGTGCCCAACCTGACGTTCGGGCCGACCATGGTGGAGGCGCTGGCGCGGTCCACGGATACCCCGCTCGACGCGCACCTGATGATCGAGAACGCCGATCGCAACGCCATGGCCTACGTCGACGCCGGCTGCGGCTCGGTCACCTTCCACGTGGAGGCGGCGCAGGCGCCGGTGCGTCTGGCCCGCGAGATCCGCAAGGCCGGAGCGCGAGCAAGCCTGGCGCTCAAGCCGGCCACGCCGATCGAGCCCTACGAGGACCTGCTCCCCGAGCTGGACATGTTGCTGATCATGACCGTCGAGCCTGGCTTCGGCGGGCAGCAGTTCCTCGACCTGTGCCTGCCCAAGATCCGCACCGCCCGGGCGATGCTCGACAAGCACGGCATCGAGACCTGGCTCCAGGTCGACGGCGGAATCTCGATGGACACCATCGGCCTCGCCGCGGCAGCGGGAGCCGACGTGTTCGTCGCCGGCAGCGCGGTCTACTCCGCCGACGACCCCGACCGGATGGTCGCCGACCTGCGAGCCCGGGCCGAGGCCGCGGCGGCCGAGTGACCTCGGACTTCGCGGCGCTGGCCTACCCGAACCCACTGCGCCGCCACCAGAGGGAGTCCCTCGAGGCGCTGGCGCAGGCGCGGACTCAAGGGCGACGGCGCGCCTGGGTGGTGCTGCCACCCGGAGCCGGCAAGACCCTGGTGGGTCTCGAGACGATCCGCCGCGAGGGGCGCCATGCGGTCGTGCTCTGCCCCAACACGGCGATCCAGGGCCAGTGGGCCCGTGGCTGGCGCGAGTTCGCCGACGCGGGAGGCGCCAACCCCGTCGAGGTCGGCACCGACCGCGACCTCGCGACACCGGTGACGGCGCTGACCTACCAGTCGCTTGCCGTGTTCGACGACGATGACAACGACGACCACGCCGAGCCGACGGGGTCGGAGCTCGACCGCCTCCATCCCAACGGCCGGGCGCTCGTGCGGACGCTGCAGGAGGCCGGGCCGATCACGCTCGTGCTCGACGAGTGCCATCACCTGCTCGAGGTGTGGGGCCGACTGTTGGCGGAGCTGCTCGAACTGGTGCCGGAGGCGACTGTCCTGGGACTGACCGCCACGCCTCCCGTCACGCTGACGTTCGACCAGGCGAAGCTGGTTAACGAGATGTTCGGCGAGGTGGTCTACACGGCATCCACCCCCGCCGTGGTCCGCGAGGGCCACCTGGCGCCGTTCGCCGACTTCATCTGGCTCACGGCTCCTACGGGGGTGGAGGCGGCGTGGCTCGACGATCAGAACCAGCGCTTCGCCGAGCTCACCACCCAGCTGCTCGACCCGGAGTTCGGGTCGGTGCCGTTCCTGACGTGGGTCGACCGACGGTTCGCGGGCGACGTCCGGTTCACCCGGATCGCCGCGAAGCAGCCGCTCCTCGCCGACGCCGCGCTGAGGCTGCGGCACGCGGGCCTGCTGCGCCTCGAGGACGACGTACCGATGGGGGAGCAGCACCAACGCGCGCCCGCAGCCGACGACTGGGCGCTGCTGATCGATGACTGGTACGACGCCTGCCTGGCCCACAGCATCGACGACCGCGACCAGGCCGTCCGCGATGCGCTGCGGCGCTCGCTCCCGGCGGTCGGCTATCAGCTGACGAAGAACGGCATGCGCAAGGGTCGGTCCAGCGTCGACAGGGTGCTGGCGCGCAGTGAGTCGAAGGCGCGGGCGATGGTCGAGATCGTCTCGGCCGAGCACCGCAACCTCGGAGACAGGCTGGCGATGCTCGTGATCTGCGACCACGAAGCCGCGTCTGCGACGGTGGGCATCGACCTTCAGGGCGTGCTGACGGAACGGGCGGGTTCCGCCAGGTCGGCCCTGGCCCATCTCGTCGCCGACCAGGTGACGGCAGCCCTGTCCCCGGTGATGGTGACCGGACGGACGGTGGCGGGCACGCCGGACGTCCTCGCCCGGCTGCGCCAACGCACGGACGTCGATCTCGTCGTCGGCGAACCCGACGCCGACGGGATCTCCGAGCTGACCGGGGCGACCGCCTCGTGGACCAGCCGGGAGTGGGTCCGGGCGGTCACCGACTTCTTCACGACAGGCGACGCGAAGGTGCTGATCGGCACCCGCGCCCTGCTCGGCGAGGGCTGGGACGCCCCGACCGCGAGTGGGCTGATCGACCTGAGCATGGCCAGCACCCCGGGCACCGTCGTCCAGACCCGCGGCCGCACCCTGCGCCTCGATCCGGGTGACCCCGCCAAGGTCGCGGTCAACTGGACCGTCTGCTGCGTGGCCGACGACCACCCGAAGGGCGACAACGACTGGCAGCGGACCGTGGCCAAGCATCGCGGCTACTTCGGGGTCGACGGGTCCGGCGACGTCGTCGACGGAGTGGCGCACATCCACCCGACGTTCTCGCCCTACACCCCGCCACGGGCGGACACCTTCGACGCCACCAACGCCGAGATGCTCGTCCGCGCAGAGAGGCGAGCCGACATTGCCGCGTCCTGGCAGGTCGGGCTGCCCTACGAGGACGAGGTCCGGCTCTCGGTGTGGGTGCACTCGGCGCGCGCTCGGACGCCTGTCGTGGCGACGCAGCGCCCGGCGCCCGAGTCTCCGAAGACCGTGCTGACGGCCGACGGCGTACGCGGGAACCTGCCGCGTTCGGTATCACCGTGGCTGTGGGGGCTGGCGTTGGTGACGCTGGTGCTGGCCGGCGTCGCGCCGGGCCCCGCACTGGCTTGGCTGGCCGGCACGATCGTGGCGTCCGGCGGAGCCATGGCGACGTCCGGTCGGCGTACCCGTGCAGTCCTGACCGGGCTCCAGACAGAGCCGGACGCCGTACAGCTCGCGTATGCCTTGGCCGACGGGCTGCATCGGGCCGGCCTCACCCGAGCCGGCGCCCAGGCAGTGGAGTGGCACTTGGCGGCCGACGGGCGGGTTCGCATCCTGCTGGACACCGGCGGCCATGAGGAGCGGGACAGTGCGATCTTCGCCGAGGCTCTGGCCGAGCTGTTGGCGCCGATCGGGCAGCCGCGCTACCTCGTGCCGCGCTACGTCGTAGGCGACGTGGGGGCGCTCGACGTGATCCGTCCGCTGGCGGCGTACCGACCCAGAGGAGTCGTCTGGCACCCAGTGCCCGGCGTCCTCGGCACCAAGGCCGAGCTGGCGCAGGCGTTCGCGGAGGGCTGGCAGAGCTGGGTAGGGGGCGGCCCGGCCATCTACACGGGCAACCCGGAGGGCGCCGGAGCCCTCGCCGCGAGCCGCGGCACCAACCCGCTGGACGCGACCGCCGTCCTTCGGCTCAGCTGGAGCTAGCCGGCTTCGGCCGCTTGTAACGCCCGGTTATCCCGTCTGGTCACCCTGCTGCGGCGGGTCAACCAGATGCGATAAACCGGCGTTACAAGGGCAGCGGGGCCGCGGGCATCACAGCTAGCCGAGGTCGTGGAACGACGCGCCGCGGTCGGTCGAGACATAGACCTGGTCGTCCCAGGTCCGAACGCGGATCAGCGGCTCGGATCCGACCGTCGCCGACAGCTCCGTCACGGCTGACTCGCCCGGCGGAGCCGGGTTCAGCACTGGGGTGAAGCTCGAGTCGACGGGAGAGAAAGCCGACCAGTCGGACCCGTCGCTGGCGTAGAGGCCGTGATAACGGTCCGCCTCCCAATCGAGGGTGTCGTCGCTAAAGTTCGTGAGCAGGGCAAGGAGACGTCCGTCGGAGGTAACCACCAACCCGGATTCGTAGGCCATCTGCCCATCGAACTTTGGCAGCTCGAACTTCTCCCAGGTCTCGCCTAGGTCGTCGGAGCGCAGCGCCATCTCGAACGGCTGGAGGGTCGCACCATCACCTCCGCCGACCGCGGCAAGCACGCCCGGCGCCAACGAGGTCGCCGGGCTCCACAGCAGCCGCGGGACGTCGAACAACTTCGTGTTCCACGAGCCCCCGCCGTCATTGGTCCACCGGAGCGCGAACCGTGGCCCGGAGTGATCGGCGCACAGGTCGACTCCGCCAGTCACGTGGGCGCACGACCCTTGCTTCGGTGCTCCTGCCGGCCGCTCCGGTTGCTCCGCTGTCGAGGCTGCTGCGTCGATGACGTCGGGGCTCGTTGAGGGCCGCCCGGTGGATGCCTCGTCACCGCATGCCGAGAGGGCGAGCAGCAGGCAGCACGCCAGCAGGGGTTTGAGCATCTGGGTTGGGGTCATGCCGCTGTGACTCCAAGGCTACGTGGAAAGTTGTCGCGTGACCGATGTCATTGCGCGGTGCACCCGGGCATGTGGCAGGCTTGTCCCTGACGAGTTAACAACTCGCGTGCTCTGGGGTCGGTGTAATTCCGAGCCGGCGGTGAAAGTCCGCGACCCGGTCACAGCCAGTGACCGGTTGACTAGGTGAAATTCCTGGACCGACGGTGAAAGTCCGGATGGGAAGCGCACGCAGGTGACGTCGACGAGCGATTTACGTCGGCCTTGCCGTCTGCCCCGGAGCCCGCGACGGACCGGAGAGCAGGCGATGACCTTCACCCCCGCGGAGCAGGCCGCGATGCTGCGCGCCCTCGAGCTCGCGGCCACGCCTGGCGTGCCGCACGGCCCGAACCCCCGGGTCGGGTGCGTCCTGTTGGGTGACGACGGCCGGATGATCGCCGAGGGGTTCCACCGCGGAGCCGGTACGCCGCACGCGGAGGCGGATGCCCTCGCGCGCGCCGGGGCTGCCGCCGCAGGCACCACAGCCGTGGTCACGCTCGAGCCCTGCAACCACACCGGCCGCACCGGCCCGTGCTCCGAGGCGCTCGCCGCTGCCGGCGTACGACGCGTCGTGTTCGCCCAGTCCGACGCCAACCCCGTCGCCACCGGGGGTGCCGAAAACCTGCGTTCGCACGGCGTCGAGGTCGAGGCCGGGCTGATGGCGGCCGAGGCCCGCGCCCTCAACGAGGTCTGGACCTTCGCGGTCGAGCAGCAGCGCCCGTACGTCACCTGGAAGTTCGCGACCACGCTCGACGGCCGGACCGCTGCGGCCGACGGCACGTCGCGCTGGGTGTCAAGCCGCGCGGCCCGGATCGACACCCACCGGCTGCGGGCCCTGTGCGACGTGATGCTGGTCGGCACCAACACCGTCGAGGTCGACGACCCCCAGCTGACCGTGCGCGACGAGCACGACCAGGCCCTGCCGCACCAGCCGCTGCGCGTGGTGATGGGTGAGCGCGACCTCGACCCCGGCCGACGGATCTTCGACGGGCACGGCGAGAGCCATCACCTGCGCACCCGAGACCCCCGTACGGCCCTGAAGGAGCTGTTTGCGCGCGACCGGCAGCACGTCTTCCTTGAGGGCGGGCCGACGTTGGCCGCAGCGTTCCTCCGTGCAGGGCTGGTCGACGAGATCGTCACCTACGTTTCCCCGATGCTGCTCGGAGAAGGCCCCAACGCGGTCGCCGACCTCGGCATCGGGACCATTGCCGATGCCCTACGACCCGAGGTGACCGATGTGAGGGTCCTGGACGGAATCGACGGCGAGTCTCCCAACGTTCGGATCACCATGAAGCCCGAAAGGACCAGCTGATGTTCACCGGAATAGTCGAGGAGCTCGGGACGGTCGTCTCCGTCGAGGACCAGGGCGACGCCCTCCGGCTCACCGTGAAGGCTGGTCTCGTGCTGGAGGACGCCGGGCTCGGCGACTCGATCTCGGTCAACGGCTGCTGCCTGACCGTGGCCGAGCGCACCGAGGACACCTGGACCGCTGACGTGATGCAGGAGACCCTCGACAAGACCAGCCTCCACGGAATCCAGCCCGGCGACAGGGTCAACCTGGAGCGCGCCGTGACCGCTGAGAAGCGCCTTGGCGGCCACATCGTCCAAGGGCACGTCGACGGCGTCGGCTACGTCGCACGTCGCACCCCCAGCGAGCACTGGGAGCTCGTCGAGATCGAGATGCCCGCCGAGCTGGGGAAGTACCTCGTCGACAAGGGCTCGATCACCGTCGACGGCGTCAGCCTCACCGTCGTCCACGCAGGCACCGACCGCTTCACGATCAGCCTGATCCCCGAGACCCTCGCCCGCACCACGCTCGGATTCCGCCAGCCAGGTGACCGGGTCAACCTCGAGGTCGACGTGATCGCCAAGCACGTGGAGAAGTTCGTTGGCGCCTACACGGGTGCCGATCAGAAGGAGAAGTCATGACCGTCAGACTGGACAGCGTCGAGCGCGCGATCGAGGACATCGCGGCCGGCAAGGCCGTGGTCGTGGTCGACGACGAGACCCGTGAGAACGAAGGCGACCTGATCTTCGCGGCGAGCAAGGCCAGCCCGGAGCTGATGGCGTTCACGATCCGCCACTCGAGCGGCGTGATCTGCGTGCCGATGCCGGGGGAGATGCTCGACCGGCTCGAGATCCCGCTGATGACCCCGCACAACAAGGACAAGCTCCGCACGGCATACACGATCTCGGTCGACTCGCGCGACGGCGTCACCACCGGCATCTCGGCGTCGGACCGCGCCCACACGGCGCGCGTGCTCGCGGACTCCGCGACGGAGCCGTGGGAGATCACCCGCCCCGGGCACGTCTTCCCGCTGCGCTACGCGCAGGGTGGCGTGCTCGTCCGCCGCGGGCACACCGAGGCCGCAGTCGACCTCGCCACGATGGCCGGGCTGACTCCGGCCGGCGTACTCGTGGAGATCGTCAACGACGACGGCACCATGAAGCGCGGCCCCGAGCTGCGCGAGTTCGCCGACGAGCACGGCCTGGCGATGATCTCGATCGACGACATGGTCCGCTACCGCCGGCGCAACGAGAACCTCGTGGAGCGGGTGGCCGAGACCCGGCTGCCCACGCGCCACGGCGACTTCACCGCCTACGGCTACCGGATCACGGTCGACGGGTCCGAGCACATCGCCCTCGTCTACGGCGACGGCGCGGTCAACGGCTGGGGGAGCGAGCCGGTGCTCACTCGGGTGCACTCGGAGTGCCTGACCGGTGACGTCTTCGGCAGCAGCCGCTGCGACTGCGGACCGCAGCTCGACGAAGCGCTCGAGCGGATCGTCGAAGAGGGCCGTGGAGTGGTCGTCTACCTCCGCGGTCACGAGGGCCGCGGGATCGGCCTGGTCGCCAAGCTCCAGGCCTACCAGCTGCAGGACGGCGGCCGCGACACGGTCGACGCCAACCTCGACCTCGGGCTGCCCGCCGACGCGCGCCACTACGGCACGGCCACGCAGATCCTGCGCGACCTGAAGATCGACAGCGTGCGGCTGATGACCAACAACCCTGACAAGGTCAACAACCTCGAGGACTTCGGGGTGCCGGTGGCCGAGCGGGTCCCGCTCACGCCCCACCCCAACGACCACAACATCCAGTACCTGCTGACCAAGCGCGACCGGATGGGCCACGACCTGCCCGACCTGCAGGCACAGATCGACGAGGACCACCTGTGAGCGGGCACGGCGCGCCCGACCAGCAGCCGGTCGACTGCAGCGACCTGCGGGTCGCAGTCGTGGCGGCGAGCTGGCACACGCAGGTGATGGACGGGCTGCTGGCCGGCACGGAGCGGGCCCTCGCCGACTACTCGGTCGCCGACGCCGAGATCGTGCGCGTGCCGGGCACGTTCGAGCTGCCGGTCGTCGCTGCGGCGCTCGCGGCCAAGGGGTACGACGCCGTGATCGCTCTGGGCGTCGTGATCCGAGGTGGCACTCCGCACTTCGACTTCGTCTGCAACGCGGCCACCGACGGGCTGACCCGGGTGGCGCTCGACCACCAGGTCGCGGTGGGCTTCGGCGTACTCACCTGCGACACCGAACAGCAGGCGATCGACCGGGCCGGGCTGGAAGGGTTCGAAGGAGGACAAGGGCTACGAGGTGACCTCGGCTGCCCTGTTGACCGCGAGGACCCTGGCGGAGATCAACGGGCGGCAGCAGCCGTAACGGGTTCCGAGGCGGCCGCAACCACCGACTCGACCGTCACCCACGTCGCGTTGAGGGCGGCGTTGCCGGACAACGCGTCCACGATGCTGCCGTCGGTGACGATGTTGGTGTTCACGCCACCGTCGGGTCCGCCCCAGCCGTGGGGGATGCTCACCACGCCCGGCCGGATCTCGTCGCTGAGCTCGGCCGGCAGCTCGATGACGCCGACGCTGGATCGCACCGAGACCTGCTGGCCGTCCTGGAGCCCGCGGGTCGCCGCGTCGTCCGGGTGCACCAGCACCGTGCAGCGGCGGCTGCCCTTGCTCATGGCGGGCACGCGGTTGAGCCACGAGTTGTTGCTGCGCAGGTGCCGGCGCCCGATCAGCTGCAGGTCGTAGCCGGTGGTCGGCACCGGCGCCCCGAGCTTCGCGGCTTCGGCGAGGAGCTCACCCGGAGCTAGGCGGACCCGGCGCTCCTTCGTGCGCAGGATCCCGGGCAGTCGTGGCTCGAGCGGACCGAGGTCCAGCCCACCGGGCGTCCGCTTCACGCGGGCCGCCGACACACCGCGCCATGGGCGGCGCAACCTGCCACGAGGTCCCGTGAAGATCAGGAAGGCGCCGATCCGGTCGGCCTTCGACGTGTGGCGCGACGGCCCGGAGCGCACGACGTACCAGCGCCCTGCGGGGCAGCTCAGCCGTGAGCGCCTGCAGGATGTCCCAGTCCTCCTGCGCGCCCTCCGGGGGCTCGAACGCTCTCGGCGAGTAGCGCACGTTGTTGCGCACGCTGAAGGCAGGGAAGACCAGGTCCAGCTCGCTGCGCTCGAGATGGCTCACCGGCGGCAGCACGTAGTCGGCGTGGCGGGCGGTCTCGCTGATGTAGAAGTCGAGGCAGACGAGTAGCTCGAGCTCGTCGAGTGCGCCGCTGATCTTCGTGGCGTCCGGGCCGGAGACCGTCGGGTTTCCGGCCACCACGATCAGGCCGCGCAGCTGGCGCGGGCCCGGTCGGGTGATCTCGTCGGGCATGGCCGTCACCGACAGCTCACCGACGAGCTCCGGCAGGCCGGCACCCCGGCTGCGGTACTCGTTGTACGACGACGGTCCCCAGAGCGTGCGCAGCAACCGACCGAGGTCGACCGGAGGTGAGGGGAACATCGAGCCGCCGGGCCGGTCGAGGTTGCCGGTGACGGCGTTGAGCACGTTGATCAGCCAGTGCGTGACGCTGCCGGTGGTGTGGTGGCAGACGCCGAGCCGGCCGTAGGCAACCGCCGAGTGGGCGCCGGCGAACTCGCGCGCTAGCCGCTTGATCGTCTCGGCGTCGATCCCGCACCCCGGTGCCGCCGACTCGGGCGGGTGCTGGGCTGCCAGCTCGCGCACCTCGTCGATCCCGTCCACCCACGACGGCGCGTGGTCCAGGCCCTCGGCGAAGATGACGTTGAGCATGGCGAGCAGCAGGTAGGGGTCGCCGCCCGGGCGGATCGAGACGTGCTCGGTCGCGAGGCGGGCGGTCTCGGTGCGCCGCGGGTCGAGCACGACCACGCGACCCCCTCGCGCCTGCACCGCCTTCAAGCGGCCGCGGGCGTCGGGCATCGTGCTGAGAGAGCCGTTGGACACTGCCGGGTTGGCTCCGATCACCAGCAGGTAGTCGGTCCGGTCGATGTCGGCGACTGGCAGCAAGCGTGTGGTCGCCGAACATCAGCATCGAGCTCACGTACTGCGGGAACTGGTCGACGGAGGAGGCGGAGAAGATGTTGCGACTGCCGAGGACCTTCTTGAACATCTCGTTGGCGAGAACGGCCGTCGAGTGGGCGGTCGGGTTGCCCTGGTAGACACCAACGGAGTCCTTGCCGTGCTTGCGGCGGAGGTCGCGCATCCGCTGGCCGATCTCGGCGTACGCCGTCGCCCAGGAGATCGGCTCGAAGCCGTCGCCGACGCGACGCATCGGCGTCCTCAGTCGCTGCGGGTCCTCGTGCAGCGTCTTCAGGGTCGTGGCCTTGGGGCAGATGTAGCCATGGCTGAGGACGTCGTCGGGATCGCCTTCGATCCGGAGCACCTGCTGGCTCTCGCCCACTTCCACGCGGATGCCGCAATGGGCCTCACACAGCGGGCACTGGCGCTGCACAACGCGCGCCCCGTCGACTGGCATCCCCACGTTGCTCATGTCGCGACGCTAGACCTTTGGGGCGGGTTCCACCATGGATCGGCTATCTCAGGGCATCGAGCCGCGGGCGCCGCAACCGCCCAGAGACCCTAGGCTTGACCCTTGTGAAGACGTTCGATGAGCTCTGGGCCGAGCTGAGCGAGAAAGCCCGGACCCGACCTGATGGTTCCGATACCGTGCGCGCGCTCGACGCCGGTGTCCATGCCATCGGCAAGAAGCTCATCGAGGAGGCCGCCGAGTCCTGGATGGCCGCCGAGCACGAAGGCAAGGAGCGCACGGCTGAGGAGATCAGCCAGCTGCTCTACCACGCCCAGGTGCTGATGCTGGCCAGCGGCATCGAGCTCGACGACGTCTACGCCCACCTCTGAGAGGCACCATGTCCACCCAGCTTCCGCCCGCAGCCGAGCTGCTGCGAGTCGCCGTACCCAACAAGGGCTCGCTGTCGCAGGCTGCCGTCGAGATCCTCCGGGAGTCCGGCTACCGCCAGCGCAGCGACGCCAAGGAGCTTCGCCTCGTCGACACCGACAACGGCGTCGAGTTCTTCTACCTGCGCCCGCGCGACATCGCCCTCTACGTCGGTGAGGGCACCCTCGACGTCGGCGTCACCGGCCGCGACCTGCTGCTCGACTCGGGGGCCAAGGCCGAGGAGGTACTGGCCCTCGAGTTCGGCCGCAGCCGCTTCCGGTTCGCCGGACCCCTGGGCGTCTACTCCAACCTGTCCGACATCGCCGGCAGCCGGATCGCGACGTCGTACGTCGGCGTGGTGCGGTCGTTCCTCGAGGAGCACGGCATCGACGCGACCGTGGTCCGGCTGGACGGCGCGGTCGAGACCAGCATCCAGCTCGGTGTCGCCGACGTGATCGCCGACGTCGTGGAGACCGGTGGCACTCTGCGGCAGGCCGGGCTCGAGACGTTCGGGGAGCCGATCCTCGACTCCGAGGCCGTGCTGATCACCCGCAGCGGCACCGCCTCGGAGACCGGGACGCCGCCCGGGTTCGACATTTTCAAGCGCCGGATCGAGGGCGTCCTGGTCGCGCGCAACTACGTGATGATGGACTACGACATCCCCGACGCCGCGGTGGAGCGTGCGGTCGCCCTCACGCCGGGCATCGAGAGCCCAACGGTCCTGCCGCTGCACAAGGAAGGCTGGGTGGCCGTCCGCGCCATGGTGCCCCGCGACGGCTCGCAGCGGCTGATGGACGAGCTGTGGCAGATCGGGGCCCGCGGCATCCTCCTCACCGACATCCATGCCTGCCGGCTCTGAACCCCTCGTGCGGCTACCGCACACGTGGCGCCCTCTGGGCCCACGCATCGCTGGTGCGGTCGCCGGCGGTGCGCTGCTGGTGATCACGGCGTTCCTGTGGTTCGGCTTCGACGAGGAGACCCGCGCCTCCGTGACGCCGTTCCAGCGCGGCACCGTGGTCTTCCTCGGCCTGATCGGCTTCTCGGCGCTCTATGCGTTGATCCGGTCTCGCGTCGACGCGGAGATGGACCGACTGATCGTGGTCAACGGCTACCGACGCCACGAGTTCGAGTGGGCCGAGATCGTCGGCGTGCACCTACCGCCCGGCGCTCCATGGGTCACCCTCGACCTGGCCGACGGCAACACGGCGTCCGCCATGGGCATCCAGGGCTCCGACGGCGCTCGCGCCAAGAAGGCCGTCCGGCAGCTGCGGGCCCTGGTCGACCAGCGCCCTCCCGACTGACCTGGCGACGTTCAGCAGCCGGCGGCGTACACGTAGCAGCGCAGCGGCGGCTCGCTCCCGACCTCCGGGACACCGACCAGGTTCACGTTGGGAGTGATCACGCCGAGCAGTCCGGGCTGGGCGGCCAGGAGCTGCAGGTACATGTCCACGTTGGCCGGGTCGACGCCGGGCTGGTAGACCTGCCGGCAGACGGATCGGTCGACCCGCGCAGGCTGAGCCGGCCCCCGGTGCGTCAACGCGTCCATGACCAGGGCATAGGCCACGGGGTCGACGGTGCCGATCGTGAGGTGCTCGTAGACGTCGCCCCGGCAGACGTTCTGGGTGGCCACGTTGGTGATCCGGCCCCTGCCGGTCCGCAGCGCCGAGCTCGACTTGGCCTCGTTGTGGTTGGGCTGCACTACCTCGTCGGTGTGCGTGTAGATCACGGTGTACGACAGGCCGGCGAAGGTCTCCGCGCGGCTGTTGAGGGCCCTGATGAAGTTCGCCTTGCTGCCCTGCTGCCAGACACCGGGAGGACACTTCGTCCTCCCGACGACGCACTGCACGAGGACCGTGGTGCCGTGGTTCGAGGCGGCCATGCCGATGACGTCGTTGACCATGTCGCGTGTGTCGGGCCAGAACCGCAGCGCCCAGCGCATCGACATGCCGCCCTGGCTGTGGCCGAGGATCGCGATCCGCCGATGTGCCCGCGCGTGCATGGTGCGGATCGCGTAGACGAGGTACTCACCGGCCGTCTGGATGTCGCCCATGGTGTGGTGCGGCATCGTGACCGCGCACCAGGGCCGGTGCTGGCGGTTGAACGCCAGCTCGTAGTTCCAGGAGTAGTTCTCCTCGGGCGTCACGCCGGTGGCGGGGTTCAACAGCACCGGCTGCAGCTTGTTGGCCGTGAAGTCCCCCTCGCAGTGAAGGGCGGCCGCCAGCTTCGCGGCGGGCACGGTGAGCTTCGGTCCCGGCCGGTTGAGCGGAGCGAACCCTCCGGCGCGGCGCTCCGGGGCACCGCCGAGCCGCGTCACTCAAGCTCGCGGCGGCAAGGACGATGACCGAGACCAGAGCTGGGAGTCGACGAATCATGCGCACGCTGGATGTTATTGCCTATTCGACCCCCGGGGTCCCCAACGACGCCCGAAGTGCGCGGAATGGTGGGTCCGGATGCGGATCTCGACCCACCACATCGCGCACTTCGGTGGGGATATGGCGCACTTCGGCGTTCGGGCGGGGGCGCCAGCCAGCGTCCTCTAGCGTGCGCACGGCCCTCTCGATGCGCGTCACCTGCGCCACGGTCTTATAGAGCCGTCACGGGAGGGGCCTAGTCGACCGACCGGATACCCCACGACACGGAGACCTCGTCCCCCGGTGACCCGCCGGGGGCGAGGCTGACCAGGTCCTGTCCGCTGCGGAAGGCGTCGGCGTTCGCGGTCATCGGCTCGATCGCGAGCGAACGGCGTGCCGTCGTCGGCACGTCGTCGGCGGTGTAGAGCAGCAGCCAGCGGTGCTTCTCGTCGGCCCAGATGGCCACCCCGGCACCGGACACCGGGTCGCGCAGGGTGGCCGTCGCGCGGCCGTCGTCGTCGCGCTCGAGATCGGTGAAGGCGTGGTTCAGCACGGTGTCGCGCAGGGGCCGGGCGACCCGGAAGTCGTACGACGTCCCCTCGACCGGCTCGGTCGCCACCGGGATGAGGCGCTCGTCGCTCAGCGCCCGGGTGGCCGCCGGAAGCGTGAGCTCCCACCCGTCGACCGGGCCGGGGGCGACCGTCAGGTAGGGGTGGGCGCCGCAGGCGTAGGGGGCAGTGGCGTCGGACATGTTGGTCGCCGTCTGGGTCACCGTGAGCCCGGTCGCAGAGACGTCGTAGAGGACGTGCAGGTCCAGCAGCCACGGGTAGCCGGACTGCGCCATCAGCCGGTACTGCAGGGAGACCGAGTTGGCCGTGTGCTCCTCCACCGTCCACGCCACCCAACGAGCGAGCCCGTGCGAGGCGTTGCCGCGTGAGGGCTCCGTGAGTGGAAGCTGGTAGTCAGTGCCGTCGAAGGAGTACTGCCCGTCGCGGATCCGGTTGGGCCACGGCATCAGCAGCTGGCCACGACCACCTGGTGACATCTCCTCCTCGGTGAAGCCGTCGATCAGCGGCCTCCCGGCGAAGCTGAGCGACCGCAGGGCCGCGCCACTTTCGGTCACGACGGCGCGGTAGCCGCCACCTTCGATCAGGAACTGTTCTCCACTGGGCCCGAGCATCACGTCAGGTTAGGACCTGAGGAGGGTCGGCGCCCGTACCGTCCACCCGCACGTCGGCCCTCGACTCAGTGCCCTCCCGGTCGAAGACGACCTGCTCGGAGACCTCCCACAGCCGCCAGTGATCGCGGATGCCTTCGCCGCCGCGCTCGACACCCCTGCTCACCCGCAGGTCGCGGGGAGCAGTGACCCAGACCAGCAGCGTGCAGAACGCCGCATGCGCGATGGTGCCGGACCCCACCCCCTCGATGACCAGTAGCGGGCCGGGCCGCACCTCGTGGGTCTCGGCGAACGTGTCGCTCGGCCAGTCGAAACGACGGTAGCTACCGGTCTGGCCCTCCGCGAGAGGCAGCAGGATCGAGTCGAGCTGGTCCGTCACGGCGTGATCGATCCCGGACCACCCGGCGTACAGGTCGTCCATGTGCACGACCTGGGCTCCGGGGACCAGAGCCGCCACCTCGGCCGCCAAGGTGGTCTTGCCCGATCCAGCCGGACCGTCGATGCAGACCAGGCGGCCGTCGGCGAGGGTGGCGGGTCGGATCATGGCGAGGTCGACCACGATCCGAGCAACCTCAGAAGGCGAGCCCATGACCCCGGTAGGTCGGCACCTCGTCGACGAAGCGGTCGCCGCTGAGCAGCTGGACCGTCCGCGTGTGCTCGAACAGCTCGCCGGCCTTGGCGTGGCGGAACCACACCAGGTCGCCGATCGCCAGCAGGGCAGCGGGATGGCCGGTGAGGGGAGTCTGCACCTCACCTGCGCCCTCCAGGCCGGTCAGGTGCAGCCCGGCCGGCGCCCACGGAGCCGGCAGCCGGTCGGCGCCCGATGGCCCGGAGGCCACGAGGCCACCGCCGTGCACGGTCGCGATCTCGGGCGAGGGGCGTCGGGTCACGGGCAGGCCGAAGAACGCGGCAGGTCGAGGCGTGAAGGACTGGTAGTGGTCGAACAGCGTCGGCACCAGCAGGCCGGAGCCGGCCGCGACCTCGGTGACGGTCGGGTCGGCGACGGTGTCCTCGATCGAGCCGGATCCGCCGGCGTTCCAGAACTCCAGGTCGGTGACCGACGCCAGCGCCTGCGCGATCTCGCGGCGGCGTACGGCGAGCTGCGACATCGACAGCGACTTCAGCCGCCGGACGACCAGCGACTTCGCCCGCTGCGTCGGTACGTCGTCCGGTACGCCGGCGACCTGGCCCTCGTAGGTCATCGCACCGACCAGCCGGAAGCCGGGTCGGTCACAGATCGCCAGCGCGAGCGTCCTGCACAGCGCCGGCGTCGTAGAGGGGCGAGCGCTTCGGGCCGACGTGCTGGCGCCCCATCCGCAGCCCGGCGTCGATGTCGATGGCCACGCGGATCTGCACGGCCTGCGAGGAGCGAACCGAGTCGACCACGTCGAGGTGGGCGATGTCGTCCACCATCAGCGTGATCCGAGCCGCCGCCTGCGGGGAGGCGACGAGGCCAGCCAGCGCGGCCCGGTCGACGGTCGGGTAGCCGACCACGATGTCGTCGCTGATGCCCTGGTCCTCGAGCCACAGCGCCTCGGCGAGCGTGTAGGCCAGGATGCCGTGGAAGCCATCCCGCGCCAGCGCCCGCGTCAGCAGCGCCGGCACGCGCACCGACTTCGAGGCGACCCGGATCGGCGTACCGCCGGCCCTGGTCACCAGATCGTCGGCATTGGCGTCGAATGCGTCCAGGTCGACCACCATCAGCGGCGCGCCCAGCGGCTCACCGTGGGTCCGCGACGGCGTGCTCGAGCCGCGACCACAGCCGGTTGCGGTCGACGAAGCCATGACTCATCAGGTGATGCCGCGCTTCTTCAGGATGGCTTCGATGTCGGCCAGGTCGTCGTCGATGACGGGCTTGCCGCGCGGCGCGCGTCCGGCCGGCAGCTCACCGGCGGGCTCGGACTTGTCCCGGCGCGGCTTCGGCTGGTCACCGCGCCGAGCGTCCAGCCAACGGCCGGCGCCGAAGAGGACCACGCCCGAGTCCGGCGAGCATCACGCCCAGCCACACGGCCGGGCTGAACACCAGGTCGGTCGCCCAGTCGGCCACCGCGTCGACCATCTTGGTGAACATCTGCAGGGTCTTGGTGAGGTATGCCGCCAGCGGCAGCACGCGTGATGCCAGCGCCCTTGAGGCCTGCGGCCAGACCGCGTCGCTGGTAGGCGAACCAGGTGTAGATCCCGCCGACCGCGGTGAGCGAGAGCGTCAGCACCGCCCACGTCACGTCGTCCATTCCTCAACCCTACGATCCGCGGCCTACCGTGTGCGGCGTGCGTACCGTCCCCGACCCCGGCTTCGCCGGTGACTCCGGTGCCGCGGATCCGACCCTGGCCACCGCGCTCGCGGCCTACGCCACCGACCCGACGACGTACGCCGACGCCCTGGCCGCTGCGTGCACCGCGCGCCTGCTCGTCCCTGTCGTCGCGGTGCTGGGCGAGGTCGAGGTCGATGACCAGGGGCTCGCGCACGACAAGAGCAGCGACATGGCCACCGTGCTGCTGACCGGCGCCGACGGCCGGCAGGCGCTCCTCGCATTCACGGGCACGACGAGCCTGGCCGAGTGGGACGCTGAGGCCCGTCCGGTGCCGGTGAGCGCCACCGTGGCGGCGCAGTCGGCGGTGCACGAGGGGGCCGCCGCGCTGCTCGTCGACGTGGCCGGGCCGGTCAGCCTGGTGGTCGAGGGCGAGGACCTGGCGCGGCTGGCGGCCGGCTGGACACTCGGCCGGGTGGGGGAGCGCTGGGCCTGGATTGGGTCCCCCGGGGAATCTTCCGATAGCATTCGACGTTGACCGATCAGTTCGGACCCTCACCCAGAGAGTCCGTGCCGATCCCACAAGCGGAGATCAGCACCATACGTTCTCCCACCCGCATCGACCGCCGTTAGGTCGTCGGGTTAGGTCCGTAGGCTCCGGCCTCGCAGTGCCCTGGTGGGCGCTCGAGGACAGGCGCCGCGACTGGCCTCCGCTTGCGACAAGCGGAGGCTTTCTTGCATTTGGTCCCTCTCGGGGCGCCAGATGAGGGCGAGTCTCCGGGCCCCGAACACACTGGAGGACACATCAGCACCGAGCTTCGTATCAACGATCGGATCCGGGTACCCGAGGTCCGACTCGTCGGACCCAACGGCGAGACCGTCGGCATCGTGCCGACCGATCAGGCCCTGAAGCTGGCCCAAGAGGCCGACCTCGACCTGGTCGAGGTCGCGCCGACCGCACGACCGCCCGTCTGCAAGCTCATGGACTACGGCAAGTTCAAGTACGAGAACGCCCAAAAAGCCCGTGAAGCGCGACGCAACCAGACCAACGTGATCATCAAAGAGATGAAGCTCCGCCCCAAGATCGACCAGCACGACTACGAGACCAAGAAGGGTCACGTCGTGCGGTTCCTGAAGGCCGGAGACAAGGTCAAGATCACGATCATGTTCCGCGGTCGCGAGCAGCACCGCCCCGAGCTGGGGTTCCGGCTGCTGCAGCGCCTGGCCGAAGACGTCACGGAGCTCGGCTTCGTCGAGTCCTCGCCGAAGCAGGACGGCCGCAACATGATCATGGTGCTCGGCCCGCACAAGAAGAAGGCCGAGGCCCGGGCGGACCAGCTCGTGGACAAGGAACACCGGGCCGCCGAGCGGGCAGCCGTGGCGGCGGAGGAGCAGGCCGAACGCGACGCCGCCCACGCCGCGGGCCCCGTGGCCCAGAAGAAGGAGCGCGGACGCTCCGAGAACTTGGATCCTGAGATCGAAGCGTGACGAAGTCACGCCCCGATCGCATGGCTTGAACACCAGCCCCAGACGCAACGTAGAGAGAAAGAGAAGACAGATGCCGAAGAACAAGACGCACTCCGGAGCGAGCAAGCGCTTCCGGGTGACCGGCTCGGGCAAGATCCTGCGCGAGAAGGCCGGCAAGCGACACAACCTGGAGAAGAAGCCCTCCAAGGTGACCCGCCGCATGACCGGCACGGTCGAGCTCGCGAAGCCCGACGTCAAGCGCGCCAAGAAGATGCTCGGCATCTGATCCCGCTCGCACCCGAACCCAGCAACAAGGAGTAAGACCATGGCACGCGTCAAGCGGGCAGTGAACGCACACAAGAAGCGCAGGACCACCCTCGAGCGCGCCAGCGGCTACCGCGGCCAGCGCTCGCGCCTGTACCGGAAGGCCAAGGAGCAGGTCACCCACTCGCTGGTCTACAGCTACAACGACCGCAAGAAGAACAAGGGCAACTTCCGCCGCCTGTGGATCCAGCGGATCAACGCGGCCGCGCGCGCCCAGGGCCTGACCTACAACCGCTTCATCCAGGGTCTCGCCCTGGCCGGCATCGAGGTCGACCGCAAGATCCTGGCCGAGCTCGCCGTCAACGACATCGCCGCGTTCAACGCGATCGTCGAGCAGGCCAAGGCAGCGCTCCCCGACGACGTCAACGCGCCCCGCGAAGAGGCCTCCGCCTGACAACGCCTGCGCGCCCCGTTGACCACCGGCAGCAGCCGGGTCAAGGAGGCGCGCAAGCTCAGCCGCCGTTCGGTTCGCGCCGAGCGGCGGCTGTTTCTCGCCGACGGCCCGAAGGCCGTCGAGGCGCCCTGTCCGTCGAGGGCTGCGTGGTCGAGGTCTTCGCGACCGTCGACGCCACCCAGCAGTACGCCGACCTGGTGGGCGCCGCGCCGGCCTGGGTGCCGGTCGACGACCGCGCCCTCGCCTCGCTGAGCGACAGCGTGACGCCCGGCCGGCGTCGTCGCCGTCTGCCGCTTCCTCGACGTTCCGCTCGTCGACGGTGGTTGAGGCGCGAGCACAGCGAGCCTCGAAACCACCGCTGGTGGCGATGCTGGCCGACGTCCGCGACCCCGGCAACGCGGGCACCGTCATCCGCACCGCCGACGCCGGCGGGCGCCGGAGGAGTGGTGCTGGCCGGCAGCTCGGTCGACCTCCACAACCCCAAGACCATCCGGGCCAGCGTCGGCAGCGTATTCCACCTCCCGATCGCGGTCGCGCCCGACGTCGGCGGCGACCGTCCGCACCGCGCAGGACGCCGGGCTCGTCGTACTCGCCGCCGACGGTGCCGGGGAGGTCGACCTCTACGAGGCGGGCGAGCTGCTCGCCGGGCCGACGGCCTGGCTGTTCGGCAACGAGGCCTGGGGCCTACCCGACGAGCTGGCCGAGCTCGCCGACCACCGGGTGCGGATCCCGATCCACGGGCGCGCCGAGAGCCTCAACCTCTCCACCGCGGCCGCGCTCTGCCTCTACGCGTCGGCGCAGGCCCAGGGCTAGTCCGACGGGGGAGCGGCCCACCGGTTGGCGAGCAGCTGGTAGCTGGGGGTGTCGTCGAGCGACTGCATCGACTCGTAGACGCGTTCGTAGCCGGTGTGCGCAATCCGCCACTGGCCGTCCGCGTCCCGACGGTAGCGGTCTCGGTAGTAGCCGGCGCCGCGGATCAGCACCCGCATCTCCGGCACGATCACCGTGTCCTCGAACGCCCAGGAGCCCTCGGCCTCGTCGCCGTCGACGTCGAGCTCGGGGTGGCTCGCCACGTGCATGGTGACGACCGCGGGCGGCAGCTTCTCGCTCATGAAGCCGACGATCGCCTCGCGGCCCTCGAGGGTGAGCGGCTCGCCGTACACCTTGGTGCCGTAGGCGCCCACGCACTCGGCGGTCAGGGTGTCTCCAAACGTGTCCCAGTCCTTGAGGTCGAGGCTCCGGAAGTAGCGGTACTTCAGCCGGCGGAGGTCTTCGAGCGCGCTGTGATCCATGGCAGAAGAGTGGCAGAGCATTACCCTGACCGCGTGCCCGATCCCGCGCAGTCGCTAGCCGATGCGCTGCCGGATGGAGTAGTGCTGGCGGGGCCGGACGGCACGGTCACCCTGGTCTCCGCACTGGCCGCACGGATGCTGGGTCATTCGGTCGCGGCCGGCGTGGGGGAGTCCCTCGAGGACGTGCTCCTGCTGCTGGACCAAGACGGGCAGGACTGGTGCACGGCCAACGCGCCGTACGCCGGCCTCCCGACCCGCACGGGCATCCCCGAGCAGTCCTGGCTCCTGCCCGACGGCACGGAGGTGCTGGTGTCGGCGCGGATCCATCGGGACGGTCCCGTGCGGCCGGTCACGGCGGTCGCGGTGACGATTCGCTCCGGCCGCGGGCGGGCCCGACTGGACCGCGAGCGGTCCGACCTCGTCGCCACGGTCGCGCACGAGCTGCGCTCTCCGTTGACGGGGGTGAAAGGGCTTCGTGCAGGCGCTGCTCAACCGCTGGGACAAGCTCAACGACGAGCAGAAGAAGCTGATGCTCAGCACCGTCAACGCCGACGCCGACCGGCTCAGCCGGCTGATCGCCGAGCTCCTCGACGTGGCCAGGATCGACACCGGTCGGCTCCAGCTCTACCCGCGCCCGTCCGATGCCGCGGTGCTCGTTGGCCGGATCGTCGAGTCGGTGGCGGCAGGCACGGCCCGGCCGATCGAGCTGGAGGTCAGCCGGCGAACTGCCCGAGATCAGCGCCGATCCCGACAAGTTCGTCCAGGTCATCACCAACCTCGTCGAGAACGCCGTCCGCCACGGCGACGGTTCGGTCCGGGTCGGGCTCGCGCCACTGCCTGCGGACGCCGACTTCGCCGGCGTCGTGATCACCGTCGACGACGAGGGCGAGGGGATCGCGGAGGCGCTGCGACGGCGGGTGTTCACAAAGTTCTGGACGAGCGGGGCCAGGGGCGGGTCGGGTCTCGGCATGTACCTCGTCAACGGGCTGACCCGAGCCCACGGAGGGACGGTCACGATCAGCGATGCCCCGGGCGGCGGCGCCCGCGTGCAGGTCAGCTGGCCGTCTGAGGACCGGCGTCCGGAGTGACCGGCGCGGTCCACGGGGTAACCGGGTCGCAGCCGGTGCGCAAGGATTCCTAGACTTGCGTCTCGTGTCCGGACCCAATACCGACTTCGACCCCGTGGAGGTCACCGACTTGAAGCCCGAGGAGGTCGACGCCGCCCGCGAGGCTGCCCTGGCGGCCATCGCCGCGGCCGCCGACCTCGACGCGCTCAAACTGGTCCGGATCGCGCACACCGGCGACCGTTCACCGCTGGCCCTGGCCAACCGGGAGATCGGCGCCCTGCCTCCGCAGGCCCGCAAGGACGCCGGCCAGCGGATCGGCCAGGCGCGCGGTGCGGTCAACCAGGCGCTCAGCGAGCGGCAGGCCGTGCTGGACGTCGAGCACGAGGAGCGGATGCTGGTCGAGGAGACCGTCGACGTCACCTTGCCGACCGACCGCGATGCCTCGTGGGTCCCGACACCCGATCACGCTGATGTCGGACCACATCGCCGACCTGTTCGTGGCCATGGGCTGGGAGGTCGCCGAGGGACCCGTCGTCGAGGCCGAGTGGCTGAACTTCGACGCCCTCAACCTCGGCCCGGACCACCCCGCGCGGACCATGCAGGACACGTTCTGGACCGAGCCCGCCGACCATCACGTCGTGCTGCGCACCCACACCTCGCCGGTCCAGGCGCGCACGATGCTCACCCGCGAGCCCCCGATCTACGTCATCTGTCCGGGCCGGGTCTTCCGCACCGACGAGTACGACGCCACCCACAGCCCGATGTTCCACCAGGTCGAAGGCCTCGTCGTCGACCGCGGCATCACGATGGCCAACCTCAAGGGCACGCTCGACCACTTCGCGACCCAGCTGTTCGGCGACGGCATCACGACGCGGTTCCGGCCGTCGTACTTCCCGTTCACGGAGCCGTCGGCCGAAGTCGACCTGGTCTGCTTCGTCTGCCGCGGCCAGGAGCCGGCGGTCGAGACCTGCCGGACCTGCAAGGGCGAGGGCTGGATCGAGTGGGGCGGCTGCGGGGTCGTGAACCCGCGGGTGCTCACCGCCTGCGGCGTCGACTCCGAGGTCTACACGGGCTTCGCGTTCGGCATGGGCATCGACCGGTCGTTCATGTTCTACAGCGGTGCCGCCAGCCTGCGCGACATGTTCGAGGGCGACGTGCGGTTCAGCTCCGCCTTCGGAACGGAGCTCTGAGGTGCGCGCGCCCGTCTCCTGGATCCGCGAGTACGCCGACCTGCCCGCCGACCTCGGCACCAAGGAGCTCGCGGCGCGGCTGACCGCGCTCGGGCTCAAGCTCGAGGCGCTGCACCGCCCCGGCGACGCGATCACCGGACCGCTGGTGATCGGGCGGGTGCTCACGATGGAGCCCGAGCCGCAGAAGAACGGCAAGACCATCAACTGGTGCACCGTCGACGTCGCCGGCGCAAACGGCACCGGTGAGCCGCAGGGCATCGTCTGCGGCGCCCACAACTTCGCGGTCGGCGACCTGGTCGTCGTGGTGCTTCCGGGCGCGGTGCTGCCCGGTGGCTTCGAGATCTCGGCGCGCAAGACCTACGGCCACGTATCGGCCGGGATGATCTGCTCGCCGCCGAGCTCGGGCTGGGAGACGACCACGCGGGGATCATCGTGCTGCCCGCCGACGCCGGCGCGCCCGGCGACGACGCATTCGAGATCCTCGGCCTGCGCGAGGAGGTCATCGAGTTCGAGATCAACCCCGACCGCGCCTACGCGCTGTCGTTGCGCGGCGTTGCCCGGGAGGCCGCGCTGGCCTACGGCGCGCCGTACACCGACCCTGCGCTGCGCGAGGTGCCCGCGCCCAACGACGACGGCCACCCGGTGGTCATCGAGGACCCCGTCGGTTGCCCGGTCTTCGTCGCCCGCATCGTGAGCGGGATCGACCCCGACGCGGCCACGCCGGACTGGATGGCGCAGCGACTCACGCTGTGTGGCATGCGCCCGATCTCGCTGACCGTCGACATCACCAACTACGTGATGCTCGAGCTCGGCCGGCCGATCCACGGCTATGACGCCGACAAGCTGCAGGGCGCGATCCGGGTTCGCCGCGCGAACGAAGGCGAGCGTCTGACCACGCTCGACGGAGTCGACCGGGCGCTGTCGACCGAAGATCTCGTCGTCACCGACGACTCCGGGATCATCGGTCTCGGCGGCGTGATGGGTGGCGAGACCACCGAGATGTCCGATACCACCACGCGGGTGCTCGTCGAGGCCGCGCACTGGGACGCGGTCTCGATGTTCCGCACCGGCCGCCGGCACAAGCTCACCTCCGAGGCCGGCAAGCGCAACGAGCGCGGTGTCGACCCGGTGATCACGCCGGCCGCGGCGGACCGCGTGGTCGAGCTGCTGGTGCAGTACGGCGGCGGCGTCGCCGAGCCCGGCGTGACCGTCGTCGGCGAGCCTCCCTATCCCGCGCCGATCCCCATGGACACCTCGCTGCCGGCGCGGATCACCGGCATGGAGATCGCGGCGGAGACCGCGGTGGCCAACCTCGTGGCCGTCGGCTGTCTGGTCGGCGACGGCAGAGTTCACGCCGCCGACGTGGCGCCCCGACCTCACGGATCCCTACGACCTGGTCGAGGAGGTCGCCCGGCTGGTCGGCTACGACCGCGTGCCGTCGGTGCTGCCGAAGCCACCTTCTGGTCGCGGGCTCAACTCGGGCGCAGCGGCTGCGGCGTCGCGTCGGTCGGAGCCTCGCCGGCGCCGGCTACGTCGAGGTGGTGAGCTTCCCGTTCATCGGTGAGCCCGAGCTGGACCGCCTCGGGCTGCCACCAGGCGACGAGCGCCGATCGGTGCTGCGCCTGGCGAACCCGCTGTCCGCGGAAGAGCCGGCGATGACCACGACGCTGCTGCCGGGACTTCTGAAGGCCCTGGCTCGCAACGCGGGTCGTGGTGCGACCAGTGCGGCGCTGTTCGAGTCCGCGACCGTGACCCTGCCGCACGAGTGGCGGCCCCGCACCCATCTACGGCGTCGACAAGCGGCCCAGCGAGGGCGAGATCGACGACCTCGACAAGGCGCTTCCGCACCAGCCGCTGCACCTGGCGCTGGTCTCGGCGGGGGAGCGCGAGCAGCCCGGCTGGTGGGGCGGCGGCCGCGCGACAACGTGGGCCGACGCCGTCGACGCGGTGCGGGTCGTCGCCGAGGCGGTGGGCCTCGATGTGACGGTGCGCTCCACCGCACGCGCGCCGTGGCACCCGGGTCGCTGCGCGGAGGTGTCGGTCGGAGACGCGGTGATCGGCCATGCCGGCGAGCTGCATCCGAAGGTCTGCGATGCCTACGGCGTGCCGGCGCGGACCGTCGCCGCCGAGCTCGACCTCGACCGGCTGCTCGAGCAGGCGCCGGACGCGATCGCTGCGCCGTCGTACTCGGACTTCCCGCTGGCCAAGGAGGACGTGGCGCTCGTGGTCGACGAGGCCGTCGCAGCCGGTGACGTCGAGGCCGCGCTGCGCGAAGGCGCCGGAGACCTCCTGGAGTCGATCCGGCTCTTCGACGTCTTCACTCGGCGAGCAGGTCGGTGCGGGCAAGAAGTCGCTCGCGTTCGCCCTGCGCTTCCGCGCTCCGGACCGGACCCTCACCGAGGACGAGACGGCCGCCGCCCGCGACGCTGCAGTGGCCGTCGCCGCCGAGCGGACCGGAGCCGTGCAGCGCGTCTAGCCTTCGCCTGTGCGCCCGTCGGCGAGCTCGCGCACGATGTCGAGGTGCCCGACGTGGCGGGCGTACTCCTGCAGCAGGTGCAGCAGGATCCGGCCGAGCGTGGCCGGTGGATCTCCGTCCCAGCGCTCACCCGGAGCGCCGGTCTCGGTCAGGTCGTGGGCCAGGATCACGGCGTCGGATCGCTTCGCTTGCTCATGCAGCTGCTCGACGAGCCGGTCGAGCGCGACGTCAGGGCTCGACGTGCCAGCGGCCGTCGCGGTTGTCGGCCCACGGGTCGCCGACGTCGAGGCCCTCGAAGCCCCACTCCAGCCAACGGCGTTCGACATGGATGAGGTGGTTGAGCAGCTCAATGGGTGTCCAGCCCGATGGCAGCGTGCTCACCCGCAGCGCTTCGTCGTCGAGGCCCGTGAGCTTGTCGACCAGCACGGAGCGGTAGAACGCCAGGTAGCCGAGCAGGACGTCGCGCTGGTCGTCGTTCGGTGTCGTTGGCTCGGGGAACGGCAGGCTCATCAGTCGAGCGGCTGGCTGAAGAGGACGCGGAACCGGTCGTAGATACCGCGGTCGCCCGGCATCTGGAGCTCGGAGTCGTCGCCGCGCTTCCACAGCCAGAGATTCATTGCCGCGGCGGTGCCTGCCACCGTCGCATCGGGCTCGGAGCCAGGGTCGTCCGCGGGGTGGATGTCCTCGTCGTCGTAGGTGGTGCCGCTGTCGGGAGCGGTGCCGGTGAACCTGCCCAGCTGCACCCAGATGGAGGTCTCGGCGTCGGTCAGGTCCATCCGGACGTAGTGGGGGAGCGGCGCAAAGCTGCCCCAGGGAGGGCAGCCGCCCAGCATGACGCCGATGATCTCCGAGACGCCGTCGACGGAGAACGCGACGTCCGGCTCGGTGACGGGCAGACCGGCCGTCTGCTCGGCGTCGACGCGGTGGATCAGGGCCTCGTGTGCCTGGCGACGGAACGTGAACCCGACGGTCTGCTCCTCGGCCCAGGTCCAGGCCGCCTCGGCGGGATCGGCCTTCTCGAGGGCGGCGACGAGGCGGCCGTGCTCGAGGTCGAAGCGGGCGAGGATGTCGTCGTACGACCCGACGCGCTCGGGGTCCGAGCGACCCTTGGCGGGCCCCTCGGGTCGCTGCTCGACGATGTCGGCCCAGAAACCCTGCACGCCCGCGCCGAGATGCCAGAGCAGGTCGCCGGCATCCCAGTCGGGACAGGCCGGGACCCGGGCGGCGGGGTCACACCCCGCCAGCGCCGCACGGAACAGTGCCGACTCGTCACGGATGTGCTGGAGGTAGGTCGGGAAGGCGAGTCGCGTCATGTCTGCGAAACTAGACCTCGCCACCGACGGATCGCACCCGACTTTGCTGGGAGCGGAAAAAACCGGGTTCTCATGATCATGCATACCCGTGTATAGTCATGCACATGGAGCAGAAGCGGGTCGCGGTCGCCGGTGCGAGCGGGTACGCCGGCGGTGAGGTGCTGCGCCTCCTCCTGGGTCATCCGCGGGTGGAGATCGGCGCGCTGACCGGTGGATCCAACGCCGGTCAGACCCTGGGTTCGCTCCAGCCGCACTTGGTGCCGCTCGCCGACCGGGTGCTCGAGCCCACCGACGTCGAGACCCTGGCGGGACACGACGTGGTCTTCCTGGGGCTGCCGCACGGGCAGTCGGGAGAGGTCGCCGCCCAGCTGCCCGACGACGTCGTGGTCATCGACTGCGGTGCCGACTTCCGGCTCGCCGACGAGGCGGAGTGGGAGAAGTTCTACGGCGGCACGCACGCCGGCACCTGGCCCTACGGCCTCCCGGAGCTGCCGGGCCAGCGCGCCCTGCTGCAGCGGCGCCACCCGGATCGCGGTGCCAGGGTGCTATCCGACGATCTCGACGCTCACTCTCGTCCCCGCGGTTGCGGCCGGCCTCGTGCTGCCCGACGTGGTCGTGGTCGCGGCCTCGGGCACCAGCGGCGCGGGCAAGGCGGCCAAGCCGCACCTGCTCGGCAGCGAGGTGATGGGCAACGTCAGCGCGTACGCCGTCGGTGGGACCCACCGGCACACGCCGGAGATCACCCAGAACCTCTCGGGCCTCACCGAGGCGGAGGTCACCGTCAGCTTCACTCCGCTGCTGGTGCCGATGTCGCGTGGCATCCTGGCCACCTGCTCGGCTCCTTTGGCCGGCGACGTGAGCGCCGACGACGCGTACGCGGCGTACGAGAAGGCCTACGCCGACGAGCCGTTCGTGCACCTGCTGCCGCGGGGTCAGTGGCCGCAGACGCAATCGGTGCTCGGCTCCAACGCCGTGCACCTCCAGGTGACCGTCGACGAGCACGCTCGACGCCTCGTCGCGGTGGGTGCCGTCGACAACCTCGCCAAGGGCACCGGCGGCGCCGCCGTGCAGTGCATGAACCTCGCGCTCGGCCTCGACGAAGGCCTGGGCCTCACGACCGTAGGACTCGCGCCATGACCATCACCCACCCCCAAGGCTTCCGGTCGGCCGGCGTCGCCGCCGGCCTCAAGGCGTCGGGCGGCAAGGACCTCGCCCTCGTCGTCAACGACGGCCCCAGGTTCGACTCCGCGAGCGTCTTCACCAGCAACCGCTGCAAAGCCAACCCGATCCTCTGGAGCCAGGAGGCGGTGAAGGACGGCGTCGTGCATGCGGTTGTCCTCAACTCCGGCGGCGCCAACTGCTACACCGGGCCCGAGGGCTTCCAGACGACCCACGCGACCGCCGAGCAGGTCGCCGGCCACCTCGGGATCGGCGCGATCGACGTGGTGGTCTGCTCGACCGGCCTGATCGGGCTGACCAACACCCGAACCAACCTGCTGGCCGGTGTCGATGAGGCGTACGCGGCCCTTTCGGCCGAGGGTGGCGATGACGCAGCCCACGCGATCATGACCACCGACTCGGTCAGCAAGCAGGTCGTCGTCGAGGGTGCCGGCTGGTCGATCGGCGGCATGGCCAAGGGCGCCGGAATGCTGGCGCCCCAGCTCGCGACCATGCTGGTCGTGCTCACCACCGACGCCGTCGTGCCTGCGGCCGATCTCGACAGCGCGCTCCGTGCCGCCACCCGCGTCACCTTCGACCGGCTGGACTCCGACGGGTGCATGTCCACCAACGACACGGTGACGGTGCTGGCCAGCGGTGCCAGCGGGATCACGCCCGGACTGCCCGACTTCACGGCCGCCCTCACCCAGGCGTGCACCGACCTCGCGATGCAGCTGCTGAAGGACGCCGAGGGCGCTGATCACGAGATCGCGATCACCGTCGTCAACGCCGTCTCGGAGGACGATGCGGTCGAGGTCGGCCGCAGTGTCGCGCGTAGCAACCTCTTCAAGGCCGCCGTCTTCGGCAAGGACCCCAACTGGGGCCGGGTCCTGGCCAGCATCGGCACGACCGAGGCTGCCTTCGACCCCGCGGATCTGGACGTCGCCATGAACGGCGTCTGGGTGTGCCGGGCCTCCACGCCGGCCGAGGATCCGGCCAAGGTCGATCTCGAGCCACGCGAGGTCAGCGTCACCATCGACCTCAAGGCCGGCCCCGAGCGGGCCACGGTCTGGACCAACGACCTGACTCACGCCTACGTCCACGAGAACAGTGCGTACTCCTCATGAATCTGCCAAGAAAAAATGACAGCACCACCGGCCAGTTCGACACGAGCAAGCCCGACCAGGCGAAGGCACGCACGCTGGCGGGGGCGTTGCCCTGGCTGAAGGCCTACCACCAGAAGATCGTCGTGGTGAAGTACGGCGGTAACGCGATGACCGACGACACCCTCAAGCGGGCGTTCGCCGAGGACATCGCGTTCCTCCGGTTCGCCGGTTTCCGGCCCGTCATCGTCCACGGCGGCGGCCCGCAGATCTCACTGATGCTCGACAAGCTCGGCATCGCGTCGGAGTTCAAGGGCGGACTGCGAGTGACCACTCCCGAGGCGATGGACGTCGTCCGGATGGTCCTCGTCGGCCAGGTCCAGCGTGAGCTGGTCGGCCTGATCAACGAGCACGGACCACTCGCGGTCGGACTCTCCGGCGAGGACGCCGGCCTCTTCACCGCCGAGCAGACCCACGCCGTTATCGACGGCGAGGAGGTCGACCTCGGCCTGGTCGGCGAGGTCAGCCGGGTGCGACCCGAAGCGGTGCTCGACCTGATCGAGGCCGGACGCATCCCGGTCGTCTCCAGCGTCGCGCCCGACCTCGAGGGCCGGGTGCACAACGTCAACGCCGACCTCGCTGCGGCTGCACTCGCCATCGCGCTGAAGGCGGAGAAGCTCCTGGTGCTCACCGACGTCGAGGGTCTCTACCTGGACTGGCCGGACCCGGAAGAGGTGATCGGCGAGATCAGCCCGGAGGAGCTCGAGCAGATCCTGCCGACGCTCGCCAGCGGGATGATCCCGAAGATGAACGCCTGCCTCCGTGCGGTCCAGGGCGGCGTACCCCGCGCGACGGTCGTCGACGGCCGCGAGCCGCACGCAGTCATCCTCGAGCTGTTCACCAACGAAGGCGTCGGCACCCAGGTGCTGCCCGGCGTCGTGACCAAGACCCGGAAGGCGAGGGACTTCTCGTGAGCGACCTCCAGGAGCGCTACGCCGCCTCGGTGATGAACACGTTCGGGCCGCCCCGGCTTGCCCTGGTGCGCGGCGACGGCGCGCATGTCTGGGACGAGCAAGGGCGCGAGTACGTCGACTTCTTCGGCGGCATCGCCGTCAACGCGCTCGGCCACAACCATCCCGCCCTCGTCGACGCCGTGACCACCCAGCTGCGCACCCTCGGGCACGTGTCCAACTTCTTCACCAGCGGCCCTCAGGTCGAGCTGGCCGAGCGGCTGCTCGCGCTGTTCGACAGCGATGGGAGGGTGTTCCTCTCCAACTCGGGCACCGAGGCGAACGAAGCAGCACTGAAGCTGACCCGACGCACCGGACGCACTCGGCTCGTGGCGATGGAGGGTTCGTTCCACGGCCGCACCATGGGGTCGCTGGCCCTGACCTCGAAGGCTGCCTATCGCGAGCCGTTCGAGCCGCTGCCCGGTCACGTCACGTTCGTGCCGTACGGCGACGTGGCCGCACTCGATGCTGCCGTGGACGAGACGACGGCAGCCATCGTCGTGGAGCCGATCCAGGGCGAGGCCGGAGTGGTCGTGCCACCCGACGGCTTCCTCCGGGCGGTCCGCGAGACTGCGTCCCGCCACGGCGCGCTCCTGTGGATCGACGAGGTGCAGACCGGAATGGGTCGCACGGGGGAGTGGCTCGCTCACACCGAGGCCGGGATCGTTCCGGACATCGTCACCCTGGCCAAGGGCCTCGGTGGCGGCATCCCCATCGGAGCCACGATCGCTTTGGGCGCGGCGGCGACGCTGCTGGAGCCCGGCAACCACGGCACCACCTTCGGCGGCAACCCGGTCGCCTGCGCAGCCGGCCTCGCGGTGATCGAGACGATCGAGAAGGAAGGACTGCTGGAGGCCGCGATCACCCGTGGTGCGCAGCTCACCCAGCTCCTCCTGTCGGAACAACGCGTCAGCGCCGTCGAGGGCCGGGGGCTTCTGCTCGGCGCCCAGCTGGCGGACGACACGGCCGCCGAAGTCGTGTCCCGGGCCCAGGAGCGCGGCTTCCTGCTCAACAACACCGGTCCGGCGCGGCTGCGGTTCGCGCCACCGCTGACCGTCACCGAGACCGACATCGCGTCACTGGGTGACGCCTGGCGGTCGATCATCACGGAGCGTGACGCATGAGGCACTTCCTCCGCGACGACGACCTCAACCCGGTCGAGCAGGCGCGGGTCCTCGGCCTCGCGGCCGAGCTCAAGGCGGCGACGTACGACGGGAAGCCGCTGGCCGGGCCGAAGACGGTCGCGATGATCTTCGACAAGCCGACCCTGCGCACGCAGGCGTCGTTCGGCGCCGGCATCGCCGAGCTCGGTGGCTACCCGATGCTGGTCGACGGCAAGCTCGCCGGCATCGGTGTCCGTGAGTCGGTGGCCGACGTGGCGCGGGTGCTCGGCCGACAGGCCTCGGTCATCGTGTGGCGCACCTTCGAGCAGACCAAGCTCGCCGAGATGGCCGACCTCGCCGGCGTACCGGTGGTCAACGCGCTCACCGACGAGTTCCACCCCTGCCAGCTGCTGGCCGACCTCCAGACGATCCAGGAACACAAGGGCAACCTGGCCGGGCTCAAGGTGGCCTTCGTGGGCGACGGCGCCTGCAACATGGGCAACTCGTGGCTGCTCGCCGGCGCGACTGCCGGCATGCACGTGGTGATCAGCGCTCCAGAGGCGTTCCTCCCTTCTGCGGAGATGTTTCAACGGGCCGCCGACATCGCAGCCGGCACCGGCGGCTCAGCGACATCCGAGGGCGACCCAGTCGCTGCGGTGGCCGGCGCCGACGTGGTCGTCACCGACACCTGGATCTCGATGGGCAAGGAGGACGAGGCGGCGGCTAGACGCGAAGTGTTCGCGCCCTACTCCGTCACGACGAAGCTGATGTCTCAGGCGAAGCCCGACGCCATCGTTCTGCACTGCCTGCCCGCCTACCGCGGAGCGGAGATCGACGCCGAGGTCATCGACGGGCCGCAGAGCGTGGTCTGGGACGAAGCCGAGAACCGCCGCCACGCGCAGAAGGCGATCCTGACGTTCCTGCTCGAAGCCCGCGATGAGTGACGCGGCGCTGCGGCCGGCGACCAAGAACGCCCGCCACCAGCTGATCATCGAGCTGGTCTCCAGCCAGGAGGTCCACTCCCAGACCGAGCTGGCCGACCTGCTCTCCCGGGAAGGCATGCGGGTAACCCAGGCCACGCTGTCGCGCGACCTCGTGGAGCTCGACGCGCTGAAGGTCCGCTCCGCCGCCGGCGGCATGGTCTACGCCGTGCCGAGCGAGGGTGGCGACCGCCGGCTCGCCGCGCCGTCGGGCAGCGAGGCGGCCACCCAGCGCCTCGGCCGCCTGTGCGCAGAGCTCCTGGTCAGCGCCGACGCCAGCGCCAACCTGGTGGTGCTGCGCACGCCGCCGGGCGCCGCGCAGTTCCTCGCTTCGGCCTTCGACAAGGCGGAGTTCGACGACGTACTCGGCACCATCGGCGGCGACGACACCGTCCTCGTGATCAGCCGCAACCCCTCGGGGGGTCAGGCGCTCGCGCACCGCTTCCTCGATCTCGCCCAGCACCACAGCACCGCCCCAACCAAGAAGGAACAGACTTCGTGAGCAAGGTCCTCACCTCTCTCCCCATCGGCCAGCGGGTCGGCATCGCCTTCTCCGGCGGCCTCGACACCTCCGTCGCAGTCGCCTGGATGCGCGACAAGGGTGCGATTCCCTGCACCTACACCGCCGACATCGGTCAGTACGACGAGCCGGACATCTCCGGCGTCCCCACCCGTGCCTTCGAGTACGGCGCCGAGATCGCCCGCTCGATCGACTGCAAGGGACAGCTGGTCGAGGAGGGTCTGGCGGCCCTCGCCTGCGGCGCGTTCCACATCCGCTCCGGCGGCCGTGCCTACTTCAACTCCACCCCCCTCGGCCGGGCCGTCACCGGCACCATGCTCGTCCGCGCCATGCACGAGGACGGTGTGGACATCTGGGGCGACGGCTCGACGTTCAAGGGCAACGACATCGAGCGGTTCTACCGCTACGGGCTGCTTGCCAACCCCGAGCTGCGGATCTACAAGCCATGGCTCGACGCCGACTTCGTGCACGAGCTCGGTGGTCGCGCCGAGATGAGCCAGTGGCTGATCGAGCGCGGGCTGCCCTACCGCGACAGCCAGGAGAAGGCGTACTCCACCGACGCCAACATCTGGGGCGCCACCCACGAGGCCAAGACCCTCGAGCACCTCGACGTCTCCCTCGAAGTCGTCCAGCCGATCATGGGCGTGAGGTTCTGGGACCCCGCGGTCACGATCGAGGCGGAGGACGTGACGATCCGGTTCGAGCGCGGGCGGCCGGTGGCGATCAACGGCGTCGACTACACCGATTCGGTGGCGCTGGTGATGGCCGCCAACGCGGTCGGCGGCCGCCACGGCCTCGGGATGTCCGACCAGATCGAGAACCGGATCATCGAAGCCAAGTCGCGCGGCGTCTACGAGGCGCCGGGGATGGCGCTGCTCTGGATCGCCTACGAACGGCTCCTCAACGCCATCCACAACGAGGACACCGTCGCCAACTACCACGCCGAGGGACGGCGCCTCGGCCGACTGCTCTACGAGGGCCGCTGGCTCGACCCGCAGGCGTTGATGCTGCGCGAGTCGCTGCAGCGCTGGGTGGCCTCGGTCGTCACCGGCGAGGTGACGCTCCGGCTGCGGCGCGGCGAGGACTACACGGTCCTCAGCACTGCGGGTCCGACGTTCTCCTACCACCCCGACAAGCTGTCGATGGAGCGCACGGCTAACGCTGCTTTCGGCCCGACCGACCGGATCGGGCAGCTGACCATGCGCAACCTCGACATCGCCGACAGCCGCGCCATGCTGGAGCTGTACGCCGAGCAGCCGATGGACCAGGGGCAGGTGCTCGTCGAGCACGGCATCCTGCTGGGCGAGCTGCCCGCAGGTGGCTGGGAGACCATCGCCGCCAACCCCGAGCTCGAGGGGGCCACCGAGGACGAGGCGCTGGACGCCGCGGCCATGGAGTTCGGCACCGACTGATGGACGTGATCCACCGCATTGCGGCGCGCGTACTCCCGGTCTCGCCGGCCGGCGAGGTGCTGCTGCTCCAGGGCCAGGACCCCGCCGTACCCGGAGAGCTGCACTGGGTCAGCATCGGCGGCGCCGTCGACCCAGGGGAGTCCCTGGCGGGCGCGGCCATCCGGGAGCTGGCCGAGGAAACCGGGATTGCGGCGAGCGAGGCTGATCTACTCGGACCCGTGCACCGCGCAACCCATCCGTTCTCGTGGGACGGCCGCAGCTATGTCAGCGACAACCACTTCTTCGCCTTGCGGCTGGAACCCACGACCGAGATCCACTTCTCCGGGCTGGAAGAGGCCGAGGTCGGCAACATCCTGAAGGCTGCGTGGTGGACCCCGGAGGCCCTCGGCGCGGACGGTAGCGCGGCATCGCCGGACCTTCCCGAGATCATGGCGGTCGCCATCGCGACCGTCGGAGGAGACACACCGTGAGCACCACCAACACCGGCAAGCTCTGGGGCGGCCGGTTCACGGGCGGACCGTCGCCCGAGCTCGAGGCACTCTCGAGATCGACCCACTTCGACTGGCGGCTCGCGCTCTACGACATCGCCGGGTCGCACGCCCACGCCAAGGCGCTCGCCGCTGCCGGACTCCTGACTGCGGACGATGAGGCCGCCCTGCACGCAGGGCTCGACCGCCTCGCGCAGCGCTACACCGACGGCTCGCTCGCACCGGACGCCTCCGACGAGGACGTGCACGGCGCCCTCGAGCGTCTCCTCATCGACGAGGTCGGGGCCGAGCTCGGCGGCCGGCTGCGCGCCGGCCGGAGCCGCAACGACCAGGTCGCCACGCTGTTCCGCTCCTACCTGCTCGACCACGCGACCACTGTCGCCGCCTTGGTGCTCGACCTGGTCGAGGTCCTGGGTGCCCAGGCCGGAGCCCACCTCAATCCTCCGACCGTGATGCCCGGCCGCACCCACCTGCAGCATGCCCAGCCCGTGCTGCTCGCCCACCACCTGCTCGCCCACGCCTGGCCGCTGCTGCGTGATGTCGACCGACTGGACGACTGGCGGCGGCGTACCGCCTCCGAGTCGCCGTACGGCGGTGGGGCGCTGGCCGGCAACAGCCTCGGACTCGACCCCCAGCTCGTGGCCGACGAGCTCGGCTTCGCCCGGCCCAGCGCCAACTCGATCGACGGCACGTCGTCCCGCGACTTCGTTGCGGAGTTCGCCTACGTCACCGCCCAGATCGGTGTCGATGTCAGCCGGCTGGCCGAGGAGGTCATCCTCTGGTCGACCCGTGAGTTCGGCTTCGTCGCGCTGCACGACTCGTGGTCGACCGGGTCGAGCATCATGCCGCAGAAGAAGAACCCGGACGTCGCGGAGCTGGCCCGAGGCAAGGCCGGCCGCCTGATCGGTAACCTCGCTGGTTTGATGGCCACCCTCAAGGCGCTGCCGCTGGCCTACAACCGTGACCTCCAAGAGGACAAGGAGCCCGTCTTCGACTCCGTCGACACGCTGGAGGTCCTGCTGCCGGCGTTCACCGGCATGGTCGCGACGCTGACCTTCGACACCGACCGCCTGGCCGAGCTCGCGCCGCAGGGCTTCTCGCTCGCCACCGACATCGCCGAGTGGCTGGTCCGGGAAGGCGTTCCGTTCCGGGTTGCGCACGAGGTCGCCGGTGCCTGCGTACGCCGGTGCGAGGAGCTGGGCATCGAGCTCCACGAGCTCACCGACGAGCAGCTGGGCGAGATCTCGCCCCAGCTGACGCCGGCGGCACGTGACGTGCTCACCGTCCAGGGCTCGGTCGAGTCGCGTGCGGGCCGCGGCGGAACCGCCCCCATGCGGGTCAGCCAGCAGCTCGCCGAGGTCGTCGAGGGGGCGGCACAGCGCCGTGACCGGCTCGCCCTCCCTGGCTGAGTTCCTCTCGCGTCCGGTGCTCGAGGTCGCCCCCGGCCTTCTCGGCGCCGTGGTCCGCCACGCAGGCGTCGCGGTGCGGCTCAGCGAGGTGGAGGCGTACGCCGGCCCCGACGACCCGGGCTCCCATGCCTTTCGGGGCCAGACGCCACGCAACAGCGTGATGTTCGGCCCGGCCGGCCATCTCTACTGCTACTTCACCTACGGCATGCATGTGTGCGCCAACGTCACCGTCGGCCCCGAGGGGCAGCCGAGCGCCGTGCTCCTACGTGCTGGGGAGGTGGTCGACGGTCTCGCAGAGGCGAGGTCCAGGCGTCCCGGGGTGCTCGACCGCGATCTCGCGCGCGGGCCCGCCCGGCTCTGTCGGACCCTCGGCCTCGAGCTGGGCGACAACGGCACGGACCTCGCCCGCGGGCCGGCCACCCTCAGCCTCGGGACCGCTCCCGAGGTCTGCGAGACGGGGCCTCGGGTGGGGCTCCGGCTGGCTCCTGACCGGCCCTGGCGGTTCTGGATCCCGGGTGACCCGACCGTGTCGGTGTACCGCCGCAGTCCCAAGGCGGCCCCGATTGGTGCCCCCGAGTGAGCGCCTGATAGCGTTTTCCACGTCGCGGCAAGCGACTCCCACCTGGTCGCAAGACCTGATCGTTGGGGGTCTGTGCGCCCTGGCTCGGGCCGGTTCGCGAGGCAGCTTTCAAGTTGACTCGCGCACCACGCTCCGGTAAGTTTTTGTAGGTTGCCCCCATGGAGATCCGCGAGGGTCCTGTAGGTGTGCGTCTGATTTTTGAGAACTCAACAGTGTGTCAATAGTCGATGAATTAGTTTGTTTGCCCATGTCATTTTGTTGGTTTGGGTTTGTTTTTTCGGCAATGATTCTGGCAATTTTTTGTCAGTGTCGTCTGTCGGGAGATGATTTTCTGGTTTTTCTATGGAGAGTTTGATCCTGGCTCAGGACGAACGCTGGCGGCGTGCTTAACACATGCAAGTCGAGCGGTAAGGCTCCTTCGGGGGTACACGAGCGGCGAACGGGTGAGTAACACGTGAGTAATCTGCCCTTCACTTTGGGATAAGCCTCGGAAACGGGGTCTAATACCGGATATGACAACCGATTGCATGATCTGGTTGTGGAAACTTTTTTGGGTGGGGGATGTGCTCGCGGCCTATCAGCTTGTTGGTGGGGTAATGGCCTACCAAGGCTTCGACGGGTAGCCGGCCTGAGAGGGTGACCGGCCACACTGGGACTGAGACACGGCCCAGACTCCTACGGGAGGCAGCAGTGGGGAATATTGGACAATGGGCGGAAGCCTGATCCAGCAACGCCGCGTGAGGGATGACGGCCTTCGGGTTGTAAACCTCTTTCATCACCGACGAAGGCCTTTGTTTTTGCAGGGGTTGACGGTAGGTGGAGAAGAAGCACCGGCCAACTACGTGCCAGCAGCCGCGGTAATACGTAGGGTGCGAGCGTTGTCCGGAATTATTGGGCGTAAAGGGCTCGTAGGCGGTTTGTCGCGTCGGGAGTGAAAACCATGAGCTTAACTCATGGCTTGCTTTCGATACGGGCAGACTGGAGGTATGCAGGGGAGAACGGAATTCCTGGTGTAGCGGTGAAATGCGCAGATATCAGGAGGAACACCGGTGGCGAAGGCGGTTCTCTGGGCATTACCTGACGCTGAGGAGCGAAAGTGTGGGGAGCGAACAGGATTAGATACCCTGGTAGTCCACACCGTAAACGTTGGGCGCTAGGTGTGGGGCCTATTCCATGGGTTCCGTGCCGCAGCTAACGCATTAAGCGCCCCGCCTGGGGAGTACGGCCGCAAGGCTAAAACTCAAAGGAATTGACGGGGGCCCGCACAAGCGGCGGAGCATGCGGATTAATTCGATGCAACGCGAAGAACCTTACCTGGGTTTGACATACGCCGGAAAGCCTCAGAGATGAGGCCCCTTTATTGTCGGTGTACAGGTGGTGCATGGCTGTCGTCAGCTCGTGTCGTGAGATGTTGGGTTAAGTCCCGCAACGAGCGCAACCCTCGTCCTATGTTGCCAGCACGTCCTTCGGGATGGTGGGGACTCATAGGAGACTGCCGGGGTCAACTCGGAGGAAGGTGGGGATGACGTCAAGTCATCATGCCCCTTATGTCCAGGGCTTCACGCATGCTACAATGGCCGGTACAAAGGGCTGCGATCCCGTGAGGGGGAGCGAATCCCAAAAAGCCGGTCTCAGTTCGGATTGGGGTCTGCAACTCGACCCCATGAAGTCGGAGTCGCTAGTAATCGCAGATCAGCAACGCTGCGGTGAATACGTTCCCGGGCCTTGTACACACCGCCCGTCACGTCATGAAAGTCGGCAACACCCGAAGCCCATGGCCCAACCCGTAAGGGGGGGAGTGGTCGAAGGTGGGGCTGGCGATTAGGACGAAGTCGTAACAAGGTAGCCGTACCGGAAGGTGCGGCTGGATCACCTCCTTTCTAAGGAGCACACACCCATGACCGATCACCACTACGGTGGCCGGGTGGATGGTGTCTCACTAGTGGAATCATCGACGAACGACCCTCGCTGTTTCCGGGTCGTGCCTCAGTACTACTCGCAGCTTTTGGGCTGTGGGTGTGGAACCTGGTGCGGTCATGGGGAAGGTTGGGGTTCTTGGCACACTGTTGGGCCCTGAGGAATCAGGCGCCGGCTCCCCTGGATGGGGGAGGACCGGGGCTGATGGCTTCTTGGTGTTTGATTTTTGGATAGTGGACGCGAGCATCGCCCGCACAGGCTGGCTGTGATTGATGGCAGTTGGTCGGATGTGTGGGTGTTTGTTTTTGTAGTGTGTGTCTTTGCAGTGTTTTGTAGAATTGATGATGGTGCCGCACACCTGTTTGCCGGCTTTGGTTGGTGGGGTGTGTGGTGTTGTTGTTTTTGTTGAGTGTTTGTTTGGCAAGCTGTGAAGGGCACATGGTGGATGCCTTGGCATCAAGAGCCGATGAAGGACGTTGGAGCCTGCGATAAGCCCTGGGGAGTTGGCAACCGAGCTGTGATCCGGGGGTGTCCGAATGGGGAAACCCAGCTGGAGTTGTGTCCAGTTACCTGCGCCTGAATGTATAGGGCGTGTGGAGGGAACGTGGGGAAGTGAAACATCTCAGTACCCATAGGAAGAGAAAACAATAGTGATTCCGAGAGTAGTGGCGAGCGAAATCGGATCAGGCTAAACCTCAGATGTGTGATACCCGGCAGGGGTTGCATTTGGGGGGTTGTGGGAGCACTTGGTTGGGTCTGCCGGCCCGGCACGGAGTAAGAAATCATGTGTGAAGTTGAAGTCCATTGGAAAGTGGCGCCGTAGAGGGTGATAGCCCCGTAGGTGTAAGTGCGTGACTCCGTAGTGATTTCCCAAGTAACACGCCACCCCTGAAATGGTGTGTGAATCTGGCGGGACCACCCGTTAAGCCTAAATACTTCTTGATGACCGATAGCGGACAAGTACCGTGAGGGAAAGGTGAAAAGTACCCCTGGCGGGGAGTGAAATAGTACCTGAAACCGTGTGCCTACAATCCGTCAGAGCCTGCCACTTGTTGGTGGGGTGATGGCGTGCCTTTTGAAGAATGAGCCTGCGAGTTTGCGTTGTGTTGCGAGGTTAACCCGTGTGGGGAAGCCGTAGCGAAAGCGAGTCCTAATAGGGCGTTTGAGTAGCGCGATCAAGACCCGAAGCGGAGTGATCTATCCATGGGCAGGTTGAAGCGCGGGTAAGACCGCGTGGAGGACCGAACCCACTTAGGTTGAAAACTGAGGGGATGACCTGTGGATAGGGGTGAAAGGCCAATCAAACTCCGTGATAGCTGGTTCTCCCCGAAATGCATTTAGGTGCAGCGTTGTGTGTTTCTTGCCGGAGGTAGAGCACTGGATAGCTGATGGGCCCGACCAGGTTACTGACGTTAGCCAAACTCCGAATGCCGGTAAGTGAGAGCGCAGCAGTGAGACTGCGGGGGATAAGCTCCGTAGTCGAGAGGGAAACAGCCCAGACCATCAGCTAAGGCCCCTAAGAGATGACTAAGTGGAAAAGGATGTGGAGTCGCAGTGACAACCAGGAGGTTGGCTTGGAAGCAGCCACCCTTGAAAGAGTGCGTAATAGCTCACTGGTCAAGTGATTCCGCGCCGACAATGTAGCGGGGCTCAAGTCATCCGCCGAAGCTATGGCATTCACACAGGCCCCCAGTCCTTGTGGTTGGAGGGTCGTTCCAAGCCGCCGGCTTGTCCGGTTGGTTCAGGTGTGTGGATGGGTAGGGGAGCGTCGTGTCGCGAGTGAAGCAGCGGAGTGATCCAGTTGTGGACGCGACACGAGTGAGAATGCAGGCATGAGTAGCGAATCACGGGTGAGAAACCCGTGCGCCGAATGATCAAGGGTTCCAGGGTCAAGCTAATCTGCCCTGGGTAAGTCGGGACCTAAGGCGAGGCCGACAGGCGTAGTCGATGGACAACGGGTTGATATTCCCGTACCGGCAAAGTAGCGCCCCTGACGAACCCGGTGATGCTAACCACCCGAAACCATGCTGATCGGACCCTTCGGGGCGAGACGGTGTGGCGGAGCGTGGGACCCGAACCGGTAGTAGTCAAGCGATGGGGTGACGCAGGAAGGTAGCCCAACCACAGCGATGGTTGTCTGTGGGTAAGCCCGTAGGGTGTGGCCTAGGCAAATCCGGGCCGCTGACTTTGATGTCGTACCTGAGAGGTGACGCCGACCCCATAACGGGGGAAGTGGGTGATCCTATGCTGCCGAGAAAAACCTCTAGCGAGCTACGCGCCGCCCGTACCCCAAACCGACTCAGGTGATCAGGTAGAGAATACCAAGGCGATCGAGCGAACCATGGTTAAGGAACTCGGCAAAATGCCCCCGTAACTTCGGGAGAAGGGGGACCCCAACCGTGACCAGACGTGCTCTGGGTAGCGGGGAGGGTCGCAGAGACCAGGCCCAAGCGACTGTTTACTAAAAACACAGGTCCGTGCGAAGTTGTAAGACGATGTATACGGACTGACTCCTGCCCGGTGCTGGAAGGTTAAGAGGACCCGTTAGCCACATTCGTGTGGTGAAGCGGAGAATTTAAGCCCCAGTAAACGGCGGTGGTAACTATAACCATCCTAAGGTAGCGAAATTCCTTGTCGGGTAAGTTCCGACCTGCACGAATGGAGTAACGACTTGGGCGCTGTCTCAACCATGGACTCGGCGAAATTGCACTACGAGTAAAGATGCTCGTTACGCGCGGCAGGACGGAAAGACCCCGGGACCTTTACTATAGTTTGGTATTGGTGTTTGGTTCGGCTTGTGTAGGATAGGTGGGAGACTATGAAGTCCACACGCCAGTGTGGGTGGAGTCAACGTTGAAATACCACTCTGGTCGTACTAGATGTCTAACCTAGGTCCATAATCTGGATCAGGGACAGTGCCTGATGGGTAGTTTAACTGGGGCGGTTGCCTCCTAAAATGTAACGGAGGCGCTCAAAGGTTCCCTCAGCCTGGTTGGCAATCAGGTGACGAGTGTAAGTGCACAAGGGAGCTTGACTGTGAGACGGACATGTCGAGCAGGGACGAAAGTCGGAACTAGTGATCCGGCGCCGGCACGTGGAAGCGGCGTCGCTCAACGGATAAAAGGTACCCCGGGGATAACAGGCTGATCTTCCCCAAGAGTCCATATCGACGGGATGGTTTGGCACCTCGATGTCGGCTCGTCGCATCCTGGGGCCGGAGTAGGTCCCAAGGGTTGGGCTGTTCGCCCATTAAAGCGGCACGCGAGCTGGGTTTAGAACGTCGTGAGACAGTTCGGTCCCTATCCGCCGCGCGCGCAGGAAACTTGAGAAAAGCTGTCCCTAGTACGAGAGGACCGGGATGGACGAACCTCTGGTGTGCCAGTTGTCCCGCCAGGGGCACCGCTGGTTAGCTACGTTCGGACGTGATAACCGCTGAATGCATCTAAGCGGGAAGCACATTTCAAGATAAGGTTTCCCACCACGAAAGTGGGTAAGGCCCCCAACAGACTATTGGGTTGATAGGCCGGAGGTATACAGCAGCAATGCCCAGCCGACCGGTACTAATAGGCCGAGGGCTTGCCACACAAACCCTCAACCAAAACAACAACCTTTCGAACCGACACCGCGCACACACCACAACAAACAAACCACTGTTTGTTCGCGTCCACACAATCCAACACCACCCCCGGATACATACACGGGCAGAAATGGTGTTCATAGAGTTACGGCGGCCATAGCGACAGGGAAACACCCGGACCCATCCCGAACCCGGAAGTTAAGCCTGCCAGCGCCAATGGTACTGCAACCGAGAGGCTGTGGGAGAGTAGGACGCCGCCGGACAACACTTCACAGTAGGGCCACCCTTTTCAGGGTGGCCCTACTGCTATTTCAGGACCCTTTCGACCCACTTATCGCCCACAGGCTGGCCTTCTGCATTCGTTATCCACAGGCAATTGCCAACCGCGGCGGCGCCGTCGGTCGCGGCACCGAGGGTTGCGCTCGGAGGTGATGTGCGTGTCAGCACAGGTAAATGAGGATGAGGTCGACCGAACGGCCGAGGAGACCAATGAGGTCCTGCTGCGGGGACGCCTTTCGGGCGCCCCGGAGCAGCGCGTCCTGCCGAGCGGCGACACGGTCTGGACGTTCCGGGTGGTGATCGGACGCCAGCCCAGGGAGCCGTCGTCGGGGCAGCGGCGCCCGGGGGTCGATGCCCTCGAGTGCGTGGTGTGGTCCGGTCGGGTGAAGCGCTCCGTGCCGAGTTGGCGTGACGGCGACGTGGTCGAGGTGGGTGGAGCGCTCCGAAGGCGCTTCTTCAAGTCCGCCGGCGCGACGGTCTCGCGGGTGGAGGTCGACGTGGCGCGGGGCAAGGTCATTCGTCGCGCAGCGACCGGATGAGGACACCGAGACTCGGCTTTGGCTGGAAGGAGGTGGCCTTCTCCGGGAGCAGGCGGTCGTGACCCGCGATCCGTAGTACCTGACCCACGTCGGGGGCCGGCAGCAGCACGGCTACGCCGAGATCGGGACTGACCTGCGCCAGGGCGTCCTCAACCGTGTGGTGATAGCTCGTGCGGCGAGGGCCGTGCGGGAAGGCCGGAACCAGCTGGTCATGGAGGGTCTCGACCGCCGCGTGGTCATCGCGGTCCGGAAGCTCGATCGCGGCCCATCGCTCCGAGTCGGTGACGACCAGGTGCCGCGGGGCCAAGGCGGCGATGGCCGCGGACTCTGACAGCTCGCGAGCCGGGAGACCGACCGAGCTGGCGGCCAGGAGCACGTCGTCGAGCGCGGTGCCGGTGAAGACGCGGTGGATCGCACCGAGGAAGAGGGGGGTGTCCTCCTGGTCGACGAGCATGGCTAGGCCCTGCCGTTCCGGGCCGTCCGGTGACCGCTGCTGCAACCGCAGGTAGGCGGCGTAGCGGTGGTGCCCGTCGGCGATCAGGGCGCGGGACACGGCGAGCGCCGCGCTGGCGCGGGAAAGGCAGTCGGGGTCGCGGATGGCCCAGACGCGGTGGTGCTGCTTGGCGCGGTCGGTGAACCTGTGATCCGGTTGCCCGGCCATGACCTCGTTGGTGACGGTGCGGAGCTCGGCCGGCGCCCGGTGCACCAGGAGGATGGGTGCGGGGTTGAGCTGCATCTCCTCCATCCGGGTGGCTAGGTCGTCGGCCTGGGCGGGATAGATGCCTTCGTGCGGGAGGATCGCCCGGTCCTCGGGACTGGTGGCACGTCGAGAGACGTCCACGAGGCCGACCAGGCCCCGGACGATGATCCCGGCAGCCGTGTACTCATGTAGGTACAGAGCGGGCACAGGGTCGTGCCACAGCTGGCCGTGCTGCTCCCAGCGACTCAAACGCGCGGGGACGTCCTTGTAGGGGCGGGCGAAGGCGCGAGCGGAGGCCGGGTCTCCGATCCGGTTGGGCGCGAGCATCAAGGCTCGAAACGGGTCCAACCGCAGCGGTCCCGCGACGTACGGCGGGACGACCACGGAGCCGGAGTCCATCCCGGCATCGTAGGGTGCGGGCGACCGTCGGGAGGAGGAGCCATGCTCGGCCACAGCGAAGCCCCGCTGAGCTCCGCCTACGACCTGGCCATGCTGGATCTCGACGGCGTGGTCTACGTCGGTTCGAAGGCCGTTCCGGGCGCTCCCGAGCACATTGCGCGAGTGCGCGCCGCGGGCATGAGATGCGCGTTCATCACGAACAACGCGTCCCGGAGTCCGCAGACGGTGGCGGAGCATCTCCGAGAGCTCGGCGTGGAGGCGACGGACTCCGACGTGGTGACCTCTGCGCAGGCGGCCGCGCGGCTGTTGGCTGAACGCCTGCCGCCGTCCACCCGGGTGGCCGTGCTGGGGGCGAGAGCGCTGACGGACGAGGTGCGTTTGGCCGGACTCGAGCCGGTGTCCGTCGACGCCGCGGACGCGCAGGCGCTGGTCAGCGGCTACGGGCCCGAGGTGCTGTGGCGAGAGGTGATGCGGGCAGCGGTCCGGGTCCGCGACGGGCTCTGGTGGGTCGCGAGCAACGCCGACGGCAGCATCCCCACGAGCTACGGGGTTGCGCCCGGGCATGGCGTGCTGGTGGACACGATCAGCCGGTTCGCCGGAGTGGACCCGCTGGTCGCGGGGAAGCCCGAGCGACCGCTGCTGGAGGAGACAGTCCGGCGGATGGGCGGAACTCGGCCCCTGATGGTCGGTGATCGCCTGGACACGGACATCGCGGGAGCGGTCAACGCCGGCGTCGACTCCCTACTCGTGGTGACCGGCGTGACCGGGGTGCCTGAGCTGGTGCGGGCTCGGCCGGAGGAGCGACCGACCTACGTAGCCCGCGATCTCGGTGCCCTGCTCATGGCGCAGCCACACGTGGAGCAGTCGGGCACCGAGACCCATAGCGGCGGGTGGGTGCTGACCGTCAGTGGTGGACGGGTCGACGTGACCGGCGAAGGCTCGGTCGACGACTGGTGGCGCGGCCTCGCCTGCGCGGGCTGGACGCACCTGGACCGGACCGGAGAGCCGGCGGAGACCGAGCACCTCACGGTGCCTCCCGAGGACACCTCATCGGACCGGTAGCCTCGGCCGCATGACTGAGCAGCCCGTGGACGAGTCCGGCGCCGAGGAGGTCTCGGGCGACGTGGTCGAGGACCTCGAGGCGACGATCGAGGAGACCGAGCGGATCCACACCGGCATCAGCGAGGTGGACTCGGTGGTCGACGACGTCGCGAGGTTGGCCGGGGAACCGGTGGAGGAGCATGCTGCCGTGTTCGAGTCGGCTCACGAGCAGCTGCGGCGGACCCTCGACCAGCCCGAGCCCGACCAAGAACCCTGACTCGATGCCACCGCGACGCCTCCGGCTGGACGCCGAGCTGGTACGCCGTGGCCTCGCGCGCTCACGTGAGCACGCCACCGAGCTGATCACCGCCGGCCGGGTCCGGGTGAGTGGCGCGCTGGCGACGAAGGCTGCCACCGGTGTCACCACCGACGTCGCCATCGTGGTCAGCGAGAACTCCGCGCGGCCCGACTACGTCTCGCGCGGTGGCCACAAGCTGGCCGGGGCGTTGGCTGCCTTCGAGCCCGAGGGCTTGCTCGTCGCCGGTCGTCGGTGCCTCGACGCGGGCGCGTCGACGGGTGGCTTCACCGACGTCCTCCTCAAGCACGGGGCGCGCCAGGTGGTGGCCGTCGACGTGGGCTACGGGCAGCTCGCCTGGAGCCTGCGCTCCGACGAGCGGGTGATCGTCTACGACCGGCAGAACGTGCGCGAGCTGACCGTCGAGGCGATCGACGGGCCCGTCGACCTGGTCGTCGGCGACCTGTCGTTCATCTCCCTGCGGCTGGTGCTCGATGCGCTGCTCGGCGTGACCGAGGCGGACGGCGACCTGGCCCTGATGGTCAAACCGCAGTTCGAGGTCGGCAAGGAACGGGTCGGCAAGGGTGGAGTGGTGCGCGATCCGGGTCTGCGTGCGGAGGCAGTCGGTTCGGTCGCCGACGAGGCGTCCCGAAGGGGTTGGGGGGCCCGGATGGTCGCGACCAGCCCGCTGCCTGGTCCGTCGGGCAACGTGGAGTTCTTCCTGTGGCTTCGGAAGGGGCCCGCGGCGATCGACCAGGACGACATCAACAGCGTCGTGCGCGGTGCAGGTCCTTCGGGGGTGCCGAGTGAGAGAGTTGAGCCGTGACCGAACCGACTGACCTGAGCGCCCCGGAGGGCACCCGTCGGGTGCTCGTGCTGACGCACATCGGGCGCGCCGAGTCGCGGGAGGTCGCCCGGTCGTTCTGCAAAGCATTCACGAGCCACGGGATCGTGGTCCGCCTGCTCGCCAACGAAGCCGCCGAGATGGGGCTCGAGCCGGACTCCTACGACCCACCGCTCGAGCTCACGCAGTCCGAGAGCGACGCGAGCCGCGACTGCGAGCTGACCCTCGTCATCGGCGGCGATGGCAGCATCCTGCGGGCCGCCGAGGTCACCCACGCGAGCCTGACCCCCGTACTCGGCGTCAACCTGGGTCACGTCGGCTTCCTGGCCGAGGCCGAGATGGACGACGTGGAGTCGACCATCGACGCGATCGTGCGCCACCGCTACACCGTCGAGGACAGGCTGACCCTCGACGTGCAGGTGTTCCGCGACGGCGAGCTGGTCGACAGCACCTTCGCCGTCAACGAGGCCAGCGTCGAGAAGGCCGCCCGAGAGCGGATGCTCGAGGTGGTCGTGGAGATCGACGGCCGCCCGCTCTCGCGGTGGGGCTGCGACGGCGTCGTGTGCGCCACCCCGACCGGCTCGACCGCCTACAACTTCAGCGCCGGCGGTCCGATCGTGTGGCCGGGCGTCGAGGCGCTGTGCATCGTGCCGATCAGCGCGCACGCGCTGTTTGCCCGGCCGATGGTGGTCGCGCCGACATCTGTGCTGGCCGTCGAGGTGCTCGCTCGCACCAACGGCTCGGGCGTGCTCTGGTGCGACGGCCGCCGGACCGTCGACCTGCCACCGGGCGCCCGGATCGAAGTACGCCGCGGGCAGCACCCGCTGCGCCTCGCCAGGTTGCATGAGGCGCCGTTCACGGACCGGCTGGTGGCCAAGTTCGGGCTGCCGGTCGAGGGCTGGCGCGGGTCGGCCGAGCGTCGTCGGCGCGGGGACGACGGATGATCGAGGAGATCCGGATCGGCCAGCTGGGCGTGATCGACTCCTCCGTCCTCGAGCTCGGCCCTGGCCTCACCGCGATCACCGGCGAGACCGGCGCCGGCAAGACCATGATCGTCACCGCGCTGAGCCTGCTTCTCGGCGGCCGCGCCGACACCGGTGCGGTCCGTTCCGGAGCCAAGCAGGCACGGGTCGAGGGGGTCGTGTCCGCCGTCGACCTGCCCGAGCTCGCCGAAGCCGTCGACCGGGCTGGGGGAGAGGTCGAGGACGATCGCGTGGTGCTGGCCCGCAACGTGTCGGCCGAGGGGCGTTCCCGTGCCTTCGTGGGGGGCGCCTCCGTCCCCGTTGCCACCCTGGCCGAGGTCGCGCAGCCACTGGTCGCCCTGCATGGCCAGTCCGACCAGCACCGCCTGCTGCAGGCCCGCGCCCAGCGCGACGCACTCGACCGGTTCGGCGGCGTCAAGCTCGCCAAGCTGCTGACCGCCTACGTCGAGACCTACGGGCGGTTGCAGGCCGTCCAGCGAGAGCTCGACGAGGTCACCAGCAACGCCCGGGAGCGAGCCCGCGAGGCGGATCTGCTCCGGTTCGGCCTGGGCGAGGTCGAGGCGGTCGCCCCCGAGACCGGCGAGGACGTCACCCTGGCCAGCGAGGAATCCCGACTGGGGTTCGCCGACACCCTGAGGAACGCCGCCGAGCAGGCACGTGAGGCCCTCTCCAGCGAGCAGGGCGCCCCGGATGCCCTGACCGCCGTCTCCGCCGCGCGCGGGCTCCTCGACGGCGTACGCGAGCACGATGCGGAGGCCGGCGAGCTCGCCGATCGGATCGCCGAGATCACCTACCTGTTGTCCGACCTGGCGGCCGACGTGGCCTCCTACGCGACCAGGGTCGATACCGACCCCAACCGGCTCGCCGCCGTCTCCGAGCGCCGGGCCGCACTGACCGCACTGACCCGCAAGTACGGCGACACCGTCGATGAGGTGCTCGCGTGGGCCGAGGAGTCCGCCACCCGGCTGCTCGACCTCGACTCCACGGACGAGCGCATCGACCAGCTCCGCACCGAGCGCGAGGAGCTGCGCACCCAGCTGGGCGAGGAAGCGCAGGCACTGTCCCAGGCGCGCTCGGCTGCCGCCAAGCGGCTCGGCACCGACGTGACCGCCGAGCTGACCCAGCTGGCGATGCCCCATGCCTCGGTGTCGATCGCGGTCCGCCAGTCCGAGGGTGATCTTCGGGTCGGCGAACGGAGCCTCCGCTACGGCTCGTCCGGCGTCGACGAGGTGGAGTTCCTGCTTGCCGCCAACGTCGGCGCCGACGCCAGACCTCTCCACAAGGGCGCGTCGGGAGGTGAGCTGTCTCGGGTGATGTTGGCCCTGGAGGTCTCGCTCGCAGCGACCGGCACGGTGCCGACGTTCGTCTTCGACGAGGTCGACGCCGGCGTTGGTGGTGCGGCAGCGGTCGAGGTGGGCCGCCGGCTGGCCCAGCTGGCGCAGAGCGCTCAGGTGCTGGTGGTCACCCACCTCCCGCAGGTGGCGGCGTACGCCGATCGCCACGTGCTCGTGGAGAAGTCCAGTGACGGGTCGGTCACGAGCTCGGGGCTGACGGTGCTCGACGACGCGGGCCGCGAGAGCGAGCTCTCGCGGATGCTCGCTGGGCTGACCGACAGCGACACCGCCCTGGCCCACGCGCGCGAGCTGCTCGACATCGCGCAACCCGCCCGGGCTCTCCGGTAAAGCGATCAAATCTCCGGCGCTGGGATAGGATCGAATCCCGTGAAGATGGCCCAGCCCACCAAGCATGTGTTCGTCACCGGAGGCGTCGCCTCCTCACTCGGGAAGGGCCTCACCGCATCAAGCCTCGGCAGGCTGCTGCGGTCGCGTGGCCTCAGGGTGACCATGCAGAAGCTCGACCCCTATCTGAACGTCGACCCGGGCACGATGAACCCGTTCCAGCACGGCGAGGTCTTCGTGACCAACGACGGGGCGGAGACCGACCTCGACATCGGCCACTACGAGCGGTTCCTCGACACCGACCTCAGCCAGATCGCCAACGTCACCACCGGCCAGGTCTACTCCAGCGTCATCGCCAAGGAGCGCCGCGGCGACTACCTCGGTGACACCGTCCAGGTGATCCCGCACATCACCAACGAGATCAAGGAACGCATCCTGGCGATGGGCGGCCCGGACGTCGACGTCGTGATCACCGAGGTCGGCGGCACCGTTGGCGACATCGAGTCGCTGCCGTTCCTCGAGGCCGCCCGCCAGACCCGGCACGACATCGGGCGCGAGAACTGCTTCTTCCTGCATGTCTCCCTCGTGCCGTTCATCGGCCCGTCCGGAGAGTTGAAGACCAAGCCCACCCAGCACTCGGTGGCCGCCCTGCGCCAGGTCGGTATCCAGCCCGACGCCGTGGTCTGCCGAGCCGATCGCGAGATCCCGGAGAACATCAAGCGCAAGATCTCGCTGATGTGCGACGTCGACCAGGAAGCCGTCGTCTGCGCCGCCGATGCCGTGTCGATCTACGACATCCCGAAGGTCCTGCACCGCGAGGGGCTCGACGCCTACCTCGTACGCCGCCTCGACCTGCCGTTCCGCGATGTCGACTGGACGCTGTGGGACGACCTGCTCCGCCGGGTGCACCACCCCAAGGAGGAGGTGACGGTCGCCCTGGTGGGCAAGTACATCGACCTTCACGACGCCTACCTCTCGGTCGCCGAGGCACTGCGCGCCGGCGGCTTCGCGCACGAGGCGAAGGTGCAGCTGCGCTGGATCCCGTCCGACGAGTGCGAGACCCAGGCCGGGGCCGGCAAGCACCTCCAGGACGTCGACGCGGTCTGCGTGCCGGGAGGGTTCGGCGTCCGCGGCATCGAGGGCAAGCTCGGCGCGCTCACCTATGCCCGCACCCACGGCATCCCCACTCTGGGGCTGTGCCTCGGGCTGCAGTGCATGGTGATCGAGTTCGCCCGCGAGGTGGCAGGCCTCCAGAAGGCCGCGTCCACCGAGTTCGACCCGGACTGCCCCGAACCGGTGATTGCGACGATGGAGGAGCAGAAGCCCTACGTCGAGGGCTCCGGTGACCTGGGCGGCACCATGCGACTCGGGCTCTACGCCGCTGAGCTGGCCGAGGGCACGCTGGTGCGCGAGACCTACGGCGAGGCGAAGATCGAGGAACGCCACCGCCACCGATACGAGGTCAACAACACCTACGTCGAGCAGCTCGCCGAGGCCGGCCTGGTCTTCTCGGGCACCAACCCGGAGCTGGGGCTGGTCGAGTTCGTCGAGCTGCCGCGCGAGGTGCACCCCTACTACGTCTCCACGCAGGCCCACCCCGAGCTGCGGTCCCGCCCGACCCGCCCGCACCCGCTCTTCAAGGGTCTGATCGGCGCGGCGATCGAGCGGCAGAAGGAGCTGCGCTTCCCGATCGACGAGACGGGCCTGCGCCGCGACCCCGACGACGAGCCGAGTGCCTGAGACCCCGCCGCTGGCCGACCTGCCCGAGCGCTGGCCGGTCGTGTCGAGCAAGGACCTGCATCGCGACGACTGGGTGGTCGCGCTGCGTGCCGACCAGGTCACGGCACCGGACGGAAGCGGCGAGCCGCACCGCCGCCTGACCCTTGAGCACCCCGGAGCGGTGGTCGTGCTGGCGGCTGATACCGAAAACCGGGTGCTCTGTCTGTGGCAGTACCGCCATCCCGCCTTCCGGCGCTTCGTCGAACTCCCCGCCGGGCTGCTCGACTCGGCGGGCGAGGACCCGCTCGAGGTCGCCGTACGCGAGCTCCGCGAAGAGGCCGAGCTCCAGGCCAGCGAGTGGACGCGGCTCCCGTCCCTGTACCCCTCTCCGGGCATCTCGGCCGAGGTGCACCACCTGTTCCTGGCTCGTGGCCTCAGTGCCGCCGACCGGGGTGACTTCGTGCTGGAACACGAGGAGGCGGACATGCAGGTGGCCTGGGTTCCGTTCGAGGACCTGTACGCCGCCGTGGTCGCTGGAGACCTGACCGATGCACCGCTGGTGGCTTGCGTGCTGCTCGCCAGGGCACGCGGTCTGCTCTGACGGTAAGGTCGCGGCGACGTGACAACGGGGTCGCATCGGAGGGGAGAAGTCTGGTGAAGGTCGGCGTTCCGAAGGAAGTCAAGAACCACGAGTACCGGGTGGCGATCACGCCCATCGGCGTGCACGAGCTCGTCGCCCACGGGCACCAGGTCTACGTCGAGAAGGACGCCGGCGTCGGCTCGGGGATCGACGATGCCGAGTTCGTCTCGGCCGGCGCCCAGATCGTCCCCGACGCTGACTCGGCCTGGGGCACCGCGGACATGGTGCTCAAGGTCAAGGAGCCGGTCGCCGAGGAGTACCACCGGATGCGGGAGGGCCTGACCCTCTTCACCTACCTGCACCTGGCGGCCGACAAGCCGCTCACCGAGGAGCTGCTCAACCGCAAGGTCACGGCCATCGCCTACGAGACGGTCCAGCTGCCGTCCGGTGGGCTCCCACTGCTCTACCCCATGTCAGAGGTGGCCGGCTGCCTCGCCCCCCAGGTCGGAGCGCACTCGCTGATGAAGGCGGAGGGCGGCAACGGCGTGCTGATGGGTGGAGTCGGTGGCGTCGCCAACGCCAAGGTCGTCATCATCGGTGCCGGCGTATCGGGACAGAACGCCGCCAACATCGCTCTCGGCATGGGCGCGGACGTGACGTTGCTCGACACCGACCTCGACAAGCTGCGGATGTCGTTCTGGCGCTACGACAACCGGGTGCACGGGCTCGCCTCCTCGAAGCTCGCGATCGAGCAGCAGGTGACCCAGGCGGACATGGTGATCGGCGCGGTGCTGATCCCGGGCGCCAAGGCGCCCAAGCTGGTGAGCAACGAGCTGGTGTCCCGCATGAAGCCGGGCTCGGTGCTGGTCGACATCGCAGTCGACCAGGGAGGCTGCTTCGAGGACACCCACCCGACGACCCACTCCGACCCCACCTACACGGTCCACAACTCGGTGTTCTACTGCGTGGCCAACATGCCCGGCGCGGTGCCGAACACGTCGACGTACGCCTTGACCAACGCGACCATGCCGTACGCCGTGGCGCTGGCCAACAAGGGCTGGACCCAGGCCTGCCGTGACGACCACAGCCTCGCGCTGGGGCTCAACACCCACGCCGGCCAGCTGACCAACGGGCCGGTCGGCGAAGCAGTCGGCATCGAAGCGGTCTCCCTGGACGGAGTGCTCGTCTGAGCGAGACCACCGCGCTGGACCGAGCGATCCGCACCTACCTCGACCACCTCACCGTCGAGAAAGGTCTCGCGGCCAACACGCTGACGTCCTACCGGCGCGACCTGCGCCGCTATCGCGAGTACCTGGGACACTCGGGAGTGACCGACCTCGCCTCGATCAACGAGGGCAACGTGTCGGGCTTCCTGATCCGGCTGCGTGAGGGCGACCCGGATCATCCGGCGCTGAGCTCGACCTCTGCCGCCAGGACCGTCGTCGCAGTACGTGGGTTCCACAAGTTCGCGGTCGCCGACGGGCTCGCGGAGTCCGACCCCGCTGCCGGCGTGAAGCCGCCGGCCGCTGCCAAGCGGCTGCCCAAGGCGCTCCCCCTTGCCGACGTGGAGGCGATCCTGGAGGCCGCCGGCGCGCCTGGCACCACGCTGTCGCTCCGGGACCGGGCCCTGCTGGAGGTCCTCTACGGCACCGGCGCCCGGATCTCCGAGGCGGTCGGCCTCGACGTCGACGACCTCGAGCTGGCCGATGGCGCCATCGGAGGCACCGTCCTGCTCCGGGGTAAGGGCGGCAAGGAGCGGATCGTGCCGATCGGGTCCTACGCGCGGGACGCCGTAGCGGCCTACCTGGTGCGGGCACGGCCCGAGCTCGCCCGGACCAGCGGTGCCGGGGGAGCGCTCTTCCTCAACGCACGGGGCGGGCGGCTGTCGCGCCAGTCGGCCTGGTCGGTGCTGGTCAAGACCGCCGATCGGGCCGGGGTCACCCGCGACGTCTCGCCGCACACGCTGCGCCACTCGTTCGCGACCCACCTGCTCGATGGCGGCGCCGACGTCCGGGTCGTGCAGGAGCTGCTCGGCCACGCCTCGGTGACCACCACCCAGGTCTACACGCTGGTCACGGTCGACAACCTGCGTGAGGTCTTCGCGACCGCCCATCCGAGGGCCAGGGAATGAGCGATCCCGACGCTGTTTACGACCGCGTTGTCAAGTGGGCGACGAGCCGCGGCCTGGAGCTCTACCCGCACCAGGACGAGGCGATCATCGAGGTGCTCTCGGGCAACAACGTCGTGCTGTCCACGCCGACGGGATCCGGCAAGTCGCTGGTGGCGGTCGGCGCCCACATGGCGGCGATGGCCGACGACCGGGTGTCGTTCTACACGGCGCCGATCAAGGCGCTGGTCAGCGAGAAGTTCTTCGACCTGTGCGAGGTGTTCGGCGCCGACGACGTCGGCCTGCTCACCGGCGACGCGTCGGTGAACTCCGAGGCGCCGATCATCTGCTGCACCGCCGAGGTGCTGGCCAACATCGCGCTGCGCGAGGGCCCCGCGGCGGATGTCGGCATGGTGATCATGGACGAGTTCCACTTCTACGCCGAGCCGGACCGTGGCTGGGCCTGGCAGGTGCCGCTGCTCGAGCTGCCGCAGGCCCAGTTCGTGCTGATGTCGGCGACCCTGGGCGACGTCACCGAGCTCGCGTCCGACATCACCCGCCGCAACGGCCGGGAGACGGCGGTCATCGACCAGGCTGAACGGCCGGTCCCGCTGCACTTCAGCTGGGCGCTGACGCCGCTGGCCGAGACGCTCGAGGAGCTGGTGACGACCCACCAGGCGCCGGTCTACGTCGTCCACTTCACCCAGGCGGCGGCGGTCGAGCACGCGACCTCGCTGCTCAACAGCCGGGGCGTGGTCGCCGCCGACAAGGAGGCGCTGGTCGAGCGGCTGGCAGGGTTCCGGTTCGGCGCCGGCTTCGGCAAGACCCTCTCCAAGCTGCTGCGACGCGGGATCGGCGTACACCACGCGGGGATGCTGCCGCGCTACCGACGGCTGGTCGAGCAGCTGGCCCAGGCCGGACTGCTGACCGTGATCTGCGGCACCGACACCCTCGGGGTAGGTATCAACGTGCCGATCCGGACGGTGCTGTTCAGCGCGCTGGCGAAGTACGACGGCACCCGGCAGCGGATCCTGCGGACCCGAGAGTTCCTCCAGATCGCCGGACGCGCCGGTCGGGCCGGGTTCGACACCGCCGGCTACGTCGTGGTCCAGGCACCGGAGCACGTCATCGACAACGAGCGGGCGAAGGCCAAGGCCGCGGCGAAGAACGCGGCGATGAGCGAGGAGAAGCAGGCCAAGCGGAAGAGCAAGGCGCAGCTGAAGAAGCCGCCCGAGGGCACGGTGGTCTGGAGCGAGCAGACCTACGACAAGCTGGTGGCCGGCGTACCCGAGCCGATGGTGTCGAAGATGAAGGTCGACAACTCGATCCTGGTCAACGTCGCCGCCCGCGAGGAGGACACCTTCGCGGTGATGCGAAGGCTGCTCCAGGACAACCACGAAGACCGTCGTACGCAGCTGAAGCTGAGCCGCCGGGCCCTGCGGCTGACCCGCAGCCTGGTCCGGTCGGGGGTGCTCAACCGCCTCGACGAGCCGGACGAGTTCGGCCGGCGCTACGTGCTCACTGTCGAGCTGCCTCCCGACTTCGCGCTCAACCAGCCGCTGTCGCTGTTCGCCATGGCCACGTTCGACACCCTCGACCCGGAGGCGGAGACCTACACGCTCGACATCGTCTCGGTGGTGGAGGCGGTGCTCGAGTCGCCGCGCCAGATCCTGTTCGCGCAACAGCGCGCGGCCCGCGGCGAGGCGATCGCCGAGATGAAGGCCGACGGGCTCGAGTACGACGAGCGGATGGCGCTGCTGGAGGACATCACCTGGCCACAGCCGCTCGCCGAGCACCTGGAGGCGACGTACGAGATCTACCGCGAGAGCCACCCGTGGCTCCCGGAAGACGGGCTGAACCCGAAGACGATCGTGCGCCAGATGTACGAAGAGGGGATGAGCTTCACCGACTTCGTCAGCCGCTACCAGGTGCCGCGGTCCGAGGGGCTGGTCCTTCGCTACCTCACCGACGCCTATCGGGCCCTGCGCCAGACCGTGCCCGACGCACATCGGACCCCCGACCTCGACGATCTCATCGAGTGGCTGGGGGAGACGGTCCGCCAGACCGACTCCTCGTTGCTCGACGAGTGGGAGGCGCTCAACGACCCGGCCCACGTCGCCCGCACGGTTGCCGATGGTGCGCCGCCGCCCCCGCCCCGGGCGATCTCGATGCAGGAGCGCGCGTTCCGGGTCATGATCCGCAACGCGATGTGGCGCCGGGTCGACCTGGTCGCCCGCGACGACCTCGACGGCCTGATGACGATGGAGCGCGCGGACGCCGACCGCACCGACCCGCCGCGCGAGGTGGTGATGAGCCGCTCGGTCTGGGACCAGGCGATCGAGCACTACTACGCCGAGCACGACACAGTGGTCATGGACGCCGATGCCCGGGGTCCGGACCTGCTGGAGGTCGAGAAGGGTGGTCGCACCTGGCCGGTCCGCCAGACGATCTCCGACCCAGCCGGCCATCGCGACTGGGTGATCGAGGCCGAGGTCGATCTCGACGCGTCCGACGAGGTCGGGGAGCTCGTGATCACCACCACGGCCATGCGGAGCCTCTGACCGGTGCTGGGTGGTTTCGAGGCTCGTCGCTGGTGCTCCTCGCACCTCAACCACCGTCCGAGAAGGTCCGTCGACGGGGTTGCGGTGCGAGCGCAGCGAGCCCCGCAACCACGAAGAACCGGTGCACGGCCGTCCACAACTCTGTGCACAGGCTGGGGCTTGCTGTGCACCCAGGCGGGAGCTCATGCACAGTTCGTGCACAGATTTGACCTGGTGCCTGGGGGTTTCTCCCACCAGGTTGTTGGGCCCGCTCAGGAGATCTAGCCTCGCCACGGCGCGTCGCCGCAATGTCGTCGTGTCGACATTGTCTGATGAGGTTCCGACGGCAGATCAGCAAGGAGCGGCACATGAGTGAAGGCGGATCGTTCTCACCATACGGCGGCGGGAGCAGCGCACCCGACATGCCACCACTGATGCCCACTCCCGAACCTGCCGACCCGTCTTCCCCACTGCTCGGAGTCGAATCCATGACCCACGTCATCCCCTTCGAACGGCCCCCCGCGGGGCCCGACGACGGCATCACCGGCCCCACCGGCCGGCCGATGCCGGTGCTCCACGACCCGCCCCCGCTCACCGAGCACGGCAACGCGCGCGTGATCTCGATGTGCAACCAGAAGGGCGGCGTCGGCAAGACCACGACGACCATCAACCTGGGCGCCGCGCTCGCCGAATACGGCCGCAAGGTGCTGCTCGTCGACTTCGACCCCCAGGGCTCGCTCTCCGTCGGCCTCGGCCTCAACCCGCACGAGATGGACCTGACGGTCTACAACCTGCTTCTCCAGCGCGATGTGAGCCTGAAGGACGTCGTCGTACCGACCGGCGTTCCGGGCATGGACCTGCTGCCGTCCAACATCGACCTGTCGGCCGCCGAGGTGCAGCTGGTCCACGAGGTGGCGCGCGAGCAGACCCTCCAGCGGGTGCTCGGGCCGGCGATCGCCGACTACGACGTCATCCTGATCGACTGCCAGCCGTCGCTCGGCCTGCTGACCGTCAACGCACTCACGGCCTCCGACGGCGTGATCGTGCCGCTGGAGTGCGAATACTTCGCCCTGCGAGGGGTCGCGCTGCTCAAGACGACCATCGACAAGGTGCGCGAGCGGCTCAACCCGAAGCTCCAGATCGAGGGCGTGCTGGGCACGATGTACGACGGCCGCACCCTGCACGGACGCGAGGTGCTCGAGCGCCTGGTCCAGGCCTGGGGCGACAAGGTCTTCCACACCGTGATCCGCCGGACCGTGAAGTTCTCCGACTCGACGGTGGCCGGTGAGCCGATCACCAGCTACGCAACTGCCTCGGCGGGCGCCGAGGCCTACCGCCAGCTCGCCAAGGAGGTGTCGGCCCGGTGCCTCGACGTGTGAACCTACCCACGGCGGACGACCTGTTCCGCCCGACCGCACCGGGTGAGGATGCGTCGCGCCGCGTGCGCGCCGTACCCGACAGCCCCGAGCCGCACGGCGAGCAGCCCTCCGAAGGCCCTCGCAAGCCGAGCGGCCGCATTCGGCACGACGAGAAGATGACCGTCTACGTCACCTCGGAAGAGCTCCTGGAGATCGAGCACGCTCGGCTGGCCCTGCGCAGCGGCCAGGGTCTGGCCGTCGACCGCGGCCGCCTGATCCGTGAGGCGGTCTCGCTCGTGCTCGCCGAATACCAGGACAAGGGTGACGAGAGCGCGCTGGTCCGACGGCTGACCGAGGGGTGACTGCCACGATGACCGAGGCGGGGACCGACCCAGCCCCCGCCTTCGAGCTCCACCTCGACAACTTCGAGGGGCCCTTCGACCTGCTCCTGAGCCTGATCGCGAAGCACAAGCTCGACATCACCGAGGTCGCGCTGTCGAGGGTCACCGACGAGTTCATCGTCCACGTCCGGGCCATGGGCAAGGAGTGGGACCTCGACCAGATGACGTCGTTCCTGCTCGTGGCCGCGACGCTCCTCGACCTCAAGGCCGCGCGACTGCTGCCCCAGGGTGACGTCGAGGACGAGGAGGACCTGGCCCTGCTGGAGGCCCGCGACCTGCTCTTCGCGCGCCTGCTGCAGTACAAGGCGTTCAAGGAGGTCGCCCGCGTCGTGGCGACCCGGCTCGCTGCAGAGACCAGGCGGCACCCCCGGGCGGTTGGCCTGGAGGACCGCTTCGCCTCGTTGCTGCCCGAGGTGCTGATCGGCATCGGGCTGGAGCAGTTCGCCTCGCTCGCCGCCAAGGCGCTGGCTCCCCGGCCGGCGCAGGAGATCTCGTTGCAGCACATCCATGCCCCCACCGTGAGCGTGCGTGAACAGGCGGCGATCGTGGTCGAGCGGCTGCGGCGTACGGGCACGATGACGTTCCGGGCGCTCTGCGGCGACTCGCCCGACACCCTGACCACGGTCGCGCGGTTCCTGTCCTTGCTCGAGCTCTATCGTGAGGGGGCGGTCGCGTTCGAGCAGCTCTCGGCGTTGGGCGAGCTGAGCGTTCGCTGGACCGGAGACGACGACGCGACCGCCGAGGACCTGGTGACCGACGAGTTCGACGGCACCATCCCGACCGAGGAGACGACCGCATGACCGGCACGACCGAGGAGCAGCAGCTCGACGTACCTGTGGCGGACCTGCGTCCGTCACTCGAGGCGGTGCTGATGGTGGCCGACCAGCCGCTCGACGACATGACGCTGGCATCGGCCGTTGGCTATCCGTCGGAAGAGGTCGTCGCCGCTCTCGGTCAACTCGCCGCGGAGTACGACGAGCAAGGTCGCGGTTTCGAGCTGCGCAACGTGGCCGGCGGCTGGCGCTACTACACGCGCGACGACTACGCCGCGGTCGTCGAGGGCTTCGTGCTCGAAGGACAGCAGGCCAGGCTGACCCAGGCCGCGCTCGAGACGCTCGCGATCGTCGCCTACAAGCAGCCGGTGTCGCGGGCCCGGGTCTCGGCGATCCGCGGAGTCAACGTCGACGGCGTGATCCGCACGCTGCTCACCAGAGGTCTGGTCGAGGAGGCGGGGGAGGACGGCGAGCACGGTGCGGTGCTCTACCGCACCACCGGCTACTTCCTGGAGCGGATCGGTGTGACGTCGCTCGATGAGCTGCCCGAACTGGCGCCGTACCTGCCGGAGATGGACGACCTCGAGGACGAGCTGAGCGCGATGGCCGCGCAGGAGTCCCCGCACGACCCGCCGGCGCCGAGCGCTTGAACCGCGAGCTCGAGACCGACGACGAGGGCCTGATCCGGCTCCAGAAGCTGCTGGCCCAGTCGGGCGTCGCGTCACGCCGCAAGTGCGAGGAGCTGATGCTCGCCGGCGAGGTCGTGGTCGACGGCGAGGTGGTCACCAGGCTCGGCACCAAGGTGGATCCCCGCACCGCGGTGATCCGGGTCTCCGGCAAGCGACTGCCCCCGATCTCCGACCACGTCTACCTCGTGCTCAACAAGCCGCGCGGCGTGGTCTCGACCATGTCCGACCCCGAGGGGAGGCGCACGATCTCGGACGTCGTGGCCGACCGGCCGGAGCGGCTCTTCCACGTCGGCCGGCTCGACACCGACACCTCCGGCCTGCTGCTGCTCACCAACGACGGCGACTTCGCCCAGCGGATCGCCCACCCGTCCTACGAGGTCGACAAGACCTACGTGGCCGAGGTCGAGGGCAGCTTCTCGAAAACCACCCTGCTGGCTCTGCTTGACGGCGTGACGCTCGACGACGGGCCGGTGACGGTCTCCCGCGCCAAGGTCATCGCGGAGGCGAAGGACAAGTCGATCGTCGAGCTGGTGATCCACGAGGGCCGCAACCGGATCGTCCGTCGGCTGCTCGACCAGGTCGGCCATCCGGTGCGCAAGCTCACCCGCACCCAGCTCGGCCCGGTCAAGCTCGGCCAGCTGAAGGCAGGCGCCCTGCGCGACCTCACCCTCGACGAGCTCGGTGAGCTGCTCGAGGCCGCCCAGCTTTAGGGCCGTCGCCGCCCGATACGATCGCCGGCGTGCATGTCAGAGCCGTACGAGGAGCCACCCAGCTCGAGGTTGACGAGCGCGACCACATGCTCGAACGGGTGGCGGAGATGGTGACCGACGTGATGAGTGCCAATGCGCTCGAGGTCGATGACTTCATCTCGGTCATCTTCACGGCCACCGAGGACCTGGTCTCGGAGTTCCCGGCGTACGCCGCCCGTCGACTCGGCTTCGGCGAGATCCCGCTGATCTGTGCGCGGGAGCTCGAGATCGACGGTTCCATGCCGCGGGTGGTGCGGATGATGGCCCACGTCGAGACCGACCTGCCGCGCTCGGAGATCACCCACGTCTACCTGCACGGCGCCGCGGCGCTGCGCAAGGACCTGACCCGCGTCCGCGAGCTCCCGGATGAGTGACGTCGACGTCACCCTCACGGGGCCCGTCGAGGTAGTGGGCGCCGGCCTCGTCGGCACGTCGATCGGGCTCGCCTGCCGCTCCGCGGGCCTCGAGGTGGTGCTGACCGACGTGTCAGAGGACAACGTGCGCACGGCGTCCGGCCTCGGCGCCGGCCGACCGCGCGCTGCCGGAGACCGCCCCCAGCTGATCGTGGTGGCGGTGCCACCCGACCACCTCGCCGAGGCGATCGTGGCCGCGCTGGACGGCGACGCCGTGGTGACCGACGTCGGCAGCGTGAAATCGGCCCCAGCGGAGGCGGTGGCCGGGCTGCCCGGAGCCGAGAGGTACGTCGGCAGCCACCCGATGGCCGGCAGCGAGCGTTCCGGTCCGCTCGCGGGGAGCAGCTCGCTCTTCGACGGTCGGCCGTGGGCGATCACCCCGCACGCGACCTCCGATGCCGCGGCCGTGGCGCTCGTGGAGGAGCTGGTCCTGCTGTGCGGCGCCGTACCGGTGCGGATGAGCCCCGAGGAGCACGACCTCGCGGTCGCGCGCACCTCGCACCTGCCGCACCTGCTGGCCGTGCTGGCGGCGGGCGCCCTGACCGACGCCCCGCCCGAGCACCTGGCCCTGTCGGGGCAGGGAGTGCGCGACGTGACCCGGGTGGCAGGAGGGGACCCCGAGCTCTACGGGCAGATCGTGGCCGCCAACGCGAATGCGGTCGGCGCCCTGTTGGCCGGAGTACGCGACCGCCTCGACGAGGTGATCACGGCCCTGGCGACCGGTGACAGAACCGGCCTCGAGGCGGTGCTCGCGAGCGGAGTCGACGGCACCCGGGCCATCCCCGGCAAGCACGGCGAGCCGCTCCGGCCGATGGCGTCGGTCTTCGTGGCTGTGCCCGACCATCCGGGCGAGCTGGCGCGGCTGTTCGCCGATGCGGGCGACAGCGAGGTCAACATCGAGGATGTCCGCATCGACCACGATCCCGGTCGTCCGGTCGGGCTGGTGGAGCTGCTGGTGTCGGTCGAGCGGGTCGAGCACCTGCTGGCCTCACTCGAATCTCGGGGTTGGGTGACTCACCGGTAGGCTCACGCCCCGTGAGCAGCACCGATCTCGGCCCGGAGGGCACCCTCGACGGGGGCCTGGTGGTCGCCGTCGACGGCACTTCTGGCTCCGGCAAGTCGAGCACCTGCCGTGGCGTGGCCAGCAGGCTCGGTCTGCACTACCTCGACACCGGCGCGCAGTTCCGAGCGATGACCTGGTGGATGCTCCGCGAGGGCGTCTCGGTGTTCGACCCCGACGCCGTAGCGGCGCGGGCAGGTGAGCCGCTCATCGAGTCCGGCACCGACCCGAACGAGCCCGAGATCCGCGTCGGGGGAGTCGACGTCTCCGACCAGATCCGCACGGACGCGGTGAACGCCGCCGTCTCGCCGGTGAGCGCGGTCCCCGAGGTGCGCGCTCGCCTGCTCGAGCTGCAGCGCGCGATCATCTCCCGCGAGATCGCCTCGGGAGCCGGCATCGTGGTCGAGGGCCGCGACATCGGCTCCGTGGTCTGGCCCGAGGCAACGGTGAAGGTCTACCTCACCGCCGACCCGGTCGCCCGGGCGGCGCGACGGGCCGCCGAGGAGGGTGGCTCCGACCTCACCACGACCCAGGAGACGCTCATCGAGCGCGACCGGATCGACTCCGGCCGGGCCACCGCCCCGCTGGTGATGCCCGAGGGGGCCGTGCACATCGACACCACGGCGTACACCCTGGAGGAGGTCATCGACCTCGTGTCGGATCTGGTGACTCGGGTGCGCACATGACGTCACCGCACCTGGAGCTGCCGCGCACCGACCAGGTCCAGCACCCGGACACGTTTCGGATCACCCGGATGCGGGCTTTCGCCCGCACGGTCATCCGCCGCCGCTTCAAGGTGGTGCAGCACCACCCGGAGCGGGTGCCGCTGCAGGGACCCGTGATCTTCGCCGCCAACCACGTGGGCGTGCTCGACGGACCCATCCTGGCGATCTTCGCGCCCCGCCCGGTGCACGCCCTGACCAAGCTCGAGATGTTCGACGGACGGCTGGGTCCGTTCCTGCGCAAAGCGGGTCAGATCCCGGTCGACCGGTTCCAGACCGACCCGCTGGCGGTGAAGACCAGCCTCCGCGTGCTGCGCGACGGGGGTGCCATGGGCATCTTCCCGGAGGGCGGGCGAGGCTCCGGTGACCTGGAGCGGTTCCACCGTGGTGCGGCTTACCTGGCGATCGTGACGGGCGCGCCGATCGTGCCCGTGATCATGATCGGCACCCGCGAGCCAGGTGGCACGACCAACTCGATGCCGCCCCGCGGCTCGGCCTTGGAGATGTACTTCGGGGAACCGATCACGCTCGAGAAATCGCCGTGGCCGCGTACCCGTGAGACCGTTGGGGTTGCGTCAGTGCGGTTGAGGGAGCGGATGCTCCACGACCTGGACGCTGCATTGGAGTTGACCGGTCGGCAGCTCCCCGGACCGCTGCCGAAGGGCGAGCGCGAGCCCGACCCCGGTGGGGGAGTCACGGAGAAGTCTGCATGAGTGAGGTAACCGAGGCCGAGGTCGCGGGCCCGGTTCCGGTGCTGGCGATCATCGGCCGGCCCAACGTCGGCAAGTCGACGCTGGTCAACCGGATCATCGGCCGCCGCGAGGCCGTGGTCGAGGACGTACCCGGCGTCACCCGCGACCGAGTCTCGTACGACGCGCACTGGAACGGCCGCGCCTTCACGGTGGTCGACACCGGTGGCTGGGACCCCGACGCGCGGGGGATGGCCGAGCGGATCAAGGCCCAGGCCGAGATCGCCGTCGGGCTCGCGGACGCCGTGCTGTTCGTGGTCGACGCGACGGTCGGCATCACCGACGCCGACGAGGCCGTGGTGAAGATCCTGCGCAAGGCCGGCAAGCCCGTGATCCTCGCCGCCAACAAGGTCGACGACGCCCGCACCGAGGCCGAGGCCTACGGGCTGTGGAACCTCGGCCTGGGCGAGCCCTGGCCGGTCTCCGCCCTGCACGGACGCGGCTCGGGCGACCTGCTGGACGCCGTACTCGCCGCACTGCCGGAGCCTCCACCCGACCGCGACCCCGAGCCCGGCGGCCCGCGTCGGATCGCCATCGTCGGCAAGCCCAACGTCGGCAAGTCGTCGCTGCTCAACCAGCTGGCCGGTGAGGAGCGGGTCGTCGTCGACAACGTCGCCGGGACCACCGTCGACCCCGTCGACGAGCTGGTCGAGCTCGGCGGCCGCATGTGGCGGTTCATCGACACCGCCGGTATCCGCAAGCGGGTCAAGGAGGCGTCGGGCCACGAGTACTACGCCTCGCTGCGCACCACCACCGCGATCGACCGCGCCGAGGTCGCCGTCCTCGTCGTCGACGGCAGCCAGCCCCTCTCCGAGCAGGACGTGCGGATCCTGCAGACCATCCGCGAGGCCGGGCGGGCCCTCGTGATCGCGTTCAACAAGTGGGACCTGGTCGACGAGGAGCGCCGCTACTACCTCGACCGCGAGATCGAGCGCGACCTGGTCCAGGTGCAGTGGGCGCCGCGGATCAACGTCACCGCGCGCACCGGCTGGCACATCGACCGCCTGGTACCCGCCATCGACAAGGCGATCGAGGGCTGGGAGACCCGGGTGACGACCGGTGCGCTCAACGCGTTCCTCGGCCGCCTGGTGGCCGAGCACCCGCACCCGGTGCGCAGCGGCAAGCAGCCGAAGATCCTGTTCGGCACCCAGGCAACGACGGCGCCGCCTATGTTCATCCTGTTCACGAGCGGCAAGCTCGATGCGGGCTACGAGCGTTACGTCGAGCGCCGGCTGCGCGAGGAGTTCGGCTTCGTGGGGACGCCGATCATCCTGCAGCAGCGGCCGCGGGAGAAGCGGAAGAGGTAGTCGGATGCGGTGGCTCGCGGCGGGTCTGGTGCTGGTGCTGGCGACGGTTGGCTGCTCGCCCGCGTCGCCATCGCCCTCGCCGACAGCCGAGGACAAGCCGGTCGCTTCGACGAGTTGTCCGACGTTCCCGGCCGACAACTGGTGGCATGCCGACGTACGCCGCCTGCCCGTGCATCCGCGGAGCCGGCAGTGGCTCTCGCACATGTCCACCGACAGCGACCTGCACCCCGACTTCGGTCCGTCCTACGGCGACGGTCCCGACTACGGCATTCCGGTCACCGTTGTGCAAGAGAGCCATCCCGACGTGCCGGTGGCGTTCGACTACGCCGACGAGTCCGACCGGGTGCGCTACCCGCTCGGCTCGGACACCCGGATCGAGGGCGGGGCCTCCTCCGACGGCGACCGGCACGCGATCATCGTCGAGTCCGGCAGCTGTCGCGTCTACGAGCTCTACGCCACCCGGGTCGCCAACGGCCAGTGGAGCGCCGGCTCAGGCGCTGTCTGGTCGCTGCGTAGCAACAAGCTCCGGCCGGACGGGTGGACCTCCGCCGACGCAGCCGGCCTCCCCATCCTGCCCGGGCTGTTGCGCTGGAACGAGGTCCGCGCCGGCAAGGTCGACCACGCGATCCGGTTCACGACCGACGTCACCAGCCGCCACCACCTGTGGCCGGCCCGCCACGACGCCGGCTCGAGCTCGAGCCTCTCCTACCCACCGATGGGTGCCCGCTTCCGGCTGAGGGCCTCGTGGTCAGCCGATGGCCTGTCACCGGAGGCGAAGACGGTCGTGGCCGCGATGAAGAAGTACGGCCTGGTCCTCGCCGACAACGGTTCACCGTGGTTCTTCCAGGGCGAGCAGCACGCCCGTTGGCCCGAGCGCCTGATCGAGGATCTCAAGACCATCCCCGCTTCGGCCTTCGTCGCCGTCGACACGACGTCGCTGAAGGGCAGCAACGACAGCGCCGCGGTGAGGTGAGCCCGATTCCGACGTGAACGTCCGGCTGAGGTAATCTGCTCGCGCCCCGGCAGCCACACCGCCGGGGCTTCGGGCTGTGGCGCAGTTTGGTAGCGCACTTGACTGGGGGTCAAGGGGTCGCAGGTTCAAATCCTGTCAGCCCGACCGTGTGATGTCTCAGGACATCGGCGACACCCGGACCTGCAAATGCAGGTCCGGGTGTGGTTCATTTCGGGGGTCTTTGGGTGGGGCCTTTGGGTGCTCCGGTGGGCTGGTAGTCGCGGTTGGGGTCGAGGATCAGTTCGCGGAGGAGTTCGCCGGTGGCGGCGTTGACGACGCGGATCTGGAGGTTCTGGATCAGGAGGATGACGCAGGTTCCGGCGTGGGTTCGTCCGACGCCGATGTGGTGCAGGCGGCTGTTGTGCCGCAGCGTCACCGAGCCGGCCTTGTCGACGCGGTCGTGCCGGATCCTCTCGTGGGTCTCGGGGTCGGTGGTCGGGCCGGGCAGGGCTTTGGGCATCGATTCGTAGAGCGTCGCCGGGGTCGCCCTATGGGGCAGCGATCGGTGCGGCCGCCGTTCGTTGTACTCGTCGGTGAAGGTCTCGATGAGGGCGTTCAGTTCGGCGATCGTGGTCGGCTGGACGGGTTGGGCGCGCAGCCACTTCTTCATGGTCTGCTGGAATCGCTCGGCCTTGCCGCAGGTGGTGGGGTGCCCTGGTCGGGAGTTCTTCTGGACCACGTTCCAGTCGCGTAGCTGTTGTTCGAAGCCTGCCAGCCGGACGGTGTAGACCATGCCGTTGTCGGTCAGGGTTGAGGCTGGGATGCCGTGCTGGCCTGCGGCTTCGCGGAACGTGCGCTTGACGATCGGGGTGGTGACCCGGGTGTGCGCGCTCACGTGCAGGGCGTAGCGGGTGCGGTCGTCGAGCCAGCTGATGATCTCTACGTCAGCACCGGGTCGGCCGTCGGGGTGGGTGAGCCGGTAGTGGGTCAAGTCGGATTGCCAGGTCTCGTTGGGCATCGCGGCCTCGAACCGGATGTAGGAGGACCTGGGCCGCTTCCTCGGGTCGGGGATCACCAGTCCCTGGCGGGTCAGGGTGCGGCTGATGGACGCGCGGGACACCTGGTGGCCATGGTGGTGTTCCAGGTGCCAGCCGATGGTGTCCGGGCCGGCATCCAAGCCGGACTCGTCGAGCTCTTTGCGGAGCCGCATGATCAGGTCGACCAGCTCGGGCGCTAGTGCCGTCGGTGAGGACTTCGGTCGGCGGGATCGGGGCTCGAGCGCCGCGTCGCCCTCGGCCTCGTAGCGGGCCTTGAGTTTGTAGACCCAGGCGCGGTGCACTCCGTACCGGGCGGCGACCTCAGCAGGTGTCTGGTGGTCGACGAACAGGGCGGTGATGACCATGCGGGCTTTCGACGTGGGCTGCGGCATGGCCGAGCATCGAGCCCGGAGCAGCTGTCGCCGATGACCTGCGACATGTGTCGCCTATGTCTTGAGACATCTGTCGCCGATGTCCTGAACCAGCACACTGTCAGCCCGACCGAAGAAACCGCAGGTCAGAGGACATATCCTCTGGCCTGCGGTTTGATTTCGCGCCTGATCTGCTATCTCGTTGCTAACAGCGGCCGCACGAGGGGCGGCGACTCCGGCAGGGCGGCACCTTCAGAGCCCCGTCGTAGAAGCCGAACACCTGCGGACTCTTCAGGCCCGGCGGAAAAGTCTGGCGAAGAAACCCCCGACGCCGCCCGAGTTGGCGGCTGCAGCCTTCTCGGACTTGCTGTGCCCGCCGGGACACCACTGCCCAGCTGGGACGCTGGCCTTGACGTTCCCGATGTGCTGGCCGCAGCCAGACCAGGTGGTCTTGTTGCAGGTCTTGCATCGGACTGCTCTACACATGGAAAACCCGTTCTAGTGGGATGGGATGACTGGAGATGGGGTTCACCCGTGTGAGAAGCGAACGTCGGGAAGGAGGCGGGTGAGCCAGCGGGGTGCCCACCAGGCCGCTCTTCCAGTGAGGCGGAGGAGGACGGGTAGGAGGACGAGCCGCACGAGGAAGGCGTCGAGGAGCACGGCGACTCCGAGCACGATGCCCATCTCCTTGGGCGGGAGCGGGCCGGAGAGCGCGAAGGTGAAGAACACCGCGACCATGACGGCGCCGGCGGCGAAGATCACCCTGCCGGAGTGGGCCAGTGAGCCGACCATGGCGTCCTTTGGGTCACCGGAGTGCTCGTAGTGCTCCTTGGCAGAGGCCAGCAAAAATACCGTGTAGTCCATCGCGATGGCGAAGATCATCGCAAAGAAGAACACCGGCGCCCAGGCGTCGAGGAAGCCCTGGCTCTCGAAGCCGAGCAGGTCAGCGCCGATGCCCTCCTGGAAGACCAGGCGGGCGACGCCGAACGCCGCGGCGGTCGACAGCAGGCTGGCCAGGGTGCCCAGCAGGGCGATCAGGGGTGCCTGTAGCGCGACCAGCAGCAGCAGGAAGCCGAGCACCAGAACGACGGTGATCACCAGCGGCGTGGAGTCGTCGAGCTGGTCCTTGAGGTCGAGGTTCTCCACCGCCGCGCCTCCGACAAGCGTGCCGGTGGGCAGGTTGGCGCGGAGCCGGTCGACTGTGTTGCCGAGTGCTGGGTCAGAGGGGTCGACATCCGGGACGGCCTGGATCAGCACCAGCCCGCTGTCGTCGGCGGCGGGCATGGCGGGCAAGGCTGCGGCGATACCGGCATCGGAGGAGAGGACGGCGGATGCGGCCTCGGCGTCCGTTGCTGGCATCACGATCTGGAGCGTGCCGGGTGCTCCCTCGCCGAAGGACTCCTGCACGAGGTCGTACCCGGCGCGGGCGCTGGCGTCCTCGGGCAGGACCTTGATCGACGGCATGGCGGTCTTGAGCCCGATGATCGGCGCGGCCAGGGCGAGAAGCACGATCAGGGAGGCCAGACCCCAGACGACAGGGCGTTTCCAGAGCCGCTCGCCCCAGGCGGCGAACTTCGGGGAGCGGTGCTCCTCGGTCTTGATCCAGGGGAGCGAGAGCTTGTTGATCCTGTGGTCGAGCTTGAACAGCACCAACGGCAGCAGGGTCAGCGTGGCGGCAAGGACGAAGACGACCGAGAGCATGATCCCGCCGGCCATCGAGCGGAAGGACGGCGAGGGCACGAGCATCACGGCCGACAGCGAGATCAGCACGGTGGCCCCGGAGAGCAGGACGGCCTTGCCGGCGGTGTCCATGGTCTCGGCGACCGCCCGTCGGGCGGGGTTGCCGGAGCCCATCCGGGAGGCTCGGTACCGCACGACGAGGAACAGGGCGTAGTCGATGCCGAGTGCGAGGGCGAACATCATGGCGAAGTTCATCGCCCAGATCGAGACGGGGACGAGCTCGTTGATCAGCACCAGGGAGCCGGCGGACGCGATCAGGCCGGCGAGGGTGAGGAGCAGCGGGAGACCAGCGGCGACGAGCGCGCCGAAGGCGAGGACCAGGATGATCATGGTGACCGGCCACGAGACCATCTCGGACTTGAGCATGGCCTCGAGGTTGGCCTCGTTGAAGTCCGACCACAGCAGTGAGGAACCAGTTGGGTTGACCTGGACCCCGTCGACCGACAGGTCTTGCAGCTCCCCCTTGAGGTCGGTGGCAACGCGAACCATCTCGTTGGTGTCGACACCGGCGCCGGCGAGGATGATCGCGGTGCTGCCGTCCTGACTGAGGGTCGCGCCCTGCATCGGCGCCACCACGTCGGCGATCCGGGGCTCGGCCTCCAGGATCGCGGTCGCACGAGCGAGTACGTCGGCGCCATCGCCTTCGGTGACGGGGCCGTCGGAGGAGTGCACGACGACCTGGATCGCCGAGGATGCATTGCCGCCGAAGCTCTCCCGGGCCAGCTCGCGAGCAGCGACGGACTCCGAGCCGTCAGCCTGCCAGCCTGCGCCGGAGAGGTTGTGCTCGACCTGAGGAGCAAAGGCGCCGAGGCCGATGATGAGCAGCAGCCACGCGCCGGTGACGGGCTTGGCGTGTTCAGTGACCCACACACCTAGGCGTCCGAGCGGACCGGGCCGATGGCCCGAGGCGACGTCGGGCGGGGAGCCAGGGGACTCGGGGGAGTCGGAGCCGCTGGCGCGGCCGGCGGTCGTGGTGCTCATGCGGGGTCCGTTCTGGTCAAGGGGAGAGGCGGGAGGGTCAGAGAAGCGCGGGCAGTGCTCGGGCGGCGGTGTAAGCGGCGACGGCGAGCACCAGGACTGTGAACGCGGCGGAGAGTCGACGAGTGTCGACGCGGTCGGCTATGCGGGCGCCAGCGACCGCGGCGAGCCCCGAGGCGATGGTGAGGGCCACCACAGGTCCCCAGTCGGGTGCCACTCCGGCGCCGGAGCGGACGATGAGAGCGGCGGCGCTGGTCATGGTGATCGCCACCAGTGAGGTGCCCGCGGCGTACTCCATCGGCAGCGCGAGGGCGAGCAGTAGGGCGGGCACGACCAGGAAGCCACCACCCACGCCGAGGAAGCCGGTGAGAAGGCCGACCACCGTGGCGGCGATCAGCACCTTCAGAGCACGCGGGCACTGGCAGGCGAAGGTGGGGCTGAAGGAGATGATCGGGTCGTCCAACGTCGCTCGCACCGCGCCTTCGCTGGTGCGACCGCGAATCAGCCGGACCGCCATCACAGCGGCGACGACGAGCATCAATGCTGCGAAGCAGGCCAGCAGAACCGACTCGGACACCTGGGCGGAGGCCTTCGCTCCGATGACGGCACCGCCGAGGGCGACGGCACCGAAGCTCAATCCCCGCAGCAGCAGCACGTTGCCGCTGCGGTACGCCGCAAAGACTCCGACGGCGGACGTCACGCCCACGACCACCAGTGACCCGGTCGTGGCCTGAGCCGGGCTCTGCCCGAGGACGTAGACCAGCGCGGGGACGGCCAGGATCGAGCCGCCACCGCCGAGCGCGCCCAGGCTGAGCCCGATGAGCGCGCCGGCGACGAGGGCGAGCAGCAAGGTCACGCGTCGGCACCGACCAGGTGCAGGCCCACTTTCTCGGCGTTCTCGAAGCTGTCGTCGATCGCCACCAGGCGACGACCTGCAGCGTCGAGGACCGAGGCGGCGACGCTGGCGCGGTAACCGCTGGCGCAGTGCACCCAAAGCTCACCCTCGGGCACCTCATCAACGCGCTGGGGCAGCTCGTGAATAGGGATGTTGACCGCACCCTTGATCCGGGTCGACTCGTACTCGTCGGCACGGCGGACGTCGAGGACGACCACCGGACGGTGCCGGCGCACCTGCTCGAGGTCGGCGAAGGTTCCGGTCGGGAACGACGCTAGCTCGCGATCGCTCCAGTCCTCGGGCCCACCGGTTGCCTGCGCCGCGGGGCGGTCGATGCCGATTCGGACGAGTTCACGCTGGGCCTCGGCGACGTCCTCGGCGGTCTCACCGAGCAGGGTGACTGGCGTGCCCCAAATGATCAGCCAACCCAGATAGGTGGCGAATGCGCCGTCGAGGCCGAAGTTGAAGGTGCCGGGTGCGTGGCCGGCGGCGAACGCCGTCCGGTTGCGCAGGTCGACGACCCACTCGCCCGCCTCAATGCGCTGGCGAAGCTCGCCTGGCTCGGCCGCCGCGGGCGGAGTGAGGTCAGGCTCAGAGGGGCCGGCTGCGTTGGCGGGACTCATGTGGGCGTAGTAGGCCGGGAAGGCGCCGAGTCCGTTGAGGAGCTCGCGGACGTAGGTCTCCTCGTCCTGTGTCAGTACCGGGTTGGAGCGCTTCTCCTGCCCGATCGTGGACTCGGTGGCATCGGACTGGGTGGAGGCGCAGAATGAGCCGAAGCCGTGGGTGGGGAAGACCTCCGCCTGGTCGGACAAGAGGTCTGCCAGCTTGTGGGCAGAGGCGTGCTGGTGGCGGACCAGCGCGTCCGTGTGCTCCTCGCCAAGCAGGTCGGGGCGGCCGGTGGCGCCGTACAGCAGCGACCCACCCGAGAACACTCCGACGGACTCATCCAGGTCGCTGCCCGCTGCGGTGTCGGTCAACACGTAGGAGAGGTGCGTGAAGGTGTGGCCCGGCGTTGACAGCGCAGCGAGGTGCATCCGGCCGCCGACAGTGACCGTGTCGCCGTCACGGATCGGGCTGCGGTCGAACGACACCTCGTCCTCGGCGTTGACGTGGTAGGCCGCGCCGGTGCGCTGGGCGAGGGCGAGCCCGCCGGTGACGTAGTCGTTGTGGATGTGGGTCTCGAAGACGTGGGTGAGTCGGACGCTGTGCTCATCGAGCAGGGTGAGCACGCGGTCGATGTCGCGCTGCGGGTCGACCACAAAGGCGACCTCACCGTCGTGGACGAGGTAGCTGCGATCGCCGAGAGCAGGAGTCTCGATGGGGAGGACCGTCAGTGACGTCACAGGCCCACCCCCACGGCGCGACCGGACTCGATCCAGGCCTGCGTGCCGCCGACGACCGAAGCGGCGTCGAAGCCAGCCGCGACCAGCACATCGGTCATCGCCCTCGAACGATTGCCCGACGCGCAGATGACATGAACGCGCGCGGCCCGGTCGATCTCGCCGAGTCGGGAGGCCAGCTGGTCCATGGGCAGTAGGACCGCGCCTGGCACGTGGGCCTGCGCGTACTCCGCCCGCTGGCGGACGTCGATGGTCACACCGCCCTCCCGCTCGGCGGCGTAGGACTCGAGGGAGATCTCCGGGGTTGTCTCAGACATGCGTTCCTCTCACGGATGCGTGCGCGGCATGGGGCCAATACCCTAGGGGGTATGTAAGATGGATGCAAAACACCCCGGGGGGTATTCCGATTCCGCCGACCCTCCGTCACAACCAAGGAGCACCCTGATGCCCAATGACCCTGGTCCCTCGCAGTCCAGCCCAACATTGGGCGCCTTCGAGGAGAGCGCCCGATGAGCGTCTTCACGCTCTCCGCCACGGTCGCGCGCCCCTACCCCGAGGTGCTTGCGACGATGCGCGCAGCACTGGCCGACCAAGGCTTCGGCATCCTCACCGAGATTGACCTTGCCGGCACGATGAAGGCCAAGCTGGACGTCGATCTGCCGCCGCAGGTGATCTTGGGCGCTTGCCGGCCGCAGTTGGCCTATGAGGCGATCCGCGTGGACCCCTCAATCGCCGCGGTGCTGCCCTGCAACGTGGTGGTCCGTTCCGTCGACCCCGACACCACCATCGTCGAGGCCTTTGACCCGGACGCGATGATGGGACTGGCCGACGACGGTGCCCTCGACTCTGTAGCCACCGACGCCAAGCAGCGTCTGACTGCGGCCCTCGCCACCCTGCCCCAGGAGGACTGATGGAGCTCGACCCAACCGCGATGACCCCGGTGATCAACCGGATCAAACGCGCGCAGGGCCAACTGGCGGGAGTCCTGCGCCTGCTGGAGGATGGACGAGACTGCGAGGAAGTCGTCATTCAGCTCGCCGCCGTCTCCAAGGCACTGGACCGAGCCGGGTTCGCCATCGTGGCCAGCGGTCTACAACAGTGCCTGACGGCCGGCGACGGGATCGACAACGTGGACGTGAAGAAGATGGAGAAGCTTTTCCTGTCGCTTGCGTGACGCTCACCCTTGTCCAAACGGCGAGGCGATGACGTTACCTCCGACCCCGCGGAAGGCTGCGGCCAAGCGCTGATGACCTTCGCGCGCTATAGCGCACGTACGACAGGGCCTCCGTGCGCGAGGCTCAAAATCTGAGCCACGAACGCTACCCATCAGCTGCACTCATTGTCCTGATCCTTGGAGTGAGTGCCAATCAACAACGGGCACCAGTAGCGTCAGGGCATGACGGCTTCGATCCTCCGTTCCCTCCGACGGTGGGTTCTGTGCGGCGTCGTGACTGCGGTGGTGACGCTGCCGATCCTGGCCGAACAGGCCGTGGAGCGGGCGGGTTTCGAGGATCGCCTGGGAACGTTCCCTGTCGAGGTCGGCCTGGCACACAACGGACGATCGACTTTGGACGCGGGCATCATCGGCAGGCTCTACTGGGATCGGACAGGCACCGGAGGACTCGGTGCCTATCTGCGGTCGACGGGGCCGCCTGAGGGCGGCGGCACGCTTACCTCGTACGTCTCGCAGGACTTCCTGCAAGCCAATGTGGCCTTCGTGGATGACCCGGGCGAGGTCGCCCGGGTCTACGGTGCTGAGCTGCGGTCCCAGGTGATCCGCTTTATCGTCCTTTCGGAGCTGGCGGCCTTCATCGTCGGTGGTCTGCTGGGCCTTGTGCTGCTCCGGGGTCCGCCACGGTTCGAAAGTCGTCGGGCCCGGCTCCTGCTGAGGCTGGGATGGACGACGGCGGCAATCACGACGTCGTTGCTGCTCGCCGCGACGCTCTTTGCACGATGGGAAGGAAGCGTCGAGCCACAGCAGACCTACGCCATGCCGGGCATCGACAAGCTGTCGTTCAGTAGCCCGCAGACCCGCGAGATCGCTCAGCAGGTCCAGCCATTCGTCGAAAAGAACACTGCGCGGATTGCCGAGCGCTCCGCCGAATACCGCCAGGCCGCCCTCGACAGCTTCACGGCCGCGCTCCAGGTGTCAGCGGAGACACTTCGCCCACGCGAGGGAGAGAAGGTGGTGCTCGCCGAGGGCGATCCGCAGGGCAGCCACGTCGCGGCCCAGCTGCGTACTCAGCTCTACCCGGAGCTGATCGAGGTCCTGGGTGAGGACGAAGTGGTGCTGCGCACCGTCGCCGGCGACGTGACATCCAACGGCACCGTGGCCGAGCGCGGGTTCGTGGCCCGCGAAGCGGCAGCGAGCCCGGACGTGCCGCTGGTCGCGGTCAAGGGGGACCACGACTCGGACGACACCGTCGGACAGTTGGAGGACGCGGGGGTTGACGTGCCCGACCTCGAGGTCGTCGAGGCGGGAGGACTGCTTGTGGCGGGCGCTGCCGACCCGGCGTTCAAGGCTTTGTTTGGAGGCATGTCCACGAACGCCTCGGGTGTGACGGAGTCGGAGCTCGGTCAGGCGTTGCGCGAGGTGGTCGACGCGGCCGACGGCGACCGAGCCCCGATGGTGGTGCTGCACCAGCCGCGGGCCGTCGCGGGCTATCTCGGTATCTCGGGAACCAGCGAGCTCGATGAGCTATTGGGCCAGGAGACCACACCGTTCGACGACGGAATCCCTGACGTCCCACCGGGTGTCGTCAGCTTCGGACACTTGCACGATCCTGCCGGACCATGGGTCATCTGGAACACAGACGGCGAGGAGCTCACTTGGACCGTCGTGACGCAGCTTGGCACCAGCGGTGGAGTCGAGGAGAACCCGACGTTCAACCGGTTCTCGACCCCATACTCGGTGCCCCTTAAGAACGTCAGTCTCCAGCTGGCCTACCTCAATCCCGACACCGGCCTTCAGACCGGCTACGTGCTCATCTCGATCGCGACAAACGGGACTGCCACCATCGGCGAACGAGTCGACGTTGGGCTGCCCGGCGGCGAACCCGGCGAGGCGCTTGACTGACCGGCCGTGACGGCACCCCCGACAGGTGATTCGCGCCCAATTCTCGGCGCTCGAAGAATCTGTTAATCGTTGCTACAAGGGTGCTCCCTGGACGCGTACGACGTATCGCACGCGGCGCGGGTGCTCGCGGACGCGCAGGCGTTCTTCCCGCCGTGCCCGATTTACTCCTTGACCCCCACCTCGCGACGCAGACGGACGAGCTCGGCCTTCTCATCGCTGGTCACGCCATCCTTCTTGCCCTCGTCGATGTCGGCCTGGGCCATCCAACGGCGAAGACCAGACTCAGCGATCACCCAGATCCTTCGCGATCTGGGCGATCGGCTTCTCCCGCAAGCGGGCAAGCTCGACAGCTCGACGACGGAACTTCGGGTCCTTGGGTGCCGGCATAACGGACTCCTCTCCAAGACGATCATCGCCTCAGCATCGGTGGCCCAAAAAGCGGTTACAGGTCAGGAGCGGGCCAGGTGCCGGCTGATGGTGGATCTGGAGACCACGGTGTTGTGGTGGTGCTCGAGGTGCCAGGCGATCGTGTCGGGCCCGGCGTCGAGCCCCGCGGTCCTCAGCTGTTCGCGGAGCTGGCGGATCAGCGCGACCACTCGCTGCTCGAGGGCGCCCGGGGAGGACTTCGGACGTCGGGATCTCGGTTCGAAGGCGCTTTCGCTCTGAGCGTTGTAGCGGGCGATCAGCTTGGAGACCCAGCCCTTGGAGACGCCGTAGGTGGCGGCGACCTCGGTCTGGGTACGGCCCTCAATGATGACGGCGGTGATGCCCAGCCTGGCTTTCGACATGGCCGAGCATCGAACCGACGACCGGGTTTCCTATGTCTTGAGACATGGGTTTCCTATGTCCTGAACCAGCACACTGTCAGCCCGACCGAAGAGGCCGGTACACCTGCGGGGACGCGGGCGGGCCGGCCTTTGTCGTCCTTTCGGTCTTCGCTCCTGACACATGACCGCGGAATACTCCCCCCGATCGGGCGGCGCGGTTTCGGTCCGACGTGCAGAGAATCAAGTGCATGATTGCGCCGTTCTCACTCGCCCGTGGGCGCCTCCGTGCCCGTTCGACCGTCGCCGTCGTGATCGCGCTGCTGCTGCTCGGGCCGGCAGCCACCGCGACTGCGCGGGCCACATCGGGCGAGGAACCGGCATCGAAGGTAGCGGCGTCGCTCACGGTCACACCGTCGATCTACGTGGCCGGCCAGGCGGTGCGATTCCGCGGCAACATCGGCAGGCCGGGCAGCCGGACGGTGCACCTGCAGGTGCACATGAACCGTCATGGCGACAGCTGGACCGACGTGCCCAACTCAACGTTCCGGACCAACGCGGACGGAGGCTTCGACTTCACCTTCACCGCGCCCTCGATGTTCGGCGTCAGCTACCGCGTCGCCGGGTCCGGTGTGGCCACGACGTCCAAGCTCTTCAACGCCCGCCCGCAGGAGATCACGCTGACGCTCCAGGGCGTCGACGCCGACGTGCCGTTCTACGGAATCGCGCCGTTGCTGCCGTTCACTGTCGTCGCGGACACCACGCCAGACGTCCGGTCGGCGCTCGGCACGCCGCCGCCGATCCCTGGTCGAACGGTACTGCTGCAGGAGCGGGTCAACGGCAACCAATGGCGGACGATCCAGACGGGCAAAACCGACAGCGCCGGGCATGCCGTTTTCCAGGTGGGCGCGCCGCTCCTGGGTGGGCGCGTGCTGCGGGCCCGCCAGGAGCGCTGGACCACCGGCAAGAACTGGATTGGCTGGTACGCCTCGTTCCCGGCGTACTTCTACGTCCTCGGACTGGGGGAGAAGCGGGCCAAGAACGCCACCCCGTCCACGGTCATCCACGAACCGGTCACGCAGGTCGCGCGCAGCGCGGTCCGCCCGACCGCGAGCGAGCGGTACGGCTGGGGCGCGACGATCTTCGACTTCGCCTGGGAGCGCGGACAGGACCTCAACTCGCCGCCGTCGAAGGGCACCAACCCGAAGGGCGCCTGGCTCGAGACCTCCGACGGCACCGGCCGGGCGGCGCCGTTCAACGGCGGGCTCGAGCTGCAGAGCAAGCTCAAGCACGACGGACCCGGTGACCGAGGTACGACGACCGCCACGATGCGGGGCAACAGCCGCTCGACGGGTCGTTGGGAGTTCCGCCTAGAGGGCTTCGCCTATGAGGGAGGCTCACTTCCCTACCGGTTCCGGCTCGACCTGGTGCCCGAAGGCACACCGATGACCTCGTGCCCACCGGAGAGCGTGGTGGTCGCCGACGCGACGATGGGGACGCCGGGACTGACCATCGGGGTCCGGTCGCAGGACGACGGATCGGTCTGGAAGCGCCACCTGACCGGTGTCCGGCTGGAGGGCGCACCGTTCAACGTTGCGGTCGAGGTCGGCACCCAGCACACGACGTGGTTCGTCGACGGCAAGCCGGTCGGCACGATCAAGGACAAGGGAGCCCACCTCGGGCCGCGCCTCGTTCCGCGGTTCAGCCTCATCGGCGATGAGCGGGAGATGAACGGCGCGGAGATCTCCTCTGACTGGCAGCGCGGCTGGTCGCTGGCAAAGGGCAAGCAGGTCACCTCGGGGCCGGCCCTGTCCCGTTCGGGGTACGCCGCCTGCTGATCCTGCTCTACTGGGGCCATGTCGCGTCGCCTGCCCCGAGGGCGGGTGACGTTTGCGTTCGTGGACGTCGTGGAGAGCACGAGGACGTTCACCGAGCACGGTGAGGCGTTCGTGGCGGCGTTGGCCGCGTTGCAGGCGCGGGTGGCCCGGCACACGCGCGCCGCCGGTGGGGAAGTGGTGAAGACCGAGGGGGACGGTGCATTCCTCGCTTTCCCCTCCGCGATGGCGGCGATCGAGGCGCTGGTCGGGCTGCAGGACGAGCTGGCGCAGCTTTCGGCCGAGCCCGCACCGCGGTTGTCGGTGCGGGCAGGCACGCACACGGGGGATGCGGTGCCCGTGGCCGACGACTACGTGTCGTTGGCGGTCAACGTGGCGGCCAGGGTGACGTCGGCTGCCGGCGCGGGGCAGCTGGTGGTGTCGGCGACCACCCAGGCCGAGCTGTCCTCGCCGAGCGGGGTCAGCGTGGGCGAGTACGACCTGAAGGACGTCGCTGACCCGATGGAGCTGTGGCTCGTGTGCGGCGACGACAGTCCCCTTCGGGCTACGCCTTCGCGACGTACGAATGTGGCGGTGCCGGTGGCCGGGTTCGTCGGCCGCGAAGAGGAGCTGGTCGAGCTGGGCGACCTGGTAGGAACGCAGCGGTTGGTGACCGTGCTGGGCCCGGGTGGTCTGGGCAAGACCCGCCTGGTCTCGGAGCTGGTGTTGGCCGGCGCAGGCGGTATCGAGGGTGGAGCCTGGCTGGTCGAGCTGGCCTCGCTGAGCACCGGCGACCAGGTCCCCGGTGCGGTGGGCCAGGTCCTGGGCGCCCATGGCGGCGAGGTCGACGCCCTCGCTGCGGAGCTGCAGCGGCGCGGCGAGGTTCTCCTGGTGCTGGACAACTGCGAGCACCTGCTCGATGCGGTCGCGGACCTGGTGTCGCAGCTGCACGAGACCTGCCCACGACTCACCCTGTTGTGCACCAGCCGCGAGGCGCTCCAGGTGCCGGGCGAGCACGTCTGGCGGCTGCGGCCCCTGGCCGGGCAGGCGGCACGATTCGAGCTGTTCACCCAACGCGCCTGGGCCAGCGGCGCCGTGGTTCGGGACGACTCGACCGAATTGGTCGACCGCCTGTGCACCGCTCTCGACGGCTTGCCGCTGGCGATCGAGCTCGCGGCAACACAGTCCGGCTCAACCACCCTCGAGGACCTGGTCCAGATCGCCGAGGGCGGCACCGACGACCTGGCCCGACGTGGTGGTGAGCCGCGGCAGCGCAATCTCGATGCCGTCCTGGCGTGGAGTCTCGACCGCCTTCCTCCGACTCGCCGGTCCTCCCTGCTGGCGCTGTCGATCCTTCCGGGACGATTCGACGCCGAGATGGCTACCGCCCTCCTGGGAGCGAGCGACGGATGCGAGATCGAGGCCGTCCGCCCACTTGCCCGAGCCAGCCTGATCGACCATGACGGCGAGAGCTACCGCATCCTCGACACCATCCGACACGCTGCCCGCCGCCGCCTGACCGACGACCCGGAGCTGGCCGTGGCAGCGCGCCTCGGCCTGCGCGCGTGGGCCCTGGACCTGGGCGCACGGTGGTACCGCGTGCCCGGGCTCCACAGCGACGTACCCCCCGATACGTTGCTGGCTCTCGAGACAGCGCTCGAGCACGCCATGGACGATGCGGCGAGCGGCATCGGGCAGCTGTGGGAGCTCGTCCGGGCGGTCTCCTTCTACCGCGAGCCGAGCGATCGGGTCGTCGCGCTCGCCAATCGGGTGCTGTCCGGTGACGTGCCGGCGGATGCCGACGAGGCCCTGTGCTTCGCCAGCGCCCTGAGCATCCTCCGAATGGTGGGGCCGATGAACGTCCCAGAGGCTCGGCTGGAGGCCATCTGCGCGGCTGCCGATCAGCACGGGGCGTCCTTCGCCGCGGCGACCCTGCACTACGGCCTCGTGTTCGACTACGCCCGGCGCGGCGACGTTGCCGCCGCTCGCAGGCATGCCGACGCCTACCTGCCCTATGCGGAGAGCCCGGCAGCCCAAGCCGTCGAACGACGGGCCGTCCACACCCTGCGCGGGTGTGTCGCCTATGCAGCCGGTGACTACGAACAGGCTCTGATCCATGCCGAGCGCGACCTGGCCGAGGCGAAGGCTTCGGGGAGCGTCGTGGACCTCGAGTCGAGCGAGGCGAATGTCGCCGATGGCCTGCTCGACCTCGACCGGCCCGCGGAAGCCTTGCCGCACGCCGTGGAGGCGATCCGCCTGTGTCCGGGCACGGGACCGCAACGACGCAACATGCTCTCCCTCCTTCTGCGTGCCCAGGCCGAGCTCGGCGACAACGAGGCCGCGCTGGAGACGGCGCGTCAGATCGAGGCCGAGATGTTGGCGTCCGGGCGCCCGACCGTGGCGCTGCAAGCTGAGCTGGATGAGCTGCGACCGGTCATCGCCGCGCTCAGCAAGGCGCGGGCTCGCAACGCCCGGCGATAGCCTCCGGATGCGGGATCCACCGTCTGCGGCGGCATACTTTGCGGGTGCGTGAGGACGAGCTGGAGATCGCGTTGCGCGTCCTCAAGGAGGCGGGCGACCTCGACCAGGACGACCCGTCGTTCGTCGCACTGCGCCGGGCCACGGCGGGCTTCTTCAAGGCCGCCAAGCAGGAGCGCCGTCGGGCCTACCGGCAGGCAGTAGCCGCGGCAGACCGCGCCGTGGTCGAGCTGACCGGCACCGGGTCTGCCTCCCGGATCGATGACGAGACGGCCGGTCTGCCACTCACCTCGACCGCTAGGGGCGCGAGTGCCGGCAGGCTCCTGGTGGCCCGCGCCTGCTACGTCTGCAAGCAGAAGTACGTCGATGTCGACGCGTTCTATCACCAGCTCTGCCCCGAGTGCGCCGCCCTCAGCCACGACAAGCGCGACGCGCGTACCGACCTCACCGGCCGGCGCGCCCTGCTGACCGGCGGCCGGGCCAAGATCGGTATGTACATCGCCCTGCGCCTGCTGCGCGACGGTGCCGACCTGACCATCACCACGCGGTTCCCGCACGACGCCGTACGCCGCTTCGCCAGCCTGCCCGACAGCGAGGAGTGGCTCCATCGGTTGCGAGTCGTCGGCATCGACCTGCGCGACCCTGCCCAGGTGATCGGCCTCGCCGACGACGTGAGCGCCCGGGGTCACCTCGACATCCTGATCAACAACGCCGCCCAGACCGTCCGGCGCCTACCTGGCGCGTACGCACCGCTCGCGGAGGCCGAGCACGCTCCGCTGACTCCGGAGCTGCACCATGACAACGGCGGTCCGGAGCTCGTCACGTTCGGCCACACGAGCGACCTTCACCCGGCGGCGCTGGTCGGTTCGGTCGACGCGCACCCCGTGCTGGCGGCCGACGCTGCGACGGCAGACCAGCTGACCGCGTTGGCGATGACGGCCGGCTCGGCCGACCTCGACCGGATCGACGCCGGGGGGCTGGTGCCCGACGTGGTCGACACCAACAGCTGGGTGCAGGGCGTGGGGGAGATCGGCGAGCTCGAGCTGCTCGAGGTGCAGCTGTGCAACCAGACGGCGCCGTTCATCCTGATCAGCCGCCTGCGACCGGCCCTGGCGGCGTCCTCGGCTCGGCGGACGTACGTCGTGAACGTGTCGGCGATGGAGGGTCAGTTCGGGCGGCGCTACAAGGGACCTGGACACCCACACACCAACATGTCGAAGGCCGCGCTCAACATGCTCACCTACACCAGTGCGGCAGAGATGCTGACCGCCGACGGCATCCTGATGACCGCGGTCGACACCGGCTGGATCACCGACGAGCGACCTCACGTGACGAAGATGCGGCTGGCGGCGGAGGGCTTCAAGGCACCGCTCGACCTGGTGGACGGGGCCGCGCGGGTCTACGACCCGATCGTCCGCGGCGAGGCCGGCGAGGACGTGCACGGGGTCTTCCTCAAGGACTACCTGCCGTCTCCCTGGTGATCGCCCGATCGGTCGCCGTCCTAGTAGTGCTTCTGGATGGTTTCTGAGACCGATCGGTCGGACAACCACCAAGCCGGTCCCGGCCCGGCCGAAGGTGGCGCACATTGGGTGGCCTATGACGACGGAGACGCGAGCAAGAACCCGGCAGGTACCCCTGGCCCTTGCCCTGATCGCTGGGCTGTTCGGGGCGCTCGGCGCCGGCGTCTCGGCGTCCCCTGCTGCCGCGTCTGCCGCAGCGTGCGGGACGCAGTGGGTCTCGGCTTGGGGCACCTCGCCGAGCGGGGTTTCCTCGACCACCAAGTACCGGCAGGCGCAGACCTTCCACGACCAGACGCTCCGGATGGTCATCACACCGACCCTGTCCGGTGGGGACGTCCGGTTGCGGCTGACCGGTCGCTACTCCTCGAAGAGCACGCTGGTCGGCCACGTGACGGTGGCGGTGCGCGAGTCCGGCGCATCGGCCGTGCGCAGCTCGATCCGCGAGGTCACCTTCGCTGGCGCCGAGGAGGTCGTCCTCGCGGCCGGACGGGACACCCTCAGCGACCCGGTCGACCTCGACGTCGCGCGCGGTCAGGACCTGCTGGTCAGCCTGTACCTACCCGGTGCAGTCACGGCTCCGACCGAGCACTTCACCACTCTCGAGCCGACGTACCTGTCGGTCCCCGGCAGCCGGGACCGGGCGGCCTGGGCGACCGGGCTGATCTTCCCGCTGCGGACTGTGAGCCGATACTCCGACGGCTGGTACTTCCTCGCCGGCCTCGACGTCCGGTCCACTGCGGCGTCCGGCGCTCTGGTGGCCTTCGGAGACTCGACTACCGACGGATTCCAGGGGCAGCCTTCCAGTCCCGCCGAGAACCTGGCATCGATGGACGGCCACACCAGATACACCGACTTCCTGGCCGGCCGCCTCGCCGTGGCCGGGCGCAGCGATCTCGCTGTCATCAACGCCGGGATCAGCGGCAACCAGCTGTTCGCGAGCGGTGCACCTTCACTGTCCTTCGGAAGAGCCGCGCGTGCTCGGTTCGCTGACGACGTACTGGACGTACCCGGAGTCACCGACGTGATCATCGCTATCGGGAGCAACGACATCGGCAACGACGCCGACCTCACCGCCGCGCAGGTGATCCGAGCCAAGACGAAGCTCATCGCCAGGGCACATCGCGCCGGCCTCCGCGTCCACCTCGCGACCATGCCGCCAACCGGTGGCGCTTACGGCAGCCTGGGCAGTGCGAAGGTTGACCGCGTCCGGCGAGAGATCAACGAGTGGACCCTGGAGCAGCGACTCAGCGACTCAGTCGTGGACTTCGACGAGGTCCTCCGCGACCCGAAGAAGCCCAGCCGGCTGCGGGCGGCATTCGACTCCGGCGACCACGCACATCCCAGTGCCGCCGGATACCGCGCGATGGCGATGGCCGTAAGGCTCAGCCGCCTGAGCCCTGCGACTTGCGGCTGAGCGTCACATCCGCAGCCCGACCTACGGCTCAACCACGGCCGATGCTGTCTGGGGGAGGGGGTGGAGGCGGCGGCGGCGGTGGCTCGATCGTGTAGCCCTGAGCCAGGTAGTACAACGTCCCGAGGCCTATGCCACCCAGGAGGCCGAGCTTCAAAAGGATTTCTACCGAAGTCATCTGGCGAATCTCGTCGCGCGCCTGCTGAATCTCGGCTCCAGCACCGGTGTCCGACTGAGTGGTCGTAAGCCGTGTGGCCTCCCGGATCGACGCCCGGAGGGTTTCCGTGCTGAAGATCGACCCCAGCGCCCCTTCGGCTGTCCGCAAGACAGCTTCACCCTGACCCGCCCACCGAATGATCGCGTCGACGCTCGCGGACGCCTTGATCTGACCTCGGAGATAGGCCCACAACAAGGCACCAAGGACTTCCTGCTCACTGGCAGACAGACTGTCGAATCGCTCCTGCAACAGACGGGCGGCCTCGCGGAGCTTGGGATCCAGATCCACGTAGCGCTCGAGATGGTCGGTGACCTTTTGCAGACCTCGAAGTGGATCGAGGGGAATGAGAAGCACATCGCTCGCGTTTGATTCCGGCCCCATGTCAGGTCTCCGATCCTTGAGGCGATCGCTCATCGCCATTGTGCGCACCCATCCGCCTACCGTCCACCCTGCGGGCCGGCGCGGAGCTGCGGACCGGACTCGTGTGTCGTGGCCCCTTCCAGGGCAGGGCGCTGCCCTCGACGTTGGGCTCAGCCGCTTTGGGCCCCGGCGCGACCTGCGGATGAACATTTGGTTCGTCACATTTGACCCTGCCGCGGGGCTCCGGTTCAGGAGTAACGTCGGCTTGCCCGGTCTGGGGCAGCAACGTCCACGAGCAAGGGAGCCGACATGTTCGTTCAGGTCATCACGGGTCATGTGTCCGATGCAGCGCCGGTGCGCGCGCAGCTCGAGAAGTGGGTGGCGGAGATCGCCCCGAACGCGGAGGGGTGGCTCGGCAGCACGTCCGGCGTGACCGACGACGGCCAGCTGGTCGCGGTAGCGCGGTTCGAGTCCGAGGAGGCTGCGCAGCGCAACAGCGATCGGCCCGAGCAGGGTGCGTGGTGGGACGAGATGGCCAAGAACTTCACCGACGACCCGGTGTTCCAGAACAGCACTAACGCGACGGCCGACACCTACGGTGACCCGTCGCAGTCCACCTTCGTCCAGGTGATGCAGGGACGCACCAGTGACGCCGCCCGAGCCCGCGAGCTGATGAACGACGACTCGATCGACTGGGCGGCGTTCCGGCCCGACATCCTCGCCAGCCTCTACATCGACCACGAGGACGGCGCCTGGACGATGGTCAACTACTTCACTTCTGAAGCGGACGCCCGCGAGGCCGAGAAGCAGGACCCCCCGGCCGAGCTGCAGGCGATGATGGGCGAGCTCGACCAGCTCAGCGTCGGCGAGCCCACGTTCATCGACCTCAAGGACCCCTGGCTCAACGCTCCCGGCTGAGCGGTTCCTCGTCGCCGTTGCGGGACTTCGCCAGGCCCAGGGCGACGGCGGGGAACACGAGCACCGAGACGAGGCCGGCACACACCAGCCCGGTCGCGGTCTCGGTGTTCATGCGTCCGGTCAGGGTGCCGATCTGAGTGGCAGCCACGATGAACGGCAGGCTGGTCGCCTGCAAGAGGCCTGCCGCGACCGACTCCGACCGACCCAGTCGGCCTACGTACAGCGCTGCTGGCAGGCCCCGGGCCAGCAGCAGGATCGCCACGAAGACCGGCAGCCGGAGCAGCTGGTCCGGGGATTCCACGAGGCCGGAAACGTCGAGCCGCGTACCGCTGGCGATGAAGAAGACGGGGATCAGGAAGCCGTAGCCGATGGCGTCCAGCTTCACCCGGAAGAGCGGGTGGGTGGAGCCGTCCCGGTCGAGTACGCCGACTGCCGCCCCTGCGAGGAACGCGCCCAGGATGCTCTCGAGCCCCAGGCGCTCGGCCACCACGGCGAACGCGATCAGCAGGACCATCGCGGCTCGCACTCGGATCTCGGCGGTCGTGTCCTGGAGTCGTACCAGCACGGCCGCGAGCCGGACGTTCCGCGCCGTCGTGGCCGAGGTGACGCCCACGAGCGCGACGATGCCGGCGAAAAGGGCGAACAGCAGCAGCTGCGAGCCGGTGCCCTTGCCATCGGCGGAGAACAGCAACGACAGCAGGAGAACGGCGGCGAAGTCCGCGAGTGACGAGGCCGCGATCGTCGTCTGCCCCAAGAGAGAATCCACCCGGCCGGCGTCCTTGAGCACCGCGACCACCAGTCCGAGTGAGGTCGCGGAGACCGTGACGGCCAGGAGCAGGGGATCCTTCACCCACCCAGCGGCCGAGAGCGACAACCCGGCGCCCCAGCCGATCAGCAAGGAGATCGCGAAGCCGGCCGCCGCAATCGGCAGGAGGCCGCCACCCAGCGCACGGACGTCGACCTCGAGGCCGGCGAGGAAGAGCAGCATGGCGAGACCGAGCAAAGCGACGATCTGCACGGAGAGATCGACCTCGAGCCAGCCGAGCACGGACGGTCCGACGACCACGCCGAGCACGATCTCCAGCACGACGGCCGGGATCTTGAGCCGTGGGGCGAACCCCAGCGCCAGCGGTGCGATCAGCGCGATGGCGAGGACGCCGAGAAGGTTGGCGAAGTCGACGTCGGGCATCAGCCGAGCTTCCGGTCCCGGAACTCTCTCATGCGACCGAGCCCGCGACGTACGACAGCTCGAGGCCGGCGCGAACTGCGGCCCGCGCGCGGTGCAGGAGCACTCGCTGGTTCGCCTGCGTCAGGGCCAGGAGCTCGCACACCTCGGCGGAGCTGAACCCGAGTTCGTCGCGCAGGTGGATCACCAGCCGCTGGCGCTCGGGGAGCTCGTCGATGAGCTGGCGGACGCGCTCGCCCGTCGCCGCTCCGTCGGCGACCTCCTCTGCCGAGGGCCACGCAGTTCGGAAGGTGGTCCAGCCACCCATGTTGGTGAGGAGGACCGACCGGTGCTCGCGCGCCCCCCTGGTCTTGGCGATGTTGGTGAGAATCCGGAAGGTCCAGGTGCGTAGGGACGACCGACCCTCGAAGGCGTCGATCCCGCGGAGAACGCCCAGCCAGGTGTCCTGCACTACCTCGTCGGCGGACGCATCCGTCGAGACGTGCGTGCGGGCAACGCGCGTCATGACCGGTGTCCAGGTCTCGACGAGCTGCCGAAAGGCGTCCTCGTCGCGGGCCCGCAGCCCGGCGACGATGGCTGAATCGTCCACGGGACAGTCATAGCAACGCGGCGTCCTGTTGGATACAGAGAAGAGCCGGTCCCGTGGTTACGAACAACTTACGGAACGCGTCGTCCAGCTGGTCCTGGCGTTCGACGAGGATGCCGGTCGCACCGCAGAGCTCGGCGTACGCCGCCCAGTCGGGGTTGGACAACGACGTGTGCCACACGGGGTAGTCGCCGGCGATCTGCTCCTTCTCGATCTTGCCGAGGGCGTTGTTGTTGAGGAGGACGTGCTTGATCGGGATGCCGTACTTCACGGCCGTGTTCAGCTCCATCGCGTACTGACCGAAGCCGCCGTCACCGGTGACCGCGACCACTGGCCGGTCGGGATCGGCCGCCCACGCGCCCATCGCCGCCGGGTAGCCGAATCCGATGGACCCCAGGTAGCCCGACATCAGCACGGGCTGGCCCTTCGACTCCAGGTAGCGACCGAGCGAGTAGGCGTGGTTGCCGACGTCGACCGCCACGACGGCATCGGCCGGTAGGTGCTCCGACAGCGCTGCGAAGACGGCGGCAGCGGAAACGCCCAGCCCACGATCGTCGCGGACCCGCCGTGACTTCTCGGCGCGCCAGAGGGCCCAACGAGCCGCCACGTCGGCGGTCTGGTCGGTGGCGGCCGCGGTGCCGGTGCTCTCGTCGAGAGCCGTTAGCGCCGACGGGGCGTCGGCCAGCACTGAGGCGGTCACGGAGTGGAAGCGACCGATGGCCGACGGCTCGTCATCGATCTGGATGATCGGCTTGTAGGGCGCGATGCCCGTGTGGTTCGAGAACGACGCCCCGACCACGACCAAGAGATCCGACTCGTTCATCAACCAGCTCGCCACCGGCGTGCCGCTGCGGCCCAGCACACCAGCGCCGAGTGGATGGGTGTCGGGCACCAGGCCCTTGGCTTTGAACGTGGTGAGCACCGGCGCCCCTAGCCGCTCGGCCAGCGCCAGCAGCTCCGCTCGGCCGACCCGGGCGCCGTGACCGACCACGAACACCGGCCGGTCGGCCGTGCGCAGCAGCGCTGAGGCGGCCTCGATCTCGGCAGGATCCGGGACCGTACGCCGGCCAGCAAACCGGCCGTCCGGACGGGCGGCGCCCTCCGAGGAAGCCTTGTCCTGGACCTCGTCCGGCAGGACGAGGTGCGCCACACCGCGGCCGTCGATCGCATGCTTGACGGCCAGTGCAGCAAGCTCCGCGTGGTCGCTGCCCGACTGGACGGTCGTCGTCGAGACGGCAACGTCGCGGAACACCGCCGACAGATCGAGATCCTGGAAGGCTCCCCGCCCGATCAGCTTGGACGGCACCTGGCCGGAGATCGCGACCACGGGGGACTGGTCCAGCTTCGCGTCGTACAGGCCGGTCAGCAGGTTCGTCGAGCCCGGGCCGGCGATCGCGAAGCAGGCGGCCGGGCGACCGGTGAGCTTGCCATAGGCACTCGCAGCGAACGCGGCTGCGCCCTCGTGACGGATCCCGATGAAACGCAGCTCCCCGCGGTCTTCGGCGCGACGCATGGCGTCGGCGAAGCCGAGGTTGGAGTGCCCGACCATGCCGAACACAGTGTCGACGCCGTGGGCGACCAGCGTCTCCACCAGCACGTCCGAGACCGACCTCTCGGGCGCCTTGGGAGCAGGTAGCCGCACGAAGACACCATCGTCCCGTTCGGCCACCTCGAACGAAGCGACCGCGTCCGTGAAGCCTTCCGGTGGCTTTCCGCTCAGGGGGTCGTAGTCGTAGCCATGCCACGGGCAGCGCAGCCAGCCGTTCTCGATAGAGCCCTCACCGACGGGGCCTCCCTGGTGGGGGCAGCGGTTCTCGAGCGCGCCGAGCCGGCCGCCGCAGCGGGTCAGGGCAACCGAGCGGCCGTCCACGACGGTGCTGCGGACCCGCCCCTCGTCGGGCAGGTCGGCAGCGTCCACCTGGTGCCAGCCGTTCTCGGTCATCTGTAACGCTCCTGGGGTTCGCGGGACTGTTCGTTCTACAGTCCTCGCGGACCCCGAAGCGTTACGGAGGCCTCATGTCCGATCTCACGGCCACCCGCTCGTCCCTGCACGCTGTGGCGGAGCTGCTGCTTGCCGGACCTCAGTACGAGCAGAGCGGGACCATCAAGCTGCGGGTGACCGCTGGCGGCTTCGGCACCGTGGCGACACCGGACGTGCGGGTCGAGGGTCTCGTTCTGCGACACGGCGGGCGGTCACTCGATCTGGCCGGCCACACGGTCGCGGAGGTGGCGGCGACAGCCGGGCTCGACGCCCGCGGTCTCGACGACGTGTACGCCGATGGTTGCGGGCTCTCGACCGATCACCGGTTGGACCTGCAGGAGGCGAACGCATCCGAGATCGCGGAGGCCTTCCGGGTGGGCGACGAGGCGTTGGCGGCGCTCGCGCCGGACGCCCAACGGATCATCTGGCCGGAGCACTTCGACCTGGGGGTCACGCTGGGAGAAGTGAACCTCGGCATCTCGCCAGGCGACGCCTTCTTGGACGTGCCCTACGCGTACATCGGACCTTGGAGCCCGACCGGACTCACCGGTGACTTCTGGAACGCACCGTTCGGCTCCGCGCGGCCGGTCGAGGATCTCGACGGGGTGCCGGGGGTGCTGGAGTACTTCCGTCAGGGACTGTCAGAGTCGAGGTAGAGGTCGCCGTCGCGGTTGCTCACCGTTGCCCGGCCGAGCGGAAGGACTGCGGTCAGGGAGCGGAACATCAGCCCGAGGCCCGGGATCTTCGCGAAGACCCCTTGCGGTCCGCGCACCATCCGACCGGTGTCGACGTCGTACTTCGCGCCGTGCCACGGGCAGACGAGACACCCGTCGGTGTCGATGCTGCCCTGGTCGAGGTTTCCGCCCAGATGGCGACACTTCCGGGTGACGGCGAAGTAGTCACCGTTGTTGCCGACGGCGTACTTGTCGGCGCGGGTCACGGTGCCGGGCGGAATCGCGGACGCGGGGCCGATGCGGGTCATGACCATGACCCTGCCAGATCTAGTGGCTGTCGGCGACGCGGACGAGGCCGCCGAGAACGCCGACGTACGCCGCTCCGTCTGGGCCGAGGCTGACCGGCGCGTAGTTGACGTTGCTGCCGAGGCCGGTTCCGTAGCGCTGCTTGAACACGACCCGGCCGGAGCGGAAGTCGAGGGCGGTGAGGTACCAGGAGTCGACCAGCAGCTGCCGGTCCCGCGTGACGACGTAGACCAGCCCGTTGGCCAGCGACAGCTTCGGAACCGCCGAGGGTGAGCGTTCGGTGCGGTTGCGCCACGCGACGTGGCAGCCCTTGCCGTCCCGGTCGATGTCGACCCGCTCGATGCCCGGCGCGGTGATGGTGCCGGCGATGGTCTGAACCGGCCCGGCGTATCCGTAGTTGTTGGTGACGACCAGCGCCCGGCCGGCGGCGATCAGCGAGTTGTCCGTGGCGCTGGCGCCCTTGCCGAAGACCGGGACGCTGCAGACCTCACGTTGCCCGCTGACGTGGCGACCCCGCCGGTAGACCACGATCCGCATCGGATCGGCGTTGTCGGTGATGGCCACCCAGTCGTCGTTCATGAGCGTCGGCGTGGTGCCGGACCCGGGGGAGACCTGGCCCGGTTTCGTCTCGCCGGTGTTGGCATACTTCTCGCGCCAGGTCACGCGGGGGGCTCCGGCGCGGTTGAGGTCGACCCGGTAGAGAGCTTCGGTTGAAACGAGGTAGATGCCACCCGTCTCGTCGACGGCGAAGGAGTTGGTCACCGTTTCCCCGAGGCGGAGCGCCTGGATGCGGCCGCTCCGCTTGGCCACCGCGCCGACGACTCCTCGCTCGGTCACGAACACCAGCTCGCCGCTCCAGGCGGGGAGGACGGAGATGATCTTGTCGTCCCGGGTGAGGGTCCCCGTCAGGTCGTAGTCGCGGCGGCGGACGAACGCGGTGCCGGCGGAGTTCTGACCCACCACCTGGATGTGGTTGGTGCCGGTGGGGATGACGGCGCGATCGAGGTGGTCGAGGTAGAAGTAGCCACCACCCGAGAAGTCGCTGAACACGCCGAGACCGAGGCGCCGGTTGGGCAGGCGGTACGACGCGAGCTCCTCGAGCGTTCGGGGGTCGAACAGCTTCAGGGTCGGCGTGGTCGCCCCGACGCAGACCGTCTCCAGCCGACCGCGACGGTCGAAGGTCAGGCTCGCGCATTCGGCCACCTGCAGCGTGGACGTCACGGTGGGCCGGATGCCGAGCGGTCCCGGCCCCGGGTAGGCGTCGGTCATGTAAGCGTCGTTGTGGATGTTGTTGCCGGGGTCGTCGGCCAGGAAGGGATGCTGCGGTGGCTGGGTGGCCTTGACCCGGTGCGGGGTCGCAGGCGCGCCGACGTACGCCGGGGTGCCGGGCGGTAGAGGATCACCCGGGATCGGGATCGCGCTGGCGGTCGTGGCTCCCAGCGGCACGGTGACCGCAAGCGCCGCGACAAGACAGACCAACGACCTCGGCATGTCAGTCCAACGACAGAGGCGGCCGAGCGTCACCGATCTAGCCGAGCGCGTGCTGGCGGAACAGCTCCGCCGACGGCAGCAGCCGTCGGATCTTGGACCACGCGAGTCCCACGTCGCGGGAAGCCCCGTCGTCGCTGATCGGGATGAGTCGGACGCCGCCCGCATCGTCGCTCTCCGGCCCGGAGTCGGTGCCGGGCACGACCGCCACGCCGAGACCGGCTGCGACGAAGCCGCGGACGACCAGCAGGTCGTCGCACTCGAAGGCGACGTGGGGGACGATCCCGGCGGCGGCACACAGCTCGTCGGTCAGGGCGCGCAGTTCCCAGGACGGGCGGAGCATCACGAAGTCGTCTTCGGCAGCATCCGAGAGTGCGACCTCGGTCCGACCGGCCAGGGCATGTCCGGGAGGCACCGCCAGCAACAGGGGCTGGGCGAAGAGTCGCTGCCAGAGCACCTCTGGATTGCGTGGGCGACGCGAGGTGAACTCGAGGTCGATCCGGCCCTCGGCGACCAGCGACGATCCCAGCGCGTCATCAGATGGCTGGAGCCGGAACTGGACGTGGGGATGCTGGGCCCGGAACCTGCTGATCAGGGTCGGCACCAACCACGCCCCGAGGGAGAGCTGGAAGGCCACGGCGACGGTGCCCGTCTCGGGGTCGACCAGCTCGTTGACCGCGGCCACCCCGTCGTCGAGCTCGTGCAGCACGCCGTCGACGTGCCGTTTGAACACCGTGCCGGCGTGAGTCGGCCGGAGCACCCGGCCGGTCTTGCGCAGCAGCGGGGTGCCGAGCTGCTCCTCGAGACGCGCCAGCGCGCGCGAGACCCCCGGCTGGCTGACGCGGTAGATGTCGGCGACCTCGGTCACCGTCACGCCGTCAGTCACGTGCTGAAACCAGCGCAGCGCTTCGGTGTCCACACTCATGACGATATCGCATGGGTCAGTGTCCGGATCTACATTGGACGTATGGATAGAAACGCCGGAGGATTGGCTCCATGAACATCACCACCCGTACCCCCAACCTTCGAATCCTGACCGACGTCCGTGACGAGCTCCGCGAGCGGCGCCAGGCCCGCGCGGCCTACCGCGCCCTCGAGCGCGACCTCGCGTCGTACTCCTCGCCGGCCGAGGTCGACGACCTCCTGGCGGCCGTGAGCGGGCAGGACGACGCCGAGGCGCAGGCCATCCGCGACATCCTGATGAGCAACCTGCAGCGCCGCGCCTCCTGACCCGATAGACGGATCTCCCAGGGCGCGTCACACTCGCCTTGTGCTCGACCGGATGACTGGATGGCTGTACGAGCGCCTGGAATGCCGCTACCAGTGGGTGCTCATCGCGGGCCAGGCAGGCGTGTCGGTGTTCGTGGCGATCCTCACCGTGGTCACCATCGCCTCGTACTACGACCCCACGACCTTCGAGGTCATCGGGGTGACGGCTACGGGCTGCCTGCTGACAGTTGCCGTCGTAGTCTGGGCGACCCTCCGGGCCCGCGAGGCGTTCGACAAGATCGTCACCTGGAAGCAGACCGAGGACCCCGATGCCGGGCTCACGGTCGCGGCCTGGGAAGCGGCGACGACCCTGATCCTGCGTCAGTATCGCCGCGACTCGTGGCGGGTGAATGTGGTGGCGGTGCTGCCGACGTCAGCTGTCGCGGTGATCGTGCTGGATCTGCAATGGGCCGAGTTCTTCGTTGTGGTTCTGGCCTGTGTCATCCCCGCCGCCTACGCCACCGTGCTCAGCTACTCGGTGGGCGAGGCGCTGTCGCGCCCGATGGTGGCCGACATCGCCGCGGCGCTTCCCGACGACTTCCCGTTCGAGCGGCACGGGTTGCCTGTGAGCAAGCGGCTGCGGGTCGGCCTGCCGGCGTACACCGCGGCGACAGGTGTGCTGGTCGCCGCGGTGGTCGGCGGACGCGAAGGCTCGGCCCAGCTGGCCTTGGCCGTGCTCGTGTCGCTCGTGGTCGGCCTCGCGCTCTCTCACGAGCTGGCGATGCTGCTCTCGCGCGGGATCACCGAACCGATCAACGGTGTTCGGCAGGCACTGGAGCGGGTCCGGGACGGTGACCTGACCGCGCGGGTGCCCGTCATCACCAGCGACGAGCTCGGCGAGCTTGCCCACGACTTCAACCTGATGGCGCGCGGGCTCGAGGAGCGCGAGGAGATGCGCACCGCGTTCGGCACCTACATGGACAAGGAGGTCGCCGCGCTGATCCTGTCCGGGCAGTTCCCGCAGGAGGGCGTCGAGGTCGACGTGTCGATCATGTTCTGCGACGTGCGTGGCTTCACGTCGTACGCCGAGAACGCAGAGGCGACCGAGGTGATCACCACCCTCAACCGGCTCTTCGAGACGATGGTGCCGATCGTCGACCGGCACGGTGGCCACGTCGACAAGTTCATCGGCGACGGCCTGCTGGCGGTGTTCGGGGCACCCGAGCCCTATCCGGACCACGCGGACCGAGCGGTGACCGCGGGCTGCGAGATCGCCGCCGCCGTCAACGTGGGCGACACCGGACTGACCGTCGGCGTCGGCGTCAACTCCGGACGGGTCGTCGCTGGGTCGATCGGCGGCGGCGGCCGGCTGAACTTCAGCGTGATCGGCGACGCCGTCAACATCGCGGCCAGGGTCGAGGGAGCGACTCGGCAGACCGGGGACGACGTGCTGATCACGGCGGCCACCCGAGACCTGATGCTCGGGCGGCCTCAGCTCACCTCGAGGGGCACCATCCCGCTGAAGGGGAAGGCGCAGCCGCTCGAGGTCTTTGCCCCGCTCGCCACCATCGACAGCGACGAGGAGCTGGCGAGTCGGCTCCGCCGCTGAGTGTCAGCCTGAGGTCAGGCCTGCACCGGAACCGCGTAGATCTGGTCTGCGGGGTGGCCGGCGCGTTCGTGGATCTTCTGCACGGCCTCCTTGCTGGGCGCCTCGGAGAGGCAGAACACCATGCCGCTCTCGGGGTCGGCCCAGGCGTGCTTGAAGTTCACTCCTTCGTCGTCCTGAATGGCCAGGTCCGCGTTGTGCGCCTCGAGGAGCTGCTCCGGCGTCACGCCGGCCATGCTCGTGTGGACGTCCATGAACTCGGGCATGTTCTGCACCCTTTCGTCGAAGTTGACCTGAGACTCCTCTCCGACGTGGGTTTGCGCAAGAGACCGCTCTACGCCCCGTCGAACCCGCTCAGCATCAGGAAGAAGATCAGGGTGCCGACGATCGTCACCACGACTCCGATGATGGCGCCGACACGAGCAGCCCGGGCCCGGGAAGAGCCCGCTCGCGCCAGTCCGGGCAGCAGCGCCCCGACCACAGCCCCGAGCAGCACCATCCCACCGAGCGCCGCCGGCAGGATCAGGTTCTCCGAGACCTCGTCCACGAAGTACGCCGAGAGCGGCAGGCTGACGATCCCGGCCGCGGCGAGGATCACCAGGGCTACCAGTCGCTGGATCGGCGAGCCGTCCTGGGCACTTCCTGCATCAGTCATCGAACATTCCCTCGTCGCCGCTGGGGTAGGACCGAAACGGCCCGATCCTAGGGTGTGAGCGTGGAGAAATTGCTGCGTCAGCAATGGTCGGCACTGCGCGTCTGGCTGAGGGACGTCGACGCGCTGGGGAGCCGCGAGCTCCCCAGCGGCCTGGGTGACTGGACGGTGGGTGACCTGATCGCGCACCTCGGCTTCGGGCTGGGCATGTTGACGGAGATCGAAGCCGCGCCCGCGGACGCCGTGCCGCTCTCGTTGCTGCGCTATGTCTCGGCCTACCGGCCGGCGGCCCCGGTCACCGCCGAGAAGACGCACGAGCTGGCGGTCGCCCTGCACCCCGACCTGCTCGACGGGATCGACGCCATCGCGGACGCGTCGTGGCGAGCCCTCGACGGCAGCTCGGACGCAGTGGTGATGGGCCGGCGCGGCCCGCTCACTCGAGACGACTACCTGCAGACCCGACTCATCGAGCTGGTCCTGCACGGCGACGACCTGCAGCGCGCACTGCCCGGAGACCCGCCCTCGCCCGTGCTACCCGAGGCGCTCGCGGTCGTAGCCGACGCCCTGGCGACGGCGTACACGGAGAAGGCGGGGACGCTACCCGACCTCTCGGACCCGACTGCCTGGATCAGGCTCGCGGGTGGCCGCGTTGTCAGCGATGACGCCTACCTGCCGCTGCTCTGAGGGTCGGTGATCTCCCAGAGCTGGCCGAGGGTCTCGTCGAGCTGACGTAGGGCGGCGATCCCCACGTGGGTCTCCCACTCGGCCAGGGTGCGTTGGACCTCGGCGTTGGCGACGGGGACGAGCCGCTCGGCGCGTGAGGTGAGCCGGACCAACCGGGCGCGTCCGTCGCTGGGGTCGGGGACACGTTCGACGTAGCCGGTGCGCTCGAGCTGCTCGACCAGGTAGCCGGCGGTCTGCTTGGTCACCAGCGCCTGCTCGGCGAGCTCACTGACCCTCGTGCCCTCCGGGCCGACCCGCTGCAGGATGCGGGCCTGCGCGATCGAGAGATCGTTGGCGCCGGCCTGGACGGCGGCATCGAACGCGCGCCGCTCCAGGGCTCGGTAGGACACGAAGAGCAGTACGCCCAGATTGGGGCGCTCCGGGCTGTCACGATCCTGGTCCTTCTGCATGGTTGACACCTTCTCGCGGCAGTGGCAATTTAGACAGAGAATCGTACTAAATGAGGAGCAGCGAGATGGACTCCGACACCATCTGGAAGCACGTCGACCAGCAGCGGGCTGCGCTGGCCGACATCCTGGCCGGGTTGCCGGAACCCGCATGGGCGGAGAACTCGCTGTGTGCCGACTGGACGGTGCGCGACGTCGCCGCTCACGTGACCTTCGCGCAGGCCGGGTTCGGCCAGGTCATCGGCCCGATGCTCAGGTCCGGCTTCAGGTTCAACACCATGATCCGGGAGACCGCGAGACGTTCCCCTCTTGACCACAGCGAGATCGTCACCACCATCCGAGGCTTCGCCGGATCGCGGCGCCGCGCGATCGGGGTGAGTGAGAAGGAGCCGCTCCTGGACATCCTGATCCACACCCAGGACATCTGCGTTCCGCTCGGGATCGAGCACGTGATGCCGCTGGACGCCGCAGTGCTGGCGGCCGACCGGGTGCTGTCGATGCCGGCACCGTTCCGGCTGCGACCCCCGTTCAAGGGGGTGCGGTTCGAGGCAATCGACGTGGACTGGTCCTGGGGCGAGGGTGCCGTCGTCAGCGGACCGATCCAGTGGCTCCTGCTGGCGGCGGCAGGACGGTCGGCAGCGCACCAGCACCTGTCCGGTGACGTCGAGGTGATGGGGGCCGTCGGGTTAGCGTGACGACATGTCGTTGCACCGGCCCTATCCGCCCGACAGCTACCACGGCGAGGGAGGCGAAGTCAGCGCCTGGGTGCGGCGCGATGGCACCGATCCCGAGCTGACCTACCTCAACGGCGGCACGTGTGAGTACCTCGCTACCGGCGACCAGACGACGGGCCTCTTCGGTCTCTACCGCTGGTCGTTCGGGGAGGCCGAGTCCGGCCCCGACCCACACTTCCACCGCGCGATCACGGAGTCCTTCTACGTGCTCGAGGGGACCGTCAAGCTGTACGACGGCACCGACTGGGTATCTGCGAAGGGCGGCGACTTCCTGCACGTGCCCGAGGGCGGGATCCACGGGTTCCGCGGCGAGGACCACGCCCGGATGCTGCTGATGTTCACTCCCGGCGCACCGCGCGAGGACTATTTCGAGACGCTCAACAGTCTTGGCCGCGGCGGAACGATGACTGACGACGAGCGCGCCGAGTTCATGCTCCGCCATGACACGCACTGGGTCTGACCTCTGGCGGAACCGGTGGGAGCTGCCTCGCGTCTACGGTGATGAGGGCCGAGACGAGGAGGGTCATGAAGCGGATCACGCTCGCACTGCTGCTCGTTGTGGTTGCGGGCTTGCTCGGTGGGTGCGGTGACGACGCCGACGGGCTCGACCTGCCGCGAGCAGACCAGCAGTACGACGGCCCTCTGCATCTCGCCGGCGGGCGCTTTGGCGCGGCCGGGCGGGTGGTCGAGTGCGACCACGGCCCGACAGCAGGCGGGTCCGAGTCCGGTGGCGTCTATGCCGAGGGCGCGACCAGCGACACGGTCGAGCAGGCGCTGGAGACGGCACGATCCGAGGGCATGTTCCTCGAGATGCCCGAGGTCGAGCTCGAGGTGGCCAAGAGCGAGGACGACCGGGTGCTGCTCACCTACTCCTCCGACGGCGCGGTCAAGGCCGCTCTGATCTTCCACGACGGTCCGGCCACGGAGGGCGCCGGGGGAGACGGCTGGTACCGCGAGTCGTGGGCGCGCTGCGACTTCTCGGAGTTCCCGGACGACGTTGCCCAGACCTACTTCGGCTACGAGATCTGGACCGGGCCGGACGGCGTACCGGCCCTGACCACCGACATCGTTTCCTACCCCGGTCCGGAGCACTGCGACTGGCAGAGCATGACCTTCCTGACCCTCGACGACCGGCGGACCTACGTTCGCCACCCGCTGGCGGAGGTCCGGCGGTTCGTCGATGGCGAGTTCGTGGCCTCGATGAAGCTGCCGGCCGAAGCGGTGGACACCGGCTATCGGCGCGACGACAACCGGCTGTGGCTGTCGCCGTCCGGCGATCGTGCGTACGTCGGTCAGCCCGGCGACGTCGAGGCCTGGCCTCGCTCGCACACGGGCTGCGACTGAGTCAGGCGAGGTCGGGGTGCGCCCGCCCGGCGATCAGCGGTAGGTCGATGTAGGTGCGCACGCCCGGGGCGGCGGCCACCACGGCGGGGATCGAGTTCACGCAGTGCATCGCGGTGACCACGATGCCGGGGTTGCGCACCAAGCCCTCGGCCACCGTGTCGGGCTGCCAGCCCTTGATCGTGACGAACGTGTTGGGGTCGCCCTTCACCTCGACCTCGAACCGCTCGCCCTCGGGCCCGAAGTCCCAGGCGGGGTCGAGGTGCTCCTCGCCCATCAACCAGTTGACGGCGACCTTCACCACCACCTGGTCGCGGACCACGGCCTCCCACACGAAGCGCTGCCCGGCAACATGCCCGGGCTCGATGGTGCCGATGGGGGAGTCGATGGGGGCGGTGGCGACCGCCAGGTCCAGGGTCGATCGGATCTCGGCGTCCGGCGAGAAGCCGAGCACGTCGAGGCACATCCGAACCGAGTGGATGAACCCCGCGGACAGCAGCTCGAGCATCGGACCCGATCGGGCCTCCTCGGGCGTACCCCCGAAGCACATGACGTGGCGCACCACGTCGGGTGCGTCGTACGTGCGGATGTCGCTGAACTCCTCGCCGCGCACGTAGGTCACCGCTGAGGAGAGGGAGGAGAACATCAGCGGGTGCAGGTCCGGTACGCCACCAGGGTTGATGCCGGTGCCGTGGATGCTGGTGCCACCCTCCGCGCAGGCCTCCTCGAGCAGCGCCCGCTGCTTGGGGCCGGGATAGATCCAGGCGACCGGCGTCACGACGTTCTTCCCCGAGCGCAGTAGCGCCAGAACCTCGTCGGTGACCGCGACCAGCGGGGTGTAGACGACGCAGTCTGCGTCGAGCGCGAGGATCTCGTCGACGCTCGTGGTCGCGCGGACCCCGATGGGATCGCGGCCGATGATCTCGCCGACATCGACTCCGTGCTTGGCTTCTGAGTGCGCGTAGCAGCCGACGAGCTCGAGGTCGGGATGCAGCAGGATCCCTTCGATCGCAGCCTTGCCGACGCCGCCGGTTGCCCACTGGATGACTCTCACGGTGCTGACGTTAGCGTCCGGGCAGCCGCTGCACGTTAGTGTGGAGCACCGCGGCACTGCGCCGCACCGCCAGCACCTGGGCCCTGGAAAGGTACGACGAGCACCGCGAATGGACGGCTCTCAAAATAGCAATCCGCTGCCCTTCGGTGGCCGCGGATGACCCCCTGGATCCTGCTCGGCATCGCGATCCTGCTGATCGCGCTGTGTGGTCTCTTCGTCGCCGCAGAGTTCGCGTTCGTCACCGTCGACCGCAACCAGGTCGACCGTGCGGCCGCGGAGGGTGACGCCGCCGCGCAGGGAGTGCAGGCCGCTCTCAGGTCGCTGTCCACCCAGCTCTCTGGCGCACAGGTCGGGATCACCGTCACCAACCTCGCGATCGGGTTCCTGGCCGAGCCGGCGATCTCTGACCTGATCAGAGACCCCCTGCTCGATCTCGGCGTGCCCGACGGCGCGGTCGGACCCGTGGCGATCACCCTCGGGCTGACCGTCAGCACCCTGCTCACCATGCTCTTCGGAGAGCTGGTGCCCAAGAACCTCGCGATCGCCTTGCCGATGGCGACGGCCCGCGCCACCCAGCTGCCCATGCGCGTCTTCACCGGTCTCAACCGGGTGCCGATCCGGATCCTCAACGGCTCCGCGAATGCCGTCGTACGCCGGCTCGGCATGGAGCCGCAGGAAGAGCTCCGCTCGGCGCGCAGCTCCACCGAGCTCGCGTCGCTGATCCAGCGCTCGGCCGACGTCGGAACGCTGGATCCCGACACCGCTGAGCTGATGGAGCGTTCGGTGGAGTTCGGGAGCCGGACGGCGGGGGAGATCATGACGCCGCGGGTCCGCACCCACTCGCTCGAGGAGGGCGATCGGGCCACCGCTGTCATCGAGCTCGCGCGGAGCACCGGCCACTCCCGCTTCCCGGTCCTCGATGACGACGACGCCGTGGTGGGCACGGTCCACGTCAAGAACGCGGTAGCACTCCCGGTGCACGAGCGGCCGACGACCAAGGTCAAGCATCTGATGGCCAAGCCGATCGTGGTGCCCGACTCCCTTCGTCTCGACCCGTTGATGGGACTGCTGCGCGGTCAGGGCTTCCAGCTGGCGGTGGTCCTCGACGAGTACGGCGGCCACGCCGGCATCGTCACCCTCGAGGACGTCATCGAGGAGATCGTCGGCGACATCGCCGACGAGCACGACCTGGCGGGGGCGAGGAGTCGGGAGCGGCGCGACGGCAGCTGGTCGCTCTCGGGGCTGCTGCGTCCGGACGAGGTCGAGGACCTCACCGGTGTCGAGCTGCCCGAGGGTGAGGACTACGACACGATCGCCGGGCTGCTGCTCAAGGTGCTTGGGCGGATCCCGGCAGAGGGCGACGTGGCCGAGGTCGCGGTGCCCGACCACAGCGACCCGGAGACCCAACGCGAGCGGCTTGCGCTGCTGACCGTCGAGCACATGGACGGGCTCCGGGTCGACCGGGTCCTGCTCCGGGTGCTGAGCTCCGAGGGCCTCGAGACGGAGGACGGTGACCACGATGAGTGACGCCGCCGCGCTGATCCTGGCCGTGGTCCTCCTGTTCGGCAACGCGTTCTTCGTCGGTGCGGAGTTCGCGATGATCTCAGCGCGCCGCAGCCAGATCGAGCCCCGCGCGGAGGCCGGGTCGCGGCTGGCCAAGATGGCCCTCCAGTCCATGGAGAACATCTCGCTGGTCATCGCCGTCAACCAGCTGGGCATCACCGTGTGCTCGCTGGTGCTCGGTGCCGTCGGAGAGCCGGCCGTGTCGCACCTGATCGAGCCGCTGCTCGACGCGGCGCAGGTGCCCCACGGGCTGCTGCACCCGATCGCGTTCGCGATCAGCCTCGCGATCGTCGTGTACTTCCACGTGGTGCTCGGGGAGATGATCCCCAAGAACATCGCCTTGGCCGGCCCCGAGCGCTCGGCGCTGGTGCTGGCGCCGGTGATCTGGGCGTTCGTGACCGTGCTCCGGCCGGTGGTCGTGGTGATCAACGTCGTCGCCGACGGCGTACTCCGATTGTTCGGCGTCCGGCTGCAGGACGAGGTCAGCTCGACGTTCACGCGCGAGGAGGTGGCCGCCCTGGTCGAGGAGTCGCGTGGGCAGGGCCTCCTCGAGGCCGACGAGTACGACCGGCTGGCCGGTGCCCTGGGGTTCACCGAGAAGACGGTCGCCACCGTGCTCATGCCTGGCGGAACCCTGACCACCGTGCTGCGCGGTTCGACTCCGGCCGACGTCGAGGCGCTGTGCGCGGCCACCGGGTTCAGCCGCTTCCCGGTCGTGTCCGACACGGGCGAGCTGCTCGGCTACCTGCACATCAAGGACGCCCTGGAGCCCGACGAGCAACGTCGCCAGCAGCCCATCGACGACCAGTTCATCCGCCCCTTCGCGACGGTCACCGCTGACGACTCCCTGCACGACGCACTGGAGACACTTCAGCGTCGAGGTGCGCACATGGCCCGGGTGGTCGACCCGTCCGGAGCGACGCTCGGGTTGGCCACTCTCGAGGACGTGATCGAGGAGCTGGTCGGCGAGATCCGCGACGCGGCCCACTTCGACGAGTCCACCCCCTCCCAGAACTAGCCCAGCACTAGGGTGGCGCCCGTGGTGGACGAGTCGACGGAGACCGAACGCGGTCACCAGGTGTGGACCGTGCCGAACCTGTTGAGCGCGCTCCGGCTGGCCGGCGTACCCGTGTTCCTGTGGCTCGTCCTCGGCCCCGAGGAGGACGGTTGGGCGCTTGCGCTCCTGATGTTCTCGGGGATCACCGACTTCCTCGACGGTTGGCTCGCACGCAAGCTCAACCAGCAGACCGTGGTCGGGCAGATCCTGGATCCGGTGGCCGACCGGCTCTACATCCTGGCTGTCGTCGTCGGTCTGGCGCTGCGCGACATCATCCCGTGGTGGATGGCCATCTCGCTGCCGCTGCGCGACCTGCTGATGTGGGGACTGGTGCCGATCCTGCGCACCCGTGGCTACAGCTCCCTGCCGGTGCACTTCCTCGGCAAGGCGGCGACGTTCAACCTCCTGTACGCCTTCCCCCTGCTGCTCCTCGGTGACGGCGATGGCGTCATCCCCACCCTGGCCCAGGTCTTCGGATGGGCGTTCGCACTATGGGGGATCGGGCTCTACTGGTGGGCCGGCGTCCTCTACGCCTGGCAGGTCCGCAAGCTGATCGCCACCACGGAGCGCCGCTCGGCGGTGCCCGATGCCTGACCTGCCACCGCGGGTCACCATGCCGCTGCTGACGCTGATCACGCAGCAGTCGCTCGACGAGGACTACCGGATCGCCGCCGAACGTCGGGTCCTCGACCCGTCGCCTCCGCGGGGTCCGGGTTCGAAAAAGGTCGCGGTCGCGGTGATCGCCGTCTTCGGGGTCCTGGTGTCCACGGCCTTCGTCCAGAACAGCCTCAGCGAGGACACCGAGAACGCCGGCCGCAACGTGTTGATCACCCGCATCAACGCCCAACGCGACCGGGTCGACTCGCTACAGACCGACATCGCCGACCTGCGCGAGACCAACGCGGATCTCACGGACCGCCTGACCGCAACCACCGATGCGGAGCAGACGGTAGGCACTCGACTACGGCGCTTGCAGGTGCGTACCGGATTCATCCCGGTACAGGGCCCAGGAGTGGTGCTCACCGTCGACAACGCCCCCAACGCCGACCCGCTGCAGGAAGTGGTCCGCGACTCAGACCTGGCGATGCTGGTCAACGGGCTGTGGAGCGCCGGCGCCGAGGCGATCGGGATAAACGGCCAGCGGCTCACGGCCATGAGTGCGATCCGCAACTCCGGAGTTCCGATCGAGGTCAACGGGGTCGGCATCGCGCCGCCGTACACGGTGGTAGCGATCGGCGACAACCGGACCATGCTCGCGCGGTTCGTCAACAGCTCCGGCGGCGTGAACTTCGATGCGCTCGTGCAGCGGTTCGGTTTCACGCTCAGTATGGACAATGATGACGACCTGTCGCTGCCCGCGGCTCCGCGGCGCTTGCTTCGCCTGCGCGATGCCACGGCGGGCACCGCCGACGACGAGGCGCCCAAGGAAGAGGAGGCCGGAGCGTGATCGCAGTGCTCGGACTGCTCGTCGGGGTAATCCTCGGTTTCGTGGTCCAGCCCGACGTGCCACTGGCTCTCGAGCCCTACCTGCCTATTGCTGTGGTGGCCGCGCTCGACGCCGTCTTCGGCGGGTTTCGTGCGTATCTCGACGGCATCTTCGACGACAAGGTCTTCGTCGTTTCGTTCCTCAGCAACGTCGTGATCGCGGCCGGCATCGTCTACGTCGGCGACCGGCTCGGCGTCGGCGGGCAGCTGTCGACGGGAGTGATCGTGGTGCTCGGCATCCGGATCTTCTCCAACGTGGCTGCGATCCGAAGGCACCTCTTCCATGCCTGAGACCGACGCCGATGCACCCGAGCAGGGGGGCCGCGAACGCCTCCTGCGCTCGTTGTTCAAGCCGACGCGCAGGCAGATGATCGTGGGTCTGCTGCTTGCCCTGCTCGGATTTGCGGGGGTCACCCAGGTGCGCGCCAACCAGGTGGACGACTCCTACTCCGGCCTGCGTGAACAGGACCTGATCGACGTCCTCAACGGGCTCGCCGGCGCTCGTCAGCGCGCCGAGGCCGAACGAGACCGCTTGGCGGAGACCCGCGACGACCTGTCGTCCACGACCAACCGGACCCAGGCCGCGATCGAGCAGGCCACCAACGAGGCCGACACCCTGAGCATCCTCGCCGGCCTGGTTCCGGTGACCGGCAGCGGAATCCGGATCACCATCACCGAGGTCGACGGGCAGGTCAGCCTGGGCTCTCTGCTCGACGTGGTGCAGGAGCTGCGCACGGTGGGTGCCGAGGCGATCCAGATCAACGGCGAGGTCAGGGTCGTGGCGCAGACCGCGTTCGAGGACGCGACCGGCGGATTCCTGGTCGACGAGCGGTTGATGTCGCCGCCGTACGTCATCGACGTCATCGGCGAACCCAACGTGCTCGCGGGGGCGATGACGTTCATCGACGGCCCGAAGCGCCAGATCCGTGAGGACGGGGGAGAGATCGTGGTCGACGAGCTCAGCTCGCTCGACATCGAGGCCGTCCGGCGACCCGTCCAGCCTGAGTACGCCGAGCCCGACGTGGGGCAGTAGCCTGCCGGGACCAGCCGACACCGACCGCAGGTCGTCAACGATCCAGGAGCCGCCTTGTACCCCGAGGACCTCAAGTACACCGCCGAGCACGAGTGGGTCCGGACTCCGGGCGAGCACGCGGGCTCGGTCCGGGTCGGGATCACCGACTATGCCCAGGACGCGCTGGGCGACATCGTCTACGTCTCCCTGCCGGAGATCGGAGCCACCGTCGGGGCCGGCACTCCCTGCGGCGAACTCGAGTCGACGAAGTCAGTCAGTGACCTCTACGCACCAGTGACAGGCGAGGTCGTAGCCCGCAACGAGGCGCTGGACGCGACCCCGGAGCTGGTCAACAACGACCCCTACGAAGGCGGTTGGCTCTTCGAGCTGGTGCCGGTCGATGCCGCGGCGGTCGACGGGCTGATGACGTCCGAGACCTACGTCGCCACCCTCGACGGCTGACCTGGACGACCCGTCCCGAAATCCGGCTTCGGGCCCTGGTCCGGCTGGTAGGTTCGAGACAACCGTCAACCTCAGGCCAGCCTTGAGGGTTCTGGCCAAATCCTGACTCGGACCGGAGGATCCCGATGCCGTTCTGCACCGTCTGTGGCAAGCAGAACCCGGACGACGCCCGCTTCTGCTCGCAGTGCGGAGCACGCCTGGTCGGAGCCGCGACCTCGGCTGCGGACGAGTCGGTGGGTGAGTCGACCGCGACGATCCAGATCAGCGCCGGCGCCGACAAGGTCGAGACCTCCGACCGTGCCCTGAACCCCGTCGACGCCGCTGCCGTCGACGCCCTTCCGGTCGGGCATGCCCTGCTCGTCGTACAGAAGGGCCCGGGTGCCGGCAGTCGCTTCCTGCTCGACGTCGACGTGGTCAACGCGGGTCGCCATCCCGACAGCGAGATCTTCCTTGACGACGTCACCGTGTCGCGCCGCCATGCCGTGTTCAACCGCACGGGCGACAGCTTCACCGTGAGCGACGTCGGCAGCCTCAACGGAACCTACGTCAACCGGGACCGCATCGAAGCCCACAATCTGAGTGACGGCGACGAGGTACAGATCGGCAAGTACCGCCTGGTGTTCTTCTCCGGTCACGAGAGCACCTGAGCGTGTCGGCCTCGACCGGCACCTCGTCGGCACCTTCATCGAGCTCGGTCCGGATGAACATCGGACAGGTCCTCGACGAGCTGCGGTCCGACTTCCCGACGGTGACCATCCCCAAGATCAGGTTCCTCGAGGACAAGGGCCTGATCAAGCCGGAACGTACGCCGGCGGGCTACCGCAAGTTCTCGCACGACGATGTGGCGCGCCTCCGCTACGTGCTACGGATGCAACGCGACCACTACCTGCCGCTCAAGGTGATCCTCGAGCACCTCGAGGCCATCGACCGCGGTCTCGAACCGCCGCCGATCGAGGCCGTGGTGCCGACCGTGCCGAAGGTTGCGTTGTCGGAGGACGGCCTCCCGTCCGCGGCGTCGTTCAACCGCCGTGACAACGTCCGGCTGTCGCGCAAGGAGCTGATCAAGATCGCGGTGATCACCGAGGATCTGCTCGACCAGCTGGAGCAGTACGGCCTGATCGCCGCGCGGTCCGGCACGGGTCACTTCGACACCGACGCCCTGGTGATCGCCGAGACCGCGCGCGAGCTGGCCGACTTCGGGTTCGAGCCCCGCCATCTGCGGGCCTTCAAGACCGCCGCCGACCGCGAGGTCGGGCTGGTGGAGCAGGTCGTGGCGCCGCTCCAACGAGGCCGTGACGCCTCCGCCTCGGCCCGTGCCGAAGACGCCGTCAGCGAGATCGCCGCACTCTCCGTGCGCCTCCACGCGACCCTGGTGAAGTCGGGCCTGCGCCGCCACTAGATCGGGGATCGGGCCGGCATCACACCGGGAGTAGGGTTGTGCTGTGCGCGAAGTGGATGTGATGGGAGTCCGGGTCGAGATGCCCTCGAACCAGCCGATCGTGCTGCTGCGCGAGGTGACGGGGGAGCGCTACCTACCGATCTGGATCGGGGCCGTCGAGGCCACCGCGATCGCGTTCGCCCAACAGGGAGTCGTCCCGCCGCGCCCGCTGACCCACGACCTGATGAAGGACGTGCTGGAGGCCACCGGCAACGAGCTGACCGCCGTACAGATCACCGACGTCAAGGACGGCGTCTTCTTCGCCACCTTGATCTTCGAGTCCGGCGCGGAGGTCAGCGCCCGGCCGTCGGACTCGATCGCCCTCGCGCTGCGTACCGGCACCACGATCTTCTGTGCCGAGGAGGTCCTCGACGAGGCGGGCCTGGCGGTCCCGGCCGAGCAGGAGGACGAGGTGGAGCGGTTCCGCGAGTTCCTCGACCACGTCTCGCCCGAGGACTTCGAGGCACCCTCAGGCTGAAACCTGACCCTCAACCTGAGGTTGAGGGTTGCGACACGCCGCTGGTGTCTTTGACCACTCTCCCCGCGGGGCTTACCTTGAACTGTCTTCGTTGTAACTCCCTGCATGTGATTGTCCACTTCCCCGGAGTTGCGGACCACGAAGTAGACCCACGGAGGACCGCGTGAAGGACCAGACGCCGCAGGCCGGCTCGGACGACAGCTCGACTGCCGTCATCGAAGCCGCCGAGATGGCCGACGAGCAGGGGCTGCTCTTCACCGACGACGTCTCCACCGTGCCCTCCGATCTGGGCTACCGCGGCCCGACGGCGTGCAACGCGGCAGGCATCACCTACCGCCAGCTCGACTACTGGGCCCGCACCGGCCTGATCGAGCCGACCGTGCGTGGCGCCAGCGGCTCCGGGTCGCAGCGCCTCTACTCCTTCCGCGACATCTTGATCCTCAAGGTGATCAAGCGGCTGCTGGACGCCGGCATCTCGCTGCAGCAGATCCGGACCGCCGTGTCCCACCTGCGCGAGCGGGGCACCGACGACCTGACCCGCGTCACCCTGATGAGCGACGGCGCCTCGGTCTACGAGTGCACCAGCAACGACGAGGTCATCGATCTGCTCCAGGGCGGGCAGGGCGTCTTCGGCATCGCCATCGGCGGTGTCTGGCGCGAGATCGAGGGCACCCTCGCCGAGCTGCCCAGCGAGCGCGCCTCGGACGAGTCGGCCACGCCGTCCGCCAACGACGAGCTCGCTGCTCGCCGAGCTGCCCGCAAGATCGGTTGACGTCAGAACCCGGTTCCTGAGGAGCGAGCGCAGCGAGCGTCTCGAAGGGCTCCGGCCGGCTCGTTGCACTTGGGCAGCGGGCCGGTCGTCATTTCTGCGCGATCGCGCCAAATGGCCAGGTGCGGCGAGGGCCTTGGTAGGATCGATACGCCGATCAAACCGCGCGGGAGAGTCTCCGGACACGCCCGTTTCGGAGCGCCGAAGGGGCAATTCCTCCCCGGAACCTCTCAGGCGCCAGGACCGTGCGGATCAGGCAACTGTGGAGCCTCGAGGATGAGGTGACAGAGGGGGAGGCGCCTTTTGTTGACCGATTCAGTGTCGACCGATCTGAGGAGCCCACCCGTGTCCGATCACCCCACCCTGGCTGAGCTTGACGGGGCCGTGTCGTTCGTCGACCGGCACATCGGCTTGCACTCGGCCGACGTCGACCGGATGCTCGAGCGGCTCGGTTTCGCTTCGCTCGACGCGCTGATGGACGCCGCCGTGCCCGGTGGCCTTCGCGCCGCCGCCGAGCTCGACCTCCCGGCTGCGTTGAGCGAGGAGGCGACCGCACGTGAGCTACGGGCCATCGCCGGGCTCAACAACCCCGGCGAGGCGATGATCGGCCTGGGTTACCACGGCACGATCACGCCGCCCGTCATCCGACGTAATGTCCTCGAGGACCCGAGCTGGTACACGGCCTACACGCCCTATCAGCCGGAGATCTCTCAGGGGCGGCTCGAGGCGCTGCTCAACTTCCAGACGGTGATCGGTGACCTGACGGGGCTGCCGACCGCCAACGCCTCACTGCTCGACGAGGGGACCGCTGCCGCTGAAGCGATGACCCTGGTACGCCGAGCCAGCCCGAAGGCGTCGGGCCCGTTCATCGTGGACGCCGACGCGCTGCCGCAGACGATCGAGGTGGTCCGCACCCGCGCCGAGGCGATGGGCATCGAGGTCGTCGTGGCCGATCTCGCCCAGGGCGTCCCGGTTGGGGACGTGTGTGGCGTGCTCCTGCAGTACCCCGGGGCCTCTGGACGGATCCTCGACCCGCGTGAGCTCGCCGAGGACGTCGCGGCCAAGGGCGCCAAGCTCGTCGTGGCGGCGGACCTGCTGGCGCTCACCCTCCTCGAGTCGCCCGGTGAGCTGGGCGCCGACGTGGTGGTGGGATCCACGCAGCGCTTCGGCGTCCCGCTCTTCTACGGCGGCCCGCACGCCGGCTACATGGCGGTGGCGTCGGGTCTCGAGCGGCACCTGCCGGGCCGGCTGGTGGGCGTGTCCGTCGACGCGGAGGGCCGACCCGCCTACCGACTCGCGCTGCAGACCCGCGAACAGCACATCAGGCGCGACAAGGCGACGTCCAACATCTGCACCGCCCAAGTGCTGCTCGCCGTCGTCGCCTCGATGTACGCCGTCTACCACGGGCCGGAAGGTCTGCGCGCGATCGCGCAGCGGACCCACCGGTGCGCCGTCGTGCTCGCCGCCGCGCTGCGGGAGGCCGGCGTCGAGGTGCTGCACGGCGCGTTCGTCGACACGGTGATGGCACGGGTACCCGGACGAGCCGCTGCCGTGGTCGACGCGGCACATGCGGCAGGTGTCCAGCTGCGCCTGGTCGACGCCGACCACGTCGGCATCTCATGCTCCGAGCGGACCGACATCGGCGCGGTCGCGACGGTGCTGTCGGCGTTCGATATCCAGCCCACCGAGCTCGCCGACATCGACACCCGCACTCCGGACGCACTGCCGGTCGAGCTGCTCCGGCGTACGCCGTTCCTGGAGCACGAGGTGTTCAACAGCCACCGCTCCGAGACGCAGATGCTGCGTTACCTGCGCCGGCTGTCGGCTCGCGACTACGCACTCGACCGCGGCATGATTCCGCTCGGGTCCTGCACGATGAAGCTCAACGCGACCACCGAGATGGAGCCGGTGTCGCTGCCCGGATTCGCCGACCTACACCCGTTCGCACCCGCGGAGGACGCGCTCGGCTACCGGCAGCTCGTGGAGCAGCTCGAGGGCTGGCTGGCCGAAGTCACCGGCTACGACCGGGTCTCGATCCAGCCGAACGCCGGCTCACAGGGCGAGCTGGCCGGGTTGCTCGCGATCCGTGGCTACCACCGCGACCGCGGTGAGGGCGCGCGAGACATCTGCCTGATCCCGTCGTCTGCCCATGGGACCAACGCCGCCTCCGCAGTGATGGCCGGGATGCGGGTGGTCGTGGTGAAGGCAGGCGACGACGGCTCGGTCGACCTCGACGACCTGCGCAAGCAGTGCGACGCGCACGCCGACGACCTGGCGGCGATCATGGTCACCTACCCGTCGACCCACGGTGCTTACGAGGACACGATCACCGAGCTGTGCCAGATCGTGCACGGCCACGGCGGTCAGGTGTACGTCGACGGGGCCAACCTCAACGCCCTGCTGGGCTACGCCAAGCCCGGCGAGTTCGGCGGCGACGTGTCGCACCTGAACCTGCACAAGACGTTCTGCATCCCGCACGGCGGCGGCGGCCCCGGCGTAGGGCCGGTGGCCGTGCGTGAGCACCTGGCGCCGTACCTTCCTTCGCACGGCATGCACCCCGAGGAGACGAAGCGCGAGGGCATCGGGCCGATCAGCGCTGCGCCGTACGGCTCGGCCGGGATCCTTCCGATCTCCTGGGCCTACATCCGGTTGATGGGTGCCGAGGGTCTGACCCGCGCCACAGCCAGCGCGGTCCTGTCGGCCAACTACATCGCGACGCGGCTCGGCGAGCACTTCCCGGTGCTCTATCGCGGTCACGGCGGCCTGGTCGCCCACGAGTGCATCCTCGACGTGCGTGGACTCACGAAGGACACCGGCGTGAGCGTGGACGACGTGGCCAAGCGACTGGTCGACTACGGCTTCCACGCTCCGACCATGTCCTTCCCGGTCGCGGGCACCCTGATGGTGGAGCCGACCGAGTCGGAGGACCTTGCCGAGATCGACCGGTTCTGCGACGCCATGATCGCGATCAAGGCCGAGATCGACCGCGTCGGCGCGGGCGAGTGGACGCCGGAGACCTCGCCGCTGCGTGGTGCGCCGCACACCGCCCGCACCCTCGTCGGCGAGTGGGACCGGGCCTACTCGCGCGAGCTGGCGGTGTTCCCGACCGGTGTCGACCCCGACAAGTACTGGCCGCCCGTGGCCCGGATCGACCAGGCGTTCGGCGACCGCAACCTGGTCTGCGCGTGCCCACCGGTGGAGGCATTCGCCGAGTGAGCCCGGCATGAGTGGCGCGTCCTGGCAGGCCCGGCTGGAGCACCTGCAGGCGACCGGTCGGCTGCCGTCCGTGGTGGCCGGCGTCCTGCAGGACGGCGATCCTGCCTGGACTGGTGGGGTCAACGCCGACCTCGGCACGCAGTACCGGATCGGGTCGATCACGAAGACCATGACCGCCGTGGCGGTGATGCAGCTGCGCGACGAGGGCCTGCTCGCGCTCGACGACCCGATCGGACGGTTCCTGCCCGAGAGCGGCTACGGCGCGGCGACGCTGCGCCAGCTGCTGTCCCACACCTCGGGCATGCAGAGCGAGCCGGTGGGCTCCTGGTGGGAGCGGTCGCCCGGGGTCGACTTCGCGGCGCTGACCGAGGCGAACGACGGCTCGGCCGCCGTCACGGGCGCGGGGGAGTGGTTCCACTACTCCAACCTCGGCTTCGCGCTGCTCGGTGAGGTCGTGGCCCGGCTGCGCGGTGCGCCCTGGTGGGAGGTGATCAGCGCTCGGCTGCTCGGTCCCCTGGAGATGAAGCGGACGACGTACGACCCCGAGGCGCCGTACGCGCAGGGACTGAGCGTTGACCACTTCGCGGGCACCCTCACCGACGAGCCGCACCAGGACACGGCGAGCATGGCGCCCGCGGGTCAGCTGTGGAGCACGGTCGAAGACCTGGCTCGGTGGGCCCGTCTGCTCATGGCCGGCCATCCCGACGTGATCGCGGAGACGACGCTGCGCGAGATGAGTGGCGCCCAGGCGCCCGCGACCGACCACGGCCTGGGGCTGGCGGTGCTGCGGCACGACGGCAGAGCCTTCGTCGGCCACACCGGCAGCATGCCGGGCTTCCAGGCCAGCCTTTTCGTCGACCCGGACAGGCGGGACGGCGCGGTCGTGCTGACCAATGCCACGACCGGGTTCAGCACCAACCGGGTGCTCGAGACCATGTTCGGCGGCCAGGACCCGACCCCGGTCGGCCCGTGGCGACCCACGGTCACCGTGCCTCCCGAGGTGCACCCGATCCTCGGCGTGTGGTTCTGGGGCAACACGGCGGTCGAGCTGCGCTGGCAGAACGACGAGCTGCAGCTCCGTGCTGTCCGCAACGCCGAGCTGGCGGATACGTTCGAGCTCCGCGAGGGGCGCCTGGTGGGAACGTCGGGTTACCACCGCGGCGAGACGCTCCACGTCGTACGCAGTGACGAGGGCACGATCGGCCACCTCGACTGCGCGACCTTCATCTACACGCGCGTGCCCTACGACCCGGCCGCACCCATTCCGGGTGGCCCTCCGAGCCCACGCGATCGCAGCAGCTCCTCCCGCTGAAACGCGTACCCGACCATCCAGTGCGGCCGGTAGCGGTAGATGACGATCGCCTCGCCCCATGACAGGGGCGAGCTGCCGTAGTGCTGGGTCCAGTGCTCAAGAGTCTCTGCATAGTCGTCGTCCGACTCATGCATCGCCTCGACCCGCCCATGGCTGAAGACCGCGAGCTCCTCGTTGTCGACGTGGGCCACGCTCACCGCCGGCCGCGCGCGAAGGTGCCGGGCCTTGGCGGCAGTGGCCGACGTGCTGAAGGACCAGGTGCCGTGCAGGAAATGTCCGTCGACGGCGCTGATCCTCGGCTCGCCGGACGACGTCACAGTGGCCAGGCTCAGCACCTTCATACCGGTCAGCAGGGCCACGAGGTCGTCGGCAGTGAGCAGGCGCTCGTCGCGGATGATGGCCTTCAGATGATCGGTGGCCTGACCGTGTGAGGCGTCGAGCAGGGCTTGCAGAGCCGCTACCTCAGAAGGGGTCTCGTACATGTCGATGACTCTAGGTCGAGGAGGCGGCCGTCGCTTGACGCCTCTTGCTCACATGGCCTGGGAGACGCTCGACATGTTGAAGTCGGGCACCCGCAGGGCCGGGGTGGCCGTGCGGGAGAAGTAGTCGTCGCCCCACTCGCGGCTGAAGCTCGGCACGGTGGCCGAGGCATGGGTGAACCGGCGGAGCAGGTCGATCGGGCTCTCGTTGAAGCGGAAGTTGTTGACCGAACCGGTGATCTCGCCGCCCTCGACGAGATAGACCCCGTCGCGGGTGAGCCCGGTCAGCAGGAGGGTCTGCGGGTCGACCTCGCGGATGTACCACAGGCAGGTCAGCAGCAGGCCGCGCTCCATGCCGGCGACCAGGTCGTTGATGTCGCCGCTGGCGCTGTCGATCGACAGCACCAGGTTGTCGATGGCGGGGGTGACCGGCTGTGAGGTCATCGCGGCCGAGTGCCGGGTCTGGAGCAGGGCCGTCAGCACGCCGTCGCGGGTCCAGTCGGTGCGCTCGAGCGGGAGCCCGTTGTCGAACACCGACGACTCGTTGCCGGACGAGGAAGCGACGCTGAACGGTGCGCACTCGAGGCGGTCGTACGCCGGGTCGCTGAACAGGTTGACGCCAGGCGCAGTGATCGTCTCACCGATCCGGGTGCCGGTCGGTCGGCGGCTGTAGACCGACTGGCCTTCCCAGGCGACCCGCGCGCCGGCGTACCAGTAGGCGTCGATCATCAGGTCGGCCATTGCCGTGGGCGGGAGGATCGTGTCGTAGCGGCCGGCCGGGAGGTCCACGCGCCGCGAGCCCCACCCGAGCCGCTGCGCCAGCTCTGCGTCCATGGCGAGGGCGTCGACGTCGGTGAAGTCGCGGGTCGCGCCCCCGACCCAGGCGCTCTGGGTCAGGTCGCTGGTCTTGCCGGTGCAGCCGTAGTGGCCCGTCGGCTGCACATGGCGCAGCCGCAGACCGGTCGTCGAGCCGAGGTAGGTCGTGGTCATCTCGTGGTTGACGAAGCCGTAGAGGACGCGGTCGGCGGAGGAGGCTCGCCCGAATGCCTCGCCGAGAGCCGGAGCGAAGGCGTCGTAGACGTGGATGTCGGTCGGGACCGGCTGGTCGTCCCAGTCGGCGGAGGACCGGTCTCGCACGAGGTCGTTGGCGTCCTCGGCGGGAGAGCCGGCCCGTGCGGCGGCGTCCGCGGCCTCGACAAGTGCGGTGACCTGGGCCTGGGAGCTGGCGCTGCCGGAGACCGATCCGGTGGCCACGCCCTCGCCGCCGCGGACGAACGAGATCACGGTGACGCTGATGCCGTGCATGACGCCGTTGGTGGTCAGGGTGTTGTTGGCCCAGCGCAGGTTGGCGCTGGTCTTGTCGTTGACGATCACGATGCAGTCGTCGGCCGTCGAGGTGGCGACCGCGTGGTCGACCAGCGACTGGGGGGTGACAGGTGCGGTCATCACTGGCCACCTTCCTCGTTGGTGTTGAGGATGCGTACGCCGCGGAACAGGGACGTGGGTGCGCCGTGGCTCACCGCCGCCACTTGCCCGGGTTGGGCCTTGCCGCAGTTGAAGGCCCCGTGGAGGATCCACGTGTCCGGGCCGCCGACGGCTTCCATGGACCCCCAGAAGTCGGTCGTGGTCGCCTGGTAGGCGACGTCGCGGAGCTGGCCCACGAGCTCGCCGTTCTCGATCTTGTAGAACCGCTGGCCGGTGAACTGGAAGTTGAAGCGCTGCATGTCGATCGACCACGACTTGTCGCCGATCACGTAGATGCCGCGCTCGACCCGGCCGATCAGCTCCTCCGTCGACGGGCCATCGGCGCGCTGGCTGGAGCGAGACGTTAGCCATCCGCTGGATGGGGATGTGGCCGGGGGAGTCGGCGTAGGCGCAGCCGTTGGAGCGGCCTTGCCCAGAATCCAGTGCAGCGAGCTCCGGTTTCATCGCGCCCATGGCACGGTCGAGCTGGTAGCCGACGAGCACCCCGTCGCGGACGATGTCCCAGCTCTGCGTCTGGACTCCTTCATCGTCGTAGCCGACGGTCGAGAGACCGTGCTCGATCGTGCGGTCGCCCGTGACGTGCATGATCGGCGAGCCGTACTGGAGCGTGCCGAGGTTGTCGTAGGTCGCGAACGACGTGCCGGCGTAGTTGGCCTCGTAGCCGAGCGCCCGGTCGAGCTCGGTTGCGTGGCCGATGGACTCGTGGATAGTCAGCCACAGGTTGGACGGGTGGATCACCAGGTCATAGGCGCCCGCCTCGACACTGGGTGCCTTCAGCTTCTCGGCGAGCAGCTCGGGCACCTGGTCGATCTCGTCGTCCCAGTCATAGGAGCCGTCGGTGAGGTACTCCCACCCGCGAGCCACGGGCGCCGCGATCGAGCTCATCGAGTCGAACGTGTCGGCGCCGGCGCCCATCGCCTCGAAGCCGGGCTGGAGCCGGACCCGTTGCTGGGTGGTGCGGGTGCCGGCCAGATCGGCGTAGTACTTGTTCTCCTGCACCTGCTGGAGTGAGGCGGACGCGTGGTCGACGGCCGCGCCGGTGCGCAGCCGGTTGGTCCAGTCGATGAGGAGCGCGGCCTTGTCGGCGACCGGTACGTCGAGTGGATTGACGACGTAGGACGAGACCCAGGTGACGTCGTCGTAGGTCGGCTCCGGAGCGATCTCCACAGGCGCCGTGGTCATCGCAGCGGCGACCTTGGCCACGGCCACCGCAGACTCGGCGACCCGGACCGCCTCGTCCTCGGTCAGGATCACGCCGGCGGCGAACCCCCAGGCACCGCCATGGATCACCCGGACCGCGAAGCCCAGGTCCTCTGCGTCGGCCGCACCCTGGAGCACACCGTCGCGGACGCCTAGATGCTGGTAGCGGATCCGCTCGAAGCGGAAGTCCGCATGACGCGCGCCGAGCGCCTGCGCCCGGGAGAGCGCCGCATCGCCGAGGCTTCGGTAGGGGAGGTCGAGGAAGGTGGGGTCGAGCCCGGGACCACTCATGCCGACGAACCTATCCGGCCTTATAAGGTCCGTGACATGGGTTATCCGGCGTGGCTCGGCATCGGTGCGCAGCGGAGCGGCACCACCTGGCTGACCGATCTCCTGACCCAGCATCCACAGGTCGCGCTCGGCACCAACGACAAGAAGGAGCAGCAGCTCCTGCACAAGATCGCCGATGGGCGCCTCGAGGACGCGGAGTACCTGGACCTGTTCCCCGACGATGGGCTACGACGTGGCGAGTGGTCGCCGCAGTACCTGCGCCACGCCTCGGCGCCGTTCGCCGCTGCCCGGGTGATGCCCGAGGGGCCGGTGCTGGTGCTGCTGCGCGACCCGATCGAGCGGTATCGCTCGGCGATGCTGCTCGGCCTCACTCGCGAGTGGATGCAGAAGCGGATGACCCGCAAGATCACGATGCCGTGGCCCTACCCGGTGCCGATCACGATCCAGACCTGGTCGGGCTGCTATGCCGACCAGCTGGACATGTGGGCGGCGGCGATCGGCCGCGAGCGGATCCGGGTGATGGTCTTCGAGCAGGTGCGCGAGGACCCGCAGCCGGCCGTGGAACGCGATCTGGCGCGACCTGGGCCTGGATCCCGTGGAGCTCTCGGACGTGCGCAGCGAGTCGGGGTCGAGCAGCACCGACCAGGTGACCTGGGAGTGGACTCCTGGACTGAAGGAGTCGCTGCAGGTGCTCTACCGGCCCCAGGCCGAGCGCCTCGAGCGCGACTGGGGGCTCGACGTCTCCTCCTGGACCAGCCTCGGGGCGTGAGCTGCTGCCGCCGCTGCTTCATCACGGTATGCAGGCCGGTCTCCGCTTCCCACGGGTTGCTCACCATGGGAAGCGGCGGTTCGTCTACATACCGTGATGAAGCAGCAACACCGCCGTGTGAGTCCCACGCCTGCGGGTACCGGCGCCGTATGACGACATCCAAGGTTGCATTCCTGGTCGCAGGTGAAGGCATCGAGCGGGCCGAGCTCACCGAGCCCTGGTCCGCGCTCGAGGACGCCGGCTACGAGCCGGTGCTGGTGAGTCCCGAGGAGGACAAAGTCCAGCTGTTCGAGCACCTGGACAAGGCGGACACCCAAGCCGTCGACGTGTCGGTGTCTTCGGCAGACGCGGACGACTATGCCGCGCTGGTGCTGCCCGGTGGGGTCGCCAACCCCGACGCGCTGCGCACCGACGAGGACGCAGTCTCGTTCGTGCGCGACTTCGTGGCGTCGGGCAAGCCAGTGGCTGCCATCTGCCACGCGCCGTGGATGCTGATCGAGGCGGACGTGGTCAAGGACCGCCGCGTGACGTCGTGGCCCAGCTTGCAGACAGACCTGCGGAACGCAGGTGCCGAGTGGGTCGACGAGAAGGTCGTCACCGACGGCAACCTGATCACCAGCCGAAAACCCGACGACATCCCTGACTTCAACAACGCGCTGCTCGAGGCGCTGGAGCACGGAGCCGCCGGCACGTCCAGCTAGCGACGCACGGCGACGCGTGGAGCCCTGACGGGACTTCGAGACCAGCAGCTGGGTGGGGATCCGGTCGCGCATCTCGGCGACGTGGCTGACCACGCCGACAACGCGGCCTCCGTCGCGCAGCGAGTCGAGGGTGTCCATGACGTCGTCGAGGGTGTCGGCGTCGAGCGAGCCGAAGCCCTCATCCACGAAGAGCGTCTCCAACCGTGAGCCTTCGGCGGCCGAGTCGGACTCCTGGGTGATCACGTCGGCGAGCCCGAGCGCGAGCGCCAGGGAGACGACGAAGGTCTCTCCGCCGGACAGAGTGGCCGGGTCGCGGGACTCGCCCGACCAGTCGTCGCGCACCTGCAGGCTGAGGCCACCCCGCGTCTCGCCGGCGCCGCGGTGGGGCGTGTGCTCGAGCGAGTAGCGCTGGTCGCTCATCCGGGCCAGGCGCAGGTTGGCGGCCGCCACTACCTGGGTCAGCCGGTAGGCGAGGACGTAGGCCGAGAAGCGCATCTGCAGGCGGTTGTCTTGCGCCTTGCCCTCCACGAAGCTGGAGAGATGGGTCGTGAGCTCGAGCTCGTCGTGGATCGGTCGCCAGGCGGTCACCGCCTCCTCGAGCTGAGCGTCGAGCTCGGCGAGCCGGCGCTCGCGCCAGCGCCAGGTCGCCGCCACGGACTGGGCCTCGGCAAGCCGCCGCATCGCGGCCTCGTGGGTCTCCGTCAGGGCATCGGCGTCGGGCGGGTCGGCCGCTGCTAGCTCGCGGGCACCCGGCTCGTCGAGCACCTCGGTGACGGCGGCCAGGCGCTGCTGGTGGTGAGCGACCTGGGCCACCAGCCGGGCGACCTCGTCGGTGGACAGCGCGGATGAGGCGGCCTCCGTCGGGTCGGCAAACCCATTGTCGGTGGCCGCGGCAGCGAGCTCCGCCTCGGCTTCGGCGTACGCCGTCTCGGCCGAGTCGAGGCCGGCCAGGGCTCTGAGCGCGGTGCGTCCGGCTTCCGCGCCCGCGACGTGGCGCTCCAGTGCCTCGCCAAGGTCTGCGGCGGCACCGAGGACCTCGGCGAGTTCCTCATCGAGCGAGGCTAGCTCGGCGGCGAGCGCGGACTGGGCGGCTGCTGCCGCTGCGGACCGAGCCGACAGGGTGCTCATCAGCTCGGCGTCCGCCTCACCCCGGGCCTCGAGTTCGGCAGCCCGGGTGGACAGCTGCTCGGACCGCAGGGCGAGCCGCTCAAGGCGTTCGGCCTCGGCCGTCAGCCGGGCCGCGTCGGCCCGCAGCTCGGCCTGTGGCTGGTCTCCCGTTGACTCCTCGAGCGCCCCCATCCGGGTCTCGAGGTCGCGCACCTCCAGCTCCCGCAGATGCTCGGTGGCTTTTGCGTCGTCGAGCGTCTTGAGCGCCAACTTCTCTGCTGCCGCGTCGGCGGCGCCGGGGGAGTGGATGGCCTTGGCGGGGTGGTCGACCGAGCCGCAGACCGGGCAGCAGGCACCCACCGCCAGCTGGCCGGCGATCTCTGCCGCCATGCTTTCGAGGCGAGCCTCCTTCACGGACAGCCACTCTTCTCGCAGCGTCGATGCCGCCTCTCGGGCACCGTGCCAGGCGGCCCGGGCGGCTTCGATCCGGGGCGCCAGCGTCTCGACCTCGGCAAAGGCAGCCAGCCGTTCGCGGACAGCCGACAGGCGGAGCCGCGTGGTCTCGAGGATCGCGGTTGCGGCCTGCGCCCTTGCCAGCTCGGCGCGGACTCCCAGCAGCTCGGCGGGCGCGTGCTCGCTGCGCCGGGCCACCTGGTCTACCTGTAGAGCAATGGCCTCCTGCCCGGTGACCTGCGATTCGATCTCGGCGCTGACCAGGGCGTGGCGTGCCGCGCGCGGCTTCAGGGCTCGGGCCTGGGCCGCGGCGTCGACCTCCTCGGTCACGAAGGTCGTCAGCTCGACAACCCCGGCCAGCTCGCGTCCGGTGAGCTCGACGACACGCGTGGTCGCCTGCACGGCTGCTCGTTCCGCCGTGGCGAGAGCGGTGCCGGCCGTCTTGGACCGGCGGAGCAGTGGAGCGACAGCGGTGGCCCGACTCGCGCGGTCGATGGCGCATTCGCGCTCGGTGTGCCCGGCGGTGTCGGCAAGGAGGTCGGCCTGTTCTGCGGCCGCGGCGACCACCCGATCCCGCCGCTGGAGCTGGGCTCGCGCGGCCTCGAGCTCCGCCCGGGCGCTCAGCTCTGTGGCGCTGCTCTCTGCGACCACGACCTCAGCCGCCTCGCGCTGCGCGCTCGCCGTCGTACGCCGGCCGGCTACCCAGCCGGGTAGCGATGCGGCATCCCAGTCGTCCGGGACCGCCTCCGCCGTGGCCTCGCTGAGTCGGCTGACCAGCTCGACGACCTGTTGGTGGGCCTCGGCACACTCCTGACGGAGCGCGAGCCGACGGTCGCGCAGCCATCGCTCGACCTGCTCGAAGCGGCCCGTGCGGAAGAGCTGCTGCAGCAACCGGTGGCGTTCCTCCGACCGGGCCCGCAGGAACGCCTGGAACCGACCCTGGGGAAGCATCGCCACCTGCGTGAACTGGGTCAGGCTCATCCCGACCAGCCGGCCCACCAGGTCTCCGGTCTCGTCGAGCCGGCTCGACAGCGGTTGCCACCCGCCGTCCACCAGCTCGGAGAACGTGACCCGGGCCTGCTCGTTGGTCAGCCCGGCGCCGCGTTTCTTGGGGCGCTCCCAGGTCGGGGATCGGACGATCCGGAATCGCCGGCTGCCGAGCGTCACCTCCAGGGTGACCAGTGGCCGCAGCCCAGGGGCGGCCTGGTCGCAGCGCAGGCGCTTGGCTGCGCTGCGGTCTCCCGGCACGTCGCCGTAGAGGGCGAAGCAGACGGCGTCGAGCACGCTGGTCTTGCCGGCCCCCGTCGGCCCCGACAGCAGGAACAGGCCGGCCTCCGACAGCTCGTCGAAGTCGACGCGCACGGTGTCGGCGAACGGTCCGAACGCGGTGGCCTCCAGGTGGTGCAGGCGCATCAGTCGGCCTCGCCGAACAGCATGTCGACATCGCGGTCGTCGCAGCACGCGTCGATCGCGGAGTAGAGCACGCTCGTCTCGAGGTCGGACGGCGCCTCGCCCCGCATGTCGGACACGAACGCAAGCGCGATCTCGCGGTCGGAGCGAGCGTGCGTCTCGGCAACGCCTGGTGTGCCGAGTGACGCCTCCGCCGTGTCGAACCCGAGCACCAACGTGTGCGGGAAACGTCGTCGCAGCTGTTCCATGGCCTGAAGCGGCCGGACGGCGTCGGTCAGGGTCGCCTCCACCCAGGAACCCTCGTGTGCCGTATGAACCGGGTCGCCGAGCAGCGACTCGAGCGAACCCTGCAGCCGCGCCAGCGGACGAGGGACGGGTGCCTCGACCAAGTGGGCCTGTACGCCGGAAGCCCTCAGCTCCACCAGCCACGATCCCTTGCGGTGGCCGGCCTCGGAGAACGAGTAGGCGAGCGGTGACCCGCTGTAGCGGACCTGGTCGGTCAGGGTGTGCTGCCCGTGCAGGTGGCCGAGGGCGGCGTAGTCGATGCCGTCGAAGACGGTGACCGGGACCATCGAGACGCCGCCGACGCTGATGTCGCGCTCGGAGTCGGAGGGCTGGGCGCCGGCGACGAATGCGTGCGCGAGCACCACGGACCGCGTGCCCGAGGGTTGCGTTGCAAGGTCGCGCCGGACCCGGGCCATCGCCTCGGTGAGTGCGGCCTCGTGGGTCCGACCCGACAGCTGCCACGGCTCGGCGACGGCGTGCGGGTCGAGGTAGGGGATGCCATAGACCGCGACCGGGCCGCCGTCGTCGCCGAGCAGCACCGGGGTGCCGACAGTGGAGGCATCGGCCCGGATGTGGATGCCGGACTCGTCGATCAGCCGCGAGCTGAACCCGAGCCGCTGCGCCGAGTCGTGGTTGCCACTGGTGAGCACCACCCGGGCCCTCGAGCGGGCGAGCCGCACCAGCGTCTCGTCGGCCAGCCGGACTGCGTCGACCGGCGGCAGGGCTCGGTCGTAGATGTCGCCCGCGACCACCACCAGGTCGACGTGTTCGCGCTCGACGACCTCCAGCAGATGATCGACGTAGGCCGCCTGGTGCGTGAGCATCCCCTCACGGTGGAAGGACCGGCCCAGATGCCAGTCGGAGGTGTGGAGTATGCGCACCCTCCGACGGTAGGCGCGGCTACCGACACAGCGTCGAACCCACGCCGGGCGGCTCGCTCAGGCGTAGCGGACGGTGCGATCAGTGCCGGTGAAGCCGTAGAGCGTCAGCCCGCCGCGGCGGGCGAGGTCGACGGCCAGGCTGGTGGGGGCGCCCACCGCCACGAGCGTGCCGACTCCCGAGGCCAGGGCCTTTTGCGCGAGCTCGAAGCCGGCGCGGCCGCTGACGACCAGCGCCGCCTCGGCGGGTGACTCCCCGGCGAGGATCCGGGCACCGGTGACCTTGTCGACCGCGTTGTGCCGGCCGACGTCCTCGCGGACCACCAGCGACTCGCCACTGGCCGTGAACAGCCCGGCCGCGTGCACCCCGCCGGTGCGCGAGAAGAGAGTCTGCTGCTCGCGCAGGAGGTCCGGCAGGCGGCGTACGACGGCATCGTCGGGCCGCGGGCCAGGCCACGGCTCGGCCGAGACGGACACCGCTGAGTCGACCGTGTCGCGACCGCACACCCCACATGCCGACGACCCCGATGACAGCGCGGGGTGTTGGTGGGCGAGCGGACCGTCGGGTGTCGTCGACAAGGTGACCGTGACGACGTTGAACTCCTGCTCCGCCGTGAGCTCGGCGTCCGTGCAGTAGGCCACGCCCGCGACCTCGCGGCTAACGCCCTCGTGGGCCAGCCATCCGGCGGCTAGCTCGAAGTCGTGTCCCGGCGTGCGCATCGTGACCCACACGCGATGGGCGGCAGTCCCGGGCCAGGTGAGGCGGATCTCCAGGGGTTCCTCGGTGACCAAACGGTCCTCGCGCGTGCGTTCGCCGGCGGTCCCGAACTCGGTGACCCGGGTGCGGATCGTTGGGCCGGGACGGCGGGCGAGCTCAGGCATGAGGGAAGGTCTCCCGGATGGCGATGCGGCGCGAGGTCTCGTCGGCCATGTCGAGCACTCGCTTGCGGACCGATGGCGGGAGCGAGTCGGGGTCGCAGAGCAGCGCCGTGGCCAGGGCGAGCGTGTGCTCATCGGCATGTGCCAGCGGGAAGAACGCCTCCGCTGCCAGGGCGAGCACCCAGCCGCTCCGCACCTCGGCCGTGGCCGGTAGCTCGGCGAAGTAGCGCTCGACGTAGGGCAGGGTGAGGTCGTCCTGCCCGCCTCGCCACATGCCGAGGCCGGCGGCCTCGAGCTCGTAGTTCGGTACGTCGACGGCTCCGGTGAAGCGCTCCCACGCGAATGCCTTCGCCTCGGCCGTCGGCATCGAGGCCACCGCGCGCGTGTGCTCGACGCGGGCGACGGTAGTGGCCTCCTCGGCCAGAGCCGCATCGAGCTCGGCGCGGTCGACCGCGCCCATGGCCGCCAGCCGGACCAGGATCCGCCACCGGAGGTCGAGGTCGAGCACGAGCCCGTCCGGTAGCTCCCGGCCGTTTCGCCAGGCTTCCAGGAGGGCGGGCGTCGAGGCTGTGACGATCGCCCCTCGGAACGTCGACAGCTGCAGCTCGGAGCTCGGCTCGGCCATGGGAAGTCGACTGGCAAACGCCGCGTGCAGCCGGTCGAGCGGATCCTGCCGGCGCGAGCGGCAGCACCTGCGACAGCAGCCAGGGCATCGTGTGGCGTGGCGAGTCGTCGGTGTCCTCCACGGGCGGGCTGCCCACAGCCACGTCGATGACGACGGCCGGGTCGAGCAGCCCGCTGTGATAGCCGCTGCGCACGTTGTTCCAGACGCCCGCCCGCAGCTCCACGTCGACTAGTGCGGCGAGCTGCTCCGTCAGACCGGTCATCGTGACCGCATCCGGCACGAAGACCGCCCAGGTCTCGTCGTGCGGGTCGAACACGAGCGGCAGACCCTGAGCGTCGAGCGCCGTCTCGGGGCCGGTGATGCTGAGCGGCGCGAGCTGCCAGTCATCCCGTGCGGTGGCGACGTGGAAGGTGTGAGACCGGTCTGCGGGATGCTCCACCGGAGGGGTACGCCGGACCAGCCCTGCCTCGCGGTCGAGGGTGATGGTGTCCGGGCCGGCGGTGAGTAGCCAGCTGTTGATGAAGCCGGAGAGGTCGCCGGCACCGGCGCGCTCCCAGCTGCCGAACAGGTCGTGCATCGTCGCGTTGCCGAACAGGTGGGTCGTCATGTGGTCGACCGCGCCGGCGAGGAACACGTCGTCGCCCATGGTCGCGTTGAGCTGCTTGAGGATCGTCGACCCCTTGGCGTAGGAGATGCCGTCGAAGTTCTGCAGTGCCGCGACCGCGTCGACGGCTCCGTTGCCGGCAACCGAGTGGGTGGTCGGGCGCTGGTCGGCGACCAGTCCCCATTGACGACGCGCATAGGCCATGTGGGTCCACACGTCGGCGTACTCGGTGACCTCTCCGGTGACCCGGTTGCCGAGGTACTCGGCGAACGACTCGTTGAGCCACAGGTCGTCCCACCACGCGGGCGTCACGATGTTGCCGAACCACTGGTGCGCCATCTCGTGGGCGACCGTCGACGCGCGCAGGATCCGCGCACCCCTCGTGACCCGGCTGGCGAAGATCAGGTTGTCGCGGAAGGTGACGCAGCCGGGATTCTCCATCGCGCCGGCGTTGAACTCCGGGACGAAGGCTTGGTGGTAGTCGCCGAACGGGTAGCGGATGCCGAACAACCGGTGGAACTCGTCGAAGCACTGCCGGGTCATCGTGACCAGCTCGTCGGCGTCCTTGTCGAGGTGCGCCGCGAGGCTGGCGCGAGCGCTCAGACCGAGCGGGATCCCGTCGTGCTGGTCCCTGACCACGTGATAAGGACCGGCCACGATGGTGACGAAGTACGTCGACAGTGGCTGGGTCGTGGCGAACTCCCACACCCCCGGCTCGACCTCGTCTCCCGGCGAGTTGCCGATCACGGTCCAGCCAACCGGCGCTGTCACGTGGAAGGTGTACGGCGCCTTCAGGTCGGGCTGGTCGAAGCAGGCGAAGATCGTGGGTGCCGCGTCCATGAACGACATGCCGTAGACGTAGTGCTGCCCATCGGCCGGGTCGACGCTGCGGTGCAGCCCCTCGCCGTCGTTGCGGAACGGCATCACGGCGTCGACCACAAGCTCGTTGCTCCCGGTGACGGTGTCGATCGGCAGCCGGCCGCGCTCGAGGAGGTCTGCGTCGAGGGCCCGCCCGTTGAGCACGATGCTGCGGACCGCGGTCGGCTTCAGGTCGACGAAGGTCGGCCCGCCGTGGCTCGTGAACCGCGTGGTGGTCACCGACCCGAAGGTCTCCGGGTCTGAGGCCAGGTCGAGGCGGACATCGTACGAGTCGACGCTCAGGAGTGCGAACCGCTCGATCGCTTCCTGCTGCTGCAGACTCCGGGCGGGTGTGCTCACGCTCTCCACCTTAGGACGAGGCCTATCGTGGGTCACATGGCTCCAGGTGCGGGAGACACGGAGGCGCTGCTGCGGCTCATCCGCGACTCCGTGATCGGCGACGACCACGTGATGGAGACGCCCTACGGACGCCGCCGGGTGACCTACGCCGACTACACGGCGTCCGGGCGGGCGCTCACCTTCATCGAGGACTTCATCCGCGACGAGGTGCTGCCGAGCTACGCCAACACCCACACCGAGTCCAGCGGCACCGGGCTGCAGACGACGCGGCTGCGTGAGGAGGCCCGCGAGATCATCCGGGAGGCCGTCGGCGGTGGTGACGACTGCGTGGTGATCTTCGCCGGATCGGGGTGCACCGGGGCGATCGCGAAGCTGATCGGCGTGCTCGGACTGCGGGTGCCGTCGGTGCTCGATGACCAACATGCCCTCACCGAGCACATCCCGCCGCAGGAGCGGCCGGTGGTGTTCCTCGGCCCCTATGAGCACCACTCCAACGAGATCCCCTGGCGGGAGTCGATCGCGGACGTGGTGGTGATCAGGCAGGACGCAGACGGCGGGGTGGACTGCGACGACCTGCGCGACCAGCTGGAGAAGTACGCCGACCGGCCGCTGAAGATCGGCACCTTCTCCGCAGCCTCCAACGTCACCGGCATCGTGTCCGACACCGCCGCGATCTCGACCCTCCTCCACCAGCACGGGGCGCTCAGTCTCTGGGACTTCGCCGCCGCCGCGCCGTACATCGACGTCGAGATGGACGCGACCGATCCCGCGCAGCGACTCTCCTACAAGGACGCCGTCTTCATCTCCCCGCACAAGTTCATCGGCGGGCCGTCGACACCGGGGGTCCTGGTCGCGCGGCGCGAGCTGTTCGCCAACCGCGTTCCGGACGTGCCCGGCGGCGGCACCGTCCTCTACGTCAACGACGACGACCACCGCTACCTCACCGACCCGACCCATCGCGAGGAGGGCGGCACCCCGGCCATCATCGAGTCGGTGCGCGCGGGGCTGGTCTTCCAGCTCAAGCAGGCCGTCGGCGCCGACACGATCCGCGAGCAGGAGGAGCGCCACCTGTCCCGCGCGGTCGCCGCGTGGCGGGACGAGCCCGGCATCGAGCTGCTCGGCAACCTGGAGGCGCGGCGGCTCTCGATCGTCTCGTTCGTCGTACGCTCGCCCTCGGGTCGCTACCTGCACCACAACTTCGTCGTGGCGCTGCTCAACGACCTGTTCGGCATCCAGTCGCGCGGCGGGTGCTCGTGCGCCGGCCCCTACGGCCACCGCCTGCTCGGGATCGACCTGGACCGGTCGCACGAGTTCGAGCGGGAGATCTCAGGTGGCTGCGAGGGGATCAAGCCGGGCTGGGTCCGGGTCAACTTCAACTACTTCATCTCCGACGCGGTCGCCGACTACATCGTCGACGCCGTCCGACTGGTCGCCCGGGACGGCTGGCGGGTGTTGGGCGACTACGTGTTCGACACGGTGACGGGGCTCTGGCGGCACCGGGACGGTGTGGTCACGCCTCCGCTGTCTCTCCACGACATCTCGTACGCCGGAGGGTCGGTGTCGATGCCGACCAACGAGGCCACCGGGGGAGTGGAGCTCCTCGCCGAGCACCTGCGCGACGGCGCCGCCATCCTGGCCGCTGCCGCCGCCCCCGATCTCTCAGCGCATCCCGGCAACGTCAGCGCCGACTTCGAGCACCTGCGGTGGTTCGACCTGCCCGAGTCAGCGCTGCGCTGACCGGGCCCCGCTCCAGCAAGCTGGGCCCTACCCAAGGGCTACGAAGTCGATCTCGATGAACTCGGTGACTTCGTCGTCCCAGCGGTCGCGGACGAACTCGACGTGCTCAGGGCTGGCGGTGTAGGTCTCGAACGCCGTACGGGTCGCGAACTCCATCGACACCCCGTAGCGATAGCTGTTCTTGGGGCTGACCTCCGACCACACCTGGAGCTCCTCGACCCCTTCGATCGCGCCGAGTGCGGCCAGTGCCTCGAAGAACGACGCCGCCGCGGGACTCCCTTCGTCGTGCCGCAACGTGAACGCCACGGTGTGCCGGATACGGGTCTTCTCGAGTTCGGTCATGACCGCTGAACGTAGGTCGGACACCGGACCTTCCCACGTGTGCGAGATCACCCCGTCGGGGAATGCGGAGAAGCCTCTGCACGTTACTACGATGTAAGAGTCGTAAGGGACAAAGGTTCATTACACAGAGCTGATCCGCCGAGGCGGGTCGAGAGGATGAAAGCACCATGTACACGCAGGTTGCCCTGGCCGCCGGAATCGTCAACGGACGGGTCCACACGGATCAGGATCATGCACTGCTTCGCAACGTCGAGCTGGCCCAGCGGAGCGAGCGCCTCACGCGGCGGGCCCGCCGGTCGGCCACGCGTCGGGACCGCTGAACGTTCCACTCACCCGACACCCTCCCGGAGCCTTGCGGCTCTGGCAGGGTGTCTTTTCATGAGCGACGAGATTCGGGACCGCACCTCGCCGAGCTGGCGAGGCATCGACGTGATTCGCCTGGGTGGAGGCCGTTTTGAGGCGACCAACAAGCGCGGTGGCGTGCTGCCCATCGGCTCGGGCGACGACGACAGCGACTTCACGCCGGTCGAGCTGTTCCTGGCGTCGCTGGCGGGCTGCGCCGCGTCGAACATCGACGCGATCACGACCCGCCGCGCTGTGCCGACGTCGTTCGCGGTGACCGGCGAGGGCCACAAGATCCGCGACGACAACGGCAACCACATGGTCGACATCACGGTCACCATCGACATCACCTTCCCCGAGGGTCCCGACGGTGACCGAGCGCGGGAGATGCTGCCACGGGCGGTGCAGCAGACCCACGACCGGATCTGCACCGTGTCCCGGACCGTCGCGCTCGGCGAGCCGGTCGACTACGCCGTCGTCGAGACCCCGCACTGATGGCGCGATCACCGCGGGTCGAGCACTGGCGCGAGGTCCCACGTCAGGAAGGGCGCCGCTTCGTGGTCACCGGGGCAAGCGGAGGCATCGGGCTGGAGACCGCGAAGGCGCTGGCCGAGCATGGAGCGCAGGTGGTGCTGGCCGTCCGCAACCAGGCCAAGGGCGACGCCGCGGCGGCACAGATGGCCGGATCGGTGGAGGTTCGGCTTCTCGACGTGGCCGACCTGTCCTCGGTGCGCGCCTTCGCCGACAACGCGGGCCCGGTCGACGTGCTCATCAACAACGCCGGCGTCCTGGGGCTGCCGTTCTCGCTGAGCCCCGATGGCGTCGAGCTGCACCTGGCGACCAACCACCTGGGCCACTTCGCGCTCACCAACCTGCTGCTTCCCCGACTGACCGACCGGGTGGTGGTGGTGGGCTCCCGGTCGCACCTCAGCGGGGTGCTCGACGTCGACGACCTCGACTGGCAGCGGCGCGGCTACCAGGCGTACGCGGCGTACGCGCAGTCCAAGCTCGCCAACATGCTGTTCCTCGCGGAGCTCCAGCGGCGGCTGTCCGCGGTCGGTTCGACGCTGCGCGTTACCGGCGCGCACCCGGGCTCGACCGCGACCGCGATCACCTCGAGCAGCGGAAACCGGCTCAAGACCTGGGTGGGCGGCTTCGGCCACCGGCTGACCGGGATGCCCGCCTGGCGCGGCGCCCTACCGACCCTCTTCGCGGCCACCATGGACGTGCCCGGCAACACCTACGTCGGGCCGCACCGGCTCAGCGAGATGCACGGTTGGCCAGCGCCGGCAGCGCGTAGCAGCGCCGCCGGCGATCCCGAGCTCGCCAAGGCGCTGTGGGTGCGGTCGGAGGAGTTGAGCGGGGTGTCGTTCCCGCTCACTCCACGGTGACGCTGGAGATGTCCACCGGCGTGATGGGGTGCCCGTCACCCGGGCCGTTGGAGCTGTCCGTCCCGGCAGCGGCGACGTCCGCGAGCACCGCCAGGCCGTCCGCCCCGATGGTGCCGAACACCGTGTAGTTGGGGCCGAGCTGAGAGTCGGCGTAGACCATGAAGAACTGGGACCCGTTGGTGTTGGGGCCGGCGTTCGCCATCGCCAGCGTGCCCGCCGGATAGGTCTCCTGACCGGTGAGCTCGTCGTCGTAGGAGTAGCCGGGACCGCCGCTGCCCGTGCCGGTCGGGTCGCCGCACTGAAGGACCGATAGTCCGCCGCCCTCGGTGAGCCGGTGGCAGCTGGTGCCGTCGTAGAAGCCCTGCTTGGCGAGAGACACGAACGAGTTGACCGTGCACGGTGCCGTGTCTGCGTCGAGGCTGAGGTCGATGTCGCCGGCACTGGTCGCGACCGTGGCGGTGATGTCGCCGCTGACGGACGGCTGCCCAGGCGGGAGCTCGGCCTCGCCGCCGCCGTCGGAGGTGTAGCCGCAGGTCTGTGCGTCGCTGTCGTTCGTGGGGTCTGTGGCCGTGTCGTCGCCCTCGTCGTCGCTGCAGCCGGCGAGGCCGACCGTGAGCACGAGCGCGGCAAGGATTGCTTGGGGTCGCTTGAGCATGCAGAGGATCGTAGGCGAGCGGCCCAGCGTGCTGGCACAGGCCTGGTTAGTCTCGGGCCATGCAGCTGGGAGTGCACTACGCGAACTTCACCCATCCGGACTGGGAGCAGCAGCTCCAGGCGCGGCTGAGCGAGACCGCCACGATTGCGGACCAGGGCGGCGTCGCCCTGTTCACGGTGATGGACCACTACTTCCAGATGGAGGAGATGGGCGGTCCTGCAGAACCGATGCTCGAGGGCTACACCACCCTGGGATATGTCGCTGGAGTCACCGAGCGGCTGCGGCTCAGCCTCCTGGTCACGGGGGTCTCGTACCGTCACCCCGGTCTCCTGGCCAAGACCGTCGCGACCCTCGACCAGCTCTCCCTGGGGCGGGCGATCCTCGGCATCGGCGCCGCCTGGTACGAGCGCGAGCACCGGGGCCTGGGTGTTCCGTTCCCGCCGACGGCTGAGCGGTTCGAGCGGCTGGAGGAGACCCTGCAGATCTGCCGCCAGGTGTGGAGTGACGACAACGGTGCCTACGACGGCAAGCACTATCAGCTGGCCGAGACCTACGGCGTCCCGCCTCCGGTGCAGGAGCGACTGCCGGTCATGATCGGGGGAGCGGGGGAGAAGAAGACGCTCCGGATGGTGGCTCAGTACGCCGACGCCTGCAACATCTTCGGCGTGACACCCGAGCTGATGGAGCACAAGCTCTCGGTGCTGCGTGGCCACTGCGACGACCTCGGCACCGACTACGAGGCCATCGAGAAGACGATGATCAAGGTCGTCGACCCGCTGAGCGACACCGACGCGTTTCTGAGTGAGATGGCGGCGTACGCCGCGCTCGGGATCACGACGGTCACCATGATGCCGATAGGTGACGACCCAGCGGCCTGGACGAGCGAGGTCTGCGAACAGGTCCTGCCGAGGATGCTCGAGCTCTGAGCGTCAGCGACATTCTCCAGCGGATCGCCGACGACGTTGTCGGCACCCAGCCTCCGCTCGACCCGCAGCTCGCCGCCCTCGCCACGGCCTTGGCCGCTGCCGTCGTCGCGGTCCCGGGTGCCTGGCACCTCGCCCGTCATCTGCTGACGATCGTCCACGAGGGTGGGCACGCGGCCGCTGCGCTGCTGTCCGGGCGCCGGCTGTCGGGCATCCGGCTGCATGCCGATACGTCGGGACTGAGCGTCTCGCACGGTCGGTCGCGTGGGCCAGGCATGGTGGCCACCGCGTTCGCGGGTTACCCGGCTCCAGCATTCGTGGGCCTCGGCGCCGCGGCCCTGGTCAGCCTCGAGCGCGACCTACTGGCGCTGTGGGCCGGCCTGTTCCTGCTCACGCTGGTGCTGTTGCAGATCCGGAACTTCTACGGGCTGTACGTCGTCCTCGTCGCGGCCGTGCTCGCCGTCGCTGTCACCTGGTGGGGGAGTCCTGTGGTTCACGGCATGGCGGCGTGGGGTCTGACCAGCTTCCTGTTGCTCGGCGCGCCGCGCGCGGTCGTCGAGCTGCAGATCTCCCGCCGTCGCAGCCGCCGCAGGACCTCCGACGCCGACCTGCTGGCCGGGCTGACGCCCCTGCCGGCCATCGTGTGGGTGGGCGTGATGCTGCTGGTCACCGTGGGCTGCGCCGCCGGGGGAGCGTTGCTCCTCGTCCGGGGCTGACGTCAGCTGGTGCGGTCGAGGCAGTCGGTGCCTGCCTCGCGGAGCACCCGTCGTTGCGTGGGCCGCGCCTCGGCATAGCGCTTGCGGCCCTCGCCGGTGAGCGCAACGAAGAGCGAGCGCCGGTCGCTGTCGCAGGCCTTGCGGGTCAGCAGCCCGTCGCGCTCGAGGCGCGTCACGAGGCGAGAGAGAGCACTCTGCGTGAGGTGGGCACTCTCGCCCAGCTGGGTCATCCGCAAGCTGCACTCGTCGGCCTGGGAGAGCTGCTGGAGCACCTCGAACTCACTCGCGGACAGATCGTGCTCGGCGCCCAGCTCGCGGTCGAGGTCGCACATCAGGCGTTGGTAGCGGCCCATCAGCTGGTGCCACTCCGACGCCAAGCGGTCGTCGTTGCTTACCCGTGCCATGCGGGCACCTTATCACATTCCATCGCATAATATGTTTCTACAAATAATGCTTGTGCATTGGATGCACATGCATAAGTATGGATGACATGACCTCAACCCTGACCCCGGCGCCGATCGCGCCGGCTCCAACGACTTCGGCCTCCATCCACTCCGCCGAAGGCTGGTCCTCACGCACCTGGCTCCTCCTAGTGGTCCTGTGCGGAGCGCTCTTCCTCGACGGCCTCGACATCTCCATGGTGGGAGTGGCGCTGCCGTCCATCGGGGCAGACCTCGGCATGTCGGCGTCGTCCCTCCAGTGGATCGTGAGCGGCTACGTGCTCGGCTATGGCGGCCTGCTTCTGCTGGGAGGCCGGGCCTCCGACCTACTGGGCCGCAGGACGGTGTTTCTCACCGCGGTAGCCGTGTTCGGACTCGCCTCCGTGATCAGTGCAACCCTGAGCAGCCCAGAGGCGATCGTTGCCCTCCGGTTCGTCCAAGGGGGTCGCAGCGGCGTTCACCGTGCCGGCCGGCCTCTCGATCATCACCACGACCTTCAGCGAGGGGCCCGCTCGCAACAGGGCCCTCGGCATCTACACCGTCGTCGGCGCCAGTGGCTTCTCTCTCGGCCTCGTGTTCGGGGGAGTGCTCACCGAGCTGGGCTGGCGGGCGACGTTCATGCTGCCGGGCCCGGTGGCCCTGCTGCTGGTGGCCGTCGGCTGGCGGGTGATCCCGACGTCCGTACGGTCCCTGACCCGGGTGGCCGACTTCGACCTGCTCGGAGCGATCTCGAGCACCTCGGCGCTGCTGCTGTTCGTGGTGGCAGTGGTCGAGGCCCCGACCAGGGGTTGGACGAGCGCGCCGGTCCTGGCCCTGTTCACCGCCAGTGCAGCCTTGGCCGTGGCGTTCGTGGTGACCGAGCTGCGGCACCCGACACCGTTGATCCGGCTCGGCATCCTGCGCTCCGCCCACCTGGTGCACGCCAACGTGGCCGGCGCGATCATGGCCGGTGGCTACTTCGCCTTCCAGTTCCTGGTGACGCTCTACCTCCAGGACTCACTCGGCTGGTCGCCCCTCACCATGGCGCTCGGCTTCCTGCCCGCGGGCCTGCTGGTGGTCGCGAGCTCGACCCGGATCGACTGGGTCCTGGCTCGCTACCGCACCCAGGTCCTCATCGCTGCCGGTATGGGCTCGTTCCTGCTGGCCTACGTCCTGTTCCTAAGGGTCGACCCCGGCCTGGGCTACGCCGCCCTACTGATGCCGACCATGCTGCTGCTCGGCGTCGGCTTCGCGCTTACCTTCCCGTCCATCAACGCGCAGGCCACCTCGGGAGTCGCCGACCACGAGCAAGGCCTGGCCTCGGGTCTGGTCAACACCAGCGTCCAGATCGGCGGAGCAGTGGTCCTGGCCGTGATCTCGGCCATCCTGGTCAACGCGGCTGCCTCGGAAGGGCCGGCTCAGGACGGGCAGGTCATCCCGGGCATGTTGACCGGGCTGAAGGTGGTCGCGGTCTTCACCGCCGTCGGGTTCGCGGCGTCCATTGCAACGCTCTTCCTGCGGCCTCCGGTCCCCGTCGAGACCGAGGCAGAGATCCTCGCCTGACCAAGCAGAACGACCGGACCCCAGTGGGGTCCGGTCGTTCTGTGCGTGCGGGTCAGCCCTGCAGGGCCAACGAGAACTGCACGTTGCCGGCCTCGTCGACACCGGCGTCGAGCACCTTGTCGTCGAGGAGAGCGGCCGCAGCCGGATCGAGATAGACGGTGGCGCCGTCCTGCACGACGACCTGGTCGTCGGGTTCGGGCTGCGTCGTCGTGGACACGGCGAAGGATGATTCCGACTGTCCCGCGCTGGCGATCCGCAGGGTCGTTGCCTCGGGAGTATCGGGTTGGTCGCCGAGCGACTTCGCGATCAGGGTGGCGTTCTCGGTGAGGGTGAGCATGCCTGCCTTCCGTTGGTGTCAGATCACCTCCACCGTTGCTCGCTTTCCGACGCGGATCAAACCGTCGGCGTGTCGCGACGGCGGGTCAGGCGCGCCAGTCGGGCGGCGGATCCTCGCCGACCCGACCGTCCACTGCCTCTCGGATCAGGTCGGCCTGACCGGTGTGCCGGCCGTACTCCTCGACCATGTCGAAGAGCACTCGACGCAGACTCGGCTGGCTGCCCAAGCGGTGGCTCCCACGGGGGATCGGTAGTGGTCATGGCAATCACCGGAGAACCGAGCTCAACCAGTTGGTTCCGGCCCCGATCAGATGCGCCGCGTCCACCGCATTCCTGGGGCGCGATGCGTCACCCGGACTGATAGCGTCGAACGGTCTCTTTGACTCTCGGATCGGAGCGGCCATGTCGCAGGACAGTTCTGTACGGACCTCGGAGCGCGGTCTGGCGAGGATCGCCCAGCGCTCAGCGGCGTGGACCGAGAAGTGGTTCCCCGACGCCTACGTCTTCGCCCTGGCCGGTGTCGTCGTGGTCGCGCTGGCAGCGTTCGTCAACGGATCGAGCCCCAAGGTCGTCGCGGGCGCGTTCGGTGACGGTTTCTGGGACCTGACCGCGTTCACCCTGCAGATGGCAATGGTCGTGCTGACCGGCTACATCGTTGCCTCGTCGCCGCCGGTGGCGCGGGTCATCGCCCGGATCGCGGGCTATCCGACGACGCCTCGCGGCGCGGTGGCGTTCGTCGCCTTGATGTCGTGCCTGGTCTCCCTGCTCAACTGGGGACTCAGCCTCGTCTTCAGCGGCCTGCTCGCCCGCGCCATCGCCCGACGCAGTGACCTGCGGGCGGACTATCGGGCGCTGGGTGCCGCGGCCTACATGGGTCTAGGCGCGGTGTGGGCACTGGGCCTCTCCTCATCGGCGGCCCAGCTCCAGGCCACCCCGGCGTCACTGCCACCTGAGCTCCTCGAGATCACGGGCGTACTCAGCTTCAGCGACACGATCTTCACGTGGCAGTCACTGACCATGGCGGCGGTGCTGATCACGCTGTCGGTCGCGATCGCGTGGGCTTCGGCGCCGCGGGGCGAGGCCGTCCGCACCGCCGAGGACATGAAGGTCGATCTCGACGACACCATCGACGAGCTGACTCCACGCAGCCGTCCGGGGGAGTGGTTGGAGTACTCCCGGATTCTTCCGATCGCGCTGGGGTTGCTCACCCTGGGTTGGCTGGTCGTGCAGTTCATCGACCTGCCGGTGCTCACCGTAGTCAGCAACCTCAACGCCTACCTCCTGGTGTTCCTGGTGCTCGGCCTGGTCCTGCATGGAAGGCCGCGACGCTTCCTCGATGCGACGACGAAGGCCGTGCCGGCGACCGCCGGCGTGCTCGTGCAGTTCCCGCTGTACGCCGCCATGGCGGCTGTGCTGACTCGGGCCGAGGGCCGCGGCGGAGAGACCGTGTCCGGCCACCTGGCCGACCTCTTCACCGGTCTCGGGGATGGCGGCGCCTTCGCGGTGGTGATCGCGCTCTACACCGCTCTGCTCGGCCTAGTGGTGCCCTCGGGAGGCGGCAAGTGGCTGGTCGAGGCGCCGTACGTGATGCAGTCGGCGAGCGACGTCAACATGAACCTCGGCTGGACGGTGCAGATCTACAACACCGCCGAGGCGCTGCCCAACTTGGTCAATCCCTTCTTCATGCTGCCTCTTCTCGCAGTCCTCGGGCTGCGGGCGCGCGACCTGGTCGGCTTCACGTTCCTGCAGTTCGTCTTCCACCTACCTGTCGTGCTGCTCCTACTGTGGCTGTTCGGCATGACGTTCGACTTCGTGCCGCCACAGCCGCCGTAGCCTCACGACCGAGACATGCAACCGATGGTTGCGTAAACGGAGCCCATGGCCTAACGTCATACGCAACCATACGTTGCGAAAGGCAGGACCATGGAACAGGGAAGCATCGAGCGAGAGCTCCACATCGACGCCTCGCCCGAGGTGGTCTACGAGGTCGTCAGCAGTCCCGAGCACATCCGGGAGTGGTGGGGTGCCGACTCGGACTTCGACGCGGTCACCGGGGGAGTGGGGGAGCTCGTCTGGGGAGACGAGACCACGCCGCGGGCGCACGTCACGCCGTTCACCGTGATGGAGGCCGACCCGCCGCGGAGGTTCGCGTTCCGCTGGATCGTGGATCCTGCGATCCCGGACACGTCGCTGCTGGTGACCTTCGAGCTCGTGCCGGCCGGCGAGGGCACCACCCTTCGCCTCAGCGAGACCGGCTTCCGCGAGATGGGTTGGGAGGCCGCCGTACTGGAAGCGCAGTACCAGGAGCACGTGCAGGGCTGGGACCTCCACCTCGGTCACCTGGAGGAGTACCTCACGAAGCTGGTGTCGCCGTGAGCGCCGTGGTCGACGACGACCTGTGGTCGGCCATCGGGGACCCGACCCGGCGTCGGATGCTCGATCTTCTCCTGGCCGATGGTGACGGTACGGCCACGTCCCTGAGCGAACGCCTGCCGGTCACCCGGCAGGCCGTGGCGAAGCACCTCGGGGTGCTGGAGCGCGTCGGCCTGGTCCAGGTCACCGCCGCTGGGCGGGAGCGACGCTGCCGGTTGGACGAGGCGCAGTTCGCCCGCGCCGTGGCGCAGCTCGCCGACGTCGGGGCCACCTGGGATGCCCGCCTGCAGCGGATCAAGCGCATTGCCGAGTCGATCGAGCGCAACAAGCAGCGTTGAACACAACTCACATGAGAAGAGGAAGAGAAATGATGGACATTCTGCACAGGGTCGGTATCGAGTCAGTGTCGCTGGACGACGTGTACGACGCACTGACCACGCTGGACGGGCTTTCGGATTGGTGGACGACAGACACCACCGGCATCACCGATGTCGGGGGAGTCATCAAGTTCCGGTTCGGAGATGCGGGCGGCTTCGACATGAAGGTGCTCGAGCTGAGCGCCGCCAAGCAGGTGCTCTGGGAGGTGGTCGACGGTCCGCCGGAGTGGATCGGCACCACGGTCCGGTTCGAGCTCAGGCAGGAGGACGACTTCACGATCATCCTGTTCCGGCACGAGGGGTGGCGGGAGCCGGCGGAGTTCATGTACCACTGCAGCACCAAGTGGGCCGCGTTCCTGCTCAGCCTGAGGGACCTGCTCGAGACCGGTAAGGGCTCGCCCTTCCCGAACGACCCCAAGATCAGCAACTGGACCTGAGCGGCCTCAGGCCGAGGTCGCGATCCCCTCGCGCACCAGGTGCCGTTCGGCCGCTCGGGCGGCCGGATGCACGGCGGTGGCGGCCGCCACCACGATCGCCGCGATGATCAACCAGCCCTCGGTGCCCCACTCCATCGCGAGGAACGTGTATGCCGCCGGGGCCCACACCGAGCCGAGGGTGAAGCCGAGCTGGGAGACGCCCTGGTACTCGCCCCTGCGAGCCGGGTCGGAGAGCTCGGCCTGGAGGCCCCACTCACCGGCGGAGTTGAAGAGCTCCGCGCCCGTCACGGTGACGTGGCCGAGCCAGACAAGTGCGATCGTCACCCACCCGATCGTGTCGTGGGTGACCAGGACGATCCCGCAGGACATCACGAAGAAGACGGCGCCTCGCCGCTGCGCCCGGAGCGAGTCGGCGACGGTGACGATGCCGCGCGCTGCGGCGACCTGGAGGAAGACCGCCATCAAGGTGTTCGTGCCGAAGAGCCACGCGAGGAGCACCCGTGGGGCGTCCGTCTCCTCGACCAGCCACAAGGGGATGACCACGTTGAGGAGCACCTGGTGGGTCGAGAGCACGCCGCCGCAGATCGACATGGCGAGGAAGCCGCGGTTGCGCAGCGCGCTCTTCTTCTCGCCGGCGGCCTCCACCACCTGCTCGAGGGGTGCCTCGCGTTCGACGTGGTGCGCCGTCGTCGGCAAGCGGGAGACGAGCACCGCGTTGAGCAGCAAGAGGACGGCGGTGGCGAGCGGGACGGCTCGGATCACGTCGTTGCTGTTGGTCGCCAGGGCGATGCCGGCGAGAAGGGCGCCGAGGGTGTAGCCGACGTTGCGGGCCGAGCGGAAGTAGGCGTTGGAGCGGACCCGCTCCTCGCGCGGGAAGACGTCGAAGCGGTAGGCGTTGCGGGCCGAGCGGCTGGAGGTCTGCACGAGGCCGAGGCCCACCATCATCGCGATGAACGACGTCATGTCGCCCACGGCCAGCCACACCAGGTAGAGCAGGGCCTCGACCAGGGAGCTGAGCGCCCAGACCCGCTTCGCGCCGTACTTGTCGCTGAGCTTGCCGAGCGGCACCGCGAGCGCGAACGTCGCGACGCCGGAGAGGGTGAGGCCGAGGCCCACCTGGGACGCGGACAGTCCGACGATCTGGGTGAAGAAAACTGCGCTGCCCGTCAGGAACACTCCGTCGCCGAACGCCGAGAGCACCGACTGGGCGGAGAGGCGACGGACCAGCGTGGTCGGTCCGGCGAGGCGGAGGAGGCGCGGCGACAGTTCTCTTGACATCAAGACAACCCTACGCCGAGACGCGGGCGTCTGTCGCGCGGATCATCTCCAACTCCTACGCGGATCCGGTCGCGCTGAGGGCCGCGGCGATCGGCTCGAGATCCGCGATGAGCTGGTCGAGCTCGCTCGGCTCCAGGCCTTCGTACGGCGGCTCGGCGAGCTCGTCGGTCAGCGACTCGACGCGCTCTCGCGTCTCCCGGCCGGCATCACTGAGCCAGCCGGAGTCGTCGATGAGGCCGCAGGCGCGCATCCCGTCCACGACTGCCGTCAGCTGGACCTCGGGCAGGTGGTGGATCCTCCCGAACTTCTCCGCGGGGATGCCTTCCGCGAGGGCGAACAGCACGTGGGCCTCGATCCCGCCGACGCCTGCGGTGACCAGGGCAGCAATATGGCCGTCGCCACGGTGCTCTCGGAGCATGGTGGCTGCGTGGTAGAGCCGGGCCACGGGCTCCTCGGGTTGGGGGAGGGCCCGCAGGCCGGCGTACATGACCCGTCCCTCGATCGGGGCGCTGGTCGCCGCCTTGGTGGCGAGGTCGGCGGCACGGGCAATTCCTGGGGCGTCGGCAATATCGCCGAGGATCCGCCTCAGCGCCATCACGCATCCCTGCTCGCGAGCGGCGAACGCCGCCTCCGGCGTGGCGACGTCCCAGACGCGCGGAATGTGCCGGGCGACCTCACCGTCGGCGAAGTTGTAGAAGGCGGCATGAACCACTTCGGCCGGAACCCGTCCCAGCGGCGCCGATCGCGACGCGAAGTAGCCGTCCCAGTAGTTCCGAAACCCGATCGCCGCCAGCGTCTCGTTCGGCTCGTCGGAGAAGAACGTGACCAGGCAGATCGGCTCGATCAGTCCATACATCCGTCGCGCGATGGGCTGATGGGTGGCCATCCGGTCTCCTCGAGTGCCGCTGGTGGGGTGGGGAGACAGACTGGGCGGCCCGGCTGAAATCATCGCGTATTGACATAATGTCACTTATCGGCGGTTCAGGACCAGACCCGACGCAGCCACGGCGACGGCTCACCGGTGGCGTCTGAGAAGGCGCTCAGGGACTCGACCTCAGCACGTCGCACCCCTTCAGGGAAGAAGCCTCGAGAGAAAGTGCCCGACGCGGCCAGCGTTGAGCCTCAGCGCCTCGTCGGCATCGGTTCGGTAGCCCTTGACGGCGTAGGTGGCGAAGCCCTTGCCGACGTAGGCAGAGAACTCAGCGCCGGACCTGATCCGGGCGTAGGTGAACCGGGCAGCGAACCCTGCTGACCCATGCTGCCGTCATCCACGCCCAGGCTTCGGTTCCGAGAGATGGAGGCAGCCGACCTTGGCCACGTCGCCACCTTGGACACTGGCGGGTCTCGCGGCCCAGCTGAGTGGATCGACTGGAACCTCTCCAACTACGCCGACCACGGGTTCGGGTTGTTGATCATCGAGACCCACAGCGGCGACTTCGTCGGTGACTGCGGCCTGACGATGCAAGAGGTCGAGGGTGATTGGTGCGTAGAAGCCGGATGGCACGTTCACTCTGATGTGCGTCGACTGGGTTACGCCGCTGAAGCCGCCGCCTCGGTGTGCAACGCTGCGCGCGAGGCCGGTATCGAGCATCTCGTCGCCATCATTCGGCCTCACAACGCGGCATCTCAGGGCGTGGCGAAGAAGATCGGCATGTCTCTCGAAAGAGAAGTCGACAAGCGCGGTCCGGCGTTGGTGTTCGGCATGGACCTGGCTCGCTGACTTTGGCGGCAGCCGGGCCAAACGAGCCTCATCCGGTAGCCGCGTAACGTGAACACTTCTGGAGCTCCGCGGCCATCCGGTTCTGCCGCGTAGCGTGCGCGTCGGCGCGCGCTGATCTGCCGCTGTCCGCGCTCCCCCTCGACGCCGCTGCCTGCAGGCCACGGTGTCACTTATCGGCGAACCATCCGCGGACTCAGCGGGCCGCGGAAACCATCCCTTGCGATCTGGTTGAGCGCCTTGCCCAGGCGGGGCCCCCTCCACCCCGAGCACCCCCGCCCGCCCGATAAGTGTGCTCATGCCGATGAACGGACGCCGTCGTCGGTGGTGCGGGCTCGCCGTTAGAGTCCGCGAGTGAGCCATGCCAGCGACGAGCGATACACCTGGTCCGACGAGACGTTTCTCTCGCAGGGCACCGAGTGCGCGGTACGCGTCTATCGACCCACCACCGCGACCACCGCCGCCATCCCGGCGATCGTCATGGCGCATGGCTTCGGTGCTGTCCGCGCCCTGCGCTTGTATGCCTACGCCGAGACGTTCGCTGCAGCTGGTTACGCCGTCGCGGTCTTCGACTATCGCGGCTTCGGGGACAGTTCCGGCACGCCCCGTCAGTTGCTCGACATAGCCATGCAGCACCAGGACTGGCGCGCCGCGTTGGCCTACGCTCGCTCCCTGTCCGGGATCGATCCTGAGCGCATCGTCGCCTGGGGTACATCCTTCGGCGGAGGTCACGTCATCAGCGTCGCCGGACAGGGCGAGCCGCTGGCTGCGCTCATCGCTCAGGTCCCGCATGTCAGCGGACCTGCAGCAGTCCGAGCAACCGGCCTCGCAGGCCTGCGCCTCGGTCCGTCCGGCGTTCGCGATCAGATCAGGGCCTGGACGGGTCGCGGGCCGGTGTACGTCAACTCGGTGGGCAAGCGCGGCGAGACCGCCGTCATGACCTCCCCCGACGCCGTCCCCGGCATGATCAAACTCATCGAGGACTCAGGGCTCAAGCCCGACGACTACCCCGCCACCGTTGCGGCGAGAATCGCGCTCAGGATCGGCCTGTACTCCCCGAAACGGTGGGCCAGCGGGGTCACTTGTCCGGCACTGGTCCAGATCGCCGACAGCGATGCCGTAACCCCTCGCCACGTCGCGGAGGCAGCGGCTGCCCGCATGGCGGCTCCGACCGTGCGCGTGTACTCCGCGGGCCATTTCGACCCGTATGTTGAGCCGCTGTTCACCACGGTGATCGCCGACCAGCTCGCCTTCTTGCGCGAGCACGTGCCAGTAGAGACAACCCGGTCCTGACGTCAGACCCGCGCCCGACGGCCGCCCACGGTGTCACTTGTCGGCGGTGTACCAGGTTGCTGTGGATATGGGCCTGAACCCCACGCTTCGGTACAGCGCACCGGCTGCGTCCGACTCGAAAGAGATCTTCACCCGCTCTGCGCCACGCGTGACGAGACGGTCGATGCCAGCGGACAGCATGGCTCGCGCGAGACCTTGCCGCTGGAACTCGTCTTCGACCCGGACGGGTTCCACGAGTCTCACCTGGGTGGTCGGGTCGAACCAGTAGAGCGAGTATCCGGCGACCTGGCCGTCGGTTGTCTCCACGGCGAGGTCGAGCGCAGGGTCATACAGCGAACATTGGGCGAGACGCTCGGCGACGCCTTCTCCGTTTCTGGGCCGCATGTGATGCGGGGCGTCTGAGCGCTGAGTTCGATCGGAGAGCACGAAGCCCTCGGGAAGCGCCTTCACGGGCGGCCGATCTGCGGCATCCATCCATGCGGTGCTGTCGTGGTCGCCTGCGGTGAGCCCGGAGCGTAGGGCGAGCTCGGTGAACGTCTGGTCGCCGTCGCTCACCGGGACCTCGAACTTCGAGCCCGCGTGCTTCTCGGCCTCCTCGATCGCCCGTCCGAACACCAGTCCGGGTCGGGCCGACGCACCCCGGACGACGACCGGATCGCACTGCCAGCCGTCACCGGGCCAGCTGGAGAGCCAGACACCCGCGACCGGTCCGTCAGTCGTCGAACCAGAAGACCTTCTCCACGTCGTCGGACCCACGAGGCCGACGCCACCACCACTGGATGTCCGCGGCCTCCCATACGCCGGCCAGCGGGTCGGCCCGGCGAGCGCGCTGCAGCAGCTCCGTCGCCAGCGACAGCGCTTCGAATCCTGCTGCTCTGACTTCTCGCACGAGTACGTCCTACCTGGTCACTGATCTGTCGCGCCAACGCTTTGTTCGCGGATGTCGTATCCGCCGGGTCCCGTTCGTGGTGTTGGTGAGGCCGCACCATCCGACATCGACCCGGAGGCACCGACATGTGGGACACCGTTCAGACCAACCAGGTTCAGCTTTCGCACGACCTGCCGTGTCAGCACTGCGGGCACGCCAGGCACACATTCCTCCCGTGCAGCGACAGCTGTGCCTGTCCGACGACCGTCATGCCGGGCACGCTGGTCCTTGCTGCCTGATCAGCCACCGACGTACGCCGCGAGGTGCTGACCGGTGAGCGACTTCTTCTTCGCGCCGACCAGATCGGCCGGCGGGCCCTCGAAGACGAGCTGGCCGCCGTCGTGGCCGGCTCCAGGACCGAGGTCGATGATCCAGTCGGCGTGCGCCATCACTGCTTGGTGGTGCTCGATGACGATCACCGACTTGCCGGAGTCGACCAGCCTGTCCAGCAGTCCGAGCAGGTTCTCGACGTCGGCGAGGTGCAGGCCGGTCGTGGGCTCGTCGAGGACGTAGATCTCACCCTTGTCGGCCATCTGGGCGGCCAGCTTCAGCCGCTGCCGCTCCCCGCCCGACAGCGTGGTCAGCGGCTGCCCCAGACTGACATAACCAAGCCCCACGTCATCCAGCCGCTCGAGGATCTTGTGTGCGGCCGGCGTCGCCGCCTCGCCCTCCGCGAAGAACCCCAGTGCCTCCGCCGCCGGCATCGCCAGCACTTCGGCGATGTTCTTGCCGCCCAAGCTGTACTCCAGCACCGCAGCCTGGAAGCGCTTGCCGCCGCATTCCTCGCAGGTGGACTCCACGGTGGCCATCACGCCGAGCTCGGTGAAGATGACTCCGGCGCCGTTGCAGCTCGGGCAGGCGCCCTCGGAGTTGGCGCTGAAGAGCGCCGGCTTCACCCCGTTGGCCTTCGCGAACGCCTTGCGGATCGGCTCCAGCAGTCCCGTGTACGTCGCCGGGTTGCTGCGCCGAGAACCCTTGATCGCGCCCTGGTCGATCACCACGACACCGTCGCGACCGGCAACAGAACCCTGCACCAGCGAGCTCTTGCCCGAGCCGGCAACTCCGGTCAGGACGCAGAGGACGCCTAGGGGGATGTCGACGTCGACCTTCTGCAGGTTGTGCGTCGATGCGCCGCGGACCTCCAGGGCGCCGGACGACTCCCGCACGGACTCCTTGAGGCTCGCCCGGTCGTCGAGATGGCGGCCGGTGATCGTGTCACTGCCCCGCAACCCATCAACGGTGCCCTCGAAGCAAACGGTGCCGCCTGCCGTGCCGGCCCCGGGTCCGAGGTCGACGACGTGGTCGGCGATCGCGATCGTCTCGGGCTTGTGCTCCACCACGAGCACGGTGTTGCCCTTGTCGCGCAGCTGGAGCAGCAGCTGGTTCATCCGCTCGATGTCGTGTGGGTGGAGACCGATCGTCGGCTCGTCGAAGACGTAGGTGACGTCGGTCAGGGAGGAGCCGAGGTGGCGGATCATCTTCGTGCGCTGCGCCTCTCCCCCGGACAACGTGCCCGCTGGTCGGTCGAGCGACAGGTAGCCGAGCCCGATGTCGGCAAACGAGTCGAGCAGGTGCTGGAGCCCGGCCAGCAGCGGAGCCACCGACGGCTCCTTCAGGTCCCGGATCCAGTCGGCCAGGTCACTGATCTGCATGGTGCAGAGGTCGGCGATGTTCTTGCCGGAGATCTTGGACTTCAACGCATCTTGGGACAGGCGCGTGCCGTCGCACTCGGGGCAGACCTGGAACGTGATGGCGCTCTCCACGAACCGGCGTACGTGGGGCTGCATCGCCTCCACATCCTTGGACAGCATGGACTTCTGGATCTTCGGGATGATGCCCTCGAAGGTCAGGTTGATGCCCTCGACCTTGATCTTGGTCGGCTCCGCGTACAGCATCGTCTCGAGCTGCTTCTTGGTGAACTTCTCGACCGGCTTGTCCATCGGCAGCCCGATGCCCTCGAACAGCCGCCCATACCAGCCGTCCATGCTGTAACCAGGCACGGTCAGCGCGCCCTCGGCGAGCGACTTCGAGTCGTCGTAGAGCGCCGTCAGGTCGATGTCGCTGACGTTGCCCATGCCCTCGCAGCGAGGGCACATGCCGCCCAGGTAGACCGCCTCGCGCACCACGTTCTTCTCGACCCGGCCGCCGGCCTTCTCGGTGCTCATCACCCCGCTCGCCTTCCGGGTCGGCACGTTGAACGAGAATGCAGTGGGTGGCCCGATGTGGGGCGTGCCCAGCCGGCTGAACAGGATGCGCAGCATGGCGTTCGCGTCGGTTGCCGTGCCCACCGTCGAACGCGGGTTGGCCCCCATCCGCTCCTGGTCGACGATGATCGCGGTGGTGAGCCCCTCGAGCCGGTCGACCTCAGGCCGGGCCAGGTTAGGCATGAAGCCCTGCACGAACGCGCTGTAGGTCTCGTTGATCATCCGCTGCGACTCGGCCGCGATGGTGCTGAACACCAGCGAGCTCTTGCCGGAGCCGGACACGCCCGTGAACGCCGTCAGCCTGCGCTTGGGCAGCTCGACGCTGATGTCCTTGAGGTTGTTCTCCCGCGCGCCGTGCACGCGGATCAGGTCGTGGCTGTCGGCTGCGTGCGCCGCCGTCTCCTTGCCCTTCGTGGCCATGGTCGTGCGATCTCCTCCATTAGGCGGGGCCGCCGTCGCGGTACGACGGCGGCCCCATGTCTACCCGATGTCATCAGGCTCCAGGCCGGGCTGCCTCCCAGACGAACCCGTCCGGGTCCATGAACGACCCCGAGTCGGCGTGGACGCCGATCCGGTGGGACCCGCTGCCCTCTGGCGGGACGCCGGCGTCCTTTGCCGCCGCCCGCCGGGTGTAGAGCGCGAGCTTGACGGCCGAGCTCGGCGTCTCGAACTCGACGTACTTGCTGCCGAAGCTCTTCCCGACGGTCAGGCCGCGGTCGACGTAGAACTGCTTGGTCGTCTTGACGTCGTCGACGCCCAGGAGCAGCACGACCTCGTCCACCGTGCGGGTGGCCGGGCCGGTGTCCTTCTTCGACGACGTCGCGATCTTCCAGATCGTTCCGTCGGGAGCCTGCACCGTGCCGCCGTAGCCCCAGAAGCTCTTCTTGACCGGCTTGAGCTCGGTGGCACCGGCGCCGAGGGCGCTCTGGACGAGGCTGTCGACCGTGCTGGGCTGCGAGACCACCAACGACAGCGTGAACCCGCGGAACCCGCTGGTCGGCTCCTGGGACTCGCGGACCTGGATCGTGTCGCCCAGCTCGAAGGCCTCCTTGTAGAAGGCCTCGGCGGCGGTGGCGTCGTCGACTTCAAGAGTGACGGACTCGATGGTGGTCATGACACCTCCTGGATCCGGACCTGGTTGCCTGCGGGGTCACGGAACGCACAGTCGCGCGCGCCGTACGTCTGCTGGGTCGGCTCCTGGACGACTTCGGCGTCGCTGGCCTGGACCCGCTCGAACGTGCCGTCGAGGTCATCGGTGGCCAACAGGATCCAGCCGTAGGTGCCCTTCGCCATCATCTCGACGATGGTCCGGCGCTCCTCCTCGGTGACGCCGGGGTCGGCAGCCGGCGGCGCCAGCAGGATGGAGGTGTCGGGCTGGTCGGCAGGACCGACCACGATCCAGCGCATCTTGCCCTCGCCGTAGTCGCTGCGCACCTCGAAGCCGAGTACGTCGCGGTAGAACGCCACGGAGGCGTCCGGGTCGTCGTGTGGAAGGACCGTGGTGTGAATGTTGAGGTTCATGCAGATCACGCTAGTTGGCACTAGCGTGCGGCTGCTTCTCGATTCCTGATCGGTCTCGTCACCTGTTTCGCCACGCATGGCGGCATTCCCGCGGTGGTGTGAACGCCGTCGTTCCGATAGACGCTGGGCGGCACCCCGACCAGCTCGGTGAAGCGAGTGCTGAAGGTCCCCAGCGACGAGCAGCCGACCTCGAAACACACCTCGGTGACGCTCAGGTCACCGCTCCGCAGCAGCGTCATCGCTCGCTCGATGCGCCGCGTCATCAGATAGGAGTACGGCGACTCGCCGTAGGCCTTCTTGAACTCGCGGCTCAGGTGCCCGGCGGACATGTGCACGCCGCGAGCCAGCGCCTCGACGTCCAACGGCAGTGCGTACTCCCGGTCCATCCGGTCGCGGACGCGGCGCAGCGCGGCCAGGTCGCTCAGGCGCTGGGCCTCGGGCGTTCGGCTGGTCACTCTCACAATCGTGCCAGACGTAAGTGTCCAGACCACCGCGCCCGGGTGCCGTTCGAGGCGTAGCGTCTTGCGCAGGCGCAGCCACTCGGGACTCGAGGATCGGAGTACACGGTGGGCTTCTTCAAGAAGGTGAGGGGCGCCGTCCCGCAGCCGGCGCTGGGCGACGGCCACGTGCACGTGCAGGGTGCCGGCGGGATGGTCGACCCGTTGCTCGTGGGCGGTCCGTCGACGGCATCGGTGGCGGAGACCGACCCGATCTGGCAGCCGATCAACGGCATCTCACTGCAGGACTACGCCGTCCTGGCCAAGGAGGCACAGGGCCGCGGTGTCACCGACGAGGCCGGCATCATGGCGCTTGCAATGGAGTGGGGCTGGGATCCGGCCGACGCGAAGGCGGCGCTCGACGGCTGGGTGCAACGGATGGGCCAGTCGATGGCGGTAGGCCAGCAGTTCCGCACGTTCCTCGACTACTGACGGGTCGGGGCGTTGTTCGGACCGTCGAGAGTCGCCGGCAGTCCGAAGATCGCGTAGCCCTCGGGATCGAGGAACGCGATCATCTCCGCGATCTTGTCGCCCCGGAGCCCCATGACCTCGATGCCGTGCCACTCGTAGGTGCGCGCCTCGTCGGACCACCGGTAGTTGGCGAAGGCCAGCTGGCCGTTGGCGTGACTCGGCAGCACCCGCCAGCGCTCTCCGACGAGTGGCGTCTTCCGGAGGAAGGTGGCCACCGCGTCGCGACCGGCGTACCAGGTCCGGAACGGCGGCATGGCGATGTAGGCGTCCTCGGTGAGCAGCTCGACGATCGCGTCCACATCGGCTCGCTCCCACGCATCGACGTAACGCTCCACCAGACTGCGGAGTTGCGCGTCGCCGATCGATCCGAGGGTGGCCTGCTGGCTCTGCGCGGGAAGTCGCTCGTCGACGGTCCGGTGCGCGCGCTGGAGCGAGCTGTAGACCGCGGCGGCGGACATGTCGAGAGCGTCGGCCACCTCGGCGCCCGAGAAGCCGAGCACGTCCCGCAGGATCAGTACGGCGCGCTGCGTCGCGGGCAGGTGCTGCAGGGCGGCCACGAACGCGACCTCGACGCTCTCGCGCTGCTCGTAGCGAGCGTCCGGCTCCTTCTCCCCCGCCACCAGCCGCTCGTCGGGGTAGGGCTCGAGCCACACCGACTCGACCACCGGCTCGTCGAGCTCACCGTGCGGGTCCCCTGGCGGGCCGAAGTCGACCGGTAGCACCCGCGTCGGCCGGCGCTCGATCGCCCTCAGGCACGCGTTCGTCGCGATCCGGTACAACCACGACCGCAGCGAGCTGCGACCCTCGAAGCTGGCCAGTCCCCGCCACGCGCGCAGGAGCGCCTCCTGCAGCGCATCCTCGGCGTCCGGCACCGACCCGAGCATGCGGTAGCAGTGCGCATGCAGCGCCGTCCGGTGTGGCCCGACCAGCTGCGCGTACGCGTCCTCGTCACCGTCCTTGGCGGCGGTGAGAAGCTCGGTCTCGTCCACGAGATCCCCTCTCATCGGGAGCGACCCTGCTTCGGCTCCCAGAACGCGATCTCGCCACCCTGGACCGTGGTGACCACACTTCGCCACCCGTTTGGGCACTCGCGCGGTTCGAGCAGGACATCGGCGCCCAGGCGTCGGGCCCGATCGGTGGCGTCGGTGATCCGGCGTACCGCGACGTAGGGCACCCAGACCGGCCGTTCGGTCGCGCACTCCACGATGCCTCCCCCGATCTCGCCCAGCTCGAGGGCCAGGTAGGAAGCGCGACCGGCCTCGATCCGTTCGCCCTGCCAGCCGCACAGCTCGGCGTAGAGCCCGCGAGCCTGGGCCAGGTCCCTGGTGTGCAGCTCGAGGTGGACGACCGGTGACCTTGCCGAGCGGCTACTCATCGAAGACCCGGTAGCCGCCCACCTGACGCAGCCGGGTGTTGGTGAGGGGCGCCACCACCCGGTCGATCAGGCCCTCCCGGAACCGTCGGAACGCGGCCACGTCGCGGAGCTGGCCACGGTCCTCGTCGATGACGGCGAGGTGGACGAAGCTCACGCCGTCCTCCAGCGCGAACGTGGCATACCTGAGCCAGCTCGGCTGCGTCTCGGCGAGCTCGGCGTAGACCGCACGCACCAGCTCTTCGTTCTCGGCGACCTGGCCGGGCTCGACCTCGTAGCGGACCATCACGAAGGACGCCATGGTCAGGACACCGTTTCCGGCTCGAACACCCGCTGTGGACCGGCGACGAGGTCGGCACCGACCGTGCGACGCGACGGCAGCCCGAGCGCCGCAATGGCGCCGAGTGCAGCGAGCCCGGCCGCGACACCGATGGCTGGGGCGAACCCGTCGGTGAAGGCCTGCGCGGAGAGGTAGCTGCCGGTCCCCGCGAAGACGGCGACGCTCACGGCGATCCCGAACACGCCGCCCAGCTCGCGCATCATGCTGTTGACGCCAGCCGCCTTGCCGAGCATCTCGGGCTCGACCGATCCGACGACCGAGTTCTGCGCTGCGGGGATCGCCATCGAGACGCCGACTCCGGCCACGATGAACGGCGCCAGCATCAACGAGTACGCCATGCCCGGTTCGGCAATGACGGCGAACCAGCCCAGCCCGACCGCCTGGAGCGACAGGCCGGACACCATCAGCGGACGCTCCCCGATCCGATCTGCGAGCGCGCCGGCGACGGGGGCAACGGTCATGAACGTGGCCGTCCACGGCAGCAGTCGCACACCCGCGCCGAGCGGCCCGTGGTCGTTGGCCGTCTGCAGGAACTGGGCGAAGAAGAAGACGCCGGTGAACAGCGAGGCGAAGGTCAGGAAGATGGCCGCGTTGCCGGCCGAGAACGCTCGGGAGCGGAACAGCCCCATCGGCAGCATCGGCTCTCGGGCGCGCAGCTCCCAGGCCACGAACGCCCCGAAGAGCGCGACACCGGCCGCCAGCGTCCCGAGCACCTCGACGGAGCCCCATCCCGCCTGGTTGCCGCGGACGAGTCCCCAGACGAGCCCGAATGCTCCGACTCGAGACGAGAGCCAGGCCGGCCAGATCGAGAGACGCATCCGGTCCGAAGCTCTCCCTCATCCGGCCGAACACCAACGGGATCGCGAGCAGCCCGATCGGCACGTTGAGCCAGAAGATCCACTCCCAGCTGACACCCTCCACCACGGCGCCACCGACCAGAGGTCCGCTGGCGACGGCAAGGCCGGTGATCGCACTGAAGATGCCGATCGCCGCCCCTCGCTTCTCGGGAGGGAACGCCGCGCTCAGCAGGGCCAGGCCCAGCGGCATGATCAGTGCTGCCCCGGCGCCCTGGACGGCGCGGCCGGCGATCAGCCAGCCGATGTCCGGAGCGACGGCGCACGCTGCAGACGAGACAGCAAACAGCGCCAGTCCAGCGGCGTAGAACGTGCGCCTTCCGTAGCGGTCGCCGAGCGCGGCCGCCGTGATCAGGAGAACGGCGAAGCTGAAGTTGTAGGAGTTCACGGTCCACTCGAGCTGCTCGACCGAGGCGTCGAAGTCGAGTCGGATCGTGCTGAGCGCCGTGGACACCACGAGGGTGTCGAGCGCCGCCATCAGGGAGCCGATGCCGGTCAGGGCGACGACCCATCGGGTCGCCGTCTTCGAAGGTACGAGCGTGCTGGGTGCCATCTGCGTCCACCTCACGGGTCAAGGTTTAAGGCGATCTGTTTCCGCCTCCTACCAAGTGAGATCCGGTGGTTACGCCCGATCCATCGCCTTCGGAGAATTACTTGCCCGGGTGCCCGATGCCCAGGCAGCGAGGATGAGGGCGGCGAGGAGGTAGGCATTGCCGACGACGTGCTCGATGACGCTCCAGCCGTACTCGCGGCCTTCGCCGTAGGGCGGCCAGATCACCGGCCTGGCCACGAACACCGCGGTCCATGCCGCGGCGCGCCCATCTGCTGCGCTCCCACAGCAGCAGACGCAACCGGCACCGCCCACACCCAGTGGTGCGACCACGAGATCGGCGAGGCGACCAGCATGGCCACCGCTCCGAGGCAGGTGCCGAGCAGCCGGTCGCGCCGCCACCAGCGAGCGGCGACGACCAGGACCGCGAGCCCCAGCGGTCCGGCAACAGCCAGCCAGAGGAGGGTCGAGGGCGGGTCGTCGAGGATCCGCGTGAGCGCGCCGTAGACCGACTGGTTGTGGGCCAGAGCCGGTGGTCCGACCCGCGTCGCGTCGAACAGCCCGTCGGTCCAGTAGTTCGCCGCCGCACTCGGCATCGCCACGAGCCCGACCGCGACGGTGCACGGCGAAGACCAGGGCTGCCCGACCGGCAGCCGTACGACGTCCCACCATCACGCAGCAGCACGACGAAGACGAGCGGTGTCAGCTTGACGCCCGCCGCGATCCCGACGAGCACGCCCGACCAGCGGCGCTCGGGCAGGACCAGGTCGACCAGCACCGCCAGCATCAGGAACAGGTTGAGCTGCCCGAAGGTGAGGTTCTGCCACACGGGTTCCAGGGCGAGCGCGCCACCGGTGATGAGCGCGACGAGCCAGCCAGGCGCTGGCCGGTCGAGCGCCCGGCGTACGAGCACGACGGCAGCCGCCAGCACGCCGACCGACGCTCCGGTCAGCAGTGCCGCAGCCAGCCAGGTCGGCACCAGTGCCAGCGGCACCATCAGCACCGCGGCGAAGGGCGGATAGGTGAACGGGAGGTCCATCACGGGGTCTCGTCGATCCGTAGACGGACAGCCCGACGAGCACCCTCTCGCCGGCGTGTTGGTAGACGAAGAGATCGGTGAAGTCGCCCCGGAGTCCGGCCCAACGGCCGCGGCGACCACCAGAACCAGCACCGGCGCCGGTCCTTTCAGCAGCCGGGAGAGCGTCACCGAGTCATGATCCCGTTTCGGGTTCCGCAGGTAGGCAAAGAGAAGATTCGCCAGCATCGGCCAGAGGATCTCGTTCTCCGGGTCCTCGACGACCTGGTGGTAGCCACTGCGCTCGGCGAGCACGTATCCGTGCAACGCGACCCACAGCTGTCCGGCCAGCGCCGTCGGGTCGCATTCGCGCAGCACCCCTGCCTCGACCGCCCGCTTCGTCCCCTCGACCATCTGGCCGAAGGATTTCGAGGCCGATCGTGCGGTCGTCGTCGTGCAGGCGATACCCGCCGAGTGGGGCAGAGCCGAACATCACGGCGTACAGGTAGGGGTTGTCGAGCGCGTTGTCGCGGTAGGCGACCGCGAACCGCCGCAGGTCGTCCAGTGGATCGTCGCTGGGCTCGACGGCCTCGACCCGGGCGAACAGCCGAGAGAAACCCTCGACCACGATCTCCCGCACCAGCGCCGGCATGCCGCCGAAGTGCGTGTAGACCGCCATCGTCGAGGTGTCGGCCTCGGTCGCCAGTCGTCGCGTGGACAGCGAGGAAGGCCCCTCCTCCCCCAGCAGCCGGGCGGCGGCCTCGAGCAGTCGGGTGCGGACATCGGACTCTTCAGACACCTTGCCAGCATCTCATAACGGCGTTATCGTCGACTGATAACGCCGTTATACCGAGGAGTCGAGATGAGCAACCGCTACCTCCAGGACAATTTCGCACCGGTCGGTGACGAGCTGACCGCCTTCGACCTGAACGTCACCGGCACCCTCCCCGACCACCTCGACGGCCGATATCTGCGGATCGGACCCAACCCGGCCAACGACCCCGGCGAGGCCTACCACTGGTTCCTGGGCGAGGGAATGGTCCACGGCGTGCGGATCGAGGACGGTCAGGCCCGCTGGTACCGGAACCGGTATGTGCGCCCCGACGCCGGCGACTTCGCGGCCAACACCAACGTGGTCCAGCACGCCGGTCGCACCATGGCTCTCGTCGAAGCCGGTGCGCCGCCGTACGAACTCACCGACGAGCTCGAGACGGTCGGCCGGTGCGGCTTCGCAGACGATCTGAGGTCCGGCTACGCGGCCCACCCGCACGAGGATCCCGAGACCGGCGAGCTGCACGCCGTCTCCTACTGCTTCACCCGCGGCAACCGGGTGGACTACTCGGTGCTCGACGTGGACGGCAACGTCCGGCGCCAGCTCGAGATCGAGGTCCACGGCAGCCCGATGATGCACGACTTCGCACTGACTGAGCACCACGTCGTGATCTACGACCTGCCCTGCACGTTCGACATCGAAATGGCAGCCCGCTCGGTGCCTCGGCCGATGCGGCTGCCGGCGAAGCTGACCCTCAACCGAGTGATCGGGCGGAACCCGTTGCCCGACCCGATCGTCAACCGCGTCACCCGTGGTGCCGGAGTCCCGACCACACTCCCCTACTCCTGGGACCCGGACTATCCCGCACGGATCGGGCTGCTGCCGCGCACTGCCGAGAGCGGGTCCGAGATCCGGTGGTTCGAGATCGACCCCTGCTATGTCTTCCACACCCTCAACGCCTACGAGGTCCCCGAGTCGGGCGAGGTCGTCATCGACGCGGTCCGGCACGACAAGATGTTCGCGACGGAGTTCACGGGGCCCGACGAAGGGCCGGCCTCGCTGGTGCGGTTCACCCTCGACCTGAGGGCCGGCAAGGTGCGCGAGCACCGGCACGACGAGCAGTCCCAGGAGTTCCCGCGGTACGACGAGCGGCTCACCGGCCGCCGGCACCGGTTCGGCTACTCCATCGGCTTCGAGGGCACCGTTGCAGGAGACACGATCCTCAAGCACGACGTGATCGTCGGCACCACTGCAACTCGTCGACTGGGGCAGGGCAAGGAGGCCAGCGAGTTCTGCTTCGTGCCGCACGCCGACGACTCTGCTGAGGACTCCGGCGTGCTCATGGGCTACGTCTACGACCGCGCCAGCGATCGCAGCGACCTCGTACTGCTTGATGCCGAGACCCTCGAGGACGTGGCCGCCGTACACCTGCCTGCGCGAGTGCCGGCCGGCTTCCACGGCAACTGGGCTGCCACGGTCTAGCCGCCGACGCGCGTCAGCGCTTGGGACGTACCCGGAAGCCGCCGTCGCAGGCGGCGGCGTCCAGGTTGAACGCGTCGCCGGGTGACACGACCTGCCAGATGTAGACGCCTGCCTGCCGGACCTCGAGACGTGGGACCGGGTAGCGCCCGTTGCCGGTGACCTCGACGTGACGGACGCGTAGCGCCTTGCGGTCGCAGCTCGCCTGACCCGGCGTGCCGAACGGACCGCGTAGGACCACGGTGGCTGACGTCGGCGACGACCCGTAGGCGTCGGAGACCCTGATACTGCCCAGCGTGCGGTTGCCGGCGGTGATCGACGCCGAGGTGACCCTCGCAGCGGGTCGCGCCTTGACGATCGCGGTCGTCGGCGAGGCCAGTACGTGCTTGCGCCCGGCCACGGCGATGCGGGAGGCACCCCGCCGCCGGGGCTGCATGAGCAGCAGCCGGTGCTCCGGCACTCGAGCGACGCGCGCGACCACTCGGTGCGGACCGGCGACGCCTCCGACGTAGTCGAACGCCACCCGCCCCGACTCGTCGGTCTCCCCTGCTGGGAGCCACGGGCTGTTGGCCACCCGGACGGAGACCGGTACCGACATCAACGGCCTCCCGGAGCGGGCGACGACGATCTGGGCGCCGAGCTGGACGGGTTCACCCAGGGCCGTCTCCCCCAGCTGCCGGACGACCAGTCGATAGGGCCCGGACATCCGTTGGGAGTCGCGGAGCATGACGGCCGCGAACGCCTTGATGCGTTGGGCCTCCCCCGTCTCCCGCAGCCGGGCGCTTGCGGCGCGACCATGAAGGGCTTGGGCGCGACCAGCGAGCAGGTGCAGCACGGCAAGGTCGACCGCGGCGGACTGGATCTCGTAGGGATACGTGCCGAACTTGGACAGGATCCAAGCTGCCCTGGCGGTGGCCCGCGCGCCGGCCGCGCGCTGCGGCCCCCGACCCGGGACCGTCGCCACTCGTCGGAGCGGCCCGAAGCCGTCGGCACGTGGGTCGGCCAAGGGGTCGATCCGATAGACGACGCGACCGGGCGACCGGCCCAGCTTCCACGCCCCCAGCCAGGAGCCGGTGGCGCGGTCGCTCGTGTCGATCCGAAATCCCATCCAGGGACGATCGGACTTGGCTGGCGACTGCTCGGCCGGCGCACCGGCGGAGGTCGCGACAACCAAGAGACAGGCGGCAGCTATCAGGGCAAGAGGTCGCGTCGACTTGCGACTAGTCGCCATCGGGATCCACCGGATGGTCGGGTCCGGCGCCGACCCCGATCGGCCGCGGCACGTCGGCCTGGCCATCCCCGGTCCCGGAGCGGTTGTCGTCGTCGGAAGCGGGCGTCTCGTTCCTGACCGCCACGGTCACCACCTCGACCGGCGTCTCCGGAACCCGGACCACGCCTGAGTAGCGCGGCTGCCCGGGCACGTCCACCGTCCACTCGTAGCGGCCCGGGGAGAGCTCGAGCACGGTCACCTGCTGATCGACCGCCCGCTCGACCGCCACCCTGAGCCGTTCCGCCCCGGCCGCGCCCTCGAGGGGCGTCACCACCACTCTGGCTGTCGTCCTGCGCTGTGCGGTCACGCTGAGCCGGAGAACCCCGGGATCCACGGCCGCACGCACCTCGGAGACGGCGAACGGTCGGATCCGGGTGGACGCGAGGACCGGTTGCTCCGGCACCACGGCGGCCGCTGCAGGTTTGGGTACGGCGTCAGCGGGCGGATCCAAGACGGGGACCCGCTGGTGCCAGACGACGACCAACCCGACCGCCGCGGCGACCAAGCCGACACCGGCGACGACGACCTGGTAGCGGGGGCGGCGCCCCGCATGCCGAGCGGCGCGGACCTCTGCCGCGATGCGATCGGAGGCGAACGGGACGTGTCTTCCCTGCGCGCGGGTGGCCGGCGGCACTCCGAAGGGCGTGTCGGGCCGGTGCGGCTGGGCGTCGGTCACCCGCCCGTCCGGATGGATCACCATCTGGACCTGCTCGTCCGGAAGCATGGCGATGGCACGCACGGGGCGACCCAGTGGCTGCGCGAAGTCGCTGCAGACGATCTCGGTGCCCAGCAGTCCGGGGTCGACCCCGGAGTCCAGCGGCACGTCGTGGCCGTTGACGGTGAGCCGACCGTCAGCGTCGACCGCGATCGTCACCAATGGAGTCATTGGCACATCTGCCCGATCAGCCATGCCCTGCTTCGACCTCTGTTCGTCTCTCGTCGCGCTCACGAATGAAGGACGCCCCTCCGGGCCGCAGGCCACTCTAGTTTGATCAGAGTGGATGACACCAGGTAGCCCTTTCGGACTACGGCGCCTCCCCCCTTCGGTCAGTCCTCGTCCGTTCCGCCACGGAGCCGCGATGAGTTCGCCACCCTGGAGGGGTCTTCATCAACGCTGCACCACCAGGGCGCAGCCGACCAGCGAGAGGAGGTGAGCCAGATGTGGGACACCGTTGAGACCAGCACCCTGCACCTGTCGCACGACCTCCTCTGCCCGCGCTGCGGGCATGGCATGCACACGTTCTTGGAGTGCGGCGACGCCTGTTCGTGCCGCCCCGTTGCGATGCCGGGCAGCCGACTGTCTGACTGAGGCCAGCCGGGCTCAGGGTTCGAGCAGAACCTTGATCGCTCGCCGTTCGTCCATCGCGCGGTAGCCCTCGGCCACCTCCGCCAGCGGAAGCGTCAGGTCGAAGACCTTCCCCGGGTCGATCCGGCCGCTGACCACCAGATCCAGCAGCTCGGGCAGGTAGCGACGTACGGGTGCCATGCCGCCGCGCAGCCCGACGTTCTTCTGGAACATCCGGCTGACCGGCAGCTCGACTCCGTGGGGTACGCCGACGAAGCCGACCGTCGCACCCGGACGGGCGACGGCGAACGCCGTGCCCATCGCGTCGTCGGTGCCGACGCACTCGAGCACCGCGTCGGCCCCCACTCCCCCGGTGATCTCCTTGACCTCGGCCGCACCCTCGCGACCGCGCGCGGCCACGATGTGGGTGGCGCCGAACTCGGTGGCGATCTTCTGCCGCGACTCGTGCCGCGACATCGCGATCACCTTCTCGGCGCCCATCACCGAGGCAGCGAGCACGCCACAGAGCCCGACGGCGCCGTCGCCGACGACGACCGCGGTGCCGCCTTCGGGCACTCCCGCGGACACGGCGGCGTGCCACCCGGTCGGCATCACATCCGACAGGGCGAGCAGCGACGGGATCATCGACGGGTCCGGCTGGCCGTCGGTCTTGACCAGGCTTCCCTCGGCCTGGGTGACCACGGCGTACTCACCCTGGCCGCTGACGGTCATCCCGAGATTGGTGCACGCAGACTGGACGCCGGCGCGGCAGTGGGCGCAGGTGTTGTCGCAGTGGCAGAACGGCACGATCACGAAGTCGCCAGGCGCGAACGACGTGACTTCCGAGCCCACCTCCTCGACCACTCCGACGCATTCGTGCCCGATGGTCGACCCTGCTCGCACCGGGTTCTCCCCCCGGTAGGGCCACAGGTCCGACCCGCAGATGCAGCCCGCAGTGACTCTGACGATCGCGTCGGTAGGCGTGGAGATCGAGGGATCCTCGACCTCCGAGAGGCGGATGTCACCGGCAGCGTGGATGGTGGTAGCGCGCATGTCGCCATCCTTGCAGCAGGCCCGCAAACAGCTACCGCGGGAGAGGTTTGCGTTATCTCACATGTGAGTTACCGTGGCTGACATGGTGCTCGACTACAAGGCCAGGATCGGCTCGATCATCCGCGACGCCCGCAAGCATCGCGGTCTCACGCAGGCAGAGCTCGCGACCCAGCTGGGCACGAGCCAGAGCGCGGTCAACCGGATCGAGAAGGGTCATCAGAACCTCTCGCTCGAGATGATCGCGCGGATCGGAGAGGCACTCGACTCCGAGATCGTGGCCCTCGGAGCTGGGCCCACCCATCTCCGGGTCACCGGCCCCACCACCCTCTCGGGCAGCATCGACGTCAAGACCTCGAAGAACGCAGGGGTCGGACTCCTCTGCGCGACGCTCCTCAACCGCGGCCGGACGACGCTGCGCAAGGTGGCCCGGATCGAAGAGGTCAACCGGCTCCTCGAGGTGCTCAACAGCCTCGGCGTGCAGACCAGGTGGCTCAACGACGACAACGACCTCGAGATCATTCCGCCGAAAGAGCTCGAGCTCGGCGCCGTCGACGAGGAAGCCGCCCGCCGTACTCGCTCGGTGATCATGTTCCTGGGTCCGCTGCTGCACCGGGCCGACACCTTCGAGCTGCCGTACGCCGGCGGCTGCAACCTCGGCACCCGCACCGTGGAGCCGCACATGGCCGCCCTGCGTCCGTTCGGCCTCGAGGTGAAGGCAACCGACGGCAGCTACCACGCGCAGGTCAACCGGGCCATCGAGCCGACGCGGCCGATCGTGCTCACCGAGCGCGGAGACACCGTCACCGAGAACGCCTTGATGGCGGCCGCACTCCACCCCGGCACGACAGTGATCCGCAACGCCTCCTCCAACTACATGGTCCAGGACCTGTGCTTCTACCTGAAGCGGCTCGGGGTCGAGGTCGAGGGCGTCGGCACCACCACCCTGACCATCACCGGAAAAGCCGAGATCGACGTCGACGTCGACTATGCGCCCAGTGAGGACCCGATCGAGGCGATGTCGCTGCTGGCCGCGGCGATCGTCACCAACTCCTCGATCACCATCAAGCGGGTCCCCATCGAGTTCCTCGAGATCGAGCTGGCCGTGCTCGAGGAGATGGGTCTGCAGTACGACCGGTCTGCGGAGTACCCCGCCCTCAACGGCTACACGCGCCTGGTCGACCTGCACACCAAGCCGTCACAGCTGGTGGCGCCGCTGGACAAGATCCACCCGATGCCGTTCCCCGGCATCAACATCGACAACCTGCCGTTCTTCGCCGTGATCGGTGCCGTCGCCGAGGGACAGACGTTCCTGCACGACTGGGTCTACGAGAACCGCGCCATCTACCTCACCGACCTCACCAAGCTCGGCGCGCAGGTCAAGCTGCTCGACCCGCACCGGGTGATGATCGAGGGACCGACCCACTGGTCGGCCGCCGAGCTGGTCTGCCCGCCCGCTCTGCGCCCCGCCGTCGTACTCCTCCTGGCGATGCTCGCCTCGAAGGGCACGTCGGTGCTGCGCGGCACCTACGTCATCCACCGGGGCTACGAGGACCTCGCCGCCCGGCTGAACCTGCTCGGCGCCAGCGTCGAGACGTTCCGCGACATCTAGACCTGTATCCAGACCTATCGGAACAGGGTCTCGACCCACGCCCGGGCCGGGGTCGAGCTGCTCGGCGGCGCCTCCACCATGTCGGCGGTGATCTTGGGCATCGGGGCGGTGTGCTGCGCAGTGTGCCGGTGCCAGTCGCTCTCGGACTCGCTGAGCGCTCCGAGGTCCGCCCGGGACAGGAACACACCGTGGCCGTCGGGACAGCGGAAGACCTCCGCGTCGCCGCCGGCGCTGGACAGGCGCCGCGACTCCATCTCCGCGCCGCACCGAGGACAGGTCAAGGTCTCCATGCCCCGACGGTAGCCCGCGGTCGGTGCGGACCGGAGGATGCGCGCCGAAGGTCACACTTTCCCGATCGGTTGGCGGTGGATACTGCTTGCCGTGAGCTCGCCCAGGACCGGCTACGCCTACCTCGACGAGGTGCTGGTGCCGCCGGCCTCTGTGCTCGCGTTCGCCCACCGCGGTGGCGCCTACCACCCGGAGATCGAGGGGCTGGAGAACACCCTGGCGGCGTTCGAGCACGCGGTGGCGCTCGGCTACGACTACCTCGAGACCGACGTCCACGTGACCCGCGACGGCGTACTGCTGGCGTTCCACGACTCGGTGCTCGACCGGGTGACCGACCGCAGGGGTGAGATCGCACGCCTCACCTACGAGGAGGTACGGACCGCCGTCATCGGCGGCCGCGCCGAGATCCCGACGCTGGCGGCGCTGTTCGATGCCTTTCCCGAGACCCGCTTCAACATCGACATCAAGTCCGATGGCGCGGTGTCGAGTCTGGCCGACTTCGTCAACGCCCGCGAGGCGTGGGGCCGGGTGCTGGTCGGCTCGTTCTCCCGGCGCCGGCTGCAGCGGTTCCGACGACTCGTCCACGAACCCGTGCCGACCTCGGCCACGACGGTCGAGGTGATCCTCTTCCGCTTCCTTCCGAGCGCCTTTCTCGCGGATCTGCTGACGCCCGACTTCGCGGCTCTCCAGATTCCCGCACCGCCAAGGGCGGCTGCTGGTAACGAGCCGCGGTCTCGTCCGGCGGGCCCATGCTGCCGGAAAGCACGTCCACGTCTGGACCGTCGACGACCCAGCCGAGATGAACGAGCTGCTCGACCTCGGAGTCGACGGTCTCTTCACCGATCGCACCGATCTGCTGAAGGATGTCCTCATCGCCCGGGGGCTCTGGAGGGACCCAGGCACTGGTGGTCGGAGACGGACATGAGCGGTATCGCGGACCTCGGCCCCCTGAACCGGGCCAAGGAGCAGCGGGCCTGGTACTTCTACGACTGGGCCAACAGCGCGTTCGCCACCACCGTCGCCGGCGTCCTGTTCGGCCCCTACATCAAGGACATCGCCGAGAACGCCGCCGTCGACAACCGCATCTCCGTGATCGGCATCTCTATCTCGCCCGGCTCGCTGCCGCCGTTCGTCATCACCGCCTCGACCATCATCTCGGCGGTGCTGCTCCCGCTGCTCGGCGCGGCTGCCGACCGGACGGCGCGCAAGAAGGATCTGCTGGCCGGCTTCGCCTGGGCCGGGTCCGCGGCGGCTGCGGTCCTGTTCTTCGTCACCGGCGACAACTGGCAGCTCGGGGTGGTCGCGTTCCTCGTCGCGAACCTCTGCTTCGCCGCGTCTGCCGTCTTCAACGACGCGATCCTGCCGCTGATCTCCGCCGAGTTCGAGCGCGATCACGTCTCCAGCCGCGGCTGGGCGATGGGGTACGCCGGTGGCGGCCTCCTCCTCGCGGTGAACTTCGGTCTGGTCACCGCCCACGACACCTTCGGCCTCACCGAGGGCATGGCGGCCCGGATCAGCATGCTCTCGGCAGCGATCTGGTGGGCGGCGTTCACGTTCATCCCGTTCCGAGGCATCAAGAACCGGCCGCCGGTGGATGTGGAGGCGGTCGAAGGCGGCCTGTTCGCCCGCAGCTTCGGCCAGCTCTGGGCGACGCTGAAGGACATGCGCAACTACCCCGTTGCGCTCACCTTCCTGGTCGCCTACCTGTTCTTCAACGACGGCATCCAGACCGTCATCTCGCAGGCCTCGCTCTACGGCACCGACGAGCTCGACTTCAGCCTCGGCACCGTGCTCGCGACGTACCTGTTGGTCCAGTTCGTCGCAGTCGGCGGCGCCATCGCGTTCGGCCGAGCGGCGGGCAAGCGGGGCGCCAAGAAGGTGATCCTCGCCGGCCTCGCGATCTGGATGGCGATCGTCACCGCCGCACTGTTCCTGCCGGAGGGACAGCTGGTTCCATTCCTGCTGCTGGGCGTGGCGATCGGTATCGTCCTGGGCGGCACCCAGGCGCTCGCCCGGTCGTACTTCTCGCTGCTGATCCCGGCGGGCAAGGAGGCGGAGTACTTCAGCATCTACCACGCCATGGACCGCGGGACGTCGTGGTTCGGCACGCTGGTCTTCGGTCTGGTCTACCTCCTGACCGACTCCTACCGGCCGGCGATCTTCGCGTTGATCATCTTCTTCGTGATCGGCGGTCTCCTGCTGGCCCGGGTCGACACCGAACGGGGCATCAGGGACGCCGGCAACGCTGTCCCGCGACCCTCGGCCTGAGGCGCAAGGTTTCGCACGATCGACGCCCGGACCGGGCGCATACCACGGGAATGTCGGCGATTAATCGGAATCTTGTGCAGCCGAGTAACGTTGAGGAGATAGATGGAGGGACGTCGATTAGGTGGTGCCCGCTACAGCGTGGCACCACGAAGAGGCGGCACTACCGTCACACACTCGGTAGGATACAAAGTTGGGAGGTGCCTCATGGCGGAGCGCACATTGCGTGGCGCACGACTCGGAGGCCAGAGTTTCGAGGACGAGCGCGGTATTGAGTTCGCGGCTCGTCAGCAGGTCGGCTATCGCTGCCCGCAGGGCCATGGCTTCGAGATCACGATGTCGGTCGAGGCCGACATCCCGGCGGTGTGGGAGTGCCCGCGCTGCGGCGCCGAGGCCGAGAGCACGGCCGGTATCGAGCGTGAGGTGAAGGCCGAGAAGCCGGTCCGCACCCACTGGGACATGCTGCTCGAGCGGCGTTCGGAGAAGGAGCTCGAGGACATCCTCAAGGAGCGCCTCGAGCTGTTGCGTGGCGGAGAGATCGGTCCCGCACACCTGCACCGCGCGAACGCCAAGAAGCGGAAGGCGAGCGCCTGAGACGTGCCCTAGGGCCGTCTCAGCGATCCTCGTCGATCACCTCGCCCTGGACGACCGGACCTTCGGGTCCGGGTTCGGGGCGTCGTGCATTTCCAGGGCCGGCGAATCCCGCCGCCGCGCCCGTGCCCACCACGAGCAGCTTCCTGGTCACCACCGTGGCCAGCAGCCGACGGAACACCGGCCTGGTGAACGGCAGGATGAGCAGGATGCCGAAGGCATCGGTGACGAATCCCGGGCTGAGCATGAGCGTGCCGCCGACCAGGATCAGCGCGCCGTCGGCCAGCTCCTTCGCAGGCATCCGTCCGCTGTCGAGAGCCGCCCGCAGCGCCCGCCAGGCGCGCCCTCCCTCGCGTTTGATCAGCCAGCTGCCGAGGATGCTGTCGGCGATCAGGAGCAGGATCGTCCACCACGGCCCGATCACCTGGCCGACCTGGATCAGCACATAGATCTCGACGATCGGCACCACCACGAACGCGATGAGCAGCAGCCAGCCCAGACCCCTCCGCCGACGAGCCACGGTCAGGCACTCCGGCTTCGCCACGCGCGTCGCAGCTGCTCGCGGCGCTCCCGCAAGCCCCACGCGGTGATCCGCTTGAGCGACTCGGTCGCCACGGAGCCGCTCATCTTCGAGTCGCCGCGCACTCGCTCGACGAACTCGATCGGCACCTCGCGCACGGTCAGGCCGGCATTGAGCGTGCGCGCTACGAGGTCGGTCTGGAAGACGTAGCCGGTGGAGCGAACCTTGGCCAGGTCGATCTTCTCCAGTGTCTGACGGCGGAACAGCCGGTAGCCGGCGGTCGCATCGCGCACGGCGATGCCGAGCAGCAGACGCACGTAGAGGTTGCCGCCGCGCGAGAGCAGCTCACGCCGGCGCGGCCAGTTGACCACAGACCCTCCAGGCACCCAACGCGACCCGATCACGAGGTCCGCATGGTCGAGTGCGGTCAGCAGGCGGTGCAGCTGCTCAGGCTGGTGCGAGCCGTCGGCGTCCATCTCCCCGATCACGTCGTAGCCCTCGTCGAGGGCCCAGCCGAACCCGTGGAGGTACGCCGCACCCAGACCGCCCTTCGCGGCCCGGTGGAGCACGTGCACCTGGGGGTCGGCCTCGGCCAGCGAGTCGGCGATCCGGCCGGTCCCGTCGGGTGACTCATCGTCGACCACCAGCACGTCGATGTCCGGCTGCGCTTCCCGGACCCGCGCCACGATCCACGCGAGGTTCTCCGCCTCGTTGTAGGTCGGGATCACGACGATGACCCGTCCCAAGTGGTCGATGCTCATGCTGGTTGCCTCTCCCCTGGACGACTCTCCACGCCGTCCGGAGTCACCACACCGCGCGATGATTTTCCGTTTTTACGATACGTGATCGTGCCCAGCACGAGGCCGACACACGTCAGGAGCGTGAACAGGCGGCCGGGCCATGCGCCGAGCCACACGGCGGGTGTGACGCCCGACATCAGGTCCACTTCCTCGACCAGCACCGAAGTGGTCTGCGGCTCCGCCTCGGCGGCCAGGGAGCCGTCCGGGCGGACCACGGCGGAAATGCCGTTCGTGGAGGCGACCGCCAGCCAACGTCCGGTCTCGATCGCCCGCAGCCGGGTGATGGCGAACTGCTGGTCGATCTGGTCGGTGAAGATGAAGCTGGCGTTGCTGGTCTGCACGGCAAGCATCTCGGCCCCGCGCTCGACCTGGGCGTAGATGCCGTCGTCGTAGGCGATGTCGAAGCAGATGGCGTCGGCGATCTCGATCCCGTTCACGGGGAGTGGGCTCTTGCGCGTGCCGCTGAGCATGTCGCGCGGGATCCGCGACAGCTGGCTGTGGTCCTCGAGGCCGATGTCCTTCATGAAGCCGCGGAACGGGATGTACTCGCCGTAGACGACCGGATGCCACTTCGTGTACCGCTCCCCCGGGCCGGTCAGCGGATCCCAGACGATGCCCTGGTTGAGCACGTGGTCCGGACCCCCGTCGACGAGCCCGCCGACCACGACGGGCACTCCGATCGCCTCCGCAGCGGCCTGCAGTCCGCCGTGCACCGGACCGGGACGGAACGGGTCCACCGCGGTGGAGTTCTCCGGCCACAGCACGAAGTCAGGCTGGGGTTCGACCCCCGCTCGGACATCGTCGGCCAGCCCGATCGTCGCCTGCACATGGTTGTCGGTGAGCAGATCGCTGTCGTAGAGGACGTCGTTGCCCCGGCCGGGCACGTTGCCCTGCACCACCGCCACGGTCGCCTGCCGCTCCACGGTGAGGGAGAAGGACGCCAAGGCGGGCAGGGAGACGGCAGCCGCGACGGCGACGAGGGAGCCCGCGGCTACCAGCCGGTCGGCGCGGTCACGCTCGACGAGGACCCACCCGAGCAGGAACCCGATCAGGGCCAGGAGAAAGCTGAGGCCGGTCGAGCCGACGTAGGGCAACGCCTGCGCGACGGGGGTGTCGATGACTGCGAAGGCGATCCGCCCGAACGGCATGCCGCTGAACGGCCACCCGCTACGGATGACCTCCATCGTGGTCCAGGCGGCGGCGAGCCAGACCGGCCAGAACCTGAGCCGATGCACGACGCCCGAGACTGAGCCAAGAGCTCCGTAGAACAGCGCCTCGGCGGTGCACATGCCGATCCAGGCGTCCGCACCGATGGAGCCGCGCATCCAGTAGCCGGTGACGAAGTAGAAGCCGACTCCGAACGCGAGACCGGGCAGCCAGGCCCGGCGTGCCGTCAGCCCTCGAGTGGTGAGCGCGAACCCGGCGAGCGCAACGGGCATCACGTAGGCGATGGCGAGCGGCTCGAACGCGCAGGACAGGACGAGTCCCGAGATGAAGGCGATCCCCGTCCGCAGCAGCACGATGAAAACCTACCGGCCGCGCTGCAGGAGGACGGAAGGATCCCAGACGCCTTCGGCCGCCCCGGAAACAACTGGCTGATGAGGCCGGGACGTTGTCTAGGGAGGCCGAGATCCTTCCGTGTCGCTCTCGCGGTAGCGGACCGACCTCCGCGAACCAGCTCGGACTGGTGCCTGGCGCACGACACCCTCCGAGTCCAGCAATCGGACCTCGGTCCGCCGGCCACGACCTGCATGAGCCGACGGGACAGGGTTCCGCTGAAGAGGTACTGATGTCAACCACCCGCTGACCTGCGCAGACGGGCGAACCCGCAGGTCAGCGGGATGCCTTGCGTTTGCCAAATGTTCAGGAAAATCTCAAATCGGCGCGGCGTGTCGTGGGCGGCGCGCCGCACCTCAGCCAGGAACGACCACGGTGCCCGTGGCGGTGGTCGCGAGGATCGGCTGCTCGAGAAGCCTTGCGGCGCCTGGGCTCTGCTCCGTCGCCGCGCCCCGAGCGACCACGTGGACGGCGAACTCCATCACCCTCGACCGGGTGCCGACCCGCACCAGCTCGCAGCTGATCTCGAGCACGTCGCCGGCCCGGACGGGTGCCAGGAACTGGACGTCCGAGTACGACGCGAACAGCCCTTCGTCGCCATCGGTGCGAATGCACATCTCGGTCGCGACGTCGCCGAACAGCCCCAGGCTGTAGGCGCCGTCGACGAGGTTGCCGGCGTAGTGGGCGTGCGAGTAGGGCACGTAGCGACGGTGGGCGACGCGGGTGCCGACCTCAGGCCCGCTGCTGTCACTGCTCATGCGGCGCTCCTGGTGACGAGACGGTGGACTAGGTACGACGCCACCTCGCCCGGCGTCGTACCCCTGCTGAAGACGCGGTCGACGCCGAGCTCCCCCGCCATCGACTCGTCGAAGCGCGGGCCGCCGACGATCAGCACCGGGCGGCGGTCGGACGGGTAGGACTCCCGGAACGCGGCCGACATCTCTCGAGTGTTGAGCAGGTGGGCGTCGCGCTGGGTGACGACCTGCGACACGAGCACGGCGTCCGCCTTCTCCGCCCGGGCGCGCTCGACCAGGTGGGGCACCGAGACCTGGGCACCGAGGTTCACGACCTTGAGCTCGCGGTAGTACTCGAGGCCCTTCTCTCCCGCGAAGCCCTTGATGTTGAGGATCGCGTCGATGCCGACCGTGTGCGCGTCGGTGCCGATGCAGGCGCCCACGACCGTCAGCCGACGGCGGAGCGAGCGCTTGATCGCGGCGTTCGCCTCCTTGGGCGTGAGCAGCGGGTAGTCGCGCTCGACCACGACCACCTTGCTGGGGTCGACCAGGTGGTGGACCCGCCCGTAGACCACGAAGAACGTGAAGCCGGGACCCATCGGCTTGGCGTGCACGACCAGGGCGGGGTCCATACCCATCTTGTTCGCCAGCTGTGCGGCCGCGCCCTCGGCAATCTTGGAGTGCGGCATCGGCAGCGTGAAGCTCAGCTGCACCATGCCGTCGCCGGTGGTGTCGCCGTAGGGGCGGATGATCTGGGTGTCGTTGCCGGTCACTTCTCCTCCAGCAGCTCGGAGGCCGGGTTGTAGTAGAGACTCGACTTCTTCGCGACGCCCTCCAGCCCGCGACCGGCATCCGCGGGTCTCTTCATCAGGCCGAACGTGCCGTCGCCGATCGCGTCCAGCAGGGTGTCGTCGACGATCCGGTCGAGCAGCTCGATCGACTCCCCCAGCACCTGACGGGCGCGTTGCGCGATGAAGCCCTGTGGCTCGGGACGGAAGTCCTCATGGAGGTTGCCCGCCGCGTTCAGGACGTAGCGGACGTTCTGCAGGGCCAGGTCGCGGTCGGAGATCCAGGGCGTGACCACGGCCTCGGTCATCATCCCGACCAGCAGGATGCCCTGGCCGGTCAGCGCGCCGACCAGGTTGAAGAACCCGTCGAGCAGATAGCCGCGGAATACGTCGCCGGTCATGTGCCGCGTCGGCGGCATCCACTTCAGCGGCGCCTTGGGAAACAGCTCGCGGGCGAGCATCGCGTGGGCGAGCTCCAGCCGGAAGGAGTCCGGAAGGTCGGGGTCGATCTCGAAGGCGTGACCCAGACCGAGCTGCCAGTCCTCGAGGCCGGCCTCCTTGGCGAAGTACTCGTTGAGGAGCTGGCTGGTGGTCACGGTGTGTGCGGCCTCGACCGCGTCGGCGGTGGTGAGGTAGTTGTCCTCGCCCGTGTTGATGATGATGCCGGCGCGGGCGTGCACCTGTCGGCTGAACCGCTGGTCGACGAAGGTCCGCACGGGGTTGATGTCGCGGAAGAGGATCCCGTACATCGAGTCGTTGAGCATCATGTCGAGGCGCTCCAGGCCGGCCAGGGCCGCGATCTCCGGCATGCAGAGACCTGAGGCGTAGTTGGTCAGCCGCACGTAGCGACCGAGCTCCTTGCTCGACTCGTCAAGAGCAGCCCGCATCAGGCGGAAGTTCTCCTGGGTGGCGTAGGTGCCGGCGAACCCCTCGCGGGTCGGGCCCTCGGGTACGTAGTCGAGCAGGCTCTGCCCGGTGGACCTGATCACGGCGATGACGTCGGCGCCTTCGCGGGCAGCCTGCTGGGCCTGGGGCATGTCCTCGTAGATGTCGCCCGTGGCCACGATCAGGTAGATCCATGGCTGACGCGGCGCGTCGCCGTGCCGCTTCACCATGCGGTCGCGCTCTACCCGCCGCGCGTCGATCCGCTTGATGCCGGCACCGACCTGCCTCCGGCTGGCGGCCCTGGCCCGCTGGGCGTCGCGTCCCTCCGGAACCCGGAAGCTGACCGAGCCCGCTCCGGCCTTCTGGGCGAGCATGGTCAGGTCCTCGGCCTCACCGCGCGCGAGCGCGTCCCAGACCGGCAGCGCGACGCCGTGCTCGAGCCCGACGTCGGCCCGGACCACGTCGAGCAGCCGGTTGACCCACGGCTGGCCGTCGGCGTCTGCACCCTGGAGCCCGGCCAGGCGCAGCGTCGCGCGCTCGACCGACACGGTGGTGTGTCGCTTGGCCATGGTCACGATCGGACGTCCCGCCTTGCGGGCCAGGCTGCGTGCATGCCGGACGGTGGCTGGATCCAGACTGAGTTTTCCGGTCCCTGAGGTGCGAGCTTGCGAGCCTCGAAGGGTCGACCTCACGACTCCAGCCTGCTCTCGAAGAGCCGGCGGACGCCATCGTTGGAGCGCAGCAGCTCCATCGCGTACGCCGCATGGCCGGGCACGTAACCATTGCCGACGACCATCGTGACGTCGGCGGCGAGTCCCTCCGCACCCAGCGCGGCCGCGGCGAACGACGTGGCCATCGAGAAGAAGACGACCGTGCCGCGGTCGGCGGTGGCCAGGATGGCTCCGCCCTCGCAACCGGGCACGTCGACGCAGACCACCGTGATGTCGGCCGGTCCCCCGGCCTTGGTGACGGCGTCGCGCAGCTCGACCGGATTGCGGGCGTCGGCGACCACGACCTCGTCGGCGAGGCCGGCGTCTCGGAGCGCCTCTGCCTCCCGTTCGTGCGGGACGACCCCGATCGTCTTCTGGGCTCCCGCGTTGCGGGCCGCAGCCAGGCTGAGCGATCCGGACTTTCCGGCAGCGCCGATGACGGCGACCACGGCCTGCTCGTAGCTCGTGACGACGCGGTGGGTCAGGGCCGGAGCTCCGCAGACGTCCATGACCGACAGGCTGAGCTCGGCGGGCAGGTCGTCCGGGATCACGGCGGCGATCGAGCGGCCGAACAGCACGGCGTAGCCGTCGCAGGGCACCTGCTCACCGAGGCCGTCCCACCGGGCGAGCCCGTCCTCGATCACCAGCGGCGTCAGCGTGAGCGACACGAGGGTGGTGACGCGGTCCCCCACTGCCAGGCCGAGCGGCGACTCCGGGCCTACCTCCTCCACGGTGCCGACGAGCATGCCCCCCGAACCGGTCTCGGGGTTCTGCATCTTCCCGCGGGTGGCCACGATGTCGAGCACCTCGGCGCGCACCAGCTCGCCGTCGCCGGCGTGCTTGCGCTCGAGCTGGCGGAACGACGCGGCATCCAGGTTGAGCCGCTCCACGCGGATCCGCACCTCGTCGGGCCACAGCTCGCTACGAGTGTCGAGCCGGGCCGCCGCCTGCGGCAGCACGACGGTGTCGTCCAGGACTCGGTGCAGGCCGGTCGGATCGCTTTCGCGGGCCACCATGACGGGTTGTCCTCCGTTGGTTGGGAACATTGACAGGAAATACTTCTGCGCGGCAATGTGCACACGAGATATTCTCCACGTAGTCTTGCATCTGCGCAGCGGGCCACACAACCGACGCGCCGCCCGACCCAACCGCCCTCACCAGCAACGGGAGCGACATGAGCATCGAGACCTCCATCGGCCTGGAGACCGGCCAGCCCTACCCCTACCAACGGGTCGAGCTCGTCGAGCCGGACTGGACCCGCTTCCCGGGCTGGGTCGACGTGACCGCCGACAACTGGGCCTCCGTGCAGTGGCAGCGAGCCCACTGCGTGAAGAACGTCAAGCAGCTGCGCGAGCTGCTCGGCGACCTCGTCGACGACTGCTTCTACGCCGACCTCGAGCGCGACCAGTCGGAGCGCGCCACCATGTCGATGCTGGTGCCGCCGCAGATGATGAACACGATGCTGCCGCACGCCACTCCCCGCGGTGCCGGGTCGCTGACCGACGAGTTCTACGCCGACCCGATCCGGCACTACATGCTGCCGGTCTTCTCGGACCGTCGCACCGACTGGCCGTCGCACCCGCACGCGACCCGCGACTCGCTCCACGAGCACGACATGTGGGTAGCCGAGGGCCTCACCCACCGCTACCCCACCAAGGTCCTCGCCGAGCTGCTGCCCACCTGCCCGCAGTACTGCGGCCACTGCACGCGGATGGACCTGGTCGGCAACTCCACCCCTGTCATCGAGAAGCTGAAGTTCGCCGGCAAGCCCAACGACCGGCTCGGCGACATGCTCGACTACCTGCGGCGCACCCCGTCGGTGCGTGATGTCGTGGTCTCCGGCGGCGACGTGGCGAACATGCCGTGGCCCCGGCTCGAGGCGTTCCTTTCCTCCCTGCTCGAGATCGACAACGTCCGCGACATCCGGCTCGCCACCAAGGCCCTGATCGGCCTGCCCCAACACTGGTTGCAGGACGACGTCCGCGAGGGCATGACCCGGGTGGCCGGCGTTGCGCGGTCCCGCGGCGTCTCGATCGCGATGCACACCCACGCCAACCACGCGAACTCGATCACCCCGATCGTGGCGGAAGCCACCCGGGCGATGCTGGACGCCGGTCTGCGCGACGTGCGCAACCAGGGAGTGCTGCTCAACGGTGTCAACGCCGACCCGCATGCCCTGCTCGACCTGTGCTTCCGGCTGCTCGACGGCGCGCAGATCATGCCCTACTACTTCTACATGTGCGACATGATCCCGTTCTCGGAACACTGGCGGGTCTCCGTCGCCGACGCGCAGCGCCTGCAGCACCACATCATGGGCTACCTGCCCGGCTTCGCGACCCCGCGGATCGTGTGCGACGTGCCGTTCGTCGGCAAGCGCTGGGTGCACCAGCTCTCGTCGTACGACGACGTGCGTGGCATCTCCTACTGGACCAAGAACTACCGCACCTCGATCGAGGCCGACCAGGCCGACGCCCTGGATCGCACCTACGAGTACTACGACCCGATCCACACTCTTCCCGCCGAGGGACAGCGTTGGTGGACCGAGCACGGACGTCTCGACGAGTCGGCGCTCAAGGCAGCAGAGGTCGCCGAGGCGTCCCGCCGGACCGCCGCCCTGCAGGCCTACTGAGAGCGAACCCTTGCCGTGGGTGGGTGACAGGTCGAGACTGCAAGGAACAGCGTCCGGCGAGGGATCGGGCGCGGATCAGGAGAGATCATGCGTTCCAAACTCACCTTGATAGTCGGCGCCGTCATCGCCGCCTTCCTCTTGGCGACCAACCCGGTCGTGGTCGAGGCGGCCGGACTGGTGACCAGTGCCAGGATCCAGAACAGCACGATCAGAAGCATCGACGTCAAGAACAACACGCTCACGGGGGCGGACGTCAAGGACAGCAGCCTCAGGGGTGCGGACATCGTGAACGGCAGCGTGTCCGGCTCGGACGTCGCCAACGGCAGCCTGACCGCGGCTGACCTCGCGCCCGGGACCATCCCACCGCCCTCGGCCATCCCGACTGTTCGTTGGGCGCTCGTCAACGACACCCACACGGCCATCCTGGCTCAGTCCGGCGGCATCACGATCGCGGGTACATCGGGCGGCGGTACGTACCTCAATATGGGATCCAGCGTCGCAGGCTCCGCGATCTCGGCGACCAACGCGTACACGGACGCGGACGGTGGCTTCAAGGGTGGGATCGTCGCGACCATCTGCGGGGGGCTGCCCTACGGCGGGACCTGTGGTGTGGCGGGCACCAACAACACCAGCCACATCTGGGTGCTCACCGAGACCCAGGCCAGCACCGGACCCGAGAACCACGCCTTCTACGTGAGCGTGATCGGCTAGCCAGCAGCTGGTTCCATCCTCATGGGCCGGCCCGTCACCCCACGGTGACGGGCCGTGTCTTTGGGACCGGGATCAGGTGACGGGACGGTTCTCGTACGGCGTGGAGAGCACGATCGTGGTGCGGGTGGAGACGTTGGCGGCCGCGCGGATCCGGGCCAGGAGGTTCTCGAGGTCGGATGGCGTGGGCACGCGGATCTTGAGGATGTAGGACTCGTCGCCCGCGACCGACCAGCAGGACTCGATCTCGGTGATGTCGCGGACCAGCTCGGGATAGTCGTCCGGCTGTGACGGGTCGATCGGAGTGATCGAGATGAACGCCGTGAGCGGCAGCCCGATCTCGTCGTGGTTGACCGTGGCGCCGTAGCCGAGGATCAGGCCGCGCTGCTCGAGCCGCTTGACCCGCTGGTGTACCGCCGATGTCGACAGGCCGGTGGCCTTGCCGAGGTCGGTGAAGGACATCCGGCCGTCCCGGCCGAGAAGCTGAAGGATCTTCCGGTCGGTGGCCTCCAGATCGGGCTGAGTCACGCCGACAGACTAGTAGGACCGCATGGCAGGATGCCCGCGTGACCAGCGAGCAGACCGGCCGCTTGATGCTTCTTGATACCGCCTCGATGTACTTCCGGGCCTTTTTCGGGGTCCCCGAGATCGGGGCGCCCGACGGCACCAACGTGAACGCCGTGCGCGGCCTCATGGACTTCATCAGTCGGCTCGTCGACGAGTACCGCCCCACCGACCTGGTGTGCTGCTGGGACAACGACTGGCGTCCGCAGTGGCGGGTCGACCTGCTCCCGTCGTACAAGGGGCACCGGGTGGTCGAGGAGCGCCAGTCGGCACCCGACGTGGAGGAGGTGCCCGACCCGCTCGAGGCGCAGATCCCGATCATCCTCGACGTCCTCGACGCGTTCGGCATCTGCGTCATCGGCGCCGACGGCTACGAGGCCGACGACGTCATCGGCACCTTGGCCACGGGCGCCGGCCAACCGGTGGACATCGTCACCGGAGACCGCGACCTCTTCCAGCTCGTCGACGACGAGGCCGACGTACGCGTGCTCTACATCGCTCGCGGCGTGGGGCGGCACGAGCGGGTCGGCAACGCCTGGGTGCGCGCCAAGTACGACATCGACGCCCGCCAGTACGCCGACTTCGCGACGCTGCGAGGCGACGCGTCCGACGGGCTGCCCGGAGTGCCGGGCATTGGCGAGAAGACCGCAGCCACCCTGCTCAACCGCTTCGGAGACATGGCCGGCATCATCGCCGCAGCCAACGATCCCGACGCCGACCTGGGACCGGGGCCGCGCGGCAAGATCAAGGCGGCAGCCGACTACCTCGACGTGGCCCCGACCGTGGTGGCAGTCGCCCGCGACATCGCCCTCGACCGCGCCAACATCGCGCTGCCAGCCCATCCGCGCGACCCCGAGAAGGTCGTAGCCCTCGCGGAGCAGTGGAACCTGGAGAGTCCGGCCGCCCGGCTCGTGACGGCGCTTTCGGGCTCCTGACCACCGCACTCGTACGGTGGGGGCCATGAGCCGGATTGCCATCGTCGGGGGCCACGGACAGATAGCCCGCCACCTCCTAGTCGAGCTCCGTCGCAGCGAGCACACGCCGGTCGCGCTGGTGCGCAAGGAGGAGTACCGCGACGAGCTCGAGTCGCGCGGGGCTGAAGTGCGCTTGCTCGACATCGAGCAGCAGGATGCCGACGCGTTCGCCGCGGCGTTCGAGGGCTGCGATGCGGTCGTCTTCGCTGCTGGTGGCGGGCCGGACGGCAACATCGAGCGCAAGCGCACGGTCGACCTGGAGGGTTCGCTGAAGTCGATCGAGGGCGCACGGAAGGCAGGGATCCAGCGGTTCGTGCAGATCTCGGCCATCAGCGTGGACGACCCGATCCCGGATGACACCGGCGACGTGTGGCGCGCCTACATCGAGGCCAAGCGCGACGCCGACGTCGCGCTCCGGGGCAGCGACCTGGCCTGGACGATCATTCGCCCTGGCCGGCTGACCGACGAGCCGGCCACCGGGCTGGTCGCCCTTGGGCCCGACGTCCAGCGGGGAGACATCCCCCGAGCCGACGTGGCCGCGGTGGTTGCAGCCGTTGTCGGTCTGGACTCGACCGTGGGCCAGCAGTGGAATTTGGTCTCCGGCCCAACACCTGTGGCCGAAGCCGTCCGGCTAGTCGGCGAGTGAGGTGTAGGCGACCACGCCGCGTCGCAGCAGGCGCACGGCCTCACGGGCCGTCCCCCGCAGGGGCGAGTTGCCCGCGGCGTCGGCGACCTGGCCGGTGAGGTCGAGCAGCTGCTTCATCCAGCGCACGAAGTCGCCGGCGGCAAGCTCGGAGTGCCCGAGCACGTCGTCGAGGTCGTCGCCCTGGGCCCAGCGGTAGGCGATCCACGCGAACCCGAGGTCGGGCTGGCGCAGGAACTCGAGGTGGTGCTCCTTCTCGAGCTGGTCCAGCTCGCCCCAGAGACGCACCATCTCGCCGATGACCTCCTTGACCCGGCCACCGGGCACCCGCGGCGAGGAGGCGTCGTCCGGCCGTCGGGCCTCGAAGACGAGCACGGACAGCACCGCCGCGAGCTCCGATGCCGACAGGCCGTCCCACAGCCCTTGGCGGAGGGCCTCGGCGGCCACCAGGTCCATGTCGGAGTAGATCCGCATCAGGTGCTGGCCGCGGTCGGTGACCGTCTCGCCATCCAGATACTCCAGGGCGGTCAGGACCTCGCAGACCCGGTCGAACTGCCGCGCCACGGTGTTGGTACGCCGCTCGATCCGGCGCCGCAGCGTTGCGGTGTCGCGGTCCAGCTTGAACCAGCGCTCGGCCCACCTTGCGTGGTCCTCGCGATCGGGGCAGTCATGGCACGGGTGGGCCCGCAGCTCGGCCCGCAGGGAGGCGATCTCGCCTTCCTCGGCGCGTGTCGTCACCCGAGGGGCGCGGGAAGGGGCTCCCGGCGGTGGCGGGGCCAGGCTGTGCGTCTTGTTGCGCAGCGAGCTCGCCAGGTCGCGGCGCATCTGCGGGTTGCGGCCGTTGAAGTTGCGCGGCACCTTGACCCTGGTGACCGGTTCGACCGGCGTCGGGAAGTCGATCATCGCGAGCCGGCGGGCCTGCCTCTCGGCGGTCACGACGTAGGGCCGCGGTCCCTCGGGCGAGAAGCCGGGGTCGACCACGACCGCGTAGCCGGCGAACTTCCCTGCGGGCACCTGGATCACGTCGCCCGGCTTGAGCCGGCCCAGCGATGCGATCGCCTCTTCGCGGCGGTCCGCCCGGCGGGACCGGCTGGCACCCTTCTCGACGTCGTTGATGCGATGGCGCAGGCCGGCGTACTCCATGAAATCGCCGAGATCGCAGGTGGCGGCCTCGACGTAGCCCGCGAGCGCCTCCTCGGCCTTGTGCAGCTGCCTCGCCAGCCCCACGACGGCCTTGTCGGCCTGGAACTGTGCGAACGACTGCTCGAGCAGCTCCCGTGACGTCTCCCGGCCGAACTGGTGCACCAGGTTGACTGCCATGTTGTACGACGGCTGGAACGACGAGCGCAGCGGATACGTCCGCGTGGAGGCGAGTCCGGCCACCTCGCGCGGGTTCATGCCGGGCTGCCAGAGCACCACCCCGTGTCCCTCGACGTCGAGACCTCGCCGACCGGCGCGCCCGGTGAGCTGGGTGTACTCCCCCGGCGTGATGTCGGCGTGCGTCTCGCCGTTCCACTTCGACAGCTTCTCGATGACGACGGTGCGAGCGGGCATGTTGATGCCGAGGGCCAGCGTCTCGGTGGCGAACACCACCTTGCAGAGACCGTGGACGTAGAGCTCCTCGACGACCTGCTTGAAGGCGGGCAGCATTCCGGCGTGGTGCGCGGCCACTCCCCGGGTCAATCCGTCGAGGAAGTCGTGGTAGCCGAGCACCTGCCGGTCCTCGTCGGGCAGTTCGTGGCAGCTCTCCTCCACCAGCTCGTAGACGAGGTCGCGCTCCTCCGGCGTGGTCAGGCGGACACCGGCGTTGAGGCACTGCGTGACCGCCGCGTCGCAGCCGATCCGGCTGAAGATGAACACGATCGCGGGCAACAGGCCCTCGCGGTCGAGCCGGTCGATCACGTCCGGGCGACTCGGGATCCAGACTCGGCGACCGTTGCCCACAGGCCGTCCCGGGCTGCGGCCGGGCTTGCCACGCGGGGTGCGCCGGTCCTTCATCCGAGTGGCGGCCCAGTCGTCGCGAGCGATCCGCATCAGCTCGTCGTTGACGGGCGCGCCCTCCTTGACGAACCCCGCAGCCGCGTCGACGTCCGAGGAGGCGAAGAGATCGAGAAGGCGGCGGCCGACCATCACGTGCTGGTAGAGCGGCACGGGCCGCTTCTCCTCCACGATCGTCGTGGTCTCGCCCCGCACCGTGGCCAGCCACTCGCCGAACTCCTCGGCGTTGGAGACCGTGGCCGACAGGGAGACGAGGGTGACCGACTCCGGAAGGTGGATGATCACCTCCTCCCAGACCGCGCCGCGGGCCCGGTCGGCGAGGTAGTGCACCTCGTCCATCACCACGAACCCGAGCCCGAGGAGGGTCCGGGAGCCGGCGTACAGCATGTTGCGCAGGACCTCGGTGGTCATCACCACGATCGGTGCCTCGCCGTTGACCGTGTTGTCGCCCGTGAGCAGACCGACCTGGTCGGGGCCGTAGCGAGTGACGAGGTCGTGGTACTTCTGGTTCGAGAGTGCCTTGATGGGCGTCGTGTAGAAGCACTTGCGTCCGCCGGCCAGCGCCAGGTGGACGGCGAACTCACCGACGACGGTCTTGCCGGAACCGGTCGGCGCGGCCATCAGTACCCCGTGGCCGTCCTCGATCTCCCGGCACGCGCGCACCTGGAAGTCGTCCAGCGGGAAGTCGTAGTGCGAGGCGAAGTCCCGGAGCACCGGGTGACGGCGATCCTTCTGGAAGCCGGCGTACCGCTCGGCGGGGCTGGGGCTCTCGGTCATGACAGGACGCTCAGCGCTCCGGGAACGCACTCCATGGTCAGCGGAAGCGGCCCGAACCGCTCGCCGTCGGCGTAGGCGACGATGCCGGGTGCGGCCACCGTGACCGTGCGCGCGAGGTGGTGCTCGTACTGCGGATGCGTGGTGTGCGTACCCTTGAACAGCTTGGGGTAGGTCCGCACCAGCTCGAGCTTGCCCATCGGCTTGATGATCACCACGTCCAGGAGTCCGTCGTCCAGCTTCGCCCCTTCCGCGATCCTCAGGCCGCCTCCGAACGAGGGACCGTTGCCGATCGCGACCAGCATCGCCGAGAACGTCATCGATCGACCGTCGAGCTCGAGCGTGTAGGGCAACGGCTCGAACGTCCGCAGCTCTGCCAGGGTCGCCACGTTGTAGCGCATCTGCCCCTTCGGCCAGGTCATCTTGTTGGCGCGCTCGTTCACGACCGCGTCGAAGCCCGCCGCCAGGACGGTTGCGAAGTACTTGTGCCCGACGCGCACGAGGTCGATGGTCCGCGGTGTGCCGTCGACCACCCTTTGGGCGGCGGCTACCGGGTCCTTGCGTGGCAGGCCGAAGTAGCGGGCGATGTCGTTGCCGGTCCCGGCCGGAATGATGCCCAGCGGAGTCGCCGTGGTCGCCACCGCCTGAATCCCCAGGTTGACCATGCCGTCGCCGCCGCAGATCACCAAGGCATCGACCCCGTCAGCCACCGCCTGGTGCGCCAGGTCGAGGCTCTCATCGGCCCCGCGGCCGACAAGTGAGCGCACCGTCAGCCCTGCGCTCCGCAGCCGCACGAGCGCCGCCACAGCAGCCCGAGCCCCCTTGCCCTTCCCCGCCGTGGGGTTGGTGAGGAGCGCGATATCGCGCGGCGGGACTGGCACGAATCGAGCCTAGTCGTGACGTGCGAGTAGTTGTCCGGGGGCATCCCCGCCGAGTCGGCGCAAAGTCGCGGCGTTAGCGCCGACTCGGCCGTTCTCAGGGCGGAGTTTGCGCCGACTCGATCAGCCGCCGATGCGGAGGTGGGCCGCGTAGGACTCGGGGCGGGCGCCGACGGCCTTGGCGAGGCGGGCGAGCGCGTCGAGGACCAGGTCTGCCGTGAAGGCGGTGCCGGGCAGGAGGAGCGTGAGTCTTCCGTCGTATGTCGCCAGGCGGATCTGGCCGTGCCGCCAGGCCAGGTGGGTGGCCAGCCGGGTCTCGTCGTCGGCGACGGGAGACGGGTAGGCCTCGTCGACGGCGAGCAGGTCGCAGGCGATCGGGTCGGCGACGCCGTTGCTCAACGATCCGGACACCTGGTGGCCGGCGTGCAGCCCCGACTCCGCCGACCAGGTGACGTCGCCCGATCCGAGCCACTCGGGCAGGTCGAACGGGTCGACGTCCTTGGGTTCCCGCCTCATCGGGCGGTCACAGGGGCGAGGTCTCGTCGGGCGATAGGCCGGCGTTCTTCCTCTTCGAGGCGCGCCGACGGTCGTTGAAGCGGGCGATCTGCTCCGAGATCAGGAAGAGCACGACCATCGGGACGGCCATGAACGTCATCGTGAACGGGTCCGCCGACGGGGTGGCGATCGCCGCGAAGATGAAGGTGCCGACGATGATCCAGGGCCGGTAGGCGCCCAGTGCCTTGCCGGGAAGCACCCCGGCGAGGTTCAGCAGGACCACGAACAGCGGGATCTCGAAGGCGATCCCGAAGACCAGCATGGTGCGCCCGAAGAACGAGAGGTACTCGTTGAAGTCGACCAGGTTGGTGACACCCTCGGGGTTGAAGCCGATCAGGATCTCGAGTCCCTTGGGCAGCGTCACGTAACCGAGCGCGATGCCGGCCAGGAACAGCGGCCCCGCGATGGCCGCGAAGATCCGCGACCACTTGCGCTCGCGGGCATGCAGCCCCGGCATGATGAACGCCCAGATCTGGTAGAGCCACAGCGGACTGGTGCCGACCACGCCGGACAACCCGCAGAGCTTCAGGTAGAGCAGCAGGCCGCCGCCCGCGCCACTCGTGGTGGCCTGGGTGACGTCCTCGCCCAGAGCGTCCTGGGCCTGACGGTAGGGGTCGTAGACCAGGGACAGGAGCTGGTCGTAGAAGGCCAGCGAGACCGCGAGGCCGACGATGATGATCAGCGCGGACTTCAGGAGCCGCGCCCGCAGCTCCCTCAGGTGGTCGGAAAGCGCCATCCGCCCGTCGGAGCCGACGGGATGGACGGGTTTGCCCACGAAAAGCTGGACGACGCCGGAAAGGGACACAGTTCAGCCGTGATGTGGTGGTGAGGAGTGCGCCGCAGTCAGCCGTTGTGGGTGTCGGGCTGGCGGTCCTGGGTGGGAGTCTCCGCCGTGGTGGGGGACGGCGGGGGCAGCTCGGTGGGGGCCGCCGCGGCGGGAGGGGGCGTCTCGTCCGTGTCGTCGTCGCGCAGACCCTTGGTCTCCGCCTTGAAGATCCGGAGCGCCTGACCGGTGCCGCGCGCCAGCTCCGGAAGCTTGGCCGCGCCGAAGATCAGGATCACGACGGCCAGGATGATCAGCCATTCGGCGCCTTGCGGCATCCCCAGCATGGGGTTGGTCATGGTGTCCTCACAGTTCGGTCGGGTGTGGGTTCATGGTACGCCGGGGTCACGAGTACAGGTCCAATGCCGCCTGTGCAGCTGCTGTGAACTTCGTGGCGTACTCCTCCGGCTTGAGCACCTTCGCGTGCGGCGCCAGCCGCAGCAGCAGGCGGCCCAGCCAGCGCTGGTCGGCGACCTGGAGATCGACCTCCACCGCTCCCCCGCGTTTCTGCCGGACGGCCTCCACCGGGTAGTACTCGACAACCCAGCGGGCCGACGGCGACAGCAGGAGGGTGACCAGCACGGTGTCCTCGGACCGGGCGAAGATCCCGTCCGCCAGGTCGCGAGGTGCCACTGCCGGGGTGGAGATCGGAGTGTCGAGCACTTCGGCCGCCGCGATCCGGTCGAGCCGGAACAGCCGCGGAGCCTCGGCGCTGTGGCACCAGGCGTCGAGGTAGGTCAGCCCGCCGGAATCCACCACTCCACGCGGGTCGACCACGCGCTCGGACTGCTCGTCGCGCGCCGGGACGTAGTAGGTCAGCCGCACCTGCCGCTGCTCCGCGGAGGCCTGGCGCAGCCGCTCCTCGAGGGCGATGGCGTCGGGGTCGACACCGTCGGGGCCCGGGTCGAGCGTGGACGGCGCCGGGCCGGCCGCGGCAGCCGCCTCGAGCTTCGCGAGCGCGCGGTCCACGATCGGCCGGGTCTCCTCGCCCGCACCGTTGCGCATGGCGCGCATCGCCACGATCACGGCCGAGGCCTCGGTGGGGTTCAGGCGCAGCGGTCGGGCCAGGTAGTCGGCGTTGGAGACGCTGATCATGCCGTCGTCGATCGGTCCCTCGGGTCCCTCGAGCGGGTCGAGGTCGACGTCGATCAGGTCGTCCGGGTAGCCGCCGGGCAGTCCCACCAGGAACAGCACCTTGAGGTCGGTGAGCAGCTGCGCCGGACTCACGCCGAGCGCCCGGGCGGCGTCACCGAGACGCATCTGCCCGTGGACGTGGAGCATCGGCACGAGAGTGAGCAGGCGGGCGACCTGGTCCTTGGCGCCCTGACCGCCGTTCACGACACCGCCTCCCGGAGTCGGCTGACGACCTCGTCGCGCAACGCCGCCGGCTCCTCGACGTAGACGTCCGCGCCGAACCCGAGAATGTCCTCGGCGAGGCCGACCGCGCCCCGGGTCAGCACCAGGCGGTCCCACGGCGTGCGCCGGTCAGGTCCCGCGACGTCGTCCTCGACACTGTCGGCGGACCGCCGCAGCGGCCACGCACTCCCGCTGCGTGCCAGCAGGACGGCGCGGCCGGAGCTCGGGGCCGGCGCCAGCCTTCGAGAGACCTCTTTGATGTCGGTGTCCGCGGGAATCTCGTAGGAGCCCGGAGCGCCGGCCTTGCGGGCCGCTCCCTGCACCCGGGAGAGCCGGAACACGCGCTCCGCCTGCCGGTCGGTGTCGAAGCCGACGGCGTACCAGCGCCCGGAGTAGCGGGTGACCCCCCAGGGCTGGAGGTGACGGGTGGTGACCTTGGCGGTGCCGGAGCGCTGGTAGTCGAACTCGAGCGGCGTGCGCTCGCAGACGGCCTCCCAGAACACGTCGAACGACGGCTCGTCGGCGGCCAGCCTCGGTTGCGCGATCTCCAGGGCGGTGACGTCGATGTCGACGCCAGCGGCGGTCAGCTTGCGGACGGCCTCCGTGGTCGCCTTCGCCAAGGTGGCGTGCTCCCAGACCTTGGTGGCCAGGCCGACCACTGCCGCCTCGTCGGGCTCGAGATCGATGGCAGGGAGCGCGAACTCGTCGGGTCGGATGCGGTAGCCGGGCTCGTCACCGAAGTAGGCGTCCATCTGGCCGAGCTCGACCGGCACGCCGAGGCTGCGCAGCTCCTCCTTGTCGCGCTCGAACATCTTCTCGAAGGCGTCGGCGGAGGAGTCGCCGTAGACGATGCGGCGGATCCGGTCCTTGGCGACGTAGTGGCGTTGCACGAGCAGCATGATGAGCAGATTGAGCAGGCGCTCGCTCTTCTCCGTCGACATGCTGTCGATCCTGTCAGTCAGCGCCTCGCGGCGGGTCAGCCCGCACCGAGGATGTCGACCACGAAGTACAGGGTGTCGGTGCCGGCGATGCCGGCGTCCTCGTTGCCCGCTTCGCCGTAGCCCAGCTTGGGCGGGATCGCGAGGATCACCCTGCTGCCCACGGTCTGACCGACAAGGCCGTCGTCCCAGCCCTTGACCACGGCGCCGATGCCGATGCCGGTGGTGAACGGGTCCTTGGTGTAGCTCTCGTCGAACGGCTTGTCGCCGTCGTAGACCTCGCCGAGATAGTCGACCACGATGCTCTGGCCGCTCGTCACCTTCGGCCCGTCACCCTTGATCAGGGTGGCCTTCTGCAAACCGGCTGTGGGCTCCGGCGCACCGGCGAAGTCGAACCCGGTGGGCTGTCCCTTCTCGAAGACGAGATGGGGTGCCCAGGCCGGCGCATCGGACTGGGTGCCCGCGGGCTTGTCGAGTACGCCGCTCACCAGGTCGACCACCACCAGGACCGGGTCCTGGTTGCCGATGCCGAGGTCGGGGTTGCCGATCTCGCCGAAGGCCTTCTCCGCGCTGGCGACCACGGCCACCCGTGAGCCGACCGTCTGGCCGGTCAGGGCCTCCTTGAACAGCCCCGTGAGCTGGGCGTCGACGGTGATGAACTGGCCGCTGGGCTTCTCGTCGTAGGTCGTGAAAGTCTGCTCTTCGCTGAACCCGTTGCCGACCGTGAAGTTCACGATGACCGAGTCACCGTCGGCGAGCTCGGGTCCGTCGCCCTCGATGATGGTCTTGGCCTCGATGTCGCCGGCCTCCATCTTGCCCTTCCAGTCGATCGTGGGCGGGGTGCCGATCTCGCCGGACAGGCTGAAGGCGTCGAAGCCTTCCTTGGTGTCACCGCCGCTGCCTGCCGTGACGACGTCGTCGCCGCAGGCACTGAGCGAGGCGAGCGCGAGCGCGCAGGCCAGGATGACGGCGGGACGACGGGAACGTCGGAGCACGGGATTCACCTTCGATACGGGACCAGATGTGGCGCGGTCACCTTACAAGTCGGACCTGAGGGGTACGTGAGGCCGGGTCACATGCCGTCGATCAGCCTCTGCACCCGCTCGTCGTACGCGCGGAACGGGTCCTTGCACAGGACCGTGCGCTGGGCCTGGTCGTTGAGCTTGAGGTGCACCCAGTCGACCGTGAAGTCGCGACGGCGCTCCTGGGCGCGGCGGATGAACTCGCCCCGCAGCCGGGCGCGTGTCGTCTGCGGCGGCACCGTCTTGGCCTCGAAGACCTTGAGGTCGGTGGTGACCCGGGCGACCGCGCCGCGCTTCTCGAGCAGGTAGTAGAGGCCCCGGCCGCGGTGGATGTCGTGGTAGGCGAGGTCGAGCTGGGCGATCCGTGCATGGCCAAGAGGGAGTCCGTGCTTGGCGCGGTAACGGTCGATGAGCTTCCACTTGATGACCCAGTCGATCTCGCGGTCGACCAGCCCGAGGTCGTCGGACTCGACGGCCTTCAGCCCGCGCTCCCACAGGTCGAGTGCCATCTCGATCGTGGGCGTGCTGATGCCGCGCCGGTCGACGAAGTCGCGGGCCTTGCCGAGGTACTCGCCCTGGATCTCGAGGGCGCTGGCTTCGCGGCCGTTGGCCAGGCGCACCTTGCGCCGCCCCGTGACGTCGTGGGAGATCTCGCGGATGGCGCGGATCGGGTTCTCCATGGTGAGGTCGCGCATCACCACGCCCTCTTCGATCATCCGCAGCACCAGGTCGCAGCTGGCCACCTTGAGCATGGTGGTGGTTTCGCTCATGTTGGAGTCGCCGACGATCACGTGGAGACGTCGGTACTTCTCGGCGTCGGCGTGCGGCTCGTCGCGGGTGTTGATGATCGGCCGGCTCCGGGTGGTCGCGCTGCTCACGCCCTCCCAGATGTGCTCGGCGCGCTGACTGACGCTGTAGCTGGCGCCGCGGGGGCTCTGGGTGACCTTGCCGGCGCCGACGATGATCTGGCGGGTCACCAGGAACGGGATGAGTACGTCGGCCAGCCGGCTGAACTCGCCGGCGCGGCCGACGAGGTAGTTCTCGTGGCAGCCGTAGGAGTTGCCGGCGGAGTCGGTGTTGTTCTTGAACAGGTAGATCTCGCCGGAGATGCCCTCGTCGTGCAGGCGCTGCTCGGCGTCGAGGAGCAGCCCCTCGAGCACCCGCTCCCCCGCCTTGTCGTGGGTGACCAGCTCGACGATGTCGTCGCACTCCGGCGTGGCGTACTCGGGGTGGCTGCCGACATCGAGGTAGAGACGGGCGCCGTTGCGCAGGAAGACGTTGCTGCTGCGCCCCCAGCTCACGACCTTGCGGAACAGGTAGCGCGCCACCTCGTCCGGGCTGAGCCGGCGCTGGCCCTTGAACGTGCACGTCACGCCGTACTCGTTCTCGATGCCGAAGATGCGCCGGTCCACGTGTGAACCTTACGGGGCCGCTGGACGGTTACGGCTCTATTACCGCGGTTGTCTCGGACCGTTGTGAGCTCGTGATCGGATCAGCTCGTCGGCGGATCGCTCGGCGGCGCGATGGGCGGCTCGCCAGTAACGGGATCCTCGAGCGGGTCCACCTCGCCGCTGGACTGGTCGGTCGGGTCCGCCGGGTCATCGGGCTCGACATCCGACGCCGCCGGCCCTGGGTCGGTGTCGGTGTCCTCAGGGGGTCCTGACGTCGCCGGTCCGCGCTCGCCGAGAAGCCCGTCGAGCCGGACGGGAAGGATCCGCGCGAACTTGCGCGGCTGGCTCCTGGTGCGGTCCAGAACCGCCACCTCGAGATCGGAGGTCGGGATCACGCGGTCCTCGGTCTCGGAGTGGCCGAGGGCCGCGACAGCAACCTTGAGCGCCCCGTCGAGTGCGGCGCCGTCGACGTAGTTCTCCTCGAGGTAGCCGGCCACGGTGTCGGCGTCGCCACCCATCACTGCGTAGCCGTGCTCGTCGGCGACCCTGCCCTCGTAGGTCAGCCGGTAGATCTGGTCATCCGGCGCGCTGTCGCCGATCTCGGCGACGAACAGCTCCACCTCGTAGGGCTTCTCTCCACCTGAGGAGAAGATCGTGCCGAGGGTCTGCGCATAGGCGTTGGCCAGGCCGCGGCCCGTGACGTCGCGCCGGTCGTAGGCGTAGCCGCGCATGTCCGCGAGGCGCACGCCGGCGATCCGTAGGTTCTCGAACTCGTTGTAGCGACCCACCGCGGCAAACGCGATCCGGTCGTAGATCTCCGACACCTTGTGCAGCGCCTGCGAGGGGTTCTCGGTGACGAACAGGACTCCGTCGGCGAACTGCAGGACCACCAGGGAGCGGCCGCGGGCGATGCCCTTGCGGGCGAAGTCCGCCCGGTCCTTCATCAGCTGCTCGGGTGAGACGTAGAAGGGCATGCTCATCAGCGATCACCGCCCGCCGTCAGCGGCGCCGCCGGGCCGTCGGGCCGGATCATCCGCGCCGCGATCATCCGGTCGGCGATCTCGGCCACCGCGTCGTCGTCGAGACGGCGTCCACCCTCGGCCGTGATCACGCGTACGACGGGGAAGATGCGCCGGGTGAGATCGGGTCCGCCGGTGGCGGAGTCGTCGTCGGCGGCGTCGTAGAGCGCCTGCACCACGACCGTCGCGCACTCGGTCTCGTCGAGGTCCTCGCGATAGAGCTTCTTGAGCGATCCCTTGGCGAACAGCGACCCGGAGCCGACGGAGAAGAACGCGGTCTCCTCGTAGCGCCCGCCGGTGACGTCGTAGCTGAAGATCCGGCCCTGGCCGGCGTCCATGTCATAGCCGGCGAAGAGGGGTACGACGGCAAGGCCCTGCATCGCCATGCCCAGGTTGGAGCGGATCAGCGTCGCCAGACGGTTGGCCTTGCCGTCGAGCGAGAGAACGCTGCCCTCGATCTTCTCGTAGTGCTCGAGCTCGACCTGGAACAGCCGCACCATCTCCACGGCGATGCCGGCGCTGCCCGCGATGCCGACGGCGGAGTACTCGTCAGCCGGGAAGACCTTCTCGATATCGCGCTGGGCGATGATGTTGCCCATGGTGGCACGCCGGTCGCCGGCGATGACCACGCCGCCGGGGAAGGTCGCCGCCACGATGGTGGTGCCGTGGGGCGCCAGGTCGCCTGCGTTGCTCTGGGTCAGCCCTTGGGGCACGGCGCGACGGCCGGGCAGCAGGTCGGGTGCCTGCTCGGCCAGGAAGTCACTGAACGACGCTGAGCCCGGCTGCAGGAACGCAACCGGGAGGCGTGGGTCGCTCATTCGCCGCCCTTCTGGATGAACGACTTCACGAAGTCCTCGGCGTTGGACTCCAGCACGTCGTCGATCTCGTCGAGGATCGCGTCGACATCGTCGTCGAGGGCTTCCTTGCGCTCGGCAACGTCGCTCTCGGGCGCGGTCTCGACTGCTTCCTCGGTCTCGGAGGACTTGCGGGGTTGCTTCTGCTCCTGGGCCATACAACGACCCTATCCAGAGGACGGTCGTTCTGCGCGAGCAACCGCCAGGTCGACGGTGGTTGAGGCTCGCTGCGCTCGCACCTCAACCACCGGAAAGCGTCAGCGGGTCAACGCCGTGAACAGCGCTTCTGCCGTGTCGCAGCGGTCGAGCAGGTCGCCCACGTGGGCCTTGCTGCCCCGGAGCGGGTCGATGGTGGGCACGCGTTGCAGCGACTCGCGGCCGGGCAGGTCGAAGATCACGGAGTCCCAGGAGGCAGCGGCCACGTGCTCGGCGTACTTCTCCAGGCAACGTCCCCGGAAGTAGGCGCGGGTGTCCTCGGGCGGGTCGTGCATGGCGATCTCGATCAGGGAGTCCTCGAGCAGCCGCTCCATGCGCCCCATGCCGACCAGCCGGTGGTAAAGGCCCTTCTCGGGGCGGATGTCGGAGTACTGGTAGTCGATCAGCTGGAGCTTCGCGTCATCCCAGTCGAGGCTGTCGCGGTCGCGGTACTGCTCCAGCAGCTTCAGCTTGGCCACCCAGTCGAGCTCGCGGGAGAGCGACATCGGATCGTGCTCGAGGCGGTCGAGCACCGACTCCCAGCGGTCGAGAATGTCGGCGGTCTGCGCGTCGGCGTCCGCGCCATAGCGGTCCTCGACGTACTTCTTGGCCAGGTCGAGGTATTCGAGCTGCAGCTGGATCGCGGTCAGCTTGCGGCCGTCGGTGAGCGTGATCGTCTGCTTCAAGGTGGGGTCGTGCGACACAGCCCGGAGCGCCGCGACCGATCCGTCGACGGTGAGATCTACGCCGATGAACCGGTCCTCGATCATCGACAGCACCAGCGCGGTGGTGCCGACCTTGAGATACGTCGAGACCTCGGACAGGTTGGCGTCGCCGATGATCACGTGCAGCCGTCGGTACTTCTCCGGATCTGCGTGCGGCTCGTCACGGGTGTTGATGATCGGCCGCTTGAGCGTGGTCTCGAGCCCGACCTCGACCTCGAAGTAGTCGGCCCGCTGGCTGATCTGGAAGCCCTTCTCGCGGCCGTCCTGGCCGATCCCGACCCGCCCCGAGCCGACGACCACCTGGCGGCTGACGAAGAACGGCGTGAGGTGGCGCACGATGTCGGCGAACGGCGTCGAGCGCCGCATGAGGTAGTTCTCGTGGGCGCCGTACGACGCGCCCTTGTTGTCGGTGTTGTTCTTGTACAGCACGATCGGCGAGCCGTTGGGCAGCTGTCCCGCCCGCCTCGCAGCGTCGAGCATCACCAGCTCCCCCGCCTTGTCCCAGCGCACGATGTCCAGCGGCGTGGTGACCTCGGGCGTGGAGTACTCGGGGTGGGCGTGGTCGACGTAGAGGCGCGCCCCGTTGGTCAGGATCACGTTGGCGAGGCCCATGTCCTCGTCGGTGAGCTGGCTCGGATCGGCGACCTGACGGGACATGTCGAAGCCACGCGCGTCGCGGAGCGGCGACTCCTCCTCGAAGTCCCACCTGGCCCGGCGAGCCCGCACGGTGGCCGAGGCGTAGGCGTTGACCACCTGCGAGGAGGCCACCATCGGGTTGGCCAGGGGTTGCCCCTGGACCGAGATCCCATACTCGATCTCGGTGCCCATCACCCGCCGCACGCTCATGAGACGAGCGTACGCGGCGCGACCCGGCCTAGGCTCGGAGCATGCGGGTCTGGGACGAGCGCGTCGTACCGCGGCTTGTCGACGCCTCGCTGCGTGGCCGCGACGTGGGCGACCTGCGTGAGGTGGTCTGTGCGGGACTCAACGGGCGGGTCCTCGAGCTCGGCTTCGGCAGCGGCCTGAACACCCGTTTCTACCCCCCTGAGGTGGACTCGGTCGACGCCGTGGAGCCGTCGGACCTCGGCTGGGAGCTCTCCGAGCGACGACGCAGGCGCAGCAGCACCCCGGTGCACCGCATCGGGCTAGACGGGCAGGCGCTGGACGCCGACGGGGCGGCCTACGACAGCGTGCTGTGCACGTTCACCCTGTGCACGATCCCCGACCCCGAGCTCGCGCTGCGTGAGGTACGCAGGGTGCTCCGGCCGGGTGGGACGTTCCACTTCCTCGAACACGGGAGTGGCCCCACCGAACGGGTGCGCACGTGGCAGCGCCGGATGGAGCCGCTGCAGAAGCGGATCGCCGGTGGTTGCCACCTGACCCGCGACATACCGCGTCTGGTGGAGGACGCCGGACTTCAGGTCATCGACCTCGACCAGCGCTTCCTCCCTGGCCCAGGTATCTCGAGGCCCTGGACCTACCTGTCGATGGGCCGCGCGGCCTGAGTCAGGGTCTGGGGGCGAAGCACTCGTTGGCCACCCAGGCACGGAACCGCTCCAGGCCGACCGCCTCGACCAGGCCTGCTGTCTGCGAGGGCTGCCGCAGCAGCGCCTCCACCTTCCGGTCCAGCGCGCTCCCGCTGAGCTCGAGGTGGACGGCCAGCTCGTCCTCCTCGCACACCCGCGGTTGCCCGAGGTAGAAGACGTCGTAATCCTCGTCGAGGCTGGGATCGACCCGGGCCCGCGCGGTGGTCACGGCGTGCAGGAGCTCGGGCCCGGCCGCACTCTGGGCGACGGCAGCGTCGGTCCATTGGCTCACGGCGATGTGGTCGGGGTGGCCGGTGAAACCGTCGGGTCCGAACGTGATCACCGTGTCGGGTCGGACATCGTCGAGCAGCGTGGTCAGCGCCGAGACCGGCCCGGCAGTGTCGAGCTCGGCGCAGCCACCGTCGGGGAAGTCGAGCCAGTGATGCTCCTCGACTCCGAGCGCCTCCAACGCGTGCTCCAGCTCCCGGCTGCGCACCTGTGCCAGCGCCGCCCGCTCCTCTGGTCCGGAGTCGGGGTCCGCTGCCTCGCCACGGGTCGCAGTCACGCACACCACACGCTGGCCCTGGTCGCGCATGGCAGCGACCAGCCCGCCGGACAGGTAGGCCTCGTCGTCCGGATGGGCCCAGATGCCCAGCAGCGTGCCCAGCCGGGTGACGTCGCTGCGACTCAGAGGTACTGACCGGTGTTGGAGACGGTGTCGATGGAGCGGCCGGGCTCGGTGCCCTGCTTGCCGGTGATGAGTGTGCGGATGAAGACGATCCGCTCGCCCTTCTTGCCGGAGATGCGTGCCCAGTCGTCCGGGTTGGTGGTGTTGGGGAGGTCCTCGTTCTCCTTGAACTCGTCGACGCAGGCCTGGAGCAGGTGCGAGATCCGCAGGCCTCGCTGCTGCTGCTCGAGGAAGTCCTTGATCGCCATCTTCTTCGCGCGGTCGACGATGTTCTGGATCATCGCGCCGGAGTTGAAGTCCTTGAAGTAGAGGACTTCCTTGTCACCGTTGGCGTAGGTGACCTCCAGGAAGCGGTTCTCCTCGGTCTCGGTGTACATCCGCTCGACGGTGGCCTGGATCATGCCGGCCACGCACGCATCACGGTCCTCCCCGAACTCCCTCAGGTCGTCAGCGTGCAGCGGGAGGCTCGCCAGGAGGTACTTGGAGAAGATGTCGCGCGCGGACTCGGCGTCCGGGCGCTCGATCTTGATCTTCACGTCCAGGCGACCGGGCCGCAGGATGGCCGGGTCGATCATGTCCTCGCGGTTGGAGGCGCCGATGACCAGGACGTTCTCGAGGAGCTCGACGCCGTCGATCTCGCTCAGCAGCTGCGGCACGATCGTGTTCTCGACGTCGGAGGAGACACCGGAACCACGGGTGCGGAACAGCGAGTCCATCTCGTCGAAGAACACGATGACCGGGGTGCCCTCGCTGGCCTTCTCGCGCGCCCGCTGGAAGACCAGGCGGATGTGCCGCTCGGTCTCGCCGACGTACTTGTTGAGCAGCTCGGGGCCCTTGATGTTGAGGAAGTAGGACTTCCCCTCCTGGCCGGTCTTCGCCGCGACCTTCTTCGCGAGCGAGTTGGCCACGGCCTTGGCGATCAGCGTCTTGCCGCACCCGGGAGGTCCGTAGAGGAGCACGCCCTTCGGCGGCTTGAGCTGGTGCTCCTTGAAGAGCTCGGGGTGGAGGTAGGGCAGCTCGACCGCATCGCGGATCTGGTCGATCTGGTTGACCAGGCCGCCGATCGAGTCGTAGTCGATGTCGGGGACCTCTTCGAGGACGAGCTCCTCGACCTCCGACTTCGGAACCCGCTCGTAGACGTAGCCGGCCCGCGCGTCGAGCAGCAGGGAGTCCCCGGCCCGGATGGTGACGCCCCGCAGCGGCTCGGCGAGGCGTACGACGCGCTCCTCGTCGGCGTTGGCGATGACCAGGGCGCGCTCGCCGTCGGCGAGGATCTCCTTGAGCATCACCACCTCGCCGACCTCTTCGAAGTCGAAGGCGGCGACCACGTTGAGGGCCTCGTTGAGCATGACCTCCTGGCCGCGCTTGAGATCGTCGAGCTCCACCGCCGGGCTCACGCTCACGCGCAGCTTGCGGCCTCCGGTGAAGACGTCGACCGAGTCGTCGTCGTTGCGGGTCAGGAAGGTGCCGAAGCCGGCAGGCGGCTGGGCGAGCCGGTCGACCTCCTCCTTGAGCTTCATGATCTGGTCGCGCGCCTCGCGCAGGGTCTCGGCGAGGCGCTCGTTCTGGGCAGTGACAGCGGCCAGTGAGCGCTGGGCGTCGGCGAGGCGCAGCTCCATGCCCCGGCTCTGGGAGGGTGACTCGGTCAGTCGGCGGCGGAGGTCGGTGACCTCGGCCTCGAGAAAGCGCACCTGGGTCTCCAGCTCCTCGGGGAGCCGGCCCCCTGCGCTAGATCCGCTGTCCATGGACGACATGGCTTCACCTCCTGCCTTGTTGACCCTACCCGCGACATCGCGTGACGGAAGTGGATAACCACGGGTGTTGGTCACGTTTTCGAATCGGATCGATACCGTCTCGAGAAGTTGCGCAGCAGCGTCATGGGATGGATCACATCCACGGCGGCCGACAGCGCCTTCAAGGACGCGGCCTCGCCGGGGTCGAAGTAGCCGTAGGTGGAGTAGACGTCAATGCGGGTCTGGACACCGGCCAGGTCGAGCTCGGGGTGGAACTGTGTCGCGTAGACGTGCTCCCCCACCCGGAACGCCTGCACCGGACAGGCCGCCGACGTGGCCAGGTGCACGACGTGGTCGGGCCAGGTGGTGAGGGCTTCCTTGTGCCCGCCGTAGGCCGCGAACTCGCGGGGCAGGTCCGCGAACAGGGGGTCTGCGAGGCCGTCGTCGGTCAACGAGATCGACAGCGGACCCACCGGCTCGGGGTGTGAGCGGTCGACCGTGCCGCCCTGGTGGCTGCCGAGACTGCCGATGCCGTAGCAGGCGCCCAGGAACGGGAAGTCCGCCGCGACGACCTGGTCCAGCAGCCCGATCAGGTCCGACTCGGCCCGGCGCTGTGCGGGTGCCTTGGTCTCCTCGGGGTCGGAGAACGTGAAGGAGCCGCCGCCGAGCAGGATGCCCGACCAGGAGTCGAGCAGCACGTGTCCGAGCGGCTCCGAGCCGAGCTGTACGCGATGCAGGTCGGCCGGCGGCACGTCGAGGAACCGGCAGAAGGCGGCGTACTCGTCCTCGGCCGCTGGCGTCTCGGCCCGGATCGACAGGAGCAGGAACGGCTTCATCCCTGATCTGGCTCCACGGGCTCCGCCGGATCGGCAGGTACGTCGGCAGGCCGGGGTCCGGTGTAGTCCGGACCGTAGGCACCCGGGGCGGGTCGGCGGGTCTTCCGGGGTGCGGACTGGCCAGGGGCCATCCGTCGCGCCGTGATCAGGAACGCGGTGTGGCCGATCATCTTGTGACCCGGACGCACCGCCAGGCCCTCGACGTGCCAGTCGCGCACCAGCGACTCCCAGGCCTGCGGCTCCGTGAAGCCGCCATGCATCCGCACGGTCTCCATGAAGCGCGAGAGCTGGGTCGTGGTCGCGACGTAGGCGCAGACGATCCCGCCTGCCCGCAGGGCGCCGGCCGCCGCGTCGAGGCACTCCCACGGCGCGAGCATGTCGAGGATGATCCGGTCGCACCGCTCCCCCGACGCCGGGAGCTCGTCGGTCAGGTCACCGAGCCGCAGCGACCACGCCGGATGGCCCTGCCCGTCGCCGACGCCGAAGAACTGCTCGACATTGCGCCGGGCGATGTCGGCGAACTCCTCGCGGCGTTCGTAGGAGACCACGTTGCCGTGGGGGCCGACCGCCCGCAGGAGCGAACAGGTCAGCGCGCCGGAGCCGACTCCTGCCTCGACCACATCGGCGCCCGGGAAGATGTCCGCCATCGCCACGATCTGCGCGGCGTCCTTGGGGTAGACCACTGCTGCTCCGCGCGGCATGGACACGACGAACTCCGACAGCAGCGGCCGGAACACGAGGTATTCACCGCCCGCGGACGAGGTGACCGTGAAGCCCTCCTCGCGGCCGATCAGCTCGTCGTGCTCGAAGTGGCCGCGATTGGAGAAGAAGCGCTTGCCCTCCTCCAGGCAGATGTTGTGCTTGCGGCCCTTGGTGTCGACCAGCCGGACCCACTCACCCGCCCGCAACGGCCCGCGGTGCACGCCGGACCAGGCGTCACTAGGGACGTCGGGGGCGCTGTCGTCGCCAGCGGTCGGAGGAGCCACTGGCGAACCGTACTAGGGGCGTAGCAGGCCGGGGCTTGCCCGACACGCCCTAGCTAGCGGCGCGGAACGCCCTGTCGACGTCGGCGGTGGCGAGGACCCCGAAGATGGTGCCGTCCTCCTCGACCAAGAGGTACTCGTGCGCCGGAGTGCGGGTGATCGCCCGCACCAGCTCCTCACCGGTGATCGTGGCCGGCAGGCTGAGCCCCTCCGCCAGGGCGCGGGCGACCGTCGAGACCGCCACCCAGGGCCGTCGGTCGTCGGGGACGGCCAGCAGGGCCTGCTCGTTGACCACACCGACGGGCCGCCCCGCGCTGGTGACCGTGACGATGCTCCCGGCCTGGGCCTCGCGGGCCCGTCGTACCGCCTCGGACAGCGGCAGGTCGTCGGGCACGGCCAGAGTGCGCCGGGCGAGGTCGCGGGCAACGAGCGCCGGCAGCCGGCGGCGGATCCGGGCCGACGACATCGCCGCGGTCGCGCCGCTCCAGAGGAAGGCGGCGATCACCGCGGACAGGACGTAGTCGACAACGTCGGCCGGCTCTCCGAACAGCGGTTCCAGGGCCAGGGGCCAGCAGAGAGCCGCGATCGCGGTGACCCGGCCGCCCCAACCGGCCGCGATCGTGCCGGCGTGGACGCTGCCGGACAGGCGCCAGACGAAGGCCTTGAGCACCCGGCCGCCGTCCAGCGGGAGGCCGGGCACCAGGTTGAGCACCCCGACGAGGATGTTGGCGGCTGCGAGTCCCTCGACCGCCATCAGCAGCAGGCCGTCAGGGGTGACGAACCACAGCGCAACGGCTCCGGCACCGACGGCGAGGGAGGTCAGCGGCCCCACCACGGCGATCAGGAACTCCTGGCGGGGGGTGCGCGCCTCGCCCTCGATCGCGGTCATGCCGCCGAGGAAGTGGAGGGTGATGGAGTGCACCGCGAAGCCTTGCCGTCGGGCCATCAGGGCGTGCGAGGCCTCGTGCAGCAGCACCGAGAGGTAGAGAACGACGGCGAAGGTCAGCCCGGCGACGTACTTCCAGGCACCGAGCCCGGGCTGCACCTGCTCGACCCGCGGGGCCATGATCACCGCGATCAGACCGGCGACCAGGAACCACGACGACGAGATGAGTACGTCGAACCCGGCAATCGTGCCGAGCTTGAACGTCCCGGCAGGACGGACCCGCCGGGTCGGTCTTTGCTCGGGGTCGGACACGCTCCCACGCTATCCGAGGGCCTGTCGGTGGGCTCGCCTAGTGTGCGCAGCAGGAGGACAGTGATGAGTGTGCAAGGGATCGATCCCGTCGACATCGTCGTCGACGCTGCGGTCGAGGCGATCGAGTCTCCCGCCGAGGCACACTCGACCCGCGTCGACGGCATCAACGTGCTCGGTGCGATCTCCCCGAGCCGTGCCGGCGACTTCATGAGCTGCCCGCTGCTCTATCGCTTCCGCACCATCGACAAGCTGCCCGAGCCGTTCTCGATCGATGCGGTGCGGGGCACCGTCATCCACAAGGTGCTCGAGGACCTCTTCGACCTACCCGCTGCGGAGCGCACTCCCGAGCAGGCACACGAGCTCATCGTCCCAGCGTGGGAAGGGCTCCTGGAGGCCGAGCCCGAGGTGGCCGAGATGTTCGAGGCCGATGGCGTGCCGCCCCTCGCCGACTGGCTGACCAGCTGCCGAGTAGCGGTCGACCGCTACTTCACGCTGGAGGACCCCCGCCGGCTCGAGCCGGCCGAGCGCGAGCTCTACGTCGAGACCCTGCTCGAGTCCAAGCTGCTGCTGCGGGGCTTCGTCGACCGCGTCGACATCGCCCCCGACGGAGCCATCAGAGTTGTGGACTACAAAAGTGGGCGCTCCCCCGGCGTCGGCTTCGAGGGCAAGGCGCTGTTCCAGCTGAAGTTCTACGCCCTGGCCATCTGGCGCACCCGTGGCGTCGTGCCGGCCATGCTGCAGCTGATCTACCTCGGGGACGGCGAGGTGATCCGCTACCAGCCCGACGAGCACGACCTGCTCGCCACGGAGCGGAAGGTAGAGGCGATCTGGCGCGCGATCACGATCGCCCAGGAGTCCGGCGACTGGCGGCCCAGCCCGAGCCGGCTCTGCTCCTGGTGTGCCCACCAGGCGATCTGCCCGGCCTACGGCGGCACCCCGCCGCCGCTGCCGACTCAGCCGTCGGTGGAGCCCGTTCCAGACCCGTCCGGATAGAGCACGCACGCGACGTCGACGCCGCCCGCGCGCCGCAGCGCCGGGTCCACGCCGTCGAAGAAGCGCAGCCGCACTCCGTTGCCGTCGTCGTCGATGGACGAGACGCCCTTCCAGAACGGTTCGTTCGGCTTCTCCGCCTTCATCCGGTCGATCAGCGCGCGGATCTCGGCCGGGCTGCCGTTGCCGAACGTCACCTCGGTGGCCGACTGGTCGAGATGGTCGAGGTTGCCGACCAGCTTGGTCTCGGCGTCGTACTCCTCGGGCGTGCGCCGGGTCCAGTGCTCCTCGACCACCGCGCGGAGGTCACGCGACTCCCAGCCGCAGACTGAGGTGGCCTCGGGACAGCGGGGGTGGAAGGAGCAGCCCAGCGGCGGTTCCGCGGCGTCCGGTATCTCCCCCCGCGGCAGGTCGCGGGCGACCATCCGCTCGGGGTCGGGCTCGGGGATGGCCTTCAGCAGCGCCTTCGTGTAGGGATGCCGGGGGTTGGCGAAAATCTCCTCGGTGGGGCCGATCTCCACGATCCGGCCGAGGTACATGATCGCGATCCGGTCGCAGAAGAACTTCGCGGACGCGAGGTCGTGGGTGATGTAGACGTAGGTGAGCCCCATGTCGCGCTTGAGGTCGATCATCAGCTGGATGATCTTGGCGCGCACGCTCATGTCGAGCATCGACACCGGCTCGTCGGCCACCAGCACCTCGGGGTCGAGGATGATCGCCCGCGCGATCACGGCCCGCTGCTTCTGGCCGCCCGACAGATCGGACGGGTACTTGCTCAGGTAGTTGTCGACGGGCGACAGGCCGACCCGCTCCAGGGCGGCCGCGACCAGGCGGCGCAGCTCGGCCCCCTTGGCGATCCCATGGATCACCAGCGGGTGCCCGACGGCTGCCTCGATGGTCATCGACGGGTTGAGCGCCGCGTTGGGGTCCTGGAACACCATCTGCAAGGCGGTTCGCAGCTCGCGGAGCTCCTTGCCCCGCATGTCGGAGACCAGTCGGTCGCCCTGCTTGCCGTGGTAGTGGATCTCCCCCTCAGTTGCGGGCGCCAGACCGAGCAGCGCCCGGCCCAAGGTGGTCTTGCCGCTGCCCGACTCCCCCACGAGGCCGAGCACCTCGCCGCGCTTCAGGGAGACGCTGACGTCGTCGACGGCCCTGACGAGACGCGCCTTGAACCCGAACAGCCTGGCCAGTGCGCTGCCTTGCAGCTTGAAGTGCACGGACAGGTTGTTCAGCTCCAGCACGTTCTGCGACGTGCTTCTCTCGGCGCGGGACGGCGCCTCAGGCTTCGTCGGCAAGGTCGATCTCCTCCCGCTCGAGTGGAGCCGACTCGTGCTCGTCGAGCTTGACGAGCCCGTCGCGCAGGTCGGCGGCCCAGCACGCGGCTCGGTGGCCGGCACCGTGGTCTCTGTCCACGGGCTCCTTGGTGGCGCAGATGTTCATGGCATCGGGACAGCGCGGGTGGAAACGACACCCGGGCGGCGGGTCCATCAGGTCCGGCGGAGCCCCGTCGATGTAGTTGAGCCCGGTGGTACGCAGCGAGATCGTCGAGCGGAGCAGCTCCCGCGTGTAGGAGTGCTTGGGCCGCGAGAACACCTCACGCGCGTCGCCGATCTCGACGATCTTGCCGGCGTACATCACCGCCACTCGGTCACACGCCTCCGCGATGATGCCGAGGTTGTGGGTGATCAGCAGCAGCGACGTGTCGTACTCGCGGCGCAGGTCGTGGAGGATCCGGATGACCTGCGCCTCGACGATGACGTCGAGCGCGGTCGTCGGCTCGTCGGCCACCACGAAGGCGGGACGCAGGACCAGCGCGAGCGCGATCATCAGCCGCTGCCGCATCCCCCCGGAGAACTCGTGCGGGAACGCCTTGTAGCGAGTCGGCGGGATCCCGATCAGCCGGAGGGCCTCCAGCGCGCGCTGCCGGATCTCCTCCTTCGTGAGCTGAGGATCGTGCTGCTTGATGGCTTCCTCGAAGTGCGCGGAGATCCGCATCAACGGGTTCAGCCGGGTCAGTGGCTCCTGGAAGATCATGCCCAGCTCGTGGCCGCGCAGCCGATAGGCGTTCTTCGCAGTCATCGACAGGATGTCGGTGCCCTTGAACAGGATCTCGCCGTCCCGCTTTGCGCCGTCGGGAAGCAGCCCGAGCAGGCCGCGCCCGAGCGTGGACTTGCCGCAGCCGGACTCCCCCACCAGGCCGAGCGTCTCGCCCGGGGCAATGTCGAAAGTGACGCCGTCCACCGCCCGGATCGCGCCCCGGGTCGTGCCGTACCAGACGCGCACGTCGCGCGCCGAGATCACCGGCGCCTGCGGGCCGGACGTGATGGGCTCGTCGATGAGCTCCATGTCAGCGCTGCTCCTCGGTCGTGATGTTGTCCATCCGCGCGGGCATCACGACCGGCATCAGCCGGCGGCGCCTCAGCGTCGGGTTCAGCGTCTCGTTGAGCCCCTCACCAACGAGGGTCAGCGCCGTGACCAGGAGCACGATGGCCAGACCCGGAAAGAGTCCGGTCCACCAGACGCCGGAGCCCGCGTCGGCCAGGGCGCGGTTGAGGTCGTGTCCCCATTCGGCAGCGTCGGTCGACTGGATGCCGAGGCCGAGGAAGCCCAGGCCGGCCAGGGTGAGGATCGCGTCGGCCGCGTTCAGCGTGCCCAGCACCGGCACGCTCTGGATGACGTTGCCGAAGAGGTAGCGCCGCATGATCACGGCATCGCCGGCGCCGATCGCGCGCGCTGCCTCGACGTAGGTCGCCTCCTTCGCACTGACCGTCGTGTTGCGGACCACGCGGAAGTACTGCGGGACGTAGATCGCGGACAGGGACAGCGACACGGCGAGCACGCTGCCGCCGATGATGTCGGTGAGCAGGAACGAGAACACGATCGCGAGCAGGAAGGACGGGAAGGCGTAGACCGCGTCCATGATCAGCACGAGGACCCGGTCCAGCCAGCCGCCGTAGTAGCCGGAGATGATGCCGAGGGGCACCCCGACGGCGACGCACAGCACGATCGAGAGCAGGACCACCTCGATGGCCGTCCGGGCGCCCCATATGGTGCGGGACAGGACGTCGAAGAACAACCGGTCGGTGCCGAACCAGTGGTCGGCACTCGGTGCCCCCACCTTCGGGAACCTCGCGCCGTCGGCGCTGGACTGCGCGAAGCCGTAGGGGGCGATCCAGGGCGCAAAGATGGCGAAGATCAGGAACAGCACAGTCATCACCACCCCGATCACGAGCAGCCAGCGGGCCAGCCCCGCGGTCTGGGTGAAAGGCTTCCCCAGCACTCTCAGTACGCGGCGCATCAGTACCGCACCCTCGGGTCGATGAGCGCGTTGATGACGTCGACGAGCAGGCTGATCAGCACCACCGCGACGGCGAACACCGTGATGATGCCCTGCACCGCGCCGTAGTCGCGGTTGTTGATGTAATCGACCAGCTTCTGGCCGAGGCCGGGCCAGTTGAACGTTGACTCGGTCAGCACCGCGCCGCCGAGGAGCAGGGCGAACTGGAGCCCGATCACCGTGACGACAGGCACCAGGGCATTGCGGAACGCATGTCTCCGGGTGACCTTGCCCCGGTCGAGGCCACGCGCCTCGGCTGCCTCCACGTAGTCACTGCTGATGGTCTGCAGGAGGTTGACCCGCACCAGCCGGATGAAGACCCCGCAGATCAGCAGCCCCAGGGTGACCGCGGGTAGGAGCAGGTGTTTGAGGACGTCCTCGATGGCGGCGCCGTCGCCACTGAGGAAGACGTCGATCAGGAGGATGTGGGTCACCGGCTCGACGGTAAATGCTGTGATCGGACTGCTCGCACCCGAGGTGGGCAACCCGAGGGGCTTGGCGACGTAGACCTGGAGCAGGAACCCGACGAAGAAGATGGGGGCCGCGTAGCTGACGATCCCGAACATGCGGATCACCACGTCCGCGATCGAGTCGCGATAGCGACCGGCCAGCATTCCGAGCGGAATGCCGACCAGCAGCGCGATGACGAAGGCGGCCAGCGTCAGGCTCAGCGTCGCGCCTCCGTTGTCGCGGATCACGCGAAGCACCGGCTGGTTGTCGCTGAACGTGGTCCCGAAGTCGAGGCGGGCCACCGAGGACAGGTAGTCCCAGTACTGCTTGATCAACGGCTCGTTGAACCCGAGGGCCTCCCGACGCTGGTCGAGCGCCTCCTGGTCGAGCTTGCCACCGAGGGCCGCGGACACGGGGTCGCCCGGCGCCACCCTCAGGACCACGAAGACGAGCGTCAGGATCACCCAGATCATCGGGATCACCAGGAGGACGCGCTGCAGGATGTACTGCGGCAGCGAACCGGAGCCGGAACGGGTCATCTAAGTAGTCTCCACACACAGGGGCCGTGGGGAACAACCCCGAGGGCTGCTCCCCACGACCGCGTGCTGTAGTCGATCAGGCGTTCTTGCTGACCAGCCAGAACCGGAAGATGAACGACGGGTCGAGAGTGTCCTCGACGCCATCCATCCCCGCACCGTAGACGCCGGTGTTCTGGCCAACCCACGACGGCATCATCGGGACGTCGCGAGCGGCGATGTCCTGAAGCTGCCCGAAGGCATCTTCGCGAGCGGCCTGGTCGTCGGTGCCCTGCTCATCGGCGACGAGCTGGTTGACCTCGTCGTTGGTGTAGCCGTTCTGGAAGAAGCCACCGTCGACCAGGAAGACCGACAGGTAGTCGTCGGTGTCCGGGTAGTCGGGGAACCAGCCAAGGATGAACAGGTCGTATGCGCCCTCCTTGTAGATGGTCTGGTACTGCTCCCACTCGGTGCTCTTCAGCGTGACGTCGAACAGGCCGCTCTCCTCGAGCTGGCGCTCGAGCTCGTTGGCCTCGTCCTCGGTGCTGGGGCCGTAGTGCGTAGGCGTCCAACCGACGGTGAGCTTCACCGGGGTCTGGATGCCGGCGTCCTCGAGGATCGCCTTGGCCTTCTCCGGGTCGGGCTCGCCGTACGCCTCCTGGAACGAGTCCTTCTGGCCTGCGTAGCCGGGAGGAACGGTGGAGTACAGCGGGTCGACGGTGTCGTCGTAGGCATTGGCTGCGATCGCCTCGCGGTCGAACACCTGCGCGGCGGCCTGGCGGATGGCCAGGTTCTTGCCGACCGGTCCGTCGACCTTCCAGACCCAGTAGCGGATCTCGGAGCCTTCGCCCGTCGCGACGGTCACGTCGCCGTTGGTCTTCAGGTCCGCGATGTCGGTCGGGCTCAGGCTGCGCCAGGCCACGTCGACCTCGCCGTTCTCAGCCGCGAGCTTGAGTGCTGCCGGCTCGGAGTAGTACTTCACGAAGACCTGCGAGGCCTTGCCGACGTTGTCGCCGGTGTAGTTCTCGTTGATCTCCAGCACGGCCTGGTCGCCGGCCTTGTACTGGCTCAGCTTGTAGGGGCCGGAGCCGATGATGTCCTCGTCGTTCAGCTTCTCGTCGGCCGGGAAGACGTCCTCGTCCACGATCGCGGCCGCACCCGGATAGGTGAGGACGTACTGGAACGTGGTGTCGGGGTGGTCGAGGTTGAACACGACGGTGGTGTCGTCGGGCGTCTCGATCGCACCTTCGTTCAGCGTCACGGTGCCGTCTTCGGCCGTGTCGGTGATGCTGCCGAGGAGGTAGATGGCCGCGCCGTTGGCATCCTGGATGGCGATGGAGCGCTCGAAGCTGTACTTCACGTCGGAAGAGGTGAGGGCATCTCCGTTGGAGAACTCCAGGCCCTCCTTCAGCGTGCAGGTCAGCGTCTGCGGGTCGTCGTACACGCAAGACTCGGCGGCGTCGCCGACGATCTCGGTGGAGTTGGCGGGGACCGTCACCAGGTTCTGGTAGAGGTTGTACTCGAGGGTGGACGAGCCCAGGTCGTAGGAACCGGCCGGGTCGAGTGCGGTCACCGTGTCGGTGGTGCCCAGGATCCACGCCTCGCCGGTGCCGCCGCCGGCGCCGCCGCCACCACCGCCGTCGCCGTTGTCATCGTCCGAGCCGCACGCGGCCATCGTGGTGGCGAGCGTCAACGCTGCCACGGCCGCAAGAAGGTGCTTTTTCCGCATTGCTTCGTCCACCTCAGGGTACGGACCCTCTGCTTTATCAAGGGTCGGTCGGTCCAGGACCCTACGCGCGCGGCGCCACGCATTGCTACAGGAGGATCCCCTGTGGCAGGTCGCGATCTCGCAACGATCTGCGCCGGTCGCGCCTAGAGGCCGTGTCGCTCGGCCCAGAGCGCCGCCTGGGTACGGTCCGACACTCCGATCCGGGAGAAGGCCGACGTAAGATGAGCCTTGACTGTGCGCTCGCTGATGTCGAGGCGGCGGGCGACCTGCCGGTTGGCCAGTCCTTCACGGACCAGGGCGAGCACTTCGGACTCCCGCGCGGTGAGCTGGACCTGCTGCGAGCCGGAGCGGGCGCCGAGGAGCGCCCGGGCAGCCTTGGGGTCGATGGGCGACTCGCCGCGGGCGACCGCGCGGATGCCACGCAGCACGTCGTCGGGGTCGGCGTCCTTGAGCAGGTAGCCAACCGCCCCGGCGTCGAGCGCACCGACGATGCGTTCGCTGTCACTGAACGAGGTGAGCACGAGGATGTCGACCTGCTCCTCGAGGTCGAGGGCCTTGATCCGTCGGATCGCGGTGACGCCGTCGACTCCCGGCATCTGGAGATCCATCAGCACGACGTCGGGGCGCAGGGCCTCGACCACCTCGATCGCCTGCTGACCCTCGGTGGCGTAACCGACCACCACGATGTCGTCGGTGCCGGTCAGCAGCTGCTCGAGTCCGGCCCGGATCATGGCGTGGTCATCGACCAGGACCACTCGGATCGAGGTCGGCGTCTCCTCCGCGTCGTCCGTCGTCGTCACGTTATGTCCACCTCCATCCGAACCGTTGTCCCCTCTCCGGGTGCGGAGATCACGTCGAGCTCTCCCCCGACATCCCGGACCAGGCTCCGCAGTCCGCGAAGTCCGTAGCGGTGGGGGTCGACCACGTCCTCGGGGTCGAAGCCCGACCCGTCGTCCACGACGCCCAGCGAGAGCTTCCCGCCGTCTCCGCGCACCGTTACCGCCAGCGTAGTGGCCCCGGAGTGCCGTAGCGCGTTGCGGACGGCCTCCTGCGCCACCCGCCAGACCAGGGCAGCGCCGGCGTCGCTCGCGCCCTCGACGCCTTCGATGCTGACCGAGGCCTGGATCCCGGCCGCCGCGGCCGGCGCGATCAGGTCGTCCAAGGCCGCCGGCAGGCCCTCGGGGTGCAGCTCGGGTGGGTGGATCTCGGCCAACAGCGAACGCAACGACTTCAGCGAGTCGCGCAAGGCGACGCTGGCGGACTGGAGAGTCGCCCGCGACGCGTCGGAGGTGTGGGCATCCCGGACCAGTGCAGATACTGAGAAGGCGGTGCCCGCCAGCTCCTGGACCACTCCGTCGTGGAGGTCGCGGGCGATCCGGCGCCGCTCCGCGTCGGAAGCATCGATGGCCGACCGGAGCAGTCGCTCGCGCTCCTTCGCACCGCGGTTGAGCTGCTGGGTCAGCAGCCGGAGGATCAAGAGGACCGGCAGGATCAGCAGGATGACGGGCACCAGTGCGATCCAGCGAAAGGAGCGGAAGATCTCACCTGCGCGGGAGTCGACCTCGTCCGCGGGGTAGTACGTCTCGAACAAGAGGGGGTGGTTCGTCCTGTCCGAGACGATCTGCGCGTAGGTCTCGATGACGCTGTCGACCCCTTCGAGAGGACCCCCGAGCAGGGTCGTCGAGTCGGAGAACTCGGAGCCGCTTCCGCCCCCCGTGAGAACCTCGAGCCGGTCATCGTCGAGCGCGCTCCTCGTGCCGATCAGGCTCGGCACGGAGGAGTAGATGATCTTGCCGCGCTCGTCCCTGATGATGACCCGCTCCACCTCGTTGACCAGAAGGAACTCGAGGATCTCCCGGTCGACTCGGTCGACTGCCGCGGGATGATCTCCACTGCGGAACAACGAGTCGGGCAGCGATGGCTCTGCCACCGAGGTTGCCAGCACCTCCGTGGTGCGCTTGGTCTCCTCGACCGCTTCGTCGAGCGCGGCGTTGCCGGCCAGGTAGTTGGTGCCCATGGCGACGCCGACGATGGTCAGCACGCCGATGAGAAGGAACTGGGTGACCGGGTTGCGGATGTAACGCACAGCGGGTCACCTCGGGAGGTCACGGACAGGACGTCCGTCATCCTCTCAGTAGGCAAGCTCGGCGTCGCACACTTCCGCGGTCGTGTCGTTGACCGCGCGGAAGGTGACCAGATCGGTACCTTCGAAGTTGATCATCGAGCGCACGACCCGGAAGGACCGGTCGACCTCGCGATCCTTGGCGCGGACCTCACCCTTGGCGGAGAAGTCGTCATCGTGCTTGAACTTCCACGACCAGATGTATTCGCCCTCTGAGAAGACGACTCCGACGGCCTCGAGCCGGCCTTCCGCGTCTGCTTCGACGCGGACCTTGACCCGGCTGTCGCCGCTGCACGTCCCGAACTCGGGGATGGGCTCGGAGGCCCTGAAATCGATCTTCGCAGTCCCACCTTCACTACCGAGCGCACTTGGTGCGCTCGCCAGGGCCGCTGAGCTCAGCGCCAGGCTGAGCCCGAAGGCGAGACTGCGAAGAACGTGCATGGCGAGGTTCCTGACCTACTTGCTGTGCAGGAGATCGGACCCCCGACAACATGCAATTCTGTACGCGGAGACCACCGCGCGTAAGTGTCCGATGGTACTAGGACTTCGGGGCAGCCGAGGGCAGAATTCCGCGTAAGTAGTCGAGGTCGACGTCGAGCAGCGAGGCGGCGAAATGGCGCCCCTCTCCCGCTGCGACCGTGACGTGGTTGGGCACGACCAGGACGGTGCAGCCGGCCGCCACCGCGGAGACGGTGCCGGTGTTGGAGTCCTCGATGGCCAGGCAGTCGCCAGGGCGTACGCCGAGCATGCTGGCCGCCATCAGGTAGGGCTCCGGGTCGGGCTTGCCGCGCTCGACCACGTCGCCGGTGACGATGGCCGAGAACGTGTCGGCCTCCAGTGCCGCGAGGATCGGTGCCACGAACCTCGTGTAGGACATCGTCACGAGTCCGCACGGCACGTGGGCCGCGTGCAGGTCGGCCAGCAGCTCCCGCGCACCAGGCCGCCACGGGACCTCCTGCTGCACCCGAGCGACGACTCCGTCGAGCAGCACCTCGACGATCTCCTCCGGGCTCAGGCCGATACCCATGTGCTCGCGGATGTAGCGCCCCGAGGTGATCAGGTCGTTGCCGACCAGCTCCAGGGCGTGCTCGTGGCTCCAGGTGCCGCCGTACTTCTCGGCGAGCTCGAACTCCACCTCGATCCAGTACGGCTCGGTGTCGACGAGGGTGCCGTCCATGTCCCAGAGGACCGCCGCCGGCGACCCAGGATCGGGATCAGTCATCCGGGTCGTAGCCGAGGTTGGGTGAGAGCCACCTCTCGGCCTCGGCCAGGGTCCAGCCCTTGCGCTCGGCGTAGTCGGCTACCTGGTCGCGCCCGAGGCGGCCGACGACGAAGTACTGCGACTGCGGGTGGGAGAAGTAGAAGCCCGAGACTGCCGCGCCCGGCCACATCGCCATGCTCTCGGTCAGCTCGATGCCGGTGCTGGCCTGGACGTCGAGCAGCTCCCAGAGGGTGCTCTTCTCGGTGTGGTCGGGACAGGCGGGGTAGCCCGGCGCTGGTCGGATGCCGGCGTACTTCTCGGCGATCAGCGACTCGTTGTCGAGGTGCTCGTCGGGCGCGTGGCCCCAGAACTCCTTGCGGACCCGCTCGTGCAGCCGCTCGGCGAAGGCCTCGGCGAGGCGGTCGGCCAGGGACTCGAGCAGGATCGCGGAGTAGTCGTCGTTGGCCTTCTTCAGCTCGATGATCCGGTCCGCCGCACCGAGGCCCGCCGTCACGGCGAACGCCCCGATGTGGTCGGGCAGTCCGGTCTCGGCGGGCGCGACGAAGTCGCCGATGGAGCGGTTCGGAACCCCGTCGCGGTGCTCCCCCTGCTGGCGCAGGTTGTGGAGCGTGGTCAGGACCTCGCTCCGGGCGTCGTCGGTGTAGAGCACGATGTCGTCGCCGACCGCAGCTGCCGGGAAGAAGCCGAACACCGCGTTGGCGGTCAGCCACTTCTCCTCGATGATCTGGTCCAGCATCTTCTGGGCGTCGTCGTAGAGCGACCGGGCGGTCTCGCTGGTCGCCGGGTTGTTGAGGATGTCGGGGAACTTGCCCTTCATCTCCCAGGCGTTGAAGAACGGCTGCCAGTCGATGTAGTCGCGCAGCTCGGCGATGTCGTAGTCCGTGAGGACGTGTACGCCGGGTTGCTGGGGCTTCGGCGGGACGTAGCCGTCCCAGTCGATCGGCGTGCGGTTGGCGCGTGACTTCTCGAGCGTGACCATCGGCCGGTCGTGCTTGGCTGCGTGCCGGGTCCGCAGCGAGTCGTAGTCCTCGGCGATGCCGGCCATCAACGCTGGGCGCTGCTCGTCACTGAGGAGCGCGGCGAGGGTCGGCACCGAGCGCGACGCGTCCTTCACCCAGACGACCGGGCCGTCGTACTTGCCGTCGACCTTGACCGCGGTGTGCGCCCGCGACGTGGTCGCGCCGCCGATCAGCAGCGGGATCTTCAGACCCTGGCGCTGCATCTCGGTGGCGACATTGACCATCTCGTCGAGCGACGGGGTGATCAGCCCGGAGAGGCCGATGGCGTCCGCACCGATCTCCGCGGCCGTGTCGAGGATCTTCTGGGTCGGCACCATCACGCCGAGGTCGATCACCTCGAAGTTGTTGCACTGCAGCACGACGCCGACGATGTTCTTGCCGATGTCGTGCACGTCGCCCTTGACCGTGGCCATCACGATCGTGCCGTTGGTGTCCTTGGCCGTGGCGTACTCCGGCTTGTCGAGCTTCTCCTGCTCGATGAACGGGATGAGGTAGGCGACGGCCTTCTTCATCACCCGAGCCGACTTCACCACCTGGGGCAGGAACATCTTGCCGGCGCCGAACAGGTCGCCGACCACGTTCATGCCGTCCATGAGCGGGCCTTCGATGACCTCGATGGGACGCCCGCCGCGCTCGGCGATCTCCAGCCGCAGCTCCTCGGTGTCGGACTCGGCGTAGGCGTCGATGCCCTTCACCAGCGCGTGCGTGATCCGCTCCCCGACCGGCAACGCGCGCCACTCCGCCTCGGTTGCCTCGACGACCTCGCCGGCCTTGTTGTGCTCCTCGGCGATCTCGAGCAGCCGTTCGGCAGCGTCCGGGCGGCGGTTCAGGACGACGTCCTCGATCCGCTCGCGCAGCTCCGGCTCGACCTGGTCGTAGACGACCAGCGCGCCGGCGTTGACGATGCCCATGTCGAGCCCGGCCTCGATCGCGTGGTAGAGGAAGACCGCGTGGATCGCCTCGCGCACCGGGTTGTTTCCGCGGAACGAGAAGCTGACGTTCGAGATGCCGCCGGACACCTTGGCGCCGGGCAGGTTCTGCTTGATCCAGCGCGTCGCCTCGATGAAGTCCTTGCCGTAGCTCGCGTGCTCCTCGATGCCCGTGGCCACCGCGAACACGTTGGGGTCGAAGATGATGTCCTCGGCCGGGAAGCCCACCTCGTCGACCAGGATCCGGTAGGCGCGCTGGCAGATCGCCTTGCGGCGCTCGAGGTTGTCGGCCTGACCGTCCTCGTCGAAGGCCATGACCACCGCGGCCGCGCCGTACTTCTTGCAGAGGCGGGCCTGCTCACGGAACTTCTCCTCGCCCTCCTTCATGGAGATCGAGTTGACGATCGGCTTGCCCTGGACGTTCTTCAGGCCGGCCTCGATGACCTCCCACTTGGAGGAGTCGACCATCACCGGAACCCGGCTGATGTCGGGCTCGCTGGCGATGAGCTTGGTGAAGCGGTCCATCGCCGCGACGCCGTCGATCATGCCCTCGTCCATGTTGACGTCGATGACCTGCGCGCCGTTCTCGACCTGCTGGGCGGCGACGGACAGCGCCGTGTCGTAGTCACCGGCCTTGATCAGGTTGCGGAACTTCAGGGAGCCGGTGATGTTGGTCCGCTCTCCCACGTTGACGAAGAGGCTGTCCTCGTTGATGGTGAACGGCTCGAGGCCGGAGAGGCGCATGGCGGGCGGCACGACCGCGGGCTCGCGGCGCTCCTTGTCCTCGACGGCGCGGGCGATCGCGGCGATGTGCGCGGGTGTGGTGCCGCAGCAGCCACCGACGAGATTGACGAACCCGGCCTCGGCGAACTCGGCGATGATCGCGGCGGTCTCCTCCGGCGCCTCGTCGTACTCACCGAAGGCGTTGGGCAGGCCGGCGTTCGGATAGCACGAGACGAACGAGTCGGCGATGCGGGACATCTCCGCGATGTAGGGACGCATCTCCTTCGCACCGAGCGCGCAGTTCAGACCGACCGCGATCGGCTTGGCGTGGCGCACGGACGTCCAGAACGCCTCGGTCACCTGTCCCGACAGCGTGCGGCCCGAGGCGTCGGTGATGGTGCCGGAGATGATGACCGGCCAGCGCCGGCCGTACTCCTCGAAGAGGGTCTCGACGGCGAAGATGGCGGCCTTGGCGTTCAGGGTGTCGAAGATCGTCTCGATGAAGAGCAGGTCGGAGCCGCCGTCGAGTAGGCCCCGGCCGGCTTCCTGGTACGCCGCCACCAGCTGGTCGTAGCTGACGTTGCGGGTCGCCGGGTCGTTGACGTCGGGCGAGATCGACGCGGTGCGAGTCGTCGGGCCGAGGGCGCCGGCCACGTAGCGCGGCTTGTCGGGGGTGCTGGCGGCCATCTCGTCGCACACGCGACGGGCAAGCCGGGCGGCCTCGAAGTTGAGCTCGTAGGCGAGCTCCTCCATGCCGTAGTCAGCGAGCGAGACCGCGTTGGCGTTGAACGTGTTGGTCTCGAGGATGTCGGCGCCGGCTTCGAGGTACTCGCGGTGGATTCCCGCGATGATCTCGGGCTGGGTCAGCGTGAGCAGGTCGTTGTTGCCCTGGAGGTCACTCGGCCAGTCCTTGAACCGCTCGCCGCGGTAGCCCTCCTCGGAGGGACGGTCGCGCTGGATGGCCGTGCCCATGGCACCGTCGATCACCGCGATCCGCTTCCGCAGGATCGCGGTCAGCTCCTCGGTGACGTCGGGTCGAAGGTCGGGCGACGGGGACAAGCGGGACTCCTCTGCTGGGCCAGGCTCAAGCGTAGGAACGCTGTCCACAGAGTGGACTTGTTTCCCAAATGTTGACACTGCAGACAACGACAGAGAAATCCTCGCGTCACGAGGCTTCGGCCGCCCCGGATAGCCCCACGGGATTTGCCGCCCACGCTCTAGGCTTCACAGGTGATCGAGATCGAGGACCCACCCGAGCTGATCAACCCTTTGGTGATCGCCGCATTCGAGGGTTGGAACGACGCTGCCGACGCCGCGTCGGGAGTGGTCGATCACCTGGTGAAGGTGTGGAACGCGCGCGTGGTGGGCGCCATCGATCCCGAGGAGTTCTACGACTTCCAGGTCAACCGCCCCATGGTCGGCCTGGACGAGAACGGCCACCGGCGGATCACCTGGCCCAGCACCCACCTTGCCGTGGCCTCTCCCCCGGACCTGGACCGCGACGTGATCCTGGTGCGCGGCATCGAGCCCAACATGCGCTGGCGCCAGTTCTGCGCCGAGATCCTGGCTGCGTGCGACGACCTGGGCGGGGAGCTGGTGGTGACCCTGGGTGCGCTGCTGGCCGACACCCCGCACACGCGGCCGATCCCCGTCACCGGCACCGCCACCGAGCCGGAGCTGGTCGACCGGCTCAAGCTCGAGCAGTCGACGTACGAGGGACCCACCGGCATCGTCGGCGTCTTCCAGGACGCCTGCGTGAAGCTCGACGTGCCGGCCGTCTCCTACTGGGCGGCGGTGCCGCACTACGTCGCGCAGCCGCCCTGCCCCAAGGCGACGCTGGCCCTGATCGGGCAGCTCGAAGATCTGCTGGAGGTCTCGATTCCGCTCGGCGACCTGCCCGAGGACGCGCGCGCCTGGGAGCGCGGCGTCGACGAGCTGGCCGAGGAGGACGAGGACGTCGCCGACTACGTCCGGGCTCTGGAAGAGACCCGGGACACCGCGGACCTGCCGGAGGCCTCGGGCGAGGCGATCGCGCGGGAGTTCGAGCGCTACCTCAAGCGACGCGGGGACGACGACCCCAACCGCGGCATCTGACGCGTCAGACCGCCAGGCCGAGTGCCGCGTCGAGCACCGGAAGCAGGGTGACGGCGGCGTCGGGGTCGCTGGTGTCGGCGAGCCCGTTGCTGCCCAGGGTGGAGGCGACCCATCGATCCATCACTGCGGTCGCCCTGGGCGCGTCGAGGTCGTCCGCCAGCGCAGCCAGGATCTCCTCGACCACCGGCGCGGCCGGGGCTCCCGTGCCGAGCGACAGGGCGCGTCGCCAGTCGCTGAGGTCGTCGACTGCCGTGAACAGCTCCTGGTCGGCCCACTCCCAGTCGCTGCGGTAGTGGTGACGCAGCAGCGCCAGCCGGATCGCCATCGGGTCGACGTCGCTGTTGCGGAGGGCGGAGACGAAGACCAGGTTGCCCTTGGACTTCGACATCTTGTCGCCGTCATAGCCGACCATCCCGGCGTGCACGTAGGCCTTGGCGAACGGCGCGTCCGGCTGAGCGACCTGCGCGTGGCCCGCGGTCATCTCGTGATGCGGGAAGACGAGGTCGCTGCCGCCGGCCTGGACGTCGAAGGCGGTGCCGAGGTGATGCTGGGCAATGGCCGCGCACTCGATGTGCCAGCCCGGGCGGCCCGGCCCGAAGGGGCTGTCCCAGGACGGCTCGTCGTCGCGCGGGCCGCGCCACACCACTACGTCGAGCGGGTCCTTCTTGCCCTCGCGGCCGGGGTCTCCCCCACGCTCCTCCGCCAGGCGCAGCATGGTCGCGCGGTCATAGCCCGACTCCTGACCGAAGGCGGGATCGGCCGCAGCTGAGTAGTAGAGGTCGCCGTCGAGCGTGTACGTCGCGCCCGCCCGTTGGAGCCGCTCGACCATCTCGATCACCAGCGGGATCGACTCCACGGCCCCGATGTAGTGAGCCGGCGGCAGCACCCGCAGCGCCTGCATGTCGGTGCGGAACAGCTCGGTCTCGCGCTCGGCGAGCTCGACCCAGTCGACGTGCACCTTGGTCGCGCGCTCGAGCAGCGGGTCGTCGACGTCGGTGACGTTCTGGACGTAGGTGACCTCATGGCCAGCGTTGCGCCAGGCCCGGTTGAGCAGGTCGAACCCGATGTAGGTGGCGGCATGGCCGAGGTGCGTCGCGTCGTAGGGGGTGATGCCGCAGACATAGAGCCGCGCAGGCCCCACGGGTTCGGGCGTGACCGACCCGCCGGAGGCGGTGTCGTGGACGGCCACCGGTGGCCCGACGACGGGCAGGGAGGGAACCTGCGGAACGGACCAGGCGCGCATGAGAGTGAGCCTAGTTCCAGTTGCCGCGACTCAGAACGGAGGCCATGGGATCGCTGGCCACTCACCGCGGGACACGGGCAGGCACCCGACCTGGAGGAGGCGGGCACAGCGGCGTTCGAGCGCGCCGATCTCGAGGTCGGTGAGGTGAGCGGCGAGGGTCACCCCGAGGTCGGCGGTGACCGCGGCGCGCAGGTGGCGGACGGCGTGGATCTCCTCGTCGGTCAGGGGCAGCCCGCCCCATCCCCACAGCACGGTCCGGAGCTTCGGTTCGTGGTGCATCGTCACGCCGTGGTCAACGCCGTAGCGGTGACCGCCGGGCATCTCCAGGACGTGTCCGCCCTTGCGGTCGGCATTGTTGACGACCACGTCGAAGACCGCCATCCGCCGCAACGGTTGGGTGTCCTCGTGGATCAGCGTGACGTCGCGATCACGGTCGTCGAGCGCGTCGAACACCGCGAGGTAGCCGTCGGGAACCGAGCCGGCACGCACCAAGGTGACCGCCTCCTGGTCGGGGTCGACCTCGCGCCACACCTGCAGCATCCCGAGTCCGTGCGGCCCCTCGCCTAGCCAGGTCGTGGGGACGACGTCCCAACCCATCACCTCGGAGACGGCGTACGTCGCCACTTCGCGGTCGGCCAGGGTTCCGTCGGGGAAGTCCCACAGCGGCCGCTCGCCGGCCACCGGCTTGTAGACGACCTTTACGCCGTCGATCTCGCCGAGGAAGGTCGCGTTGGACGCGGGCATGATCCGCCCGTGGAGCTCGAGGGCGCCCTGAGGGACGGAGAGGGAGGTCACGGATCCCGTCGGCGGAAACCGTTGGCGCGCACGCACAGGTGTCCGTCGGGGTCGATGGGGTTGCCGCAGAACGGGCAGCTGGGCCGGCCGGCGTCGAGCACCTGCTCGGCGCGCTTGACGAACGCTCTCGCCAGACCCGGAGTGATCCGGACCAGGAGCACTTCTTCGGGCTCCGGTTCCTCGAAGTCCTGGTCGACCTGGTCGGGCGAGACCACGGCCGCCTCGGTGAACGGGAACACCTCGACGACCACGCGCTCGTCGTCGGGATCCCAGGAAAGCGTCATGGTGCCGGCGCGGAACTCCTCCTCGATCGGCTGCTCGAGCGGCTCGGCGTCGTCGAGCCCCAGCGGGGCAACTGCGGGCACCACCGACTCGGTGCCACCGGACATGACCTCGTCGAGCAGCTCGTCCATCCGCTCGGCCAGGGCGGCGACCTGCTGCTTCTCGAGCGAGACGCTCGTGATCCGGGCGCCGGTGCGCGCCTGCAGGAAGAAGGTCCGCGCGCCGGGCTCGCCAACGGTGCCCGTGACGAAGCGCTCGGGCGGGTCGAACCCATGGACGATCGGCATGTCACTCATGCTAGACAGCCGCCGAAGGGCCGGCGCCACCGCCGACGGCAGCGTCCGCACGCTTGCGAGTGGAGCGCACCCTTTTCCCGGGCTTCGGCGCCAGCCAGGACAGGTCGCCCTCGTGGGTGTTGCTCGCCAGCACGTGGGGGCGCGTGCTGCCGTAGCTGATGATCGAGACCGACGCCGGGTCGACGTGGATCCGCTGGAACAGGTCGAGGTGCATGCCGAGGGCGTCGGCGAGGATCGACTTGATGAGGTCGCCGTGGCTGACCGCCACCCACACCGCACCTGGACCGTGCGCGGACTCGATGGCGGCGTCGTGACGGCGTACGGCGACCACCGCTCTGCCCTGCATGGCGACAAGTGACTCGCCACCGGGGAAGGCCGCGGCCGACGGCTGGGCCTGCACCGTCTTCCAGAGCGGCTCCTTCGCCAGCTCCTTCAGCGGCCGCCCCTGCCAGTCGCCGTAGTCGCACTCGCTCAGGCCTCGTTCGCTCACGACCCGCAACCGGGTGGGCTGGGCGGCGGCGATCGCCTTGGCCGTCTGCTTGCACCGTTCTTGGGGGCTGCTCACGACCGCGGCCAGCGGCACGGACGCCAGGCGCTCACCGAGTCGGCGTACCTGCTCCTCCCCGGTGGCGTCGAGACGCACCCCCGGAAGCCGGCCGGCCAGGATGCCACCAGTGTTCGCGGTGGTCCGGCCGTGGCGGACGAGGACCAGAGTTGCCATGTCGGGGAGCCTATCGGCGCTACCGTGATGGACGTGATCGTCGACAGCGCCTTGTACCGCAAGGGAGCTCGGGTCTCCGTCGACTGCTTCGCCCACGACTACGCCGCTCTGCGCAAGGCCGCGGACGAGCCGGGCGACTTCGTCTGGGTGGGTCTCTACCAGCCCAGCGAGATCGAGCTGAGCGAGGTCGCGGACGCGTTCACCCTGCACCCACTCGCGGTCGAGGACGCGCTCAAGGCGCACCAGCGGCCGAAGCTCGAGAGCTATGAGGACAGCCTCTTCCTGGTGCTCAAGACGCTCTGGTACGTCGACGAGGACGACGCCGTGGAGACCGGCGAGATCAACATGTTCGTCGGCCCCGACTTCGTGGTCACGGTGCGGCACGGTCGCGGTTCCCAGCTCCAGGACGCTCGCCACTACCTCGAGGAGAAGGCGGACGTGCTCAGCCACGGCCCGTCGTCGGTGGTCTATGCGGTGTGCGACACGGTTGTGGACGGCTACACCGACGTGGTCAACGAGCTGCAGATCGACGTCGACGAGGTGGAGACGTCGGTCTTCTCGCCCGAGCGCACGAACGACTCGGTGCGGATCTACACCCTCAAGCGGGAGATCGCCGAGGTCCGTCGGGCGGTGCTGCCGCTGCGCGAGCCGATGCGTCGCTTCTCCGCCGGCGCGGTGCCGCTCGTGCATGAGGACGCCGCGCCGTTCTTCCGCGACGTGGCCGATCACCTCACCCAGGCGGCCGAGGTGGTGGACACCCTCGACGGCCTGCTGTCGACGGCCTTCGAGGCTCACCTCGCCCGGATCTCGGTGCAGCAGAACGACGACATGCGCAAGATCTCCGCGGGCGCGGCGCTCATCGTGGTGCCGACCCTGATCGCCGGCATCTACGGCATGAACTTCGACCACATGCCCGAGCTGGGCTGGACGCTCGGGTATCCGTTCGCGCTGCTGCTGATGGTGGGCGTGTCGGTCGGCCTGTTCAAGTGGTTCAAGAAGTCGGGCTGGCTGTAGCTCAGGCGTTGAGCACGCCCACGCCGACCAGGATCAAGGTCGCCGCGCCGAGCGCGACTCGGTAGAGGACGAACGGCGTGTAGGACTTGGTCGTCACGTAGCGCAAGAGCCAGGCGATGGCGGCATAGCCGACGATGAAGGAGACGACGGTCGCCACGATCGTCGGACCCCACCCGTAGGAGTTCTCGGCGCCGGGCACGTCCTTCAGCTCGAACAGCCCAGCGCCCACGACGGCGGGGATGGCGAGCAGGAAGGCATAGCGGGTCGCGGCCTCACGGTCATAGCCCAGGAATCGACCCATCGAGAGGGTGGCGCCCGAGCGGGAGACGCCCGGCACCAGCGCCAAGGCCTGCGCGGCGCCCATCAGGACGGCGTCGCGCAGGGTGATCTGCTTGATCTGCTTGTCCGTCGAGCCGACCCGGTCGGCGATGCCCAGGACGATGCCGAGCACGATCAGCGTCGTGCCGATGATCCAGAGGTTGCGGAAGTCGCGCTCGATGACGTCCTTCAGCAGCACACCCAGTACGACGATGGGCAGCGAGCCGATGATGATGAACCAGCCCATGCGGGCGTCGAGATGCCCACGGAACTCCGGCTTCACCAGCGACCTCAGCCAGGTGGACCCGATCCGCCAGATGTCCTTGCGGAAGTAGAGGAGAACCGCGACCTCGGTGCCGATCTGGATCACCGCGGTGAACGCCGCGCCGGGGTCGCCCCAGCCGAACAGCTCGGGGTAGATCCGCAGGTGCGCGCTGCTCGAGATCGGCAGAAACTCGGTGAGCCCCTGGATCGTGCCGAGGACGACGGCCTTCAGGAGATCCCACACGGAGCGGAACTCTACGGAAGTGACCTACCAGGCGAGCCGCTGCCCGGCCCACGACCTTCGGGCGGATACCTTTCTGCCATGCAGCGCAGGTCACTCGGCCACACGGGTCTGAAGGTCTCCCGGCTCGGCCTCGGCACGATGACCTGGGGACGCGACACCGACGAGCACGAGGCGCGCGACCAGCTGATCGCCTTCGCCGAGGCCGGCGGCACCCTCGTCGACACGGCGGCCGGCTACACCGACGGCGACTCCGAGTCGCTGATCGGGACCCTGATCGGTGATGTGGTGGCCCGCGACGAGATCGTGCTGGCCACCAAGGCGGGCATCTCCCGGCGCACCGGCGAGCGGGTCACCGACACGTCACGAGGTTCGCTCCTCCGCACGCTCGATGCATCGCTGAAGCGCCTCGGTGTCGACGACGTCGACCTGTGGCAGGTGCACGTCTGGACCGACGAGGCGCCGATCGAGGAGACGCTCTCCGCCCTCGACCAGGCCGTGACCACCGGCCGAGCGGCGTACGTCGGGGTGTCCAACTACACGGGCTGGCAGACCGCCCAGGCGGCGACCTGGCAGCGCGCGGTGCCAGGTCGCGCAACGCTGGCCTCCACCCAGGTGGAGTACTCCTTGCTCAACCGCGCAGTCGAGGACGAGGTGCTGCCGGCCTGCGCCGCCCTCGGGCTCGGCGTCCTCCCGTGGTCGCCGCTGGGCCGCGGGGTGCTGACCGGCAAGTACCGCACCGGCACGCCCACCGACTCCCGCGGCGCCTCGCCCGTCTTCGCCAACTTCGTGGGCGCCTACCTCGACGACCGCTGCCACGGCATCGTCGAGGCGGTGGTGAAGGCGGCCGACGGCCTGGGCTGGACACCGCTGGAGGTGGCGCTGGTCTGGGTCCGCGACCGCGACGGAGTCACCGCGCCGATCGTCGGAGCCCGCACGGCCGCGCAGCTCCGCGGGGCACTCGCCATCGAGGACAAGTCGCTCCCTGCCGAGATCTGCGACGCCCTCGAGGACGTCTCGGAGGCGTCATGAGCAGGATCGGACGCCGTGCGAGCCATCCCGCTGTGGAGTGGGAGTTCGACAAGCTGACGTTCTCGCGAGAGTTCTCCCGCAACGTGGTCACCAGGGCGCTCGTCGAGCGCGCCGAGCACGGCGGCTGGGAGCTCGACCGGGTCCGGATGACCCCCGACGGCACCCGCCGCGTCATCCTGCGCCGCCGGATCATCCGCGCGGTCCGGACCGCCTAGATCTCTCCCAGGAAGCGGTCGAACACCCGAGCGCCGAACTCCAGGGCATCGACCGGCACCCGCTCGTCGATGCCGTGGAACAGAGCGGTGAAGTCGAGGTCGCCCGGCAGCCGGAGCGGTGTGAAGCCATAGGTGCGCATGCCCCGCTTGATGAAGTGCTTGGCGTCGGTGCCGCCGCTCATCAGGAACGGCGCGACCAGGGCGTCCGGGTCCTCGGCGAGGAGCGATCGCGTCATCGAGTCGACCAGCCTGCCGTCGTACGGCGTCTCCCAGGGCTTCTGGTTCGAGACGAACTCCATCTCGACCTCCTCACCACACAGCTCGGCGATGGTGGCGAAGAACTCGTCCTCGTAGCCGGGCAGGAACCGCCCGTCGATGTGCGCGGTCGCCTCGGTCGGGATCACGTTGACCTTGTAGCCGGCGCCGAGCATGGTCGGGTTGGCGGTGTTGCGAATGACGGCGCCCAGCATCCGCGTCGCCGTGCCGAACTCGTCGACCAACGCCTCCGCGTTGTCGGGAGTCGCCTCGGTGCCCGCCAGCTCAGCAACCGCCGCCAGCAGCGTCTCCATCGCCGGCGTCAGCCGCACCGGCCACTCGTGGGCGCCGATCCGCGCGACCGCGGCGGACAGCCTGGTCACCGCGTTGTCATCATTGATCATCGAGCCATGGCCGGCGCGGCCGCGCGCCGTCAGCTTCATCCAGGCCATGCCTTTCTCGGCGGCCTCGATCAGGTAGATCCGACGTCCCCGGACGGTGGCGCTGAAGCCACCGACCTCACCCACGGCCTCGGTGCAGCCCTCGAACTCCTCGGGGTGGTCGTTGACGAGGATCTCGGCGCCCTTGTGGCCACCCGCCTCCTCGTCGGCGGTGAAGCAGAGCACGATCGGTCGCTCCGGCACCGCGTCGGCCCTGGCCCGCGCGCGGACGATCGACAGCAGCATCGCGTCGAAGTCCTTCATGTCGACGGCGCCGCGACCCCAGAGGTAGCCGGCCTGGATCTCGCCGCTGAACGGGTGCACCTGCCAGTCCTCGGCAGCGGCAGGTACGACGTCGAGGTGGCCGTGCAGGAGCAGCGCGTCGCCTTCGGTCCCGCCCCAACGCGCGACGACGGAGGTGCGACCCGGCTCCCCCTCGTAGAGCCGCGACTCGATCCCGACCTCGTCGAGCAGCCCGGCGACGTACTCAGCGGCCTTGCGCTCCCCCGGTCCGTCGTCGTCGCCGTAGTTGGTCGTGTCGATCCGGATCAGCTCGCGGCACAGGTCGACGACCTCGCCGGCGGGGTCGTACGACGGGCCCTCGACATCGCTGCTGACATCGGTGCTCATGCCCCCATCAAAGCACCGTCGGACGACCTCCCCGATGCCGGGGAACGGCCGCTCCTTTGCTATCGTTTCGGCGCACTCGTCCGGGTGGCGGAATTGGCAGACGCGCTAGCTTGAGGTGCTAGTGACCTTTAACGGTTGTGGGGGTTCAAGTCCCCCCTCGGACACTGGAAAGGCCCTGGCTCCACAGGGCCTTTTCTTCATTTCGGGCACCCCTACAGGGGCAGCGGCCCGAGAGGGAACTTCACGTGCGTGACCGCTGAAGGCGGAGTGAGGTCCGCCTTGTCCAGAACGTCGGGCATGCTGACCGACACCCTCGTGTCGAAGGCGCAGCTCAGGATCAGCAGCGCGCAGGGTGCGGGCAGCGCGAGCTTGTAGCGGACCTTCGCCAGCACGGACTGACCGTGAGGCAGGTCAGGCAGGCTCTGCGGCACGGGCCCGATGACCGTGACCCCGGGAGTCAGCGCAGCGGCGCCCGTGAGAACCGGTGCGAAGGAGTCACCGGGACCCGTGTTGGTGACTTGGTAGCTGACGGTCACGATCCGGTTGAGATAGTCACCGAGGTTGGCCCACGCCGCCTTGGTGGCCACCACCTGCAGCCCGGGCTGCGGGACACTCACGCCGCCGTTGAGCTGGAGCGTCCATGGGTTGTCGACGTTCGGGCGGACGCCGGCGGTCAGGGTGAATGTTCCGCTCCCGGTCGTACCAGCCGGCGGCGTCGGATGGTACGAGCCGGTCGTCCCGTTCTGATCGACGGTCCAGGTGCCTGTACCCGAGACGGTGAAGCCGTTGAAGGCCAGGGTAGGAGCCGCGCAGGTCCCCGCGCTCAGCCGCAGCATCACGGAGCCCCGTTCGTTCGTCAGCGTCACCACACTGTCGGTGCCGAGCAGGAACGCTCTGGCCGCGATGCCCGAGATCGGCGTGTCCACGGGCTCGTCGCCGTCATGGCTCATGACGAAGAGGCCGGTCATCGTCCCCGGCAGCACGGCGGAGATGACAGGGTTGTTTGCGGGAAGCGGTGAGCTGACGCTCACGTCGCGATGGTTGCCGCTTCCACCGCTCGCGCACGACTGCCCCCCGGCTTGCACGACGCTGACCCCGTTGGTTCCAGATGCCCCGAGCACGAGTGGTTGTGGACTCGGCCCGGCCGCCGCCCAGAAGGGGGCCCCGACTACCAACCCAACGGCCACCGTCGATGCGGCCGCTGTGCGGATTCGATCTCGCCTGAGGGACATGGGGACCTCCGTGACGCCGGGTCCTGCTGTCGGCTTCTCGCATGGGACGAGCGCCCGCGAGACCGTCTTGAATCTATCACCGCTCGGCCCGGAGAGCGCCGCCTGACGGGCCACGAATCGGAGAACCTACGACGGGTCGGCCATGCTGGTGAGGTGACCGCTCCGTTCCGCGTCGGCTTCGTCACCGGCGCGACCCCTGACAAGTGGGCGCGGACGTGGCGCGAGCGTCGACGCGACGGCCTCGAGCTGGTACCACTCGAGGAGGTCGAGCAGGAAGCCGGCGTGCGGGACGGCTCGCTCGACATGGCGATGGTGCGGCTCCCGGTCGACCGAGACGGGCTCCATTGCATCCCGCTCTACGACGAGACGACGGTCGTCGTGGCGGGTCACGAACACTTCGTGGCTGCTGCCGACGAGGTGGGCCTCGACGATCTCGTCGACGAGCAGCTGGTCCGGCCGCACGCTTCGGGCTGGACCCCAGGGGCCGAGCAACAGCCGTGGCCGACGATGACGGAGAAGGACGCGGTCGAGACCGTGGCGGCGGGGACCGGGGTGGTGCTCGTCCCGATGTCGGTGGCGAGGCTCTACTCCCGCAAGGACGTGGTGCAGCGGCCGGTCACCGACCTGTCGCCCACCAAGATCGGCCTGGTCTGGCTGGTCGACAACGAGGACGAGCGGGTGACGGCGTTCATCGGCATCGTGCGCGGCCGGACGGTGAACTCGACCCGGACCTGATGCCCGACCGGGGCATCGGGTACCGGCCGAGGGTGACGACACAGGACGATCGACCTCGGGCCGATACCCGGCGCCACACCCGCGACGTGGTGCCCCACCCGGCGCTCGACGCTGCCCTCGAGGACGCGCCGCCGACCCGCGCCGGCGTGGACCGGCTGGTCTTCGGCGTGCCCGCCGTCCTCGCCGTGGCTTTCGTGATCTGGGGCTTCGTCAGCACCGACACGCTCTCCACAGCCGCCGACAAGGCGCTGACCTGGACGATGGACAGCATGGGCTGGCTGTTCGTCCTCACGGCCAGCGGTTTCGTGGTCTTCGTGATCTGGCTGGCCCTGAGCCGCTACGGCCGGATTCCCCTCGGCCGAGACGACGAGGAGCCGGAGTTCCGGACGGTGTCGTGGGTGGCGATGATGTTCAGCGCCGGGATGGGTATCGGCCTCATGTTCTACGGCGTCAGCGAGCCCCTTCAGTTCTTCGTCGAGCCGCCGCCGGGGACAGGTGCTGCTGGCAATCCGGAGGCCGCGCAGACCGCCCTCGCCACCACGCTGTTCCACTGGACACTCCACCCCTGGGCGATCTATGCGATCGTCGGGCTGGCCATCGCGTACGGCGTCTACCGCAAGGGCCGGGTCCAGCTGATCTCCGCGGCGTTCGAACCGCTCCTCGGTCGCCACGCACACGGTCGCGGTGGCCAGGTGATCGACATGCTCGCGATCTTCGCCACCCTGTTCGGCTCGGCCGCGTCGCTGGGTCTCGGAGCGCTGCAGATCAGCAGCGGGATCGAGATCGTGGGCTGGGTCGGCAACGTCGGCAATGCCGTGCTGGTCACGATCATCGCGGTGCTGACGGGGGCGTTCGTCCTGTCGGCTGTCTCCGGTGTCGCCAAGGGCATCCAGTGGCTGTCCAACATCAACATGGTGCTGGCGATCGCGCTCGCGGTGTTCTTGTTCGTGGTCGGACCGACGGTCTTCATCCTGAACATGCTGCCGACCGCGGCCGGAAGCTACCTGGGCGACCTGCCGATGATGGCGGCGCGCACCGGCGCCGAGGGCGCCGCGACGAACGAGTGGCTGCAGAGCTGGACGGTCTTCTACTGGGCATGGTGGATCTCGTGGACGCCGTTCGTGGGCATGTTCATCGCCCGCATCTCGCGCGGCCGCACGATCCGCCAGTTCGTCGCCGGGGTGCTCCTGGTGCCGAGCCTGGTCAGCCTCCTGTGGTTCGCGGTCTTCGGCGGCACCGCGATCGACCTCCAGCAGGCAGGCACCGACATCTTCGGCGCCGGAGCACAGGAGGCCCAGCTGTTCACGATGCTGGAGGAGCTGCCGCTGACCACCATCGCCAGCGTCGTGGTGATGGTGCTGGTCGCCATCTTCTTCGTGTCCGGGGCCGACGCGGCCTCGATCGTGATGGGCACCCTGTCCGAACGCGGGACCACCGATCCACGACGGTCGACCGTCATCTTCTGGGGCGCGGCCACCGGCGCCGTGGCCGCCGTGATGCTCCTGGTCGGTGAGGATGCCCTCAACGGGCTGAAGACGATCACGATCGTGGCCGCGCTGCCATTCGTCGTGGTGATGGTGGGCTTGTCGGTCTCGCTGCTGAAGGACCTGCGGCAGGATCCGCTGATGGTTCGCGGCGAGTACGCCGAGCAGGCGGTCGAGCAGGCCGTGATCACCGGCGTCACCGAGCACGGTGACGACTTCGTGATCTCGGTCGAGCCCGATCCGAACGGCGATCGAACGCGGGAGGGCTGACTCCTACCAGCTCGTGTCGAGCGGTCGTCCCTCGTGGAAGCCGGCCGCTGACTGGACGCCGATCACGGCGCGCTCGTGGAGCTCCTCGAGGGTTGCGGCGCCGGCGTACGTGCAGGCGGAGCGCACGCCGGAGCAGATCTCGTCGATGAGGTCCTCCACTCCCGGGCGCAGTGGGTCGAGGTACATCCGAGAGGAGGAGATGCCCTCCTCGTAGAGACCCTTCCGGGCCCGGTCGTACGCCGACTCGGTCGACGTCCGGTTCGCCACCGCACGGGCCGAGGCCATCCCGAACGACACCTTGTAGGCCCGTCCGTCGGAGTCCTCCATCAGGTCGCCCGGTGACTCGTGGGTGCCGGCGAACCAGGAGCCGATCATCACCGAGGACGCCCCTGCGGCGAGCGCGAGCGCGACGTCGCGGGGGTGGCGCACGCCGCCATCGGCCCAGACGTGCTTGCCGAGCTCCCGCGCCGCGGACGCACACTCACGCACTGCGGAGAACTGCGGACGACCGACGCCCGTCATCATCCGCGTGGTGCACATCGCTCCCGGGCCGACACCGACCTTCACGATGTCGGCGCCGGCCTCGATCAGGGCGCGCGTCCCGTCGCCGGAGACGACGTTGCCGGCCACGACCGGCACCTGCGGAGACAACGCGCTCACGGCCGTCAGCGCCTCGATCATCCGGTCCTGGTGACCGTGCGCGGTGTCGACCACGAGGCAGTCGATCCCGGCTTCGAGCAGCTCGCCGGCCTTGGCGCCCACGTCGCCGTTGACTCCGACCGCCGCGGCGATCCGCAGGCCACCGGTCGCGTCGACGGCCGGCTGGTAGAGGGTCGCGCGGAGAGCGCCGGTGCGGGTGAGCACACCGACGAGGGCCCCGTCCGGGTCGACGGCCACCGCGAGCGGCGCCTTGGCCCGGTCGATGGCGTCGAAGGCGTCGCGGGGGTCGGAGTCGGCCCCGATCACTACCGCTGCGGCGGTCATGATCTGGCCGACCTGGGCGAAGCGGTCGACCTCGGCGCAGTCGGCCTCGGACACGACTCCGACCGGTTTTCCGTCGGCGACCACGACGGCCGCCCGGTGGGAGCGCTTGGGGATCAGGGACAGCGCCTCGGCCACGGTCTGGTCGGGACTCAGCTCGATGGGGGTGTCGAAGACGAGGTGGCGCGACTTCACGTAGCGGACCACCTGTGCCACGACCGGCGCCGGGATGTCCTGCGGGATCACGACGAGGCCACCGCGACGGGCGACCGTCTCGGCCATCCGCTTGCCGGCGATCGCGGTCATGTTGGCCACGACCAGCGGAAGCGTGGCGCCGGTGCCGTCGGCCGTGGCCAGATCGACGTCGTAGCGGCTGGCGACAGCGGACCGGCGCGGCACCATGAAGACGTCGTCGTAGGTCAGGTCGTGCGAGGGAGGCTTGTCATGGATGAACTGCACGTGGCAGGACGCTACATCGGTTGTCCCTAGGGTTGCTGCGTGAGCTTCATCGACCCGGGAGACCCTCAGCAGCTGGCTGCCGGGGTGCGGGCAGCGCTCGTCGACCGCTTCGGTGTCGAGGCCGACGTCGTGGGCTGGGCTCCGGGACGCGTCAACCTGATCGGGGAACACACCGACTACAACGGCGGACCGTGTCTGCCGATCGCGCTGCCGCACGCGACCTACGGCGCCGTGGCGCGACGCGAGGACGACTCCGTCAGAGTCGCCAGCCGCCAGGCCGACGACGTGTGGTCCGGCACCCTCGACGAGACCGGGCAGGCGACCGGATGGGCGGCGTACATCGCCGGAGTGGTGTGGGCGATGCGGGAGGCCGGACACCAGGTGCCTGGCGTCGACATCGCCATCGACAGCACCGTCCCGCTCGGAGCCGGGCTGTCGAGCTCGGCTGCGGTCGAGTGCGCGACGGCAGTGGCGTTGGCCGCGCTGACCGGGCTCGAGCTCTCCCCCGACGTACGTCGCGACCTCGCCCGGGCCTGCATGCGTGCCGAGTCCGAGGTGGCCCGAGCGCCGACGGGCGGGATGGACCAGATGGTCGCGATGCTGGCCGAGCCGGGTTCGGCGCTGCTCGTAGACTTCGACGACGACACGGACCAGGCGGTGCCGCTGGACCTCGGCGACCTGTCGCTCCTGGTGACCGACACCCGCGTCGCCCATGAGCTGACCGACGGTGGCTACGGCGCCCGGCGCGAGGACTGCGAGGAGGCGGCACGCGAGCTGGGCGTCACCACCTTGCGCCAGGCAAGCCTCGCCGACCTGACTCGGGTCTCCGACCCACGCCGCCGCCGTCGCGCCCACCACGTGGTCACCGAGATCGAGCGGGTGGGAGATGCCATGCAGGCCATCAAGGCCGGCGACTGGACGGGTCTGGGCCGGCTCCTTCTGGCCTCACACGCGTCGCTGCGGGACGACTTCGAGGTCTCGTGCGCCGAGCTGGACACTGCCGTCGAAGCTGCCACAGGCGCCGGCGCGCTGGGCGCTCGGATGACCGGAGGCGGGTTCGGCGGCTCCGCGGTGTCGCTGGTGCCGATCGAGCGGGTCGAGGAGGTGGCTGGCGAGATCGACGCCGCGTTCGCTGCGGCCGGCTTCGAGACACCGCAACACCTGCTCGCCCCACCGTCGCCCGCGGCCGGAACGATGTGACGCGTGCTTGAATCGCGGCATGGCCGTGATCGACATCCTGAAGCAGACCGTCACCGGCGCGGCCCGGGTCGCCCGGTCGGCCGGCCACCAGGTGCAGGGCACGGCAGCACCGCTGATCAGGCAGGCGGCGCGACAGGTCAGGTCACAGCTGGAACAGCGACGTGGCGCGACGACGCCGGCGCCGGCGGCCAGCCCAGGACCCAAGGCTCCACCGATGCCGGCCGCACCGACCCCGGCCTCGGTCGCCAAGAACATCTCACCGAAGCCGGCGGCCAAGCCGGCACCGAAGAAGAAGGCGGCCAAGAAGGCCGTGCCCGGCGCGAAGCTGCCCGTCAAGAAGGCAACTGACAGGCCCGCCCCGCACTAGGCTCCGGCACGTGGTGACCCTGCCCGATCCGGCCCTGGTGGTGCTGGTCGGGCCGTCCGGTTCGGGCAAGTCGACCTGGGCCGCCGGGCGCTATCGGACCGATGAGATCGTCTCCTCGGACGCCCTCCGCGGGGTCGTCGGCAGCGGTCCCCACGATCTCGACGCATCCGACGACGCCTTCGCGATCCTGGAGCAGGTGGTCGCCGCGCGGCTGGGTCGCGGGCTCACGACCGTCGTCGACACCCTGGGGTTCGACACGGACCGGCGCGCTCGGTGGCTCGCCGCAGCTCGTGTCGCCGGGCTGCCGGCAGTGGCAGTCGCCTTCGATACGGACGACGCGGAATGTCGGCGGCGCAACGCCGCCCGGGACCGTGCGGTGCCGGCACCGGTCCTGGCCGGACAGCTCAAGCGGCACCGGGTCGTGGTGGAGGAGCTCACCGGCGAGGGCTGGGACCTGGTGGAGCGGATCGCCTCGGAGTCGGGTCGTGTGCCCGACAACGCCCCAGAGGTCGGCGTCGGGCACACGACCGCAACGTGCGACGACAGGCTCAGCTCGCAAGGCCTCCGGATCGTGCTGCAGGTGTCGCGCTTCCCGTGGGGCGAGGATCCCGCCGGCTGGCTGAGCGACGTGGCGTTGGCTGCCGACGAGGGCGGCTTCGCAGGTATCGCGGTGATGGACCACCTGATCCAGATCCCCCAGGTCGACCGCGCCTGGGCGTCCATCCCCGAGCCATGGGTCACGCTCGGGCTGCTCGCCGGGCTCCGGACCAGGCTGACCCTGGGCACGCTGGTCACGCCGGTGACGTTCCGGGCGCCGGGCATCACGGCGAAGGCCGCGGCGACCCTGAGCGCGCTCACCGGCGGCCGGTCCTTCCTGGGCCTGGGCGCCGGCTGGTGGGAGCGCGAGCATGCGGCGTACGGGCTGCCCTTCCCGCCTCCGTCCGAGCGGTTGGACGATGTCGAGACGGCCATCGAGACGATGCGTGCGCTCTGGGCCTCCGGCACGAAGGCGTACGCCGGCGACCGGGTGAGCCTGCCCGAGACGACGAGCTATCCGAGGCCGGCGGGGCCCATTCCGATCCTGCTCGGCGGGTCGGGTCAACGCACCCTGCGGATCGCGGGCCGGCTGGCCGACGGGATCAACGTGCCGTCGGACCTGGGCGCGCTGGATGGCCGGATCGCTACCGCGCGCAAGGCGGCAGCCGACGCCGGTCGTGACCCGGCCGACGTGGCCGTCACCGTCCTCGACCTGCCCGTCATCGGCGCCGATCGCGACGACACCTGGGCACGGGTCGAACGGCTGCGCGGGCGGACGGCAGCGGCGGCGTACGCGAAACGCACGAACGCCGGCACCGCGGCCGACCAGCGCGATCGCTACGGGGCGCTGGCCGACTGCGGTGTCGACACGGTGTTCGTGGCCGTCGCCGACCTCGAGACGGCCGACGACGTGAGGCGGCTCGCGCCGCTCTGCCAGTGACTACTTGAGCTCGGCGCTCGACAGCCCCAGGATGCGGCGGGCCACGATCAGCTGCTGGATCTGCTGGGTGCCCTCGAAGATGTCGAGGATCTTCGAGTCGCGGGCCCACTTCTCCAGCAGCTCTGCCTCGCTGTAGCCGATCGACCCGCAGAGCTCGACACAGCTGAGGGTGATGTCGGAGCCCACGCGGCCAGCCTTCGCCTTCGCCATCGAGGCCTCCAGCGAGTTCGGCTTGCCGTTGTCGGCCATCCAGGCGGCCTGGAGCATCAGGAGGTAGGAGCCCTCCCAGTCCGCCTCCATCTGCAGGAACTTCGCAGCCGCCGCGTGCTGGAGCATCGCCGGTCGGTCGTAGTCGATCTCGACGCCGGCCTTCGACAGCAGGTCGCGGGTCAGGTCGAGGGACGCCCGAGCACAGCCGACGGCCATCGATGCGACCAGGGGGCGGGTGTTGTCGAAGGTCGCCATCGCGCCCGCGAAGCCCTGCTTGTCGTCGATGTCGGCGGAACCCAGCAGGTTCTCCTTCGGGATCCGGCAGTTGTCGAACCGGATCGTCGCGGTATCGGACGCCCGGATCCCGAGCTTGTGCTCGAGCCGCTCGACCTCCATGCCCGGCGTGCCCTTGGCGACCACGAACGACTTGATCGCGGCTCGTCCGAGGCTCTTGTCGAGGGTTGCCCACACGACGATGTGGTCGGCGCGGTCGCCACTCGTGACGAAGATCTTCTCGCCGTTGATGACGTACTCGTCGCCGTCGAGCACTGCTGTCGTCGTGATCTGCGCGGAGTCCGAGCCGACTCCCGGCTCGGTGATGGCCATGCCGGCCCAGACGCCGTCGAGCTTCTCGAGCTGCTCGTCGTCGGCGACGGAGGCGATGGCGGAGTTGCCGAGCCCCTGCCGCGGCATCGAGAGCAGCAGGCCGACGTCGCCCCAGCACATCTCGGCGATGGACATCACCGAGGCGAGGTTGGCGCCGTTCTTGACCGTCCGGTCCTCATCCGCTTCCTCACGACGTACGCCGGCAGCACCGGCACCCTCGGAGGCGCCGGACTCGGAGAGCCCGTCGATCATCGCGGCGAGCATGTCGAGCTCCTTGGGGTACTCGTGCTCGGCGAGGTCGTACTTGCGGGAGATGGGTCGCAGCATGTTCATCGCGACCTGGTGGGCCTGTCCCACCAGCGGGCGGAACCTCTTGGGATCGTCGAGGTTGATCATCAGACCAGCACGCTTCCTTCCATGACGCCGATCGCGCGGAGATCGCGGTACCAGCGTTCGACGGGGTGTTCCTTGACGTAGCCGTGGCCACCGAGCAGCTGGACGCCGTCGAGCCCGATCTGCATGCCCTTGTCGGCGCACAGCTTGCGGGCCAGGGCGACCTCGCGGGAGAAGTCCTTGCCGGCAGCGGCCCGAGCGGCGGCCTTGTAGGTCACCAGGCGCATCGCCTGCAGCTCGATCGCGATGTTGGCGACCATGAACGCCACCGACTGCCGGTGGGCGACCGGTTCGCCGAACGCCTCGCGCTCCTTGACGTAGGGGGTCACGTAGTCGAGCACGGCCTGGCCGGTGCCGACGGCCAGTGCGCACCAGGCGAGCCGCGAGAGCCGGACGCACTCGGTGTACGTCGAGCCGTCGGTCTCGCCGAGGACGGCGTCGGCGGGAACCTTCACGTCCCTGAGGGTGAGCTTGGTCAGCGACGCGGCGCGGATACCCATGGCGGGGTCGCCCTCGATGGACAGGCCCTCGGTCGCGGACTCCACCAGGAAGAGCGTCGGCTTGCCCTCGAGGCTCGCTCCGACCACGAACAGCTCGGCCGTGGCGCCCCGAGCGACCAGGGTCTTGACGCCGTTCAGCGTGTATCCGTCACCCGACTTCGTGGCGGTGGTGGCCGGGGAGAGCACGTCGAAGAGCACTGCGGGCTCGGTCAGCGCGAGTGCGGCGGCCGGCACGTCGTCGCCGGTGAACGCCGGCAGGTAGGTCTGCTGCTGCGCGTCGGTGCCCCACAGTCCGAGAGCGGTGGCGACGCTACCGGGCGCGAGGCTGGCGACGGCCAGGCCCATGTCGCCCTTGGCGAGCGCCTCGGCTACCAGGGTGCCAGCCATGGCCGAGCGCTCCTCGGAGATGCCGCCGAGTGCCTCGGGCACGCCCAGGATCGGCAGCCCGATCTCGAGGCTCGCCTTGAGCAGCGCATCGGGCGCGGCACAGGTCTCGTTGGCCTCGGCAGCGGCGGGCCGGACGACCTCAGCTGCGAACTCGGTGACCACGTCGACGAGCATCTGCTCGTCCTCGGTCGGGGTGAGGTCGAAGACGCCCTTCGGCTGGGCGGTCGCAGCCCGGACGCCGGGCTTGCCCTTGTTGCCCGCCCGCGCGAACGCGCGGCTGGCGTTGGTCATGGTCTTGAACCCGCTACGGGTGACCGTGAAGACCGCCTGCTCGGCGGGCCGGCGCAGCTTGACCTTGTCGATCAGGTCGCTCTGGGCCAGCTTGTTCAGCCCGGCCACGAGATAACCGATCGGGTCGCGCTTCGCGGAGCCTGGGACGCCGTGCTTGCCGCCCGGCTTGAAGCTGTTGGTGAGGGACATGCCGGTAACTGTAACTCCGAGTTACACACGCGGCTACACCCAGAGGCGGTGGGCCCGATCACATGTCGCATTCCCTTTTCGTATGCTCCGCCCCATGCCCGTCCAGGCCTCATCGCTGCCCTCAGGCGGCACCGCGCGCCCGATCACCCGCTGGGGAGATCCCGTGATGCACCGAGCCCAGCAGCCGGTGACGGCGTACGACGAGGCGCTGCGGCAGCTGGCCGCCGACATGGTGGCGACGATGTACGCCGCCGACGGGGTCGGCCTCGCGGCCTGCCAGGTGGGCGAGGACGTCGCGATGTTCGTCTTCGACTGCGCCAACGAGTCCGGCGAGCGAACCGTCGGAGTGGTGTGCAACCCGGAGCTCACGCTGCCCGAGGCCGGCGATCGCCGTCTCGACGAGGAAGAGGAGGGATGCCTGTCGCTTCCCGGCGCCTTCATCAACCTCGCCCGGCCCGACTTCGCAACGGTCACGGGCACCGGCCTCGACGGCTCGCCGGTGACGTTCAGCGGCGACGGCATGCTCGCGCGCTGCCTGCAGCACGAGACCGACCACACCATGGGCACGGTCTTCGGCGACCGGCTCTCGACCAAGCTGCGCAAGAAGCTGACCAAGGCCCACGAACGAGTCGCCGAGGACTTCCCCGACACGTGGCCCGCGTGACCCGGCCCGACGTACGCATCGTCCAGCTCCCCGCCGAGGCGGTTATCGCCCTGGCCGCCGGTGACCTCGCGGCGGCCAACGAGTCAGCACCGGTCGAGCTCACTCCGTGGTTGGTCTCCCCCACGTCGGTCAGCACGTGGCTCTTCCGAGCGCGTCAGGTGGTCGAGTCACCGATCGACCTCGAGTGGTTCACCGGGGCGCTGCAGGACATCGCCACGGGTGAGGTCGTCGGTATGGCGGGCTTCCACGGCGCACCGGACCCGACCGGGATGGTCGAGATGGGATACGGGATCGATCCCGCCTGTCGGCGGCGCGGCTATGCCCGCTCCGCGTTGGTCGCCCTGCTGACCCGCGCCCGAGCCGAGCCGACCGTGCACACGCTGCGGGCGACCATCTCCCCCGACAACGCACCTTCCTTGGGCCTGATCGCCCAGTTCCCGTTCGTGGAGGTGGGCGAGCAGTGCGACGAGGAGGACGGGCTCGAGACAATCTACGAGCTGTCGGTCTGAGAAGGGAACGCCTCTCCCCCGCCGCTGGCCAGTGACTCGGCCACGATCCGTAGGTGCTCGGCGGCGAGGTCTGCAGTTAGCTCGGGCAGTACGTCGTCCCAGAACGCGAGCATCGCGCCGCGACCCTGCATCATCCCGGCCGGACGGGCGAGAGCCCAGAGGTGGAAGTGCTCGCTCCCGTCGCCCCACCGGGAGAAGTGGCACCGGGCGACGCCCGGGATCGCCTTCACCGCGGCGCTGACCCGCTGCAGCAGCGGACCAAGGCCGGCGAGGAGCTCGACGGGAGCGTCCTCGAGGCGGACGTGCTCACGCGGCGCGACCCCACCGACAAAGGGCAGCCCGACGCGGTCGAAGCCCGCGCGCACCTGCCAGTCGTCGTCTCGCCAGATGGTGTGCTCGGACGGTCGGCAGTGCCCGCACTCGGAGCGGTCGAGCTCACCGCTGCGAGGCTTCTCCGGCACGAGCATGGGCGCCAGCGGCTTGAGCGTCACCGCCTCGAAGCACGACAGCCAGTCGTCGACAAGGGGTGCGGCCGAGAGCTGCTCTCCGATCGGAAGCGTGCGGTGGTACGCCGAGTCAGCCCGGTCCGTCTCGTAGTCGGTCACCGGGCCAGCCTCTCACCGGCGAGCAGCCACGTAACAGGCGACAGCGCTGGCGGCCGCGACGTTGAGAGAGTCGATGCCGGCCGCCATCGGGATGATCGCCCGACGCTCGGCGGACTCCTCCCAGCGCGCGGACAGGCCGTGCCCTTCGCCGCCGAGCACCAGGGCGAGCCGGTCGACGCCGGCCACCGCTTCCTCCACCGGTACCGCATCGTCGGCCAGCGTGAGCGCGACGGTCGTGAAGCCCCAGCTGGCCAGGTCCGGCAAGGCATCGTGCCAGTCAGGGAGGCGGGTCCAGGGCATCGAGAACACCGCTCCCATCGCGACCTTGACCGCCCGCCGGTAGAGCGGGTCGGCACAGCGGGGTGCGAGGAGCACCGCGTCGAAGCCCAGGGCGGCACCCGACCTGAGGATGGCGCCGACATTGGTGTGATCCACGATGTCCTCGAGCACCAGCACCGAGCGGGCACCGTCGAGGACCGACTCGACGGAGGGCAGGGGAAGCCGCTGCAGGGATGCCAAGGCGCCACGGTGGACGTGGAAGCCGGTCACCTCCTCCACCAGCGCCTCGGGCATCACGAAGCACAGCGCATCGGACGTTGCGAGGACGTCGGAGAGCGCCTCCAGCCAGCGCGGCGCCATCAGGAACGAGCGCGGTGGGTATCCCGCCTCGACCGCACGGCGTACGACCTTCTCGCCCTCAGCCAGAAACAGTCCGTTCTCGGCCTCGAGGTGCTTGCGCAGCTCTACGTCGCGCAGGTCGCGGTAGTCCGCTAGCCGGGGGTCGGCCGGGTCGTCGATGTCGACGAACTCAGCCATAGCGCTCGGGGTGCGCCACGGCCACGACGTCGCCGATCACGATGATCGCCGGCGGCGCGACCCCCTCGGCCTCGAGATCCTTGGCCAGGGTGCCGAGCGTGGAGAGCACGGTGCGCTCACCGGGCATCGTCCCGTCGCACACGACGGCCACCGGCGTCCCGGCCTCCCGGCCGCCGGCGACCAGCGCCTCGGCGATCGCCGGCGCATTCTCGACGGCCATCATCAGCACCAGGGTGCCGCGCAGTCGCGCGACGGCGTCCCACACGGTCAACGACTCGGGATGTCCCGGTGGCAGGTGGCCGGAGATCACCGTGAACTCGTGGGCCACCCCGCGATGAGTGACCGGGATTCCGGCCACCGCGGGTACGGCTACGGGGCTGGTCAGACCGGGGATCACGGTGACGGGCACGCCCGCCTCCCGGCAGGCGATCACCTCTTCGTAGCCCCGCCCGAACACGAAGTTGTCGCCGCCCTTGAAACGCACCACCCGCTTGCCGGCCAGAGCCCGCTCGACGATCAGGCGGTTGATCTCCTCCTGCTGGGCGGAGCGACCGCGGGGCAGCTTGGCCACGTCGATCAGCTCTACGTCGGGCGGCAGCTCACCCAGGAGCTCACGCGGCGCCAGCCGGTCGGCGACCACGACGTCCGCCTCCATCACCGCCCTGCGACCCGCGAGGGAGATCAGCTCCGGGTCGCCAGGTCCGCCCCCCACCAGCGTCACCCCAGGAGTCTGGTCGCGCTGGCCACGCGCCGTGATGGTGCCCTCACGCAGCGCTGCGAGGATCTCGTCACGCACGGCGGCCGAGCGGCGCGGCTCCCGGTTGCCCAGCACCGCGACGGTCACACCGGCGGCGCGCCCGACGGCGGGTGTCCACGCCGTCGCCTTGGTCGCGTCATCGGCCCGCACGCAGAAGATCCGACGGGCCTCCGCGGCGACCGAGATGCGCTCGTTGACCTCCGCGTCGTCGGTGGCGGCCACGACGTACCAGGTGTCCTCGAGGTCGGCCTCCTCGAACCCGCGCCGGTGCCACTCCAGCTCGCGCGCACCCGCCAGCCCCTCGATCGACGGGGTGACGTGCGGAGACACGACGTGTACGTCGGCGCCGGCAGCGATCAGCGACGGGACGCGGCGCTGAGCCACGTGCCCCCCTCCTGCTACGACGACTCGTCGGCCGGAGAGGCGCAGGCCGCTTGGGTACGTCGGTAGCTCCTCCACGACTCCATCATCGCGGCTGGGCACCGGCGGCCCGTGACGTGGGGTCACGGTGCGGACTACGTTTGTTGGCATGAGTCTCGACCGTCCAGTCAGCCCCGACCCCTATCCGCTGCTGCCGTCCGTGCCGTCGTTCACGGTCACCAGCGCCGACGTGACCGATGGCCAGCCCATCAAGGACGACCAGGTCGCCGCCGCCGGCAACACCTCACCCCAGCTTTCGTGGGAAGGCGCACCCGCCGACACGAAGTCCTACACCGTGACCTGTTTCGACCCCGACGCCCCGACGCCGAGCGGCTTCTGGCACTGGGTCCTGGTCGACCTGCCCGCCAACGTCACTTCTCTCGACACGGGGGCGGGCGCCGAGGGCGCGAGCCTTCCGGGCAACGCGTTCATGTGCCGCAACGACGGAGGCCCCAAGGCGTTCCTGGGCGCCGCCCCTCCGCAGGGCGACCAGGTGCATCGCTACTTCTACGTCGTGCACGCGGTGAAGGAAGAGTCATTGGGAGTCGACTCCGACGCGTCACCCGCAGTCGTGTCGTTCAACCTGGCGTTCAAGACAGCCGGCCGCGCAATCCTGCACGGCACCTACCAGTTCTGAGTCGGCGGAGCGGCGTGGCGCGAGTCGGCGCAAAGTCCGGCCCGATGAGGCGCGAGTCGGCGCAAAGTCCGGCCCGATGAGGCGCGAGTCGGCGCAAACTCCCTGACTTAGCGCCGACTCGGCGTGGCTAGCCCTGGGCGCGTCTCAGCAGCTCTTCGAACGGCGTTGGCTCGGCGAACTCGTCGGTGGCGGTCCGCCGTTGCCGGGCAGTGCCGTCGACCTTGCCGACCAGGGCAGCGAACTCGCCGGCTGCGCGTTCGATGCGCCGCTCGAGGCCGGTGTCTCCGAAGTCCTCGGTGGCGGCGAAGACGCCGGTGGGCACGACTACTGCGTGCAAATAGGTGAAGAGCGGGCGCAGGGCGTGCTCGAGCACCAGTGAGTGGCGGGCCGTGCCTGCGGTCGCCGCGACCAGGACCGGCTTGCCGTCGAGGAGGTCGGGCTCGAGCACGTCGAAGAACGTCTTGAAGAGCCCCGAGTACGACGCAGCGAAGACCGGCGTGACGACGATCAGCCCATCGCCGGCGCGAACGGTCTCGATCGCCGCGGCCAGCTCTCCGCTCGGGAAGCCGGTGGCCAGGTGGTCGGCCAGCGCGTGCGCCAGCGGGCGCAGCTCGATCACGTCGATGTCCGCTTCGCCCAGGGCCTCAACGGTCGCCGCGGCCAACCGGTCGGCCAGGAGCCGGGTCGACGACGGGACGCTCAGGCCGGCGCTGACCACCGCGATCCGGGTCATGCCGACACCACCTCGGGGGCAGACGCGACGAGGGAGGCGTGGGTCGGAGCGTCCGGCACGTGCTCCGGGCGTCTTTCGGCGAAGCCCGCGCGCAGGTCGGGCAGGATCTCGCCGAGCAGGTCGAGCTGCTCCAGCACCGTCGCCAGGGGCAGCCCCGCGTGGTCCAAGAGGAACAGCTGTCGCTGGTAGTCGCCGGCGTACTCCCGGAAGCCCAGGGTCCGCTCGATGACCTCTTGGGGCGAGCCGACGGTGAGCGGCGTCTGCTGCGTGAACTCCTCCAGCGAGGGACCGTTGCCGTAGACCGGCGCCTTGTCGAAGTAGGGGCGGAACTCCCTCACCGCATCCTGGCTGTTCTTCCGCATGAAGACCTGCCCACCCAGCCCGACGATCGCCTGGTCGGCGGTGCCGTGGCCGTAGTGCTCGAAGCGCCGGCGGTAGAGCTCGACCATCTGCTTCGTGTGCGACGCCGGCCAGAAGATGTGGTTGGAGAAGAAGCCGTCGCCGTAGTAGGCGGCCTGTTCGGCGATCTCCGGACTGCGGATCGAGCCGTGCCACACGAACGGGGGTGCGCCGTCCAACGGGCGCGGCGTGGACGTGAAGCCCTGGAGCGGGGTGCGGAAGCGGCCGTCCCAGTCGACGACGTCCTCGCGCCAGAGGCGGTTGAGCAGCGCGTAGTTCTCGATCGCGAGGTTGATGCCGTCGCGGATGTCCTTGCCGAACCACGGGTAGACGGGGCCGGTGTTGCCGCGACCCAGCATCAGGTCCATCCGGCCGTCGGTGAGGTGTTGGAGCGTGCCGTAGTCCTCCGCGATCCGCACCGGGTCGGTGGTGGTGATCAGGGTCGTCGCGGTCGAGAGGATGATCCGCTCGGTCTGCGCGGCGATGTAGGCCATCGTGGTCGTCGGCGACGACGCGACGAACGGCGGGTTGTGGTGCTGGCCAACGGCGACGACGTCCAGGCCGACGTCCTCCGCCTTCTTCGCGATCTCGACCTGCGCCTTGATCCGCTCGTGCTCGGTCGGCGTACGACCGGTGGTCGGGTCCTCCGTCACGTCGCCGACGGTGAAGATGCCGAACTGCATGGACCACTCCTGCTAGTAGTTGAATTCCGTATCACTTGAGCAACGATCACGAGGCTTCCGGTATTCCACTCCACAATGCTCCCGTGACCCGACCCCGCATCGCCTCCGGTGGGGTGCCCGTCTGGGTGCCGTCCGCCGTCCTCGTCCTCACCATCGCCCAGCTGGCGGTCGCCGAGTGGTGGCCGGGGATCGAGCGCTTCGCCGACAAGGCGTTCGGCGCGCGACTGATCGCCTATCCCCTGCTGATGCTGCTGACGCCGGCCATCTGGTGGCTCGTGGTCCGCCGCCGCGATGCCACGGCCCGACCGCCGTGGGGCGCCTTCACGCTGGTCATGCTGCCGTTCCTGGTGGACGTGACCGGCAACAGCTTCGACCTCTACGACGCCGTCGTCTGGTGGGACGACCTCAACCACTTCGCGAACTGGCTGCTGCTGTGCGCGGGCCTCGGACTCCTGGTCTGCCGCGGCCTGCCCGGCTGGGTGACCGTCGTCGTGGTGACCGGACTTGGCGCCGTCCTCGCGATCGGGTGGGAGCTCGGCGAGTGGTACACGTTCATCCGGCACGGAACCGAGCTGGACACCGCGTACGAAGACACCCTCGGCGACGAGGCTCTGGGCACCCTGGGCGCACTGGTGGCTGGTCTGCTCGTGGCGCGGATCCGTTCATCTGCCTCGGATAGAACTACGGAGTGATCAGCCACCGCGAAGTCGAGCGCACCTACGACCCGTCCGGCGACGCGGACCTGCCCGACCTCAGCCAGCTGGAGGGTGTGCTGACGGTAGAGACCGGGCCGGAGTTCGAGCTCGACGCCACCTATTTCGACACCGCCGACCTCGACCTCTTCGCCCATCGGGTCACCCTCCGTCGCCGTCTCGGTGGCGGCGACGAGGGCTGGCACCTCAAGCTGCCGGCCGGCAGCGACACCCGCGACGAGATCCAGCTGCCGCTGTCGCGGGCCAGGCACGTGCCGCCCAAGCAGCTGCGTGACCTGGTGCTCGCCATCACGGGCGGCAGGCCCCTCACCCAGGTGGCGACGCTGCACACCCGTCGTACCGAGACCGTGCTGCGAGGCAACCCTGTAGTCCTGGCGGAGGTGGCCGACGACCGCGTCGCCGCGGAGCTGACGCTGCCCGGCGCGGAACCCCAGGTGGTCTCGTGGCGAGAGTGGGAGATCGAGCTGGTCGACGGCGGTGCGGCCCTGCTCGACGCGGCCGATGCACTCCTTACCGAGGCTGGCGCCAGCGTCGCTTCCATGCAGACCAAGCTCGGCCGGGTCCTCGGCGACGCGAGGCCCGCCTCTCCCGGCGGCAAGCCGCCCCGGCCGGGCAAGCCGGTGGCGCGGACGCTGCAGGCCTACCTCGTCGACCAGGTCGAAGCGGTGCTGGCCGCGGACCGCGCCGTACGGCGGCGCGAGAGCGAAGGCATTCACGACCTGCGAGTTGCCTTGCGACGGCTCCGGACCTCCCTCGCGACGTACCGATCACTCGTCGACCGAAAGGTCACCGATCCGCTGCGCGACGAAATGCGCTGGGTGTCTCTGACGCTCGGTACGGCCCGTGATGCGGAGGTAGTGCGCGAACGCCTCCATGACCTGCTCAACGACGAGGCTCCCAGCGCCGCGCTCCGGTCCGCCCGCTCGGTGCTGACGGCCGCCGGCCGCGCCGACGCGCGCGAGGCACGTCGGGTCGCCGACGAGACGCTGCACTCCGAGCGCTACCTCGCGGTGATCGAGAGCCTGCGCCGGCTGGTCGTGGATCCGCCGTGGACGGATCACTCCCGGCACCGGGCCGCCCAGGTGCTGCCCCAGCTGATCACCAACGACGTCGACCGAATGCGCAAGCGGGTGAAGAGGGTCGCCGCGGCAGGTGATCCGGCCGACCGGAGCGCGCGGCTGCATGAAGTGCGCAAGGCGGCGAAGCGGCTCCGCTACGCCTGTGAGGCCGGCCGGCCGGTGCTGGGCCCGATGGTCGCCGGCGTGGAGCGAGCCGCCAAAGACATCCAGTCGGTGCTCGGCGACCACCACGACACGGTCCTGACCCGGTCGTGGCTCGTCGACCTCTCCGAGGCGACCAGCGCCGGCGGCGGCACTTTCACCCTCGGCCACCTGCACGCCCGCGAGGAGGGCGAAGCGGCGCGGCTCGAGAGTGAGTTCGTCGACAGGTGGGCCGAGCTAGAGCGGCATGCTCGCTGAGTCGCTCGTCCGGCTCAGGATCAGCACCGCGCGGTCGTCGTCACCCCGGCGTACTTGCTTGATGATGCGTCGGGCAGCGCCGGGAAACCCGCGAGCCACAGCGTCCCGTGCCGCTCGCTGGAGCCAGGCGATCCCCACGTCGAGGTCGGTCGTTCGGGACTCGACGACGCCGTCGGTATAGAAAAGGAGCGCACCGTCCGGCGGCAGCACGCCCTCGCTGTGGTGCAGCTCGGGGTCCGGCATGATCCCCAGGGCCATCCCGCGGGCGTTGTCGACCACCCACTCGTCCGATCCCGCGTCCCAGCGAAGGGCGGGCGGGTGCCCGGCGCTGGTGATCGTGTAGCGACCGTCCTCGAGGTCGATCACCACGTGGACGGCAGTTGCGAAGGACTCGTCCGACTGCTGCCGCAACAGGAACTTGTTGGCGGCGTCGAACAGCTCGCGCGGCGGCAACGCACCGAGCAGGCCACCGAGGGCGCCCGCGAACTGGAGCGACTGCGGCCCGACGGCGACGCCCTTCCCACACACGTCGACGAGCACCATCTCGAGACGCTTGTCATCGACCAGGTCGGCCACGAAGAAGTCACCCGCATAGCCCACACCGTGGGAGGAGAGCATCGCCGACTGGGCCTCCCAGCCGCGGGGCAGCACGGGCATGACGCCCTGCGCCTGCAGCCGGTCGCGCAGCTCGGCGAGCATCGCCTCGCTCAGGGTCACCGGAAGCCCGCTCCGCTGCCGGCTCGACTGGTAGAGGATCAGCGCCACCGAGAGCGCCAGTGTGACCAGTGCCGTGACCCGAGCGCCGTCGATCGGCCCGTCGTGCCGCATTGCCACGACCGCCGCAACCGACGCGACGGCAACCAAGAGAGCGAGTGGCTTGAACCGGAGAACCAGCATGCCGGCGAGCAACCAGACGAAGTACGCCGTCAGCGGCATCCAGGGATAGGCGCTCCACGAGACCGCGAACGAGGCCGCGACGCCGACCAGGAGCAGTCCGAGGACGTAGAGCTGGCTCTCCTGGGAGCCGGTGCGCCATCTGCGGACCCGCTCCCGGACGTAGTCGGATGAGCGCGTCAGAACTCCCCGGCTCGATCCTCCCATCGCGCCAGGCTAGACGGGTCGGCTCAACTCCGGGCTCGGATGCTCCAGGCCGAGGCGTCGATCGTGAACGGCGGCTCGGGCAGCAGCTCGGCGCAGTGCTGGAGGAGCCGATCGCGGGCCGGCTCGTCCAACCCGGCGACGTACGCCCCCGCCGGCCCGACGCCGAGCGTGAACGGCTCCCACCAGTCGGCGACGCTGGCGAAGCCGACGTTGACGGTGAGCAGGGTCGACTCGATGTCGTGGAGGCCGGCATCGGTGGCGAGCTCCTCGAGGTGTCCCTGGCGGGCACCGGCCAGCCTGGACTCGTCGTGAGCGGCCGGGTCGCGGTCCCTCACGGCTTCCCAGAACAGCGACAGCGGGCCGCCGCCCCCGGCGTGGTCCCAGACGCAGGCAGCCACCGTGCCGCCTGGCCGCACCACGCGCGCCATCTCGGCCAGCCCGGCGACCGGGTCCTTCATGAAGTGCACGACCAGTTCGGCGAGGGCCACATCGAAGCTGTCATCGGCGTAGGGAAGCTGCTCGGCGCTGGCGAGTCGGACGTCGACATCGGGAAAGCGCTCGGTGGCGGCGGCAACGAACGGCTTCGACGGGTCGACCGCGGCCACGGCATCGGCTCCCAGTCGATCGACCAGCACGGCAGTCAGGGCCCCGGGACCGCAGCCGACGTCGAGGGCTCGCAGGCCATGGGCAACCTCGGAAAAGTCCGCGAACTTGCGGGCCAACGGCTCGGAGTACTGACCCATGAACCGCCCGTAGTTGTCAGCCGGGACATTGAAGCTCACGGGGTCAGTCTAGAGCGGAGCCTTGAGCGAGGCCCGCACTGCGAATCGCTCGCCCGCCACGTCGACCTCGAACCCGCCGAGGTCCAGGTCCTCACCGGTCACCGGGCCATCGCTCCGGAGCAGGGCCAGGCCCACCGAGGCTCCCACCGTCTCGCCCCAAGCCGCGCTGGTGACCTGGCCGGCCGGCGAGCCGTCACGGAGGACCAGCTCGCCGCCCCAGAGCATCGGCTCGCTGTCGTCGACGACGAAGGAGACGATGCGCCGGCGCGGGCCGCCCTCGGCGAGGCGCTCCCGGTGGGCAGCCAGCGCCGTCCGCCCCAGGAAGTCCTTCTCACCTTTCAGCGCGGTGGCGAACAGCAGTCCGGCGTCGACCGGAGTCAGGTCGGGCGTCAGCTCACGCCCGAAGGCGCGGTACCCCTTCTCCAGCCGAAGCGACTCGATCGCGTAGTAGCCGGCGTTGACCGCGCCGCGAGCGGTCAGTGCGGCATGTACCGCCGCGGCGTCCGCCACCGGCACCATCAGCTCCCAGCCGAGCTCGCCGACGTAGGTCATCCGGGTTGCTCGGGCGCTCACACCGGCCACGTCGATCCCACGGCTCGACGCGAACGGGAACCCTTCCTCGGTGAGGTCATCGTTGGTGAGACCCGACAAGAGTTCTCGGGAGGCAGGCCCCATCACCCCGATCACGGAGAAGTCGGCCGTCACGTCGCGCAGCTCCACGTCGAGGTCGGCCGGCGTCTGCCGGCGCAGCCAGTCGAGATCGCGGATCGTGGTGGCCGAGCTCGAGACGAGGAGGAACTCCTGCTGGCCCGTCCGGGTCACCGTCAGGTCCGCCTCGTAGGTCGCCCGGCGGTTGAGGAACGGCGTGTAGACACAGGCATCGGTCCCGACGTCGATGTCGGCCGCACAGATCCACTGCAGGGCGGCGAGCGCGCCAGGTCCGCTGACGACGTACTTGCTGAATGACGTCTGGTCGAACACGGCCACACCGGTGCGGGTGGCCCGCTGCTCCGCGGCCGAGGCAGCCAGCCAGGACGGCTTGTCCCACGAGTAGTCCAGCTCGGTGGGGCCGAACACGTTGGGACGCTCCCAACCCATCCGGGTCCCGAAGAGCGCGCCGGCCGCTGCGAGCGTCTCGTGCAGCGGCGAGGTCCGCTGATGACGTCCGGACTCGAGCTCGCGGTTGGGCCACGGCAGGGCGTAGTGCAGTCCCAACACCTCCGCCACGCGCGAGCGCAGCCACGTGTTGTCGCCGTGGAACGGCGCGAACCGGCGTACGTCGACGCCCACCAGGTCGATGCTCGGCTCGCCCTCGACGATCCACTCGGCCAGCGCGCGTCCGGCTCCACCGGCGGAGGCGATGCCGACAGAGTTGAACCCGGCGCCGACGAAGAAGCCGTCCAGCTCCGGGGCGGCGCCCAGCAGGAACTGGTTGTCGGGCGTGAACGACTCGGGCCCGTTGTAGAACTTGCGGATCCCGGTGTCGGCGAGGGCGGGCACGCGTACCAGGGCCTCATCCATCAACACCGAGAAGTGCTCCCAGTCCTCCTCCAGCAGCTGGAACTCGAACGGATGCGGCAGGTCGTCGGGCGATCGCCAGGGCTTGGCCTCAGGCTCGAACCCACCGACGACCAAGCCGCCGACCTCCTCCTTGAAGTAGGTCCACCCGTCCGGGTCGCGCATGATCGGCAGGTCCGGGTGCGTGCCCTCGATCGCCTCGGTCACGACGTAGAAGTGCTCGGCCGAGTGCAACGGCACCGTAACGCCGACCTGGTCGCCGAGCGCCTTGGCCCACTGACCGGCGCAGTTGACCACCACCTCGGCCTCGACGTCTCCACGGTCGGTCCGGACACCGGTCACCTTTCGGCCGGTGGCCGACTCCGTGATGTCGAAGCCCACCACCCGCACCTTCTCGGCGATGGTGGCGCCACCCATCCGCGCGCCCTTCGCCAGCGACTGGGTGACGTCGGTGGGGTTGACCTTGCCGTCGCCGGGCAGCCACAGCGCGCCCAGCACGTCGGCGACCTGCATCGGTGGCCAGAGCTCCTGGGCCCGGGCGGGCGAGACCAGCTCACACTCCATGGCGTACGCCGTCGCGTTGGAGGCCGTACGCCGCAGCTGCACCAACCGGTCTTCGGTGCGGGCCACGATCACGCCACCGACGTTGCGGTAGCCAGTCGCCAGCCCGGTCTCCGCCTCCAGTGCGGCGTACAGCTCGGCGGAGTACTGCACCAGACGGGTGCCGCTCTCCGAGGCGCGCAGCGGCCCGACCAGACCGGCCGCGTGCCAGGTCGTGCCGCCCGAGAGGTGGCCCTGCTCGAGCAGCAGCACGTCGGCCCACCCGAGCTTCGTCAGGTGGTAGGCGACCGAGCAGCCGATGATGCCGCCGCCGACGACCACGACCCGAGCGCGCGAGGGGAGGTCGGTCACGGGGCGGCATCCTCCAGGAGCGAGGTGAAGGCCGGGCCACGGAACGTGGCCGCAGCCTTCTCGTAGCGCTCCATCCCCCAGCCCTGGAAGTCGAAGTCGAGCGGGCTCGAGGCGGCCTGGATGAAGCCCCAGAGCGACCAGCCGTACTCACTGCAAAGGGCGCCGAGGCGGACCCGGGCGAGGTCGACCCGGGAGGGCGTCTCGAAATACGCCTCGACCCAGGCGTCGGTCTGCTCGGGGGTGAAGTCGCACTCGGTCGAGGTGTTGCCGAGCTCGAAGCAGCGGTCGTTGTTGCCGGAGTACTCGTAGTCGATCAACCACACTCGCTGGCCGTCGTCGATGAAGTTGGCGGCGAGCAGGTCGTTGTTGCACGGGACTGCCGGCCCGGCGTGCACCGCCAGGGCGCGGCGTACCCGCTCCCACGCGTCGGCGTGGCTGTCGTAGTCCGGCGGGAGCCTGGCCCCGAGACTCTCGACTGTCGCCCGGTAGGTCGCTTGCCGCTCGAACATGTCGAACTCCCCGACGAAGGGCGGACCGGAGTGGAGACGGCGACAGGCATCGGCGGCCCGGGCCATCACTCCGGCGTCAGCGAAGTCCGGGTTGTCCAGCGCCTTCCCCTCGAGGAAGCCGATGGCGAGCATCTGCAGGTCGGGGCGGTACTCGAGGACCTCGGGCGCGACCCCGGACGCGGCGGCGCTGGCCGAGTTCGAGTGCTCGTGGTCGCGGTCGATGCCGAGCAGGGTCGCGTCGCTCTGCGAGCACCGGACAACGATGTCGAGCGGCGGACCATCATCGGTCGACCTGACCCGGACATTGTGGTTGGTCAGCCCGCCAGGAAGCTCCGTGACGCGCCAGGACCGCCCCGCCAGTACGGCGAGGCGGTCCACGTCGGCGCTTGAGTCAGACACTCACTCGTCGAAGGCCTCGACCACAGCCGGGTCGATCGTGTGCTTCGGCCCGGTGAACCACTTCTTGGCCGACAGCTGCCACCAGACCCAGAGGATGAGCAGTGACCCGATGGTGAGGATCGGCGCGTAGTTGACGAACTTCCACGAGAACTCGGCCTCCCCGAACGGGTTCCCTCCCGGGACGAACGGCAGCACGAAGTAGACGCAGATGATCGCGATCTCCGCGACGGCCACGAGGTTCATCCACTTGTACTTCTGGCCGTTGGTCCAGGAACCCGGCACGAAAGCGTCACCCATCCGCCAGCGCAGCCAGATCGGGATCAGGAACGCGAGATAGAGACCGATCACGGCGACCGACACCACGGCGTAGAACGCCGTCGGCACGATGAATGGGGCTTCCTCGGTGCCGATGTTCACCTCGACCAGCGCCGGGAGCGTGATGAGGCCCGCCACGACGGTCACGAGCATCACCGCATTGGCCGGCACCTTATTGCCGCCGACCTTCGACCACAGTCTGGACCCCGGGATCGCCCCGTCCCGGCTGAACGCGAAGGTCATCCGCGAGGCACTGGTCAGGCAGGCTGTGGAGCAGAAAAACTGCCCAGTTGCAGAGATCAGCAGGATCGTGGCGGCGAGGTTCGTCTCGAGAGCCGAGGTGAAGATGTAGGCCACCCCGCCGCCGCCGACCCCGATGTTGTCGGGGTTGCCGCTCGCGTCATCCGGGATCGCAAAGAGGAACGCCAGGAGCAGGATCCAGCCCCCGATGGCGCTGTAGAAGATCGAGCGCCAGATCCCCTTGGCCGCGCCGTCGGATGCGGCCTGGGTCTCCTCCGACAGGTGAGCCGAAGCATCGAAGCCGGTGATCGTGTACTGCGTGAGCAGCAGGCCGAAAGGGATCACCAGGAGCCAGTACATGCCAGAGGAAGTGGAACCGTCCGCGTATCCCGAGTTGTTGAACCGCTCGGTGAAGACGTAGCTGAAGCTCTGGTGGTTGTCGGGCACCACGATCAGGACCACGACGATGAACAACGCGCCCAGCACGTGCCACCACACCGAAACGTTGTTCATGATCGCCATCAAGTGGCCGCTGAAGATGTTCAGCGTCGCGGCGATCACCAGGACGATCAGGAAGATGACGAAGACCCGGGACAGCGAGTAGTCCCCGGCAAACGACTCCGAGAACGTGCTGATGGTCAGGTCGATGAAGGTGGCGCACCCATAGGCGACCGAGGCTGTCACGGCCACCAGGCCGATGAGGTTGAGCCAACCGGTGAAGAAGCCGGCGCGGGGGCCGCCCATCTTGGAGGCCCACCAGTAGATGCCACCCGATGTCGGGTACGCCGATACCAACTCGGACATCGTGAAGCCGATGAGCAGGATGAACGCAGAGACGATCGGCCAGCCCCACGAGATCGCGACCGGGCCGCCGTTGTTGAAGCCCTGCCCGAACGTGGTGAAGCATCCGGCCAGGATCGAGATGATCGAGAACGAGATCGCGAAGTTGGAGAAACCGGACCAGGTCCGGTTCAGCTCTTGTTTGTACCCGAGCTTGGCGAGGAGCGCTTCGTCCTCATTGTGGATCTGCTGGTCAGTCATGCGGCATGAGACCTTTCCCGGGTGAGTAAGCGGGGTCAGCAGGAAACTAGACCTCCTTGTCGCAGGGTGTAAACAGATCCTCAAGAATTGGTTTGAACTCAGACCATTAACGTTCCGTTCCCATTGACACTTCGTTACGCCGATCCCGAGGATGACGACATGACCGGTTCACCTGCGTCGCAGCTGCCCGAAGTGGTGCTGCGGCCGGTGCGTGGTCACCATGCGTTCGAGGCCTGCGTGGAGCAGTTGGCCACCGCGATCCGGCTCGGCGTCTACCCGCGGGGCACGACGTTGCCGGCCGAGCGCGATCTGGCCGAACGGCTGAGCGTCTCCCGCGCCACCCTGCGGGAGGCGATGGCTGCCCTACGCGAAGCCGGGCTGGTCGAGACGACCCGCGGTCGCGGTGGCGGCACGGTCGTCACGCTGAAACCGAAGACGCCCTCGGCCCGGGCCGCCGCCCGGGTGACCGAGGCCAAGCGGCGGGCCTGGCTGGACGCCCTGGAGTTCCGCCGGGTTGTCGAGCCGGGCGCGGCCCAGCTGGCGGCACACCTCCCGCTCACCGACGTACGCCGCGAGCAGCTCGAGAGCGCGCACGCCGAGGTGGTCGCGGCGAGGAAGCCTGCGGAGCACCGCCAGGCCGACTCGCGCTTCCACCTCACCGTGGCCGCGCTGAGCGAGTCGCCGCGGCTGGTCGAGGCGGTCACGTCCGTGCATGCGACCTTGCACGAGATGCTGCTGGCGATCCCGGTGCTGGAGGCCAACATCGCCCACTCCGACCGTCAGCATGCGCGCCTGGTGAGCGCGATCCTGGCCGGCAAGCCCGATCGCGCGCGGCGCGTGATGGAAGAACACTGCGACGACACGGCGGCGCTGCTGCGCGGCCTGGTCGGATAGGAGCACTCCCCGTGAACGACTCCACAGCACTCCGCAACGACCGCCACTTGAGCATGGAGGGGCTGAAGGCCCGCATCGGCGACGGCATGATCGACACCGTCGTCGTCGCGTTCACCGACATGCAGGGCCGCCTGCAGGGCAAGCGCCTCCACGGCCGCTACTTCGTCGACCACGTCGTCGGCCACGGCACCGAGGGCTGCAACTACCTGCTCGCGGTCGACGTCGACATGAACACCGTCGAGGGCTACGCGATCTCGTCGTGGGAGCGCGGCTACGGCGACATGGAGTTCGTCATGGACGAGCGGACCATCCGGTTGCTCACGCACCTGCCGGCGACGGCGATGATCCAGTGCGACCTGGTCTGGCCTCCTAAAGATGGAGAACAGCACTCCCCCGTCGTCCAGTCACCGCGGGCCATCCTGCAGCGTCAGCTGGACCGCTGTGCCGAGCAGGGCTGGACGGCGCTGTCGGGCACCGAGCTGGAGTTCATCGCGTTCGACACGACGTACGAGCAGGCGCACGCGGACGGCTACCAGGACTTGACCCCGGTCAACCAGTACAACATCGACTACTCGATCCTGGGCACCACCCGGGTCGAGCCGTTGCTCCGGTCGATCCGCAACCACATGTACGACGCCGGCCTGGACGTGGAGGGCGCGAAGGGCGAGTGCAACTTCGGCCAGCACGAGATCGGCTTCCTCTACGCCGAGACGATGATGACCGCCGACAACCACGCGGTCTTCAAGACCGCCGCCAAGGAGATCGCCGCCCAGCAGGGCAAGGCGATCACGTTCATGGCGAAGTACAACCAGCGCGAGGGAAACTCGTGCCACATCCACCTGTCGTTGCGCGGCACCGACGGCTCGCTCGTGTTCTGGGACGCCGACAAGGACGAGCGCACGCCGCTCTACGACCACTTCGTCGCCGGCGTACTCGAGACCATCGCCGACTTCACGCTGCTGTACGCGCCGAACATCAACTCCTACAAGCGGTTCGCCGACGGCTCCTTCGCGCCGAACACGATCGCGTGGGGTCTCGACAACCGCACCTGCGCGGTCCGCTTGGTCGGCCGGGGCGCCGGTGCCCGGATGGAGAACCGGGTGCCCGGGGGCGACGTCAACCCGTACCTGGCCCTGGCCGCGATGCTGGCCGGAGGACTGCACGGCATCGAGAACCAGCTGCCGCTCGGCGAGCCGCTGGTCGGCAACGCCTACGCCTCCGGACTTCCGAAGGTGCCGAGCACGATGCCCGAGGCGCGGGAGCGCTTCGCGGCATCCGCAGTGGCGAGGGCCGCCCTCGGCGACGACGTCGTGGAGCACTACCTCAACATGGCCGACGTCGAGCTCGCCGCCTACAACGCCACCGTCACCGACTGGGAGCTGCGCCGCGGCTTCGAACGGCTCTGAAAGGGACCATGAGCGACACCTACACCATCATCAACCCGGCGACCGCCAAGCCGGTCGTCGACGTACCGCTGGCCGACGTAGCGCAGACGGACGCCGCGATCGAGCGCGCCCACGAGGCCTTCGGGCCGTGGCGGGACCTGGCTCCGGGCGAACGGGCGGCCCTCCTGCGCAGGTTCGCGGCCGTGGTCGACGACCACATCGAGGAGCTGGCCGAGCTCGAGGTACGCAACGCCGGCCACACCTGGGGCAACGCCCGCTGGGAGGCCGGCAACGTCCGCGACTGCCTCAACTACTACTCCGCCTCACCAGAGCGGTTGTTCGGCCGCCAGATCCCGGTGGCCGGCGGCATCGACCTGACCTTCCACGAGCCGCTCGGCGTGGTGGGCATCATCGTGCCCTGGAACTTCCCGATGCCGATCGCCGGCTGGGGTTTCGCTCCGGCCCTGGCTGCCGGCAACACCGTGGTGCTCAAGCCGGCCGAGCTGACCCCGCTGACCGCGGTGCGGCTCGGCGAGCTGGCGGTCGAGGCTGGGCTACCAGAGGACGTGCTCACCGTCATCCCCGGCAAGGGGTCGGTCGTGGGCGAGCGGTTCGTGACCCACGAGCTGGTCCGCAAGGTCTGCTTCACGGGCTCCACCGAGGTCGGCAAGCGGATCATGGCCGGCTGCGCCGAGCAGGTGAAGAAGGTGACCCTGGAGCTCGGTGGCAAGAGCGCCAACATCGTGTTCGCCGACGCCGACATCGCTGCGGCCGCCGCCTCCGCGCCGTACGCCGTTTTCGACAACGCCGGGCAGGACTGCTGTGCTCGGTCCCGGATCCTGGTCGAGCGGACGGCGTACGACGAGTTCGTGTCGCTGCTCGAACCGGCGGTCACCGGGCTGCGGGTGCTCGACCCGAGCGACGAGGCCAGCGAGATGGGACCCCTGATCTCGGCCCAGCAGCAGGGCTCGGTGCAGGCGTACCTCGACGAGGTCGAGGTTGCCTTCTCGGGTACGACGCCCGGCGGTGACGGATTCTGGGTCCCGCCGTCCGTGGTCGCCACCGAGGACGCGTCGGCCCGGATCTGGCGCGAGGAGGTCTTCGGCCCGGTCGTGGCGGTGATGCCGTTCGACGACGAGGCGCACGCCATCGAGCTCGCCAACGACACCGAGTACGGCCTGTCCGGCTCGATCTTCACCAAGGATCTCGGCCGCGGCCTCCGGGTGGCGCGTGCGGTCGAGGCGGGCAACCTCAGCGTCAACTCGCACTCCTCGGTGCGCTACTGGACGCCGTTCGGCGGCTACAAGCAGTCCGGCCTCGGCCGGGAGCTGGGTCCGGACGCCCCCATGGCGTTCACCGAGGAGAAGAACGTCTTCATCGCCCATTAGACGAGGGAAAGGGGTTTCGAGGCTCGCTGCGCTCGCACCTCAACCACCGAAAAGGAGTAAGTGCATGGCAGGACGCATCCAGGACCGGGTCGCGGTCGTGACCGGCGGCTGTTCGGGCATCGGCCTGGCGACGGTCCAGCGGTTCGTCGCAGAGGGCGCGAAGGTCGTCATCGGCGACATCTCCGATGACGCGGGCACGGCGCTCGTCGAGGAGCTGGGCGGACCCGACGTGGCGACGTACGTGCATGTCGACGTCACCAGCAAGGAAGAGGTCGACGCCCTCTACAAGACCGCCAAGGAGACCTACGGCTCGGTGGACATCGCGTTCAACAATGCCGGCATCTCGCCCCCGGACGACGACTCGATCCTCGACACCGAGCTCGAGGCCTGGCGTCGCGTGCAGGAGGTCAACCTGACCTCGGTCTACCTGTGCTGCAAGGCCGCGCTGCCCTACATGCTCGAGCAGAAGCGCGGCTCGATCATCAACACCGCGTCGTTCGTCGCAGTGATGGGGGCGGCCACCTCGCAGATCTCCTACTCCGCATCGAAGGGCGGCGTCCTCTCGATGTCGCGCGAGCTCGGCGTGCAGTTCGCCCGCGACGGCGTCCGGGTCAACGCGCTCTGCCCCGGACCGGTGAACACGCCCCTGCTCAAGGAGCTGTTCGCCAAGGACGAGGAGCGCGCCGCCCGCCGGCTGGTGCACGTGCCGATGGGTCGGTTCGGCGAGCCCGAGGAGATGGCCTCCGCGGTGCTGTTCCTGGCCTCCGACGACTCGTCGTTCATGACGGCCAGCACGTTCCTGGTCGACGGCGGCATCTCGGGCGCCTACGTCACTCCCCTCTGATGGGTGCACCGGTCATCGGGCTCACTACCTACCGCGAGCAAGCCGCCTGGGGCGTCTGGCACCAGCCGGCCGACCTCCTGCCGACGCAGTACGCCGAGGCCGTCCAGTCGACGGGTGGGATCCCGGTCCTGTTGCCGCCGGTCTCCGAGGCCGGCGCGGCCGACGAGGTGGTCGCTCGACTGGACGGCCTTGTGATCAGCGGCGGCGCCGACGTGGACCCCGCCCGCTACGGCGCCGAGGCGCATGAGCGCACCGCCGCCTGGCGCCCCGATCGCGACGAGTGGGAGTCGGCCCTGCTCACCGCGGCCGAGTCCATCGGGCTGCCCGTCCTGGGCGTGTGCCGCGGCATGCAAGTGATGGCGGTCCACGGCGGTGGCGCGCTCGACCAACACACCCCCGATCTGGTCGGACACGAGGAACACAGCCCCGGTGGCGACGTCTTCGGCACGGTGACGGTGTCCACCGAGCCCGGCACCCGCGTGGCCGGCCTGCTCGGCGAGGGACTGTCGGTCAGCTGTCACCACCACCAGTCGGTGCGCAGTCACCCCGGCTTCGTCCCCGCTGCCTACGCCACCGACGGGACTCTCGAGGCGATGGAGGCTCCCGGCGACCGCTTCTGCGTGGCCGTGCAGTGGCACCCCGAGACGGCCGACGACGTCGGCCTGCTCGCGGGTCTGGTCAGAGCGGCCGCCGAGTTCTCGCGGACCACCTGATTTACTGCGGGCATGCCGTCCGACCAGACCACCGATGTCCTGGGTGAGCCGTGGGTCGCCGAGACGATCGGCCTGCCTCCCGACGATGAGGGTGCGGTCGTGGCCACGCTCGTCAGCCGCCGGGCCGAAGCCCCGACCGAGCGGGCGGTGCTGCACGTCCATGGCTTCGCCGACTACTTCTTCCAGACCGAGTACGCCGAGTGGTGGCTGGCCCGCGGCTACGACTTCTACGCGCTCGACCTGCGCAAGTACGGCCGCTCGATCCGCCCGCACCAGACGCCGACCTACATCTCGGACCTGCACCAGTACTTCGCCGAGATCGACCTCGCGTGGTACCGCATCGTCGAGCGAGACGGTCACGACCACGTCGTTGCCTCGGCCCACTCCACGGGCGGGCTGACCTTCCCGCTGTGGGCCAACCACCGCCAGCCGGACCAGCTGGCCGGCATGGTGCTCAACTCCCCGTGGTTCGACCTCCAGGGCCCGGCCTGGACGCGGTCGGCGAGTGCCGGCGCCGCCCTCAAGCGGATGGCGCAACGCCAGCCCATGCGCGAGATCAGGCGCACCGTGACGGGCTTCTACACGCGCAGTCTGCATCGTGAGCACGAGGGCGAGTGGGACTTCGACCTGAGCTGGAAGCCGGTCGAGTCGTTCCCGGTGCGCGCCGGCTGGCTCAACGCGATCCGTCAGGGTCAGGCAGAGCTCCATCGGGGCCTGTCCGTGCCGTGCCCGGTACTGGTGCTGTCGTCCGGCGCATCGAAGCATCCGCCGGAGATGGGCGACGAGGTTCACAGCAACGACGTGGTGCTGGAGGTGCCGCAGATCCGGCAGTGGGTGCCGGCGGTCGGCCCGCACGTGACCTACGTGGCAGTCCCCGGTGCCCGGCATGACGTCGTGCTCTCGCGGACCGAGCCGCGGGCCCGGGTCTACGACGAGCTGAACCGGTGGCTGACCGCCTACGTCAGTCCTCCGTCACGGACTCTCATCTGACCCGTGGGCGCCAGCCGCTAATCTCGACAACATGATGAACCCCGTCACCGGACTCTCCCTCGGCCGGATCGCCATCGGCATCGCCTCGCTCGCCAAACCCGACCTGGTCGCCCCCACGATGGGCCAGGGCAACAACGCCCCGTTGCTCACGCAGTGGTTCGGGACGCGTGAGGTCGCCCTCGGAGCGCTCACCCTGGTCTCCAGTGGCGGTGCCCGGCGCAACCTGGTGCTCGTCGGCATGGCTGTCGACGCGGCCGACGCGGCAACGACCTACGCCGCCGTCGAGGCCAAGGTCCTGGACAAGAAGATCGGCACCGGGTTGATGGCGGTGGCCGTCTTTGCCGTGTTCTCCGGACTCCTCGGTCTTCGAGTAAAGAAGAAGAAGGCCGTCGAGGCGGGCTAGACCGCCGCATGCAGCGGGCGGCGTCCCGGAATATGTCGTCCAGGGCATTTACCTACTGCGGTCGTTGCTAGAGGGTGTGGGGCATGAGTGAACAACCGCCCCCGCCCCCGCCGCCGCCGCCCCCTACCCCCGGCCCGATGGGTGGTCCGCCGCCCCCAGCCGGTGTGCCGCGCCCCGGCGAGCTGGTCGACCGCTTCCTCGCCCGGCTGATCGACTACGTCGGCCTCGGCATCATCTACGGCGTCCTGTACGCCGTCCTTGCCGGGATCTTCCTGAACGGGCTGACCTACTCCACCGGTGAGTGGCTGCTGTTCTACCTGTTCTTCTCGGTGATCACGACCCTGATCTCGCTCGGCTATTTCGCCTACTTCGAGTCCAACCAGGGCGCGACGTTCGGCAAGCAGCTGATGAAGCTCAAGGTCGTCGGCCCCGACGGGACCAGCAACCCGACCATGGAGCAGGCCGTCCGTCGCAACATCTTCCTGGCCTTCGGTCTCGCCTCGATCGTGCCGATCGCCGGTGCCGCTCTCGGTGGCCTCGCGTCGCTGATCGCGGTGATCATGATCGCGGTCGGCATCAACAGCGACACGGTCAACCGTCAGGCCTGGCACGACAAGTTCGCAGGTGGCACCCGCGTGCTCAAGATCGGCTGACCCAGGGCCTCAGTCGAACAGGAGCACCGTGAGGGCGGCGACGCCCACCACCACGATCGTCACCCGCAGGGCGAGTGGTGGGAGTCGCCGCCCGACGCTTGCCCCGAGCAGCCCGCCGATCACCGAGCCGACGCCGATCAGCAGCACGACCAGCCAGTCGACATCGGCGACCACGATGAACAACAGGCCCGCGATCCCGTTGACGATGGCCGCCAGCACGTTCTTGACGCCGTTGAGCCGCTGCAGTGACTCGGCGATCCCGATGCCGAGCACGGCCATCAGCAGCACGCCCTGGGCCGCGCCGAAGTAGCCGCCGTACACGCCGGTCACCAGCACCGCCGGCCACACCCACCAGGCGAACAGGCGGTCGGCGGCTCCACGCTCCTCGGCCCGGCGCGCCACCCAGGCGGAGAGTCGCGGTCCGACGATCACGAGCACGACGCCAACGAGGATCAGCGCCGGGACGATCGCTTCGAAGGCGCCCTCGGGCAGCACCAGCAGGAGGACCGCTCCGATCACCCCACCGATCAGGGACGCCGAGGCCAGCCGCAGGACGCGGCTGCGCTGGCCGCCCAGCTCGCGGCGGTAGCCCCAGGCTCCGGTGACGGAGCCGGGCACCAGGCCGACGGTGTTGGAGACGTTGGCGGTCACCGGCGGTACGCCGAAGGCGAGCAGCGTCGGGAACGTGATCAGGGTCCCGGAGCCGACGACAGTGTTGATGGTGCCCGCCGCGATCCCCGCCAACAGGATCCCGACAACCTCGAAGACCGACAAGCTCCCCGTCAGCCCTGCTCGCCGGGCGCCTCCGGCGGCGGGTCGGCCGGGTCGGCGGGTCGCTGGCCGATCTGGGCGTTGGCGGCCTCGGCGATAGCGGCCTCGACGGCGGCGTTGGCTTGTGAGAGTGCGGGGTCGGCGCTGCTGCGGGGCTGCTGCGGCTCGGTGGGTCCCATGTCGACGCGCTTGAGCGGCCCGTCTACGTCGTCGGGGATCCCCTTCAGCGAGTTCATGGTGGAGCCGAGGCCCTCGAGCGCCTTGCCGATCTCGCTCGGCACGATCCACACCTTGTTGGCGTCGCCCTCGGCGATCTTGGGCAGCATCTGGAGATACTGGTAGGCCAGCAGCGACTGGTCCGGCTGGCCGTCGTGGATCGCCTGGAAGACCGTCTGGATCGCCTGCCCCTCACCCTGCGCCCGCAGGATCGAGGACTCACGGTCGGCCTGGGCGCCCAGGATCTGGGCCTCGCGCATGCCCTCGGCGGTGAGGATCGAGGACTGCTTCGCGCCCTCGGCGGTGAGGATCGCCGCCTGGCGCTGGCCCTCGGCGGTGAGGATGACTGCGCGCTTCTCGCGGTCGGCGCGCATCTGCTTCTCCATCGAGTCCTTGATCGACGGCGGCGGGTCGATGCCCTTGAGCTCGACCCGGTTGACCCGGATACCCCACTTGCCGGTGGCCTCGTCGAGCACGCCGCGCAGCCGGCTGTTGATCGCGTCGCGGCTGGTCAGCGTCTCCTCGAGGTCCATCCCACCGACGATGTTGCGCAGGGTGGTCATGGTGAGCTGCTCGACGGCCTGGATGTAGTTGGCGATCTCGTACGTCGCCGCGATCGGGTCGGTCACCTGGAAGTAGATGACCGTGTCGATCGAGACCACCAGGTTGTCCTCGGTGATCACCGGCTGCGGCGGGAAGCTGACGACCTGCTCACGTAGGTCGATGAGGTAGCGGACCTTGTCGACGAACGGCACCACGACGTTCAGGCCGGCCGGCAGGGTCCCCTTGTACTTGCCGAACCGCTCGACGATGCCGGCGCGCGCCTGGGGCACGATCCGCACGGTCTTGGCGAGCAGCACTATCACGAACAGCAGCAGCAGGGCGATCAGCACGAGCACGACGGGCACGGTCGTCTCCTTCGGGGAGGTGGGTCAGGATTCGATGCTGGGCAGGGGGTGTACGTAGGCGGTGGCCCCCTTGATCTGGAGGACCTCCACGGTCTGGCCGGGGGCGATGGTGAGGCTCTCGTCGTAGGGGGCTGCCGACCAGACCTCGCCGGCCAGCATGATCCGCCCGGTCTGCAGGCCGGTGATCTCCTCGGTGACGACTCCGCGCTGTCCGACGAGCTTGCCGTGGCCGAGGCTGAGCTCCGGCCCGCCGTGAAAACGCTTCGCGATGGAGGGGCGGACGACAGCCAGCATCGCGATCGCGGCGCCGGATGCCACCAGGGCCTGGAGCGCGATGGGTCCTCCGATCAGCGCGATGGCCATGCCGGCCACCGCTCCGATCGCAAGCATGATCAGGACCAGGTCGAGGCTGAACATCTCGGCCACACCGAGCAGGACAGCCAGCGCTAGCCAGGTCTCAGCCATGTGATCGCGAAACCAGTCCATGCTTCGAACCCTATCTCTGGCGCGTGCGGCGCCGCGCACTCCATCGGCCGTCCTCGTAGCGCACCAGGAGCGGCATGCCGAAGGTGGCCGACAGGTTGACCGCGGTGATCACCTCGTCCACCGGTCCCTGGGCGACGACCTCGCCAGCGCGGAGCAACAGGGCGTGGGTGAATCCGGGAGGGATCTCCTCGACGTGGTGGGAGACCAGGATGGTCGCCGGCGACCCAGGGTCGTTGGCGAGCACGGACATCGTGGACACCAGGTCCTCGCGGCCACCGAGGTCGAGCCCCGCGGCCGGCTCGTCCAGCAGCAGCAGCTCGGGGTCGGCCATCAGCGCTCGGGCGATCTGGACGCGCTTGCGTTCCCCCTCGCTGAGGGTGCCGAAGGTCCGGTCGGCGAACTTGCTCATGCCGACCTCGACCAGCAGGCTCCAGGCCCGCGCATGGTCGAGCTCGTCGTAGTTCTCGCGCCAGCGGCCGACCACGCCGTACGACGCCGAGACGACGACGTCGCGCACGGTCTCGTGGCGGGGGATGCGCTCGGCCAGGGCGGCGCTCGTGAGACCGATCCGCGGCCGCAGCTCGAAGACGTCGACCATGCCGAGCACCTCGTCGAGGATTCCGGCAACACCCGACGTGGGGTGGATCTGCGCGCTCGCCACCTGCAACAGGGTGGTCTTGCCAGCTCCGTTGGGACCGAGGATCACCCAGCGCTGGTCGCCGGCCACCCTCCACGTGATCCGGTCCAGCAACGTGGCCTGTCCCCGCCTGATCGTCACCTCGGCGAAGTCAAGGACGGCAGGCATGACGCAACCCTATCGAGCGTCTGTCGGGCGGCTGAGGGCCGACTGCGTATCGTCGATCGCGATGACCAGAGCCCTTCCCGTGTCGGGACGAGTGGCGTGGTGGGGCAGCGCCTGGCTGCGCGGCGACGCCGCCCCGGACGACCTCATCGACGCCGCCCACCTCGGCGAGCTGCCGCACAGCGTGGCCGGTCTCGACGCGGATGCGGTGCCGCTACTGGTGGCTCTGGCCGAGCTGCGCGCTCGAGGCGCGACGGCGCTCGGGGCCGCGTTCCCAGCCGAGGGCGACCCGGTTGGACTCGGTGGCCCGGCGGCCTTCAATACCGCCGCCATCGATGCTGGCGAGGCCGTGATCGCGGTCGGCGGGGGTACTGGTCTGGTGCCTGTGCGCGTGGGACCGACGTACCAATGGACCGGTTTCGAGGCCGGTCCGCGACAGCTCGCCGACGTCGGCGAGGCCGACCGGGCACTGCGGGTCGCTCTCCTGGAGGCCGCCGACCTCCTGGCCGGGCTCGACGTGGCGCGCTGGCGTCCGGAGGTGGCCGACGAGCTGCTCAACCTGCGCCGGGTACGCGCCGTGCCAGCACCGCCGGGGGTGCCTGGCCGATGCGTCGACCTGGCGGCTCGCGCCCTGCAGGCGCTGGGGATAGCCGAGCTCGCGCTGGAGGACGACGGAGGAGCCTTGACCGCCGCCGAGGCAGATGCCCGGCGGGCCGCGATCGTGCCCCTCGACCGGGCCGGACGCCGGGCCCTGACCGCCGCCTGCTCCCCCGAGGTCTGGCCTAGTGGGTGAAGACCCCGAGCTCGTTGGCGCTGGGAACGGTGAAGTGGAACCGTCTCCCTCCGGACCTCGCCGTCCCCGGCGGCATTGCGGATGCCGGCGTAGGCGTCGCCGTAGCTGTTGAACTCCCCGCCGAACGCCGAGGCGTAGAAGACTTTCGCGGCCGCGAGGTCATGGGTGCTGATTCTCGATGAAGCTGATGGCGTTGTGGATTTCGGTCATGTCGCGGACTGTAGAACCCGACACCGACACCGCACCGATAGCCTCGGTGGGCGATGAGCGCCAAACCCCAGAAGCCCGAGACCCTGCTGATCACGCTAACCGGCAAGGACCGGCCCGGCGTGACCTCGTCCATCTTCTCGACGCTCTCGCACGCGGGCGTCGAGGTGCTCGACATCGAGCAGATCCTGCTCCGCCAGCGGCTGATCCTGGGTGTTCTGGTCACGGTGCCCAGGGACTGGAAGCGACTCAAGGAGGCGGTCGAGGCGACCGCGCTCGGGCTGGGCATGACGGTGGAGGTCGACCGCGGCTCGGGCGACAACAGGTCACGCCGGGAGGGGCGCTCGCACGTCACTGTGATCGGCAACCCGCTGAAGGCCGGTGCGATGGCCGCGGTAGCCGGCCGGATCGCCGACTGCGGCGGCAACATCGACCGGATCGAGCGGATGGCTCGCTATCCGGTGACCGCGATCGACCTCCACGTCTCCGGAGCCGACCCCGTGACGCTGCGCGCCCTGCTTGCCACCGAGGCGGCCGCCCAGGGCATCGACGTCGCCGTACAGCCCGCCAACCTGCTTCGTCGCGGCATGCGCCTGATCGTGCTCGACGTCGACTCGACCCTGATCCAGGGCGAGGTCATCGAGATGCTCGCCGCACACGCCGGCCACGAGGCCGAGGTCGCCACCATCACCGAGGCGGCCATGCGCGGCGAGATCGACTTCGAGCAGGCGCTGCTGTCCCGGGTGCGACTGCTCGAGGGACTCGACGAGTCCGTGATCGACCAGGTCTACGACGCGATCGTGATCACGCCCGGCGCCCGGACCATGGTGCGCACGCTGCGCCGGCTGGGCTACCGCTTCGCCATCGTGTCGGGCGGCTTCAGCCAGATCACCGACCGGCTCGCCGACGACCTCGGCATCCACTACTCCCGCGCCAACGAGCTCGAGATCGTCGACGGCAAGCTGACCGGCCGGATCCTCGGGGACGTGGTCGACCGGGCCGGCAAGGCCGCGGCGCTACGAGAATTCGCCGAGAAGGTCGGCGTCCCCGAGGCGGCCGTGATTGCGATCGGCGACGGCGCCAACGACCTCGACATGCTCAACGCCGCCGGACTCGGCATCGCCTACAACGCCCGGCCCGTGGTCCAGGAGGCCGCCGACACCTCGGTCAACGTCCCCTACCTCGACGCGATCATGTACCTCCTCGGCATCTCCCGTGAGGAGATCGAGGCCGCCGACGCCGAGGCTGGCATCGTCACCCCTTCCCCGCCGGTCTGAGGTGCATGGATCCCAGCCTCGGCTGGGAAGCCGGACCTTTCGGGATGTTGCAACGGCCGGGAACATCAGGGATTGGCCCGGAAGGTGCCCGAGCGTCAGGCGACCGCAGGGGAGAGCGCGTCCTTGATGAGCCCAACCAGCTGAGCTGGATTCTCAAGATCCGCCCACGTGATCCGGATGCAGTGCCAGCCAGTCAGGCGGCAGACCAGCTCCTCACGAAGTTTCTCGCGAATCACCACGTCGCTCGCCCGCTCTCCATCGCGCAACAGCTTCTCGTACTTGATGCGTCCGTCGAACTCCAAGAAGACGCCGTACTTCGGCCAGGCGAAATCAACGCGAGCAACGACTCGGCCTGACCCATCGCGGATCTTGTACTGAGGTTCCGGCATCGGAAGACTCTGCTGAAAGCAGCACCAAAACGTCCGACTCTCACCGACCGACTCGATACGACTGTCGGCGAGGCGAAGCACGATCTCGATCGCGAGAGTGTTGGGCCAGGACTCCATGCCGACGTACTGGGCGGTCAAGTCCCTGATCGTGGTCAACTCGTGATGAAGCATGTGGTTGGCCACGCACAGCCCCGCCTCTGCGCCACCGACTGTGGTTGCTTCGAGAGTGATGCGTGCCGGGTTCATGACTGGGACGCCGTTGACCACGACCAGATCTCCGGCGCGCAGAAGTCCCGCGTGTTGAACGACGTCCGCGGCCTTCCGACCCGACAATCCGTCGGTCCTCGTGGTGTGCACAAGCGAAAGGTCAAAGCCGTACACGGGTGCGTCGTACTCGGGCAACCCGGAAACATGCGACAGGATCACGGGCGTCTTCGCCTGCTTGAGTACAGCACGACCGCGCAGTCCCAACCGCCCCACCTCATCGAGTTCAGTCCACGTGCTGCCCGCTGCATACGCGCCATGGCGCACCCTGGCCAGCTCTCCCGCTCGCACAAGTCGCGCGATCGCGCGGTCGCTGTAGCCGAGTGCGAGGAGCTCTTTGCGGATGATGATCGGCCCGTTGCGCGGGTCGGTGCTGGATCGAGGAGTCGCAGGAATAGCCATGACGGCGACCATTTCCGATGTCGCGCCCCGTCACACTCGCGAACACGAAATCTGTGGACGGCCGCGCAATGTCCATGAGCTGTGGACACCTCCTGGACCCAACCAGGCGGTTCTGGGCCGTTGCAACAGTCCCGAACGTCAGGGATCCCAGCCTCGGCTGGGATGACTGCAGTCAGGCCCGGCCGACGTGGAACGCCGCGAGCCGGGCCGAGCCGGGCTCGAGAGCGGCCCACTCCCCCTCGACGGCGAACACGGTGAGCGCGCTGGTCGGGAACCCGATGGCCATGGAGGTGCTGGCCTCGACGTCGCCCTCGCCGTCGTCGAGGAGCTGGGCGAGCACGGCCATGGTCGGGTTGTGGCCGATCACCAGCGCGGTCGCGCAGCTCTTGTCCAACCCGCGCACGAGGTCGAGCGCGGTGTCCGGACCAGCGGCGTACAGGCCGTGGTCGAAGATCGGCTCGAGGTCCCATCCCGCGCCGCCGGCAACCGAGGCCCAGGTCTGCCGGGTCCGGGCCGCCGCGGACACCAGCGCGCAGCTCGCGGTCAGGCCCTGCTCGGCCAGCCACTCGCCCGCGGCGGTCGCGTCGGCCCGGCCGCGCGGCGAGAGCACGCGCTCGAAGTCCGTCGGTCCGGCCTGCTCGGCCTTCGAGTGACGCATGACCACCAGGGTCCGCTGGGGCGTTTCGGGTCGGTCGGCCACGACCACACTCTAGGCATCACCCTAAGGTTGCCCCTATGCCCAAGGGACCCCTGATGATCATCGGCGGCGCCGAGGACAAGCTGCGCCGCCGCACCATCTTGAAGGAGTTCGTCGCGCGCGCGGGCGGCGCGGACGCGCGCATCGCCGTGATCCCGACGGCGTCGTCCCTGGGTACAGAGGTCACCGAGGTGTACGACGCCCTCTTCCGGCGCGAGGGCGCCGCGGACGTCGTGGCCGTCCGGCCAGAGAGCCGCGAGGACAGCCACGACCCGCGCCTGATCGCGGAGCTCGACGACGTCAGCGGCATCTTCATGACCGGTGGCAACCAGCTCAAGCTCTCGTCGATCGTGTGCGGCACCCCGCTCGGAGACGCGATTGTGGCCGCCCACGAGCGCGGTGTCCTCGTCGGCGGCACGTCGGCCGGCGCAAGCATCCAGTCGAGCCATATGTTGGCGTTCGGCGGTCCCGGATCGACGCCCAAGCAGCGGATGACACAGATGGCGGCCGGCCTCGGGCTGATGGACTCGGCGGTGATCGACCAGCACTTCGACCAACGCAACCGCTACGGTCGGCTGCTGATGATCGTTGCCCAGTCGCCCCAGCTGCTCGGGATCGGTGTCGACGAGGACACCGCTGCCGTGGTCGAGCACGCCGATTCGCCCGAGGGCGGTCCGCACGAGCTCCTGCACGTCGTCGGGAAGGGCGCGGTGACGGTCCTCGACCCTGCCCAGATCACCACCAACGCGTTCGAGGCCAAGCGCTCCGCCCCGATCCTGGCCAGCGGCGTGGTGCTGCACATGCTGCCGGCCGGCTCGTCGTTCGACCTGACCACTCGCACCCTGATTGCTCGTGCCAACGAGGTCTCGGACGAAGACGCCCGCGAGATAGCCGAGGCCGAGCACGACCTTCGCCAGATGGCCCGCGACATCGCCGCCGCGGACGCCTCGCCGAGCGCGCTTCGCCGTCGCCTGGCCCGCACCCGCAGGAAGCAGGACGGAGTCACCTCATGACCGAACGCCCAACGCCCGACCTGACGATCCTCGAGACGCGGGTCTACCGCGGCGCCAACATCTGGTCCTACGAGAAGGCCATCCACCTCGTCGTGGATCTGGGCCGGCTCGAGGAGTTCCCTACCAACACCATCCCCGGCTTCACCGACAACCTCCTGGAGATGCTGCCCGGACTCCGCGAGCACTCGTGCTCGCGGGGCAAGCGTGGCGGGTTCGTCGAGCGGCTCATCGAGGGCACCTGGCTGGGCCACGTGGCCGAGCACACAGCGCTGGCCCTGCAGCAGGTCGTCGGCCACGACATCCGCCGCGGCAAGACGCGCGGGGTGAAGGGCCAGAAGGGTCACTACAACGTGATCTTCGGCTACGCCGACGAGCAGGTCGGCCTTGCGGCCGCGCGGCTCGCCGTACGCCTGGTCAACCACCTGGTCGAGGCCGACCCGGAGTTCGACTGGTCCGAAGAGCTGGAGTCGTTCATCCTGCGCGCGGAGCGGACCGCGTTCGGGCCGTCGACGCAGGCGATCCTCGACGAGGCGGTCTCTCGCGACATCCCGTGGATCCGCCTCAACCAGTACTCCCTCGTCCAGCTCGGTCAGGGCGTCCATGCCAAGCGGATCCGGGCGACGATGACCAGCGCTACCTCCGCGATAGCGGTCGACATCGCCTCGGACAAGGACCTCACCACCCGGCTGCTCGGGGCCGCCGGCCTGCCGGTGCCGAAGCAGGACACCGTCCGGAGTGCGGATGCCGCTGTCCGGGCTGCGGAGCGGATCGGCTACCCCTGCGTTCTGAAGCCGCTCGACGGCAACCACGGCCGCGGCGTCTGCCTCGACCTGATGAGCGAAGCCGATGTGCGGGAGGCCTTCGAGATCGCGAAGGAGGAGTCACGCCGGGGCGTGATCGTGGTCGAGTCGCAGATCTCCGGCAAGGACTACCGCTGCCTGATCATCGACGGCCGGGTCGCGGCGATCGCCGAGCGCGTGCCTGCATCGGTCACGGGAGACGGCACGTCATCGGTCCGGCAGCTGGTCGACGACGCCAACGCCGACCCCCGCCGCGGCGTCGGGCACGAGAAGGTGCTGACCCGGATCAAGGTCGACGACGCAGCTGTCCTACGGGTGCGCGACCAGGGCCTCGAGCTCGACGACGTACCGGCCGAGGGACAGACCGTCCGCTTGGCGCTCACCGGCAACATGTCGACCGGTGGCATCTCGATCGACCGCACCCTCGAGGCCCATCCGGAGAACGTCGAGATCGCTGAAGAGGCCGCCCGCATGGTGGGCCTCGACATCGCCGGCATCGACTTCATCTGCCCCGACATCACCGAGCCGGTGCGCGAGACCGGTGGAGCGATCTGCGAGGTCAACGCGGCCCCCGGCTTCCGGATGCACACGCACCCGACCATCGGCGAGCCGCAGTTCATCGCCAAGCCGGTCGTCGACATGCTCTTCCCACCGGGCGCGACCTCCCGGATCCCGATCGTCGCGGTGACCGGCACCAACGGCAAGACCACCACCTCGCGGATGATCAGCCACGTCTTCAAGGGCATGGGCCGCAAGGTCGGCATGACCTCAACCGACGGCGTCGTGATCGACGAGCGGCTGCTCATCCGCGCCGACGCCTCCGGCCCGCGCTCGGCTCGGATGGTCCTGCAGAACCCGCGCGTCGACTTCGCCGTCTTCGAGGTGGCCCGGGGCGGCATCCTCCGCGAAGGCCTCGGCTACGAGCGCAACGACGTCGCCGTGGTGCTCAACGTGCAGCCCGACCACCTCGGGCTCCGGGGCATCGACACGGTCGAGCAGCTCGCCGACGTGAAGGCGGTGCTGGTCGAGGCGGTGCCTCGCGACGGCCACGCCGTACTCAACGCCGACGACCCGCTCGTGAGGGAGATGCGTCGTCGCTGCTCGGGGCAGGTCGTCTGGTTCTCGATGGAGGAGCCCGGCTCCGAGACCCGGGACATGATCGATGCCCACTGCCGACGCGGTGGCAAGGCGCTGGTGCTCAACCCGTCGGAGCGCGGCGAGATGATCGTCGTGAAGCACGGCGCGCGGGAGATGCAGCTCGCGTGGACTCACCTGCTGCCGGCGACGTTCAGCGGCCGTGCGCGGATGAACGTCCAGAACTCCCTGGCCGCCGCCGCTGCGGCGTTCGCAGCCGGTGCGCCGCTGCACGACATCCGTCAAGGTCTGCGCACGTTCACCACCAGCTACTACCTCTCCCCCGGTCGCCTCAACGAGGTGGACGTCAACGGCGTCAACGTGATCGTCGACTACTGCCACAACGCGCCGGGCATGAGGATGCTCGGCGACTTCGTGGACCGGGTCGGCGACTCGCTGGAGTCCTCCCATGAGCTCGCCCGCCCGTCGCGGATCGGCGTGATCGCCACCGCCGGCGACAGGCGCGACGAGGACATGCGCGAGCTCGGCGAGATCGGCGCCCAGCACTTCGACGTGGTGATCGTGCGCGAGGACGTTGCCTTGCGCGGCCGCGAGCGCGGCGAGGTGTCCGGCCTGGTCGCCGAGGGCGTCCGCCGGGCCATGGAGGCCGGAGCGCGCTGCAAGCAGGTCGAAGAGGTCACCGAGGAGATCGAGGCCGTCCGGCACGCGATGTCGCGCGCCAACCCGGGTGACCTGGTGGTCATCTGTGTCGACGAGCACGCGGCGGTGATGACCGAGCTGGAGAACTGGTCGTCTCAGGCGCAGGCCGGTGCCGGTGCATCGGACGACGCACCCGCCGCCGACCCCGACTACGTGGCTCCGGAGCCGTCAGACGAGGCCTGAGGCAGCGCGGACCTTCGCGGCCAGGTCGTCGGGCGAGTCGGCCGTGCCACCCTGCTCGGCGATCCAGGCGTAGACCTCCTCGCGCTCGGCGTGGCACATCAGCCCGACCACGTCGCCGGGGAGGGCCTGGCCCACCAGGGCGGAGAGGCTGGCCACCTCGGTCGGGTACGCCGGGATGCCGGTGACTCCTACCCGGGCCGCTCCGGCAGCGAGCAGCTCGTCGAGCTCCTCGACGGTCCTTCCGCGCAGGTAGCGCTCCTTGTGGCCGATCGCCACCACGTCGCTGTCGCGTGCCGCGATCTCGGCGAGCTTCTCGATCAGGTCGTCCTGCCGGTCGCCGACCACCCCTAGTCCGAGCAGGAGACGTCCGCCAGGGCGGCGTACGCCGTTCATGATCTCGAGCAGCGCCTCGAGGCCCGCCTCGTTGTGGGCGAGGTCGACCACGACCGAGATCTCGCCGATCGAGAAGAAGTTCATCCGGCCCGGGTTGTGCTCCGCGTCCGGCCGGAAGCTGCGCAGGCCCTCGACGACACTCTCGCGGGCGATGCCGACCGCGAGCGCGGCCGAGGCAGCGGCCAGCGTGTTCTCGACGTTGAACCGCGACAGTCCCGCCAACGTCATCGGCACGTCAACCAGCTCGATGAGCGGGTCGGGGTCGCGACCCGGGGCGAGCACGGAGACCCAGCCATCGATCACCGTGGTCGCCCGGCCGCCGTCGTTGAGGGTCTCTCTGATGCCCGGGGAGTCAGGGTCGCGACCGAACACCCACGGCTGCGCCCTGATCACGCCCCGCATCGCGAAGGCTCGCGGGTCGTCGGCGTTGAGCACCGCCCAGCCGTCCTTGCGCGTGATCCTCGGGACCACCGACTTCACCTCGGCGAGCTGGTCCACGGTGTCGATGCCCTGGAGCCCTAGGTGGTCGGCCGAGACGTTGGTGACCACCGAGACGTCGTTGCGGGACACGCCGATCCCCTTGAGCAGGATCCCGCCGCGGGCGGTTTCGGTCACCGCGAGCTCGACGTCAGGGTGCGCCAGCACCCGTCCCGCTCCGCTGGGTCCGGAGTAGTCGCCGGCCTCGACCATCTCCCCGTCGACGTAGATGCCGTCGGTGTTGGACCATCCGACCAGCAGTCCGGAAGTCCGGGCGATGTGCGCGACCATCCGCGAGGTCGTGGTCTTGCCGTTGGTGCCGGTCACCGCCACCACCGGGATCTTCGGGGTCAGCGTGTGCGGCGCTTCGCCCGGCTCGCTCGCGGCCACGCGCTCCGCGGCGCGGCTGACCGCCTCCTCGATCTCGGCGACCGAGCTCGGCGCTCCCTCCTGTACGGCATCGAGTACGTCGGCGACCGCGCGGCCCATCTCCTGCGCGCGCTCCCGGTGCCGCCACGGGAAGGCCACCACGATTTCGTGCTGGTCGGACGTCGGCCGCACCCGCACCGCCAGCCGCGACGTACCGGACTCCTGCGCGATCGCCCGCACCAGCCGGCCCACCGCGCGCAGCGCGAACCGCTGCCGGAACCCCGACTCGGGCGCGCCTGGCCGGGCGCTCCTCAACCCGATCCGCTGGGCGAACCGCGCTGCCCGTTCCTCCGAGACCGCGCTCAGCCCGCCGATGTCGAGGGTCAGCTTGATGGCGGCCCGCGGGAAGTAGAGGTTGGGTCCCTCGAGGACCCTGAGCTCGACGAGCGAGGAAGCTGTCACCGCCGAGACGTTACCGTCACCGCGAAGTGTGGGATATCCCGCCCGAAGTGCGCGATGTGGCGGGTCGAGGTGTGACACCTGGACCCGCCACATCGCGCACTTCGACGGTCCATTTGGCGCACTTCGGCGGGTCAGGCACCCATCGCGTGGAAGCCACCGTCGACGTGCACTATCTCGCCGGTCGTGGCCGGGAAGAGGTCGGAGAGCAGGGCGCAGACCGCCTTGGCGGTGGGCTCGTAGTCCTTGTTGTCCCAGCCGAGCGGCGACCGGTCGGACCACATGGACTCGAGGTCCTCGAAGCCCGGGATCGCCTTGGCCGCGAGCGTCCGCAACGGACCGGCAGAGACCAGGTTGACCCGGATCCCCTCGGGACCGAGGTCGCGGGCGAGATAGCGAGAGCAGGACTCCAGGCCGGCCTTGGCCACGCCCATCCAGTCGTACGCCGGCCAAGCGACAGTGGCGTCGAAGGTCAGGCCGACCACCGACCCTCCGGGGCTCATCAGCGGGCGGCAGGCCTGGGCCAGCGACATCAGCGAGTACGCCGACACCTGGACCGCCTGGGCCACGTCCGGCCAAGGGCCGGTCAGGAACTTGCCCCCGAGCAGGGTCTCCGGATTGCCGTAGGCGATCGAGTGCACGACCCCGTCGAGCCCGTCGACGTGCTCGCGGACGGCGTCCGGCAGCGCGGCCAAGTGAGCCTCGTCGGTCACGTCGAGCTCGAGCACCGGCGCCTCGGCCGGGAGCCGCTTCGCGATCCGGCGGGTGATGCCCAGCGCTCGGCCGAAGTTGGAGATCAGCACCGTGGCGCCCTGCTCCTGCGCGACCTTGGCTGCTGCGAAGCCGATCGAGCTGTCCATGGTCACGCCGGCGACCAGGATCCGCTTGCCCTCAAGGATGCCGCTCATGTCAGTGCCCCATTCCGAGTCCACCGTCGACCGGGATCACTGCCCCGGTGACGTACGCAGCGCCGTCGCTGGCCAGCCAGGTCACGGCAGAGGCGACCTCGACCGGATCGGCGTAGCGCCCGAGCGGCACCTGTGTCTTGATCGCCGTCTTCTGCTCGTCGGTGAGCACGGCCGTCATGTCGGTCTCCACGAAACCCGGTGCGACCACGTTGGCGGTGATCGAGCGGGACCCGAGCTCGCGAGCGATCGAGCGCGCCATGCCGACCAGGCCGGCCTTGGAGGCGGCGTAGTTGACCTGCCCGGGTGACCCGAGGAGTCCCACGACCGAGGAGATGAAGATGATCCGGCCACGGCGCAGCCGCAGCATGCCCTTGCTGGCACGCTTGGCCAACCGGAAGGAGCCGGTCAGGTTGGTGTCGATCACCGACGACCAGTCGTCGTCCGACATCCGCAGCAGGAGCGTGTCGGCGGTGATGCCGGCGTTGGCCACCAGGATCTCGACCGGTCCGTGCGCAGCCTCGATCTCGGCGAACGCCGCATCCACAGCAGCACCGTCGGTGATGTCGCAGGTCACGTCGAGCGCACCGTCGGGAGCACCTCCGGACCGCGTGGTCACCGCCACCTTGTCGCCCTGGGCCAGGAAGGCCTCCGCGATGGCGCGGCCGATGCCGCGGTTGCCGCCGGTCACCAGGACCGACCTGGGCTCGCTCGATGCTGCGCTCACGTCAGCGACGCTATCGACTACCACTGGGTAGCCGAAAACGGCTCCGCCCGAATCAGTCGTCCTCGAGACGGAAGCCGACCTTCATGCCGACCTGGAAGTGCTCGACGCCGCCGTCCTTGACCTGCCCGCGGACCTGGGTGATCTCGAACCAGTCGAGGTGACGCAGGGTACGTGAGGCCCGCTCGATGGCGTTTCGGATGGCGTCGTCCACGCCGGTCGGCGAGGTGCCGACGATCTCGGTGACGCGGTAGGTGCGGTTGGACATGGGGGCCTCCGATAGGTCGTGTCGAGCAGCCCGACAGGCGGGCCGGATGACGCCAGAGTAGCGACGTACAGTGGAGGCATGAGCCGCGACCGGAGGCGCGAGAACGACGCCGTCCGGATCACGACGGCCGCGGCCGGTCGCAACGAGGACATCCGGAGCCGCCAGCGCCGCTACCTCTTCTCGATGGCGATCCGTACGGTTTGCTTCGTCTCCGCCGTGATAGTCGGCCACGGTGTGGTGATGTGGATCCTGATCGCGGCCGCGCTGGTCCTCCCCTACATAGCGGTCGTGATGGCCAACGCCGCGGCCAGCAGGTCGGACGACTTCGCGCTGCAAGGGTCGGCCTTCGACCGACCGGAGCTCGAGGCCAAGTCCACGCCGGACGCCACATGAGCGACGACATCTGCTCCGCCAAGGGGTGCCAGAACGCCGCTCAATGGCAGCTGCTCTGGAACAACCCCAAGCTGCACACGCCCGATCGCCGCAAGATCTGGCTCGCCTGTGACGAGCACCGCGAGTCGCTGTCCGACTTCCTGGGAGCCAGGAACTTCCTCAAGGACGTCGTGCCGCACGAAGGGGCAGCGTCCTAGATCATCCACCGATAGCGGACATCGGGCGGTCCGGCTGCAGAAACGACGGGTCGTCGATGCCGTGTCCGGCCGCCTTGCCGCGCATCGCGACGACCCAGCGGTCGGCGAGGTCGGCGTCGGAAGCTCCGGCACGCAGCGCTGCGCGCAGGTCGGACTCCGACCGCGCGAACAGGCAGTTGCGCACCTGGCCGTCGGCCGTGAGCCGGACCCGGTCGCAGTCGCCGCAGAACGGCCGCGTCACCGAGGCGATGACACCCACTGTCGCGGGTCCGCCGTCGACCAGGAACAGCTCCGCCGGGGCACTGCCGCGCGGTTCCTCGGCTGGTGTCAGCACGAAGTCGCGGTCGAGCCGCACAAAGATCTCGTCGGCGGTGATCATCCCCTCGCGGGACCAGCCGTGCTGGGCGTCGAGCGGCATCTGCTCGATGAACCGGAGCTCGTAGCCGCGGTCGAGGCACCACCGCAGCAGTTCGCCGGCCTGGTCGTCGTTGACGTCGCGCATCAGAACGGCGTTGACCTTCACGGGGCCGAGCCCCGCCTTCTCCGCGGCGGCCAGGCCCGCGATCACGTCGTCCAGCCGGTCGCGGCGGGTGATGGCGTGGAAGGTGTCGGCGCGCACGCTGTCGAGGCTGACGTTGACCCGGTTGAGGCCCGCGTCGGCCAGCGCACCGGCCGTCTTGGCGAGACCCAGCGCGTTGGTGGTGATCGACAGCTCGAGGTCGGGATCGAGGCCACGAACCTTGCGGACGATGTCGACCAGGCCACGCCTCACCAGCGGCTCTCCCCCGGTGAACCTGACCTCCCGGACCCCGAGGCGCTCGACCCCGATCCGGACCAGGCGGACGACCTCGTCGTCGGTGAGCACCTCGTCGCCCGGCAGCCAGTCGAGGCCTTCGGCCGGCATGCAGTAGGAGCAGCGGAGGTTGCAGCGGTCGGTGAGCGACACGCGGAGGTCGCTGGCAACCCGGCCGTACCGGTCCTCGAGCGCTTGAACCTGCATGGACCCCAGCCTACGTGCCTCCCATACGCTCAGCGCTGTGCGCTCATTCCGGTTCCTGCTCAGCCGCCGGTGGCTGCTGTTCGCGGTGACGGTCGCGCTGCTGGCCTACGCGACCTGGTGGCTGGGCGAGTGGCAGTTCCACCGCCTGGAGGACCGCAAGGAGAGCAACGCGGTCGTCCGGGCCAATGAGGACAAGCCCCCTGCGCCGGTCGCCGACGTCCTGGCACCCGGACAGGAGGTCGCCGACGCAGAGGAGTGGCGGGTCGTCAGCGCAACGGGGACGTACGTCGTCGGCGACACGGTGGTGATCCGCTACCGCAGCCGGGAGGGCTCGTCGGGGGTCGATGTCGTCGTACCCCTGGTTACGGCCGGCGGCACCGCGCTCCTGGTCGACCGAGGCTGGCTGCAGGCGGACCCGGGAACCACCGACCCAGCGGAGCTGCCGTCGCCGCCCGACGGCGAGGTCACGGTCACCGGCTGGGTGCGCGCCGACGGCACCGGCGACAGCACGCGGGTCTCCGACCAGTCGGCCCGGTCGATCTCCAGCGTCGCCATCGGCGACGCGTTGGACCGCGAGGTGTACGGCGGCTTCGTCGAGCTGCGCAGCGAGGACCCGGAGGCGGCAGAGCCGCTGGCTCAAGTCGAGCTGCCCGAGCTCGACAACGGGCCGCACTTCTTCTACGGGCTGCAGTGGTGGTTCTTCGGGGTGCTCGCGATCTTCGGCTTCTTCTACCTCGCCTACGACGAGCGGAAGCGCGGACCGCGCGGGCTGCGCCCGGGTTCCGGGAAGGCTCAGCCCACCACGGGGGCGTCGTCGCGGAACTGAGTGCGGTAGAGCAGGCTGTAGAGGCCGTCTCGCGTGACCAGCTCCTCGTGGGTGCCGAACTCCACGATCCTGCCCTCGTCGAGCACCAAGATCTGGTCGGCGCTGCGAACTGTCGAGAGGCGGTGGGCGATCACCAGCGAGGTTCGGCCTTCCAGCGCGGCGTCGAGCGCGCGTTGCACCGCCGCCTCGGACTCGCTGTCGAGGTGCGCGGTCGCCTCGTCGAGCACCACGATCGCGGGCGCCTTGAGCAGCAGGCGCGCGATCGCCAGCCGCTGACGCTCGCCACCCGAGAGGCGGTAGCCGCGGTCGCCGACAACGGTGTCGAGGCCGTCGGGCAGCCCGCGCACCAGCGTGGCGATCTGGGCCGCCTCGAGGGCGGTCCAGACCTCGGTCTCGGCAGCGTCGGGTCGGGCATAGAGCAGGTTGGCCCGGATGGTGTCGTGGAACATGTGGGCGTCCTGGGTGACGTAGCCGACGACGTCCTCGAGCGACTGCAGGGTGACGTCGCGTACGTCGTGGCCGCCGACTCGCACGGCGCCCCGGTTGACGTCGTAGAGGCGGGCGACGAGGTTGGTCACGGTCGTCTTGCCGGCACCGGAGGGTCCAACCAGGGCCACCATCTGGCCTGGCTCGGCGACGAAACCGACGTCATCGAGCACCTGGGCGTTGTCGCGCGACTCCACCCGCGCGACCGACTCCAGCGAGCCGAGCGAGATCTCGTCGGCGCGCGGGTAGGTGAACGAGACGTGCTCGAACTCCAGCCGGCCCGACTCCTTCGGCAGCACCACCGCGTCGTGCTTCTCCTGGATCGGCGAGGGGAGGTCGAGCACCTCGAAAACGCGCTCGAAGCTGACCAGGGCGGTCATGATGTCGATCCGCACGTTGGAGAGACCCTGCAGCGGGCCGAGCAGCCGCAGCAGCAGGGTGGCCAGGGCCAGCAGGGTGCCGACGGTCAGCGTCTTGCTGATGGCCAGCTGGCCGCCGAAGCCGTAGACCATGGCGGTCGCCAGGGCCGGCACGGCCATCATCGAGGCGCCGAAGATGCGCGTGATCAGCGAGATCCGCACCCCGAGGTCCCGGACCACGGCCGCCTTGTCGGAGAACAGCTCGTCCTCCTCGGCCCGCCGGCCGAACAGCTTGAGCAGCATCGCGCCGCCAACGTTGAACCGCTCGGTCATCAGGTTGCCGAGGTCGGCGTTGCCGTCCATCTGGCTGCGGGTCAGCCCGGCCAGGCGACCGCCCACCCAGCGCGAGACCAGGAACAGCATCGGGAACAGTGCCAGGCACAGCAGGGTGACCTGCCAGCTCAGGGCGATCATGGCGATGCCGACGACCAGCACGGCGATCGTGTTGGAGACCGTGCTGGACAGCGTCGAGGTGAACGCGCGCTGGGCGCCGATCACGTCGTTGTTGAGCCTGGAGACGAGAGCTCCGGTCTGGGTACGGGTGAAGAACGCCAGGGACTGGCGCTGCACGTGTCCGAACACCTTGGTGCGCAGGTCGAAGATCAGCCCCTCGCCGATCCGCGACGACAGCCAGCCTGCGACAACGGCCATCACGGCATTGAAGATCGCGACGCCGGCCATGGCCACGGCGAGCATGGTGACCAGCCCGCGATCCCCGGCGAGAATGCCGTCGTCGACGATCCGCTGGACCAGCAGCGGCATCACCACGACCATCGCCGCGTCGACGACGGTGAGGCCGAGGAAGACGCTGATCAGGCGACGATGGGGGCGGGCGAAGCCGAAGATCCGCCGGACGGTGCGGGAGTCGATCCGGTTGTCGATGACGCTTCGGTCGGACCGGACGTGACGCCATGCTGCCGCGCCTGGGTGCATCGACGACATGGCGTCCTCCTTCTGTCTGGCTAGTTTGCTCCGAGGAGCTCCCGGAACCTCCGGGTCTGCGCCTCTCGCTCGAGGCGACGCTGCTGGTCGAGATCGCGCTCCTCGATGCCGGTCAGCAGCGCCTTGATCTCCGTCACCGCGCCGTGCGGGGCGGCGGTCAGGGCTCCCACCAGGTCATCGACGGTGGCCCCGAGCTCGGCCAGCGGGACAGCCGCGGACGCCAACCCGATGTCGACCGCCTCGGCTGCTCCCACCATCCGCGCCGTCGCGCAGATCTCTAGTGCTTTGGAGTAGCCAACCGCCTCCACCAGGGGTTTTGTTCCCGTGAGGTCCGGCACCAGGCCCAGCGCGGCCTCCTTCATGCAGAACTGGACGTCGTCGGCGACGACCCTCAGGTCGCAAGAGAGAGCGAGCTGGAAGCCCGCTCCGATGGCGTAGCCCTGGACCGCGGCGATCGAGACGAACCGAGGATTCCGCAGCCAGGTGAAGCCGCGCTGGTAGTCGTCGATCGTGGCGCTCTTGCCTGCGTCGTCCATTTCCATGAGCTGCGCGACCGTCTCCTCGCCGTCGCCACCACCGGGATCGAGCATCGCCCGGTCGAGGCCGGCCGAGAACGCCGGGCCGTTGCCCCGCACCACCACGACGCGCACGTCGGCGGGGATCTCCTCACCGATCGAGGCGAGAGTGCGCCACATGGTGGGTGTCTGGCTGTTGCGCTTGTCGGGCTTGTCGAGGGTGACCGTGGCCACGACACCGTCCACCTCGAACACGAGTCCGACCTTTGCGAGCCACTCGGGAGTCATGGGCGGAGTCTAGAGACGGCCACCGACGGCGCTCGGGCCCGGTTCCGCCGAAGTGCGGGAAGTTGTGTATCGAAGTGTGGGATGTGGCCCTTCGAAGGGTCAGGACCGCGTCGCGTCGCCCTGACTCTCGGAGCGCCATACTGCGCACGTCGAGGCACCATTTGTGACACTTCGGCGGCGATTTCGCGAACTTGGGGCGGCAGTCAGGCCAGGGAGACCAGGTCGGCGTAGTCGTCGTTCCAGAGGTCCTCGTCGCCATCCGGGAGCAGGAGCACGCGGTCCGGCTGGAGGGCGCGTACGGCGCCCTCGTCGTGGGTGACCAGCACGATCGCGCCCTCGTAGGTGCGGATCGCCTCCAGCACCTCCTCGCGCGAAGCGGGGTCGAGGTTGTTGGTCGGTTCGTCGAGCAGCAGCACATTGGCGCTCGAGACCACGAGGCTGGCCAGCGCCAGCCTGGTCTTCTCGCCACCTGAGAGCACCTTCGCGGGCTTGTTGGCGTCGTCGCCCGAGAACAGGAAGGCGCCCAGGACCGAACGGGTCTCCGTGTCGGTGAGCTGCGGCGCCGCGCTCTGCATGTTCTCCAGCACGGTCCGGGTGGTGTCGAGGGTCTCGTGCTCCTGCGCGTAGTAGCCCAGCTTCAGGCCGTGGCCGGGCACCACCTTGCCGGTGTCGGACTCGTCCACCCCGGCCAGGATCCGCAGCAAGGTGGTCTTGCCGGCGCCGTTGAGGCCCAGGATCACGACCCGGGAGCCCTTGTCGATGGCCAGGTCGACGTCGGTGAAGACCTCGAGCGACCCGTAGGACTTCGACAGCTCCTCGGCGGTGAGCGGCGTCTTACCGCACGGCGCCGGAGCCGGGAACTTGATCCGGGCCACCTTGTCGGCTCTGCGTACACCCTCGAGCTCGGACATCATTTTCTCGGCGCGCTTGAGCATGGACTGGGCGGCCTGAGCCTTCGAGGCCTTGGCCCGCATCCGGTTGGCCTGGTCGGTGAGCGTCTTCGCCTTGTTCTCGGCGTTCATCCGCTCGCGCTTACGGCGCTTCTCGTCGGTCTCGCGCTGCAGGAGGTAGGCGCGCCAGCCCATGTTGTAGACGTCGATCTCGGCGCGGTTGGCGTCGAGGTGCAGCACCCGGTTGACGCACTTCTCCAGCAGCACCGTGTCGTGGCTGATCACGACCAGGCCGCCCTGATAGGCGACCAGGAACTCCCGCAGCCACCCGATCGAGTCGGCGTCGAGGTGGTTGGTCGGCTCGTCGAGCAGCAGGGTGTCCGCACCCGAGAAGAGGATGCGGGCCAGCTCGACCCGGCGGCGCTGACCGCCCGAGAGCGTGCCCAGCTCCTGGCCGAGCACTCGGTCCTCGATACCGAGGCTGTGGGCGATCTGGGCCGCCTCCGACTCGGCTGCGTAGCCACCACCGGCGTGCAGATCGTTGTCGGCCTTCGTGTAGCGCCGCATCGCCCGGTCGCGCACGTTGGCGTCGTCGCTGCCCATCTCGGCCTCGGCCGCCCGCATCCGGCGTACGACCTCGTCGAGTCCGCGCGCGGAGAGGATCCGCTCGCGGGCGAGCAGGTGGGGGTCGCCGGTGCGGGAGTCCTGGGGCAGGTAGCCGACGTCGCCGGTGGCCTGCACCGACCCGGAGGCGGGTAGGCCGTCGCCGGCGAGGATCTTGGTCAGCGTGGTCTTGCCGGCGCCGTTGCGGCCGACGAGGCCGATCTTGTCTCCCGCGGCCACGCGGAACGACACGTCCTCCATCAGCAACCGAGCCCCAGCCCGGACCTCGAGCTGGTGGGCGGTGATCATGATTGGCCCTAGTGTTCCATCATGCGTTTCAACCCGAAGGCCCGGCTCGACCGTGGCCGCGTGAGGGACACCGGTCAGGGCAGCGGTGGCGGCGGGCTGGGCGGCTCCGGGATGCGGCTCCCGATCCCCGGCGGCGTCGGTGGCGGAAGCATCGGCGGCATCATCGTGATCGTCATCGTCTACGTCCTGATCCAGGTAGTGGGAGGAGGCGACAGCGGCGGTGGCCTCGGCGGCGCTCTTTCCCCGTCTCGCCTCTCCGACGCGGCTGACACCGGGCGCTACGACAACTGCAAGACCGGCGAGGACGCCAACAACAGCGCCGACTGCGCGCGGGTCGCGGTCGAGAACTCGCTCACCGACTACTGGGGCGACGAGCTCGGTAGCGACTTCCAGCCGGAGGAGGCGCTGGTCACCTTCACCGGCTCCGTCAACACCGGCTGTGGCGGGGCGACGTCCGACGTCGGGCCGTTCTACTGCCCGTCGGACGCGACCATCTATCTCGACACCGACTTCTTCGACGACGTGCTCGAGCGCCAGCTCGGCGGCCCCGACGGAGGGTTCGTGGAGTACTACGTCCTCGCCCACGAGTACGGCCATCACATCCAGAACCTCACCGGCCAGATGGGCAAGGTGAAGACGCAGCAGGGTGAGCAGAGCGACGCCGTACGTCTCGAGCTGCAGGCCGACTGCTACGCCGGCATGTGGGCGAAGGCAGCCACCAGCACCGAGGATGCCCAGGGCGAGGTGCTGATCTCCGAGCTGACCGATGAAGACATCAAGCTCGCGTTGGAGGCCGCAGCAGCGGTCGGGGACGACCGGATCCAAAAGAAGACCCAGGGTCAGGTCAACAAGGAGTCGTGGACGCACGGGTCGGCTGCGATGCGCGAGAAGTGGTTCCGAGTCGGTTTCGACGAGGGCTCTCTCAGCGCCTGCGACACGTTCGCCGTCGAGCGAGTGTGAGTCAGAAGTCGAGCAACGCCTCGACCTGCTGCGACTGGCGCTGCAGGGCTCGTAGGTGCGGAGCCACGGCGGGGTGGCGGTACTTGCCAGCAAGTGCCCCCTCTCCCCCGGCCACCCGGGCGAGCGCCCACTCGGCGCGGCTGAGGGCCGTGTAGACGGCGGCCACGCGAGCCCCCAGCTCGACTTCCTCGCGCGTGGCGACGGTGTAGGGCAGACCGATCAGGTACGCCTCGACCAGCGGCTCGAACTCCTCCCGCGCGGACAGCGCGAAGTAGCCGAGGTCCGCACCCACCGGGCCGACGCCCAGGGTGGCCCAGTCGATCGCCACCACATCGTCGTCCAGCCGCCCGGGAAGGTTCGCCGGAGTGGGGTCGCCGTGCTGCGGCACCTGCGGGAGGGCGTCGAGCTTGTCGAGCAGGGCTCCGCGCCGCTGCCACAGGTGCTCGGCGACATCCGCGACAGTGGTCCGCGCCAGCGTCGGCCAGCCGCCGCCGCGCTCGGTGCGCAGCAGTCGGTCGCGCAGCTGGTTGCGGGCCAGGAATCGCGGTCGGGCCAGGTCACTGCCGGCGAACCGGCCCAGCGCCATCACCACGAACAGGCCCGGCAGGGCGTCGTCCTCCACCCACTCCTGGGTGATCGTGATGCCCTCGTCGTCCTCCTCGACCGCCGCCGGCGTGCTCCGCAGTCCGGCCGTTGCGGCGGTGATGCCCGAGGTGAGTACGTCGGCCTCGCGCCGCCAGTAGGCGTAGTGGGCGGGTTCGCTCAGCTCGGCTGGGTCGCTCGGGCCGGGTGCGGCCAGCCGCTTGATGACCACCGGCTTTCCGCCGAGGGCCGTACGCCAGACCCCCATCGTCGAGGGTCCGGTGCCTCCGGGTAGCGCCAGCCACTCCGCCTCGGGCTGCCACTGGGGCGTGCTCACACGGCGAAACTACTTGATGTCCCGCCTCGAAAGGCTCAACTGCGCCGCCACCGTCAGCGCGGCGGCGAGGGCCAGAACCACGACCACCGGAGCCAGCCGGAAGTTCTCGGAGGGCACCCTGGCCAGGTGCCGGAACGGCGAGAGGTCCTGCGCCCATTCGGGCATCTGGAACACCTCGCCGAAGAGCATCACCACAGCGACGTAGCCGAGCGCCAGCCAGGCAGCGCTCGCCACTCGCGGCGCCACGCCGTAGAGCAGCCGGGCCAGGCCGCTCAGGAGCAGCACAGGTGCGGCGTACTCGAGCACGGGCGCACCCAGTCGGAGCACCGCGTCGGCGTCTCCGGTGACCAGGGCGTAGCCGAGACCGAGCCCCAGTCCACCGCCCACGAGTACCAGGAGCGTGCCGCCGATCGTGACGAGCGTGTGGCCGAGCAGCCAGCCGCGTCGCGACAGGGCCGTCGAGAGGAGCACCTCCGCGTGGGTCGCCTCCTCCTCACCTCGCGCTCGCAGCGCGGACGAGATCGCGAAGCCGCTCGCAATGACGGCCAGCATCAGGATCGCCGTGCCGTAGAAGCCGTCGACGATGCCGGTCGCGCTGCCGCCGAACATGTCCAGCGCCAGTTGCGAGTCGCCGATGATGTCGCCCGGGGCGTCACCGATCGAGCCGTAGGCAAGACCGCCGAGGAACAACCCCGCCGTCCACCCCAGCACGGAACCGCGCTGCAGCCGCCAGGCCAGGCCCAGACCGGTGCCGAGACCTCGGGTCAGGCTGCCGCTGGCCCGGGCGGGGCCCGGCCGGGCGGCCAGCACACCGCTGCCGAGGTCACGGCGGACGAACACGGCGTACGCCGCTGCCAGCGCCGCGAGGGAAGCGACGACGAGCAGCAGGGCTGGCCACCACCGCACTCCGGAGTAGGGGTGCATGGACTGGTACCAGCCGATCGGCGACAGCCAGCTGAAGACGGGATTGCCGACGTCGCCGATGGCCCGCAGGGCGTACGCAGCCGCGATCACGGCGCCGGTGACGCCGTACATGCTGCGGGTGCTGGCCGTCAGCTGCGCTGCGATCAGGGCGGTGCCGGCGAAGAACCATCCACACAGGGTCAGGCCCAGTCCGGTCGCGATCGAGTCCGGCACGGCCAGGTCGTAGGAGATCAGGCTGAGGGCGACCAAGGCGCCGATCACCACCTCGGCAAGCACCACCGTGGCTACCGCGGCGGTCACGGTCGCGAAGCGCCCGACGGGTGCGGCGCGGACCAGCTCCTCGCGTCCGCTCTCCTCCTCGGCGCGCGTGTGGCGACCCACCAGGAACATGCTCATCAGCCCGATGAGCACGCAGCCGAACGCGGCCGACTGCCAGATGACCTGCCCGCCGATGGTGTTGAGGGCACGCGCGGGCCCGGCCATCGCCAGGAAGGCGGGATTGCCCTCCATCGCCTCCGCGGCCCTGTCGAACTCGGCCTGGGTGGCGTAGAGCCCTTTCACGCTGACGGCCTGCGAGTAGTAGAGCAGCGTGAGGCCGATGCTCCACCACAGGAAGTGCCACCGGTCGCGGCGCAGGAAGGTACGCAGGAACAGCGCTGCCCCGGTCATGCCTCGATCTCCACCTTGCTGTCGAGGTCGTCGCCGTAGTGGCGCAGGAACAGCTCCTCGAGCGTTGGCGGCTGACTTGTCAGCGAGCGGATGCCCACCGCAAGCAGTCTCTCGAGCGCGGCATCGAGCTGGGCCGTGTCGACGTCGAAGGTGGCGCGGTTGCCCTCTGCGACGAGGTCATGAACACCGGCGACGCCGTCCAGACCGTGGAGTGGGGAGGCCAGCTCTGCCGAGATCGACGTCCGGGTCAGGTGGCGCAGCTCGCCGAGCGTTCCGCTCTCGACCACGCGGCCGACGCGGACGATGCTGACCCGGTCGCACAGCTGCTCCACCTCGGCCAGGATGTGGCTGGAGAGCAGGACGGTGCCCCCCTGGTCGCGGAACTCGCGGACGCAGGTCTGGAAGATCGACTCCATCAGTGGGTCCAGCCCGGAGGTCGGCTCGTCGAGGATCAGCAGGTCCACGTCCGCCGACAGCGCGGACACCAGGGCCACCTTCTGACGGTTGCCCTTGGAGTAGCTGCGCCCCTTCTTGGTGGGGTCCAGCTCGAAGCGGTCGATCAGGTCCTTGCGCCGGGTCTCGTCGACGCCGCCCCGCAGCCGGCCGAGCAGGTCGATCGCCTCGCCGCCGGTCAGGTTGGGCCACAGGTTGACGTCGCCCGGCACGTACGCCAGCCGGTGGTGCAGCTCGGCGGCCTGCCGCCACGGATCACCCCCGAAGAGAGTGACCTCGCCGGCGTCCTTGCGGAGCAGACCGAGAAGGACGCGGATGGTCGTGGACTTCCCGGCGCCGTTGGGCCCGAGGAAGCCGTGCACCTCGCCTTGGGTGACGGTGAGGTCGAGCTCGTCGAGGGCGAGGGTGGTCCCGAAGCTCTTGCTGAGTCCCTGGATGTGAATGGTGTCGGTCACGTCTCCGACCATAGGGCGGAGCGGGTCGAGGAGCTCGACCTCTGATCAGGCGTTCGTGACCTCGACCTGTACCGCCTGAGCGTCCAGCACCGCCTGGTCGAGCACGGAACGCCGCGGGTCGGCCACCGGCAGCCATGGCTCCACGACGGTCATCCCCTTCAGCCGGGGATCGGCCAGGACCTCGTCAACTGCGGGCCGATCTCCGCCGGTCACCAGCAGGCCGGGACTCAGGATCCGGGCCGCGTGGTCGGCGGCGGCCTCGTATGCCTGACGTGCCTGGTTGTCGCGACGCCGCGCGAACCGCTGCTGGGACTGCCCGCCCGCCTTCGTCCGGCCCTGAACGTGCCGCTGCCCGACCTTCGACTCCACAATTTCGCCGCGCGCGAGCCGGGCCACGGCGAAGCCGCCCTTGCGGACGAGCAGCACTCCCCAGCGCGGCGGTGGTGCGACCGCGGAGGCGAACACCGCCGGGTCGGGCGCATCGGCGTACTCGCCGGCGAACGGGAGCCGCGCGGCGAAGACGGAGCCGTCGGCGGCGACGCCGCGGAGGCCACCGTCGCGTACGGCGAGCTCGGTAGCGCCGTGACGCTCCACGAAGTTCGCGACCCAGCGCTCGATCCGGCTGCTCGGAACGAGGATGCTGGGCACGTGGGCGACGGTAGCGAAGACACTGACCACGAGAGGGAACCAGACCGTCCCCTGCCGCGTGACAAAGGTGTGGACAACGACGAGGTCGCGACGATCTACGCCGTGACGGGCCCGCGCCTGATCGGGTTGCTGACGGCGATGAGCGGATCGCGGGTGGAGGCCGAAGAGGTTGCCCAGGACGCCTTCGTCAAGCTGCTCGAGAAGTGGCCCAAGGTGCGTGACTACGAGGACATCGGAGCCTGGCTGCGCACCGTGGCCGTGCGGATGATGATCTCGCGCTACCGACGACGGAAGGTGGCCACGCTCGGACTCGGCCGCCTGGCGTCGGGCACCGAGACGACGACCGCCGAGCCCTCACCGGCCAGGCTCGACGTCGCCGAGGCGTTGGCGTCGTTGCCCATCGGATCCCGGGCGGTGGTGCTGCTGCACCACGTCCATGACCTGCCGGTCGACGAGGTGGCCGCGTTGTTGCGGCTCCCCGTCGGCACGGTCAAGTCCAGGCTGTCCCGCGCTCGCGCGGCGATGGCCCCGATGCTCGCCGACGCGGAAGTGCCTACCCAGCCATGAACGAATTCGAACGAGACCTGTCCGCTCATGTCGACGGGCTGACCCCACCCGTCCCCCCGCCGTACGACGGCGTGGTGGCCCGGCGACAGCGGCGCCGGGCCCGCCGCCGTGCCGTGGTCGGCGTGGTCGGCTCGGCTGCGGTGGTGGCCGCGATCATCGTGGGCGCCTCGGCCCTGCGGACCGACGGGAACGCCGAGGAGCCACCTTTGACCGGACCCGACCCGTCGCCGACCACGGCCGACGTCGCGGACGTCGCGCCCGAGTGGGACGAGGAGGGCGCGCCAACGGTCGTGCTCCAGCTCGACGGGCAGCAGGCGGTGCTGGAGCCCTGGGGCTACTGCTACGGCAACAGCTGTGTTGACGGCATGCCGGTGCCGCCGTTCGAGGACGCCGGCGAGCGCAACCTGGTGGCGTTCTCGTTCCCGCTCAAGGGCTGGACCTTCGAGGCCACCTTCTCGCCCGCCGGAGAGAGCAGGTGCGAGCGAACCATCAACGTCCCGGTCGAGAAGACCGGCAACTACACCTTCGAAGTGCCGACGGCAGGGGTTGCTGGCGCCTACGAGGTAGGCCTGTTCGGTCGCGGCCCGGGTGGTGACGTGATCACGACGTTCACCTGGACGACGACGGAGACCGGGTTCCTGCCCGACCCGACCGGCTACGCCGGGATCGTGGCGGACAACGACGGCGAACCCGACTCCTACGGCATCGAGGTGGGTCTCGAAGCTCTCGCCAGCTCCCCTGCGGACGCCTCGGTGACGATCACGGTCACGGCGGCCAACGGGCGCTCCACGACCATCGGACCGATCGCGCAGGACGAGGTATGCGCCGGCGACGGCAGGGTCAACTTCGTCGGCGACGAGGCCGACGGCAAGCGCGCTGCCGCCCTGGGCCCGTCGCCGTTCGTCTACCGGCTCGAGATCACGCTCGACGGGCAGACGTACGTCGGCACGGCGGTCTGGCCACGGGACGAGAAGCCCGACCTGGCGCCGTACGCGGCGCTGAAGTTCGAGCCGCCACTGCCCGCCTATATGGGCTGAGGCGGGTCGACGTCCGGGTAGAGGACCTCGAACCGCTCGAGCACGACCGGCATGTCCGGTCGGAAGCCACGTCCGTGCGGGTCGTGGTCGCGGAAGAAGCGTTCGTGGCCCTCGCGCCATGAGGCCAGGGTGCGGTCGCCCTCGCCCTCGGCGAGCGCGTGCTCCTCGCCGACCTCGTCGAACGCGACGACCTCGACCTCGGTGGTGGCCACCAGGGCCCGCGGGTGGCCGTCCCCGTCGAGCACGATGCCGAGGACACCCGGTTCGGGCAGGCGTTCACCCTCGGCCGAGTAGTCCTCCGCCGCACTGGCCGTGGCCGTCTTGACGCCCTCGGCCACCAGCTCAGCCAGCTCGGTGGACTGCTCTGGGGTGGCGCCGAACGACCAGGCGGGCGGCATCACCGAGGCCAGCGGCGTCGGGCCGAAGTAGCCGGGCAGGCTGTCGAGACGCGCCTGGCGGCTCGCCATCTCCCAGAAGCTGTGGATCTCTTCGGAGACCTCAGTCGTTGCCTCGGGCTCAGACATTGAAGCCGAGGGCGCGCAGCTGCTCGCGGCCGTCGGGGGTGATCTTGTCGGGGCCCCAGGGCGGCATCCAGACCCAGTTGATCGCGACGTCATTGACCAGTCCCTCGAGCGCCGAGTTGGTCTGGTCCATGATCACGTCGGTCAGCGGGCAGGCCGCCGAGGTGAGGGTCATGTCGAGCACGACGTTGTGGCCCTCGTCCAGGTGGACGTCGTAGATCAGGCCGAGGTCGACCACGTTGATGCCGAGCTCGGGGTCGACGACGTCCTTCATCGCCTCGGTCACGTCGTCGACGGACACGGTCGCGGTGCCGCCGCCGGCTTCCGGGACGTCGGGCAGATCGCCATGTTCGATTTTCTGTGTGTCAGCCATGGGTCTTCTCCTCCAGCGATTGAGCGGTGGCGTCCTTCCAGGCCATCCACGACAGTAGCGCGCACTTGACCCGCGCCGGGAACCTCGCGACACCGGCGAAGGCGATGCCGTCCTCCAGCACGTCCTCGTCCGGCTCGACGGTCCCCTTACCCTGCATCAGGGTCAGGAACTGCTCGTGGATCGCCATCGCCTCGTCGACCGACTTGCCGATCACGAGGTCGGTCAGCACCGAGGCGCTGGCCTGCGAGATGGAGCAGCCGATGGCGTCGTAGGAGACGTCGTCGACCACCCCGTCCGCGACGTGCACCCGAAGAGTGACCTCGTCGCCGCAGGTCGGGTTGACGTGATGGACCTCGGCCTCGAACGGCTCGCGAAGCCCCTTGTGGTGGGGGTTCTTGTAGTGGTCGAGGATGATCTCCTGGTAAAGGGAGTCGAGCCCCGGGTCGGCTGCAGAAGTCATGTCACTCAACTCAACTTGAAGTACGAGCGGGTGTATTCCAGACCGGCGACCAGGGCGTCGATCTCGGCCGGCGTCGTGTAGAGGTACGACGACATCCGGGTCGAGCTCTGCACCCCGAAGCGGGCGTGGGCTGGCTTGGCGCAGTGGTGGCCGGCGCGGACCGCTATGCCGCGCGAGTCGAGCACCTGGGCGACGTCGTGCGGGTGCACGCCATCGATCTCGAACGAGATCGCTCCCCCACGGTCGGTCGCGTCGAGCGGGCCGAGGACCATCAGGCCCGGCACCGTCTCGAGCCCGGACAGGGCGTAGGCGGTGATGGCGTGCTCGTGGTCGCGGATCGCGGCCATGCCGATGTGCGCCAGGTAGTCGACAGCTGCGCCGAGCCCGACGGCCTGCACGATCGGCGGCGTGCCCGCTTCGAACTTGTGCGGGATGCCGGCGTACGTCGACCGCTCCATGGCGACCGTCTCGATCATCTCCCCGCCACCCAGGAACGGCGGCAGCTGGTCGAGGATCTCGCGCTTGCCCCAGAGCACGCCGATGCCGGTGGGCCCGACCACCTTGTGGCCGGTGAAGGCCAGCAGGTCGGCGCCGCTCGCCACGACGTCGACCGGCAGCTGCGGCACGGCCTGCGAGGCGTCGAGGACGACGATTGCGCCGACCTCGTGCGCGCGGCGGGCGATCTCGGCGACGGGGTTGATCGTGCCGAGCATGTTGGAGACCCAGGTCAGCGAGACGACCTTGGTCCGCTCGTTGATCAGCTGGTCGATGTTCGAGAGGTCGAGCCGACCTTCGTCGGTGAGTCCGAACCAACGGAGGGTCGCGCCCTTGCGCTCGGTGAGCAGCTGCCACGGCACGATGTTGGAGTGGTGCTCCATCTCGGTGATGACGACCTCGTCGCCAGGACCGACGGCCAGGTCACCCTTGGCCCACGCCAGGGTGTTGGCGACCAGGTTGAGCGACTCCGACGCGTTCTTGGTGAAGATCACCTCGTCGCGTGAAGGGGCACCGATGAACGCCGCCACCTTGTCGCGGGCGGCCTCGAAGGCCTCGGTCGACTCCGCGCCGAGCTGGTGCATGGCGCGCGCGATGTTGGCGTTGTGGCGCTCGAGGTGGTCGACCATCGTGTCGATGACGACCTGCGGCTTCTGCGACGTGTTGGCGCTGTCGAGGTAGACCAGGGGCGTCCCGCCTGCAAGCGTGCGCTCCAGGATCGGGAAGTCCTTGCGGATGACTTCCAGCTCGGGGAGGAGTCCGGTCAGCTCGGCCATGATCAGACCGCGGCGGGGTTGACGTACTTGTCGTAGCCCTCGGCCTCTAGCTGCTCGGCCAGCTCCGCGCCACCCTGCTCGGCGATCTTGCCGTCGACGAAGACGTGCACGAAGTCGGGCTCGATGTAGCGCAGGATGCGGGTGTAGTGGGTGATCAGCAGAACACCCTTGCCCTCCTGGCCGCGGAAGCGGTTGACGCCCTCGGCCACGATCTTGAGCGCGTCGATGTCGAGGCCGGAGTCGGTCTCGTCGAGGATCGCGACCTGGGGGTTCAGCAGCTCGAGCTGGGCGATCTCGTGGCGCTTCTTCTCGCCGCCGGAGAAGCCCTCGTTGACCGAGCGGGTGCCGAACGTCGGGTCGAGGTTGAGCGCCTCGAGGGCGGCGTTGACGTCCTTGACCCAGGTACGGAGCTTCGGCGCCTCGCCGTCGAGCGCGGTCTTGGCGGTGCGCAGGAAGTTCGACACCGAGACACCCGGCACCTCGACGGGATACTGCATCGCCAGGAACAGCCCGGCCCGAGCGCGCTCGTCGACGGTCATCGCCAGCACGTCGGCGCCGTCGAGGGTGACGGTGCCGCCGGTGACGTCGTACTTCGGGTGGCCGGCGATCGAGTAGGCCAGCGTGGACTTGCCGGACCCGTTGGGGCCCATGATCGCGTGGGTCTCGCCGTCCTTGATGGTCAGCGTGACGCCCTTCAGGATCTCCTTGGGGCCGTCCTCGGTACTGACCGAGACCTGCAGGTCCTTGATCTCCAACGTGCTCATCTGATGTGTCTCCTTGTATCGAAAGTCAGGAAGGTCGTACGCCGTTGAGCGAGGTCTCGACGTCGACGTAGACGCCGTCGTCGCGGATCTCGACCGGGAAGGTGGTCACGGGCTCGGTGGCAGGCAGACCGGTCGGCTTGCCGGTGCGCAGGTCGAAGCGGGAACCGTGCAGCCAGCACTCGACCGTGCAGTCCTCGATCTCCCCCTCGCTCAGGGCGACCTCCGCATGGCTGCAGAGATCCTGGATGGCGAAGAACTCGTCGCCGGACCTGGCGATCGCCACGTCGTAGCGGCCGATCGTGACACCGAGTGCCTCGTCGGTCGGGACGTCGGAGACGGCGCAGGCGAGCTCGAACGTCATCGCACTGGGCTTTCGGTCGTCGAGTAGTCCGAGCCGCTAGGCGAGGACGTATCGAGACGCAGGACGTTCTTGGCGAGCTCGTCCTCCACCGTGGCCATCAGCTTCTCCTCCAGGGAGGGCACACCGACCTGCCGGATCAGGTCGTTGAAGAAGCCGTGCACAACCAGCCGGTGGGCCTCCATCTCGGAGACACCGCGCGAGCGCAGGTAGAAGAGCTGCTCGTCGTCGAACCGGCCGGTCGCCGACGCGTGTCCGGCGCCCTTGATCTCGCCGGTCTCGATCTCGAGGTTGGGCACGGAGTCGGCGTGGCAGCCGTCGGTGAGCACCAGGTTGCGGTTCTCCTCGAACGTCTCGATACCCTCGGCCGCCTTGCGGATCAGCACGTTGCCGACCCACACGGTGTGCGCGTCCTGGCCCTGCAGCGCGCCCTTGTAGACGACGTGGCTCTTGGTACGCGGCTCGTTGTGGTCGGCGAACAGGCGGTGCTCGATGTGCTGGCCGGCGTCGGCGAAGTAGAGCCCGAGCATCTCGGCGGCACCACCGGGCCCGGAGTAGGACACGTTGGCGTCCATCCGGACGACGTCACCACCGAAGCTGATCGCCACGTGCTTGTAGGTCGCGTCGCGGCCAACGCTCGCCTCGTGATGCGTCAGGTGCACCGCGTCGTCGTCCCAGTCCTGCAGGGAGATCACGGACACATCTGCACCGTCGCCGACGAGCACCTCGACGACCTGCGCCATCGAGGCGGAGCCCTCGTGGTCGAGCACCACGACGGCCTTGGAGTGCCGGCCGAAGCGCAGTGCGATGTGGCCGGCCTCGGTGACGGAGGCGTCGGCGCCCTTGAGGCGCACGACCACAGGTTCGGACACCTCGGTGTCGGCGGGAACGTCGACAAGAAGGCTCGACGGCACCTCGGCGAGCACGCGGGCCGCCCAGCGGGTGTTGGGGACCAGCCCGCTGATGCCACGCAGCGACCGAGCCTCGTCACCGCCGACGCCCTCGATGCGGACACCCTCGGGGGTGTTCCACTCCACGGCTGTCACGGAGGTGTTGAACTCGGCGTCGGCGTGCAGGTCGCGCAGGCGCTTCAGCGGGGTGAACCGCCAGATCTCCTCGCGGCCGGTGGGCACCGGGTGGTCCGCAACGGTGAACGAACCTTCTGGGTGCAGGTGGGAATCCACCCTCGACATCTCGAGGGCGTCGGCAACGGCAGTCATCTAGCCGACTGCTCCTTCCATCTGGAGCTCGATGAGCCGGTTGAGCTCGAGCGCGTACTCCATCGGCAGCTCCTTGGCGATCGGCTCGACGAAGCCGCGCACGATCATCGCCATCGCCTCGTCCTGCTCCATGCCTCGCGACATGAGGTAGAAGAGCTGGTCGTCGGAGACCTTCGAGACGCTCGCCTCGTGGCCCATCGACACGTCGTCCTCGCGGATGTCGACGTACGGATAGGTGTCGGAGCGGCTGATCTGGTCGACCAGGAGCGCGTCGCACAGCACGTTGGACTTCGAGCCGTGGGCGCCCTCGTTGATCTGGATCAGGCCCCGGTAGGACGTCCGGCCGCCGCCACGCGCCACCGACTTGCTCAGGATGCTCGAGGACGTGTTGGGCGCCGCGTGCACCATCTTGGCGCCGGCATCCTGGTGCTGGCCCTCGCCCGCGAAGGCGATCGACAGCGTCTCGCCCTTGGCGTGCTCGCCCATGAGGTAGATGGCGGGGTACTTCATCGTCACCTTGGAGCCGATGTTGCCGTCGACCCACTCCATGGTCGCGCCGGCCTCGCAGGTCGCGCGCTTGGTCACCAGGTTGTAGACGTTGTTGGACCAGTTCTGGATCGTCGTGTAGCGGCACCGGCCGCCCTTCTTCACGATGATCTCCACGACCGCCGAGTGCAGCGAGTCGGAGGAGTAGATCGGCGCGGTGCAGCCCTCGACGTAGTGCACGTAGGCGTCCTCGTCGACGATGATCAGCGTCCGCTCGAACTGACCCATGTTCTCGGTGTTGATCCGGAAGTAGGCCTGCAGCGGGATGTCGACGTGCACGCCCTTCGGCACGTAGATGAACGAGCCGCCGGACCACACCGACGTGTTGAGCGCGGCGAACTTGTTGTCGCCGACCGGGATCACGGTGCCGAAGTACTCCTTGAACAGCTCCGGCTGGTCGCGGAGCGCGGTGTCGGTGTCCAGGAACAGGACGCCCTGCTCCTCGAGGTCCTCACGGATCGAGTGGTAGACCACCTCGGACTCGTACTGGGCGGCGACACCGGACACGAGGCGCTGCTTCTCCGCCTCGGGGATGCCGAGCTTGTCGTAGGTGTTCTTGATGTCCTCGGGCAGGTCGTCCCACGTGGCGGCCTGCTTCTCGGAGGACCGCACGAAGTACTTGATGTTGTCGAAGTCGATCGCGCTCAGGTCGGAACCCCAGGTGGGCATCGGCTTGCGGTGGAAGAGCTTGAGCCCCTTCAGACGCAGGTCGAGCATCCACTGCGGCTCGCTCTTCAGCGCGGAGATGTTGCGAACGACGTCTTCGCTGAGACCCCGCTGCGCGGTGGCGCCGGCCTCGTCGCTGTCTGACCAGCCGAACTGGTAGCGACCGATGCCCTTCAGCTCCGGGTTGAGTTCTTCGATGGAGGTCATGAAGTGACCTTCTCCTTCATCTTGGATGGCTGCGTCTTCGTGGATTTCTTGGACTTCGGTACGTCGGGGATGCAGGTCGTGCAGACACCGTCGCCGTGCGCGATGGTGGCCAGCCGCTGAACGTGGCGGCCGAGCACCCGGCCGATCGCCTCGGTCTCGGCCTCGCACAGCTGCGGGAACTCGTGGGCAACGTGCGACACCGGGCAGTGCTGCTGGCAGAGCTGCTCGGCCATCGGCAGGTCGCGGACCGCCGCGGCGTAGCCCTCTTCGGTGAAGATCTTCGCGAGCACCTCGACCGGGCTGAGATCGGGGTTGGCCCGGGTCGTCGCTCCGAACCGGTCCTCGACGAACGACACCCGCCGCTCGGCGAACTTCCGGACGGCTTCGTCGCCACCCGTCTCGGCCAGGAACCGCAGCGCCTGGACGGCCAGGTCGTCGTACTGCTGGTCGAAGCCGTCACGACCCACCTCGGTGAGCGCGAACAGCTTCGCCGGGCGGCCAC
>CAVWCT010000011.1:0-490255 GCA_963753565.1 uncultured Actinomycetota bacterium
GGGGCACCAGCACCACGCTGCGGCGCAACGACGACTGGGCGATCCGGCGTACGTCGACGCCGTCGAGCAGCACGGTGCCGGAGGCCGGGTCCATCAGCCGGGTCAGCAGCTTGGCGAAGGTCGACTTGCCCGATCCCGTCTCCCCCACGATCGCGATCCGCTGCCCGGCTGCGATGTCCAGGCTGACCTCGCGCAGTACGGGTGGCCCGTCGGGGTAGGAGAACTCCACGTCCTCGATCCGGACGTCGATCGGTCCGCGCGGCAGCACCTGCCCGTCGGGGCCGGGGTCGACGAGGTCCGCGGGAGTCTCGAGGATGCCGATCACGCGACGCCAGCCGGCGATGGCGTTCTGGGCGTCGGTGAGGATCTGGGTGCCCATCTGCACCGGCCCGACGAAGAGCGTCACCAGGAAGGCGAACGCGAGCACCTCTCCCGCGCTGATGTCGCCGGCGAAGCCGAGCCAGATGCCCACGATCAGTACCCCGGCGTTGGCCAGGCCGGCCGAGACGCCACCCAGCGAGAACGAGAACGCGGTGAAGCCCTGGGCGCGGGTGCTGGCGGCCTGGAAGGTGGCGATCGCCTCGTCGATGCGCTCCTGGGTGCGGCCTTCGACGGCGTACGACCGGACGACGGCTGCGCCCACGACCGGCTCGGAGATGGCGGAGAGCATGACGCCGATCTGGCGCCGGACCGTGCCGTAGGCGTCGGAGAGCTTGCGCTGGAAGTAGCGGAGCGACAGGAACAGTGGCGCGAAGCAGACCCAGACCACGATCGCCAGCTGCCAGCTGTAGACGACCATCACGACCGTGGCGACCAGCACCTGCCCGATGCTGACCACGAAGATCAGGCCGCCGAACACCAGGAACTGGCTCACCTGGTCGACATCGCTGGTCACCCGCGAGACCAGCGCGCCGCGGCGCTCGGTGTTCTGGGTGAGGAGCGGCAGGTCGTGGACGTGGCGGAATGCCTTGATCCGGAGCGTTGCGAGGCCACGCTCCGACGTCGTGAACAGCCGGCTGGTCATCGCGTACGACGCCCAGCTGGTCACGACGACGGCCAGGGCCGCGACCACACCCATGAGCACCGTGAAGGAGACGTCCGGTCCACCGGGGCCGTTGATGCCGCGGTCGAGGGTCTGCTGGACGGTGATCGGCACGATCACCTGGCCGACCGACGCGAGCACGGCGAGCGCCAGGGTGCCGCCAACGCCTTCCTTGAGCTCGGGCGAGAAGTGGACGCCGCGGCGGATCGTCTCGATCGCGGCGATGTCCTCGCCGGTGTCCATCAGCGTCATGTGAGCTCCTCCGCCAGGGCCGCGTCGGCCTCCTGCTCGTAGGCGTTCACCAGGTTGGCGTAGGCGGGACTGCGGGCGAGCAGCTCCGTGTGGGTGCCACGGTCGGCGATCCGCCCGTCCTCCAGGTGGAGCACCTCGTCGGCCAGTCCGATCGTGGCCTTGCGGTAGGCCACGACCACCAGCGTGCTGTCCTGCCCCGATTTCTGGCGGAGTCCGGCCAGGATCCGCGCCTCCACCTCGGGGTCGACCGCCGAGGTCGCATCGTCGAGGATGAGCAGCCGTGGCCTGCGGACCAGGGCCCGGGCCAGGGAGATCCGCTGTCGCTGGCCGCCCGACAACGAGGTGCCGCGCTCACCGAGCCGGGCGTCGAGTCCGTCGGGCAGGGCCGCGACGAACCCGTCGGCCTGGGCGATCCGCAGCGCCGCCCAGACCTCCTCATCACTGACGTCGGCGCCCAGGGTGACGTTGCCGCGCACGGTGTCGTCGAAGAGGAATGCCGTCTGCGGCACCAGCGACACCGCTCGGGCGAGCTCGCCGCGAGCCAGGTCGCGCAAGTCGATGTCGTCGATCGCGACCCGGCCCTGGAGTGGGTCGACCAGGCGCGTGAGCAGGGTGGTCAGGGTGCTCTTCCCGGACGCCGTGGCGCCCACCAGGGCAACCGTGCGGCCCGGCTCGACGGTGAAGTCGAGGCCGTCGAGGAGGCGTTGGTCAGGCACGTAGGAGTAGCCGAGATCGGTGACGGTCAGCCGGGCGCCGGTCTCGACACTCGCCGCCCGCGCGTCGCCGTACTCCATCTCGCCGGTGGCGGACAGGACCGCGCGCACGCGTCGGTAACCGACGACGCTGCGCGGGAACTCGCCGAGCAGCCAGCCGATGGACCGGATCGGGAAGGACACGATCGTCAGCAGGTAGGCGACGGTCACCACGTCGCCGGGGTCGGTGGCGCCGCTGAGCACGCGCGACACCCCGACCGAGAGGACGATGAGCACGCCGATGCTGGGCAGCGCGGCGAGCGTCGGGTCGAACGCAGCGCGGATCTTGCCGACCCGGATGTTGACATCGCGGAGCTCACGCGACTTCGCCGCGAAGCGGGCCGTCTCCTCGCCCTCGCGACCCAAGGTCTTGACCACCATCGCACCGTCGAACGACTCGTGCGCGATCTCGCTGACCTCGCCCCGCAGCTGCTGGGCACGGGTCGCCCAGCCCTGCGCCATCCGCTGGTAGATCACGTTGACCGCGATCACCGCCGGAAAGACGAGCAGCCCGACCAGGGCCATCACCAGGTCGGCGATCAGCATCTGCACGACCGCGATCACCATCATCGCTACGGTGCCGACCGCCATCGGGAGCGGCGCGATCGGGCCCCAGGCCGCCTCGACGTCGGAGTTCGCGTTGGAGAGGAGCTCCCCGGTCGGGTGGCGCTGGTGCCACTCCATCGGCAGCGACAGGTACTGCCGGGTCACCGCTCGGCGGGTGGAGGCCTGCATCCGGTACTGCATGATGCCGGCACCCAGTCGGCGGGCCACGATGCCGACCGCCCGCAGGATGGCCACGCCCATGAAGAGCGCAAGCACCGCCCACAGCAGCTTCGCGTCGATCTCTCCCTTGGCGAACGCCGGCAGCACGGCGTGGTCGGTGGACCAGCCGAGCACCCACGCATCCGCGACCGTCAGCGCACCGAAGAGAACGCTGCCGATCGTGGAGACCGCGAAGATCCATGGCTCCCGCTTGATCGCGACCAGGAGTACGGCGAACCCGGCGCGGGTCGATCCGCGCCCTTCACTGCTCGCCTCGCTCATGTTCTCTTGGACCTCACCTCGGTCTCGCGCCAACCTGCGATCCCGGCAGGCTATTCCCCCGGGCCAGTGTCTCGTGTCCGGAGTCGTTACGTGTTTGGCGTGTTCAGGGTGTGTGCATTCGCAAGGCGGCGGAGCGCTGCCATGCTGGGCGCACGTCGAGCGACGCCAACGCGGCGAGGTCGTGCCATGGGCGCGCGAAGCGCGCAAGGACTTCGGACACGGGCACTAATCTCGCCGCATGGCCACTCCCCCGCTGGCGCGCCGGGAACGCCACGCGCTCTGTGACCTCTTGCTGGTGCTCGGCGAGGACGCACCCACGCTCTGCGGCGATTGGACGGCCAAGCAGCTGGTCGCTCACCTGCTCGTACGCGAGAACCGTCCGTGGGCCGCTGCCGGCATCGTGGTCCCGCCGCTCGCGGGTCTGACCGAGAAGTCCATGGAGCGGGTGGCCCGCAAGGACTTCGGCGTTCTGGTCGAGAAGCTCCGCGACCCGGGCCTGAACATGTACCGGCTTCCGCCGGCGGAGGTCGCCTTCAACACGCTCGAGTACTTCGTGCACCACGAGGACCTCCGCCGGGCGCAGCCCGGCTGGGAGCCACGCAACCTCGATCCGGCCGACCTCGGTTTGCTCTGGAAGCTGGGGCGGGGATCCGGCCGGCTGGTTGCCCGTCGGCTCGGGCCGCCGTTCCGGATCCGCCGCAGCGATACCGGCGCCGAGGCCGTGCTGTCCCGCGGTGACGACCCCGTCGTGGTGAGCGGTCCGCCTGGCGAAGTGGTGCTGTTCCTGTTCGGCCGCGACTACGCGCGCGACCTCACGTTCGACGGACCGCCAGAGGCGGTGGCCGAGGTCCGCGCCGCGAACCTCGGGTTCTGACGCCTGGCAGTCAGCTCCGCTCGCCCAGGTACCTGACCACTCGGGTGCTGAAGTGGAACTCCGTCATCGCACCCTCGACGATGCTCAGGAAGGCTGTCTCTCCATCGCTGAAGACCTTGCGTCCCTGCGGCGCCATCGGGTCCGGCGGCTCGAACTCGTAGGCCGCCCGCTCGGCCGCGACCATGGCCTCCTCGCGGCTCGCGAAGTTGCCGGAAGGGAACTTGAGGAGGGTCGGCGGCTTCATGTTCCCTCGGTTGGAGTACTCGACGAGCACATGCCACTCCTGGCCGTCCGCGTCGTCTTGCTGCCCCTGATAGACGTCGTAAGTCTCGCTCACCACGCCGAGCGTAGGTGGCCAGCTCCCGCAGCGGGCCCTAGGCCGTCAACGCCGAGAGCGCGAAGCCGGCGAAGGCAGTGGTCTGCTGCTGCAGGACGGCGAGATCGATGGTGCCGGCCGGGGCGAGGACGCTGACGTCGAGGAGCACGTCGTCACCGCACACGCGGACGGTGCCCTCGGTCTCGTTCCCCGCGTAGCCGAGCCAGCTTGCCTCGTCGCCGAGCTCGGGGACGGGGGTCGGCTCGGCTTCGAAGTGGGACAGCACGGGGCAGTGCATCTCCCCGTCCTCGAAGTCCTCGGCTTCGGAGATGGCCAGCGTCAGCTCGAGCACGCCCTCCACCTCCCAGTCGCAGTTGTCGGTCTGCCAGACCAGGTCGTCCTCGTTGTGCCCGCCGCCGCCCTCGGAACCAGGGGGCACCGCTAGGCCAAACGCGGCTTCCACGTCTGCTTCGTCGGCGAGCTCGCAGGCAGGAGGCACGGTCAGCACCGAGGGTGTTTCGGGAGCAGGCGGCGATGCGGAGCTCGGATCGGCCTGAGAGGCATCCTCCGTGGGATCCGCCGTGGGCTCGTCGTCGTCTCCACAGCCGGAGAGGGCCAAGGCGAGCACAGTGACGAGGGAGCTGATAAGCGTGCGCATGACTCGGATCCTAGGTTCGGACGGGGTGACCCGCACCTGCCAAGCCCGCCTTCACCTCCGCGATCCGGAGCGTGCCGAAGTGGAAGACCGTTGCGGCGAGGACGGCGTCGGCGCCGGCTTCGACGGCGGGCGGGAAGTGGTCGACCGTGCCCGCGCCGCCGGAAGCGATCACGGGGATGGTGACCTCGCGGCGTACGGCGCGGATCAGGTCGAGGTCGAAGCCCTCCTGGGTGCCGTCGGCGTCCATCGCGTTGAGCAGGATCTCGCCCGCGCCGAGGTCGGTGGCCCGGGCCGCCCACTCGATCGCGTCCAGCCCGGCCGAGGCGCGGCCGCCGTGGGTGGTCACCTCCCAACCGGAGGCGGTGCCAGGTGCCCGACGGGCATCCACCGACAGCACCAGCACCTGGTTGCCGAAGCGGTCGGCGATCTCGGCGACCAGCTCGGGCCGGTTGATGGCAGCGGTGTTGACGGCGACCTTGTCGGCGCCCGCGCGAAGCAGGCGGTCCACGTCGTCGACCGACGTGACTCCCCCACCCACCGTGAGGGGGATGAACACCTCCTCGGCGGTGCGCGACACGATCTCCATCGTGGTCGCGCGGCCCTCGTGGGAAGCGGAGATGTCGAGGAAGGTCAGCTCGTCGGCGCCTTCGGCGTCGTACGTCCGGGCCAGCTCAACAGGGTCCCCGGCATCGCGGAGGTCGAGGAAGTTGACGCCCTTGACCACTCGGCCGGCGTCGACGTCGAGGCAGGGAATGACGCGTACGGCGAGGCTCACGGTTTGGTCAGCTCCAGGGCGTCCTCGAGCGTGAACCTGCCTTCGTAGAGAGCCGTCCCGATGATCGCGCCCTCCACGCCGTCGCCGACGAGCCCGTGCAGCGCCTCGAGGTCGGCCAGCTCGGTGATCCCGCCCGAGGCCACGACCGGTCGATCGGTCGCGGCGCAGACGTCCTTGAGCAGCGCGAGGTTGGGGCCCTGCAGCATGCCGTCCTTGTTGACGTCGGTGACGACGTAGCGCGCACAGCCTTCGGAGTCGAGTCGGGCGAGCACGTCGTAGAGGTCGCCGCCGTCGCGGGTCCAGCCGCGGGCGGCCAGGGTCCGGCCGCGTACGTCGAGGCCGACCGCCACCCGGTCGCCGTGCTCCGCGATCGCGGCCGCGCACCACTCAGGCTGCTCGAGGGCTGCCGTGCCGATGTTGACCCGGCGACAGCCGGTGGCCATCGCCGCGGCCAGCGACTCGTCGTCGCGGATGCCGCCGCTCATCTCCACCTGGATATCGAGGGTGCCGACGATCTTGGCCTGGAGTTCGCGGTTGTGGCCGCGGCCGAAGGCCGCGTCCAGGTCGACCAGGTGGATCCACTCAGCCCCTGCGGCCTGCCAGCGCAGGGCGGCCTCGATCGGGTCCCCGAAGCGCTTCTCGGAGCCCGCCACCCCCTGCACCAGCTGCACCGCCTGGCCGGCGGCGATGTCGACGGCAGGTAGCAGCTCGAGATAGTCACTCACTGGATCACCTTCATTTGCGGACGAACAGGGCGTGGAGGAGTGGGAACAGCAGCAGGGTGAGCACCGCGACCATGGCGCGGGCCGACCAGTCCGGGAAGAACACCCAGACGAGCACGTTGACGGCGATCAGCACGGCGATCATCAGTCCGGTCTGCTGGCGCCGGCGCTCGGCGAGCACTCCGGTCGGCTGCGGCGCGGGTTTCGGCAGCCACCGCGTGAGCGCCTGCTTCCGCGCGGCCTTGCGCTCGACCCGCTCGGCCTCGGCGGCCCGGGCCGCCGCGCGCATGGCGATCTCGCGCTCGCGCTCGGCCCGGCGCTGCTGTCGCTCCTTGCTCATGACGGGCTCACAGGGAATCCACCCAGTTCTCGAGCAGGCCGGCGCCGGCGTCTCCGGACTTCTCGGGGTGGAACTGGGTCGCGGTCAGCGGGCCGTTCTCGACCGCCGCCACGAACCGGTCGCCCCCGTGCTCGGCCCAGGTCACCAGCGGGGACATGGTGCGATTGTTGGTCTCGAGCTCCCAGCGGCGTACGCCGTAGGAGTGGACGAAGTAGAAGCGCTCTCCCTCGATGCCGGTGAACAGTCGAGTGCCCTCGGGGGCCTCGACGGTGTTCCATCCCATGTGAGGTACGACGGGTGCCTGGATCCGCTCCACCACACCCGGCCACTCGTCACAGCCCTCGGTCTCGACCCCATGCTCCACGCCGCGCTCGAACAGCACCTGCATGCCGACGCAGATCCCGAGCACCGGACGCGCCCCCGCGAGCCGGCGGCCGATGATCCGCGGTCCGTGGACCTCACGGAGCCCGCGCATGCAGGCGGCGAACGCCCCGACACCGGGAACGACCAGGCCGTCGCACTCCAGGGCGGCGGCCATGTCGCCCGTGAGCGTGACGTCCGCGCCGGCACGCTCGAGGGCGCGCACGGCAGAGCGAAGGTTCCCCGACCCGTAGTCGAGGACCACAACAGACTTCATCGGCGAGCCAGCGAGATCAGAGACTGCCCTTGGTCGACGGGACGCCCGTCTCCCGAGGGTCGATCGCAACTGCGTCGCGGAACGCCCGCGCGAAGGCCTTGAACTGCGTCTCGACGATGTGGTGGGGCTCCCGACCGGCAAGCACCCGCACGTGCAGGGCGATGTGGGCGTGGAAGGCCAGGGTCTCGAAGACGTGGCGGGTCAGTGAGCCGAGATAACTCGGCCCATTTCCGCCACCGAGGACGACGTACTCCTGGCCCTCGGGCTCGCCGGTGTGGACGCAGTAAGGGCGCCCGGACACGTCCACGACCGCCTGCACGAGCGCCTCGTCGAGCGGCACGGTCGCGTCTCCGAAGCGGCGGATGCCGGCCTTGTCGCCGAGCGCCTCGCGCAGGGCCTGTCCGAGCACGATCGCCGTGTCTTCGACGGTGTGGTGCGCGTCGATGTGGGTGTCGCCCGCGGTCTGCACCGTCAGGTCGACAAGGGAGTGCCGGGCGAACGAGATGAGCATGTGGTCGTAGAAGCCGACGCCGGTCGAGACATCGTGGCGGCCCGAGCCGTCGAGGTCGACCTCGACGAGCACCTTCGACTCACTCGTCTCCCGCTCGATCCTTGCGGTCCTGCTCATCGCTGTCCTGCTCTCTGTGTTTCCATCACGGCCACCAGGGCATCCCTGAACGCCGCCATCTCGTCTGCCGTGCCGATCGAGACCCGCAGCCATCCGTCGGGTCCAGTCTCGCGGATCAGCACCCCCTGAGCGAGCAGACCCTCCCAGACAGCATGACGGTCGAGGAAGGTTCCGAACAAACAGAAATTGGCATCGGAGTCGGCCGCCTGCAGCCCCTGCCCGCGCAGCCAGGCGACGGTCGAGTCGCGCTCGGCGCGCAGCTGGTCGACCTTGCCGAGCAGTTCTGGGGCGTGCCGGAGCGCCGCGAGCGCGACCGCCTGGGTCACGGCCGACAGGTGGTAGGGCAGCCGCACCACGCGGATCGCGTCGCAGATCGCCGGGTCGGCGGCGAGGTAGCCGACGCGGGCGCCGGCCAGCGCGAACGCCTTGCTCATGGTGCGGGTGACGACCAGGTTGCGGTGCCGCGGCAGGAGCTCGAGCGCCGACGGGGTGCCGCTGCGGCGGAACTCGCCGTACGCCTCGTCGACTACGACGATCCCGCTCTGCCCATTGCTGGCGGCGGCCTCGCAGAGGGTGGTCACCGCATCGAGCGGCAGCGCCGTGCCGGTCGGGTTGTTGGGTGACGGAAGCAGGACCACCGACGGCTTCCGCTCCAGGATCAGATCGCGCGCGTGCTCGAGATCGAGGCTGAAGTCCTGCTCGCGGTGGCCGGTGACCCACTCGGTCATGGCGTCGCGGGCGTACTCCGGATACATCGAGTACGTCGGCGCGAAGCTCAGCGCTACCCGCCCGGGGCCGCCGAAGGCCTGGAGCAGCTGGAGCATCACCTCGTTGGAGCCGTTGGCCGCCCACACCTGCTCGGGCGTGACGCCGTGCCCGAGGTAGCCGGCCAGCTCCGTGCGTAGCGAGACGAACTCGCGGTCCGGATAGCGGTTGAGCGTCGTCGTCGCCTCGGCGACCGCGGTGGCCACGTCGGCCACCACTGCCGACGAGGGCGGGTAGGGGTTCTCGTTGACGTTGAGCTGGACCGGTGCCTGCTCACGGGAGAGCTGGGGCGCCCCGTAGGGCTCGACGCCGCGCAGCTCCTCCCTGATCGGAGGAAAGGTCATTTCGAGAACCGAACCCTGACCGCCGCGCCGTGGGCCGGCAGGTCTTCGGCCTCGGCGAGCGTGGTGACGTGGTCGGCGACCTCCGCCAAGGCTTCGCGGGAGTAGTCGACGACGTGGACCGACTTGGTGAAGGCGCGCACCGACAGCCCCGACGAGTGGCAGGCGCAGCCACCGGTGGGCAGTACGTGGTTGGAGCCCGCGCAGTAGTCGCCGAGCGACACCGGCGCGTGCGGGCCGACGAAGATCGCACCGGCGTTGCGCACGCGGGCGGCGTACGACGAAGCGTCGGCGGTGTGGATCTCCAGGTGCTCCGCGGCGTAGGCATTCACGACCTCGAGCCCCTGCTCGAGGTCGTCGACGAGCACGATGGCCGACTGCGCGCCACCGAGCGAGGCCTGGATCCGCTGCGCGTGCTTGGTGGCCGCGACCTGGGTCTCCAGCTCCGCCTCGACCGCGGCCGCAAGCGACTCCGAGGGGGTGACCAGCACCGCCGCTGCCAGCGGGTCGTGCTCGGCCTGGCTCACGAGGTCGGCGGCCACGAACGCGGCGTCGGCCGTGTCGTCGGCGAGGATCGCGATCTCGGTGGGACCGGCTTCCGAGTCGATGCCGACCACGCCCTTGAGCAGGCGCTTGGCCGTGACGGTGTAGATGCTGCCGGGCCCGGTCACCAGGTCGACCTTGCGGCACGGTCCGACGCCGTAGGCGAACATCGCGATCGCCTGAGCGCCGCCGACGGCGTACACCTCGTCGATGCCGAGCAGCGCGCACGCGGCCAGGATGGTGGGGTGCGGCAGGCCGCCGAAGTCCTTCTGCGGAGTCGACGTCAGCGCGATCGACTCGACGCCGGCCACCTGGGCGGGCACCACGTTCATCAGCACGCTGGAGACCAGCGGGGCGAGGCCGCCCGGCACGTAGAGACCGACCCGGCCGACCGGCACCTTGCGGTGGGTCACCGTCGCGCCGGCACTCAGCTCCGTGGTCACGTCGTGCTCGAGCTCGGCGGCGCAGGTGGCCCGCAGGCGGCGTACCGACTCCTCGAGGCCGGCGCGGATGTCTGGATCGAGCCGCTCCAGAGCCTCGCCGAGGGTCGCGACCGGCACCCGGATGTCGTCCTGGGTGACGCCATCGAACCGCTCGGAGAACTCCCTGACCGCCTCGATCCCCCGCGTGCGTACCGCCTCGCAGATCTCGTGCACCGCCGGGATCGCCGCCTCGACGTCGAAGTCCGCGCGCGGTACGGCGGCGCGGTAGTCCACGGGACCACCGTCGGTCGGCTGGGCCCCGCGCAGGTCGATGCGGCGGATCATGGGCGCAATTCTACGAGTCCAGGCTCGATCTCCCGGACTTGCGACGGGGGCTGGACTACGTTGCAGGTGTGACGGACACGCTGCCGATGTTCCCCCTGAACTCGGTGCTGTTCCCTGGGGTCAGCGTCCCGCTCAAGGTCTTCGAGGACCGCTACCGGGCGCTCGTCCACCATCTGCTCCGGGTCGAGGACCCGATCGGACGGGTTTTCGGGACGGTTGGCATCCGCGAGGGCTACGAGGTCGGCGACCACGGGGCGCAGTCGCTCTACCGGGTGGGCTGTCGGGTGCAGCTGACCGAGGTGGAGTCGCACCCCGATGGCACCTTCGACATCGTGGCCGTTGGCCTCGGCCGGATCGCGCTCGACCGGCTCGAGACGTCCGGGCCGTTCCCCATGGGTCACGTCGAGGACCGTCCCGAGGCGGACGCGATCGTGCCCGAGGAGCTTCTCGAGCGGGCTCGCGCCACCTTCACGGCCTACCGACAGGCCCTCGCCCAGGTCCGCACCGACCCCTACCACGGCGACCTGCCCCGCGACCCTGCCTACCTGTCCTGGACGCTGGCGGCGTGCGCGCCGCTGCCGATGCCGGAGCGTCAGTCGCTGCTCGAGGCCGAGGACGCCGCCGAACGGCTCATCCTGGTGACCGACCTGCTCCGGTCGGAGCTGCGCTGCATGAACGTGATCCCGTCCCTGCCGGCCACCGAGGTCGCGCGGACTCGCTGGTCACCCAACTGACTCGTCGTCATGGCGAGGAAGCAGACCGGCGGGACTCCGGCGACCGTCGCGCTCACCCGGGCCGGCATCGCCTTCACGCTCCACCCGTACGACCACGACTCGCGGGCCTCGTCGTACGGCGAGGAGGCCGCCGAAGCGCTCGGGATCGACCAGTGGCGGATCTTCAAGACCCTGATGGCGTCCGTCGACGGGCGGCTGACCGTCGCCGTCGTGCCCGTCGCGGGTCAGCTCGACCTGAAGGCGCTGGCGCGGGCCGCCGGCGGCAGCAAGGCGGTGATGGCCGAGCTCGCCGCGGCTGAGCGCGCGACCGGCTACGTCGCCGGCGGCATCTCGCCGATCGGCCAGAAGCGAGCACACCCGACGGTGGTGGACGAGAGCGCGCTACGACACGCCACCGTGTTCGTCTCGGCCGGACGGCGCGGGCTCGACCTGGAGATCGCCCCCGACGACCTGGTCACGGTCACGGGGGCGACGACCGCCGAGCTCAGTCGGTCGTGACCCGCAGGACGGCGTGTCCGATGTCGTCGTCCTCCCAGCCGGTGATGCCGAGACCGGCCAGCGGCTCGAGGTTGTCCTTGACCTCCTCGTCGTCGTCGGCCAGGTTGGCCAGCCAACCCCCACCGGCGTCGAAGTTGAGGAAGAAGATCGACGAGGCGTCGTCCTCACGGACGACGTCCTGGTAGGTGTCGGTGTCGCCCAGGTCGCCGTCTTCGAGCAGCGCCGACAGGTAGTCGGTGTCGGGTCCGATCACGATGTAGTCGTCGTTGGAGTCGGAGCTGAAGATCTCCGCGTCCTCGGGAGTCGGCGCGGTCGCCTTGACCTTGTCGAGCACCTCCTGGATCGCGTCGGTGTCGCCCTTGATCTTGGCGCCGATCGGGATTTCCAGGTCACCCGACTCGGATCCGAAGAAGGCCTCGGGGTCGAAGTCGCTGCCGACCGCGATCGCCGCGGATTCACCGAACAGCGTCTCGGCGTCCTCCGGCAGCGAGAGATCGAGCTCTTCTTCGGCCTGGTCCAGGAACTCTGCGACGCCCTCGCCGGCACCAGAGGCGTCGCCGACGTAGTCGAGGATGTCCTGGAACCAGCCAGACTCGAAGCCGACGCCGAGCGCGGCGGCCGTGTCCTCCGGCAACGTGGCGATCACGTCGCCGCCCTTGTCGCTGGAGGTCAACGAGTTGAGTCCGGTGTCGTTGGTGCCGGTGGCCACCTCGACCTCGAGCGAGCCGTCGTCGAACCGCACCTTGAGCGCCATGCCACCGAAGTCCTCGAATGCCTCCGTCGCTTCGTCGGGCAGGACGTCCTCCTCGAAACCGTCTCCTTCGGGAGCGATGCACCCGTCGAAGCCGTCGGTTGAGGCGCAGTCGCTGACGTCACCGGAAGCCAGCGCCCCACCGAGGCCCCCGAGCTCCTCCGCGAGCACCTTGCCTGCGTCCTTCGAGACGTACGCCGTCAGGATGCCCGGGTCACCCGCCGCGTCGGTCCACTTCTGGAACTCCTCGTCGTCGGCCAGGCTCGCCTCGACGGCATCATCAGCAACCCCCTCGGCGATGTCGTCGGACTCCGCGATGATCAGCCAGTCGCCGCTGATCGCCAGGCCACCCTGGTCGAGGTCGCCGCCGCACTCCTCGATCACCTTCTCCACCTGGTCCTGGGCCTGGTCGGGGTCCTTGACCTGGACGACGCCCACGGGCGTCGGCGCGTCGTCGCCGACGTCGATCGCCGCGATCGCGAAGCGGTCACCGAGCCACGGCTTGATGTCGTCGTCAAAGTCGAGGCCCTCGCAGGCGCCCTCCTCCTCCTGGATCTTCCCGAAGATGAACTCGCGGATGTCGTCGCCGGAGCTGATGCCCTCGTCATCGAGCCACTCGTCTGCTGCGGGGAACTTCTGCAGCGTCTTCAATGCGGCGATCTTCTGGCTGCCGCTCGGGTCGAGGTCGACGCTGACGTAGCCCAAGGTGTTGGCCGGCAACGCCTCGGACGGCTGGGGACCCGTGGCCGTGAGCCACGTGTAGGCGCCGAAGGCGGCTCCTCCGACGGCGAGAACGCCGATCACGCCGCCGATGATCAGACCCTTGCGGCGGCCACCACCGGAGCCCGTCGGAGGCGGTGCGGGTGGCAGCGGCCCTCCACCGCCCTGCTCGAGCAGCTCCGCAGAGCCTGCAGGCGGTGCGGCACTGGGCGGACCGGAGGGGGGCGGACCCGGGGGCGGGCCAGCAGGCGGGCCGGTGGGCGGGAGGTTCGTGGACATCGGATCCCCTTGTCGGGCGGTACGTTCTGGTCCAGGTTCGGACGGGAGACTACCCGGCGAGGTTCCGCTCAACCCCGCCGTTTCGAGATCCCGAACAGGGCAATCGCCAGGCCGGCCATCGAGCCGATCGGGAAGGCCAGCATCGGGCTCCGCACATCATCGTCGAGCCAACGCCCCGGCAGGTTCAGCGCACCAGAGAGAATGAGGTGGCCGGGCAGTTCGGTGCCGTTCTTGGCGGTCTCCGCGATCGGCCCGGGGTCGGGAGGGCTGAAGTGGAAGCCCGCCCGCATCATCAACCAGGAGGCCAGTGCGCTCCCGACGACGACGGCCGCCAGGGTCACGATCTCGTTGCGGTCGAGCAGCAGGCCCGCAACCAGGCCAAGTAGCAGCCCGCCCACGACCGCGACCACGACGTACCAGCCAGTGCCGGCGAACTCGGCCATCAGGCCCTCGGTGGCCTGCGGGTACCACTTCCCGTCGACCACGCCCCCAGCCGGAGCCGGCGACCACAGCTTCCACCAGACCCAGCCGGCCAGCAGGCCGGCGCCGATGAACAGGGCCAGGATGAGGCCGGCCTGTATCGCAGGCACCACCCGCCCGCGCCGGCCCGGAGACGACGGGGTCGTCACGGGTGCCGACTCGGTCATCCGGTCAGACATCCGGGTCCGAGGAGGTGCTTGAGGTCGGCGAACAGGGCGGGGCTCGGGGTGACCCGGAGCCGGTCGTCGAGCCGCATCACCTTGGTGGCCTGCCGGGTCATCAGCCGCAGCCGGACCTCCGTCATGCCCGGGTGGGTGCCGAGGACGTCCTTGAGCTGCTCGATCACGGGCCCGGTGCAGCGCGTCGAGGGCAGGCTGATCACGACGGGCCCAGCCGGACCGTCGGCGAGGTCGGGAACGGTGACCTCCTGCCCGTGCAGCTCCGGCTGGTCCTTGCTGCGCGAGAGCCGGCCCTTGACCGTGAGGATCGCGTCCTCGACCAGCAGCGGACTGGCCAGCTGGTAGGAGCTCGGGAAGAGCAGCACGTCGATCGCGCCCTCGAGGTCTTCGAGCGAGACCATGGCCCACGCGTCGCCACGTTTGGTGATCTTGCGCTGGACCGAGGTCACCAGGCCGCTCACCGTCACCGGCGACCCGTCGGCCCGCTCCTCGTCGGTCATCAGCTCGCCGATGGTGCAGTCGCTGGCCCGGGTCAGCACGTGCTCCAACCCGAGGAGCGGATGATCGGAGACGTAGAGGCCGAGCATGTCGCGCTCGTGGCCGAGCAGGGTCATCTTGTCCCACTCGTCGATGTCGGGGATCGCCACGGTGATGCCGAAGCCGCCCCCTTCGTCGTCGAGGGCGCCGAAGAGCGAGTCCTGACCGATCGCCTCGTTGCGCTTGATGTCGACGTACTGGTCGACGGCCGTCTCGTGCACGGCCACCAAGGCGCGACGCCTGTGCTTCAGCTCGTCGAAGGCACCGGCCTTGATCAGCGACTCGATCACCCGCTTGTTGCAGACCTGGGCGGGCACCTTGTCGAGGAAGTCGTTGAAGTCCTCGAACCGGCCCTTCTCCTCGCGCGCCGTCACGATGCCGTCGACGACGTTGGCGCCGACATTGCGGATCGCGGTCAGCCCGAACCGGACGTCGTTGCCGACAGGCGTGAAGTTGCTGGTCGACTCGTTGACGTCGGGTGGGAGCACCTGGATCTTCATCCGCCGGCACTCGTTGAGGTAGATCGCCGACTTGTCCTTGTCGTCCTTGACCGACGTCAGCAGCGCCGCCATGTATTCGGGTGCGAAGTGCTGCTTGAGGTAGGCGGTCCAGTAGGAGATCAGCCCGTACGACGCGGTGTGCGCCTTGTTGAAGGCGTAGTCGGAGAACGGGACCAAGGTCTCCCAGAGCGCCTTGATCGCCGCGTCGGAGAAGCCGTTGGCCTTCATCCCCTCCGAGAAGGGCCCGTACTCGGCGTCGAGGATCTCCTTCTTCTTCTTGCCCATCGCCTTGCGGAGCAGGTCGGCCTGTCCGAGCGAGTAGCCCGCGACCTTCTGGGCGACCGCCAGGATCTGCTCCTGGTAGACGATCAGGCCATAGGTCGGCTCGAGGATCTCGGCGAGCGGCTCCTCGAGCTCCCGGTGGATCGGGGTGATCTCCTGCTTGTTGTTCTTGCGGAGCGCGTAGTTGGTGTGGGAGTCGACGCCCATCGGGCCCGGCCGGTAGAGCGCCAGCACCGCCGAGATGTCGGCGAAGCTGTCGGGACGCATCAGCCTGAGCAGCGACCGCATCGGTCCGCCGTCGAGCTGGAAGATGCCGAGCGTGTTGCCGGTGCCCAGCAGCTGGTAGGACGCCGCGTCGTCGAGCGGTAGGTCCTCGAGGACCAGCTGCTCGCCGCGGTTGGCCTGGATGTTCTTGAGCGCGTCGTCGAGGACGGTCAGGTTGCGCAGCCCGAGGAAGTCCATCTTGATCAGGCCGAGGGCTTCGCACGTCGGATAGTCGAACTGCGTGATCATCGCGCCGTCGGCCGGCCGCTTGAGCAGCGGGATCACGTCGGCAAGCGGCTCGCTCGACATGATCACACCGGCCGCGTGGACGCCCCATTGGCGCTTCAGGCCCTCGATGCCGATCGCCGTGTCGACGACCTTCTTCACGTCGGGGTCGTTGTCGTAGAGGGAGCGGAACTCGCCACCCTCGCTGAACCGCTTGTGCTCGGGGTCGAACACGTCCTTGAGCGGGATGTCCTTGCCCATCACCGCAGCCGGCATCGCCTTGGTGATCCGGTCGCCCATCGCGAACGGGTAGCCGAGGATGCGGCTGGAGTCCTTGACCGCCTGCTTGGCCTTGATCGTGCCGTAGGTGACGATCATCGAGACCCGGTCGTCGCCGTACTTGTCGCTGACGTAGCGGATCACCTCGCCGCGCCGACGCTCGTCGAAGTCGATGTCGAAGTCGGGCATCGAGATCCGCTCCGGGTTGAGGAAGCGCTCGAACAGCAGGCCGTGCACCAGGGGATCAAGGTCGGTGATCCGCAGGGCGTAGGCCACAATCGACCCGGCGCCCGAGCCGCGGCCTGGCCCCACCCGGATGCCTTGCTCCTTGGCCCAGTTGATGAAGTCGGCGACCACGAGGAAGTAGCCCGGGAACCCCATCTCGAGGATGACGCCGACCTCGAAGTCGGCCCGGGCCCGCGCCTCGGCCGAGACGCCGCCCGGGTAGCGGACGGCCAGCCCGCGCTCGACCTCCTCGAGCAGCCAGGTGTGCTCGGAGTGGCCGGGTGGGCAGGGGAAGCGGGGCATGTAGGTGCCGTTGCCCTCGGTGAACTCGACCTCGCAGCGCTCGGCGATCAGAAGCGTGTTGTCGCACGCCTCGCGGAGGTCGTACTTGTCGACCCAGAGCGACCGCATCTCGGCGGCGGACTTGAGGTAGTAGCCGGTGCCTTCGAACGCGAACCGCTTGCCGGATCCGGACCCGACCGGCAGGTCCATGGTGCTGCTGGAGTTGATGCAGAGCAGGTGCTCCTGAGAGGGGGCGTCCTCCTCCAGCACGTAGTGGGAGTCGTTGGTCGCGAGCAGCGGGATCTGGAGGTCCTTGGCCAGCTTGAGCAGGCCGTCACGGACCCGGGTCTCGATGTCGAGACCGTGGTCCATCAGCTCGAGGAAGTAGTTGTCCCTGCCCAGGATGTCCTGGTAGTCGGCCGCCGCCTGCCTGGCCGCGTCGTAGTTGCCGTAGCGAAGGTGGACCTGCACCTCACCGGACGGACACCCGGTGGTGCCGATCAGCCCCTTGGCGAACTGGGCGAGCAGCTCCCTGTCGGCGCGGGGGTGCTTGAAGAAGCCGTCTCGCCAGGCACCGGTCGAGAGCCGGAAGAGGTTGTGCATCCCCTCCGTGCTCTCGCTGAGCAGGGTCATGTGGGTGTAGGCACCGCGCGCCGAGATGTCGTCGTCGCCGCCGTCGTAGAAGTTGACGCCCTTGCGCTCGAAGCGCGAGCCGGGTGCGACGTAGGCCTCGATCCCGATGATCGGCTTGACCCCGACCGCCTTGGCCTTCGTGTAGAACTCGTAGGCACCGAACACGTTGCCGTGGTCGGTCATCGCGATCGCCGGCATCTCGAGCTCGGCCGCCCGCTCGGTCAGCTGGGTCAGCCGCGCAGCGCCGTCGAGCATGGAGTATTCGGTGTGGACGTGCAGGTGTACGAAGCTCTCCCCGCTCTTGGCAGAGCCACCTGTCGTCATGCTGGTCGAGACTCCTCAGCGATCGAGATCGGGCATGCAGCAGCCGCCACGGCGTGGGTGCCGTGCGACCTTCTGGGGGAAGGCCGCCAGCCTACGGGAACCACTGGCGCCATGGTGGCAGGCCACACCGACAGTCAGTCGGTGGGGTTTGGTTTGCGCGGGCTTGGTGTCCCGACCGGGATGGGTCGGTGTCCGAGTGCGCGGCGACGCTGTCGCGTCACCGCTTTCTCAAGGTATGCAGACGAAGCGCCACTTCCCACGGTGAGCAACCCGTGGGAAGTGGAGAGCCACCTACATACCTTGATGAAGCAGCGGCGGCAGTGTCCCCACGCAGGGCCTGCCAGCCGACCCCAGGTCGCCGTCGTCCCGATAGGCGCAAGTCACGGCCGGAGACGGCGCGGTCAAGAGCGCCGAAGGCGCCGCAGGGACTCTTGACGGCGCCGTCGGAGGCCGCACGATGACGCCGTCGGGAGAACGACGCACCGATTCCGACCCTTACTTGGCTGCGTCGAGGCTCTCGGTGATGATCGTGTGGACGATCCGGTTCAGTCGGTCGGTGCCCAGGGCTGGGGCGCGTTGGGCCATTGCCTCGGCGATGGCGTGCTCGCGGGAGAGGTCGCGGTCGGGGTCGTCCTTGAGCGGCTGTACGGCCGCGGTGAGGGCCGCCCGCCGGGCCAGCAGGTCACCCAGGTCCGCGTCCACCTCGTCGATCAGGCCGCGGAAGAACGCCACCGGGTCGGCCCCGGGCCAGGCCATCTTGATGTCGGGCGCCCGTTCCTCGTTGCCGGACCCGTCGGTGTGCTCCAGCGCGACGAAGCCGCGGCGCGCATAGAAGCTGATGGCCGGTGTGTTGCTCTCGAAGACCCACAGGCAGAAACCACCTGGACGCTGGGCCTTGACCAGGTCGAGCAGGGCGGAGCCCACTCCCTGGCCGGCGAGTCCAGGAGTGACGTAGAGGTCGTCCAACCAGGTCTCGGTCATCCGGGCATAACCGCCCGCGACACCTCCCACCTCCGCCAGCCAGACCTCGTCCGTGCTCTGAAGCCGGCCACTGAGCCACGAGCGCACCTCGTCGTCGGTGTGCACCGGAGGTGGCATCGCGGCCGCCCGCCGGGCTGCCAGGTGGATGTCGGCTACTGCCCCGGCGTCGCTCTCGTCGGCCGGTCGGAGCACCACGTCGTCAGTCGGCATCACGGATGACCTCGAGCGCGTGGGCCAGGTCGTCGGGATACGTGGACTCGTACTCGACATGCTCGCCCGTGTCGGGGTGCTCGAAGCCGAGGCGTACGGCGTGCAGCCACTGGCGGGTCAGCCCGAGACGCTTGGCCAGCGTCGGGTCGGCGCCATAGCTCAGGTCGCCGACGCACGGGTGCTTGAGGGCCGCCATGTGCACCCTGATCTGGTGCGTGCGGCCGGTCTCGAGGTGGACCTCCAGCAGGCTGGCGTAGCGGTGCATCTCGAGCGTCTCGTAGTGGGTCACGCTCGCGCGGCCGCCGTCGATGACCGCGAACTTGTAGTCGGCCCCTGGGTGCCGCGCGATCGGGGCATCGATGGTGCCCTCGAGCGGGTCTGGGCGGCCCTGCACCATCGCGTGGTAGACCTTGTCGACCGTGCGGTGGCGGAACGCGTTCTTGAGCAGCGAGTAGGCGTGCTCGGACTTGGTGATCACCATGACGCCGGAAGTACCGACGTCGAGGCGCTGCACGATCCCCTGGCGCTCCGAGGCGCCACTGGTCGCGATCCGGAACCCGGCACCGGCGAGATGCGCAACGACCGTTGGGCCCTTCCAACCGGGCGAGGGATGGACGGCGACCCCGACCGGCTTGTCGATCACGACGATGGAATCGTCGTCGTGGATGATCTTGATGCCCTCGACGATCTCCGGGACGACCACAAGCGGGTCGGCCTCCACGGGCATCGCCACCGAGATCACCGAGCCGGGCAGCACGCGGTCGCTCTTGGCGACGTCACTGCCGTCGACCTGCACCAGGTTGAGGGAGATGAGCTCCGCGGCGCGGTTGCGGGAGAGCCCGAACATCCGCGCCATCGCTGCGTCGACCCGCTCTCCGGCCAGTCCCTCGGGCACATGAAGGCTCCGGTAGTCCGCCTGGCTCACTCCGCCGGCTCCGGCTCGGCTTCCGCGAGCTCGTCGGACTCCCGCCGACGTTCGCGGGACCCGTTGATCCTGATCCCGCGGAAGGCTTGGACAAGGACCAGCCCGGCACCCACGTTGATGCAGATGTCGGCCACGTTGAAGACCGGCCAGTTCGGCAGCATCAGGAAGTCGATGACGTGTCCGCGGAACGGGCCGGGGTCGCGCACGAGCCGGTCGGTCAGGTTGCCGCCGATACCGGCGAGGAGGGCGCCGAGCGCGACGGCCCAAGCGGTGCTACCGATGCGCCGGCTCAGCCAGAGCACGACCAGAACGGCGAGCACGGCGACGCACGAGAGGATCACCGTGAATCTCGTGCCGGTACTGAACGCCGCCCCGGCGTTGCGGGTCAGGTGGAGCTGCAGGGCGTCGCCGACCACCTGTACGTCGGGGTGGCCGGTCAGCCGGTCGACGGCGACGATCTTGGTGATCACGTCGACGGCGTAGAGGACGGCCGCCACGGCGAAGAACAAGCCGCGGAGTCGTGCCCGGCGCGGCGAGGCGGTGGTCCTGTCCCCAGGCTCTACCGACGTTCCTCGCGCTGCTTGCATGTCATGCACAGTGTCGCACGCGGGAACGCCATCGCTCTCATCTTCCCGATGGGCTCACCGCACGACTCACAGATGCCGTAGGTGCCGTCATCGATGCGGGCCAGGGCTCGGTCGATCTGGGCCATCTTGTCGCGTTCGTTGTTGAGCACCGTCAGCTCGTGGTCGCGCTCGAAGCTGGTGGCGCCCATGTCGGCCTGGTCCTGACCGGCGCCGTCGCCGGAGTCCTTCAGCAGCCCCGAGAGCTCGGCTTCTTGTGCGTTGATGATGCCGAGGCTGTGGGCCTTCTGCTCGTGCAGCTCGTCGAGCACTTCCCTGAGCTCGGCCTTGGTCCAGGCGCTCTCGCCGATCTTGACCGCGAGCGCGCTGGGCTGGGCCTTGCGCGTTGCCTTCTTGGCCGGCGCCGCCTTCTTCGCGGGAGCCGCCTTCTTCGCGGGCAGGGCCTTCTTGGCCGGGGCCGCCTTCTTGACCGGAGCCTTTTTGACGGGTGCCGCCTTCTTGACGGGTGCCGCCTTCTTGGCTGGCGCCTTCTTCGCCGGCGCCTTCTTGGCCGGTGCCGCCCTTTTCGCGGGCGGGGCCTTCTTGGCCGGAGCCGCCCTCTTAGCCGGAGCCGCCTTCTTGGCCGGAGCCGCCTTCTTGGCTGGTGCCGCCTTCTTGGCGGGTGCGGCCTTCTTGACAGGGGCCGCCTTCTTCGCGGGCGCCGCCTTCTTAGCCGGCGCCTTTTTCAGCGTCGCTGCCTTCTTCGCCGGCGCCTTCTTGAGCGGTGCCGTCTTCTTGGCCGACGCCTTTTTGGCCGGTGCCGCCTTCTTCGAACCGCGCGAAATCACCTTCCGGGCAGCGCTTGCGGCCTGCCCAGCCATTGACCTGGTGCTGCGAGCCATGAAGGGGCCTCCCTAGGTGGCCGTGACCGTGGACGTGTGCCACGGGCTGCGGGGAGGGTAGCCGTTGGCGGGTGAGCGCTCAAACAGGCGCACCGAAATGACCAACGGCCGGTTCCGAAGAACCGGCCGTTGTGACGTGCTGTGAGGTCAGGCCTCGTCCTCGCCGAGGATCGAGCGGAGACGCTTGGGCGCCGGTGCCTCGTCGCTGGGACCCGCCGACTCGGAGGGCCCGTTGAGAGCCTCGAGCTGCTGGGTGAAGTAGGTCTTGAGGCGGGAGCGGTACTCGCGCTCGAAGGAGCGCAGGTTCTCCACGTCGAGGTTGAGCTTGTCGCGCTCCTTCTCCAGGTCACCGAACAGCTGCGCGCGGCGCTCAGAGGTCTCGGCGTCGAGCATCTGCGAACGTGCCCGGGCATCGGTCTCGAGCCGGTCCGCCTTGCCCTTGGCCTCGCTCTCGAGGCGCTCGGCCTTGGTGCGGGCCTCGCCCACGATCTTGTCGGCCTGGTTCTTGGCGTCCTCGACCAGCTCGTCGGCGTTGTTCGTCGCGATCTCGAGCAGTCGCGCAGCCGCGTTCGACGCCTCGGGGACGGTCTCGACCCGGATCGTCTGGGGCGCGGCCTCCGCGGCGGGGGCTGCAGGCGCGGGGGTCGGCAGCGGCTCGGGGTCGGGCTGACGCTGGACCGGAGGCGCATACGTCTCGGTCGGGGCCAATCCACCGCTCTGCGCCGAGGAGAGCTTCGACCTCAGGTCGTCGTTTTCCTTGGTCAGCCGCGCGAGCTCAGCCTCGACCTCGTCGAGGAACTGGTCGACCTCGCCCATGTCATAGCCCTCGCGGAGCCGGACAGGCGTGAATCGCTTGTTGCTCACGTCCTCAGGCGTCAGCGGCATGACCTCACCCAATTCATAATCGTTTCTGCGTACGTTCGAACAATAGCGCCTGCATGGGACTGGTGTGACCCCGGTGACTTGTCTGCGACGCGGAGTCCGACCTTACGGGCTCTGGGGGAAAATCCCCCTACTGAGGGCGAGCAGCACATAGGCCATGACCATCACCAACAGGAAGCTCAGGTCGAGTGCGAAGTTGCCGATCCGGAGCGGCGGGATGACCTTCCGCAGCGCCTTGATGGGCGGATCCGTGGTCGAGTAGGCGACCTCGAGGCCCACCAGGAGAGCCCCCCGGGGACTCCACGCGCGGGCGAAGACCTGGACCCAGTCCACGACGAATCGCACCCAGAGAAGGGCGATGAAGGACCAGAGCACGATCTGGACGATGGCGCCGGTTACGTACATGTGTGTGTGATCGAGGCTCTCGCTGGGCGACGTCAGGCAGGACTGCTAGCTCTGGTTGAAGAACCCGCCCTGGACGATCCGCTCCTTCTCCTCGGCGGCAACCGAGACGTTGGGCGGCGAGAGCAGGAACACCTTGTTGGTGATGCGCTCGATCGTGCCATGCGTGGCAAATACCAGGCCAGCCGCGAAGTCGACCAAGCGCTTCGCGTCGGCGTCGTCCATCTCCGAGAGGTTCATGATGACCGGGGTGCCCTCACGGAAGTTCTCGCCGACGGTGCGCGCCTCGTTGTAGGTGCGCGGATGCAGCGTGGTGATCTGGGAGAACGCCGCAGCTACCTGCGTCGGCCCGGTCACGGGGGTCGGCCGGCGTCGCTCGGAGAGGTCGGCAACGGAGGCCGGGCGCCGGTCCTTGCCGCGGGGCCGCACGGGCTCGGTCTCCTGGGTGTGGTAGTCGTCACCGTCGTAGTCGTCGTAGTCGACGCCGGTGTCCTCGAGCAGGCCGAGGTACTCGCCGATCCTGCGCATCGCACCGCTCATGACTGTTGCCTTCCGGAGTTGCGGGCACCCTTGAAGAGAGCGCTCTTCCTGTATTTGACCCTACTGGACCTGAGGCCTCGAACCGAGGACCGCGGAGCCAATCCGTACGTGTGTCGCGCCGGCTTTGACCGCCTCCTCGAGGTCGCCGCTCATGCCCGCCGATAGCCACCCCGCCGCGGGGTGGGATGCCAGGAACCGCTGGCGGATCTCGGTGAGCCGATCGAAGGCAACGGCTGGGTCCGCTTCCAGGGGCGCCACCGCCATCAGGCCACGGAGCTGAAGGTGCTCCGCTCCTGCGACCAGTTCCGCGAGCTCGTCGAGAACGTCGGGGTCCGCACCATTGCGGTGCTCCGTGCCGGGCGGGTCGAGGCTGACCTGCAGCAGCACGTCGAGCGGCGCCGCTCGGGACTCCGCGCCGCGATGGAGGGGGCCGACCAGCTTGGTGCGGTCGATGGAGTGGACCACGTCGGCGTACGCCGCAACGGCGGCGGCCTTGTTGCTTTGCAGGCCGCCGATGAAGTGCCAGGTGAGGTCGAGGTCGGCGCACTCCTCGGCCTTGGCCTGCGCCTCCTGGTGGCGGTTCTCGCCGACGTCGCGCACGCCGAGGTCGGCGAGAAGGCGCACGTCGCTGGGCGGGAAGAACTTCGTCACCACGATCAGGCTCACCCCGTCTGGCGCGCGGCCGACCTCGGCGCAGGCACCATGGATGCGGTCGTGCACGGAGGCGAGGTTGGCCGCGATCTGCTCGCGGCGTGGGGTGGTCACGTGCTCATCCTGATCACGCCGGCCAGGCGCCCGGCCGCCGCCCCGTCGCGTCGGTAGGAGTAGAGGTCGCCTGCCTCGCGGGTGCACCGCGAGACGTCGTAGGCGGACGCGCCCGCGGCCGCGAGCTGGGCCAGTACGCCGGCGCCCAGGTCGAGCGACGGCGTGCCCCACGTGGTCGTGGCGAGCGCCGCCGGCACCACCGCAGCGACCTCGGCCTGCATCTCGGCCGGCACCTCGTAGCAGCCGCCGCACACGTGGGGCCCGACCCAGGCCTGGATCGCCGTCGCGCCCAGTTCGCGCATCTTGGCCACGGTCGCCGGCACCACCCCGGCAACCAGGCCAGGCCGACCGCAGTGAGCAGCGCCGACGACGGTGGCCTCGACGTCGGCCAGCAGCACCGGTACGCAGTCGGCTGCGCGGACCAACAGCGTGGTCCCCGGCCGGTCGGTGACGATACCGTCCGCCTCAGGCCTGGCGGGGCCGGCACCGGCCACCACCACGTCGGCTCCATGGACCTGCCACAGGTCGGCCACGGTGTCGACGGGGGCGAAGTCGGCGAGCAGCAGACGCAGGTTCTCCCGCCGCGCATCTGCGTCGTCGGCCCCCTCGACAGCGAGGTTGAGCTCGTCGAACGGAACGCCACTGACCCCGCCGTACCTGTCCGTGAAGGCCAGGTCGACGGGGCCGTGGGTGTGCCGGAAGGCGTACGTCCCTACCTACTTCAGGAAGTCGGGCACGTCGAGCTCGTCGTCGTCGTAGACGGGCTGCCGAGGAGCCGGCCGGGTCGCCGGCGCCTGCTCGCTCGCGGGTGAGGTCCGGGCGCCGGCCAGGGCCGGGTCCTTGGTCTCGGCCGGGCTCGCTTCGGTCGACCCCTCCTCGCGCCGGGTGGCCACCGCGGCCGCCGCGGCCCGCGTCTCCTGCTGGCTCTGGGTCGGGCGAGCGTCCTTGCGCAGCGAGGCTCCCTCGTTGCGACGCTTGGGCACCCCTCCGTCGAAGCCGGCGGCGATCACGGTCACGCGCACCTCATCGCCAAGTGCGTCGTCGATGGTCGCTCCGAAGATGATGTTGGCTTCGGGGTGGACGGCGTCGGCGACCAGCGCGGCGGCCTCGTTGATCTCGAACAGGCCGAGGTCGGATCCGCCGGCGATGGAGAGCAGTACGCCGTGCGCTCCATCGATGCTCGCCTCGAGGAGCGGACTGGAGACAGCCATCTCGGCCGCCGCCACGGAGCGGTCCTCGCCGCGAGCCGAGCCGATGCCCATCAGGGCCGAGCCGGCGTCGGCCATCACCGACTTCACGTCGGCGAAGTCGAGGTTGATCAGGCCGGGGGTGGTGATCAGGTCGGTGATGCCCGAGACACCCTGGAGCAGGACCTGGTCGGCCTGTTTGAAGGCGTCGAGCACGGACACGTTGCGGTCGCTGATCGAGAGCAGGCGGTCGTTGGGAATCACGATCAGGGTGTCGACCTCCTCGCGAAGGTTGGCGATGCCCTGCTCGGCCGAGTTGGCGCGACGGCGGCCCTCGAAAGCGAACGGGCGAGTGACCACGCCGATCGTCAAGGCCCCGATGGAGCGGGCGATCCGGGCCACGACGGGTGCGCCGCCGGTGCCGGTGCCGCCACCCTCGCCGGCGGTCACGAACACCATGTCGGCGCCCTTCATGACCTCTTCGATCTCGTCGGAATGGTCTTCGGCCGCCTGGGTCCCGACCTCGGGGTTGGCGCCGGCGCCGAGCCCGCGGGTGAGCTCACGGCCGATGTCGAGCTTGACGTCGGCGTCGCTCATGAGCAGCGCCTGCGCGTCGGTGTTGATGGCGATGAACTCCACGCCCTTCAGCCCGACTTCGATCATCCGGTTGACGGCGTTGACGCCACCGCCACCGATGCCGACCACCTTGATGATGGCCAGGTAGTTCTGTGCAGCAGCCACGGCGGCTTCACCTCTCCATGTGTGTGGTCCGAGTGTCTTGGGTGGCGCGGGTTCAGAAAGTTCGGGGAAGACGGCGATTCGAGAACTGTGACCCTCAGCCTGAGGGTTATAGTTATGTCAACCTCGCCGTGGTGACGACAGTAGGGACGGCACCGCCGTTCCTGGTGGCGACACGCCGCGTCGGGCTGGCGTCAGTTCGGGCCGGTGGTCGGCGAACCGGGCACGCTCACGTCGTACACCTCGGCCCGGCGGGCGAGAAGTACGGAGAGGACCTCGGCCTTCTCCTCCGACTGCTCCGCGCTCCCCCACAGCACGATCCGCCCGTCGCGCAGGAAGAGGCTGATCTGGTCGACCGTCGCGACCTCGAGGTGGTCGACGGTCGCCAGGAACTCGGGCTCGAGGGCGCCGGCAACGGCCGCCGCCTCTCGCAGGGCGTCGCTGTCGGTGTCGGTGCTCGTCACCACCATGGGCAGGTTGCCGGGCTGGCGGCTTCGGTCGCCGAAGATCACGCCGTCGGCGTCGAGGTTGCGCAGCTGCTCTCCCAGTCGGACGACGGCGACCGGCACCCGCTCCTCGACCTCGATCAGCAGCTCGTGCGGCCACTGGCGCGACACCTCGACCGAGCGCACCGCGCCCAGGGACGAGATCTTGAGCTCGATGGCCTCGAGGTCGACGGTGGCCAGCGGCTCTCCCACCGGGACCTCGGCGGCTCGTTCGATCTCGGCGACGCGGAGGCTGTCGATGCCCCGGACCTCGACGCCCTCGACCTCGAGGAGGGACGAGAAGAAGACGGCGTAGACGGCGCCACCGACCAGCAGCAAGGCCAGGAAGGCGACGACGACCCGGCGCCAGGCCAGCCACCGTCGGGCCCACTGCCGCCGGGCGAACCGTTTGCGGCTGTTGGTGAGCTGCGGATCGGGCTTCGTGTCGAGGGTGACCATCAGGCACCGGCCTCCAACAGGTCGAGGATCTTGGGCCCGAGATCGGTGACGCTGCCCGCGCCGAGGGTCAGCACGAGGTCGCCGCGGGCGGCGCGTGCTACCGCCTCTGCCGGGGCGTCGGCAGGGTCGGGGACGAACGCGACCGCGCCCGCCGGAAGGGGTACCGCCTCGGCGACCAGCGCTCCGGTCACCTCAGGATCGGCGTCCTCGCGGGCGAGATAGACGTCGAGCACGACCACCGCGTCGGCCGCGCCGAGCGCCTCCCCCATCGCGCGTCCGAAGATGCGGGTGCGCGAGACGAGATGGGGCTGGAAGATCACGACCACTCGTCCGGCGCCGGCCACCGCTCGGGCTGCGGCCAGGTCGGCCGAGATCTCGGCAGGTTGATGGGCGTAGCTGTCATAGACCCGGACTCCCGCTGCCTCGCCCTTCGGTTCCATCCTGCGCCGGGTGCCCGTGAAGTCCTCCACGCCATGGCGCATCGCGTCGAAGTCCTGGCCGAGGCGCAGTCCCACGGCCAGGGCGGACAGCGCGTCCAGGACGTAGTGGCGGCCGGGGATCTGCAGGGTCACCCGGCCCAGCTCGGTTTCGCCATCGACCACCGTGAAGGCCGAGGTCGTGCCCTCGAACACGAGGTCGACGGCGCGAATGTCGCAGTCGTCTCCCTCGCCAACGGTGTACGCCGCCAGCCCCCGGTCGCGGGCGACAGTGGCAAGCCCAGCGGCGCCCGGGTCGTCGGCGCAGCAGACCAGGAAGCCGTCGGGAGAGATCCGGCCGACGAACGTGATGAACGCCGCACGGTAGGCCTCCTCGGTGCCCCACTCGTCGAGGTGGTCGGCGAGCACGTTGGTGACGATCGCGGCGTACGGCTCGTAGACGAGGAAGGCGCCGTCGCTCTCGTCGGCCTCGGCCACGAACAGCTCACCGCCGGCGTCGGCGTTGCGGCCGGTCGCGCTCAGCACACCGCCGATCGCGTAGGTGGGGTCGGTGCCCGCGGCCAGCAGCGCGACCGTCAGGAGCGAGGTCGTGGTGGTCTTTCCGTGGGTGCCGGCGACCGCGAGCACCCGCTGGCCCTCCATCACCGAGGCCAGTCCAGCCGATCGCGGCAGCATCCGCAGTCCGCGGAGACGGGCCTCGATGACCTCCGGGTTGTCGTCGCGCGCAGCTGTCGTGATCACCACCGTGTCGGCGTCTCCGACATGCTCGGCGGCGTAACCGAGGTGGCAGGTCACTCCCAGCTCGCGCAGCGATGGCAGGAACGGTGTGTCCTGGTCGTCGCTGCCGGTCACGGTGATCCCGCGCGCGGCCATGATCCGGGCGATGCCGGACAGGCCCGCGCCGCCGATGCCGATGAAGTGGACCCGGCCGAGCTGGTCGGCCGGAAGGATCTCGTCGGGCACAGGCACCTTCACCGCGCCACCTCCATGATGATCGCGGCGAGCCGTTCGTCGGCGTCGCGCGGGATCAGGCCGGTGGCCGCGGCACTCATGGTGGCCAGTCGCTGGGGATCGGTGACCAGCGGCACCACAGTGGTGGCGATGTAGTCGGGCGTGAAGTCCGCGTCCTGGACCAGGAGCGCTCCCCCAGCGTCGACCACCGGGCGCGCGTTGTGGTCCTGCTCGCCGTTGCCGATCGGCAGCGGCACGAACACGGCCGGCAGGCCGGTGGACGCGGCTTCGATGACGCTGTTGGCGCCGGCCCGGCAGACCATCAGATCGGCGGCAGCGAGAGCCAGGTCCATCCGGTCGACGAAGTGCTCGACCACATAAGGGACGTCGGTCGGGGTCGGCTCGGCCTCGCCCTTCGGCCCGATCACGTGCAGCACCTGGACGCCCGCCGCCCCGAGCACTCCCGCGGCGGCAGCGACCGACTGGTTGATCCGGCGCGCTCCCTGCGAACCCCCGGTGACGACCAGCGTCGGCAGATCGGGCCGCAGGCCGAAGAAGGCGCGAGCCTCGTCGTGCACGGCCGCCCGGTCCAGCTGGGAGATCATCCGGCGGATGGGCAGGCCGACGTACTCGGCATGGCGCAGGTTCGTGTCGGGAAAGCTCACCGCGACCCGGGTCGCGAACCTGGCGGCGGCCTTGTTGGCCAGGCCGGGCAGGGCGTTCCCCTCGTGTACGACGAGCGGGAGCTTGCGGCGCCGGGCCGCGAGGTAGGCCGGCATCGAGACGTAGCCGCCGTAGCCGACCACGACGTCCGGCCGAATCCGGTCGAACACGTCGTAGGTCGCCTTCACCGCGCGCCGAAGCCGAACCGGCACCTTGAAGAAGTCGGCGTTGGGCTTGCGGGGTAGCGGCACCGGGGGGATCAGCTCGAGGTCGTAGCCGGCCTCGGGCACGACCCTCGTCTCCAGCCCACGGGCGGTGCCGAGGCAGGTGATCTCGATGCTGGGGTCGAGCCTGAGCAACGCGTCGGCGGTGGCCAGCAGCGGCGAGGTGTGCCCCGCCGAGCCGCCACCCGCTAGCAGCACCCTCATCGCGGCACCCACGCCGCCGAAGTGCGCGAAGTTGCCCCCCGAAGTGCGGGAAGTTGCGAATCGAGGTGTGACGAGTGCTGGCGACATACCGTCGCCCCCGCAACTTCACGCATCTGGACCCGAAACATCACGCATCTCGACCCACCATTTGGCGCACTTCGACCCACCACTTCGCGCACTTGGGTCGTCACCGGCGCGCGGAGAGGCCGGCGGAACGGCGCTGCCGGCGCTGGGCCAGGGCGCGAGCGGCGGCGGGCTCGCGGCGGGCGAATCCGACCAGCAGGCCGAGTGCGGCCAGCGACGGCAGCAGGCTGGACCCGCCGTAGGACACCAGCGGCAGCGGGATCCCGATCACCGGCAGCAGCGCGAGGACCATGCCGACGTTGATGATCATCTGGCCGAGCAGCCAGACCACGATGCCGAACGAGGCGTAGCGGACGAACGGGTCCTTGGTTTCGCGGGCCACCTTGAGCGCGGCGAAGGCGATGGTCAGGAACAGACCCACGACGAGCAGCGTGCCGACCAGCCCGAGCTCCTCGCCGAGCACCGCGAAGATGAAGTCGGTGTGGGCCTCGGGCAGAGTCCCCCACTTCTGCTGGCTGGCGCCGATGCCCTGGCCGAAGATACCCCCGCTGGCGACGGCGTAGAGGCCGTGCCCCGCCTGCCAGCCGGTGTATTCGAAGTCCTTGAACGGGTCGACGAAGTTGGTGATGCGGGCGAACCGCTCGGGGCTGGTGGACGCCAGGGCGAACACGGCAACACCGAGGATCGACGTCACCAGGACGAAGAACCGCAGGGGTGCGCCGACCACCCACAGCATCCCGATCAGGATCGCGAACAGGACGAGGGCGGTGCCGAGGTCCCTTCCGAAGATCACCAGGCCCGTGGCCAGCAGCATGCCGGGCACGACCGGAACCATGATCTGGTGCAGGTTGGCCAGCCGCCGGTCCTTGTTGGCGTAGATGTGAGCGGCCCAGACCACCAGCGAGAGCTTGGCGATCTCCGAGGGCTGGATGACGAGCGGCCCGACCCCGAGCCAGTTGGTGTTGCCGTTGCGCTCGACGCCGATGAACGCCGTGAGCAGGAGCAACACGAGCGAGACCGAGAACGCGGGGTACGCCATCCGCCGGACCCACTGGTGGGAGACGCGGCTGGCGATCCAGGCGCACGGCACCCCGATGATCACCCACATCAGCTGGCGCTTGACGACGGCGTAGGAGTCGCCCTCGTGGTACTTGAACGAGTAGACGCTCGACGCGCTGAGCACCATGATCAGCCCGATCGTGAGCAGCAGGATCGAGGCGCCGATCAGCAGGTAGTAGGACGTGAGCGGGCGGTCGAGGGCGTCGCGCAGGGCGCCGGTCCAGATGCCCATCCGACGACGGGTGGCGCGCTTCGACGTGTCCTTGGACTCGCCATTGGACTGGGACTGGGACGGGTTCGCGGTGGTGGTCATCGCTGCCCTTCCTCACCCCCTCGTCGGCTGCCACTCGGCTACGGGTCGAACCTGTCGTGCACGGCATCGGCGAACGCGTCGCCTCGTTCGGCGTAGTTGGCGAACTGGTCCATCGAGGCACATCCCGGTGCGAGGAGCACCGTGTCGCCGGGCACCGCCAGTCGTGCGGCGGCGTCGACGACGAGCCTCATCAGGGGCCGTCCACCTGCTACCGGGCCAGTCTCTCCGTCGTCCACGAGGATCACCGGGACATCGGGTGCGTGTCGCGCAAGCGCGTCGGCGATGAGGTCGCGGTCCTGCCCGATGAGTACGACGCCCCGAAGCCGTCCCCGGACCGCGGCCACGAGGTCGTCGAAGTGCGCGCCCTTCGCCAGCCCGCCGGCCACCCAGACCACTGGGTCGTAGGCCTGGAGGGACGACTGGGCGGCGTGGGGGTTGGTGGCCTTCGAGTCGTCGACCCAGGTGATGCCGTCGTGCTCGGCCACCACCGCGATCCGGTGACCGTCGGGCACGAACGAGCGGAGCCCGTCGCGGACCGCTGCCTGGCTGATGCCATGGGCCCGGGCGAGGGCGGCCGCGGCGAGGGCGTTGGCCACGAAGTGTGGGGCGGGGCTGGCCAGGTCGCCGATCGTGCACAGCTCCGCCGCGCTGCTCTGCCGCTGCTCGATGAACGCGCGGTCGACGAGGTAGTCCTCGACCACGCCGAGCATGCCCACCCCCGGGGTGTCGAGGGTGAAGCCGATCGCGCGGGCGCCCTCGACGACGTCGGCGTCCCGCACCAGCCGCTCGGTCACGGGATCCGCGACGTTGTAGACGCAGGCGCGCTGGACGCCCTGGTAGATGCGGCCCTTGTCGGCGGCGTACTGGTCCATGGAGGAGTACCAGTCGAGGTGGTCCTCGGCGACGTTGAGCACCACGGCGGACTCGGCCGCCATGGTGTCGGTGTAGTGGAGCTGGAAGCTGGAGAGCTCCACCGCGAAGACGTCGTACGACGTCGGGTCCATCACCGCCTCGACGATCGGCAAGCCCACGTTGCCGGCCGCGATGCTGTGCAGACCGGCCGTGCGCAGGATGGCGTCGAGCATCTGCACGGTCGTGGTCTTGCCGTTGGTGCCGGTGACACACAGCCATGGCGCCGGGATGCCGTCGGAGCCGACGTCCCGAAACCGCCAGGCGAGCTCTACCTCGCCCCAGACGGGGATGCCCCGGGCGCGGGCCTGGGTCAGCAGTGGAGCGTCGGGCCGGAAGCCGGGCGAGGTGACCACCAGGTCGGCGCCGTCGGGCAGGCTGGCCGTCGCACCGGCGTGCAGCCTCACGTCGGCGCCGAGGATCTCCAGCAGCTCGGCCTTCTCGAGCTGCTCCGCGGTCGCGCTGTCGGCGAGGGCGGTGACCGACGCGCCGAGGTGGATGAGGTTGTCGGCTGCCGCGAAGCCGGATGCACCGAAGCCGGCGACGACCGCGTTGACGCCCTCCCAGGAGTCATGACGCCCGAGATCGACTGGGTTCATAGCCTCGCAACCCACTCGGCGTAGAACACCCCGAGACCCGTGGCGACGAAGAGTCCGGTGATGATCCAGAACCGGATCACTACCGTCACCTGCTCCCACCCGAGGTTCTCGAAGTGGTGGTGGATCGGGGCGATCCGGAAGATTCGCCGACCGACGCCGGTCACCCGTTTCGTGGCCTTGAACCAGGTGACCTGCATCATCACCGACACGGTCTCGAGCACGAACATGCCGCCGAGGATGATCAGCAGCAGCTCGGTACGGGTCAGGATCGCGAAGCCGGCGAGGGCCCCGCCGAGCGCGAGCGAGCCGGTGTCGCCCATGAAGATGGCGGCGGGCGACGCGTTCCACCACAGGAATCCGAAGCAGGCACCCGTGATCGCGGCCGCGATGACCGCGAGGTCGAGCGGGTCGCGCACGTTGTAGCAGGTGGCGCTGGGGTCCTCCTGGCAGAACTGGTTGTTCTGCCAGATGTTCACCAGCGTGTAGGCGCCGAAGACCATCACGCTCGCGCCGGTGGCCAAGCCGTCGAGACCGTCGGCCAGGTTCACCGCGTTGCTGGTCGCGGTGACGATCAGCCAGATCAGGGCGATCGCCAGGATGGTGGGGAGCACCAACCAGTCGATCTCGCGCAGGAACGACACCTTCAACGAGGCGGGCGTGCGCCCGTTGTCGTCCTCGAGCATCGGCGAGAGGGCCAGGAGCCCGAAGACGACGGCAACCAGGGTCTGGCCGATCATCTTGGCCTTGCTGCGCAGGCCCAGGCTGCGCTGCTTGGAGATCTTGATGAAATCGTCCAGGAAGCCGACCATGCCCATCCCGACGAACAGGAACAACAGCAGCAGCGCGGACGCCGTCGGCGGCGTCCAGGTGAGTAGCTTGGCGGTGAGGTAGGAGACGAGCGTCGCCGAGATGATGACGACTCCGCCCATGGTCGGGGTGCCGCGCTTGGTGTGGTGGCTGGTCGGACCGTCGTCGCGGATCTCCTGGCCGTAGCCCCACTTGGTGAAGTAGGTGATGGCCACCCGGGTGCCGAGCAGCGAGATCAGCAGGGCGAGACCGCCGCCGAACAGGATCGCTCTCATCGCTCGGCGTCTCCTTCCGGTGCTCGGTCGTCGACGTCGGCCAGCAGGGCCTCCGCGATCTCTTCCAGGGCGGCGCCGCGCGATGCCTTGGTCAGCACCACGTCGGTCGACAGAGCATTCTGACGCAACCAGGCGATGGCTTCCTCCCGGCTCGCCGTGAGGATCACCTCACCCTCCCAGGACGCGTCGGTCCTCGCGGCGGTTGCCATGGGCGATGCCGGCTCTCCCACCACGAGGAGTACGTCGACACCAGCGGCAGCCACGACGTGGCCGACCTGCTCGTGCGCGGCCACGCTGTCGTCGCCGAGCTCTCTCATCTCGCCGAGGACCGCGACGGTACGGCGCCCGCGCTGGCGCCCGATCTCGGCGATGGTGTCGATCGCAGCCGCCATCGAGGCCGGGCTGGCGTTGTAGGCGTCGTTGAAGAGCAGCAGCCCGTCTGCCCGCTCGTGCAGCTCCATCCGCCAGGGAGACGCGGACTGCGCCCCGGACAGGGCCTCGGCCACCTCGTCGAACTCGACCCCGGCGGCCACGGCCATCGCGGCCGCCGCCGCGGCGTTGGCGACCTGGTGCGCGCCGCTCTGCTTCAGACGCACGGCATGCCACTCGCCGGCATAGCCGAGATCGAACGAAGGCCGGCCGAGGTCGTCGAGCACGACGGCCCGCCAGGTCACGTCACCAGCGACGCCGAAGCTGAGCACGCGGGCGTCGGTGCGGACCTCGAGCGCGGCGGTCAGGTCGTCGTCGGCGTTGAGCACCGCAACGCCCGTGGCCGGCAGCGACTCGACGATCTCGCCCTTCGCGAGCGCGATCGCCTCGCGACTTCCGAACTCACCGATGTGGGCGGTGCCGACGTTGATCACGGCGGCGACCTGGGGCGGCGCGATGTCGCACAGGTAGGCGATGTGGCCGAGCCCGCGCGCGCCCATCTCCACCACGAGATAGGTCGTGGACTCGTCGGCGCGGAGCACCGTGAGCGGAACGCCGAGCTCGTTGTTGTTGTTGGCGGCGGTCGCGACCGTCGGCCCGGCGGCCGCCAACACGTGCGCGAGATAGTCCTTGGTGCCGGTCTTGCCCACCGAGCCGGTGAGCGCCAGCACCGTCGCGTCGAGGCGGTCGAGCACGTGCCGTGCCAGCCTGCCGAGCGCGACCATCGGGTCCGCCACGACAACGGTCGGGGCCGTCGTCGGACGGCTCCCCAGCACGGCGTGCGCCCCCTCTGCGTAGTCGTGGCCGTCGACGCGCTCCCCCACGATCGCCACGAACAGGCCACCGGGCACCGCATTGCGGGTGTCGACGTACGCCGCCCCGTCGACCACCAGGTCCGGGTCGCCCGCTACCTCCCCACCGACCACGCCGGCGATGTCGGTGAGCGTCATGCCGATCATCGGGCTGCCTCGCGCAGTGCCTCGAGCACGACCACGCGGTCGTCGAAGGGGTGGACGACGCCCTGGATCTCCTGGCCGGTCTCGTGCCCCTTGCCCGCGACGAGCACCACGTCACCCGTCGACGCGCGCTCGACCGCGGCGAAGATCGCGGCTCGTCGGTCGCCGATCTCGACCAGCTCGGCCGAGCCGCGCTCCGCGCCGGCTCGCATCGCCGCCCGGATCTCGGCGGGGTCCTCGGTGCGGGGGTTGTCGTCGGTGATGACCAGCACGTCGGCGAGCTCCGCAGCTATCTCACCCATCATCGGCCGCTTGCCGGGGTCTCGGTCGCCACCGGCTCCGAGCACGACGATCACCTGGCCCTCGGTCAGCGGCCGCAGCGTGCGGATCGCGGCTTCGACCGCGTCGGGCTTGTGCGCGTAGTCGACGATCACGACGAAGTCCTGCCCCGCCTCGACCCGTTCGAACCGGCCGGGCACCGAGCCGGCGCTGATGATGCCGGCCGCCACCGCGGAGGCATCGAGGCCCGCCTCGCCGCATGCCGCGATGGCCGCGAGGGTGTTCGCGATGTTGAAGTCGCCGGGCAGCGGACAGCCGGCGGCGAACTGCTCCCCGCCGGGTCGCATGGACAACAAAGCGCGACTCGGACGCCGTCTGCTCCACACGCGTCGACCCACCAGTCGGCGGTCCGGCCGGAAGACGACATGGTCCGGACTGGCAGGCTGGTCTCGTCGGCCAGGCGGCGGCCGTGCTCGTCGTCGAGATTGATCAGGGCCAGCCGGGCGCGCTCGGGGGTGAACAGTGACGCCTTGGCCGCGAAGTAGTCGTCGACATCCGTATGGAAGTCGAGATGGTCGCGGCCGAGGTTGAGGAAGACAGCGACGTCGAACACCACGCCATCCACGCGGCCGAGCACGAGTGCGTGGCTGGAGACCTCCATGGCGCAGACCTCGATGCCCTGCTCTCGCATGACGGCGAAGAGACCGTGCAGGTCGGGCGCCTCGGGCGTGGTCAGGCTGGTCTTCACCTCCCGGCCACCGATCCGAGTGCCGACGGTACCGATCACCCCGGCGGGGATGCCGGCCGCGCTCATGCCGCCTTCGGCGAGCAGGGTGGTCGTGGTCTTGCCCTGGGTGCCGGTCACGCCGATCATCCGCATCGCGCCGGCGGGATCACCGTAGATGCGGGCGGCGGTCGGCCCGAGGAGCGCGCGGGGGGCATCGACGACGAGCAGCGGCAGCTCGACCGCCTCGTCGACCGAGGCTGCGCCCTCCGGATCGGTGAGCACCGCCACCGCTCCGGCCTCGGCAGCGGCGGCCGCGAAGGAGATGCCGTGGCTGCGCGAGCCGGGCAGGGCGGCGTACAGGTCACCGGGCCGGACCCGCTGCGAGCTCAGAGTGAAGCCGGTGACCTCAACGCCGTCGGCCGAACCGAGCACCGTGGCACCGACGGCGTCGGCCAGCACGGCGAGCGCGATCGGCTCGTTGTGCTCGGGGCGGTCGGGAGCGAGGGCCACGGAGTGATCCTCGCTCATCTCCATTCGACGGGCAGCCGCGAGGGCGGCGTGTTGGTCGGGGGCACCTGGTAGCGCCGCAGCGCGAAGCTCATCAGCTTCGCGAACACGGGACCGGCCACCGAGCCACCACCACCGCTCTTCGGGTTCTGGACGACGACGTAGATGGTGAACCGCGGGTCGTCGGCCGGCGCGAAGCCCGCGAAGGACACCGTGAACGTGCCGTCGTAGCAGCCGCACTCGGCGCCAACCCGTTGCGCGGTACCGGTCTTGCCGGCCACGCGGTAGCCGGGTACGGCGGCGCCGGGAGCGACCGCCACCGGCGAGTCGATCACCCGCTCCATCATCAGTGCGGTCTGGCGCGCGGCCTCGGCGCTGATCACGCGCCGTCGAGTCGCGGTGTCGGTGCCGACCTCGGTGCCGTCGTCCATCGTCGCCGAGCCCTCGATCAGGCTCGGGTCGATGCGCACGCCGCCATTGGCGACGGTGTTGATCGCGGCGGCCATCTGTACGCCGTTGACGGAGAGGGACTGCCCGAAGTCGATCCGATCCTCGGTCTGGCTGGTCCACATGCTCCCGCCGGGCAGCAGGCCGGCGGTCTCACCGCCCACGCCCACTCCGGTCTTCTGGCCGAGGCCGAACGCCTCGAGGTAGCGGCGCAGCTGGCCCCGCTCGAACTTGTCCGAGGCGAGGACCGTGCCGATGTTCGACGACTTGGCGAGTACGCCGGCGAGCGTGAGCCTGATCAGACCGTGCGGGAACCAGTCGTGGATCACGCGGTCCTCGCGCTGCAGCTCACCGGGGATCGACAGCCTCGTTCGCGGCGTCACCTTGCCGGCGTCGATCAGCGAGCTCAGGGTCAACACCTTCTCGACCGATCCGGGCTCGTAGACATCGCTCAGGGCGCTGGACTTGAACAGCTCCTCCGGCGACTCGAGCGGCTCGCTGGCGTCGTACGTCGGGTAGTCGGGCAGCGCGAGGATGTCGCCGGTACGGCTGTCCATGATCACCGCGAAGCCCGACTCCGCGCCGTACTCGCGCACCGTCTGGCCCAGCACCTGCTGGGCATAGAACTGCAGGTCGCGGTCGATGGTGGTGTGCAGGTCGTGGCCGTCGACCGCCTTGGTGAGGGTGCTGTCGCCGAGCGGGATCCGGATGCCTTCACCCTCTTGGTACCTCGCCTCGCCGTCGGTGCCCGCGAGGAAGCTGTCGAAGGAGTCCTCGAAGCCGGCCAGCGGCTTGGCGGCGCCGCTCTTGCGCGGCGTCCCGAGGAAGCCGACCAGGTTGGCGGCCACGTCGCGGCCGGGGTAGACGCGCACCGGGTCCCGTTGGGTGTAGAGGCCCTCGAAGTCTTTCTCCTCGGCAGCGTCGACCACCGAACGGGCCAGGCCGGCGGGGACCTGCCTGGCGATGTACTGGAACTGGCTGTCCTCGGCCCGCAGTCGCTCCAGCGTCGTGAAGTAGTCGATCTTGAGCCGGGTGGCGAGGAACTTGGCCAGCTCCGGGGCCTGGTCCGCCGTCATGGTCGGGTTGGCCACGACCATCAGCCCGTCGACCGAGTCGGCCAGGGGCTCGCCGTTGCGGTCGAGGATGTCGCCGCGCTCGGCTGGCAGCACGATGTTGACCTGACCCTCGGCCGCCGCCATCTGGGCATACGAGCTCGGGTCGAGCCCCTGCAGCTGCACCAGCCGGGCGGCGAAGACCGACAGCAGCATCGCGATCACGACGAAGCCGACCTTGAGCCGCAGGGTCGGAGCACCACGCAGCGTGCCCCGCGGTGCTCGAGTACGTCGCACGGACGGTCTCCTCGTCGGGCGGTGGGTCAACGGCTCTGGTTCGGCTGGTTCCGCTGGGGCTGGTGTGACTGCTGGTTCTGGTGTTGTCCAGTTCTACCCTTTGCGGCCCCGCCAATGCCGTTGCCACGGTCCGTGTCGCCCGTCAGCTGTGCCTGCACGATGATGGGGTCGGGTGAGAGGACGTCCGGCTTGGCCGGCGGGGGCGTGCCGAGAGGCAACGCCGACGTCGCCACGGCGGGGGTGCAGGTGCCCTGGACCCGGCCGCTGTTGAGATGCAGGAAGCACGGTGGTGGCGCCGGAACCGCGCCCATCCGCTGCGCCTCCTCGGCCACCCGGCGCGGGTCGCGCAGCTGCTCCAGGTCGGTCCGCAGGGACTGCTCCTGAGCGGACAGGGACTCGGCCTGGTTCTCCAGCGCGGTCGTCGCGAACGACGCCTGCTGCATCGAGGTGTTGAACAGCAGCAGCCCCACGACCCCACCCACGAGCAGCAGGCTGACCAGCGCTACGAACGGAATCCGGGCGGCGCGGGTGCGGCCACGCGGCACCACGGTGAGCCGGGCTCGCTCGACGGCGGCCTCGGCGATCCGAGGAATCCGGTGCCGCACCTGCGCGGCCGGGCTGAGGTGGCTGCTCATCACGCTGCTCCCTTGCCGGATCGGACGCGCTCGACGGCGCGCAGCCGGACCGAAGCGGCCCGGGGGTTGACCTCTGCCTCGGCGGCATCGGCCCGCTCGGCGCCGCGAGTGACCAGGCGGAGCGCGGGCTCCTGGCCCTCGGGCACGATGGGCATGTCGTGGGGCACCTTGCTGCGGGTCACCTCCGCGAACGCCTGCTTCACCAGGCGGTCCTCGAGGGAGTGGTAGGACTCGACGACCACCCGACCTCCGACCGAGATCGCATCGATCGCGGCGGGCAGAGCCCGGCGCAACACCGCGAGCTCGTCGTTGACCTCCATCCGCAGCGCCTGGAACGTGCGCTTCGCGGGATGACCTCCGGTACGCCGTGCGGGAGCCGGGATCTCGTCGTACAGCAGCTCCACGAGGCCGGCCGAGGTGGTGAACGGCTCGACCTCGCGTCGGCGCACGACGGCGGCGGCGATCTTGCGGGCGAACCGCTCCTCGCCGTACTCCTTGAGCACGCGGGCCAGGTCGGCGGCGCTGTAGGTGTTGAGTACGTCGGCGGCGGTCGGGCCGGTGGTGCCGTCCATCCGCATGTCCAGTGGCGCGTCGACGGCGTAGGCGAATCCGCGTTCGCGCACGTCGAGCTGCATGGAGGAGACGCCGAGGTCGAACAGGACGCCATCCACGTTGGCGAGGCCGAGCCGCTCCATCACGTCGGGGATCTCGTCGTAGACCGCGTGCACCGCGGTGAAGCGGTCGCCGTACGGCGCCAGGCGTTCCCGGGCCTGATCGAGGGCTGCCGGGTCACGGTCGATCCCGACCACCCGGGCCAGCTCGCACCGCGCGAGCACCGCCTCGGTGTGGCCGCCGAGACCCAGGGTGGCGTCGACGAGCACAGCGTCCTCATGATCCAGCGCGGGCGACAGCAAGGCGACGACCCGGTCGAGCAGCACCGGGACGTGGGTCGGCTTCATGTCAGCGACCCAGGGAGGAGACGAGTAGCAGGGCCGCCGCGAAAGCCAACGAGACGCCGGCCGAGAACGCCATCACCATCACGGCATCGCGCGCCTGGTGGCGGACCCTGCGGTCCGCCGGCGACACCTGGGTGTGCGTGTGGCTCATCTGGTTCGACCCCTGCTCGGATTGCGCGTGTGGTGCGTGGTGGGGGGATCCGCAGAGCCAGGTCCCTGCCCGCTCCCCCAGTGGGGAACGTGCTGATGGGAAGTGCCGATCGTCTGGTGCCGGGGAAGTTGCCCCAGAAGATGCGACGGGTGCGATGCGGGAGCGGGTCAGAGACCTCGTCCTGCGGATCCTCTGTTGACTTGTGTTGCCGGCTGTTCGGTACTGCGGTTCGGTCCTGCTACTCGTCGTCCTCATCCAGCTCGGAGAAGCGGAGGACCTCCGCCTCCTGGTACTCCCGCCACTTGTCGGGGTTCCAGATCTCCAGACGGTCTCGGACGCCGATCACGACGACCTCGCGCTCGAGCGCGGCGTACTCACGCAGGACGCCCGGGATGCCGATCCGGCCCTGCTTGTCGGGGGCTACCTCGTCGCCGGCGGAGAAGAACATCCGGCTGTAGCCGCGGGAGGCCTTGCTGGTCATGGGCTTCTCGGCAGCGCGGTCGGCCTCGCGGTCGAAGACCTCGGGGGGCCATACGACGAGGCAGTTCTCCTGACCTCGTGTCACGACGACCCCCTCTGCCAGTGCTTCGCGGTACTTGGCGGGGAGAAAGAGCCGGCCCTTCTCGTCGAGCTTCGGGGTGAAGGTGCCCATGAACCGCATCGGGCACCTCCCACCTGGATCTCTCTTGTCCCACTTTCCCCCACCGTACTCCACTTTCCCCCACCGTCAACCACATTCGGGTGTTTCCGGCGGAGGTCAGGAGGGTGGGCAGGCGAACGCCGCCGGCGACGACCTGGCTTCAACCGCAACCAAACCGTGATCGCGGGAGTCTGAACGGGTGACGGAGCGGGCACGTAGGTTGCCTGCAGTACCTAGGGTGTGGATCACACCCTGATCGCAACCTGGGTGTGGCTGTGCGCACCCTGACGAGATCCGCGATGGAAAACCCAACGCGACCTGGCTGAGGAAGGACCCGGAGTGGACGAGCCGACAGGAGGTGCGGACCTCGAGACCGTGACGCGGGTGATCGGACGCATCCGCGCCAACATCGAGCAGGTCATCGAGGGCAAGCCGGACGTCGTCACCGCCAGCCTCGTCGTACTCCTGGCCGAAGGCCACCTGCTGATCGAGGACGTCCCCGGCGTCGGCAAGACGATGCTGAGCAAGGCGCTGGCCCGCAGCATCGACTCTTCCGTACGCCGCATCCAGTTCACGCCGGACCTGCTGCCGTCCGACGTCACGGGCGTCTCCGTGTTCAACCAGAACACCCGCGAGTTCGAGTTCCGGCCCGGCGGCATCTTCGCCAACATCGTCGTGGGCGACGAGATCAACCGCGCCTCTCCCAAGACGCAGTCGGCACTACTGGAGTGCATGGAGGAGCGTCAGGTCACGGTCGACAACACGACCTACCAGCTCGAGATGCCGTTCATGGTGATCGCCACCCAGAACCCCATCGAGATGGAGGGCACCTACGCACTCCCGGAGGCGCAACGTGACCGCTTCATGGCGCGCGTGTCCGTGGGCTACCCGGTAGAGGCGGCCGAGATCGCGATGCTCAACTCCCACACCCACCGCAACCCGCTCGACGACCTCGAGGCCGTGACCGACGCCTCCGAGATCCGCAAGCTCTGCGCGATCGTCGGCCAGGTCTACGTGTCGGAGGCCGTGCAGCGCTACAGCGTCGCGCTCACCTCCGCGACCAGGCGCTCCGACGAGCTCAGCCTCGGCGCCTCACCGCGCGCCACCCTCCACCTGGTGCGGGCGGCCAAGGCCTCCGCGGCCATGCAGGGCCGCGACTACGTCCTGCCCGACGACGTCCGCGCCCTGGCGCGATCGGTGCTCACCCACCGGCTCCTGCCGAGCGTTGAGGCCGCCATGAGCGGTCGGTCCACCGGGGCGATCCTCGACAGCATCATCGCCGCGGTGCCCGTGCCGGAGTCGCCCTCCGCGCAGTCGGTCGCCGAGGGTCGGGCGACCAGGCACCGTGCGTGAGGCGCTCGCAGGTCTGACGGTCCGCGGTCGGGCCTTCGCCGCAGCCGGCATGACGGCCGTCGTGTGCGCCGTGCTCCTCGGGCAGCCGGCGCTGACCCGGGTAGGCATCTTGGTGCTGGCCCTCCCCTTCGTCACCGCCTTCTTCATCGGCCGCAGCCGCTACCGGCTCGCTCTGGTGCGCACCGTCAGCCCGCAGCTGGTCGCCGCTGGTCAGCCGGCCCGCGTCAACCTCACCCTCACCAACGAGGGCCGCACCCCGAGCGGCGTGCTCCTGCTGGAGGACCACGTGCCCTACGTGCTCGGCACCCGGCCGCGCTTCATCCTCGAGGGGATCGGCCACGGCTGGAAGCGGCACGTCACCTACCAGGTGCGCTCCGACGTCCGCGGCCACTTCGAGATCGGGCCGATGTCGGTGCGGGTCAGCGATCCGTTCGGGCTGGTCGAGCTCGGCCGGGCCTTCCGCACCACCGTCCCGCTCACGGTCACGCCGCGCACGGTGGCCCTGCCGACGATCCCCCTGGGCGGGGGCTGGACCGGGTCGGGCGACAACCGGCCGCGCGCCTTCGCGATCGGATCGGCCGAGGACGTCACGGTGCGTGAGTACCGCCGCGGCGACGACCTCCGGCGGGTCCACTGGCGCAGCTCCGCGCGGATCGGCGAGCTGATGGTGCGCCGCGAGGAGCAGCCGTGGCAGTCGCGCGCCACCATCTTTCTCGACAACCGCATGGGTGCGCACCGCGGCCAGGGCATCGCCTCGTCGCTGGAGGCTGCGGTCTCCGCAGCGGCCTCGATCGCGGTTCACCTGACCCATCGCGGCTTCACGGTCCGGTTGGTGACCGCGGCGGGTGAGGAAGACTCCGCGGCCTGGCACTCCCGTGAGGCCGACCGCAGCACCGCTCCCCTGCTCGAGGCACTGGCAGTCGTGCAGGCTGTCCCGCAGGTGCAGATCGACACCGCCTGGCTCACCGAGCAGTCGCACGGCGGACTGACTGTCGCGGTCGTCGGCCACGTCGAGCAGTTCGACGTGCCGGTGCTGCGCCGGATGCAGCACCACACTGCCGCCGCACTGGCGATCGCCCTCGACGTCGAGGCCTGGCGCGGACCCGGGGCCGGCACCGGAGGCGCGCTGCCGGTGTTGGTGCAGCAGGGTTGGCGCTGTGCTGCGCTTGCGCCGCGCGACCGTCTCGAGGTGGTGTGGCAGGAGCTCGGCCGGGCGAGCGCCAAGTCCGCGAGCAGCCGCGCGGCCTCGACGGCCTGGTCGGTGCCGGGATGAGGCAACCGCGCGGGAGTCTGTCCTCGGGGGTGGCGATGTCGATCGTCGCCGCGGGCACGACCTGGGTCGCGATGCTGTCCTGGGGTGGCTTCACGGCCAACGACCCGGCGTACCTCGGTCCGCTCTTCTTCCTCGGGCTGACCGTTGCGCTGACCGGAGCCCTGGCCCGCTGGTGGCGGCTGCCGGCACCCCTGGTGATCGTCGCGCAGCTGGTGGTCTCGGGCCTGGTCCTGAGCCTCGTCCTCACCGGGTCGCCGCTGCCCGATTCAGGGAGCCTGGACCGAGCTGGTCGATGCGTTCCGCGATGCGTTCGACAGCGCTCAGGAGTACGCCGCGCCGGTGCCGATGCAGGTGCCCGGCATCCACCCACTGCTGATCAGCGGTGGCCTCGTTTCGATGCTGATCCTCGACGCCGCTCGCGTGCACGGCGCGCAAGGTCCCGTTGGCGGGCCTGCCGCTCCTGACGATCTACAGCGTGCCGATCAGCCTCCTCGACGGCGGCGTGTCGCTGTGGGTGTTCGTGCCGACCGCGGTCGGCTTCATGACCCTGCTGTTCCTCCACGAGAACGACATGATCAACCGCTGGGGCCGCCCCATCGGAGCCGATCGCGAGCGCGCCGGGTCGATCGGATCGTTCGGCGTACGCACCGGCGCGGCGCGGTCCAGCGCGACCGCGATCGGCTCGGTGGCAACCGGCCTCGCGATCGTGGTGCCGCTGCTGATCCCGACCCTGGACATCAACGTCTTCGACTTCGGCGCCGGCAGTGGCGGGGACTCGAACGTGAAGATCGAAAACCCGACCGCCGACCTCCTGCGCGACCTCAACCGCGGCAGGGACATCCCGCTGATCCGGGTCACCACCGACGATCCGGATCCCGGGTATCTCCGGGTGACGTCGCTCAACCGGTTCTCCAACAACGAGTGGAGCCCCGGCAACCGAGACATCCCCAGCGACCACCGACCCGATGGGCGTGATGCCGCCACTCCAAGGGGTGTCCGGACGGATCGCCGCGACGCAGTACGACTACCAGATCTCGATCAACGACAGCTTCGAGTCGGCGTGGCTGCCGACGCAGTTCCCGATCTCGAGGATCGATGCGCCGGGCGACTGGCGCTACGACGAACGCACCATGGACTTCTTCCGCTGGGATGAGGATCTCGACACCCGCGGCATCGACTACTCGATGACCGGGGTCAAGCTCGACCTCCAGGGCGCCGACCTGGCGGGGGCATCGTTGTCCGTCACGGAGGTGTCGCCCGAGTTCCGTGAGCTGCCGGACGACCTGCCCAAGATCGTCGAGGACCTGGCGTTCGGCGTCACCGCGGACGCCGGCAGCCGCTTCGACAAGGCGGTGGCCATCCAGAACTGGTTCCGCGAGAACTTCGAGTACAGCCTCGACGAGGGCCCGCGCGGCAACGGCATCCGACGAGCTCGAGGGCTTCCTGACCCCGGGCAACGGAGGCCGGGTCGGCTACTGCGAGCAGTTCGCCGCGTCGATGGCGGTGATGGCCCGCGTGATCGGCATTCCGGCCCGGATGGCGGTCGGTTTCCTCAAGCCCTCGCTGGTCGAAGGGACCGACGACGTGTGGGAGTACAGCGCCCACGACCTCCACGCCTGGCCCGAGCTCTACTTCGACGGCTTCGGCTGGGTGCGGTTCGAGCCGACGCCGGGAGATCGCGGCGGAGGCGATGCCGACGTACACCGAAGGACGCGGGACCGGCGCGGTCGACCCGGTGGTGCCCACCGGGTCCAGTCGGAGAGCGACGAGCATCAGCCGGGCGCCCGACCACCGAGCAGCCCTCGAGCGGCGCAGCGGCGGACGAGAACGCCGAGCGGCAACGACGACGACTCCGCGTTCCCATGGGTGCGCGTCGGCCTCGGGCTCGGCGGTGGTGCCCTGCTGGTGCTGCTGGCGCTGACCCCTCGGCTGCTGCGGCGCCGAGCCCGGCAGCTGCGTCTGGTCGCCGGTCCCGGAGGCCGCCTGGGAGGAGCTGCGCGCGACCGCAACTGGACCTAGGCTCTTCTGGCCGGGAGCACGGTCACCACGGGAGACCCGCGACCGTCTGGTCGAGCTGTTCGGTGCGCCGGGCGACGAGTACGCCGTCCGACCGGCCGGCACGCGGCCCGGAGGTCAACCCCGACGCCGTCGTCGCGATCGACCGGATCGTCCGCGACCTGGAGCTGCTGCGCTACTCCCGCGCCCATGAGGCCGAGGCCGGCCTGCTGCGAGCCGAGGTCGAGACCTGCATCGAGGCGCTCGAGGCCGGGGTGTCGCCCCGGGTCCGGCGTCGGGCCGAGTGGCTGCCGGCGTCGGTGCTGTCGACGGTCGGCGCGCGCCTCGCGGGCCGACGATCAGACGGTGCGGACGCCGTTCGGCGGCGTCGTCGAGCACATGGGCTGAGCTGACTGACCAGAGGGCCGGGCCCTTTAGCTCAGAATCCGCCGCACTCGCGACGGCGGCGCCACCGCTCTTCCATGCGCTCCATGAAGGTGCCGGAGCTGCGCGTGCGCGAGCGGGTGCGGCGGGTGCGGCCCGCCTTGCCGCCGTCGATCACGCTGAAGCCCGACGAGTGGCCGGTGCCGGGGGCGGCGGCCCGGGGGTCGGTCGCGGCCTGGCCCTTGATCGCGCTGAGGGCGACGGTGGCCGAGGCGAGCATGATCAGGAAGCCGACGACGCCGACCGGCCAGAGCTGGGTGATCGCGCCGGTCATCAGGACGACGATGCCGACCACGAAGACGAATCCGGCGGCAATCGCGCGGCGGCGGGCAGAGCGACGCAACGACGTGCCGCGCAGGGTGGAAGCGAACTTCGGGTCCTCCTCGACGAGGGCGCGCTCCATCTGCTCGAGCAGTCGCAACTCCTCCTCCGAGAGTGGCACCGGGTCCTCCAACCTCTTGCTCGCGTGCCAGTGGTCCCCATCACTGGTTGAGGACAAGTCTAGGCAGGAGGTCCGGTTCCCGGTAGGGATGGGTCAAAACGTTGTGTCATTTTCCTCACGAAAGCAGGCTGGCGGGGCCAACGACCGCCGACCCGAAGCGCAGCGCGGCCCGGTCGACGGCCCGGTCGGCGTCCGACCACCCGTGCTCGCGCTCGCCGAGCACCAGCTGGCGGTGCACCCGCTCGCGGGGCAGCAGCCCTTCCACCCGGACCCCGACCAGGCGGATCCGCGCGCGCTGCAGCCCGAGCGCGTCGTAGAGGCGGAGCGCGGCCTGGTAGACCTCCTGGGTCACGTCGGTGGCCTCGGCCAGGGTGCGGGCGCGGGTGATCGTGGTGAAGTCGGCGAACCGGACCGTGATCGAGACGGTGCGGCCCGCGACGCCGGCAGTCCGCATCCGGCGGGTGACCTTGGCGGTCAGCCTGAGCAGCTCGCGGGCGATCACCTCCCGGTCGTCGGTGTCGCGGCCGAAGGTCTCCTGGGCACCCATCGACTTGTCGGGATCACCCTCCCGACCTGGCGCCGTGCCCGAAGACGCCGGCACTGCGCGGGGCGATCTCGCGCCGGTCGGCACCCCAGGACAGCTCGTGCAGATGGCCGCCGAGGTGGTCGCCGATCGCGCGCTTGAGGGTGCGCAGCGGGGTGTGCGCGACGTCGCCGACGGTGACCAGGCCGAGCCGGTGCAGCATCGCCTGGGTCTTCTCCCCCACGCCGTAGAGCTCGCCCACGTCGAGCGGGTGCAGGAAGGAGGTGATCTCCTCGGGAGGTACGACGAGCACACCCGTCGGGCTTGGCCCGGCGGCTGGCCAGCTTGGCCACCGACACCGAGGCCGCGACCCCCACCGAGCAGGTGATCCGTTGCTCGTCGTGGATGACCGCCCGCAGCTGCTCCGCGATCTGCAACGGCGAGCCGAGCCGCCTGGTCGCCCCGCGCACGTCGAGGAACGCCTCATCGAGCGAGATCGCCTCCACCAGCGGTGTGACCTTGCGGAAGTTCTCCATCACCGCCGTCGACACCGTCGTGAAGGTGTCGTAGTCGGGATGCAGCACCACCGCATGCGGGCACAGCCGGCGGGCGCGGGTGCCGGTCATGGCCGAGTGGATGCCGTACTGCCGGGCGGGGTAGTTGGCCGCCAGCACCACCCCGCGGTAGCCACCGCCCACGATCACCGGTACGTCCTGCAGCTCGGGTCGGTCCCGCGTCATGACTGCCGCGTAGAAGGCGTCCATGTCGACGTGCAGGATCGGGGCGGAGTGGGAGCGGTCGGTCACGAGCCGCCCCCCGCGGGGTCAGCGGGCGAGCACGTGCAGCTGGGTCGCGAGCGGGAGGTATTCGGGCCGCTCGGCGACCGCCCGCTCGAGCTCGACCAGGGCAGCGGTCGCACCGGGTTCGAGGTCGAGCAGCGAACCCGGCACCAGGTCGGCGAAGACCCTGATGCCGTGGGTCGAGACCGTCTCGAAGCCCGCGCCGGTGAGCAGACCACCCACCTCATCGAGGGTGAAGCGCGCGCGACCCGAGTCGTGGCCGTCGAGTAGAGCGAGGGCCTGGGGGAAGTGGCCGGCCATGGCCCGGGCGATGACGGCCGCGTGGCGCTGGGCGACGAGCAGGCTGAGGGTGCCGCCGGGCCGCAGCACCTCGCGGATCGTGGCCAGGGCGGCGGCGGGGTCGTCGACGACCTCGAGCACGCCATGGCAGAGCACGATGTCGGCATGGTCGGGACCGGTGACCTCCAGCAGGCTGGACAGGTCACCCTGCTGTCCGGAGACCTCGACGCTCTGCTCCCGAGCCCTGCGGGCCAGCGCAGCAAGGGCGTCCGGGCTGGGGTCGACGACCGTGACCCGGTTGCCGAGCTCGGCTGCGGTGACCGCCGATCCGCCGGTGCCGCCTCCGATGTCGAGGACATCGAGGTCACCGCGGTCGAGCAGAGGTCGCAAGACGTCCCACACCACAGCGGTGCGGGTCGCGCCCCGTCTCTCGCTGGCAGACATGTCACCAACCCTAGGGGGTGTCTCATCCCGCGCTCCCCGGGCTGCGGTGCCACAGCTTGCGAGCAACCTGCTTGGTGTCCTCACCGGCCGGCTTGATGTCGGAGTAGGGAGACATCTGGAAGCCGCTGGAATGCACCAGCACCCGGCGCCTGCCCATCCCGCCGGCGGTGTAGGGCTGGTCGTCGGAGCCGGCGAAGGACTGCGACCTGGCCATCACCGGCCGGGTGGCCCGGCTCTCGGCCGCACCGGTGACGGCCCGTTCGACGCCGACCGCACCGAACCCCTCGGGCACCACCGCCATCTGCTCGTGCACCGCCTCGATGCCGTCGCGTTGCCAGAGCGCGTGGAGGGCGGGCAGCTCCCAGCAGCCGGTGGCGCGCAGCGAGACCCCGCGGTAGCCGGTACGCCGCAGCTCGCCGCGTACCACCAGCAGCCAGGAGTGGAAGACCGTGGCGGCGTACGGGCCCTGGGCATCTTCGAAGAACGTCGCGTCGACCGGACCGGTGGCATCGTCGAGGGTCAGGAAGATGACCCGTCGGCCGGACCGGATCGGCGGGGTCTGGGTGGCGACCTTGACCCCGGCGACCAGCAGCTCGGACTTGCTGCGGCGCGAGAGCAGGTCCCTGCTGCGGGTGATGCCGAGCTCGTCGAGGAACCGTTCGTAGCCGTCGACCACGTGGCGGCTGACGTCGAGCCCGAGGATCTCCAGCTCGGCCGCCATCGACTCCGCCGCCGTCATCTCCGGCAGCCCCGACACCTCGCCTTCGCGCGGGCCGTCGCCGAGGTCGAATGCGAGCTGCACCGAGGAGACCGGCGGTGGCGCCGCGGTCGCCCTGCTCTGCGCGGCGGCCTTCGCCCAGACGCCCTGCCGGCCGAGCGGATGACGCTCGAGGTCGGCGACCCGGTCGCGCGAGCGGGGGTCGCTGCTGTTGCGCAGCCCGGCGTCGTCGGCCCGGGCGACCGCGACCGGTGCCCGCCGGGTGCGGCCCAGGCCACGACCCCGGCCGGCCTTCTCGACCGAACGCGCGTAGCGGTCGAGCTCGGCCACCTGCAGCAGCAGGTCGCGCCGGGTGACCCGGCCGCGGCGGGGCATCCCGTCTCCACCGCTCCGACGCCCGATCGAGTAGACGCCGTCGAACGCCCCCGCCAGCACCAACCGCTCGGTGACCGGCCGCGAGACCCGGGCGCGGTGCCAGAAGTCGGTGAGCGACTGGTAGGGCCGGGCCGCCACGATCCGCTCGACCTCGGCCTCGTTGATCCCCTTGACCTCGGCCAGCGCGAGCCGGATGCCATAGGGCGTCGGGGTTTCGAGGCTCGTCGCTGACGCTCCTCGCACCTCGACCACCGGTAGCAATTTCTCCACGACGTACTCCTTCTCGGAGGTGTTGACGTCGAGGCCGAGGATCGTGATGTCGTGGCGGCGGGCGTCCTCGAGGATCAGCCGCTTGGGGTACATGCCCGGGTCGTGGGTGAGCACCCCGGCCAGGAAGTGCGCCGGCCAGTGGGTCTTGAGCCAGGCGGACTGGTAGGTCGGCAGCGCGAACGCCGCGGCATGGGCCTTGCAGAACCCGAACGACGCGAACGCCTCGATCACCTTCCAGATCTGCTCGACGACCGGGAGCGGGTAACCATGGCCGAGCGCTCGGGGGAAGAACCACAGCTTGGTGTCGGCCATGCCCTCGACGTCGCCGAGCGCCCGCCGCTTCTCGTCGGCCTCGTCATAGTCGATGCGGGCGAACCGGGCGATCATCTCGATCACCTGCTCGTGGAAGACCACGACGCCGTAGGTCTCCTCGAGGATCGGGCGCAGGTCGGGGTGGAGGTACGTCGCCTGCCGCCAGCCCTGCTTGACCTCCAGGTAGGGGGTGATCATGTCGCTCTTGACCGGCCCGGGCCGGAACAGCGAGATGTCGGTGATGATCTGTCCGAACGTCTCGATGCCGGACTTGCCGACCAGCTCGCGCTGGCCGGGCGACTCGATCTGGAAGACACCGAGCGTCTTCGCCGAGCTGATCATCCGGTAGGTCGGCTCGTCGTCGAAGGGCACCTGCTCCTCGTCGTCGAGGTCGATCTCGACGTCGTCGACCCGCTTGATCTCGGCCACCGCGTGCGCCATCGAGGACTGCATCCGGATGCCGAGCACGTCGAGCTTGAGCAGGCCGAGGTCCTCGACGTCGTCCTTGTCGAACTGGCTCATCGGGAACCCCGCGAAGCTCGCCTCCACCGGGGTCCGGTCGAGCAGGGTGGCGTCGGAGAGGAGTACGCCGCAGGGGTGCACGGCGATGTGGCGGGGCAGCCCGTCGAGGCGCTCGACGAGCTGGAACATCAGGTCGAGGTCGCCCTCCCCCAGACCTCCGGCCCGCAGCTCGGGCAGCTCGCGCAACGCGATCCGGGCGTCTCGGGCCCGGATGTGCGGGAAGGCCTTGGCGATCGCGTCGATCTCGCCCGGCGGCATCCCGAGTGCGGCACCGACGTCACGCACGGCATGCCGGACCCGGTAGGTGTCCATCATCGAGACGCAGACGCACCGCTCCCCGCCGTAGGTGTCGAGGATCGCCTCGTAGACCTCCAGCCGCCGGGCCGACTCCACGTCGATGTCGATGTCGGGCAGGGCTCCGCGCAGCGGCGAGAGGAACCGCTCCATCAGCAGCCTGTGCCGGATCGGGTCGACCCCCGAGACGCCGAGCAGGTAGTTGACCAGGCTGCCCGCGCCCGACCCTCGGGCCGCGCACCGCACCCCCATCCCCCGGATCAGGTCGGTGACGTCGCCGACCGTGAGGAAGTACGACGCGTAGCCCAGGCCGCGGATCATCTCCAGCTCGTCGTCGAGCCGCTTCCAGATCACCTGCCGCGGCGCCGAGCCGTAGCGGTCGCCGACCGCTCCCTCACATCGCGCCCGCAGCGCGATGTCGGCGGTCGCGTGGTCGGTCGACAACGTGAACTCCGGGAAGTGCACCTCCCCCAGCCCGAGGTCGGCGCGCGGGTCGAGGGCACACCGTTCGGCGATCGTGCGGGTGTCGGCCAGCAGCTGGAGGGCGTCGCGCTCGCCCAGCCCGCCGACCCGGCAGATCTCCTCGGCGATCTCGTGCATCTGCTTGCCGGACTTGAGGAAGCCCTCGGCGTTGGCCCGGTCGACGTGGCGCTGGTCGAGCGCGACCAGTCGCCGGGAGGCGTCGAGGACGTCGACGGTGACCGCGTCGCGGCGGTCGGCGTAGCGGACGGCGTTGGAGAGCACTGCGGTCAGCCCGGCCTGGCGGGCGACGCCGGCCATCCGGGCGGCGTGGGGGCTGGTGCCGGGACCCCAACCCTCGCGGTGTCCGGGCCGATCAAACCGCCGCCCGCCGGTGGGAGACCAGCTCGACCACGAGGTGCGAGCGCGGCACCAGGGCGCGCCAGGGAGCGAGGGCGGCCAGGGCCAGGTCGTCGCGTCGCCGGCTCGCGGCCACCCCGACCGCAGAACCCGGGCCGAGCAGCACCATCAGGTCGCCGCTGGCGAGCAGCTCGGCCACGCCGTCGGGGAGGTCGTCCAGATCGAGGACGGGACTCCCCCGCTCTCCGGCCAGGTGGGTCGCCGAGATCAGCCGGCAGACCGCCGCCCACCCGGCCCGGCCGCCGTAGCGTGTCACCGCTGGCGAGGAGGGTGACCCGCGGCAGGCCACCCCGCTCGGCCGGCAGGTCGCGGAAGGCGCCGCCCCTGGTCGGGGTGCGGCTCGGTCCGGCCTGCGGGAGACCCTGGACGCGGTAGGCGAGGTCGACGCCCAGCACCGGGCGGATGCCGGCCTGGAGGCAGGCCTTGGCGAACTTCACCGCGCCGTAGGTGCCGTCCCGGTCGGTCAGCGCCAGGATGTCCATCTCCTGCTCGGCCGCCCGCTCCACCAGGACCTGGGGATGCGAGGCGCCGTACTGCAGGGAGTAGCCCGACGCCACATGGAGATGGACGAAGGGATCGGACATCCCGGTGTGCATCCGCCCTACGACACGTGCCGCACCACGAGCTGCGCCCGGAGCGGGGCATGGGGCACCAGGCCGAGCGCCTGCTCGATGACGCCGAGGAACCGGTCGGCGTCGCGGACCAGGTCGTCGGCCTCGCGCTCGGTCACCGCCCGGGTCGAGCCGGCCTCGGCCGCGGCCCGCTTGGAGGCGCCTGCCGCGAAGAAGCGGGCCCACTCGGCCAGCTCGGGGGCGACCTCGGCGAGAAGCACCCACGCGTTCTTCTGGGTACGCCGACGGGCAGGGGCCGGCTGGGCGCGGGCCGCCAGCAGCGCGGCCGCGGAGCGGAGCGCCGCCACGTGGGCGCAGGCGTAGCGGGTGGCGACGTCGGTCGCGGTCACGGCCTCGCTCAGCGACTCGGCCGAGCGGGCGAGGTAGGAGTGGGTGGTCGCCGGAAGCGCGTAGGGGTTGGTGCCCGTCTCGGTCATGCTGCTCACTCGCCTAGTCCGTGCAGCCGACGAGCTGCCAGCAGCCGTCGGACCAGTCGAAGGAGAGCTCGAAGACCCCACTGATGTCTCGAGGCGGGCTGCGCCCGGCCTCGACCCGCCACAGCTCGCGCTCGGTCAGCAGGTCACCGATCGCGGCACCCTCGTCGAGTACTGCGGCCCCACCACGCCCGGTCTCCACCCAGTGCGCGAGCACCGCCCGCACCTTCCAGAGCTTGCCGTGCCACAGGAACTGCTCGGGGCCTTCGGTCTCCACGTCCGAGACCCAGCCCCTGCGGACCTCCACCGGATCGGCGTACCGCCGCATCGCCACCACCACCTCACGCACCTCGGGGTGCCGGCGGGGACGGGGGTCGAGGTCGCCCCCGCCGGCGTGTTCGAACAGGTGTTCGAACAAGCCGAAGGTACACCCCACCCCCGACAGCCCGTCAAGAGCCGAGGAGGCTCAGGCGTCGGCGGCCACGAACGGGCCGCGCACGTATGACGTCGTGTCGCGATGGAAGAGGTGGAAGAGGAGCACCGCGTTGTAGGCCAGCGAGAGGACGGCACAGGCCACGAATACCGGCGGCGGGTCGGTGCGCAGGCCGGCGACGGTCGCGAAGATGATGAAGACCACGGTGGCCGCGAGCGAGTGCCTGGCCCAGTTGTGGCCGCCGCGGAGGAACGGCACCAGCGTGAGGATCAGCCCGGCGACCACGACGTAGGAGACGATCACGACGGGCACGAACTCCGGCTGCTTGATCGCGGAGTCGGGTGGGTGGCCGGCGCTCCACGCGTCGGCGAGCTCGTGCCGGAAGACGATCACCAGCACCGTGACGGCCGCGCCGACGATCGACCAGGCCCCAGAGCAGCAGCACAGCCCGGTCGACCGATGCCGGTCGCGAGTGCTGCTCGTCCTGGGCGGGTCCTGGGGCATGCTGGCGAGCTCCTGGGGGTCGAGGGGTGCCCATTAGGGTCGCACCATGGCGACCGAGCATCCAACGATTACCCGTTTCCGAGACGAGCACACCCGTCTCGGAGGCCGCGGCGAGGTGGTCATCCTGCCCGACTCCGTCCACACCGCCGCGCTCGCGGCCGAGGCCCTCGGCTGCGAGGTCGGCGCCATCGCCAACAGCCTCCTCTTCGACGCCGACGGCGGGCCGGTGCTGATCCTCACCTCGGGCGCCCACCGCGTCGACACCGACAAGGTCGCGGCCACCATCGGGGTCGGTGGCCTCAAGCGGGCCAAGCCGGAGTTCGTGCGCGAGCACACCGGCCAGGTGATCGGCGGCGTCTCGCCGATCGCCCACCCCGCGCCGGTGCCGACGTACCTCGACACCTGGCTGAAGAAGTACGACGTCGTCTGGGCGGCCGCCGGACATCCCGCAGCCGTCTTCTCCACGACCTACGACGAGCTGGCCGCGATGACCGGCGCTCCGACGATCGAGGTCGAGTGATGAGCCCGTCCGCTCTAGAGTCAGCCCGTGGAGTCCCTTCCTCTGGCGTTCTCGAGCGGCTGGGCCAGCGGCGTCAACTGCTACCTGGTCGTGCTGGTGCTCGGCCTCTCCGACCGCGTCGGCGACGCTCCGGCATCCCCGACGCCCTGGGCCGCTGGGACGTGCTCGGGGTCGCGGCCTTCCTCTACGCGATGGAGTTCGTCGCCGACAAGATCCCCTACATCGACTCCACCTGGGACATGATCTCGACCGCGATCCGGCCCACCGCCGGCGCCGTGGTCGGCGTACTGTCGCGGGCGATGCGGACTCCCTCGACCAGGCGGTCTACGGCGTCGTCGGCGGTGGCACCGCGTTGCTGTCGCACCTGGTCAAGGCCGGCAGCCGCCTGGCCATCAACGCCTCCCCCGAGCCGGTCACCAACATCGTCGCCAGCGTGACCGAGGACTTCGTGGTGCTCGGGCTGGTGTGGTTCGCGATCGAGCACCCGCAAGGCAGCGGCCGCTATCGCCGGTGTGCTCCTCGCGCTCGGGCTGGTCGTCCTCTACCTCGTGGCGAAGCTGATCCGACGCGGCTGGCGGCGCTGGAAGGGTCGCGACCGGACCGAACCGTTCGCCCCTCGCGCCCGGTTGACCTAGCGTCGCTGCATGGACCTGAGCGACGCCGACACCCGCGACGCGGTCACCGCGCGCCTGGCCGAGCGGTACGCCGGCCGGCCCGTGCTGATGGGTCCGGGTGTGCTCGGCCGGCTACACCAGCCAGGTCGGCTGGTTCCGCGACCTGGGGTGCCCGGTACTGGTAGTGGCCACCGCCCGCGGTGCGGGTCCGATCCCCGAGCCCAGCGACTGCGAGGTGGTCCAGATCGTGCCGCCGCCCGCGTCCACGATGACCGACGAGGTGCGGCAGCAGGACCGAATCGCCCGCCATCTGCCGCCGCTCGCCACCGCCGCCATCGACGCCTGCGACCCGGACCGGCGCGGGGTCTGGTTCGCGTCGCCGTTCGTCACCACCGACCAGCCGATCGACGGCCGGCCGGTCGCGTTCGGTCGCCCGGCGGCGTTCCTGGCCCTCGAGGACAAGATGCTCGCCGACGGGATCTGGGACGCGGCAGGAGTGGCCCGGGCGCCGTACCGCGTCGTGCCCAACGAGGAGGCCGCTCTCGCCGAGGCGACCGCCGAGCTGTCCGGCCCACTGGGTGCGGTCTGGTCGGGCGACGCCCGCGACGGGGTCAACGGCGGCGGCAACTACGTGCGCTGGATCGTCGACGAGGACGACCAGCGCACGGCCGCCTGGTTCTTCAAGCCGCGCTGCGACCGGATCCGGGTGATGCCGTTCCTCGACGGGGTGCCGTGCTCGATCCATGGCTACGTCGTGCCCGATGGGACCGCCGTCTTCCGCCCGCTGGAGATCGTGAGCCTGCGCGACGTGGTGCGACGACAGTTCGTCTACGCCGGGCTCGGCACCCTCTGGGACCCGCCCGACGTCGACCGGGAGGAGATGCGCGCAGCGGCCCGACGCGTGGGTGACCATCTCTCGGCCGCCTTCGGCTACCGGGGCGCCTTCGGCATCGACGGTGTGCTGACCGCCGAGGGCTTCCGGCCCACCGAGCTGAACGCGCCGGATGTCCGGTGGTGCCGCCGTCGTGTGCGACATCGACCGACGCTTCTTCACCCTGCTGCAGGCCGCGCTCGTGTCGGGAGAGGACGTCGGTCTCACCGCCGCCGACCTGGAGACGGTGGTGCCGCTGATGGATGCCGAGCGGGTGGGCAGGGTGGCCGCGATCGGACAGGGCATGACTCTCGGCGGCACCGTCACCTACCCCGTCTCCTACGACGGTCAACGGATGGAGCGGTCCGAGGTCGAGACCGGTAACACCCTGTTCGCCGGCGACACCCCCAACGGGTTCTTCGCCAAGGTCGACCCGTGCGCCGCGCTCCGCCGGGGCGAGCGGCTGGCGGGGATCAACCTCGCGCTCGCCGAGCTGCTGGACCGCGACCACGGGGCCAGCTCGGCAAGCTGGAGGCCGGTGCCGACGTGCGCCGCTAGACCCCACTAGGGTTGCCGCCCATGGCGCGGGTCGTGGTGGTCGGTGGCGGTTTCGGCGGGATGGCCGCGGCCGCGCGGCTGGCCAAGCTCGGGCACGAGGTGACGCTTCTCGAGCGGTCGCCCGGCTCGGCGGTGCGATGTCGCCGGTCGAGCGAGAACGGCTTCATCTGGGACGCCGGGCCCACCTCCATGCTGGTGCCGGCGGTCGTCCGCGACCTCTTCCGCAAGTCGGGTCGGCCGCTCGAGGCCGAGCTCGGCGCCGAGCTGGAGCCGCTCGATCCGCTCCGCGAGCACAGGTTCGAGGACAGCACCTCGGTCCGGATCACCGGCGGCTCGCGGGCGGCTCAGCTCGCGGCGTTCGAGGAGATGGGCAAGGGGCTCGGCCAGCAGTGGGTCGACTACGTCGACTCGTTCGCCGACGACTGGGAGGTGCTGCGTCGCCACTACTTCGAGGAGCCCTGGACACCGGACGCCCTGCCCAAGGAGGTGGCGGCCCGGCTGGACAGTCGGGAGATGCTGCACAAGCGCCTGCGCCGGACCTTCCGCGACGACCGGCTGTTCATGGTCGCCGCGCACCCCTTCGTCGCCGAGGGTCACGAGCTGCGCAACGTGCCTGCCTGGAACGGCCTGCGCGCCTACCTCGAGCAGAGCTTCGGCGCCTGGCGGGTGCCGGCCTCGGCGGGCGGCATGGCCGGCCTGACCGCGGCGCTCGAGGCACGGCTGGCCACTCGCGGCGTCACCGTGGTCAAGGACGTCGAGGCCCGCGACCTGGTCGTCCGCGACGGGGAGGGTCGCGCCGTGACGACCGAGCGGCGACCACGCCGCCGACGTCGTGGTGTGCGCGATCGACCCGCGACGCCTGCCCGCCCTGGCGGCGTACGTCGAGCGGACGATGCCGGCGATACCGCCCGTCATCGCGCACCTCGGCCTCGAGGGCGAGGTGCCGGACCTGCCGGCCGAGCTGGTGCTGCACGGCGACCCGACGCTGGTGATCCACACCGGCGGGATCGCTCCGGAGGGACACGCGGCCTGGACGATCCACGGCCGCGGCAAGCTGGCCGAGGACATGCTCCGGGCGCTGGCCCGGCAGAAGATCGACATCAGGGACCAGGTCGTGGCCCGGATCGACCTGTCGCCCCGCGACCTGGTCGAGCACTGGGGCGGCTCGCCGATGGGCGTGCTGTGGCAGGGCCGCGGCACCGTCCGCCACCGGCTCGGCCCGACCACCCCGATCGGGGGCGTGTACGCCGCCGGCGCCCACACCACCCCCGGATCCGGCCTCCCCTTCGTGGGCCTCTCTGCCGCTCTGGTCGCCCAGCTCGTCGGCCCTGCCTGACCCGCGATTTCGTCAGGGACTAGCCCGCGGACGGCGAGCTCGAAGACGACGGTGAGAGAGGCGGAGATGGCGGTCTCGCCGGGTTCGAGAGTGAGCCGTGACTTGAACGCGCCCTCACTTTGCGCCATATCGAAGATCTGGTTCTGAACGCCGGCGCCATCCGAAATCGCCTGTACTTCGCCGAGTGCGGCGCCAGCCAACCCGGCCAGGTGCTCGCCGCGGGCCTGCGCGTCCGCGAAGGCGCGCTCGCGGGCGATCCGCGAAGCCTCCGTGGTGTCGGCCACGACCAGGGAAACGCTCTCCACCTGGAGGCGGTGGCCGACGTCGGCGGCCAGTGCCGTCACCAGTGCCCCGGCCTCCGCGAGGTCGGTGCACGGATGGTCAGGGAGTGCCTGGCCTCGTAGCCGGCCGGTCGGCCCTCGTGGTCGTTGGCCGGCCAGACGCTGAGGTTGGTGGACGCGACCCGGGAGCGCTCGACGTAGCGTCGTGCGGTCGACACCACGCCCTCGCGCGCCGACTCTGCACCCGCCAGGGCCTCACTCAGACCGGAGTCGCGATGCACCGCGGCCACGCGGACCTCGGCGGTGTCGGGGCTGGCGTAGGCAGTGCCGTGGCCGGCCACGGTGATCGTGCGCATGTCCGGGAACGGTAGCCGGTCAGGCGGGAATCTGCAGAGCTCCGAAGATCTCTCGCGTCGCCTTGGAGCGGTTGAGCGTGTAGAAGTGCAGGCCGGGAGCGCCGCCAGCGAGCAGCGCGTCGCAGAGCTCGGTCGCGATCTTGATGCCCTCGGCGCGCAGGGCGTCGGGGTCCTCGCGCAGCGGCTCGATCCGCGCCAGCACCTCCTCCGGCATCTCGCGGCCGGAGAGCTCGACCATGCGTCGCATCGAGCTGTAGTTGAGGATCGGCATGATGCCCGGCACGATCGGGAAGTCCACGCCGATGGCGCGCGACCGCTCGACCAGCCCGAAGTAGTCGCTCGCCCGCAGCACCATCTCGGTGACCGCGAACTCGGCGCCGGCGTCGTACTTCGCCTTCATGGCCAGCGCGTCGTCGTCGAGGCTCGCCGCGTCACGGTGTCCCTCGGGGAACGCCGCCACTCCGACCACGGCGTCGGTCGTCGACTTGATGAACTCCACGAGCTCGTAGGCGTACTCGAGACCGCCTTCGGTGCTCTGCCAGCGGCGTGCCTGGCCCACCGACCGGGTCGCCACGCAGGGCGAGCACGTTGCGTACGCCGGCAGCAGCCAGCTGGTCGAGGATGCCGCGGATCTCCTCGGTGGTGTGGCCGACGCAGGTCAGGTGCGCCATCGGCACCATCGAGGTCTCCTTGGCGATCCGCCCGGTGATCGCCACGGTCCGGTCGCGGGTCGCCCCGCCGGCGCCGTAGGTCACGGAGACGAACGTCGGCCGCAGCGGCTCGAGCTCGCTGATCGACTTCCACAGGATCCGCTCGCCCTCGTCGTCCTTGGGCGGGAAGAACTCGAAGGAGAAGGACCGGCCGCCTGCGCGCAGGAGCTCGGCCGATGCTCTTGACCGGCTCCTGAGTCGGGTCGGTCGTGGCGTCAGTCATGGCGCGAAGTCTAGGTACGGCGCCGCGTCCTTGTGGCCGAAGTCCACTCAGTAGTCTCGTCGGCGTGGCGAGGGAAACCGGTTGGGACGAGGCGTCGTTCCGCGACGACCTCCAGGCTGCGATCGACGGTTTCCTCGCCGAGCAGGCCGAGCGACTGGCCGCCCTGGGCGACGACGCCGCCCGCCTCGTCGAGGCGGCGCGCCTCGCCGTCTCCGGCGGCAAGCGCTTCCGGGCCGCGTTCTGCTGGTGGGGCTACCACGCGGTCGACCCGGCCCCGGCCGACCCGGTCGCCCTGATCCGCGCGTGTGCCGCCCTGGAGCTGCTGCACGCAAGCGCGCTGGTCCACGACGACTACATGGATGCCTCCGACACCCGCCGCGGGCACCCTGCGGCGCACCGCGCGCTCGAGGCCGAGCACCGCGAGCGCGGATGGCGAGGCAACCCGGAGCAGTACGGCGCCGCCGGGGCGATCCTGCTCGGCGACCTCCTGCTCGGCTGGGCCGATGAGCTGCTCGGCCGGTGCGGCCTGCCGCAGGACCGGGTCGCGCCCGCCCACGAGCTGTTCGCGCTCTGCCGCTCGGAGGTGATCGCCGGCCAGTTCCTCGACGTGTCCGTGCAGGCCCGCGGCAGGGCCGACGTCGATGCGGCGATGACCGTGCTGCGCTACAAGTCCGCGAAGTACTCCATCGAGCGCCCGCTTCAGATCGGCGCCGCACTCGCCGGCGGCGGCCCCGACTTGCTGGCGGCGCTCTCGCATTTCGGCCTGCCGCTGGGCGAGGCGTTCCAGCTCCGCGACGACCTGCTCGGCGTCTACGGCGACCCGGAGGTGACCGGCAAGCCCGCCGGCGACGACCTGGTCGAGGGCAAGCGCACCGTGCTCGTCGCGCTGGCCCTGGACGCCGCCCCCACCGACGAGGCGAAGCGGCTCGACCACGCGCTCGGCCGCCCGCTGCGGCCCGATGAGGTCGAGGACCTGCGCGGGATCATCGACCGGTCGGGCGCCCACGCCCAGGTCGAGGCGGTGATCACCCAGCTTGCCGAGAAGGCCGTCGCGGCGCTCGACGAGGCCGGCGTCGACCCGCACGCCAGCGGCGTACTCCGCGGGTTGGCGACGGCCGCGACTCAGCGCACCGGTTAGATCGGCCCTAGATCGCCCTTATATCGCCATCGCCTGCGCGCGCCGCTTGACCTCGGCGCCGCGGTTTTCGCGGAGGGCGTCGATCGGGCGCCCCGGCAGATCCTGGTCGAGGAACAGCCAGGCGATGCACTCGCGGTCGTCGTAGCCGTTGTCGTGCATCACCGTCAGCAGACCCGGCAGTCCCTTGACCGGCAGCCCGTCCTGGATCAGGTCGGCCGGCACCTGCTGCCCGGCGCCCTCTTTCGGGACCGCGGCGGCCAGCTCGTGGTCGCGGATCATCGTGCGCACCTTGGCCACGGTGACCTCCAGCTGCTGGGCGGCGGCCGCCCAGTCGATCCAGTCGGGCACCAGGGCGGCCAGGTCCGCGTCGGCAAGTCGAGTCTCGGACATGGCCCCATCTTGCCCGGTGGTGCCACACGCCGCGCCACGCCGGGTGCGGCCTGGACGCTTACCCGGACCGCGGCGACCGTACGATTGGGGTTCCGGATCCTTCCCCGTCCGGAGCAGGAGGGTCGCTGTGCAGCCAGATGGTCGCGCCCCCGTGGGTGGCAACGGCGCTCCCGGCGACCCCTTGATCGGGCGCCTGCTCGACGCTCGCTACCAGATCCTCAGCCGGATCGCCCGCGGCGGCATGGCCAGCGTCTACGAAGCCACCGACATCCGGCTCGACCGCACCGTGGCGATCAAGGTGATGCACGCCGGCCTCGGTGACGACGACGAGTTCGCGGCGCGGTTCGTCCGCGAGGCCCGCGCCGCCGCCCGGCTCTCCCACCCCAACGTGGTCGCGGTCTACGACCAGGGCGACGACGCCGGCACCGTCTTCCTGGCCATGGAGCTGATCACCGGGCACACCCTGCGCGACACCATCACCAAGGAGAGCCCGATGCCGCCCTCGCGGGCGCTGGCGCTGATGGAGCCGGTGCTCTCCGCGCTCGCGTCGGCCCACCGGGCGGGGCTGATCCACCGCGACGTGAAGCCCGAGAACGTTCTGATCGCCGACGACGGCCGGATCAAGGTCGCGGACTTCGGCCTCGCCAAGGCGATCAGCGCCGACACCCAGCACACGGTCACCAAGGGCGTGCTGATCGGCACCGTCTCCTACCTCGCGCCCGAGCTGGTGGTCGAGGGCCGCGCCGACGCCCGCGCCGACGTCTACGCCGCCGGCGTACTCCTCTACGAGCTGCTGACCGGCAAGAAGCCGCACGAGGGCGAGACCCCGATCCAGGTCGCCTACAAGCACGTGCACAACGACGTACCGCCGCCGTCGGAGCTCGCACCCGACCTGCCCGACTACGTCGACGCCCTGGTGGCTCGGGCGACCGCGCGCGACCGGAGCCTGCGCCCCGCCGACGCGGGCGTGCTGCTCCACCAGGTCCACCGCGTCAGCCACGCGCTTGCCGACGGCGTCCGCCACGACCCCGAGCTCACCCAGGATCTGGCGCCGATGCTGCTCTCCGGCAGTGACACCAGACGGCCCGGCGACACCGCGCCGGACACCTGGGACGAGGAGGAGATGGCCGCCTTGCTGGCGCCGCCCCCTCCGCCCCCGCCCGCGCAACAGCTCTGGCAGGACACCGAGCAGACCTCGACGTACCCCGCCGCCAAGCCGCCGCCTACCGGGCCACCACCCAACGCGCGCCCGACCGGGCCACCACCGTCGCGTCCCCGACGCTCGAAGCGCGGCCCGCTGCTGCTGATCCTCGCGCTCGTGCTCGCGGTCGGCGGCGGCCTCGGCGCCTACTGGCTCGGCTGGGCCCGCTACACCACGACCCCCGGCGTGATCCTGATGACCCAGGCCGAAGCCGAGCAGAAGCTCGAAGCCGCGGGCCTAGGAGTCGACTATGCCGACCCGGCGTACTCCGAGACCGTGCCCGAAGGGCCAGGTCATCGAGACCGACCCCGCCGCGGGCTCACGGATCCTCGACGACGGCACGGTGACCGTGGTCATGTCGTTGGGCGCCGAGCGCTACAAGGTGCCGAAGGTCAAGGGGATGAGCGAGGACCGGGCCCAGGACGAGCTGCTCAAGCTCAAGCTCTCCTTCGACGAGTCGATCGGCCGCTACTCCGAGACCATCGAGGAGGGCATCGTGATCGGCAGCGTGCCGAAGGCGGGCACCATCCTGCGCCCCGGCGCCTCGGTCGACCTGATCATCAGCAAGGGCCGCCGGCCGATCAAGGTCGGTGAGAACTGGGTCGGCAAGAACGCCGACCGGATGGTCCTCGTCCTCCAGGACCGTGGGCTGGTCGGCACGATCGTGGCCGAGGAGTTCAGCGACACGATCGACTCGGGCGACGTGATCTCCTACTCGCCCGACTCCGGCACCCTCTTCCGTGGTCAGGAAGTGCAGATCACGGTCTCGAAGGGACCCGATCTGATCGAGGTCCCGGGCGTCGTCGGCTCCGGTGTCGATGCCGCCATCGACGAGCTCGAGGACGCTGGCTTCGAGGTCAACGTACGAGAGAGCGACAACTACATCGGGCTCAACTACGTGCTGAGCCAGGATCCGGGCAGCGGAGACCTCGCACCCACGGGCAGCACCATCACGATCTACCTTGTCTGACCTGCCGGCGGCTGAGCCGGCGAACGACGCTGCTCGCGACCGCTGCGCTGCTGGCGATGACCGCCACCTGGGGCAGCACGTTCTTCCTGATCAAGGACCTGCTCGACCGGGTGCCGACGCTCGACTTCCTGGCCGTGCGCTTCGCGATCGCCAGCGTGGCGATGGTGCTGGTCGCGCCGCGCGCGCTGGGCCGGCTCTCCCGCGAGTCGCGCCGGCACGCGGTCGTGCTCGGCGGTCTGTACGGCGTCGCGCAGATCCTGCAGACGGCCGGACTGGCGCACACACCGGCCAGCGTTTCCGGCTTCGTCACCGGGCTCTACGTCGTCGCCACTCCCCTGTTCGCGGCGGTCATCCTGCACACCCGGATCACCTGGCTCACCTGGGGCGCGGTGCTGCTGGCCACCGCCGGGCTCGGGGTGCTGACGCTGGACGGCTTCTCGATCGGCTACGGCGAGGCGATCACGTTCGTCGCCGCCCTGCTCTACGCCCTGCACATCGTGGGCCTTGGCGCGTGGTCGAAGCCCGGTGAGGCACTAGGCATGTCGATCCTCCAGATCATGGTGATCTCCGTTGTGTGTCTCGTGGCGACGGTCCCCGACGGGATCGTGCTGCCGGACAGGGGTGCCGACTGGCTGTCCGTGGTCTACATGGCGCTCGTCGCCGGCGCGCTCGCGATGTTCGCCCAGACCTGGGCCCAGGCCCGCCTCTCCCCTACCCGCAGCGCGATCGTGATGAGCATGGAGCCGGTCTTCGCTGCGTTCTTCGCGGTCCTGCTCGGTGGTGAGCTGTTGACCGGGCGGATGCTCACCGGCGGGGCGATGGTGCTGGCGGCGATGCTCGTCGTGGAGCTCCGGCCCCAACGCAAGCCCGAGGGCGAAGTCCAGCATCTCGCCGTCTGAGTAACGCGCCGGCCGCGCCCGTGACCGGCGTTACAGTCCGCCCATGGTCGTGGTCATGTCACCGGACGCCACCGACGAAGACATCGCCAACGTCGTTGCCAAGGTCGAGGGTGTCGGCGGCGAGGCCTTCGTCTCCAAGGGAGTGCTCCGCACGATCATCGGCCTGGTCGGCGATGTCGAGTCCTTCCACCACCTCAACCTGCGCACTTTGCGCGGCGTCGCCGACGTGCACCGGATCTCCGACCCCTACAAGTCGCTGCGGTTCGCGATCGCCAGCGTGGCGATGGTGCTGGTCGCCCCCAAGGCTCTGGGCAGACTCTCCCGTGAGTCACGACGGCACGCTGTCGTGCTCGGTGGCCTGTACGGCGTCGCGCAGATCCTGCAGACGGCCGGCCTGGCGCACACGCCGGCGAGCGTTTCCGGCTTCGTCACCGGGCTGTACGTCGTCGCCACACCCTTGTTCGCCGCCGTCATCCTGCGCACACGGATCACCCGCCTCACCTGGGGCGCGGTCCTTCTCGCGACCGCCGGCCTGGGCGTTCTCACGCTCGACGGCTTCTCGGTCGGCTACGGCGAGGCGATCACCCTGGTCGCCGCCCTGCTCTACGCCCTGCACATCGTGGGCCTCGGCGCCTGGTCGCGACCGGGCGAGGCACTCGGCATGTCGATCCTGCAGATCATGGTCATCTCCGTCGTGTGTCTCGTCGCTACGGCGCCGGACGGGATCGTGCTGCCGGACCGGGGCTCCGACTGGGTCTCCGTCGTCTACATGGCGCTCGTCGCCGGGGCCCTCGCGATGTTCGCCCAGACCTGGGCCCAGGCACGCCTCTCCCCCACCCGCAGCGCGCTCGTGATGAGCATGGAGCCGGTGTTCGCGGCGTTCTTCGCGGTGCTGCTCGGTGGCGAGCTGTTGACCGGCCGGATGCTCGCCGGTGGCGCGATGGTGCTGGCGGCCATGCTCGTCGTCGAGCTCCGACCCCAACGCAAGCCCGAGGGCGAAGTCCAGCATCTCGCCGTCTGACGATCTCCGCGGGGTGAGCTGGTGCCCAGGGTCGTCTAATGTGTCCGCGACACAGCCGAGGATGCGCGGAGGATCGACATGGAGGTGTGCGCGAACTGCGGGCACCAGCTGGGCGTCGGCCGGTTCTGCACCAACTGCGGGATGCGCGTCGACCACGAGCCAGAGCCGTCGGGACCGCCGACCCTGCCGCCACCCGCCGTCGAGCCGCCGCCCCAGGCCCGCTATCCGCTGTTCGCCGATGACGTTGCCGACCCGCCACCGACGTACGCCCCGCCGCCGCCCGTTGAGGCGTCCCCAGTGCTGCCGTCGTCGCCCCGTCCCGCACCACGCCCACCTCGTCGGTCGCCGAGCGGGTGGCTGCCGTGGGCCGTCGGTGGCGTCGCCCTGCTCCTGTTCGCGATGATCGGCGCGCTGCTCCTGCTGGGCGATGACGGCGACCAGGACACCGCCAGCGACCGAGGCGACACCCGCGACACCACGACGACCGAACCGACCTCACCGGCCGCCTCCACCAAGCCACCCAAGCTGCCCAAGCCCAGCGACGACGCATCGTCGAGCGAGGGACCGATCGACCTCGCCAGGTACGCCGCCGTCGTCGTACCCGACACCGCTCCGCCCAACGTGGACGTGTCCGGCAACCAGGTGCGCTACGAAGCCGCGAACCTGATCGACGGCGTGCCAGCGACGTGCTGGCGGATGCCCGGCAGTGGCGCCGACGACGAGATCGTCTTCTCCTTCCGCGAGCCCGTCCAGCTCACGGAGGTCGGCCTGATCAACGGCTACGCCAAAACCTCTGGCGACCTCGACTGGTACACCGGCAACCGCCGTGTGCTCGACGTCGAGTGGGTCTTCGACGACGGCAGCTCCGTCGAACAAGTCCTCGACTCCACCCGGGACCTGCAGCTGCTCCCCATCAAGCCGGTCACGACGACCACGGTGACTCTTCGACTGCTGGAGGTGAGCGAACCCGGTCGCGGCCGCTCCGCCCGCAACTACACCGCGATCAGCGACGTGTCGCTGGTGGGCGAACCGGACTGAGCTAGAGCCCAGCCAGCACCGCGGCCGCCTTCTCGGCGTCGGCGCGCGAGACATCGAGGTGCGTGACCAGGCGGACCACGGTCGGCCCGACCGTGGCGACGAGGACTCCTGCGCCCTTGGCGCGGGCCACGAAGTCGGACGCATCGGGGCGCTCGACGATGACGATGTTGGTGGCCACCGTGGCCGGGTCTACCCCACATGCCTCGGCCAGGAGCCGAGCATTGGCGTGGTCGTCGGCCAGCCGCTCGACGTGGTGGTCGAGAGCGTAGAGGCCGGCTGCGGCCAGGATGCCGACCTGGCGCATCCCGCCGCCCATCCGCTTGCGCCACACCCGGGCCTCGGTCACGGTGTCGCGGCTGCCGACGAGCAGGGAGCCGACCGGGGCGCCGAGGCCCTTGGAGAGGCAGACCGCCATGACGTCGGCGATGACGCCGTACTCGACCAGCGGGGTGCCGGTGGCGACGTGTGCGTTCCAGATCCGGGCACCGTCGAGGTGGATGGCCGCACCAGACCCGACGGCGAACTCACGCAGGTCCTGCAGATCGCGAAGGGGCAGCACCGCGCCGCCGGCGAAGTTGTGGGTGTTCTCGACGGAGATCGCTGCGGTGCGCACGAAGAACGGACCCAGCTCCGGGGCGAACAGGCGTTGGATCACGGGGAGGTCGATCTGACCCGAGGCGTCGATCCAGGTGCGCATGGTCAGGCCCGAGAAGGCTCCGTGCGCTCCGAGCTCGGCCCGGGCGATGTGGGCGCTCGCCTCGCACAGCACCTCCTGGCCCGGGGCGACCAGAGACCGAACCGCGAGCAGGTTGGCCATCGAGCCGGTTGGCGTGAAGAGCGCCGCTTCGTGCCCGAACAGGCCGGCCACGCGTTCCTCGAGTGCGAGGGTGGTCGGGTCCTCGCTGTAGACGTCGTCGCCCACCTCGGCCCGCGCCATGGCCTGGCGCATCCCCTCCGTCGGCCGGCTGACGGTGTCGCTGCGCAGGTCGATCACGTGATCTTCAGGGACCTCACCGGTGACCAGGCCGAGGTCGGCCCGTCGGTCGTACGTGCGCGTACGGCGTACTTGCCGGCCGTGCTGGGGTTGAACTTGGCCGTCGGGCGCGGGGTGTCGGTCTTGAGGGCCTTCCATGCCTTCGACCCGGGCTTGCGGATCTGGACGTCGTACGTCGTCCCGCCGGAGCCGGCCGTGGTCGCCCAGCGCAGGTTCCAGCCCGCTCCGGGCGATCCCGTCGCGCTCACCGGCACCCTGACCACGCCCCTCATCGAGGGGTGGATCGTGCACAGGTAGGAGTAGGAGCCGGCCGAGGCGAACGTGAAGGCGTACGAGCTGCCGCTCGACCTCGGCCCGGAGGCCCAGAATCCCTGGGTCGACGTGGCGTCGTGGGTCATCATGTCCTGGAACTGCCAGGTGACCGTGCCACCAACCGGCACCGTCACGGTCGCTGCCGCGAAGCTCATGTTGACGACGTTGACCGTGGCACCGCCGCCGGCCGATGCGGCACCGGTGGGCAGCACCGGAGCGAGGGTGAGGCCGCAGGCCAGCAGTGCCGCGCCCGCGAGACGAGAGATCATGCGGCGAGCCTAGGCTCGGCGGAGCATCTCCGCGACCAGGAACGCCAGCTCGAGCGACTGCACACGGTTGAGGCGCGGGTCGCACACGGACTCGTAGCGGTTGCCCAGGTCGACCTCGAGCAGCTCCTCGCCGCCGCCGACACACTCCGTGACGTCGTCACCGGTGAGCTCGACGTGGATGCCGCCGGGCCAGGTGCCCAGGGCGTGGTGCACGTCGAAGAACCCCTGCACTTCTTCGATCACGTCGTCGAAGCGGCGCGTCTTGTAGCCGGAGCTGGCTTCGAAGGTGTTGCCGTGCATGGGGTCGCAGACCCATGCCACAGAGACGCCGGACGCCGTGACCTTCTCGACCAGGTCGGGCAGGCCATCGCGGATCTTGCCCGCCCCGAAACGGGTGATGAAGGTGAGCCGGCCCGGCTCGTTGTCCGGGTTCAGCTTCTCGGCGAGGGCGAGCGCGTCGTCGGCCGAGGTGCTGGGGCCGAGCTTGACGCCGATCGGGTTGCGGATGTGGCTGAGCAGCTCCACGTGCGCATTGTCGAGCTGGCGGGTGCGCTCGCCGATCCAGACGAAGTGGCCCGAGACGTCGTAGGGCAGGTCGGTGCGCGAGTCGACCCGCGTCATTGCGTGCTCGTACTCGAGCACCAGCGCCTCGTGCGAGGAGTGGAAGTCGACCCGGTGGAACTCGTCGGGGTCGGCGCCGATCGCCTGCATGAAGGACATCGCGCGGTCGATCTCGTTGGCCATCGCTTCGTAGCGCTGCCCGACCACCGAGTCACGCACGAAGTCGGTGTTCCAGGTGTGCACCTGGCGCAGGTCGGCGTAGCCACCCGTGGTGAAGGCGCGGACCAGGTTGAGGGTCGCCGCCGAGGAGTTGTAGACGTCGACCAGGCGCTGCGGGTCGTGCACCCGGGACTCGGGCGTGAAGTCGTAGCCGTTGACCGCGTCGCCGCGGTAGGCCGGCAGGGTGACGCCATCGCGGGTCTCGAGGTCGGAGCTGCGCGGCTTGGCGTACTGGCCGGCGAGGCGGCCGAGCTTCACGACGGGTACGGACGCGGCGTAGGTGAGCACCACCGCCATCTGCAGGAGCACCCGCAGCTTGTTGCGCACGTTGTCGGCCGTGACGCCCGCGAAGGTCTCGGCGCAGTCGCCGCCCTGGAGCAGGAACGACTCACCCCGGGCCACCGCGGCCAGCTTGTCCTTCAGCTCGTCGCACTCACCGGCGAAGACCAACGGCGGCATCGTGCGCAGGCGGGCCACGGCAGCCTCGACCGCAGCCCGGTCGGCGTACGTCGGCTGCTGGGCCGGGCCGAGGGCGTGCAGGCTCGCAAGGTCGGGGAGGACAGTCGCCGGTCAAGCGTACGCGGACTGCGGCGATCCGCTCCGAATCAGTCCTCGAGGTGATCGATGTCGCGGAAGCCGGTCTTCTTCGACCGGATCGCGCGGTTGGTCAGCCAGGTCAGCGCCCAGAGCACAACGCCGACGGCGAGCATCCCGACCGCGATCTGGTAGACGATGCCGTCGCGGTCGACCCATGGGCCCATCAGGAACAGGCAGGCGGCGGCGGCAACGACGGGGGTGATGCCGGGCGACCGGAAGATGCTCTCCCTTCCGTCGCGGCGCAGCACCAGGCACGCGACGTTGACAACCGTGAAGACGCCGAGGAGCAGCAGGGAGGTCACATTCGCGAGGTTCGTGACGTCGTCGTCGGAGCGGCTCGCGACGTAGACGATCAGACAGAGCGCAAGCAGCGTGGAGAAGATGATTCCGACGTACGGCGCCCGCGTTGTTGGGCGACACCTTCCCGAGCGACCGAGGCAGCACGTCCTGGTTGGCCAGGCCGTAGAGCAGCCGGCTCGCCATCAGCATGTTGATCAACGCCGTGTTCGCCACAGCGATGACGGCCAAGAACGGGAAGACCTTGTCGATCGGGAAGTCCGGCGATCCGACGCTGACCACCTCGAGCAACGCGCCACCATCTGGTGCCTTCGCGATCTGGTCGGAGGTCAGCACCGAGACGACCGACACCGCGACGAGCATGTAGATGATGACCGCGATCCCCAGGCCGGTGAGCATCGTGCGCGGGAAGATCTTCTCGGGATCCTCAGTCTCCTCGACCATGTTCACCGAGTCCTCGAACCCCACCATCGCGAAGAACGCGATCGACGTCGCGGCCGTGACCGCGAGGAAGATGCCCTTGTCGTCAGCCGACTCGAAGGTCGTGATTCGCCCGAAGTCGGCGTCGCCCTTCGCCATGACGTAGAGGCCGACGCCGATCACGATCGCCAGAGCGGTGACCTCGATCAGGGTCAGGATCACGTTGAACTTCACCGACTCGCCCACCCCACGGAGGTTGATGAGCGCCAGCAGCACCATGAAGCCAAGCGCCACCAGCGTGATCGTGGTCGTGCACGGCTCCGAGTCGAGCCAGCCGTTGGCGACGAGCCCGGCGGTGAGGTTCTGAGCCAGCACGTTGGAGGACGTCGACGCGCTGGTGATGCCCGAGCAGATGACTGCGAACGCCACCAGGAAGGTGACGAAGTGGATGCCGAACGCCTTGTGGCTGTAGAGCGCGGCACCAGCCGCCTGCGGGTACTTCGTGACCAGCTCGAGGTAGGACAGTGCGGTGAGGCTGGCTACGGCGAAGGCGATCAGAAAAGGTAGCCAGACGATGCCGCCGACCTTCTCGGCCATGTCTCCGGTCACGGCGTACACGCCGGCTCCGAGGATGTCGCCGACGATGAACAGCAGCAGCAGCCGGGGACCCATCACCCGCTTGAGATCGGGCTCCGGTCCGTTGACATCGATCTCTTCTGCTTGCGTGGCCATGTCGCAGGGGTACCCCGGGGGCCTGCCAGCCACGCCTACGGGTGGGCTAGCCGAAGAAGACCTGCGCCTCGGCGTACTCCTCGGGGCTGACCAGCTTCAGCTCGCCGGTGCCCTCGATCAGTGGCACCCGGTCGATCCGCGTCCCCCGCAGCGCCATCATCGTGCCGAAGTCACCTTCCGCGACGGCGTCGATCGCCTGCAGTCCGAAGCGCGTGGCGAGCCAGCGGTCGAAGGCACTCGGGGTGCCGCCGCGCTGGATGTGGCCCAGCACGACCGCTCGCGCTTCCTTGCCGGTCCGGCTCTCGATCTCACTGGCGAGACGGTCGCCGATGCCACCGAGCCGCACGTGGCCGAAGGCGTCCTTCTCCCCCGACACCAGGGTCATGTCGCCACCTTCCACCGGCACCGCGCCCTCGGAGACGACGAGGATCGGCGAGTAGTGGGACTCGAAGCGGGACTCGACCAGCCGGCAGACCTCATCGATGTCGAACGGCTGCTCGGGGATCAGCACGATGTTGGCGCCGCCGGCGATGCCGGAGTGCAGCGCGATCCAGCCGGCGTGACGGCCCATCACCTCGACCACCAGCACCCGGTGGTGCGACTCTGCGGTCGTGTGCAGCCGGTCGATGGCCTCGGTGGCGATGTTGACGGCCGTGTCGAAGCCGAACGTGAAGTCGGTGCCGGAGAGGTCGTTGTCGATCGTCTTCGGTACGCCGACCACGTTGACGCCGAGACCGGAGAGCTTGGTGGCGACACCCAGCGTGTCCTCGCCGCCGATGGCGACCAGCGCGTCGACGCCGTCGTTCGCGAGGTTCTCCTTGATCTTCTCGACCCCGTTGTCGATCTTGAACGGGTTGGTGCGCGAGGAGCCGAGGATGGTGCCTCCCCGGGGCAGGATCCCGCGGCACTGCTGGACGCCGAGCTCCATGGTGACGCCCTCCAGGGGGCCTCTCCATCCGTCGCGGTAGCCGATGAACTCGAAGCCGTGCTGCTTGACCCCCTTGCGCACCACCGCGCGGATGACCGCGTTGAGACCCGGGCAGTCGCCGCCACCGGTCAGCACTCCGACACGCATTGGACCTCCGAAATTGGATCGTTCACAGACGATTCCTCAGCCTAGCGACGGGCCGCGCGGGTGGCGAGCGCCGTCCATCCCGGTCTCGCTAGGGTCGCCGCATGACCTTCTCGATCGTGGCCCGGTCCAATGACGGAGAGTCCTGGGGCGTGGCCGTTGCCTCCAAGTTCCTGGCCGTAGGGGCCGTAGTGCCTGCCGCAGTTGCGCAAGTGGGGGCCATCGCGACCCAGGCCTATGCCAATGTCGCCTACAAGGGGCTTGCCCTGTCGCACCTCGACGAGGGCGCCACCGCGTCGGTCGCCCTGCAGCGATTGCTCGAGGAGGACGACGGCCGCGACGAACGCCAGGTCGGCATCGTCGACGTCGACGGCGGTGCCGCCAGCCACACCGGAGCTGCCTGCCTCGAGTGGGCGGGCGGAGTGACCGGTGACGGATACGCCATCCAGGGCAACATCCTCACCGGTGCCGAGGTCGTCGATGCCGCCGAGGCCGCCTTCATCGCATCCGACCCCGAGGCCCCGCTCGCGCACCGACTCCTCGCGGCGCTGCGGGCCGGCGACACCGCGGGCGGCGACGCCCGCGGACGGCAGTCAGCAGCCTTGCTGGTGGTCAAGGACGAGGCGGGCTACGACGGGCGCGACGACATCGCCGTCGACCTGCGCGTGGACGACCATCCGTCCCCCTTCGACGAGCTGGAGCGGTTGCTCGGTCTGCATGACGCGCTCAACGCGGGGGTCCCCGAGGACGAGCGAACCGCGGACACCCCCGAACTCCTCGCCGAGCTGGACGGCCGGGCCCGCGAGCTCGGGCATCGCAGCTTCGGCGAGTGGATGGGTGTGCACAACTACGAGGCCCTCGGCGGGGCAGACTGGACGGCCACCAGGGTCGTCGACGAGATCCGGCAGGCGACCCCCAGCTGGCGGGGCGACGGGTGAGCGTCCTGGCCATCGACGCCGGCACCACCGGCGTCACCGCTGTCGTGGTCACCGAGGACGGCAAGATCGCGGCCAAGGGCTACCAGGAGTTCGCGCAGCACTTCCCCCAGCCCGGCTGGGTCGAGCACACGCCCGAGGAGATCTGGCAGGCCACGCTGGAGGCCACCCGCGGCGCGCTGTCGGCGTACGACGCGTCGGAGCTGAAGGCGGTCGGGATCACCAACCAGCGCGAGACGATCGTGCTCTGGGACCGCGAGACTCTCGGCTCGCCGCGGAGGGCGATCGTGTGGCAGGACCGGCGTACGGCCGACATCTGCACGCGCCTGCGCGACGAAGGGCACGAGGACCGCGTGGCCGAGCTGACCGGCCTGCGGCTCGACCCCTACTTCTCCGGCACCAAGCTGATGTGGCTGGCCGAGCACGAGCCGCACACGTGGGCCCTGGTGGAGTCCGGCCGCTACGCCGTCGGCACCGTCGACTCCTACCTGATCGCGCGGATGACCCGCGGCACCTACCACGTCACCGATGTCTCCAACGCGTCCCGGACGCTGCTCTTCGACCTCACGACCGGCGACTGGTCCGACGAGCTGTGCTCGCTGTTCGGGGTACCCCGCGACGCGTTGCCCGAGCTGGTGCCCAACTGGGGTGAGATCGCCACGACCGACCCGAAGTCGTTCCTCGACCTGTCGCTGCCGATCGCGGGCATCGCCGGCGACCAGCAGTCGGCGCTGTTCGGGCAGACCTGCTTCGACGAGGGCGACTCCAAGTGCACCTACGGCACGGGGTCGTTCATCCTCACCAACACCGGCACCACCCTGGCCCGTTCCGATGCCGGCCTGCTCTCCACCGCCGCCTGGCGGTCACCGTCCGGGGAGCTCACGTATGCGCTCGAGGGCGCGATCTTCGTGACCGGCGCGGCCGTGCAGTGGCTGCGCGACGGGCTGCAGATCATCGGCTCAGCCGCGGAGACGCAGGCGATCGCGAAGACGGTGAAGGACAGTGAGGGGGTGGTGTTCGTGCCGGCCCTGACCGGCCTCGGCGCACCACACTGGGACCCGCACGCCCGGGGCCTGATCATCGGCATCACCCGCGGCACGACGCGCGCCCACATCGTCCGCGCCACCCTCGAGGCGATCGCCTTCGAGGTCCGCGACGTCCTCGAGACCCTGCCCACCGCGGCGTCCTCGCTGCGCGTCGACGGGGGTGCGTCGGCCAACGACCTGCTCTGCCAGATCCAGGCCGACCAGGTCGGCGTTCCGGTCGAACGCCCGAAGCTGGTCGAGACCACCGCTCTCGGCGCCGCCTTCCTCGCCGGCCTCGGCTCCGGGGTCTGGTCGTCCACCGACGAGCTCCGCGACACCTGGCAGCTCGACCGGACGTTCACTCCGTCCGAAGACAGTGCCACCGCCGATGCCGCCCACGCCCGCTGGTCCGAGGCCGTACGTCGCTCCGCCGGCTGGGCCTCCATCTGATCGTCGCGGTAGTCCCTGACGAACGGACCCCTGAAACATCGATGTGAGGGTCCCTTCGTCAGGGACTACCGCGTCAGGCGGTCGACGGCGGCCTGGGCCTTCTCGCGGGCCTGCGTGGCGGTTCGCAGGGTCTCCTCGGCCTCCGCCTTCACGTCCTCGGCGTCGGCGAGCTCGTCGTCTACCTCCTCGTAGGACGCCTCCAGGTCGGTGACCTTCCGCTTCAGCTCGTCTATCTCGGCCTGGATCTGCATGCTCCGCGCCTCGAGCTGGCCGACCTCGTCGGCTGCCGTGTCGTAGCCCGTCTGCGCCTTCGCGACCTCGTCGTCGGCGCTGGCCAGGGCTTCCTTGGCGGTCACGAGTGCCTTCTGGTCCCCGTCGGGATCGGGTACGACGTGCAGGTCGGGCGGCCCCGGCACCTCGGCATCGCGCGGGCTGGCGACGAACCCCAGCGCCTCCGGCACCGCGACAGCGGAGGCCACGTCGACGGCACCCACCCCGGTCGCCGACAGCGCGGCTACGAGCAGCCCGCTGCGCACGGCCGCCGCACAGGCCTCGTCCACCATCGCAGCGGTCAGCGTCGCCTCCACCTGGTCGGCGACGGCCTGGGTCACCTTGATCCCCGCATCGGCCGCCAGCGATCGTGCCTGCTGGGTCACCGCCGCCGTCAGCTGCCGCCGCTGCTTGGTCAGCTCGCGCAGGCTGTCGCCCGACATAGCCGCCTGCGCCTCGCGCAGCGCGGCGCCGACGGTCAGCACCTGGTCGACCTGGGCAGCCTCGCGACGGGCCAGCAGATCGACCACCCACGCGGCCAGCGACGGCTTCCGCAGCGCCTTCACCTGGGCGGCCAGGTCGGTGCCTTTGAGCTCCTTCGCCTTCGCGTCCCGCGCCGGCGTGAAGTCGGCCAGTGGCAGCGCGTAGAGCTCGTCGGCGATGGCGAGCAGGTCGTTCGACATAGGCAAACTATGGCCTCCCAGCCGCGACCCAGTGCTGATGGCTCTTCCACGAGCGCTCCCACAGACCCATGAGGGCGGCGTCGTTGATCCCCTCGAGCGAGACGCCGATGGCGACCAGCGCCGCCCGCCATTGGTCGTACGTCGTCAGGTCAGTCGTGTGCCGACCGGCCGCGTCAGTCCGCACGTGCAGGCAGCCGCGCAGCGTGTCCAGCCCCCGCCGGTCGCGGCGCTGCACCACCAGCAAGCGGGCGAAGTTGCCGTCGGGAGGAGTGGACAGGACGGTGTGCGCCTCGAGCACGGCCATCGGATCGGTCGGCCGCCGGGTGACCTCGAGCCCGGTGAACGACCCGCTCGGGTCGTTCGTGTAGGACCACCCGTCGTCGGTGATCGAGTCGATGCGGTAGGTGAACGGCCCGTCGTGGTACTCCCCCACGACCAGCGGCAGCGGTTCGAGGAACCCCTCGCCCAGGCCGACGTCCGGCCACCAGCGACCGCCGGGGTTGTCGTCGGTCGGCAGGCCGGACACCACCAGCACGAGGTGGTTGAGGTCCGGCGCGGCCCGAGAGTCGGGGTCGGTCCACACGTGGCCGTGCCGGCGCTCGACGTCGAATCCCAGGTCGCGCAGCACCAGCTCGAGCGTGCCGTTCTGGTGCAGGCAGTAGCCGGCCCGCCCCACCGATCCGACCCGCTCCAGGCTCGCCGCCGGGTCGACCGACGGAGCCGGGCCGAGCATGATGCCGAGGTTCTCGTAGGGCACCCGCTCCTGGTGGCGGCGGTGGATCAACCGCAGCGACTCCAGGTTGGGCGGCAGCGCCTGGTCGATACCGAGTCGACGCAGGTAGGACCCGGTCACGCGTCCGGCCCCAGCGCGAAGAACCGCCCTCGCCGATGACCGAGCGCGGGGTCGATCTCCTCCCGTACGCCGGCCTCATCGACCCGACAGGACAGCACCACCGACCAGCCCACGGGATGCTCGTCGACGCGCACCGCGTTGGCCCAGCTCGTGGCCGAGGCCAGCCGAGGGCCCCACGGAGTCTGCTCGAAGTCCGCGTGCGAGAAGGCGCCGCCCGGCGCCGGCGCGGTGCCGGCGAACATCTCGGCGAGGTCCCGGTCGCTCCACGAGAGCCCCTGGACCACGCACCTGTCGGTCTCGCGCACGGCGGCGAGGAAGTCGGAGTCGGGGTCGACCAGGGCCAGGATCGTTGCGGTCTCGCCGTTGGCGACCATCAGGGAGGTGATGGTCAGGCCGGCCCGCGACTCTCCCTCGCCCGCCGCCCAGAGGGTGACGGCGCCGCCCAGCCGGCCGCGGAACCGCCGGATCGGGTCCGGCTCGGGATCCGCGAAGGGGTGAGTGGAGTGGATGGTCATCGCGGCACCACGATCACCCCGTCGATCAGGACGCCTTCTTCTGCTCGCCCGCCGACTCCGTGAGCTCCTGGGCCTGGTCCCTCGCCTCGGACTCGAGCCTCTTCGACTCCTCCTTGGCGCGGGTGGCGTACATGTCGACGTACTCCTGCCCGGAGAGCCGCATGATCTCGTACATGATCTCGTCGGTGATCGAGCGCAGGATGTAGCGGTCGTTCTCCATGCCGTGGTAGCGCGAGAAGTCGAGGGGCTTGCCGAAGCGGACGACGGGCCGGGTGAACGAGCCGAACTTCTTGCCAGGAGGGGCCACCACGTCGGTGCCCACGACGGCGACCGGGATCACCGGCACCTTCGTCTCCAGCGCCAGCCGCGCCACACCGGTCTTGCCGCGGTAGAGCTTGCCGTCGTGCGAGCGGGTGCCCTCGGGGTAGATCCCGAAGAGATCTCCCTCGTCGAGGATCCGCTTGGCGGCGCTCAACGCGCCCGCAGCGGCGGAGGCGCCGGACCGATCGATCGGCACCTGACCGACGCCCGAGAAGAACTGCTTCTGGAACCAGCCCTTGATGCCAGGGGTGTTGAAGTACTCAGCCTTGGCCACGAACGTCACCCGCCGCGGCAGGGTCAGCGGCATGAACAGCCAGTCGGCGTAGGACAGGTGGTTGCTGGCGAGGATCGCCGGCCCCTCATCGGGGACGTTCTCGACGCCCTCCGTCTGCGGACGGAAGAAGAACTTGAGGAACGGCCCGAGTGCAATCCACTTGAGGAACCAGTACAGCACCGCCGCATCCTTCCCCGAGACCGAAACCGACCCGCACCCAACAAGCGCAGCGTAGTGCCAAAGGCCCAACCCTCCTATCGCTGACCAGGACTGTGGTCGGTCCATGAGCCGTTGCTTGCGGTGCGGCACAATCTCGCGCATGACGATCGACGTGCACGCCGAGCCGCTGTCGGTCGCGGCCCGTCCCGAGCTGACCGGCGGTCGTCGGATCGGCGTCCTGCTCAGCCACGGCTTCACCGGTTCGCCGGCCTCGATCAAGCCGTGGGGACGGCTCATCGGTGAGCTCGGGTACGGCGTCGAGGTGCCGCTGCTACCCGGCCATGGCACGTCCTGGGAGCAGCTCAACACCATGCGCTGGGATGACTGGTACGCCGAGATCTCGAGGGTCTTCGAGACCCTGCGATCCACCCACGATGTCGTCGTCGTCGGCGGCCTGTCGATGGGCGCCTCGCTGGCGCTCCGACTCGCCGCCGACCAGGCCGATGCCGTCGCCGGGGTCGTGGTGGTCAATCCCGTGGTGCGCTCCAAGCGGCTCGACACCAAGCTCCTGCCCGTGCTGAAGCACGTGGTGCCGTCGTTCCCGGGCATCGTCGACGACATCAAGAAGCCCGGAGTGACCGAGCACGGCTACACCCGCACTCCGCTGAAGGCGCTCCACTCGTTCTTCCAGGCCTGGCCGTCGTTGATCGCCGACCTGTCCAAGGTGACCGCTCCGCTGCTCTACTTCCGCGCTCCCGAGGACCACGTCGTCGACGGGTCGTCGCAGCCGATCATCACCAGCCGGGTCTCCTCGAGCGAGATCATCGAGCGGGACCTCGACGAGAGCTACCACGTCGCCACGCTCGACAACGACGCCCCGCAGATCTTCGAGGAGTCCGCCGAGTTCATTGCCCGTGTGACCGCTCCGTAGACTCACATGGTGCAGCGCGACGACGACGAGGCCTGGCGGTCCATCGTCGACAACTATGGCGAGCGGGCCGAGGTCGAGCCCGACCCGCCGGTGTCCGACGCGGGCGCTGACCCCTGGGCGCGACCTCCGATCGCGCCGGAGCCGACGCCCAGCTGGGACGACGAGTTCCCCGACTCCGACTGGAGCGAGGACCGGTTCGTCCCCCCGCCACCACCGCCGCTCCCGCATCCGCGGCGCGACCGGCTGATGGCGTGGCTGGGCGTGTTCGGCTCGCCGGCGGTGCTGCTGGTCTGCCTGGTGCTCAACATCGATCTGCCCCAGCTGCTCGCCTATGCGCTCGTCACGGCGTTCGTCGGCGGCTTCCTCTACCTCGTCTGGCTGATGCCCCGTGGACCCCGAGACCCCGACGACGACGGAGCCGTCGTCTAACGCGCCTGGGAGTGGCGCGCGAGGTGGGCCGCGCCGATCGCTCCGGCCTGGGGGCCGAGCATCGCCGGCACCAGCGGCGGGAGACGTCGATGGCCGGCGGCGTAGGTCGAACGGATCAGGGCCTCACGCGCGGGGTCGAGCAGCAGGTCACCCACGGCGGATACCCCTCCGCCGATCACGACCATGGCCGGGTCGAAAGCCGCAACCAGGCCGGCGACACCGACCCCGAGCCACTCGCCGACCTGCTCGAACGCCCGGCGTGCCACCGGGTCACCGGCCTGCGCGGCGGCGGTGACGTCGGGCCCGTCGACGAGATCCGGGCGCTCGCGCAGCCGTCAGCCGGGGTAGCACGTTGCCGCTGCAGTACTGCTCCCAGCAGCCGGTCAGCCCGCACTCGCACGGCCGCCCGTAGGTCTGGACCCGCATGTGGCCGAACTCTCCTGCCATGCCCTGGGCGCCCCGCAGCACGCGACCGTCGTGCACGATCGCGCCGCCGATGCCGGTGCCGATCGTGACCAGCAGGAACGATGCGACGCCGTGAGCCGCACCGTGCTCGCGCTCGGCGACCGCGGCGCAGTTGGCGTCGTTCTCGAGCACGACCGTCGTCCCCCACCGGTCAGCAAGTCGGGACCGGACCGGGTCGTCGCGCCACGGCAGGTGGGTGCAGTAGCGGACCCGGTCGGCTTCGGTATCGACCAATCCGGCCACGGAGACACCGACCGCCGTGAGCGGTCGGCCGTCGGCCACTTCGGCGACGGCGTCGGTAAGCGCGTCCTCGAGCTCGTCGGGCGTGCCTTCCTCACCGCGAGTCGAGCGCTGGGCTGTCCTCAGGACCGCGCCGTCGTCGTCGGTCTCGACGGCGAGCACCTTGGTGCCGCCGACGTCGACTCCGACATACATCAGCGTCGAGCGAGGTCGGCCGCGCCGATGACCCCGGCCTCGTTGCCGAGCTGGGCAAGCCGGATCTCCGCGAGTGGCCGGTATCCGCGCACGGCCAGGTGGTCGGCGAACGACGCGCGCATCGGTTCGAGCAGCAGGTCGCCGGCCTCACTCACACCACCGCCGACCACGATCACGGCCGGGTCGAGCACCGTGACCAGCGAGGCGACGCCCTGGCCGAGCCAGTCGCCCACCTCCGCCAGCCGCTCGACCGCGAACGGGTCGCCTTCCTGCGCCGCCGCCGTGACCAGCGGACCGGAGATGGCCGCCGGATCCCCGCCGGCCCGCTTCAGTACGCCGGCGGCCTCCGGCGATCCGAGCTCGACCGCCTCGCGCACGTTGCGCACCAGGGCCGAGCCGCTCGCGTACTGCTCGAAGCAGCCGCGGTTGCCACACCCGCAGTCGCGTCCTTCGGGTACGACGCGCAGGTGGCCGATCTCGGCGGCGAACCCGAACGCGCCCCGCTGGAGCTCCCCGCCCAGCACGATGCCGCCACCGACGCCGGTGCCGACCGTGACCATCAGCAGGTCGTCGACGTCCTCGCCGCCCCCGAACCGGAACTCGCCCCACGCGGCCGCGTTGGCGTCGTTCTCGATGGTGACCGGCAGGTCGATGCGTTCTTCCAGCTCGGACTTGAGGTCAAGGTCACGCCAGGCCAGGTTGGGCGCGAAGATCACCTTGGACCGGCTGGCGTCGACGTAGCCCGCGGCACCGAGGCCGACCCGGTCGAAGTCGTGACGCGACCGGAGGTCGGCAACCAGGCCGGCGATGGCGTCCTCGATCGCCTCGACCTCGGTGGCCGGTGACTCCACCCTGCGGTGCTCGAGGATCTTGCCCTGGTCGTCGACGATCGCGCCCGCGATCTTGGTGCCGCCGACGTCGATGCCGCACGAGAGTCCCATCACGCCTCGCTGTCGTCGTCGAGGTCGATCCGCTCCACACCGCCGGCTCGTGCGGAGCCGTCCTTTGGCACCTGCGTCGCGAGCAGTGTGGCGGCGGCCTGGAGGAACGACGACGCCGCCGTGACCAGGTGGGCCCGGACCTCGGGGCTGGTGTCCCTGAGCGCGTGCACCGCACGACAGATCGGGCAGTAGGTGCACTCGGCGCTTCCGGTGGCGATGTGCTCGTTGATCTCGTGGATCGACGCCGCCGCGTGTCCGGCCAGGCCGCCGAGGCCCTGTCCGACGTCGGAGCCCTGGTCGCGCGCCCAGTCGGAGACGGCGCCGAGCAGCTTCGCGGCCTCTTCGCCCACGCTGCCGACGCTCGTCGGGTCCTGGGGGCCCTGCTCGTCCGGCATGTCCTGATCGCTCACGTCATCTCTCCTGCGCCGCAGTCGTCACGGCCTCGCGGAACCGAACCCGCAGCTCGCCCTCGTCCACCCCGGCTCCGGCCACCTGCAACCGAGCCAGGCCGGCCGGCAGGGTGAGAAGACGACGATACGACCCCACGGTCACGACCAGCTCGTCGCCGTTCCTGGCGAGACCCACCTGAGCGCTGGTCACGAAGGGCAGCGCCAGGTGGAGTACGGCGCCCGAGGTGGTGCGGGTCACCCGGTAGGGGCCGGCCCCGCGCGGTGCCGCGAGGGGGTCGGCTCCGTCGTACAGCTCCTTGGCGAGGTTGGTCAGCGCGTCGACGCCTACCGGCTCGGAGGAGCGGTACTCCGAGCGCCAGATCGGCAGACCGGCGAACGACTGGTCGACCTCGGTCAGCACCTGGTCCTGCGCCATCACCCAGCCGGCCCGCCAGTCGTCCGCGTCATCGGCCGGGAAGATCCGGTTGGCGACGACGCCGTCGACGCGGTAGCCGAACAGGGACAGACTCGTATAGGAGCGTCGGGCCTCGGCCAGCACCACTGTCTCCGGCGTCATCACCAGCCGCACGCTGGCCTGCGAACCGGCGAGCAGGTCATGCACCTGGTCGAGCTCGGCATGCAGCCGCTCGAGAGCGTCGAAGAAGCTGTCGCCCGGCATCGGTACGCCGGCCGCGCGGGTCAGCACCGGCTTGAGCGCCTTCACCAGGCGGCGCTCCATCGGAAGTACCCGCTCCATGTACCAGCCCAGCGCCTCCGGGAGCGCCAGCAGCCGCAGCGTCTCGGCGGTCGGCGCGCAGTCGACGATGATCACGTCCCACTCGCCGGAGATCGCGTGCAACCGCAGCTCCAGCAGGGCGAGCACCTCCTCGGCGCCCGGGATGACGGTCAGCTCCTCTGCCGCAACCGGGTCGACCCCGGCTACGTCGAGCACGGAGAGCAGGTAGCGCTGGATGTCGGCCCAGGACTGCTCGAAGCGCAGCTGCGCGTCGACCTGCTGGACGAAGAGCCGTGGTGCGACCTCGGTCGGGTCCGACCCCACCGGTGCGCCGAAGGCGTCTGCCAGCGAGTGGGCCGCATCGGTGGAGAGGACCAGGGTGCGGTGTCCGGTCGATGCGGCGAGGGCGGCCGTGCCGGCGGCGATCGTCGACTTGCCGACGCCGCCCTTGCCGGTGAACAGGAGGATGCGCAACAGAGAAGGTCCGCTCAGGAGAGCGACTCGACGCGCTTCTTGAGCCCCTTCAGCGCGGTGTCGATGAGGATTTTCTCGCCCTTGCGCTTCAGCATCCCGATCAGCGGGATCGACACGTCCAGCGCCAGCCGGTAGGTGACCTCCGTGGACCCGTTGCCGAGGTCACGCAGCACGTAGGCGCCGTCGAGCGAGCGCAGCATCTTGCCTTCAACCAGGGTCCAGGTGACCTGCCGGTCGCCGTCCCAGACGTATTCGAGCGTGTATTCGTCCTTGATCGGCGAGACATCGAGGCGGAAGAACACCTGCTCCGCGCGGCCGTCGGGCAGCGTCGAGACCACGTCGGAGGTGGTCACACCCTTGGCCCAGGCGGGGTACGCCGGGAAGTCGGCGATGACGGTCATCACATCGGCCGGAGCCGCGTCGACCACGATCGACGAGGCGGTCTGCTCGGCCATGACGAACCCCAAGCTGTCGGTGGAGAGATAACGGGCTGGAGGCTACCGGATCGGGCACCCCTGATTGAGGGCGGCTCCCGGCACTATCCTGCCTCGGAGCCCGACCCGGCCACCAGCCGTCCTAGAGGAGGAACAGTGCGTGAGTTCTCCACGCCGCTGACGATCGAGATTCCCAGCACGGGCAACCTCACCGACGATGTGGTCGCCAACGCCAGAGAGGCCGCCGGGACGGTCGTGTTCAGCCGTCGCACCGGCTCGGACTGGCAGGACGTCACAGCCGCGCAGTTCCTCGAGGAGGTCGGCGCGGTCGCCAAGGGGCTGATCGCCGCCGGCATCGAGGCCGGCGACCGGGTGGCGTTGATCTCCAAGACCCGCTACGAGTGGACCCTCCTCGACTACGCGATCTGGTTCGCCGGCGCGGTCACGGTGCCGGTCTACGAAACCTCGTCGGCCGACCAGATCGAGTGGATCCTGCGCGACTCCGGAGCCCGTGCGGTTGTCGCCGAAGGCGCCGACCACATGGCGCGGATCTCCGAGGTGCGGGGCACCCTCGACGACCTCAACCACGTCTGGTCGATCACCGACAACGCGGTCAAGGTGCTGACCAGCCTCGGGGCCGAGATCTCCGACGAGGAGCTGGAGCAACGGCGTACCGCCACGACTCCGCAGGACATCGCCACGATCATCTACACCTCGGGCACCACCGGGCGCCCGAAGGGCTGCCAGCTCACCCACGGCAACTTCATGTTCGAGCTGGGCGTGGCGGTGTCCGAGCTGGACCGACTCTTCACGACCGAGGGCGCCTCGACACTCCTCTTCCTTCCCCTCGCCCACGTCTTCGCGCGGATCGTGCAGGTCGGGGCGGTCAAGTCGCGCACCCGGCTGGGTCACAGTGCCGACATCAAGTCGCTACTCCCCGACCTCCAGGAGTTCCGGCCGACCTTCATCCTGGCCGTGCCGCGGGTCTTCGAGAAGGTGTTCAACACCGCCTCCCAGCGGGCGACTGCCGACGGCCGCGGAAAGATCTTCGACCGCGCCGCGGAGACCGCCATCGCCTACTCCCGGGGCCTCGACTCCGGCAAGGGACGCCCGTCCATGGCGGTCCGGGGGCAGCGCGCGGTGTTCGACCGCCTCGTCTACGGCAAGCTGCGCGATGCCCTCGGCGGGGCCTGCGAGTACGCCGTCTCGGGCGGCGCTCCGCTGGGCGAGCGCCTGGGCCACTTCTACCGTGGCATCGGGCTGACCGTGCTCGAGGGCTACGGCCTCACCGAGACCACGGCCGCACTCACGGTCAACCTCCCCGACGCGCAGAAGGTCGGCTCCGTCGGCCGGCCCATCCAGGGCACATCGGTCCGGATCGCCGACGACGGCGAGCTGCTCTTCCGGGGCGGGCAGGTCTTCGCCGGCTACTGGCGCAACGACGAGGCGACCGCCGAAGTGCTGGAGGCCGACGGGTGGTTCCACACCGGCGACGTCGGAGAGGTCGACGACGAGGGCTTCGTCCGGATCACCGGCCGCAAGAAGGAGATCCTGGTGACCGCCGGCGGCAAGAACGTCGCGCCCGCGGTCCTCGAGGACCGGCTCCGCGCCCACCCGCTGGTCAGCCAGTGCATGGTCGTGGGCGACCGGCAACCGTTCATCGCCGCCCTGGTGACCATCGACCAGGACTCGTTCCCGGCGTGGGCGGAGGCCAACGGCATGTCGGGCAGCATCGCCGACCTGGTCGACGATCCGGACCTCCGCGCCGAGATCGAGACGGCCGTCGACGACGCCAACAAGGCGGTGTCGAAGGCCGAGTCGATCCGCAAGTTCCAGATCCTTCCCGGCGACTGGACCGAGGAGGGCGGGCAGCTGACGCCGAGCCTCAAGCTCAAGCGCAACGTCGTCACCCGTGAGTTCCGCGACGAGATCGCCGCCCTCTACATCTGAAATCTGAAAATAGCCCGTTCTGGCTATTGAAATTGCCGATCGGCCAATTTAGCCCGGAATCCACCCACCGATACGCGCCCGAGCGGCTAACGTCACTTCCGGAGCCGTTCTAGCTGGGGAGCAACCGGAGCGGCGCCGTTCGGTATTGGGAGGGACCGCACGGCTCATCGTGCGCCCATGAGGGTAAAGGGTTCATCGATGAACCGACGCAGAATACTTTTGGTGGCCGCTGCCATGGTCGCCGCACTAGGTGCCGTGCTCGTCTTCTTGTACGTCCGGGGGGCAGAGGACCGCGCAGAGGACAAGTTCGACACGGTCGACGTGCTCGTCGCGACGCAGCAGATCGAGGCCGGCGAACCGGCCAACGACGCCTACGCGAGCGGCAAGATCGCTCTCAAGGCGGTGCCGCAGGCCCAGGTGCTCAGCGGGGCCACGAGCGACGGCGAGGCCTTCACGGACCTCAACGCGCTGACCACGATCTACCCCGGCGAGCAGCTGATCACCAGCAAGTTCGGTGGCGCCACCGAGGTCGAGACCGACTCCACCAGCCTGCCGATCCCCAAGGGGAACATGGCGATCTCGATCAACCTGAGCGACACCGCTCGGGTCGCCGGCTTCGTCAATCCGGGCTCCGAGGTCGCGATCTTCCTCACCGGCGCGGTAGGCGCGTCCGCGGAGGACTCCACCCGGCTGCTGCTGGACCGGGTGACAGTGATCGCGGTCGGCTCGACCACTCAGGTCACCACCACGACCACGGACACCGAAGGCGCCCAGACCGTGGAGCAGCTGCCTCGCACGCTGTTCACGCTGTCGCTGGACCAGGAACAGGTCGAGAAGGTGCTCTTCGCGCAAGGCCACGGCGAGCTCGCCTTCGCCCTGCTCACGCCCGACAGCAAGATCGACAACAGCACGGGCACCAGCGCGCCCGCGCTCTTCGAGTGATTCCCGATGCCCGTACTCGTCGAACCTGACAACCCTACGGTCGCTTCGCTGCTCCAGTCGCTGCCGGCCGGCTCACACGGCGTCGACTCGCCCGACCGGATGCATGCGTGGCTCGACTCGCACCCCGATGAATACGTCGCGGTGCTGGGTCCCGACCTGCTGCTCGACGCCGCCATCGACGTCTGCGAGGAGCTCCGGATCGCGCGGCCGACAGTGAGCGTGGTCCTCGTCCGCGACGCCCTCGACACCGAGACCCTGACCCGCGCGATGAAAGCCGGTGCCCGCGACGTCGTCGCCGGCAACGACCAGACGTCGATCAACGCGGCGATCCAGCGGGCCCACCAGCTGCACGTCGCGTTGCGCGGTCCGGCCGGCGCGGTGCAATACGGCAAGGTGGTGACCGTTTTCTCCCCCAAGGGCGGAGTCGGAAAGACCACCATGGCGGTCAACCTCGCGCTGGCCCTCACCGAGAAGGGCGCGCGCAAGGTCTGCCTGATCGACCTCGACCTGGCGTTCGGGGACGTGGCGATCACCATGCAGCTGTTCCCGACCCACTCGATCGAGCAGGCCGTCGGATCCGAGGACTCCGTCGACCAGGCCATGCTCGACGGTCTGCTCACGCGCCACAAGGACTCGCTGATGGTGCTCGCCGCACCGGCTCACCCGGACGTCCGCGAGCGCGTGACCCCGGTGCTCATCTCGCGGATCCTGAAGACGCTCAAGGAGGAGTTCGACTACGTCGTGGTCGACACCGCTCCGACCTTCGACGACATCACGTTGACCGCGCTCGACGAGACCGACGAGTGCATCATCCTGGCGACCCTCGACGTGCCGACCCTGAAGAACGTCAAGGTCGCCCTGGAGACGCTCGACCTCCTGAACATCTCGCGCGGCCACCGCCATCTCCTCCTCAACCGAGCGGACGATGCGGTCGGCATCACGATCGACAAGGTCGAGACCATCCTCGGCATGCCGGTGGCCATCCAGATCGGCACGGACGTCGCCATCGCGGCGGCCACCAACGCCGGCACCCCGATCTTCGCGGACAACCCCGGCCACCCCTCCAGCAGAGCGGTGGCCCAGCTGGCGGGAAAGCTCGCCGGCGAGCCGGTGACGGCACTCCTCGACCACGCCGAGGAGTCGTTGGTCGAGAGCAAGAAGCGGCGTTTCGGCAGGAAGAACAGGTGACCACGTCATGAGCACACTTTCGGATCGTCTGGCCGCAGCCCGGCGTACCAGCGACGAGGCCGCCGGCAAGCATGCCGCCGACGCGCCCAACGACCTCGACGACGCAGCCTCGAGTGGTGACGTCGCGGTTGACGTGTCGGCCCCGCCGCCCGCGTCAGCCAGCAACTACACCAAGGCCGCCGCGCCGCCGGTGAAGACGACCGACCCGACGTCGACCCGCCGGACCCTGGCCAGCCAGCAGAGCGATCGCATCGAGGAGCTCAAGGCCAGCGTCCACGGCGAGCTGCTCAAGCAGCTCGGCCCGCACCTGTACGACGCGGAGATGGACCAGAACCAGCTCGACCAGGAGGTGCGCACCGTCCTGGGCGACGTGCTCTCCGCACAGGACCGACCACTGAGCAACAGCGACCGCGCCCGCGTCACCCAGGACATCAGCGACGACATCCTCGGCTACGGCCCGATCGAGCCGTTCCTGCGGGACGTCGAGGTCTCCGAGGTCATGGTCAACAGGTTCGACAGCATCTGGCTGGAGAAGTCCGGCAAGCTGGTCCAGGCCCAGGCGCAGTTCGCCGACGAGGCCCACCTGCGCCGCACGATCGACAAGATCGTGTCGCGCATCGGTCGACGCGTCGACGAGGCGAGCCCGATGGTCGACGCCCGGCTCCCCGATGGCAGCCGGGTCAACGCCGTGGTGCCGCCGTTGGCGGTCGACGGATCGGCGCTGACGATCCGCAAGTTCGCGGCCGACCCGCTCACGTCGGTGGACATGGTCAACTTCGGCACCCTGAGCCCGCAGACGCTCGACTTCGTTGAAGCCTGCATCCGCGGTCGCCTCAACGTGATCGTCTCGGGCAGCACCGGCGCCGGCAAGACCACAACGCTCAACGTGCTGTCGTCGTTCATCCCGAACGACGAGCGGATCGTGACCATCGAGGACGCGGCCGAGCTCCAGCTCAAGCAGGAGCACGTCGTACGCCTCGAGTCGCGGCCCGCCAACATCGAGGGCAAGGGTGCGGTGACCATCCGCGACCTGGTGAAGAACAGCCTCCGCATGCGGCCCGACCGGATCATCGTCGGTGAGGTCCGCGACGCTTCGGCGCTCGACATGTTGCAGGCAATGAACACCGGCCACGACGGCTCCATCTGCACGCTGCACTCCAACGGCCCCCGAGACACGCTCTCGCGCATGGAGACGATGGTGCTGATGGCCGGCATGGACCTGCCGGTGCGGGCGATCCGCGAGCAGGTGGCGTCGGCGGTTGACCTGATCGTGCACCAGACGCGCTTCAAGGACGGGTCCCGGCGGGTCACCCACATCACCGAGGTCGAACGCATGGAAGGTGACGTGATCACGCTCCAGGACATCTTCGTGTTCGACAACACCGCGGGCTTCGACGCTGAGGGCCGCAACCTCGGCCGGCTGCGCTCGACGGGGCTACGCCCGAAGTTCCTGGACAAGCTCGCCAACGCGAACGTGACCGTCGACCCGCTCCTCTTCCACACGGACCGGATCTGATGGTTACCTTGCGCTCGCTCCTCGCCGCGGCCGTGCTCGCGGGCACCGCCGTCGTCGGCGCTGCCGGTGGTGCAGTCGCCGCCGACGGCTCCATCTCGCACGTCGAGCCCACCGCCGACGGCCTGCAGATCCTGGTCTCGGTGCCGCCCGACGCCGACGTCGACCTCGACGGGGTCGAGGTCACCATCAACGGAACCGAGGCTGACGCCGAAGCCGTCCAAGCCGACACCTCGACGCTCGTGAAGCGGACCGCAGTGCTCGCCATCGACACCAGCAAGTCGATGCGCGGACCGCGCTTCGAGGCCGCCAAGAACGCCGTCCTCGCCTACATCGACGCGGTCCCGGACGACGTGGAGGTCGGCATCGTCAGCTTCGCCGACGTCGTGACCCAGTCGCTCCAGCCGACCCAGGACCGCGACGCCGCTCGCGACGTGATCGACGAGCTCACCCTGTCCCGCCAGACCCGGCTCTACGACGGCGTGCTCGCGGCTGCTGTGATGGCCGGCGACGACGGACAGCGGACGCTGCTGGTCGTCTCTGACGGCGTCGACACGAGCGACACCTCGGTCCAGGAGGCGATCGACGCCATCACCGAGCGCGGCCTGCTGGTCGACGTGGTGGCCCTCGAGCAGCAGGGCAGCGATGTCGGCGCTCTCGAGCAGCTCGCCGCCGCAGGCGACGGGCGCGTGATCAACGCCGACAGCGCGACCCTCGCCGACACGTTCTCGGCCGAAGCCGACGTGCTGGCCACCCAGGTCCTCGTGACCGCGCAGGTGCCCAGCACCGAGAGCGGCACCCAGGGCACGGTCGAGGTCACCCTCCCAGCATCAGGCGGGGACATCACCGCGACGGCGTACTCCACGATCCGGGGCGCCATCGTCGCCGAGTCGGGCGGCGCCCGAGCGCGGGGCTGGTCGCCACCGGACTGGGCGATGTACGCCGGGATCGGTGCCGTCGGGCTCGGCCTCGTCGGTCTGCTGGCCATGCTCGTGCCGGCACCGGCTCGTCCGATGAGCATGGTCGACCGCGTGGCGACGTACACCACCTCGACGGGTGCAAACGACGAGCGGCCGGCCAAGGGCGAGGGCGATCCACTCGCCCAGACCAAGGAGGCCGTGGCCGGGATGCTTCGCCGCAACAAGAGCCTCGACGCCAGGATCACCCATCGGCTCGAAGGCGCGGGAAGCGATCTCAAGTCGGCGGAGTGGCTGCTGGTCCACGTCGCGATCGTGGTGGCCGCCGGAGCCGTTGGCCTGCTGCTGGGCCAGGGCAACCTCGTGATCGGCCTGCTCTTCATGGCGTTCGGGACCGTCGGACCCTGGTTCTACCTGGGGTTCCGCCGCTCGCGGCGGCGCAAGAAGTTCAATGCCGCGCTTCCCGACACCCTGCAGCTGATGTCCGGCTCGCTCGCGGCCGGCCTGTCCCTGAGCCAGTCGGTGGACACGATCGTGCGCGAGGGCACCGAACCCGTCTCCTCGGAGTTCAAGCGGGTCCTGGTCGAGACGCGGCTGGGCGTACCCCTGGAGACCGCGCTCGACGGTGTTGCCGAGCGGTTCGAGAGCAAGGACTTCGAGTGGGTGGTGATGGCGATCAACATCCAGCGCCAGGTCGGTGGCAACCTCGCCGAGCTCCTCGACACCGTGGCCGCCACGATGCGTGAGCGCGAGTACCTGCGCCGCCAGGTCGCTTCGTTGTCCGCGGAAGGCCGCATGTCGGCCATGGTCCTGTCGGCCCTGCCGCCGGGATTCCTCTTCTACCTGCTGTTCGCGAACCGCGACTACGTGATGCCACTCTTCACCGACGTTCGTGGACTCGCGATGCTGATCGGTGCGACTGTGTGGCTGTTGGTAGGAGTGTTCTGGATGAGCAAGCTGGTCAAGGTGGAGGTGTGACGTGGTAATCCTCTTCGTGATGGGCCTGGTCCTGGTCGTTACCGCCATCCTGCTCGCCGTCATGGCCATGGGAGGCGCCCAGCCGGCGGGCGGCGTCAGCCGCTCCATCGCCGTGCTCGAGGCGATGAGCAGCGCACCGGCCGAGCTGACCAAGGAACTCGACCGGCCGTTCAGCGAGCGCGTTCTCGAGCCCTTGCAGGCCCGGGCGCTCAAGCTGGGCAAGCGGCTCTCCGGCGCTGATTCCTCCGACCGGATCCGGCGCAAGCTCGACCTCGCCGGCAACCCACGCGGCTGGACCGTCGACCGGGTGCTGTCCGGCAAGGTGATCGGGGCGGTCGCCCTTGCCCTGGTGGGGCTGGCTCTGGCCCTGTTGGTCGGAGCGCCGACGACGCTGCGGATCCTGGCCCTGTTCATCGGGCTCGGGATCGGCTTCATGGTGCCCGATCTCTACCTCTACCAGCGCGGCTATGACCGCTCCAACCAGATGCAGCGCGACCTCCCCGACGCCATCGACCTGATGACGATCAGCGTGGAGTCCGGGCTCGGGTTCGACGCCGCCGTACAACAGGTGGCGCGCAACACCGAGGGACCGCTGTCCGAGGAGTTCTCCCGGCTGCTGCGCGAGATGCAGATCGGCCAGGGTCGAGCGGAAGCGCTCCGGGCGATGGCCGACCGCACCAGCGTCGACGAGCTCAGGTCTTTCGTCAGCGCGATGGTGCAGGCCGACATTCTCGGCATCCCCGTCGCTACCGTGCTCCGCGTGCAGTCGGGCGAGATGCGGGTCAAGCGCCGCCAGCGCGCCGAGACCAAGGCCCAGCAGGTGCCGGTGAAGATCACGGTCCCGCTGATCTTCTGCATCCTGCCGTGCCTGTTCATGGCCGTGATGGGACCGGCCGTGCTCACCGTGCTGGATGGTTTCGGTTAACCGCTGATGCGTGCGAGGCAACTACTTCGTCTGTCCGGGGCCGCGCGCTGCTTCGTGCTGGTAGCGATCGGCGTCACGCTGTTCGCCGACAGGGAACGGGACTGGACCGACTCGCTGGTGGTCTTCCTGGTCACCGGCGCCGTGTGGGGCCTCGGCCAGCTGGTCGCCTGGCGACCACGCATCAGCACTGCTCTGTCGCACACCGAGGAGGCGGCCCTCACCGGCCTGATCTGTGCGTTCATGATCGACAGCGAGCAGGTCGCCCTCACGCCGTTGATCGCGCTCACGGTGCCGCCCTTCGTTGCGGCCCTGTACGACGGCGTGACTGGTGCCTTCCGGTCCCTGGCCGCGCAGCTGATCACCCTCGTGCCCGTGGTGTGGATTTTCGCGGGAAGGCCGACCGACGACCAGTTCCAGGCGATCTTCGCCTGGACCATCGCCGGTCTGGGAGTCGCGCTGATCGCGGTCTTCGTCAGCAGGACGGCGGTCGCGGAAGACGACGAGCTCGCGCCGTACCGCCACGCCCAGGACCTGCTCCGCCAGCTGATCGACATCTCCGGCGGCCTGAGCTCCGGACTGGACGTCAACACCATCGCCGGCGCCATGCTGAGCACGGTCGGAGACGAGCTGCCGGTCTCGGCGATCGCCCTCTATGTGCCACGTGGCGAGATCCTCACCTCGGTGATCGGCCGCGCCTCGGAGTCACCCGATGACCTACTCCTGTGCGAGGCGCTGGCCGTCGATGCCTGGGCCGGCACGGTGACCGTGATCGAGGGCAACGCCTTCGCCTTCCCCGTCGGAGACCGCTCGATCGTCGGCGGGGTCCTGTCCGACCGGGTGGACCTCGACCACATCGACCTTCCCGAGCAGATCACCGTGCTGACCAGGCGGCTGAGGTCCGACGCGGTGCGGATCGACACCGCGCTGCTGTTCTCGGAGTTCCGCGACAGCGCGACCGCCGACGAGCGACGTCGCCTCGCCCGAGAGATGCACGACGGTGTCGCGCAGGACATCGCATCGCTCGGCTACCTCGTCGACGCGGTGGCCGCCAAGCCCGCGTCCCCCAAACAGGCCGAGCAGCTCAACGTCCTACGAGACCGGATCAGCCACGTGGTGGCGGAGGTCCGTCAGTCGGTGCTCAGCCTGCGCACCAGGGTCGGCGAGAACGAGAGCCTGGGCGCGGCGATCAGCTCGGTGGCCCGCAACCTCAGCGAGGTCTCCGGCGTCCCGATCCACGTCACTCTCGATGAGCACACCACCCGGCTGCGCCCGGCAGTGGAGGCCGAGCTCTATCGGATCAGCCAGGAAGCCATGAACAACGCGATCAAGCACGCCCAGGCGAAGGCGATCACCGTCCACTGCCAGGTCCACGCGCCGGCTGCTTCGATCACGATCGCCGACGACGGGCGCGGCCTCCAGCAGGCGCGCAGCGACTCCCACGGCCTGCAGATCATGCAGGAGCGGGCCCGGCTCATCGATGCCGAGCTGACCATCGGCACGAGCCCCCAAGGCGGGCTCGCCGTCCAAGTACGCATTTCGGGCGACGAACCGCGAGAGCAAGCGCACAATGATGAGACGACAGAAAGTGTGACCTGATGAGCGACAACGCGATCCGCATCCTCTTGGTGGACGACCACGAGCTGATCCGCGACGGCCTGGGCGCGGTGATCGACCTCGAGGACGACCTCGACGTCGTAGCCACGGCCGGCAGCGTCGCCGAGGCGTTGACGTCCTTCGCGGAGGTCAAGCCCGACGTGGTCATCGCCGACCTCCAGCTCCAGGACGGCACCGGCCTCGACATCGTGCGCACGATCCGCAAGCACCACGACAACGTCGGCCTGATCGTGCTGACCATGCACTCGGGCGACGACCAGATCTTCGCGGCCATGGAAGCCGGGGCATCCGGCTTCGTCGGCAAGGACGCGCCCGCTGGGGAGGTGGTCAAGGCTGCGCGCCATGCGGCCGTCTCACCACGCTCGTTCATCTGTGCCGGACTGGTGGGAGCGATGATGCGCCGCCAGGCATCGGAGTCGTCGCGCCTCACCGAGCGGGAGCACGACGTCCTGCTCCTGCTCGCCGACGGGCTGGGCGCCGCCGCCATCGGCGAGAAGCTCTACCTCAGCGAGTCGACGGCCAAGTCGCACATCGCCCGGATCTACCAGAAGCTGGGCGCCGTCAACCGCGCCCAGGCACTGGTCACCGCCATGCGCACGGGTCTGCTCTCCAGCGTCGCCCCCGGCGCCCGCAGCTGACGAGCGCCGACATCTGACGCCGGCCGAGCTGGCGTAGTTCGTCGCGCCTCGCGGAGCCCGGGCCTAGTCAGAAATGACTACTCCGGTCGAGCCGATCTCCCGATTCGCTGCCTGTGCCTCCTGGACGAGGATCTTCCACATGAGGTTCCTGTACCTCGTGCTCGGGAACCATCCACACCGTCTGAGGGAGAACCGAATCATGATGGACAAGCTGATGAGCTTCATCGAGGCCCGCCGCACCAAGAACGAAGAGCGTGGCGCGTCCGCAGTTGAGTACGGCCTGCTGATCGCCGGCATCGCCGCCCTGATCGTCGTCGCCGTGTTCGCTCTCGGCCCGATCGTCCGCGACGCGTTCGACAAGACCTGCGACACCATCGCGTCGAACGACGGCAACTCCGCTACTGCCCCAAACTGCGCGAGCTGATCCCTCAGGCGAGGCGCTCGGGCCTCGCACTCGGGTTCCAGCCACTTCGTAGAGAGAAGCGCACCATGATCGACAAGCTCATGAAGTTCTTCGAGGCTCGGGTCACCAAGAACGACGAACGCGGAGCCTCGGCCGTCGAGTACGGACTGCTCATCGCCGGCATCGCCGCCCTGATCGTGGTCGCGGTGTTCGCGCTCGGCCCGGTGGTCCGGGACGCGTTCGAGAAGACCTGTGACGTCATCGCCAGCAACGCGCTGCCGACGTCGTCAGACTGCGCCAGCTGAAGATGGTCGGTGCCGCGGAGGGAGCGGCACCGCACATGATCAGCAGGTACGAGGTGCTCTTGAGGGAGCGGCACCTCGCACCGTCAGCTCGAAATGAGGGACGCTCCTCCGGGAGCGACGTTTCGAGCGACTAGAGCCCTCGCCGACCGGAAAGCCTGAGATCTCACTCGCGGGCCATCCGATCGGCGAGGGCTATTCGCTTGAGCACGGTCGGGTGGCTGCCGAACCACCACTGTGACCACGCCATCGGCGTCGGGTCCGCCAGGGAGCGGAGCGCGAGTGTGCGCTGCATGGCCGAGAACGCCGCGGAGTCGCCCGTCGCCTCCAGGGCGTCGACATCGGCCCGGGTCTCGATCTGCCGGCTGATGCCGTTCTGTACGGGCGCAGATGCCAGAGACGCCAACGCCACGATGGCGAGAAGCACCGGCACCACCTGGGGCTCCCCCATCGCAGGCCAGCCGCGCCGCCGCAGCCGCCCCAGGAGCAGAGCCAGCAGGCCAACGCCCAGCAACGAGCCGGCCGCCCCCAAGGCGGTGCCGGTCACCACGTCACGGTGCCGGGCATGGGCCAGCTCGTGGGCAACCACCGAGAGCGCCTGATCCTCCGGGAGCGAGTCGACCAGGTTGTCGTAGACGACGACTCTCCGGGTGCCACCGAAACCGGACACGTAGGCGTTCAGCGTCGTCGTCCGCCGCGAGGCGTCGGCCACCAGGACGTCGTCGATCGGCACGCCTTCCTTTTCGGCCAGCGTGAAGATGTCGGTGCGCAACGGCTCCGCCTTCAGCGGCGTGAAGTCGTTGAAGAGCGGCTCGACGACCACGGGGTAGACGAACGAGCCCGCCGCGACCAGGGCCATCAGGAGTGCTCCAGCAACCGCGGGCCAGGCGCGCTCCCAGCGCCGGGCGCACGCCATCACCACGACCAGGCCGATGGTGGTGGCCACGATGTTCACGAGCTCGCCCTTGACCAGATCGACCGCGAACGCCGACCACGCCTGGGTGCTGAGGCCGTAGTCGCGGTAGAGCACTCGCTGGGCAACCGCGAACGGGAGGGTCAACAGCCGACCCGCCACGGCGAGCACGGCTACCGCCTGCAGCACCTGTAGCCACCACGGGCCCCGCAGCCGGTCGAAGAGCGCGCGCCCGCGCCGGGTGAACCCGAACCAGCACGCAACGAGCAGGGACATCACCAGGGAGCTCCAGCTCCAGACCCGGGCCCACCGGGAGAACTCCTCGGCCCGCTGGATCTCCGAAGCGGTGAACACCGAGCGCGCCGAGACCGGCTCCAGGGAAGCGCCTGGCACCGGGTCCCACGGCACCAACCACCAGGCCAGCACCACGAACGCGAGGCCACCGATCACGGCGACCGCGGCGGCGGTACGACGACTCGGCTCGCTCACCTAGTCAGCCAGGCCTTCCAGCCGCTGCTGCCAGGCGGCGACCAGGTCGCGCTCGGACCATCCGAAGTCGGCCTGCAGCAGAGGACCCAGCGGGTCGCCGGTGCCGGCCTGGTCGTAGAAGCGCACCAGCGCCTTCTCGCCGCCATGCTCGGCCAGCACCACGCACGCGAGCCACGCGGCCTCGTAGGCCGCCCCCAGGTGCGTCTCGGCGCCGTTGAAGTCGTCCTGGTCGGGAAGCGAAGGCGGCACACCCTGACGTCGTACCTGCTCGATGATCTGCGCCGCTGTCCGAGACATCGGCAGGTTGATGTCGCGCAGCGCGACGTAGTCGGCGAAACCCTCGATGAGCCACTTCGGACCCAGGCTCTGGGGCGCCCGGGTGGCCACGTGCGTCGCCTCGTGGCTCATCACCACGCGGTCCCCCCGCTCGCTGTTGCGGTCGAAGACCTCGGGGTTGATGAAGACGTGGAGGGGGGCGTCGGGGGTCAGCAGCCCGTCGGGCGCCGCGGTCACCGCGGCGATCGCGGCATAGGAGCCCGGCTCGACATCCAGGGCGGACTCGAGGCCGGCCAGATCGGCGGGGACCTCCACCACCAGCCGCGGCCGCCACGAGCTCAGCACGCTCGTGACGTGCGGGATCGCCGCCTCCGCCACCCGCTGGTACGACGCCATCTTCCTCGGGGAGCCCGCGACGAGCACCAGCGTCTCCGAGGTACGCCGCACCGTCACCGGGCCCGCCATCCAGATCGGTGTCCGGCGATCTCCCCCGCCGACCGAGACGATCTGCGCGCGGGCCACCTCGTCCGAGTCCACCCGGAACGTCACCAGCACCTCGGTGCGCGACGGAGTGTCGTCGAAGCCACCGAAGGCCCAGGTGGCATCGACCGCCGCGGTCCAGGTGCCGTCGGGTGAGATCCCGCTGTCCTCGTCGACGTAGCGAAGGGTGAAGTCCTGGACGTCGAGCAGGCCGGCGTTGCTCGCCAGGGCGATCAGCTGAGCACTCGAAGCGGTGTCTCCCGGGACGGCGAGCTCGTCGGCCGCGCCGGTGTCGGCGTTCCGCACCGCCGCCACCAGGTCGTCCAGGGCGGCGGTGGCCCCCTCGGGTGAGACCTCGAGTCCTCCGTGATCGGGGCGGGGTGCGACGTAGGTCTCGGGACGCGTCGCGAACCACGCCACGCCGGCGACCACCGCCAGCAGGGACAGCGAAAGACCGGCCACCCACCAGAGTGGGCGACCGGTCTTCGAAGTGCGGGTCGTGTCTGCCAGGACGTCAGCCCGGCCGGACGGCACCGACGACCGGCATGGAGTACATGTCGGAGACGACGACACCGGTGCCGGGGTTGGCGGCGTGCACGATCATGCCGTTGCCGATGTACATCGCGACGTGGCTGATCGGGCTGTAGTAGAAGACGAGGTCACCCGGCTGCAGTGAGTCGAGCGAGACGTGGGCACCGGATCCGTACTGAGCGCTGGAGGAGTGCGGCAGGCCGACGCCCGCCTGGGCCCAGGACGACATGGTCAGCCCCGAGCAGTCGAAGGAGCTGGGTCCGGCGGCGCCGTAGACGTAGGAGTCGCCCACCTGGGCCAGGGCGTAGGAGACGGCAGCAGCGGCCCGACCGGACACGGGCACGTCGGACGGAACCCGGACTCCACCGCGCGACAAGATGAGCTCGCGCTCTTCCTCCTTGAGCCGGTCGAGGAGACCCTCGGCCTCAGCGTGCTTCGCGTCGATCTTCTTCTTCTCGGCGGCCAGGCGCTCCTCGAGCGCGGCCACCTGGTCGGTACGCCGCTGGGTGGCGTCGTGGCGGATGTCGAGCGCCTCGATCTCCGTCGCGTAGTCGTCGAAGAGCTGGTCCTGGTAGTCGCTGTAGGCGGCCATCGTCGTCAGCTGCGACAGGAAGGACTTCGAGTCCTCGGAGAGGAGCACCTCTCCTGCGGCCGAGATGTCGCTGCCTTCGTACTGGTCGACCACCGAGTCGGCGAGGCGATCGCGGACCGACTCCAGCGCCGTGTCCTGGCGCTTCTGGTCCGCGGAGAGTGAGTCGAGGTCCTGGTGGAGCTCGGCGAGCTCGAGCTTCGCATCGTTGTAGCGCTCCGAGGCCTGCTCGGCCTCGTGGAAGAGGCTGTCGACCCGAGCCTGGACATCTCCGATGTCGGGCTCGGCCTGAGCGGAGGTCGAGGGGACCAGCCCGATCGCGGTGGCGAGGGCGAGTCCGGTCACGACGGTGGCGATGCGGTGTCGGCGGGTGGGCCGAGCGGTGGTCCGTCCGTGGTGCACGAGCGGGCGGTCTCCTTGTTGTCGTACGCCTACCGGGTGAGCTGACGGATTCGGGCACGACTTGCCCTACCCCCACTCCTCGCCACCCGTGTGGTGGCGCCTTGTGGGTGATTCACCCCAGATGGTGTCGCCCCGTGTGACAGGTGGTGCGACGACCGTTGGTTCCCCGGCTCCCAGCCGCTGCATCTTGTGGATGCGGCGACCCGGACTCAGCGCGGCGTCCGCGCGGATCCTGCTGACCCACTGTCACGGACACCTGAGCAAGCAGGTTAGCCGCCTGAGCGACCTGGGCCAACTCCCCCCAGCCAGGTCGTGGACATGTGGTCCAGCCCACGTCGGGTGAGCCCGGGTCACGCGGACTCCACCTCCGGCCCGGCCACCGGCTGCACCAGGCGCAGCGGCGGCACCAGGCCGCCCTCGGCGAGCACGTCGAACGCCCGCCGCTCCTCGTCGTCGAAGGTCAGCTCGGGGGGTGGCCCTAACAGCACGGTCACCACGCAGTCGTGGCACGCCAGCCCGCGCACCACGCAGGTGTCGCAGTCGATTCTCGTCGTCATACCGGACACGCTCCCAGGCCCCACCGACAGAGCTCTGCGGCCGTCACGGCTCGGTGACGGCTCGGTGACGGCTCAGTCGGCGGCTGGGTCGTCGGCGACGGGAGCGTCGGCCCGCGACACCGTCTCGATCGCGTCGGCCCGGCCGCACCAGCGGCAGGTGACCTGCTCGACGTCCTCGGCCAGCAGGCTGCTCTCCTCGACCCGATGCTCGCCGGCCAGGTCGAAGTGCCAGTACTCCGTCGTACGCCGCGTCCGCGTCACGTCGAACCGGGTCAGGTTGCCGCACCCGCCGCAGCGCCAGCGCTGCGCGTCGTCCGGGATCGAGGGAGCCACGGCGCAACAGTATTCAGCGCGGCGCCACGGCTCTGTCGGTGGACCGCCCTACGGTCGGAGATGTGATCGTCAGTCCCACCAGCACCACCTCCCGCTGGGAGAGCCAGCGCAGCTTCGACGAGCTGGGGCGGCCGCTGCGCGACATCACGTTCTGCGTGGTCGACCTGGAGACCACCGGTGGGTCGTTCGCCGCGGGCTGCATGATCACCGAGATCGGCGCCGTCAAGGTGCGGGGTGGTGAGGTCCTCGGGGAGTTCCAGACTCTGGTCAACCCTCACACCGAGATCCCGGCGTTCATCGCGGTCCTGACCGGCATCAGCAACTCGATGGTGGCCGACTCGCCCAGCATCGAGTCGGCGTTGCCCGCGTTCCTCGAGTTCGCAGCGGGCTCGGTGCTGGTCGCCCACAACGCGCCGTTCGACGTCGGCTTCCTCCGCCATTTCAGTGCCCTGCAGGAGCGGCCCTGGCCGGCCTTCGAGGTGGTCGACACCGCCAAGCTCGCCCGCCGCGTGGTCACGCGCGACGACGCGCCCAACTGCAAGCTGTCGTCGCTGGCCAAGGCCTTCCGGTCCACGACGACGCCCAACCACCGCGCCCTGTCCGATGCCCGCGCGACGGTCGACGTGCTGCACGGGCTGATGGAGCGGCTCGGCGGTCTCGGGGTGCACACGCTCGAGGAGCTGCAGACCTTCTCGTCGCGGGTCACCACCGCCCAGCGGCGCAAGCGCCACCTGGCCGACGGCCTCCCCCACTCCCCGGGCGTCTACCTCTTCAAGGACGACCGGTCCCGGATCCTCTACGTCGGCACCTCACGCGATCTCCGCACGCGCGTCCGTTCCTACTTCACCGCGTCCGAGACACGCTCGCGGATGGGCGAGATGGTGGGTCTGGCGTCCTCGGTCACCGGCATCGAGTGCGCGACCCCGCTCGAGGCCGAGGTCCGAGAGCTGCGGCTCATCGCCGAGCACAAGCCGAGCTACAACCGGCGGTCTCGCTACCCCGAGAAGGTCACCTTCATCAAGCTGTCCCGAGAGCCGTGGCCGCGGCTGTCGCTGGTCAAGAAGGTGCTCGACGACGACGCCGACTACCTCGGCCCGTTCGGGTCGCGGAAGGTCGCCGAGAAGTGCCTGGCAGCCCTCCACGACACGTTCCCCGTGCGGCAGTGCTCCGACCGCCTGGGCAGGAAGCCGTCCCGCTCGGCCTGTGTCCTGGCCGAGATGGGCCGCTGCCTGTCACCCTGCGACGGCACCGCCGACACCCAGACCTACGCCGCCGTCGTACGCCAGCTGCGCGACACCCTGCTCCGTCGACCCGACGACGTCGTCGAGCTGGTCAACGCCCGGATGTCGTCGCTGGCCGCCGAGGAGCGCTTCGAGGAGGCCGGTCTCCAGCGCGACCGGCTGGCGGCCTTCGTGCGGGCCGCGGCGCGCACCCAGCGCCTCACCTCGCTCAACCGGTGCGCCGAGGTCGTTGCCGCCCGGCGCGAGGACGACGGCCGCTGGGCCGTCCATGTCGTCCGCTTCGGCCGGCTCGCCGCCGCCGGCGTGATCCCGTCGGGTGCCGACGCCCACACGTTCGTGGCCGAGCTGCGCGCCACTGCCGAGACGGTCACGCCACTCCCCGGGCCACTACCCGCGGCCACCGCCGAGGAGACCGAGCGCGTCCTGCGCTGGCTCGAGTCCCCCACCATCCGGCTGATCGAGATCGACGGCGAGTGGACCTGCCCGGTCAACGGCGCCACCAAGCATCTCGCCAGCACGGTCGTCGAACCCGTTCCCTTCGATGCCTCGGTCGAGACCCCTCGCGAGCGGAGGCGACTAGGCTCCGGAGCATGATCACCGCCATCGTGTTCGTGAAGGCCGACGTCGCCCGGATCCCCGAGGTCGCCGAGGAGCTCGCGGCGCTCGAGGGCGTCAGCGAGGTCTACTCCGTGACCGGCCAGATCGACCTCATCGCGATGGTCCGGGTCCGCAACCACGACGACGTCGCGGCCGTGGTGGCCGACCAGCTCAACAAGGTCACCGGGGTCAACGAGACCGAGACGCACATCGCGTTCCGTACCTACTCGCAGCACGATCTCGAGGCGGCGTTCTCGTTGGGTCTGGACTGACCGGCCGCGCCACTCCGCCGATCGGCCACTTCGCACCACCCGTTGTGACTATTTGGCCTTGATCCTCCCGCCGCGGCTGATGCTCGGTCGTAGCGTGGCTTCGAGCCATGGGAGGGGCGTGCAGGTGAGCATTGAGTCGCGCGCTGCCGAGCCGACCCTTCGGCCCCGTGACTCCGCCCGGGTCGACAACAACTCGCGGCCCCGATCCTGGGTCGGCCCCGTGCTGGTCTTCGTCGGGCTTCTGGCCGTCCAGGTGGCCTGGATCGGCTCGTTCCAGGCGTTCCGCGGCCTCGACGAGCACGACCACGTCTTCCGGGCCGACTCCGTGGCTGCCGGTCACTGGCTCTCGACCGGCGAGACCACCGACCAGAGCCGCGGCGAGCTCGTCTCCGTACGGCGGTCCATCATCGAGGCGGCCGAGCCGGTCTGCGAGTCGTGGCCCTACACCGAGCACTACGACTGCCACGCCTACGCAGCCGATGGGCCCGATCGAGGGATGATCGCCAGCGCCGCTGCGCGCTACAACCCGGTCTTCTACTGGGTCATCGGCACCGCGGCCAAACCGTTCGAGGGAACCAATGCGGTCTACGCCATGCGGGTCGCGGGCGCGTCGATCTGCGCCCTGTTGGTGGCCCTCGCCTTCGCCGCACTCCAGCAGCTGACCGCGTCCACGTGGCGGCTCGGTGCTCTGCTGATCGTGCTCACCCCCACCATGACGTACTCGACGGCTGTTGCCGCTCCCAACGGCGTCGAGATGGCCGCTGCCCTGCTCACCTGGGCCGCGCTGCTGGCCGTGGTCCGAAGTCCGGAAACCCTGCCCCGATTGCCGCGCTGGCTCGTGGCTCTCGCCGCTACCGGTCTCGTCGTGTTGTGCACCGTCCGGACGCTTGGTCCGTTGTGGGCCCTACTGATCGTTGCCGCCATCGTCGCGCTGACCCCCCGCACCAGGCTGACGACGCTGGTCCGGCACCACCGCTGGTCCTTGGTGGCGCTCGGCGGCGCGTGGATCGCGGCCTCTCTCGCCGGCGGGATGTGGAGCCTGGCCAGCGGGACGAACGACCCGAGCAGCGAGGGCGCCTCGCTCGACGGCTCGGCCTGGGGCGACCTGGCGGATCAGCTCGTGCTGTGGACGTTGCAGTCGATCGGGGCGTTCCCGGCGCGGGACCAGAGGGCCCCAGTCATCGCCTATGCCCTGTTCGTCGTCGCGTCCGTCGTCATCCTGTGGCTGGGCGCCCGTTCTGCCTCGCGACGCACCCGCCGCGTCATGATGGCGATCCTGGCCGCGGTCGTCGTGGTGTCCGCGACCATCACCGTGCTGACCTATCCGTCGGTGGGCTTCGCCTGGCAGGGCCGCTACATCTGGCCGCTCAGCATGGGCGTGCCACTGCTGGCCGGCATCTCGATCACCCGCACGGCGCGGCGCAGTCTCTGGTTGCTCCTGATCACCGGGATGGTCGCCGGCGCCACCGCGTTCAGCCAGGTGCAGGTGCTCAGCCACGAGACCGGCGAGGACGCGATCCTCGACAACTGGGCGTTCCTGCCGGCGTACGGACTCGTCGCCCTGACCGTCGCCGGTTTCGCACTGGTCTACGTCGCCGACTTGTACGCAGGACGGCCGAAGCACCAGCATCCGACAGATGAGCTGGTTCGATAACCACTGGATCGACATCCTCGGCTGGGGCGGCAGCGCCCTTCTTGTGTTCTCGCTGCTGCAGGCAAGGGTGCTGCGGTTCCGCGCTCTCAACCTTGCGGCCACCCTGATCCTGCTGACGTTCAACGCCGTGATCGAGGTCTGGCCGATGGTCGGCATGAACTCGGTGCTCGCGGTCATCAACATCGTCTTCATCCTGCGCCTGACCCGGGAGCGCCACGATGACGAGGTGTTCGAGGTCGTCAGGGTCAACATCGACGACGAGTACTTCAAGCACGTCCTCAAGACCCACGACAAGGACATCCGCAAGTTCCAGCCCGACTTCGGCACCCGTCCCGACGAGGGACAGCTCGCGTTCGTCGTGGTGAAGCGTGACGAGACGGTCGGGGTGGTTCTGCTGAGGCCGGAGGGCGACGTCGCCCACATCGAGCTCGACTACGTGACCCCGAAGTACCGCGACTTCTCTCCTGGTGAATTCGTCTGGCGGCGCAGTGGCGTGCTCAAGCAGCTGGGGTTCGCGCACGTGCTGACCTCACCGAACATGCTCGGCGACTACTACGCGCAGGTCGGCTTCCACCCCGAGGGCGCCGGCTACGCGCTCGACCTCTGAGCGCCATCTCACCGGTCGGCATGGCCCGTTCGGGCCACTCCGGCTTGCCCGGTAGGTCCTCACGCTGGGGCCACGCCCGCTGACAGTGTTCGCAAGTGAGAGCAGCGACGAACCTTGGTGACGAGTTCGACCGCTCGCCCAACGCGCTCAACGCACTACGGCTCGTCCTCGCGATGGAGGTCGTCGCCTGGCACGCACATGCACTTCGTGGCGGGCATCTTCCCGCGCATCTGCAGGGCTTCGTCTCGGACATCGGGGTCGACGCGTTCTTCGCCATCTCCGGCTTGCTGATCTGCCGGGCGTGGATGAGGCGTCCTCGGCTGATCCCGTTCCTGCTGGCGCGGGCTCGCCGACTGCTTCCTGGTCTCTGGGTCTGCCTGGCCGTGACGGCGTTCGTGATCGCGCCGATCGGCTGCCTTCTGGCCGACCAGCCGGTGCCCACTGTCCGGGAGGGTGTGCACTACGCCCTCAGCAACGCCGCGATCCAGGTGCGGTCCTGGACCATCGGCAGCAGCCCGTCGGGGCTTGAGCACGCGGCCTGGAACGGGTCGCTCTGGTCGCTCTCGTGGGAGGTCTACTGCTATCTCGCCATCGCCACCCTGGGCGTCGTCGGGATGCTCCGCGGCCGGACGCTTCTCGTGATCGTGACGGCAGCCTGGTCGTTCTGCGTCCTGCTCGAGGCAGTCGGCGTTGCTCCGACGGGCCCCGAGCTCCTGTGGATGCCGCAGCGGGCAGCGCTGACGTTCGGATGCGGAGCTCTCCTGTGGGCCTATCGGAGCAGAGTCGAGATGCGCGGCCGATACGCCCTCTACGCGGTCGCCGCAGTTGCCCTCAGCGTCGCCCTCTTCTCGAACTACCGGATCCTCGGTGCCGCAGCGGTCGCCTATCTGTGCGTCTTCTGTGCACTGAGGCTGGGACGCCTACGGCGGCTGAGGGTCTCCAACGACCTCTCCTACGGCACCTACATCTACGCCTTCCCGCTGCAGCAGGCACTTCTGCTCACGGGTGCTGGCTCGATCGGATGGGCGCCCTTCTTCGCTGCCTCCGTGGCCGTCACGCTGCCGGTGGCCTACCTGTCGTGGCGATTGGTGGAGCGACCCTTGATTGGTCGGCGAGTTCAGCCGGCGGCGGCCGCGACCCAGCGGTCGAGGGTCGCCTTCGCAGCGCCCGAGTCGACGGCGTCGCGGGCCTTCTCGACACCGGCTGCCAAGGACTCCGTGACGGGACCTCCGGGGGCGTCGTAGACGGCGAGGGCCGCACCTGCGTTGAGGAGTACGGCGTCGCGCACCGCGCCCTTCTCACCCTCGAGCAGACGGAGTACGACGGCGGCGTTGTGCCCCACATCGCCGCCGCGCAGCGCCTCGGCCGTGGAGCGCTCGATGCCGAGGTCGACCGGGTCGATCCGCGTCTCGGTGACCGCGCCCTCGTGCACGACCCATACCGCGGACGTCGTGGTCGTGGTCAGCTCGTCGAGGCCGTCGTCACCGCGGAACACCCAGGCGTCGACCCCGCGGGCGGCGAAGACTCCCGCCATCACCGGCGCCATCCGCGGGTCGGCGCAGCCGATCGCCTGCGCCGCAGGTTTCACCGGGTTGGCCAAGGGGCCGAGGAGGTTGAACGTGGTGCCGATGCCGAGCTCGCGACGCGGGACGGCGGCGTGCCGCAGAGCCGGGTGGAAGGCGGCCGCGAAGCAGAACGTGATGCCGGCCTCCTCGGCAACGGCGGCGACCCGGTCGGGTGGCAGGTCGAGCCGGATGCCGAGCGCCTCGAGCACGTCGGCCGAACCGGCCTTCGACGAGGCCGAGCGGTTGCCGTGCTTGACCACGCTGGCGCCCGCGCCGGCCGCCACGATCGCGGCCATCGTGGAGATGTTGACCGACATCGAGCGGTCGCCCCCGGTGCCGACCACGTCGAGCACGCGCCCAGGCACCGCGATCGGTGTGCTGACGGCGTACATGGCGTCGAGCAGTCCCGTCAGCTCGTCGACAGTCTCGCCCTTGGCCCGCATGGCCACAGCGAAGCCCGCGATCTGGCTCGGAGTGGCCTCGCCAGCCAGGATCTCGCCCATCGCCCAAGCGGTCTGGTCGGCCGTCAGGTCGGTGCCGGCGACCAGCCCGCCGAGCACGTCGGCCCAGGTGGACACGAGCGTCAGGCCGGGACTCGGGAGCGCAGCAGCGCGACCACGGCGTCGGCGAGCCGGATCGGGTCGATCGGGTGCGGCACCGCCGCCTCCGCCCTCGACCAGGTGGCCAGCCACGCGTCCTGAGGGCGACCGGTGAGCACCAGCACCGGCGGGCACTGGTAGATCTCGTCCTTGAGCTGCTTGGCGATGCCCATGCCGCCGGCCGGCACGGCCTCGCCGTCGAGGATGGCCAGCGCGATGCCTCCCGCGTCCATGTTCTGGATGACCACTGGCTCGGTGGCGACCTCGACGTACTCCAGCTCGGGCAGGTCGGGGTGCGGGCGTCGGCCCAGCGCCAGGATCACCTGCTGACGCGTGTTGACGTCATCGCTGTAGACCAGCACCTTGAGGGCGGACTTCGAGTCACTCACGGGCGTGATGTTACCGCCGCCGCTCGCGGGCCTCGATCAGGTCGAGCCTCCGGTCCTCGCGGGCGGCCTCTTTCATCGAGGAACGCACCCACTGCGTGAACAGCACCGCGAAGAAGACCAGCCCGACCAGGTCGCCGGCCCCCCAGAGGATCCCGCCCGCTAGCTCCTGGTCCGCGTACGGGTCCGGCAGCCAGGAGCCCATCGGGCCGTTGTGCAGGTCGGGGTACCAGTCACCGCCGATCAGCGTCGACTGCCCCATGATCGTCACGCCGAGGAAGGCGTGGAACGGCAACGTCAGCACGGTGAGAAGCACGCGGAACGGGTAGCCGACGCGACCGGGCAGCGGGTCAACGCCGACCAGCGGCCAGAAGAACAGTGCCCCGACGACCACCAGGTGGAGGTGCATCAGCTCGTGCACGTACGCCGACTGGAGCGAGGCGTCGTACCAGCCGGAGAAGTAGAGCGCCCACGGCGAGACGACGTAGAGAAGGAACGCCAGAGGTGGGAACGACAGCACCTTGGCAACCCGCGAGTGCAGGACGGCGAGCAGCCAGCGTCGCGGCACGGTCGGGAGCGTGCGCAGCGCCAGGGTGGCCGGCGCGCCGAGCGCCAGGGCCAGCGGCACGATCATCGCCAGCACCATGTGCTGGACCATGTGCACGCTCAGCAGCGTGGTGTCGTAGGCCGCCAGACCGGAGGAGGTGGCGGCGTAGAAGGACCCCATGCCGACCACCACGAAGGCGATCGTCCGACCAACCGGCCAGCGGTCCCCCCGGCGGTGCAGGGCGTGTACGCCGAGGAGGTAGAGCCCGGTGGTCCAGACCGCGACCACGAGCGGGAGCGGGGCCAGCGACCACTCGCCGAAGAACGCTCCAGCAGTGAGCCTGGGGAGCGTGTCGGCGGCGTTCACGAGCATCAGCAACCCGCCTTCCCCCGCTCTTTCGCCACGGTGTGAACTTTATGACCCCGCCGAACAGGGGGTCGGGGTGCCCTCGGGGACCACCTCCGACATAATGACCGCGTGGCGACCACAGCAACCGTTCCGGCCTCGCGTCTACACGGACACCACGACCGTCCGAGCATGGTCGCGGTCGGGACGATCATCTGGCTCTCCAGTGAGCTGATGTTCTTCGCGGCCCTGTTCGCTTCGTACTTCACGATCCGGGCGGTGAGCCCCGACCTGTGGGCCTCCAACACCGAGCTGTTGGACGTGCCCTTCGCCGCGGTGAACACCACCGTCCTGGTGCTCTCGTCCGTCACCTGCCAGCTCGGCGTGTTCGCCGCTGAGCGGGGCCAAGTGGGCCGCAGTGGTTCGATTCTGAAGGTCAGCGGGTGGGGGTTGCGTGAGTGGTTCATCCTCACCTACTGCATGGGTGCGGTCTTCATCGCCGGCCAGTCCGTCGAGTACGCCACGCTCGTCCAGGAAGGCACCACGATCCAGGACTCGGCCTACGGCACGATGTTCTACCTCACCACGGGCTTCCACGGCATCCACGTCACCGGCGGGCTGATCGCCTTCCTGTTCGTGCTCGGCCGCACCTACATCGCCCGCAAGTTCACCCACGAGCAGGCCGTGAGCGCCATCGTCGTGTCCTACTACTGGCACTTCGTCGACGTGGTCTGGATCGGCCTTTTCGCCACCATCTACCTCATCCAGTGAGCTCCACCCGATCACAACCGAAGACCGACCAGGACTGACAAGGGACAGACAGTGCGCCTCCTGAACCGCTCCGCCGGCCGACTCTCCCGGCACCGTCGGGGCCCGCTCGCCGGTTTCGTCGTCCTGGTGTTCGGCCTGCTGCTCACCGGCGGCCTCTACGCCGCGTTCGCACCGGCCTCGGCCGACAGCACCGAGACCGACACCGGCTCGGTCGCGGAGGGCCGTGAGCTCTTCCTGGTCGGCTGCGCCACCTGCCACGGCCAGAACGGCGAGGGCGTGCTGACCAAGGACGGAACCCAGTACGGACCGCCGCTCGCCGGCGTCGGAGCAGCTGCCGTCGACTTCCAGGTCAGCACCGGCCGGATGCCGTTGGCCCAGCCCGGCGCCCAGGCGGAGGAGAAGCCCGCGGTCTTCGACGATGAGGAGATCGCCGACCTGGCCGCCTTCGTCGCCTCCCTCGGCCCCGGTCCCGTCATCCCCGACGAGAGCGACTACAGCCTCGAGGGCATGAGCGAGGAAGAGCGGGTAGAGGCCATCGCCCGCGGCGGCCAGATCTTCCTGACCAATTGCACCGCCTGCCACAACTTCGAGGGCTCCGGCGGCGCCATGCCGCGCGGCGGCCAGGCTCCGAAGATCCGCGGCGTCGAGCCGAAGCTGATCTACGAAGCCATGCTCACGGGCCCGCAGTCCATGGACACCTTCTCCAACGGCAACCTGCCCCCCGACGCCAAGCGCGACGTGATCGCCTACCTCAACGCGCTCGACGACCAGCCCGGCTACGGCGGCTTCGGTCTCGGCGGCATGGGCCCAGTCAGCGAAGGCCTGTTCGCCTGGCTCGTCGGCATCGGTGGCTGCGTCGCCTTCGCCGTCTGGATCGCGGCCCACACCACCCGTTCGAACAAGCAGCCCGACACGTCCAGCAAGGGGGCGGACGCGTGAGCGACAGCCACGGCACCAACCTTCCGACGCAGTCCGAGCACCTGCCCGAGGAGCCGATCGCCAACCCGGGTCTGCCTGACCACGTCTGGCGACCCACCGACGTCGATCCGGCCAAGGAGAAGCGCGCTGAGCGCCAGGTCGCCGCCCTGTTCACCTTGTCGTCGGTCTTCACGGTGCTCTTCGTGGTCTCCTACTTCGCGATCAAGAAGGACGACACCTTCGCGGGGCTCGGCGCGTCCAACGCCGCCCTCGGCGTCAGCCTGGGCCTGGCACTGCTGTGCATCGGCATCGGCGCGATCCACTGGGCCCGCAAGCTGATGGGCGACCACGAGATCGTGGAGATGCGCCACGCGATCCGCTCGCCCGACGAGGACCGCGAGGTCACCATCGAGTCGTTCAAAGTGGGCGTCGAAGAGTCCGGCATCGGTCGTCGTCCGCTGGTGCGCAACTCGCTGCTGGGCGCGATGGGCCTGCTCGGCGTACCCCTCATCGTCGGGCTTCGCGACCTTGGACCGACCAATGCCCAGGTCACCAAGGCCAAGGCCTACCCCGGAGCCGGCCTCTACCACACGGTCTGGACCGAGGGGATGCACATCGTGCGCGACGCGATCGGCACCCGGATCAAGGCGTCCGACCTCGAGGTCGGCGATCTGGTCAACGCGGCGCCGGCGATCCTCTACGAACCCGACGAGAACGGCGAGATGGAGCTCGAGGGGGTCGAGGTCCAGATCACCAAGTCCAAGTCGGCGCTGATCCTGCTCCGGATGGAGCCCGCGGACATCAAGCCGGGCAAGGGGCGCGACAACTGGACGGTCGACGGGATCGTCGCCTACTCCAAGATCTGCACCCACGTCGGCTGCCCGATCTCGCTCAACGAGCGCACCACACACCACCTGCTCTGCCCGTGCCACCAGTCGACGTTCGACCTGGCCGACTCCGGCAAGGTGATCTTCGGGCCGGCGGCGCGGAACCTGCCGCAGCTTCCGATCATGGTGGACTCCGAGGGATACTTGGTGGCGCAGAGCGACTTCACCGAGCCGGTCGGACCGAGCTTCTGGGAGCGGAACAAGTGATGAGCAACCAAGGCGTCGACACCAGCAAGGTCGCGAGCACCAACGCGACCACGGCGGCCACTGCCGCCAAGCCCAGCCGAGCCGGTGTCGTGGCCAACTGGGCCGACGAACGTCTGGGTCTGGCCACCGCCACGAAGAAGCAGCTGCGCAAGGTCTTCCCCGACCACTGGTCGTTCATGCTGGGCGAGATCGCGCTGTGGAGCTTCGTCGTACTCCTGCTCACCGGGGTGTTCCTGACGCTGTGGTTCACGCCGAGCATGGGTGAGGTCACCTACGAGGGCTCCTACAACCCGCTGCGCGGCGTCCACGTGTCCGAGGCCTTCGCCTCGACCATGAAGATCTCCTTCGACGTCCGCGGCGGACTGCTGATGCGGCAGATGCACCACTGGTCGGCCATGCTCTTCATCGCCGCGATGATGATCCACCTGCTGCGCGTCGCCTTCACCGGGGCGTTCCGCAAGCCGCGCGAGCTCAACTGGGTGATCGGCTGCCTGCTGCTCCTGCTCGGAACCCTCGAGGGATTCACCGGCTACTCCCTCCCCGACGACCTGCTCTCCGGCACCGGCGTCCGCGCCGCTGACGGCTTCATGAAGGCCAGCCCGGTCGTCGGCTCCTACATGTCGTTCTTCCTCTTCGGAGGCGAGTTCCCGGGTGAGTCGATCATCCCGCGGTTCTACATTGCCCACGTGCTGCTGATCCCCGGCCTGCTCCTGGCGCTGATCGCTGCCCACATGCTGCTGCTCGTCTTCCACAAGCACACGCAGTGGCCCGGGCCCGGCCGGACGGAGCAGAACGTCGTCGGTTTCCCGATGCTCCCGGTCTACGCGGCCAAGGCGGGCGGTTTCTTCTTCATCGTCTTCGGCGTGACCGCCCTGATGGGCGCCCTGCTGACGATCAACCCGGTGTGGAAGTTCGGACCCTACGATCCGACGAAGGTCACGGCCGGCTCCCAGCCCGACTGGTACATGGGCTGGCCGGACGGCCTGCTGCGGATCATTCCCGGCTGGGAGTCGGACATCTTCGGCTACCTCGTCTCGTGGAACATCATGATCCCGATCCTGATCGCTCCACCCTTGATGCTGATGGTCCTCATGGTGCTGCCGTTCGTCGAGGCCTGGATCACGGGCGACAAGCGCGAGCACCACCTCCTGCAGCGCCCCCGCAACGCGCCCACTCGCACCGCGGTGATGGTCTCCCTGATGACCTTCTACGCCATTGCGTGGATGGCCGGCGGCAACGACATCATCGCCATCAAGCTGCATCTGAGCATCAACCAGATCACCTATGCGTTCCGGGTGCTGATCTTCCTGGCGCCACTGATCGCGTTCATCATCACGAAACGCTGGTGCATCTCGCTGCAGCGTCATGACGAGGGCAAGCTGCTCCACGGCTACGAGACCGGCATCATCATGCGGTCGGCCGAGGGCGGCTACAGCGAGCGCCACCTGCCGATCAGCGAGGAGCGTGCCTACACGCTCACCGCCCGCGACCGTGACGAGGTGTACTCGCCGAACGGCGACGCGGACGTCAACGGCGTACCCGCTCCCAACGGCGCGCTGAGCAAGGTGCGAGCGAAGCTGTCAGCGCTGATGTTCGCCGACAACATCCAGAAGCCGACCGTCGACCAGCTCGAGGCCGGCCACCACCACGCCGACCACGAGCACGAGCTGCAGGCGGCGCTGGATGGCCAGGCGGCCGACGGTCACCAGTTCGACGGCCACCACGAGGTGGAGGGCGAGACGCTCCGCGGCGACCACTGACCGTCGGAGTGGCTCAGGAAGCCTCTCTGATCTGGACCTCGAAGCGCCTGCCCGAAGGCGCGTTCCACAGGTAGAGCTGGCCGCAGAACTCGAGGGTCACGGCGTCGTCTCCTGCCTGGTCCAGGATCATGTCGAGGCTGCCCTTTCGTCCCTTCGCGCAGTGCTCGGCGGTCGACCGCCTGACCACGAGCGGGGTCGACACGACTCGGCCGGTCGCGAAGCTGTGGTAGCTGACCTTGCCGTTCAGGCTGAGGATCGTGAGGTGGTCGTCGAACTTCCTCGTGGTCGAGGCTTCGATCACCACGGTGCCCTTGCCGGGTCCCCGCAGCTTGCGACCGTCCTTCACTACCGACGCCCTCCCTTTGCCCTCCGCCTCGACGGCGATCAGCGGGCCGTTTCCGTGCGTCTTGGCGACGTCGGGGAGCGCTGTCGCCGCGAAGCCGAAGTGGACGAGCAGCTTGTTGTCCGGTGCGGTGCTGTCGGTGTCGAAGTCGAGACTCCAGCCACCATCGATCCCGCCACGGCTGGAGCTGGCAATGTCGTCGGAGACCCAGAGCTTCCATTCACCATTGGGGTTGGTGCCGTCGAAGGCAGTCAGCCTGGTCTGGTAGGGGCGGCCGTCCGGGGCAGGCGGAGGGACGAAGGAGCCCTCCCACCCGGACGGAAGGTAGGTCCCTGTCGCGAGAGGCGACGCCTCGGGGATGCGGGCCGGTGCATCGTCATCGAAGGTGACCGTCGCGCCGTCGAACGGAAGGGACTGCGTCGTGTGGTAGTAGAGAGACACCGCGACGCCGGTCGGCCCCTGCACGACGACGACGGGCTCCGAGCCGGACTCGTGGCTCCAGTCGTGAAGGGTGACCGTCACCTTGTTGACCGTGCCCAGCCCCCCGACCTTGATCGTCGACGGATAAGGGACCCCCGGCTGCTGACTGCCCGTACCGAGGATCATCTCGATCGAGTTCGGATTGGAGAACACCGGTGTGCCGGCCGACCCGGCGGGATTCACGGAGGTCGCAGTGCTGGCGAGCACGGCAGCCAGCGACGCGACGATGACAACAACCAGCCTGCGCATGTGCGCCCCCCGGCTTCGCAATCTCGAGAGGACCACCACTGTCCTCGCCGGGGCCAAGTCACGTCAACACGGACCAGACCAGGTTCAGCGAAGTGCGGAGCCCTGCTTGTACTCGGCGAAGGGGACGTTCCAGTCGGTGTAGCCGTTGCCGGGCTCCATCTCTCGGTCGGTGCCGGTGTATTCGACGACGTCACCGCGCCTGGACATGGCGTAGAGCCAGGCGGCGTTGTCGGTGCTCATACCGGTGCATCCGTGGGAGACGTTGGCGTAGCCCTGGGAGCCGACCGACCACGGGGCGGCGTGGATGAACTCACCGGAGTTGGTCACCCGCATTGCCCACTGGACGTTGTCGATGTCGTAGGCCTCGGCGCTGTCAGCGGGTATGCCGACGGTCTCGGAGTTCATCCGCTTGCTGTCGTACTTCTCCGTGATCACCTTGATGCCGGAGCGAGTGGTGAACCCGGGCTTGCCGGTGGTGATCGGGATGGTGCGGAGCAGCTTGCCGTTGGAGAAGACCCGCATCTGATGGGTCTGCGCGTCGACCTTGTAGACGTGCGCGTCGCCGATCGAGAAGTCGACCTTCCGGTCCTCCTGGCCGTAGATGCCGTCACCCGCAGCGACGCCGTTGACGTCGACGTCGACGCTGACCTCGGTGTTGGCCTTCCAGTAGGTCTTGGGGCGCCAGTGCGCCTCGTTGTCGCTGATCCAGTACCAGCTGCCGGGCTGGGCGGGCGTGGACTTCACGCTCATGTGCTTCTCGAAGCTGGCTCGGTCTGTGACCGGCACGTCGAAGGTGACGACGACGGGCATGCCGACGCCGACCTCCTCGCCCTGGAGGGGCGCAACCGAGGGGTAGGTCTGCTGGTCGAGGCTGAGGTCCACGGTGCTGAATCGCGACGTCTCCCGGACGGACTCACCGTCGGTGCCCTCCGCTATCGCCAGCACCTTGTAGGTCGTACCAGGCTCGAGTCCGTCGGTGGAGGCCCAGCCAGCGCGATCTGCCGAGATCTCACCGGGCAGTTCGCCGGCAGCGGACGTGACCGACACCTTGGTGAGCTCGCCGTCATGGACCGCGATCTCGATCGGCTGGTCCACGGCCACGTTCGTTGCGCCCGGCTCCACGTTGCTGCTCACCACAGCGACCGGCTCGTCGGGCTCGTCGGCAGCGGACGCGCTCTCCGACGGGTCGCCACCGAGGTCGCCGGGCAGGGCCGATCCGGCGTCGCACGCGGACAGGGCGAAGGTGGCAAGGACGAGTGCCGAAGCACCAGCCGTGAGGCGAACATGCCGAAGACGCATGGTCAATTACTCCCGTGAGGTCGTCGCTGGGGGCAGCGGCGTGGCCGGGATGGCCGACATCTTCAGGGTAACCGGTGACCGGCTGGGATCTGGAAATCCCGGGGGTCGTCGCTCAGTGAGCGTGCTCACCCCGGTAGTACTCGAAAATCAGGCCACTGAGCGCGACGGCACCCAGGGCGACCCCGATGATGAACAACCACCATGCGGCCGCGGCGAGACCGAAGACCATCACGGCAAGGGTCATGGCGCACCACAGCGGCCACCAGGAGTACGGCGGGAAGAACCCCAGCTCACCGGCGCCGTCGGCGATCTCGGCGTCCTTGCGGTCCTCCGGACGCGGGTCCATCTTCTTCGCGTGGAAGCCGAGGTAGAGGGTGACCATGCCGGCCAGCAGCGTCGTCATCACCAGCGCGGAGGTGCCGGTCCAGTCGCCGCCCCGGTCGCTGGCGTCGGTGATCAGCCAGTACGCCGGCGTCACCAGGACCAGGAAGACGGTGCAGATTCCGAAGATCCAGGCCTCCGCCTTCATCGGGTGTCCCCTCCGGTGTCATCGATGTCGTCGTCTGTCCCGTGCACGAGCTCCTCGCGGCCCTCCATGTCGGGCGCGTCGGCGAAGTCGCCGTCACGGGCGGCAGGGTTCTCGTCGAGCTCGATCGCCGCAATCTCCGGGTGGTGGAGGTCGAACGCCGGCGACTCGGACCGGATCCGCGGGATGGTGACGAAGTTGTGTCGCGGCGGCGGGCTGCTGGTGGCCCATTCCAGCGACCGGCCCCAGCCCCATGGGTCGTCGGCCTCGACCAGTGGCGAGCGTCGCGAGATGTAGACGTTGTAGAGGAAGGGCAGCGTCGATGCCCCGAGCAGGAACGCGCCGATCGTGGAGACCTGGTTGAGCGTCGTGAAGCCGTCGTCGCCCAGATAGTCGGCGATCCGTCGGGGCATGCCCTCGACGCCCACCCAGTGCTGCACCAGGAACGTCAGGTGGAAGCCGACGAACAGCAGCCAGAAGTGCAGCTTGCCGAGTCGTTCGTCGAGCATTCGCCCGGTCATCTTCGGCCACCAGAAGTAGAACCCGGCGAACATCGCGAACACCACCGTGCCGAACACGACGTAGTGGAAGTGCGCGACCACGAAGTAGGAGTCGGAGACGTGGAAGTCGAGCGGAGGCGAGGCCAGGATGATGCCGGTGAGACCGCCGAACAGGAACGTCGTCAGGAAGCCGACCGACCAGAGCATGGGCGTGTCGAAGGAGATCGACCCACCCCACATAGTGCCTATCCAGTTGAAGAACTTCACGCCCGTAGGCACGGCTATCAGGAACGTCATGCCGGAGAAGAACGGCAGGTTGACCGCGCCGGTGACGAACATGTGGTGCGCCCAGACCGCGACCGAGAGGATCGCGATGCCGAGCGTCGCGCCGACCAGCCCGATGTAGCCGAACAGCGGCTTGCGGCTGAAGACGGGCAGGATCTCGGTGACGATGCCGAAAAAGGGCAGAGCGATGATGTAGACCTCTGGATGCCCGAAGAACCAGAACAGGTGTTGCCAGAGCACAGCTCCGCCATGAGCAGTGTCGAAAACGTGTGCTCCGAGGAGCCGATCGGCCTCGAGCGACAGCAGCGCGCCGGCCAGCACCGGGAACGCGATCAGCACGAGCAGGCTCGTGACCAGCGTGTTCCAGGTGAACAGAGGCATCCGGAACATGGTCATGCCCGGGGCGCGCATGCAGATGATGGTGGTGATGAAGTTGACCGCGCCGAGGATCGTGCCGAGACCGGCCATCCACAGACCCATGATCCACAGGTCACCGCCCACGCCCGGTGAGCGCACTGCGTCGGAGAGCGGCGTGTAGGCGAACCAGCCGAAGTCGGCGGCGCCCTGCGGGGTCAGGAAGCCCGAGCCCGCGATGAGCCCGCCGAACAGGAACAGCCAGTAGCTGAACATGTTGAGCCGCGGGAACGCCACGTCGGGCGAGCCGATCTGCAGCGGCATGATCGCGTTGCCGAAGCCGAAGAACAGCGGCGTCGCGAACAGCAGCAGCATGATCGTGCCGTGCATCGTGAACAGCTGGTTGTAGAGCTCCTCGTTGACGACCTGCTGGCCCGGGTAGGCGAGCTCGGAGCGCATCAGCATGGCCATCAGGCCGGCGATCAGGAACCACGCGAACGACGTGACCAGGTAGAGCTTGCCGATCATCTTGTGGTCGGTCGTGGTCATGATCTTGACCAGCTGTTGCCCCAGAGGCCTGCGGACGGTGGTCACATCCGCGGTGCGTGCTGCGGTGGCAGTCACTCTTCGCCCTCCTCGGTGTCGAGGCCGACCTGCGTGTCGGCGTACTTGCCGCCCAGGACCGGCTCGTCGGAGACGTTGCCCTTGTCGGCCAGCTCCTGCAGGTAATCGTCGTACTCATCGCGCGAGACGATCTCGAGGTTGAACAGCATCCGGGAGTGGTAGACGCCGCAGAGCTCGTAGCACTTGCCGGAGAACGTGCCCTCCCGCTTGGGCGTGACCTGGAAGTGGTTCTCCAGGCCGGGCATGACGTCCATCTTCATCAGGAAGCCGGGGACGCCGAAGTCGTGGATCACGTCGGGACTGCGGAGCTCGAACCGGGTGGTCTCACCCACCGGCAGCACGAGCGTCGGCATGTAGTTGCCGGTGCCGGACTCGTAGACGTTCTTGCCGTCGACCGAGTCGGGATAGTTGAACGTCCACTGCCACTGCTGCCCGACCACCCAGACCGTGTTGTCGGCCGGGGCATCGTCGAGCACGAGGTTCTGGACGCGCACGGTGTGGGCGAAGAACACCACGACCATCACGATCGGGAAGATCGTGTAGAAGATCTCGAGGGGCAGGTTGTAGCGGGTCTGGATGGGGATCTCGTCGTCGCTGCGTCGGCGGAATCGCCACGAGGCGTAGAAGATCAGGCCCCAGACCACCGCACCCGTGATCAGGGCCGCGATCCACGCGCCCTGCCACAACGCGAGGGTGTGCTCGCCTTCGGTGGTGACCGGGTCTGGCATGGCCAGACGCTTGCCCTCTTCGGAGCATCCGCTCAGGACGAGTACGCCGACCAGGGGCACGGCCAGCAGGGCCATGCGGCGCATGCGCCGAGCCATTCCTGCCCTGCGCGCGGGGAGCTGCAGACCCACGAACGAGCCTTCCTCTCAGGCGGTCACATCACCAGGTTTTGAACACTCCGCACACTATCGGAATCGCACCGGGGTGGCGGGACGGGGGCACAGATAGCGTGGGCTTGTGACAAATGGTGGCGGCTACCTCGACGCCGCATCGTCGGAGCCACTGCACCCGGCGGCGCGTGAGGCGTTCCTCGCCGCGCTCGACCAGGGCTACGCCGACCCGCGGAGGCTCCACGGTCCCGCGCGCAACGCGAGGCTGATCCTCGACAACGCCCGGGCCGTCATGGCCGACTGCCTGGAGGTGCGTCCCGACGAGGTCACGTTCACCTCCTCGGGCACCGACGCCGTGCACCGCGGCCTGCTCGGACTCCGCTTGGGGCGGGCCCGGGTGGGCGATGCCGTCGTGCACAGCGCGGTCGAGCACTCGGCCGTGTTGCACGCACTGGCCTGGGCCGGCGGCGAGCACGTGTCCGCCGCGGTGGATCCCGATGCCCGGGTGCGGGTCGATGAGCTGCACGAGGCGGCCCGGCGGCCTGGCACGGCCGTGGTCGCCGTACAGACCGCCAACCACGAGGTCGGCACGCTCCAACCGGTCGAGGAGATCGCGGCCGGGCTCGGCGACGTGCCCCTCTTCGTCGACGCCGGTGCGTCCGCGGGTCGAGTGCCGCTGCCCGGGGGCTGGGCCGCAGCCGCCGCCTCCGCCCACAAGTGGGGTGGACCTGCGGGAGTCGGCGTACTGCTGGTGCGCAAAAGCGCGCGCTGGCGCAACCCCTTCCCGCCCGACGACCGCGTCGACGAGCGGTCGTCGGGCTTCGAGAACGTCCCGGCTGCACTCGCGGCCGCCGCGGCCCTCCGCGCGATGACCGAGGACCGCGACGACCTGAACGCCCGCCACCACGCGATGGTCGACCGGATCCGGCAGGCAGCTGCGGCCGTGCCCGACACCGAGGTCGTCGGCGACCCCGTGGGCCGACTCCCCCACCTGGTCACGTTCTCGTGCCTCTACGTCGACGGCGAGGCGCTCGTGCACGCCCTGGAGCGCCGCGGGTTCGGGGTGGCCAGCGGATCGGCCTGCACGTCCTCGACCCTCGAGCCCAGCCACGTGCTCGCCGCCATGGGTGCGCTCACCCACGGCAACGTCCGGGTGTCGCTGACCCGCGACGCCACCGACGACGAGGTCGGCAGGTTCTGCGCCGCCCTGCCGGACGTCGTCGCCGAGCTGCGCGGAGGGCTGGACCTGTGAGCACCGACGTCGCGCTCGAGCTCGACTGCCGCGGGCGGATGTGCCCGATGCCGGTCATCGAGCTCGGCCAACGCATCGGCGACGTCGAGATCGGTGAGGTGGTCGCCGTGGTGACCGACGACGTCGCCGCCCGCCACGACGTGCCGGCGTGGTGCCGCATGCGCGACCAGGAGTACGCCGGCGAGGACACCGCCGACGACGGAGTGCCCCGCTACCTGGTGCGCCGCCTCAGCTGAGGTGCGCGGCGACGTCCTTCGCGGCCTCGGCGCCGAAGGAGCCCTCGACGCGGGCGACGAACTCGTCGGGGGTGAAGTCGTACTCCTGGGTGCCGACCGTCTCCACGACGTACGCCGCCAGCACGCCGCCGACCTGCGCGGCCCGCTCCAGGTCGAGCTGCCAGCTGAGCGCCGCCAGGAAACCCGACCGAAAAGCATCGCCGACGCCCGTGGGCTCGACCGCGACCACACCTTTGGCGGCGTGGACCACGATCGGGTCCTCGCCCTCGCGCAGGATCTTCACGCCGTCCTTGCCGAGCGTGGTGACCTGGGTGCCGACCCGGGTCAGCACCTCCTCGGCGGACCAGCCGGTCTTCTGCTCGATCATGTGCGACTCGTACTCGTTGGAGAACAGGATCGTGGCGCCGTCGATCAGGTCGCGGATCAGCTCGCCCTCGCCGAACGCGAGCTGCTGCGAGCAGTCGGCGATGAAGCGGTAGCCGCGCTGGCGGCACTCGTGCGTGTGCCGCCGCATCGCCTCGGGGTCGTCGGCGCCGATCAGCACGTAGGCCGGCTCCCCCACCCGGGCCACGATCGGGCCCAGCTCGATCAGCCTGGCCTCGCTCATCGCGCCGGGGTAGAACGACGCGAACTGGGCCATCGTCGAGTCGGTGGTACAGACAAAGCGCGCGGTGTGCAGGGCCTCGGAGATGTGCACCGAGTCGCAGTCGACGCCGTGCCGCTCCAGCCAGGAGCGGTAGTCGGCGAAGTCCTCACCGGCCGAACCGACCAGCACCGGGCGCAGCCCGAGACGCCCGAGCCCGAAGCACATGTTGGGGGCGACGCCCCCGCGCCGGATCTCCAGATCCTGGACCAGGAACGACACCGAGAGCTTGTCGAGCTGCTCGACGACGAGGGAGTCGGCGAACTTCCCGGCGAAGGACATCAGGTGGTCGGTGGCGATGGAGCCCGCGATCAGCAGAGGACCGGTGGACCCGTGGGGGGCGTCAGACATGGCGCGAAGACTACCGACGCGTACGACTAGGGATACGCGGGAGTAGCCAATAGCGTCCGAGACATGAGTGCGTACGACGATCCGGCCACCCCTGCGGAGATGCACGCGGACTGCGAGGCGGTGGGCCGCAACCTCGGCCTGGAGCGACGACTGGAGCGGGCCGCCGAGTCCGCGGTGGGGCCGGTGCCCAGCATCCACTTCGAGGACTTCCCGCGCGAGGTGCCCAAGCGCGACATCGAGATCTCGGAGGCTGCGGCGCGCCTCGCCAACGCGTTCCACCTGCACCTGGACTGACTTCCCTGCGGCCCCCGCAAACGACAACAGCCCCCGCCGGTCCGGCGGGGGCTGTTGCGTTGTCTAGTTGCGTTTGCGATCAGTGGAACGAGTCGCCGCACGCGCACGAACCCGTGGCGTTGGGGTTGTCGATCGTGAAGCCCTGCTTCTCGATGCTGTCGACGAAGTCGATCATCGCGCCGCTGAGGTAAGGGACGCTCATCCGGTCGACGACGACGGCCACGCCGTCGAAGTCGGTGACGACGTCACCGTCGAGGGTGCGCTCGTCGAAGAAGAGCTGGTAGCGCAGGCCGCTGCAGCCGCCCGGCTGGACGGAGATCCGCAGCTGGAGGTCGTCACGACCTTCCTGCTCGAGGAGGCTCCGCACCTTGCCCGCGGCGACCGAGCTCAGGTTGATCTGGTCGGTGCGGCGCTCTTCGGTGGTCTCGACCTGCTCGGTCATGTGCTTGCTCCCAGGGGGTCGTCGTGTGCACGTCTTACAGGGTCAATGGTCGCACACCAGGGGTTATTCCCAGTGTTCTGAGTCTGAAGTCCATGAGTGCTTGGCGTGCTCAGGGCGTGTGCATGGCAAGGCGGCGGAGCGCAGGCATGCTGGGCGCACGTCTAGCGACGCCAACGCAGCGAGGTGCGTGCCATGTGTGCGCGAAGCGCACACGGACTTTGGACTCAGGACACTTTGTGTTGTGGCTCACCTGGACCAGGTGCGCGCCACGCGCTCGGCGAGCTCGGCCAGCGAGCCCGCAGGGTCGCTGAACGCACGCTCCTCGCCGACCAGGTCGACGAGGGAGTACGCCGACTCCACGCCCAGGGCCCGCATCTCACGTGACCCCACGAGCACCTGCCCGGCCAATGCGACACAGGGCCGCAGCGCCTCGGCCGCCACTTCAGCGACGCCGTAGGGCACCTTGCCGGAACGGCTGGAGAAGTCGAAGGCGCCTTCCCCGGTCACCACCAGGTCGGCTGCCCGGGCCCGTTCGGCCAGCCGCACGGCCGCGCTGACCAGGCCGATCCCGGGCTCGCGCGTCGCGCCCAGGAGCAGCAGCGCGAAGCCCAGTCCACCCGCGGCGCCGGCGCCCGGCTCGAGCGAGCGGCGCCGATCGACGGCGTTGGCCAGCTCCTCGAGGAAGCCATCCACGACCGGTAGGCGGTCCTCGGCGATCCCCTTCTGCGGCCCGAACGTCTTGGTCGCGCCGAACAGCCCGGTGAGCGGGCTGTCGACGTCGGTGGCGGCGACCAGCCTCGCGTCGAGTGCCGGCACCTCGAGCCGCGTGATCCCGGCCAACGCCACGCCCCCCTCGTCGAGCGGGCGGTCCCCGATTGCCCCGAGTGCCGCCAGGAGTCCGGCCCCGCCGTCGTTGGTGCCGCTCCCGCCCAGCCCCACCACGATCGTGCCGGCGCCCGCTGCCACGGCCTTGGCGACCAGCTCGCCCACGCCGTACGACGTCGCTCGCTCGCCGTGCTCCCCGCCCGTGAGGTGGACGCCGCAGGCCTGCGCGCTCTCGATGTAGGCGGTGCCGTCCACGAAGAGGGTGGTCGCCGGCACCTTGCCGCCCAGTGGGCCGGTGATCGTACTGAGGACCAGCTCGCCGCCCAGCGCCGCGTGCAGTACGTCGACGAAACCGGGCCCGCCGTCGGCCATCGGCGCGAGGTCGAGCTCGTCGTCGGGCGCCCGGCGCCGCCACCCCTCGGCGATCGCCGTCGCCGCTTCAACAGCCGTCAGGGTGCCGGCGAACTTGTCGGGCGCGACCAGAACTCGCATGCACCCATCCTGCACACCTCGTACGTTGGCCCGGTGACCGAGGCGACGATCCGGCCGATGCGGCCCGAGGACGTGCCCAAGGCCGAGCGTCTCAGCGACGAGAGCTTTCTCGAGCTCGACCGGCGCACCTTCCGGCGGGACTGGCCGGACCCGGAGCCCCGTGCGACTGCCCACGCCGCAAGCTGGGTGCGGCGCACGCTGCACTTCCTCGAGACCGACCCGGACGGGTGCTGGGTCGCCGAGGACGCAACCGGCATGGTCGGGATGGCGACCAGCTTCGTGCGCGACAAGACCTGGTGCCTGGCGACGTACGCCGTACGCCCCCGCCAGCAGTCGCGGGGCATCGGTAAGCAGCTGCTCGCGGCCGCACTGCACCACGGACGCGGCTGCCTGCGCGGGATGCTCTCGGCCTCGTCCGACCCCAAGGCGGCGCGGGTCTATCGGCACGCCGGCTTCTCGCTGCACCCGCAGATGTTCCTGATGGGCACGGTCGACCGCTCCGCCATCCCGGTGATCGACAAGGTGCGCGAGGGAAGTGTGGCGGACACCGATCTGATGGACTCGATCGATCGCCAGGTCCGCCAGGCCGCGCACGGTCCCGATCACCACTTGATGCAGGGCATGTGGCGTTGGATCGTCTCGGACACCACGACCGGCTCTGGCTACGCGTACCTCAACGAGAACGGGAGATTGCAGCTGCTGGCGGCCACCAACCGGCGTACGGCCACCCGCCTGCTGTGGACTGCCCTGGCCGACGGTGGGGACGAGCAGACGATCAGTCACATCACGGCCGCCAACGAGTGGGCCATCGACATCGGTATGGCGGCGCGGCTTGAGCTGCACACCCAGGGCTACCTCGCGCTGCGCGGGATGAAACCGCCGGCGCCGTACGTTCACAACGGTGCCCTGCTGTAGGTATCCGCCGCGGAATAGGATCTGAGCATGACCACCGTCGACCTGCCTCTGCTTCCGCTCGGCCGGGGCCGTGACGTCGGCTCCGAGCGTGGCGTCGAGTGCCCGGGAGACCTGCCCTCGGCGTCGGACCCCGACCTGGTCGCCCGTGCCCGGGCCGCGAAGGACGCGCTGGGCGGGCGAGTGTTCGTGCTCGGTCACCACTACCAGCGCGACGAGGTCATCCAGTTCGCCGACGTCACCGGTGACTCGTTCAAGCTCGCCCGCGACGCCGCCGACCGCCCCGATGCGGAGTTCATCGTCTTCTGCGGCGTGCACTTCATGGCGGAGTCGGCCGACATCCTGACCGGCCCCGAGCAGAAGGTGATCCTGCCCGACCTGGCCGCCGGCTGCTCGATGGCCGACATGGCCCGCCTCTCTCAGGTGGAGGACGCCTGGGACGCGATGGCCGACGCCGGCATCCAGGACGTCGTCGTACCCGTCACCTACATGAACTCCACCGCCGACATCAAGGCGTTCTGCGGCCGCAACGGCGGCGTGGTCTGCACGTCGTCGAACGCCGAGGTGGCCCTCGAGTGGGCCTTCCAGCAGAAGGGGCCCGACAGCAAGGTCATCTTCTTCCCCGACCAGCACCTCGGCCGCAACACAGCGGTACTGAAGCTGGGGCTCACCCTCGACGACTGCGTGCTCTGGAACCCCCAGCTTCCCGGCGGCGGGCTGACCGCGCAGCAGCTGCGCGACGCCAAGGTGATCCTCTGGAAGGGCCACTGCTCGGTGCACGGGCGCTTCTCCCCTGCCGTGGTCGACGAGCTGCGCGCGACCATCCCCGACGTACAGATCCTGGTGCACCCGGAATGCCAGCACGAGGTGGTGCTCAAGGCCGACCTGGTCGGCTCGACGGAGTTCATCATCAAGACCATCGAGGCCGCGCCCGCTGGGTCGTCCTGGGCGATCGGCACGGAGCTCAACCTGGTCAAGCGGCTCGCGGACGCTCACCCGGACAAGAAGATCGCGTTCCTCGACAAGAACGTCTGCTACTGCTCGACCATGAACCGGATCGACCTCCCCCACTTCGTCTGGGCGATGGAGTCGCTGGTCGCCGGCGAGATCGTCAACCAGATCCAGGTCGACCCCGTGACCGAGCGCGATGCGCTCGTCGCCCTGCAGCGGATGCTCGACCTGCCGGGCAAGTCCCACCGCGACTGACGTCGAGGTAGTCCCGGACGAAGGGACTGCAGATTCGAGGGTCCTGCCGTCCCTTCGTCCGGGACTATCGCGCCATCGCGGTCAGGGCCGCTGCCATCCGAGCAGCAGCGTCGCGGAGCTCGGGCGGTTCGAGGATCTCGACCTCGTGGGCAAGCCTGGCCAGATGAGCGACGAGCCATCCCAGGTCGTCACCTCCGACGGTGAGCAGCGACCAGCCGGCCGCCTCCGGCTCGACGGACCCGACCTGAGGGGGCACCTGTTCCCGCACCACCGCCGCCTCTGCGTGTATCCGGACCCTGGCGACGTAGCGGTACGGCGAGGCCACGACCGACTGCTGCACGTAGGACGCCGGGTCGGGATGCTCGCGCGGTCGGAAGCGCCACGTCGTGCCCGCGGTGTCACGCATCCGGTCGAGCCGGAACGTCCGCCAGTCGTCACGATCGGTGTCCCAGGCCATGAGGTACCAGCGGCGAGCGGTCGCGACCAGCTGCACCGGCTCGACGGTCCGGCGCGAGGCGTCGCCCTCGCGGGCGGCGTACTCAAACGTGACTCGGACGGCGTCGCGGCAGGCCCGCGCCAGCGTCATCAGCACCTCTCCGTCCACCTCGACACCACCGCCGGTCAGCGTGGAGGTTGCGTCCTGCAGGGCGCGGACCTCTGCGCGGAGCCGCGGCGGCATCACCTGGTCGAGCTTGGTCAGGGTGCGCAGGGCCGCCTCGCTGGCGCCGGCCACGGTGCCACCGGCAGCAAGACGCAGCGAGACGGCCGTCGCGATCGCCTCCTCGTCGTCAAGCAGGAGCGGCGGAAGCTGCTGGCCGGGCCCGAGCTGGTAGCCGCCGCCGACTCCCTGAGTCGCGTTGACGGGGTAGCCGAGCGCACGAAGCCGCTCGACATCGCGGCGGATGCAGCGATCGGTGACGTCCAGCTCTGTCGCGAGCTCCGGCCCGGTCCACACGGGTCGACGTTGCAGCAAGGTCAGCAGCCGCAGCACCCGCTCGGTGGTCCCCACGCTCATGGACAGAAGGGTAGCCCTGATAGCGGACCATATCTGTCCGCATTGGCTGCGAGACTTCCACCCATGACCCAAGAACTCATCTGGAACCCGTTGCTCCGCACGCAGATCAACTCCCAGCTCCGCGACCGACTGCAGGGACTCACCGACGCCGAGTACTTCTGGGAACCCGCCCCAGGGTCCTGGAGCGTGCGACCTCGTGGCACCGGGACCGCACCGATCCAAGCCGGGCGCGGGGCGATGACGGTCGACTTCGCGTTCCCCGAGCCGGACCCGGCTCCGGTCACCACCATCGCCTGGCGGCTCGCCCACGTCATCGTCGGCGTGCTGGCCAGGCGCAATGCCAGCCACTTCGGCCGTCAGGCCACCGACTACGAGTCCTTCGAGTACGCCACGACCGCGGACGAGGCCCTCGCTCAGCTCGACCGCGAGTACGCCGTCTGGCAGGAGGGCGTGGAAAGCCTGGACGAAGCCGACCTGGCCAGAGCAGTCGGCGACACCGAGCCCGGGCACGAGGAGAGCCCCTACGCAGAGCTTGTCCTCCATATCAACCGAGAGGTCATCCACCACCTGGCCGAGGTCTGCCTGCTGCGCGACCTGTACACCCATACCCAGAAGGGAACCGAGTGACATGACCAGACAGATCCAGGTGACCTTCGACTGCGCCGACCCCAACGCCCTCGCCGGCTTCTGGTGTGAGGTGCTCGGCTATGAGTACGACGCCCCGCCGCCCGGGTTCGACACCTGGGCCGCGGCCCTCGAGGCGTTCGGCATCCCGCCCGAGAGCCGCAACGACGCCTCCGCCTGTCACGACCCCGACGGCAAGGGACCGCGGCTGTTCTTCCAGAAGGTGCCCGAGGGCAAGTCCGCGAAGAACCGCGTGCACCTCGACGTCCGGGCGGCTCCCGGTCTCGAGGGGGACGACCGGATGGCGGCCTTGGATGCGGAGTGTGAGCGGCTGGTGGCGCTCGGTGCTACCCGGGTGAACCGTGCCGAGCCCGCTCCCCCGTTGAGCCACGGCCATATCGTGATGACCGACTCCGAGGGCAACGAGTTCTGCTTGGACTAGTCGAGCGAGCAGCAGGGCGCCGGGGACGAGCGCGCTGCTCGGCGAGACGAGATCGAGCAAGCCCCGCGACCGAGGAGCGAGGTCGCGACGGGAGCGCCGAGCTCAGAGCCCCGGCGCGCCCCAGACGGCCAGCCAGCGCGAGAGGTCCTGATCGATCGGCAGCTCGCCGCCCAGGGCATCGCGCACCTGGAGCTCGAGCAGGTTGTCGCGCTTCTGGGTGGCCCCGGCCACCGGAGCGAACGGATAGAACGTGCCCTGCTTGTAGAGATAGACCAGCGCGAGCCGCTGGCCGGAGCCGTTGTCGAAGGTGACCAGGGTGCAGAGCAGCCCGGGCCCGAAGCCCTGCGCCTCCAGACTGGTGTTGACCGCGTGCAGGCCGGTGCACAGTCCCTCGACGTCGGCACCGGGCTCTCGGTCGATCTCGATCCAGGTGAAGCCGAACGAGTCGGTGGTGACCCTGACCTCGGGTGCGTCGCTCGCGCTGCGCACCAGCTCGAGGATCTCCTTCTGGGTCTGGTCGAACGCCATCCCGCTGGCCGCGCGGTAACAGACCGACCCGTCGCCCGTGGGCAGGAAACCCATGGAGGCCTGCAGGGTGATCGCAGCGCTCGGCACCAGGAAGAGCGAGTCGAGATTGGCCTGCTTCGGGCGGGACTGCCCCCGGATGGCGTCCCACAGACCCATCAGGCGGCTCTCACTGGGCCGGCCTGCCCAGCTCGGCCTGGATCTTGGCGAGCTGCTCGAGGCGCTGCTCGAGCGGCGGGTGGGTCGAGGTGAGGGTCCGGAGCGAGACACCGCGCACTGCCGGTGCGATGCACAGCGCACTGGCCGCGGAGACCTGGCGCAGGTCCTTCTGCGGGATCTCGTTGATCTCGCCGGTGATCTTCTGCAGCGCCGACGCCAGGGCGTGCGGCTTCATGGTCAGGTAGGCACCGGCGCGGTCGGCCGACAGCTCGCGGTAGCGCGACAGCAGCTTGAGCAGCACGAAGCTGACGGCGTAGACGACCAGGCTGATGATGAGCACGACCAGCCAGATCGGCAGCCCGCCGTTGTTGTTGTCGCGACGCCCGCCGCCGAAGAACGCGCCGTACTGTGCACCCTGGGCGAGGGTTCCGGCCGCGATGCCGGCTGAGGACGCCACGGTCATCACGAGCACGTCGCGGTGGGCGACGTGAGAGAGCTCGTGGGCGAGCACGCCCTCGAGCTCCTCGGCGGTGAGCACCTGCAGGATGCCGGTGGTCACGCAGACCACGGCACGTTCGGGCGAGCGTCCGGTGGCGAACGCGTTGGGCACGTGGGTGTCGGCGATCCCGACCCGCGGCTTGGGCATGTCGGCCAGGGCGCAGAGCCGGTCGATCATGCCGTGCAGCTCGGGCGCCTCCTCCGGGGTGACCTCACGGGCCCGCATCGCGCGCATGGCGACCTTGTCGGAGTTGTACCACTGGTAGATCGCGAAGCCGATGCCGGCGATTCCGATCAGGATCGCGAACCCCCTGAACGTGAACATCAGGGCGACGATGAAGGCGACGAACACCGCTCCGAGCAGGAACATCACCAAGGTCATCCGCGCGGTGAGGCCGCGGTCCTGGATGAATCGACTCTGTGCCATGTGTCCAGTCTTACCGGTGTCCCCAAGAGACCCCTGTGAGGACGCTCAGCCAGGGATGAGTCCGTCGTCGCTCAGCAGCTCGCGCACGTCCTCGATCGTGGAGTCGGCGGTCGGGAGGATCAGGTCCGACTCGTCGAGCGAGTCGATGTCGTGCGCCACGCCGACGGTGCGGACGCCCTCGAGGAGCGCGCGCAAGGCCGTGCCGAACGCGGCCTCGTCGCCGGCCTCGACGGCCGCCTCGACGGCGGAGTCGAGCTGGTTGAGGCGATCCAGGGCGTCGTCGGAGACGTCGTACTGCCCCTCGCCGAGGATGCGGACGATCATCGCGGCTGCTCCTCTTCGGTCGCGGCCGCCTCCGGCTCCTCGGCTGGCTCTGCGCCCTCGGCGCCGGCCTCGAGGGCGTCGGGGGCGGCGGGTGCGCTGAGGCCCTTGAGCCTGGCCAGCTCGAGCTCGACGTCGGACTGGGAGCTCATCTGCTCCAGCTCGCGGGAGATGTCGTCGCCGGCGTTGATCGCCGAGGCATCCTCGAGGGCGCCCGACGCGATCAGCTCGTCGATCGCGCCGGCCCTGGCCTGCATCTGCGCCGTCTTGTCCTCGGCACGCTGGATCGCCATGCCGACATCGCCCATCTCCTCGCCGATGCCCGACATCGCCTCGTTGATCCGGGTCTGCGCCTCGGCGGCGGTGTAGGTCGCCTTGATCGTCTCCTTGCGGGTACGGAACGACTCGACCTTCGCCTGGAGCCGCTGCTGGGCGAGGGTCAGCTTCTCCTCCTCGCCCTGGAGCTGCGCATGCTGGGTCTTGAGGTCGTTGATCTGGCCGGCCAACGCGGACTTCCGCGTCAGCGCCTCCCGGGCGAGGTCCTCACGCTCCATCTGGAGCGCCTTCTCGGCCTGGCCCTGGAGCTTCGTGGACTGCTGCTCGAGCTGGGTGACCTGGAGCTCGACGCGCTTGCGGCTGGTAGCCACGTCGGCAACGCCGCGGCGCACCTTCGAGAGCAGGTCCAGCTGCCGCTGGTAGCTGTAGTCGAGGGTCTCGCGGGGGTCCTCGGCCTTGTCGAGGACCTTGTTGGCCTTCGACCGGAAGATCAGGCTGATGCGCTTCGCCAGGCTCATGCCGTCACCCTATGCCGCGCGCGCAAGGCGGCACTAGGGCGCGGGTAGGCTGGGCCCACACTCGAATCGTCCCCCGAATCGTCATCGCAGAAGGCTGTCCGTTGTTCCGTCGCAACTCCGAAGATTCCGCATCCGTCGAAGAGCAGGCCAAGGTCGGCGGCAAGGGCCGGCCGACGCCGACCCGCAAGGAAGCCGAAGCGGCCGCGAAGGCGCGCGCGAAGGTGCCGCGGACCCGCAAGGACCAGACCCGGCAGCAGCGGCTCGCCAAGACCGAGTCTTCGAAGCAGGTCCGGGCGGCGATGAAGGCGGGCGACGAGCGCTATCTCCTCGCCCGCGACAAGGGGCCCGTCCGACGGTTCATCCGCGACTACATCGACAGCCGGTTCTCGTTCGTGGAGCTGATGATCCCGATCCTGATCGTCACCATGATCCTGGGCTACTCCGGGAGCGCGCAGCTCGCCACCATCGGCAACACGCTGCTGTTCGGCATGCTGCTGCTGGTGGTGCTCGACCTGGTCCTGCTGCGCCGCCGGCTGCGTAAACAGCTCGCCGCGCGGTTCCCCGGCGAGAGCGTCAAGGGCACGACCTACTACGCCGTCACCCGGTCGCTGCAGATGAAGTTCATGCGGATGCCCAAGTCGAAGGTCAAGATCGGCCAGGAGCTGCCCGAGCACTACCGATGAGCGGAGCTCACCTCGTGAGGTCAACGGGCAGTTGACGCGTTCCGCTAGTCGAGGCTTCCCTTCGGGGGCGACTGCGTCTTCGCCGGGTCCCGCTCGACGATCGGGTCGACCACCTCGTCGATCGCCTTCAAGGTCGCGGGCTCGAGAGTCACGCCGGCCGCCGCGACGTTCTCCGTCACCTGCTCGGGCCGGCTGGCGCCGATGATGGCCGACGAGACGTTGGGGTTCTGCAGCACCCAGGCCACCGCGAGCTGGGCCAGGGTGAGATCGAGTTCTTCGGCGATCGGCTTGAGCTGTTGGATCCGAGTGAGGACGTCGTCCTGGAGCCAGCGGCTGATCATGTTGGCGCCGCCCTTGTCGTCCGTGGCGCGCGAACCCGCAGGCGCCTCCTGACCGGGCACGTACTTCCCCGTCAACGCACCCTGGGCGATCGGGGACCAGACGATCTGGCCGATGCCGAGCTCCTCCGACGTCGGCACCACCTCAGCCTCGATCACCCGCCACAGCAGGTTGTACTGCGGCTGGTTGGAGATCAGCGGGACCCTGAGCTCCTGGGCCAGCGCGTGGGCGGCCCGGATCTCCTCGGCCCGCCACTCCGAAACCCCGATGTAGAGCGCCTTGCCCTGCCGGACGACGTCGGCGAAGGCCTGCATGGACTCCTCGAGCGGGGTGCCGTGGTCGTACCGGTGGGCCTGGTAGAGGTCGACGTAGTCGGTGCCGAGCCGTTCGAGCGAGCCGTCGATCGACTCAAGGATGTGCTTGCGGGACAAGCCGTGGTCGTTGTGCTTGCCGGGCCCGGTCGGCCAGAAGACCTTGGTGAAGATCTCCAGCCCCGCGCGCCGCTCGCCCTTGAGCGCCTTGCCCAGGACGGTCTCGGCCTTGGTGTTGGCATAGACGTCGGCCGTGTCGAAGGTGGTGATCCCGTCGTCGAGGGCCTGGCGCACGCACGCGAGCGCGGCGTCCTCCTCGACCTGGGAACCGTGGGTGAGCCAGTTGCCGTAGGCGATCTCCGAGACCCTCAGGCCACTGTCGCCGAGATTGCGAAACTCCATGCGCACGACTCTAACTGCCCGCCTAAATGCCCGATATTCCCGCCGAAGTGCGCCAAATGGTGGTGCGAGGTGTGACATCTCGAGGCACCATTTCGCGCACTTCGAGGTGCCATTTCGCGCACTTCGGGCGTCAGGCGTCGTAGTCGAGGACGACCTTCTCGGTGGTGGGGTGCGACTGGCAGGTGAGCACGTAGCCCTGCTCGAGCTCGTCCGGCTCCAGCGCCCAGTTGGCGTCCATGGCGACCGAGCCCTCGAGCACGCGAGCCCGGCAGGTGCCGCAGACGCCGCCCTTGCAGGCGAACGGCAGGTCGGAGCGTACGGCGAGCGCGGCCTCGAGCACCGAGGCTCCGTCGGGCCGCAGGTCGAGGTCGGAGGTGCGGCCGTCGAGCCGGATGGTGACCCGAGCAGCTCCGTCCACACCGTCGGCGAGGGCCTCGAGCGGCGCCCGCGGCACCGGGTCGGCGTGGAACAGCTCGGTGTGCACCAGGCCTCGCGCCCCGGCCTTCTCGATGGCCTCGCGCAGCTCGACCACCATCTCCTGCGGGCCGCAGAGGACCCACTCGTCGACATCGGCGGCGGGGGCCACCGCGTCGAGTATGTCGGCCAGGCGCTGGGCGTCGAGCCGACCCGAGAACAGCTCGACGTCCTGCGCCTCCCGCGACAACACGTGCACGATCTGGACGCGCTCCGGGAAGCGGTCCTTGAGGTCGTGCACCTCGTCGAGGAACATCACCGACCGGTGGGTGCGGTTGGCGTAGATCAGGGTGACCGACGATCCCGGCTCACCCTCGAGCACGGCGGCGAGGATCGACAGCACGGGGGTGATGCCCGACCCGGCCGCGATCGCGACGTAGCTCTTGCGGGCCGAGGCGTCGATCCGGGTGGTGAAGCGCCCGGCAGGGGTCATCACATCGAGCTCGTCTCCGACCCGGAGCCGGGAGACGACACCGTCGCTGAACGCGCCGCCGGGGAGCCGCTTCACGCCGATCCGGAGGGTGCGCGACGAGGGCGGCGTACAGATGGAGAACGAACGACGGATGCCGTCACCTCCTGCGATCGAGAGGTGCTGTCCGTGGACGAAGGCGTAGTCGTCGGCCAGGTCGGGCGGCACGTCGAACGTGATCGCGACGGAGTCGTCGGTCAGCTCGTCGATCGCCGCGACCCGCAGCGGATGGAGGGTCGTCGACATCAGAGCTGCTTGAAGTGGTCGAACGGCTCGCGGCACGACCGGCACACCCACAGCGACTTGCACGCGGTCGACCCGAAGTGGCTCGACTCGCGGGTGTCGAGGCTGCCGCACTGCGGGCAGCGAACCGACAGGGAGAGCGCGTACGGGTCCGGAGGTCGGGGCCGGTGGCGCGACGCCGTACTCCGTCAGCTTGGCCTTCGCCTCGTCGGTAAGCCAGTCGGTGGTCCAGGCAGGCGACAGCACGAACTCGACGCTGACCCGGAGGTAGCCGGCCGCGGCCAACGCGTCGATCAGGTCGGTGCGGATCGTCTCCATGGCCGGGCAGCCCGAGTAGGTGGGCGTGATCTGGACGTGCACCCGACCCTGGTCGTCCTCGGTCACGTCGCGGAGGATGCCCAGGTCTTCGATGGTGACCACGGGCAGCTCGGGATCGAGCACCCGGGCTGCGACGGCCCAGGCGCGCGTTTTCGCCCTCGCTCGGCTGATGGTCACCATGTCGCCCCCGGGTGGGACCGGGTGAGGTGCTGCATCTCCGCGAGCAGGTAGCCGAGGTGCTCGGTGTGGATGCCCTCACGGCCGCGGGAGAGAGCAGGGGTCGTGTCCGGAATCGTGAGGGTGGCCTCGCCGACGACGCCCGCCAGCCGAGCGTCTATCGCCTGGCGCAGGGTCAGGGGATCGATCGCGACGCCGGCGTCGACCAGCGCCGGGTCGACCGGGGTGAAGAGCTCGTCGAGCCACGGCCACTCCGCGGCGAGCGCGGCCTGCATGCGGCCGTGCGACTCGTCGGTGCCGTCGCCGAGACGCACGACCCAGCGCGCGGCGTGGTCCAGGTGGTAGCGGACCTCCTTGACGGCCTTGCCTGCCACCCCGGAAAGCGTTTGGTCGGAGCTGGCGGCCAAGCCGGCGTAGAGCTCGGACTGCCAGGTGGCGAAGATCAGCAGCCGGGCCATGGTCACGCCGAAGTCGGTCTGCGGCCTCTCGACCAGGCAGACGTTGCGGAAGTCCCGCTCGTCACGCCAGTAGGCAAGGTCGTCCTCGGTGCGACCGGCGCCCTCGACCTCGCCGGCGTAGGCCAGCAGGGTGCGCGCCTGACCGAGCTGGTCGAGCCCGATGTTGGCCAGCGCCACGTCCTCCTCGAGCTCGGGGGCGCGGCTGATCCACCAGCCCATCCGCTGCGCAAAGATGAGAGCGTCGTCGGCGAGCCCGAGCACGTAGTCGCGGAGCGTCATAGGTGGTCGACCCCCTCGGGGACGTCGTAGAACGTCGGGTGGCGGTAGATCTTGTCGCCGGCCGGGTCGAAGAAGGAGTCGCGCTCGTCGGGGCTCGAGGCCACGATCTCCGAGGCAGGGACCACCCAGAGGGAGACGCCCTCGGATCGCCGCGTGTAGAGGTCGCGGGCATTGCGGAGAGCCATCTCGGCATCGGGTGCGTGCAGCGAGCCAGCGTGCACGTGCGAGAGCCCGCGCCGGGACCGGACGAAGACCTCCCACAGCGGCCAGTCGCGGCGGGTCATGCAGCACCCGCCGTGCGCGCGGCCTGCTTGTCGGCGTAAGCGTTCGCGGCGTCACGAACCCAGGCACCGTCCTCGTGGGCGCCCACCTTGTGCGCCATCCGCTGCGCGTTGCAGGGACCGTTGCCTTTGATGACCTCGAACAGCTCGGTGAAGTCGACCTCGCCGAAGTCGTGGTGGCCGCGCTCCTCGTTCCACGTCAGGTCGGGGTCGGGGATGGTCAGCCCGAGCACGTCGGCCTGCGGCGCCGTCATGTCCACGAACCGCTGGCGCAGGTCGTCGTTGGTGTGCCGCTTGATCCCCCAGGCCATCGACTTCGCCGTGTTGGGCGAGTCGTCGTCGGGCGGGCCGAACATCATCAGCGCCGGCCACCAGTAGCGGTTGACGGCGTCCTGGGCCATCTCGTGCTGCTCCGGGGTGCCGTTCGAGAGCGTGTGGAGGATCTCGAAACCCTGGCGCTGGTGGAACGACTCCTCCTTGCACACCCGCACCATGGCGCGGCCGTAGGGGCCGTAGGAGCAGCGGCACAGCGGGACCTGGTTGACGATCGCGGCGCCGTCGACGAGCCAGCCGATGGCGCCGACGTCGGCCCACGTGAGCGTCGGGTAGTTGAAGATCGAGGAGTACTTGTGCCGTCCGGTGTGCAGGTCGTCGAGCAAGTCGGCACGGTCGACTCCGAGGGTCTCCGCGGCGGCGTAGAGATAGAGGCCGTGGCCGGCCTCGTCCTGCACCTTGGCCATCAGGATCGCCTTGCGCCGAAGGCTCGGCGCCCGGCTGATCCAGTTGCCCTCCGGCTGCATGCCGATGATCTCGGAGTGCGCGTGCTGGGCGATCTGGCGCACCAGGGTCTTGCGGTAGGCGTCGGGCATTTCGTCGCGGGGCTCGACGCGGCCGTCACCTGCCAGGAGCGCTGCGAAACCGTTGTCTTCCACCCTGCGAGGCTACCACCATTTGTTACAACTTGCTGCAAACGCGACCATTGGCTGTAACAACCACGCTCGGGTGTGAGGATGTGCCCATGTCCAGCCCGACCGCAGACGTCTCCGTGCGGGTCGCCTGGGCCGACGACGCGCCGGCGATCGCCGAGCTGCAGCTGCGCACCTGGCAGGAGCAGTACGCCGACGTACTGCCCCCCGACGCCCTCCCTCGCGACATCGGCGCGGCCGCCGCCGCGTGGCAGGCGTCTCTGAGCCGGCCACCGGACGCCCGCAACCGGGTCCTGGTCGCCCTCGAGCGCAACCGCGTGGTCGGCTTTGCGATCACCGCGCCGGCGTCCGACCCCGACTGCGACCCGATGGCCGACGGTGAGCTGATGGAGCTGACCGTCGCGCCCGACGAGCGCGGCAAGGGCCACGGGTCACGCCTGCTCCAGGCCGCCGTCGACACCCTGCAGGCCGACCGGTTCACCCGGGTGGTGCTCTGGGCGATCGCCGGCGACGACGCCTTGCGCACATTCCTGACCGAGGCGGGCTGGGCCGCCGACACGGCACACCGCGGACTCGACTTCGACGGCACCGGAAGCACGATCGTCAAGCAGGTGCGGCTGCACACCTCGCTCGGCTGACGTTCCGACATGACCGAACTCGACCCGGCCGAGCGATCGGCCATCGTCCGCGACAGCCTCGGCGTCGGGATCGCCACCGGCACCTACGGCGTCTCGTTCGGCGCAGTGTCGGTAGGAGCCGGCCTCGACGTGTGGCAGACCTGCGTGCTGTCGCTCCTGATGTTCACCGGAGCGTCGCAGTTCGCCCTGGTCGGGGTCATCGCCGGCGGCGGCACGCCGCCTGCCGGTGCCGCCACCGCCCTGCTGCTGGGCACGCGCAACACGCTCTACGGACTGCGCATGGCACCACTCCTGGCCTACCACGGCTGGCGACGGGTCGGCGCCGCCCACCTGCTCATCGACGAGTCAACGGCCATGGGCGTCACCCGCGACTCCACGCCGGCAGCGCGGGTCGGCTTCCTGACCACGGGCCGGACGATCTTCGTGCTCTGGAACCTGATGACGCTGGTCGGCGCTGTGGCCGGTGACGCGATCGGTGACCCCCGCACGTTCGGCCTCGACGCCGCTGTCGGTGCCGCCTTCCTCGCCCTCCTCTGGCCGAGGCTGCACGAGCGGCGCAACCAGGTCGTCGCCGTGCTGGCGGTGGCCGTCGCACTCGGGGTCGTGCCTGTCACCGCAGCCGGCGTGCCCGTGCTCGTGGCCGGTGGGGTTGCGCTCTTGGCCGGCATCCTCGGCGGACGCCGCGATCAGGCCGATCAGGCCGGGGCCGCCTGATGTGGACCGCGATCATCTTCGCCGGCGTCGGCTGCTATCTCCTCAAGCTCGCCGGCCTTTCGGTGCCGCCCCGAATCCTGGAGCGGCCACTTGTGGGGCGGGTGGCCGACCTGATCCCGGTCGCCCTGCTCGCCGCTCTCGTGGGAGTCCAGACGTTCTCCCGCGAGCAGTCGCTCGTGCTCGACGCCCGCGCAGCGGCGTTCGGCGTGGCCGCCGTACTCCTGCTGCTGCGGGCGCCGTTCCTCGTCGTCGTGTTCGGCTCCGCCGCCTTCGCTGCGTTGCTTCGCCTGCTCTGACTCAGCTCACGTTGACTGCACTCCACGCTGCCGCCACCGCGTTCTGCTGCGGGCTGCCCGCACCGAACAGATCCGCAGCGGCGCTCATGGTCGCCGTCCGCGCCTGCGCGTACGTGGTGCCCGAGGTGAAGTAGGTGTCGAGCGCGTGGAACCAGATGTCCGCCGCGTCGCCGCTGCCGATACCGGCCACCGTGGAGCCGTTGCAGGTCGGCGAGGTGTGGGTCCGGCCGCCGATCTGCTTGCTGCCCGAGCCCTCGGCGAGCAGGTAGAAGAAGTGGTTGCCGACACCCGAGGAGTAGTGAACGTCAACGTTCTTGGTGGTCGCCGACCAGCAGGAGTGCGAGACGCCGTCGAGCGCCGGGTTGTCCATGCGCCGGAAGCCCTCGTGGCTGGCCAGGTCGAACTCCTCGCCGATGAAGTAGTCACCCGGGTCGGCGGCGTTGGCCGCGTAGAACTCCACCATGGTGCCGAAGATGTCCGACGTCGACTCGTTGAGCCCGCCAGACTCGCCCGAGTAGGTCAGGCCGGCGGTGTTCTCGGTGACGCCGTGCGACATCTCGTGGCCGGCGACGTCGAGGGACACCAGGGGACCGAACTCGACGCCGTCACCGTCGCCGTAGGTCATCTTGGTGCCGTCCCAGAAGGCGTTGACGTACTTGTTGCCGTAGTGGACACGGCTGGGCGCACCGGCGCCGGTGCCGAAGATGCCGTTGCGCCCGTGCACGTTCTTGAAGTAGTCGAACGTCTCGGCGCCGCCGTAGTGGGCATCGACCGCCGCCGACTCACGGTTGCTGTTGGTGCCGTTGCCGAACGAGGTGTCGAGGCTGTTGAACGCGACACCGTTGCTGCAGCCCATGCCGAGCACCGTGCACAGGAACGAGTCGGACTTGTTCTGCATGTCGGTGGTGGTCGCGTTGCCGCGGGTTGCGTCGATGAGCTGGTAGTTCAGCCCCGACTTGGTCACCTGGATCGGGACCGTGCCGCTGTAGAGCGACTGACCGGAGCCGTCGGTGGTGAGGATCCGTTCTTCACGGCGGATCACCTGCCCGTTCACGGCGTTGACGTACGTCGCGAGCCGGCTGGGGGTGCCGTCGGCCTGACGACCGGCGGTCAGCACCTCGAACGCGAGCAGCGACGCGCCACTGAGGGTGTCGACCACGAGCCGCGGTGCGGCATCGTCGGCTCGGAGGTTGCGGATCGACTTCGTGTCCGTCGCCGGGGCCAGGGCCGCGGCGGTCGCCATCGCAGCGTCGAGGACCGGCGTCACCGACAGGGTGAGCGGCGTCTTCAGGGTTTGGCTGGCACCCTCCCAGGCGCCCTCCGCGTCCTGGTGTACGACGAGGTCGCCACCGAGGACCGGCAGCCCGCCGTAGGTGCGGTCGATCCGTACGTGGGTGCCGCCGTCAGGGTCGGTCACCGTGTCGGTGACCACGAACTCCTGCTCTACCTCTTGCTCGACCGACTTCGCCACTCGTGCCACGACGGGGTGCTGCTCCAGGACCTGGACCGCCCTACTGCCCAGGTCAGCTGAAGGGTCTGCCGACGCCGGGGACCCGATGGCGCTGGTGGTGCCGGTCTGGATGCCAAGGGTGGTGGCAGCCAGCACCGCGGCCGCAGCGAAGCCCGCTGTCTTACGCATGATTCCTCCTCGAGACACGTCCTCCGAGCGGACGGTGTGGGAGTGACCCTGCCAAGCCGACCCGGGAGTAACAAGACGTCAAAGCTGCAGATTGCTGCAACGCAGAAAATTGCAGAAGTCTGCAGCCTCAGGAACCTTGCTCAGAGGAAGGTCTCGAGGCCGACCGTCAGGCCGGGGTGGCTGCGCACCTGGCGGATCCCGGTCAACACGCCCGGGGTGAACGAAGCGCGGTCCAGCGAGTCGTGGCGGATGGTCAGCGTCTCGCCGAGCCCTCCGAGCACGACTTCCTGGTGGGCGACGAGGCCACGGATCCGGAGTGCGTGAACTCGGACGCCGTCGACGTCGGCGCCCCTGGCGCCCTCGAGGCCGGTGGAGGTGGCGTCGGGGACGGGTCCCCGGCCGGCCTCGCGGCGGGCCCGGGCCACGAGCTCCGCCGTACGCCGTGCGGTGCCGGACGGAGCGTCAGCCTTGTCGGGGTGGTGCAGCTCGAGCACCTCGACCGACTCGTAGAACGGCGCCGCCTCGGCGGCGAAACGCATCATCAGGATCGCGCCGATCGAGAAGTTGGGCGCGACCAGCACGCCGGTCGCCGGCGACGCCTCGAGCCAGCCGCGCAAGGTGGCGAGGCGGTCGTCGTCGAAGCCGGTCGTGCCGACCACCGCATGGATGCCGTGGTCGATGCAGAACTCGAGGTTGTCCATGACCACGTCGGGATGGGTGAAGTCGACGACCACCTCGGCGCCACCGGTGACCAGTGCGTCGACGTCGTCGTCGACGTCGATGGCCGCGACGAGCTCGGTGTCGTCGGCGGCCTCGACGGCGCGGCAGACCTCCGAACCGACCTTGCCCTTGGCGCCGAGCACGCCCACCTTGATGCGTTCCGTCACCGCGACAAGGTATCGCCCGACGCGGCATGTGCGGCACGCCGTCCGCCCCGTTCTGGCAGGCTGGGGCACATGGCCCTGCAGACGATCCCGGCGCGGATCCGGTGGGCGGTTGACTTCATGGACGTCGGCCCCTCCGACAGCATCCTCGAGATCGGATGCGGACCCGGAGACGCGGCCGAGCTGATCTGCAGCCGCCTGGTCTCCGGCAAGCTGTTCGCCATCGACCGCTCGGAGTCGGGGGTCGACCGGACCAAGCGTCGCTGCGCCGACTACGTCAAGGCCGGGCGGCTCACCGTGCGGCAGATCGACCTGGCCACGCTGCGGGTGCCGGTGAAGCGGCTGACCAAGGTGTTCGCGTTCAACGTCAACCTCTTCTGGGTGCGGGACTGCGCCGACGAGGTGGCCCTGCTGCACGAGCGGGTGCAGCCCGGCGGCGCCGTCTACCTGTTCTACGAGGCCGCGCGCCCCGAGCAGGTGCCGGAGGTCGTTCGCAAGGCGTCGAAGGCGCTCACCGACGGCGGCTTCCGGGTCTTCGTGGTCGACTCCAAGGAGCCGGCCGTGGTCGGCATCATCGGCAGGAGCGCTGAGGCCACCCATCACCGAACCCGCCTCCCCATCTCGGATCCCTGCGGCGCGTCTACCTCGCACAGACCGTCGGGTCGATGATCGACGGCATCGCCCTCTCGACGGCCGTCCTCTACTTCCACGGACTCGTCGGACTCCCGGCCCAGACGGTCGGCTTCGTGCTCGCGTCGGCCTCGATCTGCTCGCTCGTGCTGATCGTCCCGCTGGGCACCCTGGCCGACCGGATCGGGCTGCGTACCTCGGCGGTGGCGCTGTCACTGCTCGGCGCCGCCGCGCTCGCGACCTACGCAGTGGCCGGCGCGACCTGGTCGTACGCCGTGGGGGCGGTGCTGTTCATGGTCGCGCAGGCCGGCATCGGCGCGGTCCGCCATGCCATCGTCACGTCGCAGATCGCCGCCAGCGAACGGGTGCGCGCTCGCGCCGTCCTGCACACGCTGCTCAACGTCGGCCTGGGCGCTGGCACCGTGGTCGGCACCGTCGTTGCCGCATTCGAGAAGAGCACCCCGTTCGTGGTGGCCTTCGCGGCGGGGTCGGTGGCCGCGGTCGGCTGCTCGTTGATCTTCGCCGGCCTGCCGCCGCTGGATCCGGCCCAGCAACCGGTGGCGCCCGTGGGCATGTCCAGGTTTCAGGCGCTGCGTGACTTCCGCTTCGTCCGGGTGGCATCGCTCGCTGCGTTGCTGCAGCTGACGATGCCGTCGCTGTCGATCCTCCTGCCGTTGTGGGTCATCGAGTTCACGGAGGCCCCCGCATGGGCCGCGGCCGCGGCTCTCGGGCTCAACACCGTGCTCGTCCTGCTCACCCAGACGGCGTGGGCCTCACGCATCGAGACCGACACGCAGGCGGCGCGATCTACGGCGACCGGATCGGTCGGTCTCTTCGCGGGATGCGTCCTGTTCGCGCTCGCCTCCGGAGTCTCCAGCAGCGCGGCCGTGGCGTTCATCATGGCGGGCGTCGTCCTCCTCACCGTTGGCGAGGTCACCGGCGGCGCCGGCACGTGGCACCTGGCGTTCTCGACCATGCCGAGTACCAACCCTGCTCAGTACCAGGCCGTGTTCGGGATGTCCGGGTCCGCTGCCCGGGTGATGGGCCCGCTCCTGGCGCTCCCGCTGATGCTCGCCATCGAGGGGATCGGGTGGGTGATCCTCGGTGCCGTCATGGCCGCCGCCGCGTTGACGCTGACCGCGATCGGCGTCAGGCAACGCACGCGAGGCCCAACGCCTCACGACCCCCTGAGCAGCCCCTTGGCAACGTGGGTGACCTGCACCTCGTTGGAGCCGGCGTAGATCATCAGCGACTTGGCGTCGCGGGCGAGCTGTTCGACGCGGTACTCCGACATGTAGCCGTTGCCGCCGAAGAGCTGCACCGCCTCCATCGCCACCTCGGTAGCGGCCCGCGAGGAGTAGAGCTTGATCGCCGAGGCCTCGGCCAGCGAAGGCTGTACGCCGGCGCGGCGCTGCTCGATGGTGCTGAACACCATGTTGCGCACGTTGACGCGCGCCACCTCCATCTCGGCCAGCTTGAGCTGGATCAGCTGGAAGTCGCCGATCGGCTGTCCCCACAGCTCCCGGGACCGGGCGTAGTCGACGCACAGCCGCAGGCACTCCTCGATCACGCCGAGGGCGAGGGCCGCGATGCCGACCCGCTCGGCCACGAAGTTGGACCGAGCGCTCTCGCGGCCGCCACCGTCGGTAGCGGACCCCAGCAGCCGGTCGTCGCCGAGGCGGACGTCGTCGAAGAACAGCTGGCCGGTGGGTGAGGAGTGCATCCCCATCTTGCGGAACGGCTTGCTCTGCTCGAGACCGTCCATGCCCGAGTCGAGCACGAAGGTCAGCACGGGCTGGTCGCGACGGTCGGTGCCGGAGCCGTCGTCGTGCTTGGCGTAGACGACCATCGTGTCGGCGAACGGGCCGTTGGTGATGAACGTCTTCTGGCCCTTGAGCACCCACTCGTCGCCATCGCGACGCACGGTGGTGCGCATGCCGCCGAAGGCGTCGGAACCCGCATCCGGCTCGGTGATCGCCCAGGCACCGACCTTGTCGAAGGTGAGGATGTCGCGCGCCCAGCGCTTGCGCTGCTCGATGGTTCCGCGGCTGTTGATGGTGCCGCCGGCGAGCCCGACGGACACGCCGATGGCGGCCGGGATGCCCATGCTGACGCGGCAGAACTCGCTGGACACGATCATGCTCATCGCGGGGTCCATCGAGCTCTCCGCCGCGACCGCTCTTCGTCGGTCTTGGCGATGGACCGGTCGAACGAGTTGCCGGCCATCTCGGCGAGCCCGAAGGCGGCGTAGAACTTCCGGATCACGTCGTACGGCGGCAGGTCACCGTGCTCGAGGTCGTCCTGGAGCGGCCGGACCTCTTTGTCGACGAAGCTGCGGACCGCGTCGCGGATCGCGATCTCTTCGTCGGACCACTGGAACATCAGTGCTGCTCGTTGCGGTCGACGTAGGCGGAGCGCTCGGTCGGGTCGAAGTCGGTGAAGACGGAGTCGAGCCCGAGCCGGGCGCGCAGCCACGGCTTTGCGCGGGCCGACGTGCCCGACCAGTTGGCGCCGCTGAACGCGAACAGCTTCGGCACGGTTGCGGTCGCCTTGGGTCGGTCGATCATCCGGACGACCGCAGCGGCGACGTCGACCGGCTCGATCGGCTTCAGCAGCCCGGTGGCCTCGGTGCCGGCGATCAGCTCCGTGTTGGTGAAGGACGGCAGCACACAGCCCACCCGGATCCCCTGTGAGGAGAGCTCGGCGTCGAGAGCCTCGCTGAAGGCTAGGACCCCGGCCTTGGTGGCGCTGTAGACGGCCGAGCCCGGCATCGGGATCCGGCCGGCCAGGGAGGCGATGTTGACGATCACTCCCCCGGACCGCATCCGCCCGGCGGCCTCGTAGGCACCGTGGATCACACCCTTGAGGTTGACGTCGAGCTGGGCGAGCTGGCGCTCCAGCGGGATCTCCCGCATCCGGCCGAGCACCATGAAGCCGGCGTTGTTGACCAGCGCGTCGAGCCGGCCGTGCTCGCGGACGACGCCGTCGAGGAACTCCGCGAACGACGCTCGGTCGGTGACGTCGAGCGGCAGGGCCAGGCCGTCGTAGGACTCGGCCGACTTCTTCGCCAGGTCGACGTCGAGGTCTCCGATCACGACCTTTGCTCCCGCGTCCGCCAGGGCTTTAGCCGTGGAGGCGCCGATGCCCCTGGCACCGCCCGTCAGCGCGACTACTCGTCCGTCGAGCCGGATCTCCTGCTGTGCCATCAACTGCTCCTTCTGGTGCGGTTACGAAGTCTTGCCGTGGCGACCTGTGCTCGCAGCACCCCAGCAGCGGCCGCGAGGAACGCGCCCGGCTTGGCGGGATAGGGCAGGGCGCGTTTCTGAGCGGCCACGGTCTGGTTCTCGGTGTAGCGAAGGATGCCATCGGCACCGTGCCGGCGTCCCACACCGCTGGCCTTCATGCCGCCCATGGGAGCGGCGACCGAGCCGATTGCCGAGACGTAGCCGTCGTTGATGTTGACCGAGCCTGCCCGGATCCGGGCCGCAAGTAGGCGAGCCGCGTCGAGGTCGGCCGACCAGATGCTCGCGGACAGGCCGTAGTCGGTGTCGTTGGCGCGGGCTACCGCCTCGTCGTCGTCGGCGACGGAGTAGACCGCGACCACGGGACCGAAGGTCTCCTCGGCGTACGCCTTCATCGTTGGCAGTACGCCGGTGAGGACCGTCGGCTCGTGGAAGTAGGGCCCCAGGTCGGGCCGGGCCTTACCGCCGGCGACCAACACGGCACCGTGGTCGAGCGCGTCGGCCACGTGATCCTCGGTGATCGTCGAGCTGCTCGGCGGAGGTGAGCGAACCCATCTCGACCGACAGGTCGTAGGTCGCTCCCATCGTGACCGCGCGCGTCGCCTCGCCGAACCGGCGTACGAACTCGTCGTGCACGCTCTCGTGCACATAGATCCGCTCGATCCCGATGCAGATCTGGCCGGCGTTGGCGAAGCAGGCCTGCACCGCTCCGGTCACCGCAGCAGCGAGGTCCGCGTCGGCGCGCACGATCATCGGGTTCTTGCCGCCGAGCTCCATCGACGCGCCGATCAGCCGGCGCCCGCACTCGGCGGCGAGCTCGCGGCCGGTCGCCGTGGACCCGGTGAAGGCCAGGTGGTCGACGGTGTCGAGGATCGCCGGTCCGAGCACCGAACCGCGTCCCGCGACCACCTGCCATACGTCGTCGGGCAGGCCGGCCTCGGCGGCCAGCGTGCGTGCGGCCAGGAGGCTCAGCGGCGCCTGGGAGTCTGCCTTGCTCAGCACGGCGTTGCCCGCGAGCAGTGCCGGGATGACGTCGCCGACGGCCAGGAACAACGGGTAGTTCCAGGGGGCGATGACCCCGATCAGTCCCTTGGGGTGATGGGCGACCCGGGTGCGGACGACGCCCGGCGTGCCGGACGCGGCCTTGGTCTCGGCGAGGTACGCCGACGCGTGGGTGCCGTAGTGCGTGGCGACGGCGGGCAGCCCGAACAGCTCGATGGTCGCGTGCACCCGGGACTTGCCGGTCTCCCACTGCACCACGTCGAGCAGTCGCTCGCGGTGCTGTAGGACGAGCTTCGCGAAGCGAAGGACGATAGCGACCCGCTCCTCGAGCGGGCGCTCGGCCCAGGCCACCTGCGCTGAGCGGGCGCGTGCGGCGGCCGCGGCCACGTCGGCAGCGCTCGACTGTGGCACGGCCGGCAACGGCTCATCCGTGAACGGTTCGGTGGCCGACGACGTCGTCTCGCCCGACGAGGCGACCAGAGACAGCAGCCCGTCGACGTACGCCTGGTCGAGCCGGGGCGGCAGGCTCATCGCGCTGCCTCTCGATCGAACGCCCGCGCCCCGATGGGGTGCATCGTCCAGCGTCGCGGCAGGCGCTTCACGAGCGGTTGGAGGGCACGCACCGCAGCGGCGAAGCGGCGGTAGCGGCTCTCCTGCCTGTCGGTCCACGGCAGCCCGAGGATCTCGCGGGTGCGGTGGGGCAGCCCGCCGATCGTGATGAAGGCGCTCACTGCGTTGACCGGACGCTTCACGACGAACCAGACAAGCGCGGGCACCGGCCTCGGGCGTGGCCAGCCCTTGGTCGCGTAGCCCACGCCGTACGCCGCCGTCTTGTGGCGGACGAGCCGGTTGGCGAGCGCGTCCTCCCAGTAGGCGTCGAACTCCGCCCAGGTGCGGGGCACCGAACGGGCACTGACGCCGTAGCGCGCGAACCAGGTCACCGACTCGCCGATCAGTTGGTCCCGCTCGGCGATGGTCAGCGGCCGGATGAACGTGTCGGCGGCGGTCACCAGGTGCTCGACGAACGTTGAGTGCGCCCAGTAGTAGGTGTCGGGGTTGAGCGCGCTGTAGTGCTTGCCGCCCAACTGGTCAGGCAGCTTGCCCTTGATGTGCTTGTGGAAGTCGCGCACCTCATGGCCGGCCGTCGTCGGGTCGCCGCCGTAGACGGTGTTGAAGATCGGCGGGATGCTCCGCTGCAGTCGCGCCAGGGTCTCGGCGAACCACACGGAGTGCTCCTCAACGCCCTGGCCGAGCGCGGGAAGCATGTTTTGCAGCACGGCGGCCCGCGGGCCGAGCAGGGCCATCCGCTTGTCCGCGAACAGCTGCCAGGTCAGGGAGTCCGGACCGAGCGGTAGGCCACCCGGGGGAAGAACCTGAGTTGTCTCTTGCAAAGCCAGCGACATGAGGCGATGATACATTGGAACGACTTTGTTTCAATATGCCTTTTGGATTCGGCACCGCGGAGGGTGGCACATGACGACGCTCGAGGGTCAGGAACTGCGCGAGGTCACCGGTCCGCGCGCCGGCGTGATCCACCTGCTGCGGTTGCGACGCAACCCGATCGGTCACTCCGCATGGCTCCGGGAGCACTACGGAAACGTCTACCGCCTGCGCGTGTTCGGCGTCGAGATGTACACCGTCACCGGCCCGGAAGCCTTCGAGCGGGTCTTCATCAATCGGGACAAGGTGTTCGCGAGCGGACCCGCCTGGGGCCACTTCATCGGGCCCTTCTTCAACCGCGGACTGATGCTGCTCGACTTCGACGAGCACCTGCACCACCGGCGGATCATGCAGCACGCGTTCGGCGCCGAGGAGCTGCGCCGCTACCACGAGCTGATGGTCCCCCACATCAGGAAGATCCTCTCGGGATGGGGCGAGGTGGAGAAGCCCCTCCTGCAGCGGATGTTCAAGGACCTGACCCTCGAGCTCGCCCTCGAGGTCTTCGTGGGGGTCGAGCTCGACGACACCGAGAGGGCGCGGATCAACAAGGCGTTCATCGAAGCGGTCCGGGCCGCCACCTCGATCGTCCGCCGGGAGCTGCCCGCGCGGCATCGGCCCCTGGTCGCGTGGTGTCGCTGCGCGCAAGATCCTGGAGGAGTTCTTCTACAGCGCCCTGCCGGCGAAGCGGCGAGACGGTGGAGACGACCTGTTCGCGCAGCTCTGCGCGGCCAAGGACGACGATGGCAACCAGTTCACCGACGCCGACATCGTCAACCACATGATCTTCCTGCTCCTGGCGGCCCACGACACCACGACCACCACGCTGACCTACATGGCCTACGAGGTGGGCAGGCATCCCGAGTGGCAGAAGCGTTGCCGCAGCGAGGCCGACCTGATCGACGAACCGACCTACGAGTCCCTTCAGGCGATGACCGACACCGACCTGGTGATGAAGGAGTCGCTGCGGCTGTGCGCCCCCGTGCCGTCGATCCCGCGCTACGCGCATGAGGAGGTGCACATCGACGGCTACCGGATCCCGGCCGGCTCGTTCGTGACCAACTCGCCGTACGCCAACCACTACCTCGACGAGGTCTGGCCCGACCCGACCACGTTCGACCCGGAGCGGTTCTCGGCCGAGCGGCATGAGCAGAAGGTGCATCGGCTGGCGTTCCAGGCGTTCGGTGCCGGCGTACACAAGTGCATCGGGATGTACTTCGCCGGGATGCAGGTCCGGGCCGTCTTCCACGAGCTGCTGCGGCAGTACGAGTGGTCGGTCCCCGACGGCTACGAGGTCCCGATCGACCTGGTGGCCCTCCCCTATGCGCGCGACGGGCTGCCGGTGACCCTGGAGCGTCGCTCATGAGCGACGCGATCCTCGACGCCGCCCGCGACGTGTTCGAGCAGTACGGCGCCCGCCGGGCCAACGTCGACGACGTCGCCCGCGCGGCCGGCGTCAGCCGCAGCACGCTCTACCGCGCGTACCCGAACAAGGAGGCCCTGCTGGCAGCGGTGGTCTTCCGCGAGACCAGCGCCTTCTTCGACGAGCTCGACGAGATCGCTGCCGATCTGCCGCCTCAGGAGGCGGTGATCGAGTGCTTCGTCCGCGGCATGACGATGATGCGCGAGATCCCCGTGCTCGGGCGCCTTGGGCAGACGGAGCCGGAGATGGTCACCGGCATGGGCAGGGGTGGCTCGCTGATTCTGCTCCACTCGGATCGAGTGGCCCGCACCCTGCGCAGGTCGGGAGCCCGGATGCCCGACGACGAGCTGCACCTGGTCGGCGAGCTCCTGCTCCGGCTGGCCTCCACGTTCCTGCTCGACCCCAGCGGCAGCCTCGACGTCACCGACCCCGCCGCCGTCCGCGACTACGCCAAGCGCTATCTCTCTCAGCTCGTCGACTAGGCCGAGTCGGCGCAAAGTCCCGACTAATTGGGCGCGAGTCGGCGCGTCACGCCGGACTTAGCGCCGACTCGGCGGTGCTCAGACCTGACTTTGCGCCGACTCGGCGGTGACTACGCCGGGCCGACGATGGCGAGGATCTCCGGCTGGCCGAAGACCTCCGCCGCGATGTCCTGCACGTCCTCGAGGGTGACCTCGTTGATCCGGGCGATGACCTCGTCGATGCCGAGCAGGTCGTCGTAGACGAGCTCGGCCTTGCCGAGCCGCGACATGCGCGAGCCGGAGTCCTCGAGACCCAGCACCAGGCCGCCGCGCAGCTGTCCCTTGCCGCGCTCGAGCTCCGCTTCGGTGATGCCGTGGGCGGCCACCCGGGAGAGCTCGATGCGGACCGTTGACAGGACGTCGTCGAGCTTGCTGGGCAGGCACCCGACCGAGACCCCCACGAGGCCGGAGTCGGCGTGGTGGGTGGCGAACGAGAAGACCGAGTAGGCCAGGCCGCGGCGCTCGCGCACCTCCTGGAACAGGCGGCTCGACGTGCCTCCGCCCAGAGCCGTGTTGAGCACTCCCAGCGCGAACCGCCGGTCGTCGTTGCGGGGCAGCCCCTTCATCCCGAGCACGAGGTTGACCTGCTCGAACGGGCGACTCGCCTCGACGACTCCCGGCCAGACGTGCGGTGCCCTCCGGGGCGCACGCACCGGGTCCGGCGCCTCGGCGCCGGAGAGGAAGTGGTTGCGCCCGAACGACGCCTTCACCGCGCGTACGACGGCCGCGTGGTCGAGGTTGCCGGCGACCGAGACGACCATGTTGGCGGCGCGGTAGTTGCGGCGGTAGAAGCGCATGATCTGGCTGCGCGTCAGCCCCTCGATGGAGGCCACCGAACCGGCGATGGGGCGACCCAGTGGTGAGTCGCTCCCCCAGGCCTGCTCCGCAAAGAGATTGTGTACGACGTCGTCGGGGTCGTCGTCGTGCATCGCGATCTCGTCGAGGATCACGTCACGCTCCGCCTCGACGTCCTCGGCGGTGATCACCGAGCTGGTGATCATGTCGCCCAGCACGTCGACCGCGAGCGACAGGTCCTCGTCGAGCACGCGCGCGTGGAAACAGGTGTATTCCTTGGCGGTGAAGGCGTTGAACTCACCGCCGACCGCGTCGAGCGCGATCGAGATGTCGAGCGCCGACCGCTCCGTGGTGCCCTTGAAGAGCAGGTGCTCGAGGAAGTGGGAGCACCCGTGCAGCTTCGGGGTCTCGTCGCGCGACCCGACCCCCACCCAGACGCCGATGCTCGCCGAACGGGTGCCGGCCATCTGCTCGGTGACCACCCGCAGGCCTCCGGGCAGCACCGTGCGGCGTACGCGCGAGGTGACCTGGCCGTCGTCGTCCTTGACGGTCAGCAGGGTGCGGGTGCTGCCCACCTTCTGGGCAGAACCGGACAGCCGGCCCGCAAGACTCTGGGGGCCGGCCGTCAGGGACTTCTTGGTCACGAAGAGGTCACTCCTCGTCGGCCGCCTCAACGACCTCAGCGTCGGCGTCGGCCTCCGCGTCGCCCGAGGCGTCGTCCTCGACGACCGGGATCAGCGACAGCTTGCCGCGGTCGTCGATCTCGGCGATCTGGACCTGGATCTTCTGGCCGACCGAGACGATGTCCTCCACCGCGTCGACCCGCTTGCCGCCGGCGAGGGCGCGCAGCTTGCTGATGTGCAGCAGGCCGTCCTTGCCGGGCATCAGCGAGATGAACGCACCGAAGTTGGTCGTCTTCACGACCGTGCCGAGGTAGCGCTCGCCGATCTCGGGCATGGTCGGGTTGGCGATCGCGTTGACCGCGGCGCGGGCGGCCTCGGCCGCCTCACCGTTGGTCGCACCGATGTAGACGGTGCCGTCGTCCTCGATCGACAGCGTGGCGCCGGTGTCGTCCTGGATCTGGTTGATCACCTTGCCCTTGGGTCCGATGACCTCGCCGATCTTGTCGACGGGCACGCGCACGGAGATGATCCGCGGGGCGTGGATCGACATCTCCTCGGGGGCGTCGATGGCCTCGGCCATCACGTCGAGGATCGCCAGCCGGGCGTCCTTGGCCTGGTTGAGCGCCGCCCCGAGCACCTCGGCCGGAAGGCCGTCGAGCTTGGTGTCGAGCTGGAGCGCCGTCACGAACTCACGGGTGCCGGCGACCTTGAAGTCCATGTCGCCGAAGGCGTCCTCGGCCCCGAGGATGTCGGTCAGTGCGACGTACTGGGTCGCACCGTCCACCTCACCGGAGATCAGGCCCATCGCGATGCCGGCCACCGAGGCCCGCAGCGGGACACCGGCCTGCAGCAGTGACAGGGTCGAGGCGCAGACCGAGCCCATCGAGGTCGAGCCGTTGGAGCCCATGGCCTCGGAGAGCTGACGGATGGCGTAGGGGAACTCCTCACGCGGCGGCAGCACCGGCAGCAGCGCGCGGCGGGCCAACGCACCGTGACCGACCTCGCGACGCTTCGGCGAGCCCACGCGTCCGGTCTCACCGGTGGAGAACGGCGGGAAGATGTACTTGTGCATGTAGCGGCGTGACTTCTCCGGCGACAGCGTGTCGAGCTTCTGCTCGAGCGTGAGCATGTTGAGCGTGGTGACCCCGAGGATCTGGGTCTCGCCGCGCTCGAACAGCGCCGAGCCGTGCACTCGCGGGATCACCCCGACCTCGGCGTGCAGCGGACGGATGTCGGCGAGGCCGCGGCCGTCGATGCGGACCTTGTCGCGCAGGACGCGCTCGCGGACGAGCGCCTTGTTCAGCGAGCGGAACGCCGCGCCGATCTCCTTCTCGCGGCCCTCGAAGTCGCCGGCGAGCTTGTCGAGCAGCCCACCCTTGATCTCGTCGAGGCGCGACTCGCGCTCCTGCTTGTCGGCGATGGTGAGGGCCTGGGCGGTCTCGTCCTTCACCGACGACTCGACGGCGGCGTAGGCGTCGTCTTCGTAGTCGAGGAAGATCGGGAACTCCTGGACCGGCTTGGCCGCGGTGCGAGCGAGCTCGGCCTGGGCCTCACACAGCTGCTTGATGAACGGCTTGGCGGCATCGAGGCCACCGGCCACGATCTCCTCGTTGGGCGCCTGGGCGCCGTCCTGCACGAGGTTCCAGGCGCTCTCGGGGGCCTCGGCCTCGACCATCATGATCGCGACGTCACCGGTCTCGGTGACCCGTCCGGCAACCACCATGTCGAAGACGGCGCCTTCGAGCTGGCTGTGGCTCGGGAACGCGACCCACTGGCCCTCGATCAGGGCGACGCGGACGCCGCCGACCGGGCCGGAGAACGGCAGGCCGGAGAGCTGGGTGGAGAGCGACGCCGCGTTGATCGCGAGTACGTCGTAGGGAGCGTCGGGGTTGAGCGCCATCACGGTGATGACGACCTGGACCTCGTTGCGCAGGCCCTTCTTGAACGTCGGCCGCAGCGGGCGGTCGATCAGGCGGCAGGTGAGGATCGCGTCCTCGCCGGGACGACCTTCGCTCCGGAAGAACGAGCCGGGGATCTGGCCCGCGGCGTACATCCGCTCCTCGACGTCGATCGTCAGGGGGAAGAAGTCGAAGTGGTCCTTGGGCTGCTTGCCGGCCGTGGTGGCCGAGAGCAGCATCGTGTCGTCGTCGAGGTAGGCGGTCACGGAGCCCGCGGCCTGCCGGGCCAGGAGGCCGGTCTCGAACTTGACGGTGCGGGTGCCGAACTTGCCGTTGTCGAGCACGGTTTCTACGGCGGAGATGACTGGTTCTGTCACGTGGACTGTCCTTGCTGTGTTCGCGAAGCGAACCGCAGGTGAGCCGCTGCTGTCAGACCACTCCATTGTCGTGGTGGTCGGACGGGGGCCGGTCTTCGATCGAGACCCGCAGGCGTTCCGTCATTCGGAACCCTGAAGGCCACTACCGAGGACCGAGCCGTGGCTCAGCGGTCGCTTCAGCTGGTGGGTTTGCTATTCAGTTGTCTTCGATAGCCGCAATGTAACGAAGGGACCCACCAGACGGTGAGTCCCTTCGAAGTAGTCAGCGGCGCAGGCCGAGACGCTCGATGATCGAGCGGTAGCGCTCGATGTCGGTCTTGCGCAGGTAGTTCAGCAGCCGGCGGCGCTGGCCGACCAGGAGCAGCAGGCCACGACGACTGTGGTGGTCGTGCTTGTGCTCCTTGAGGTGGTCGGTCAGGTGGCTGATCCGGTGGCTGAGCAGCGCGATCTGCACCTCGGGCGAACCGGTGTCGCCGTCGGTCGTTGCGTAATCGGCAATGATCTTCTTCTTCGTCGCTGCGTCGGTTCCGATCGACATGCGGCTCCTTCTGGTTCACTCGTTGCGCGGCGCCTCGGTCCTGAACACCTGAGGCACTCTCAATCCGCGGCCGTTTCACGGCGGTCTTGATGTTGGGGTGTCACCCGTGTCCCTCGGCGTACCCAGTGATGTACGCCGTGGTTCGGGCAACCCGCCAAGGCTACAGCGTCGGCGTGTCGCGCCCAAAACGAGGCAGCGCAGGCTCGCGGCGCTCGTGGCACGATGCCCTCATGGGTCTGTTGGCGAAGGGGCCGGTGCCGAGTGACTTCACGGGCACCCGGCTGGGCGTGTGCAACCTGTGCGAGGCGATCTGCGGGATCGAGCTGACCATCGAGAAGGGTGCGGTCACCGGGATCCGGGGCAACGACGCCGATCCCCTCTCGCGCGGCTACATCTGTCCCAAAGGCGTCTCCATGGCCGACGTCTACACCGACCCCGACCGGCTCCGGAGGCCCATCAAGCGGGTCGGGGAAGGCCCCGACGCCGACTGGGTCGAGATCGGCTGGGACGAGGCCCTCGACCTGGTCGCCGACGGGTTGGCAGAGACCATCGAGCGCCACGGCCGCAACGCCGTCGGCGTCTACCTCGGCAACCCCAGCGCCCACTCCGTCGGCTCGGCGACCCACGGCATCGCGATGGTGAAGTCGCTGCGCACCCGCAACCGCTTCAGCGCCTCGTCGGTCGACCAGATCCCCCACCAGTTCGTGGGCTGGCAGCTCTACGGCCACCAGCTGCTCCTGCCGGTGCCCGACATCGACCGCACGTCGTTCTTCCTCGTGTTCGGGGCCAACCCGATGGCCTCCAACGGCTCGCTGATGACCGTGCCCGACTTCCCCAACCGGGTGCGAGACCTGAAGGCTCGCGGCGGCCGGATGGTGGTCATCGACCCGCGCCGCACGGAGACCGCCAAGGTGGCCACCAGCCACCACTTCGTCCGACCCGGCACCGACGCGGTGGTGTTGCTGGCGATGCTCAACGTGCTCTTCGAGGAGGGGCTGACCACCCCGCCGGCGTACGCCGACCACGCCGACCGGGTGGCCGAGCTGGTTGCCGAGTTCACCCCGGAGCGGGCGGAGCCGGTCAGCGGGGTGCCGGCAACGGTGATCAGGAAGCTCACCCGCGACTTCGCGGCAGCCGACGGCGCGGCGGCCTACGGACGCGTTGGCGTCTCCACCCACGGCTTCGGCTCCATCTGCCAGTGGGCGATCCAGCTCCTCAATCTGCTGACCGGCAACTTCGACCGTGAGGGTGGGGTGCTGTTCCCGGAGCCGGCAATCGACGTCGTCGGACGCCGCATCATCGGGCCCGGCCACTTCGACGTGTGGCAGAGCCGGGTGCGCGGCGCCAAGGAGTTCGCCGGTGAGCTGCCGGTCGCCACCCTGAGCGAGGAGATCGAGACCCCGGGCGAGGGCCAGATCCGGGCGATGCTCACCAACGCCGGCAACCCGGTCCTGTCCACGCCGGACGGCAAGCGCCTGGCCGAGGCCCTGGCCGGGCTGGACTTCATGGTCGCGATCGACATCTACCTCAACGAGACCACCCGCCACGCCGACGTGATCCTGCCGCCGACCTCTGCCCTCGAGCGCGACCAGTACGACCTGGTCTTCCACAACCTCGCCGTCCGCAACACCGCGCGCTACACACCGGCGGTCTTCGCGAAGGACAAGGACCAGCGTCACGACTGGGAGATCTACGGTGCCCTGGCCGCGCGCCTCCAGGACCGGCTCGGGTCGAAGCTCCCGCTGAAGGCTCGGCTGATGGCCAAGGCCAGGATGGCGATGTCGCCCGCGATGCTGCTCACCGGGCTGCTCCTCACCGGCCGGAAGACGACCATGCTGCAGCTCCGCGCCCACCCCGAGGGAGTCGACCTCGGCCCGCTGAAGCCCACCATGCCCGAGCGGCTGCAGACCAAGGGCAAGCGGATCGACCTCGCCCCCCAGCTGGTCGTGGCGGACCTCGACCGGCTCCGCGCGACCCTTTCGGCAGGCTCTCCCACGGCGCCGGACGAGCTGCTTCTGATCGGGCGCCGCCACAAGCAGGACTGCAACTCGTGGATGCACAACACTCCGCGACTCACCCGCGGCAAGCCGCGTCACCACCTGCTGATGCACCCCGACGACCTGGCCGCGCGCGGCATCACCGATGGCGCACGGGTGGTGGTCAGCTCGCGGGTCGGCTCGGTCGAGGTCGAGGCCACCGGGATCGACGACATGATGCCCGGCGTCGTCTCACTCCCGCACGGCTATGGCCACCAGGTCGCCGGCACCCGCACGGCGCACGCGTCCACCGTGGCCGGGGTCTCGATCAACGACCTCACCGACCCCGAGCGGCTTGATGTCTCCGGCAACGCGGCGCTCAACGGAGTGCCCGTGACCGTCGTGGCGGCCGGTGCGGCTCAGGAGCCGGTCTCGGCCTCGCGGCGCAACGCTCGGTAGATCACGCGGGCGCCGACGGCTCGGCGCAGCTCGTTCATGATCACCGTGAAGAACTCCCTGCGATAGACCTCGTCGGTGATCGCGTAGACGGTGAAGTAGAGGCCGGAGAACGACGCCAGGAACACCGACACCTTGACCAGCTCGACGCTGACCAGCTCGAAACCGAACCGGTAGGTCGGCGCATCCCCGCCCACCCAGCTGGTGATCACCGATGAGTCGATCGCCACCGCGCCGAACACGATGAAGAACGCGAACACCGCGAGGGCCAGCAGCAACACCTGCACCGCCTGGGCGATCACCAGCACCAGTACCAGGTTGACCATCTGCAGGCCGGTGACCTGGGCCTCCTCGGGCAGGTCGATGTCCTGATCGACCAGCCGTTGGGCGGCCGCCTCCAGCGGGGTGCCCTTGCTGGCCGCCATCAGGTCCGCCGACACGATCGAGTCGTCGAACTCGTCGAGCTCCTCTGCCAGCCGCGGCACCAGGAACAGGATGGCCGCCGCACCGAAGAACAGCACGGTGCCCCACAGCACCCCGCCGTGCAGGGCGGAAGCGACCTGCCACACCTCGGTGTTGATGAACAGGAAGGTGATGAACAGCAGCAGCATCGGCAGCGCCCGCGTCAGCAGCGGTAGCAGCAGGCCGAGGCTGCGGAAAGCCCGTCGCAGCGCCCAGCGCGCGATGACCTGGGCCCGGAGCGCCTGCAGGGCGTAGAGCACCAGCCAGATGATGGCAACGCTGGCACCGGTCGAGATCCCGATCGACGACTCGTTGGTGAGCGGGCCGACGACGAGTCCCGAGACGACACCCAGCACCAGGGCGACCACGAGCACCACCACCAGTCGCGCCCGACCGAGGCGGTGCAGAACCTTCTCGCGGATGTCGTCGACGAAGTAGGGCAGGCCGTGGCCTACGAACCAGCGTTCGACCTCGTGCAGCTCGGCCTGGGTCACCACGTCAGGCCTCCAGGATCTCGCGGGTGCGCACCACGTCGCTCTGGATCGCCTCGACCAGCTCCTCGATCGAGTCGAACCGGACCATGCCCCGGATCCGGTCGACGAACGAGATCTCGACCTCCACCCCATATAGCTCGAGGTCGTCGCGGCCAAGGACGTAGCCCTCGACTCGCCTCTCGCGATGTCCGTCGAAGGTCGGGTTGGTGCCGACGCTGATCGCCGCCGGGTACGACGTGCGGTCGTCCAAGCGGCGGAGCCAGCCGGCGTACACGCCGTCGGCGGGGGCCGCGGCCGCGGGGTCGATGGGCACGTTGGCGGTCGGGAAGCCGAGCTCGCGGCCTCGTTTGTCGCCCTCCGCGACCACACCGCGGACCGCGAACGGCCGCCCGAGCGCCTCGGCTGCGCCGGCGACGTCACCCATCGAGAGACAGGTGCGGATGTAGGTCGAGGACCAGACCTGCGGCCCGCCGTCGAGAGGTACACCGATGGCGGTGAACCCACCGGCTTCGCTCGCCTCGCGCAGCGTGGCGACGTCTCCGGCCGCGCGGTGGCCGAAACGGAAGTTGGCACCGACCACGACGACCTCGGCCCGCAGCGCGGTAACGAGCACCCGGTCGACGAACTCCTGCGGGTCCCAGTCGGCCACCGAGCGGTCGAACGGCAGCGCCAGCACCTGGTCGACGCCGGCCGCCGCCAGCAGCTCGGCGCGCGCCTCCAGCGAGGTCAGCATCGACGGGGCGTGCTCGGGCCGCAGCACCGCCATCGGGTGCGGGTCGAAGGTCACGGCCACCAACGGGATCTTCTTGGCGTCGGCCTCCTCGCGGGCGCGCGCGATCACGGCCCGGTGACCGCGGTGGACGCCGTCGAAGTTGCCGATGGTGACGACGGACCGGCCGAGGTCGGACGGCACGTCGTCGAGCGAGCGCCAGATGTGCACGGCGTGCAGACTACTGGCGCTCCTGTAGGAGGCGCTTGAGGACCGGCTCGGTGAACCCCGAACCCTGGCGCTCGAGGTTCCACTCTCCCGCGCCCTTCACCTGGTTCGTGACCCAGAAGAGCATCACTCCGTCGTCGGGGAGACGGGCGAGCTCGGCGTAGGACCAGCCGTTGCCGCCGTTGTGCCACAGCACCCGACCCAGGTCGGTGTCGATCACCACCCAGCCGTAGGCGTAGTAGGTGTCTCCGCCTGGCTCCTCCAGCACTCGGGGCTCGAACAGCTCCTTCTCGGCCCGCACGTCGAGCATCTCCTCGCCCTCGAGCGCCTGGTGCCACCGGAACATGTCGTTCGCCGTCGAGAGGATGCCGCCGTTGCCACGCAGGTTCCAGTAGGGCCCGTCGTCGGCCCAGGGGTGGTCGAAGGGTCGGCCGTGCGCGACGCCCTCCGCGTCGTACTCGACGGCGACCTGCTCGGGCTGCCAGTCCGGCAGGACGTATCCGGTCTGGGTCATCCCTGCGGGTGTGAAGAGGTACGCGGAGAGGTACTCCTCGTAGTCCATCCCGGAGGCCTCCTCGACGATGGCGGCCAACAGGCTGTAGCCGACGTTGGAGTAGTGGTGGCGCTCGCCCGGCGGCGTACGCAGCTCGGAGGCGAACGCGTCGGCGAGCAGGTCCGCGCGGGTCAGCGGCACGTAGTCGCCGCCGAGCGAGCTCACCAGGCCGGACGTGTGGGTCAGCAGCTGCTGCACGGTGATCTCGCGCTTGTCGGGCGGTACGTCGTCGAGGTGACGGCCGATGCGGTCGGTCACCCGCAGCTTGCCCTGCGTCTCGAGCTTGAGCGCGGCGGCCGCCGTGAACTGTTTCGTGATCGACCCGATGTCGTAGACGGTGTCGCAGTCGGCTGCCACCCCGGCCGCATGGTCGACCAGACCCCAGCCCTGACAGGTCACGATCTCGCCGTCGCGTGCTGCCACCAGGGATCCGCTGGATCCATCGGGGGCGTCGGCTGCGTCGAACACGCCGTCCGGCTTCGGTGTGGGTGCGTCCGGGTCGTCGCCGCAGGCGGCGAGCAGGACGAGGGCGGCGATCAGCGCGGCGACCCGTCTCACGCGGCGAACGTACCTCTCAGACGAAGACGGCGACCGCTTTGGCCTGCCCGGCCCTCGGTTCGTAGAGGGCGAGGAACTCCCCGTCGGGAGCGAACACCGCGGTGAGGGCCGGCAGATCCAGCTCGAGGGGCCGACCGACGCGTACGTCGTCGGCCTGGGTCTCATCGAGGTCGAGGCTCCTGAATGCTGCACGGGCGGCCTCGGCGATCGGCAGGATCGCGAAGGAGTCGGTGAGCTCGTCGATGGTGTGTGCCGCGGCGAGGTCGTAGGGTCCGACCGCGGTACGCCTCAGGGAGGTGAGGTGCCCACCTACCCCGAGCGCCGCGCCGACGTCGCGGGCGATCGCGCGGATGTAGGTGCCGCTGGAGCAGCGCACCGAGATCCGGATGTCTGCGCCGTTGATGTCGTGGACGACGAGCTCGTGGATCGTGACCCGCCGCGGCTGGAGCTCGACGGTCTCCCCGTCACGCACCCGCTGGTAGGCCCGCTTGCCGTGGACCTTGATCGCTGACACGGCCGTGGGCACCTGGTCGATCTCACCGACGAGATCGGCGAGTGCGGCTCGGATCGTCGCTTCGTCGAGCCCGGCCGTCGACGCGGTCGAGACGGTCTCGCCCTCGGCATCGTCGGTTGTGGTGGCCTCACCCAGCCGGACGGTGGCGTCGTACGCCTTCTCGGTGAGCATCAGGTGCCCGAGCAGGCGGGTGGCCCGGTTGAGCCCCAGCACCAGCACACCCGTCGCCATGGGATCGAGGGTGCCGGCGTGGCCGACCTTGCGGGTGCCCGCCAGCCTGCGGACCCGAGCCACGACGTCGTGCGAGGTCATGCCGCCCGGCTTGTCGACGACGACCAGCCCGGCTTCGGTCGTCACTACTCGAGCTCCTCCGGCTCGTCGTCGTCCTCGATCTCGCGCGGCTTCTTGTACGGGTCGGCCTCGCCGGCGTACGTCGCCCCTTCGCGAGCGGCCGCGACGGCAGCGTCGTGCTCGCGGGCCTTGGCCAGCACCTCGTCGAGGGCACGCGTGCTCTCCGGGAGAGCGTCGGGGATGAAGTCGAGCGTCGGCACGAGACGCATGCCCAGCTGCTTGGCCACCTCAGCGCGGAGCACGCCCTTGGCCGACTCGAGCGCGGCGGCCGTGCTCTCGCGGGCCTCGTCCTCCCCGAGCACGGTGTAGAAGATCGTGGCCTGCTGGGAGTCACCCGTGAGCCGAACGTCGGTGATCGTGACGAAACCCAGCCGCGGATCCTTGATCCGTCGCTCCAGCATCTCGGCGACGATGACCTGGATCCGGTCGGCGATCTTGGCAACGCGGGGACTGACCATGGTGCATTCCTATCAGTGCGTACTAGTGGTTTCGAGGCTCGTCGCTAGCGCTCCTCGCACCTCAACCACCGCCTTCCGACGGTGGTTGAGGTGCGAGCTTGCGAGCCTCGAAACCACTCAGCTCGCTGCGTTGGTGATCAGGCGCGTGGAATCTCGCGCATCTCGAACGCCTCCACGACATCGCCTTCCTTGATGTCCTGGAAGTTGCGGAGCACCAGACCGCACTCGAAGCCCTCGCGGACCTCGGATGCGTCGTCCTTCTCCCGCTTGAGCGAGAGCAGGTCGAGGTTGTCGGCCACCACGGCACCGTCACGGATGACGCGCACCTTGGCGTTGCGCCGGATGACCCCGCTGGTGACCATGCAGCCCGCGATGTTGCCGATCTTGGACGAGCGGAAGATCGCACGGATCTCCGCCTGACCAAGGGTCGACTCCTCGTACTCGGGCTTGAGCATGCCCTTGAGGGCCGCCTCGATCTCGTCGATCGCCTGGTAGATGACCGAGTAGTAGCGGATCTCGACGCCTTCCTTGGCCGCCATCTCGGTCGCCTTGCCCTGGGGCCGGACGTTGAAGCCGATGATGATGGCATCGGAGGCTGCGGCCAGGTCGACGTTGGTCTCGGTGATCGCACCGACGCCGCGGTCGATGACGCGGATGCCCACGTCGTCGCCCACCACGATGTTGGACAAGGCGTCCTCGAGTGCCTCGACCGAACCGGACACGTCGCCCTTGAGGATGAGGTTGAGCTCCTGGCTCTCCCCGCCCTCCATGGAGGCCATGAAGTCCTCGAGGGTACGGCGCACGCGACGCTTGGCCTGCATTGCCGCCCGCTCGCGCGACTCGCGCCGCTCGGCGATCTGCCGGGCCTTGCGGTCGTCCTCGACCACGATGAAGTTCTGGCCGGCGGCAGGCACCGCGGTGAGGCCGAGGACCATCGCGGGACGCGAGGGGTCGGCTTCCTCGATGTTGTCGCCGTGCTCGTCGATCATCGCGCGCACCCGGCCGTAGGCCGCGCCCGCGACGAGCGAGTCGCCCACGCGCAGCGTGCCGCGCTGGACCAGGACGGTGGCCACGGGGCCGCGACCGCGGTCGAGGTGCGCCTCGATCACGAGGCCCTGGGCGTCCTGCACGGGGTTGGCCCGCAGGTCCAGAGACGCGTCGGCGGTCAGGATGACCGCCTCGAGCAGCTTGTCGAGGTTGAGCTCGGACTTGGCCGAGACGTCGACGAACATGGCGTCGCCGCCGTACTCCTCGGGCACCAGGCCGTATTCGGTCAGCTGGCCACGGACCTTGGTCGGGTCCGCATCCGGCTTGTCGATCTTGTTGACCGCGACCACGATCGGGACGCCGGCGGCCTTGGCGTGGTTGAGCGCCTCGACCGTCTGCGGCATCACGCCGTCGTCGGCCGCGACCACCAGCACCGCGATATCGGTCGCCTGGGCACCACGGGCACGCATGGACGTGAACGCCTCGTGACCCGGGGTGTCGATGAAGGTGATCCGACGCTCGGTCCCGTCCACGTCGGTGTGGACCTGGTAGGCACCGATGTGCTGCGTGATGCCGCCGGCCTCCGCGTCCACCTGGTTGGCATTGCGCAGCGCGTCGAGCAGCTTGGTCTTTCCGTGGTCGACGTGACCCATGACGGTCACGACCGGCGGCCGGATGACCAGGTCGCTCTCTCCGCCTTCGTCGGCACCGAACTCGAGGTCGAACGACTCGAGCAGCTCGCGGTCCTCGTCCTCGGGCGAGACGACCTCGACGACGTAGTTGAGCTCCTCACCGAGCAGCTCGAGCGTCGCGTCGTTGACCGACTCGGTCGCGGTGACCATCTCGCCGAGGTGGAACAGCATCTGCACCAGCTGGGCGGCGTCGACGCCCACCTTGTCGGCGAAGTCGGTCAGCGAGGCACCGCGCGCGAGGCGCACGGTCTCGCCCTCGCCCTTGCGGACGCGCATGCCGCCCAGGGTCGGGGCCTCCATCGCCTCGAACTCCTGCCGACGTGCCCGCTTCGACTTGCGGCCACGGCGCGACGGGCCACCGGGGCGACCGAAGGCACCCTGGGTCTGGCCGCGCTGGCCGGGACGGTTGCCGCCACCGGGACGACCGCCGCCACCGGGGCCGAAGCCGCCGGGGCCGCGACCGGGTGCACCGGCGCCGGCGCCGGCAGGGGCTCCACGACCGGGAGCACCGTTACGGGCGCCGGGACCGCCAGGTCCTCCGCGACCGCCGGGGCCGCCGGGGCCACCGCGTCCGGGACCGGCAGGCCCACGGCCGCCGGGACCGCCACCGAAGGCGGCAGGGGACTTGGGCATCATCGCGGGGTTCGGGCGAGGCATGCCCGGACGTGACGGCGCGCCGTCGCGGCCGGCAGGCGGACGTGGCGCGCGTACGTCGCCGTCCTCGACATCGCGCTCGGGCGCGGCCGGGGCGGGGCGCTTGCCCATGCCCTGGCTGGACGAGAACGGGTTGTTGCCCGGGCGTGGGGTGCCGCCGGGCTTGCCGACGGGGCGCGGGGCTGGGGCGGGCGCCTTGGGGGCCGCGGCCTGCGCGGCCGGGGCCTCGACCTCGGGTGCCTCGGGAGCCGGCGGCTCCTCGGCGGGCGTCTGCTCTTCCACGACCGGCTCGGGCGTGGGCTCGGGCACGGCCTCGACGACCGGCTCGGCCTCCGGCTCGGGTGCGGCGGCCTTCTTTGCCGCGGCCTTCTTGGCCGGAGCCTTGGGGGCGGCCTTCTCTTCGGCCTTCTCCGCGGGCGGCGCGGCAGCCTTCAGCGACTCGCCGACCTCCTTGCGGAAGCGCATCTCGGCGGGTAGCTCGACGGTCGAGCTCGCCGACTTGACGAACTCACCCATCTCTTTGAACTTCTCGAGAACAAACTTGCTCTCGACTCCGAACTCCTTGGCGAGTTCGTGGACTCGGGTCTTAGCCACAATTCTCCTTCTGGCCTGAGACCCGGGTCGGGGTGTAACTCAGACCGCTCTGTTGTCCCTGAATGGGGGGTTGTGCAAACTCATTGCGAGTTACTCATCGAGTGCTCATGAGCTGCTGCTCCAGTTTCTGTCGGTCATTCGCTGATCTGTCGGTCCGCGCCAGTGAGGTAGTCACCCACCGGTGTGGTGGAGAGCCCGACGCTGCCACCCTGCACACGCAGGGCACGAGCGAAGGCTTTCCGCCGCACCGCGAGGTCGTAACACTCGGTGGTGGGGTGCAGGTGTGCTCCCCGACCGGGTGCGGTGGCGTCGGGATCGGGTAGGACGGCCGGAAGGCCATCGGCACCCGAGCCGGCGGTCACCCGCAACAACTCGCGCTTGGTGGCTCGCTCCCGGCATCCGATGCAGGTCCGGACCGGGCCCGTGAGGGACGTGTGGGCCGGGCTCGCAGAGATGTTCAGATCGCGTGCCACCGAACGACAACACTACCGCTACGGGCCATCAGTGTTGAAACGGGCGCACCGGGCCTGTTGTTCCCCCCTGCGTCTTCCTAGTGTTGGTGCATGCGCGACAACGCACTCGTGGAGCGATTCGACGGACCTGAACTCGACCGCGCGGTCTGGCTGACGCACTATCTCCCGGCGTGGTCGTCCCGCGAGCAGACCCGTGCCAGCTACCGCCTCGACGACGGACTACGGCTCACGGTGCCCGTCGACCACCCGGTGTGGTGTCCCGGTCACCACACCCCGCCGTTGCGCGTCTCGGGGCTCCAGACCGGCGGCTGGTCGGGGCCGGTCGGGAGCACGCAAGGACAGCTGCGGTTCCGCGACGGCCAGTGGGTGCGCGAAGCACAGTCTCGGTTCGAGGGCTGTCTCGTTTCGTCGGGTCGGGTGGAGATCCGGGCCAGCATGACGCTGTCTCCGCGGTCGATGGCGGCACTGTGGCTGAGCGGGTTCGAGGACGACCACGAGCAGCTGCAGTGCGGCGAGCTCTGCGTCTTCGAGATCTTCGGCAACGCCCTGCAGGACGACCCGCCGTCTGCCGAGGTGGGTGGCGGCATCAAGGCTTTCCGCGATCCGCGGCTCACCGAGGACTTCGCCGCGCCCCGCGTCGCGATCGACGTGACCGAGCCACACACGTACGCCGTTGACTGGGACGAGCGCGAGGCGGTCTTCACCGTCGACGGGGATGAGGTACGCCGGTGCCCCGACCCGCCGACGTACCACCTCCAGCTGATGCTGGCCGTCTTCGACTCCCCCGAGTGGTCGGTCGGCTACGACGAGCATCTGGTGCCGGAGCTGGTCGTCGAGCACGTGCGCGTGGAGCAGGGCTGACGTGTCGGACCTGCAGTGCCCGACCACGCTGATCCTGGCCCGCCACGGCGAGGCGGAGTACGAGACCGACTCGTGGGAGGAGGAAGGCGGCTCCCTCACGACCCTCGGACGCCGCCAGGCCGCTGACCTCGGTGAGGCGCTCTCCGGGCGGCGGGTTTCCCACGTGTGGACCAGCACCCTGGCCCGGGCGGTGCAGACCGGGGAGATCGCTGCCGCTCGTCTCGGCGTCGGCGTCACCACCCGCGGGGCGTTGTCGGAGTTTGCGTGTGGCGAGCTCGCGGGCACCCCGCGCGACGCCGACCCGTTCACCGAGATCTACGCCGGCTGGGTGGCCGGCGACTTGGAGCCTCGCGTGCCCGGTGGCGAGTGCGGGCAGGACATCGTGATGCGGATGCGGGCGGTGCTCCACGAGATCGCGGATGCCCACCGCGGCGAGACTGTTCTCGTGATCAGCCACGGAGGCGTCCTGCGGCTCGCCGTCCCGGCTGTCACCCGCATGGATGCCGAGCCGGTCCTGCTCGGGAACTGTGCCGCGATCGAGGTCGAGATCGACGCCGACGACTGGGTGTGCCGGAGCTGGGGCCCCTCCTAGCTCGCCGAGTCGGCGCAAAGTCCCGCGCATAAGACGTCGAGTCGGCGCAAAAGCCTGACAGTTGCGCCGACTCGGCGCCTATCCACACTCCCTCGTCAGCTGCCTTCGGCAGCTTCCTCGTCCGAGTGGATGTCGATCCGCCACCCGGTCAGGCGGGCGGCGAGTCGGGCGTTCTGGCCCTCCTTGCCGATCGCGAGCGACAGCTGGTAGTCGGGTACGACGACCCGCGCCGACTTGGCGGCCAGGTCGACGACCTCGACCGACTGAACCTGGGCGGGCGAGAGCGCGTGGGCGACCAGCTCGGCGGGATCCTCGGACCAGTCGACGATGTCGATCTTCTCGCCGTGCAGCTCGGACATCACGTTGCGCACGCGCTGGCCCATCGGGCCGATACAGGCGCCCTTGGCGTTGACGCCCGAGGCATCGGTCCAGACGGCGATCTTCGTGCGGTGGCCGGCTTCGCGGGCGATGGCCGAGATCTCGACGGTGCCGTCGGCGATCTCGGGCACCTCCAGCGCGAACAGCTTCTTGACCAGGTTGGGGTGCGATCTCGACAGCGTGATCTGCGGGCCGCGCATCCCCTTGCGAACCGAGATCACCAGGCACTTGATCCGGGTGCCATGCGTGTAGTCCTCGCCTGGCACGCGCTCGCTCACCGGCAGCAGCGCCTCGAGCTTGCCGAGGTCGACCATCACGTCGTCGGGGTTACGACCCTGCTGGATCACCCCGGAGATGATGTCGCCCTCCTTGCCGGAGAACTCCCCGAAGCGGATCTCGTCCTCGGCGTCCCGCAACCGCTGCAGCATGATCTGCTTCGCGGTGGTCGCCGCGATCCGGCCGAAACCTTCGGGCGTGTCTTCGAACTCGCCCACCTGGTTGCCCTCCTCGTCGAGCTCGGAGGCCATGACGGTGACGTGGCCGGTCTTGCGGTCGAGCTCGACCCTCGCCTGCTCCTGCGCGCCCGGCGTCTTGTGGTACGCCGTGAGCAGGGCCTGCTCGATCGCCTCGACGAGCACCTCGAAGGAGATCTCCTTCTCGCGCTCCAGCATCCGCAAGATGCTCATGTCGATGTCCATCACAGGTCCTCCTCGGCGTCGGTGTCCGCATGCTCGTCGGGCTCGACTGGCCGCTTGCGGTTGAACTCGATCTGCACCATCGCCTTCTTCACGTCGGCGTAGTTGACCTCGTGGATCGCGCCGGACACGTCGAGGGTCGCGCTCTCCTCGTCAGACCCCGTGATCCGGCCGACGATCGCCTCTCCCTCGTGGGGCGTCACCTTGACCAGCCGGTCGTGGTTGCGACGCCAGTGGCGCGGCAGCGTCAGCGGCCGGTCGACGCCTCGGGAGGTGACCTCGAGCGTGTAGGGCTGCTGCCCCATCACGTCGGAGGCGTCGAGCACCTCGCTCACCGCGCGGGTGGCGTCGGCCACCTCGTCGAGAGTGACCCCGCCGTCCTGGTCGACCGCGATCCGGAGCACGCGGCGCTTGCCGGCCGCGGTGAGCTCGACCGCCTCGACATCGAGGCCCAGGGAGGCAAGAGGCGCGATCAGCGCCTCCTCGACCCGAGTCGCCGTCGCCGTCGCTGCAGAGCCAGATTGGCCTGCGTGGCTGGCGTTCATCGGTGTCCGACCTCCCTGTGCTGTTGTGGTGGTGCTACTCCAGGATAGCCGCTGCCCGTGGCCCGATCGGTGCACCGCCTCCCGCGTTGTTAGGGTCGCGCCGTGCCCGCCCGTCCCGTCACCGCCACCCGCCGAACGGCACTGGCCGTGGCCGCCGGTGTGACCGGGCTGGGCGTGAGCGGATGTACCTCCGCCTCCCGCAATGATCCGGCAGATCCGGTCTCCACGACCGCTCCCCCGGTCGATGCCGATCAGACCCTCGTCGACGAGGTCGTGGAGCGCCTGAGCACGGCGCTGGGTGCGGTGGTCACTGCGGGACAGGACTCGAAACCGCTGGCCCGTGAGCTGGCCGGCCTCAAGCGGATGCACCTGGCACACCTGGAAGTACTGGGTGGCAGCGAGAACAAGATGGCCGACGTGACCGCGACTCCCGGCCGGCGGGAGGTGCTGGCGGCCGAGGCCCGCTTGCAACGGTTCCTGATCACGGCCGCTGTCCGTGCCGAGAGCGGCACCCTCGCCAAGCTGCTGGCCTCGATGTCCGCCTCGGTTACCCAGCACCTGGCGGTGCTGCGATGAGCTACGTCGACGCACTGAACACCACCCTCGCCGCCGAGCACGCGGCTGTCTTCGTCTACGGCGCGCTGGGTGCACAGACCTCCCGGACCGGCACCCCCACCCTCTTCGCCGACATCGACGCGGCCTACACCGAGCACCGGTCGCGGCGCGACCAGCTGGTCGTGATGATCCGCGACCTCGGCGGCGAGCCCGTGCCCGCCGATCCGGCCTACGAGCTGCCGGCTGACCTGAGCACCCCTGATCTCGTCACGCGCAGGGCGTTGCGCCTCGAGAAGTCGTGTGCCGCGACCTACGCCTACCTGGTGGCCAACAGTCCTCAGAAGCAGAGGCGATTGGCCATCAACGCACTCATCGGCGCGGCGGTGCGGGCGCTGGCGTTCGGAGGAGCCCCTGAGGCCCTCCCCGGCTCGGCAACGTGACCTGACCTCCAACGGCTCGTTGCTCCGTCAGGCTCGGGCTCGCGGTGGGTCGACCTGGCCGGACCGTGGTCGCCTCTCCGCTGAGCAGCAAGGACCCCTGATGCAGCACCGAGCCTTCACCGCACGACGTCTCGCCGCCGTACTCCTCGCACTCCTGACCAGCCTTTGCGCCTGGGGCGTCTTCGCCTCCAGCTCTACCGCCGGCCCGGCGGGCAAACCCTTGCGCGCGCAGGTCGCCAAGACCACGATCACGCTGGACGTGACCGGGTGTGACGGTTGCACCGTCACTCTGGTCCAGAGCCTCCCGAACGGACACGTCGGATTCGAACGAAAGCGGACGATCACCGAAGGCAGGGCCATCATCAGCGTGCCGACCCGCAAGACCCGCGGCGTTCTCACGATCCTCGACGTGCCTGGCTTCGACAGCCTGGTCTTCACTGGCATGCGTTACCCGGGCAAGAGGGTCGGCTCGACCGTGTCCTTCCGCTCTCTCGCCGGCAAGGAGCGCGGCTACGCCTGCTGGGGCGGCACCACCGAGCGCCAGGCGACGATCCCGATCACTGTGCGTCGGGTCACCCCGGACGGCGAGCCGCCCTACGTCGTCGCCTGGGCATCGACCACCCAGCCCTGGACCGCCCCGGCGTTCTTCGCGTCCGACGGTTTCATCACCGCCCTGGACCTCACGCCCTGCGACTCGTGAAATGGCAGCGGCCCGCGAACTCGACTTCCGGGGAACTCCCGAGATATTCCCCGGAGGAGCCGATCACGCGGACCGCTGAGGCCTGGGACAGAGGCCGGGCTGCCGGCGAGGTGGGATCCGACGGCTGCCGTGTGCACGATCTTGCAGGAGGGCCGCGCTGGGCGCGATGCCTGGGGTTCCTCATAAACCTGCATTGCAGAAAACTGCAGGAGTCGTCGCGCTACGCCCAGCGGGCGACGATTCCTGGGATCTCCGAGAGCCGGTGGGCTACCCCGTCGGGTGTCCCTTCGGTGTGGCCGAGCTGGTCGTCCGGGATGGTGCTGTGGGGGATGTGGATGGCCCGCATACCGGCGCTCTGGGCACCCCAGACGTCGTCGAAGAGCCGGTCGCCGACGTAGACGCACCGGGCCGGGTCGGTCACGCCCACCGCTTCCATGGCCGCCCGGAACGCCTCCGGCGCCGGCTTGGTCCACGGGATCTCGCTGGAGTAGACGTCGCCGTCGAGCAGGTCGAGCACGCCGTCGCGCTCGAAGAAGCCTCGATGCCACTCGCGCGGCCAGATGGTGTTCGACAGCACCCCGACCTTGATCCCACGGGATCGCAGCGCCTCCCACGTCGGTCGCACCTCCGGATCGGTGGGGGTGTGCGGCTCCCAGAAGTCGTAGTAGGCGCTCAGCAGGGCCGCGTCGTGCTCGAGGCCGGCTTCGTCGAAGAGGTCCGCGATCGTGGCGCTCTGGTGGTGGGAGTGGGCCCGGCCCCAGACCGTCCGGCCGGCCTCGTGCAGCCGTGCGGCGTGAGCATGGTAGTCGTCCTCCGCGCTCTCGGTCATGACGACCGCCTGGGCGAGCGCGAAGGACTCGGCGTGGAAGTCCACGTCGTGCCACTGGGTGAGCGTGCCACCCCAGTCGAAGATGACGGCGTCGATCGGCATGCGCCGACCCTATTCAGACCCCGAGGGCATGGCCGAATCGGAACACGTTGCCGGGGTCGACCGTCCGCTTGACCTCCAGCAGCCGCCGGTGCACGTCGGGAGCCCAGGCCCGGGCGACCTCCGCAGGGGTGGAGGTCTCCCCGAGCCAGTTCAGCAACGACGTGCCGGTGCTCCATGGCGCCATTGCCTCGAGCACCGCCTCGCCGGCACGGGGCACCAGCTCCTCGATGCCGGGTGCCAACACTCCCAGCGCCAGCAGGGTGAAGGCGCCCTCTCGGCCGGGGACGGCGTTCGGGACCTCGGGCTGACGACCGAGCGCGCCGCCCATCAGCCGGATCTCGACCATGGTCAGCAGCTTGTCCGAGCCCGGGCCGGCCACCGACATCAAGGTGTCGACCGCCTCGCTCGACAGTTCCTTCAGCAGGGCACCCTTCTCCCAGGCCGGCAGCGGGTCGGTCGGGTCCTGGTGGATGGCGTCGGCCTTGGTGTACGGCATGCCGCCCACACCCGCGAGGAGCACTCCCCCGATCTCGAGCATCGGCGCGAGCAGCTCAGCTCCCTCGGGAATGCGGCCGTTGTGCGCGAAGCGCAGCATCACCACGTGCTGTCCACGCAACGGCTCGGGCAGCTCCGGGAGCGGCGGGAAGTTCATGATCGCCACCGACGTGCTGGATCGGTCCGGGAGGGTGGGCGCCCAGGTCCGGAACGAGTGCAGCACGTCGTACGCGGCATCGGCCGAGTAGAAGACGGCACCACCGTAGATCGAGGCGACCGGCACCAGCCCGATCTCGATCGAGGTGATGATGCCGAAGTTGCCCTTGCCACCGCGGATTGCCCAGAAGAGCTCCGGGTCGCTGTCCGCGTCGACCTGTCGGATCCGCCCATCGGCGGTAACCAGCTCGACGCTGCGCACCTGATCTGCTCCGAAGCCGTACTGCCGGCCGAGCGATCCCATGCCGCCACCGAGGCTGTAACCGACCACGCCGACCGACGACGACGAGCCGCTGACGCCGGCCAGGCCGTACGGCGCCGCGGCTTCGATCACATCGGCCCAGCGGACACCCGCTCCCACCTTCGCCGTACGTCGCTCCGCATCGATCTCGACTGAGCGCATCCGCTTCGTGGTCACCATCACCGCGTCCTCGACGGAGCGGACGGGTCCGTGCCCGGTGGCCTGGGCGGCAACCGGCAGCCCGTTGGCCACCGCCCAGGTGACGGCCGCGGCGACATCGGCGGCGCTGTTGGCACCGACCACGACGGCCGGACGGTGGGTGATGGCGAGGTTGAACGTCGACACCTCGTCGGCCGCTCGCGGGTCCGCCGCGGCCAGGACAGGCCCGGCAACGTGCTCGGCGAGAGCCGCGAACGACGGGTCGAACCGGCCGTGGTTGACCTGGGGCTCGCGTTCGATGGTGGTGGTCATGATGTGCTCCTTCTCTGACCCGGCGGGTCCGGGCGCTGGACCAACCGTGTGGGCGAATCGCTCGTCTATCCACGACTTTGTGACTCGCTGCCATGAGGCACGGCCTAACATCGCTGGTCATGGAGCTGCGGCAGCTGCGCTACTTCGTCGCGGTGGCCGAGGAACTTCACTTCGCCAGGGCCGCGGCGCGGCTCCTGATCGCCTCACCGTCCCTGAGCCAGCAGATCAAGGCCCTAGAGCGGAGCCTGTCCGCGACCCTCTTCGAACGCTCGAGCACGGGCGTCTCGCTGACCCCCGCCGGCGAGCAGCTGCTGCCCCTGGCCCGGGCGACCCTCGACGCTGCCGCGGAGGTCCTCGGCGCCGCCGAGCGGATATCCGAGCAGCGGGCCACGGTGCTCCGGCTGGGGTTCCTGACGTTCACACTGACCGCGACCACGCGACGCATGCTCACGGCGTTCGGTCGCAAAGTCCCCAGCGTGACTGTGCAGATGCGGCAGTACGAGTGGGACGACCCGTCGGCCGGCCTGCTGACCGGGGCGACCCATGCGGGGCTGGTGCGGCCGCCGTTCACCGGAGATGACCAGCTGCACATGCTCGAGCTGGCGAGCGACCCGCTGCTGGCGATCGTCGCCGAGGGTCACGAGCTGGCCGCCGATACGTCCGTCTCGAGCGCGCGCCTCGCCCAGGAGCCCTGGCTCGAGGCCGAAGCTGTCACCGACCCCGTGTTCGCGCGCTATTGGTACTTCCGCGACCATCGCCAGCAGTCGCCTCCGGTCCGCACGAGCGCCGTGACCGTCGAGGAGTGGCTCGCCGAGATCGCCTTCGGACGTGGCGTCAACGTGGTGCCCTCCGGTCTCGCCGAGGAATACCGCAGGCCGGGACTGGCGTTCGTTCCGGTCGCCGATGCACCGCCCTCAAGGTTGGTGCTGGCGTGGCGACGCGACGATCCTCCTGAGGTCGCCACGACGTTGGCGACCTTCGCCGCCCGTCCCAGGCGCTAGCTGGCGAACGCGGCGATCTCCTTCGCGAGCCGCTCCGGCTGGTCGAGGGCGACGAACGTGAGCGCGTCCGGGATCTCGATCAGCTTCGCGTTCGGAAACGTCGACTCGAGACGCTGCGCGAGGGAGATCTTGAAGAACTTGTCGGCCGGCGCCCAGCACAGCAGCACCGGCTTGGTGAACCTGGGCAGGCGGGTCGCGACGTCCTCCAGGTCAGCCGGCGACCAGCCTCGGGCGAACATCGCCACGTCACGGCGTACGCCGGCATCGGTGAGGTAGGGCGTGACCCACGCCCGGCTCTCCTGGGCGCGGATCTTGCGCTTGACCAGCACGCCGAACCCGAGCGCGCCGTTGCGCAGGAACGCCGGTCGCATGGTCTGCAGCGCCACCCGGCTCGCCCCGGGATGCTTCGCCAGGCGGAAGAGCAGGTCGAACGGGAACGGCGGGAACGTGTCGAACGCGTCGCAGTTGGTCAGCACCAACCGGCCGATCCGGGACGGGTCCTCGTCGAGCAGGAACTGGCAGACCGCGCCACCGGTGTCGTTGCCGACCAGCGTCACGTCGCTCAGGTCCTTCGCCTCGAGAAACGACAGGATGACGCGCGCGACGCCTCGCGGCGAGAGGTCGGTGCCCGGGTTCATCGCGGTCCTGTGGGAGGCCAGGGGCCAGGTCGGGGCGAAGGTGTGGAACCCCTGCTCGGCGAGCCTCTCGGGTACGTCGGACCAGAGAGTGTTGTCCACGAGGAAGCCGTGGACGAACACGACGGTAGGTCCGTCGGCGGACCCGGCCTCGCGGTAGTGGATCGTGCCGGCCGGCAGGTCGATGGAGTGGTCGGTCATCGTTCTCTCCGATACTGTTACGTACATGGTGTACGTAACTTACGGACAGGTTGTATGAAAAGCAAGAGGACCCAGGCAGGTCGGTCGGCCGCGACCCGCGACGCGCTCGTCGCGGCGGCCCGACCGCTGTTCGCCGAGCACGGGTACGGCGGGGTGTCGACCGACCAGATCGCCCGGGCGGCCGGGGTCACCCGCGGCGCGCTCTACCACCAGTTCGCGGGCAAGGAGGATCTGTTCGCGGCGGTCTTCGAGCAGGTCGAGGCCGAGATCGCCGAGCGCCTGGCCACGCGGCTGACGTCCGGCAACGATCCGGTCGCCGTGCTCCGCGACGGCATCGACGGCTGGCTGCAGATCTGCGCCGAGCCCGAGATCAACCGGATCGTGCTGATCGACGCGCCGGCGGCACTGGGCTGGGAGCGGTGGCGCGAGATCGGCCAGCGCTACGGGCTTGGCCTGGTCGAGCTTGCAATACAGGGCCTGCTCGACGCGGGGCTGCTCCCGGGCCAGCCGGTGCGTCCGCTGGCCCATGTGCTGGTCGGTGCGCTCGAGGAGGCCGCTCTCTACGCCGCGCGCGCCGACGACCCGGTGCTCGCCACCGCCGAGGTGCGCACGAGCCTGTTCGGGATCGTCGACGGGCTCGTGCTCAGGCCCTGACCAGCCGCACCAGGTGGTCGACCACGTGGTCGGTGGCGATGTCCTGGCGCTCACCGGTCCGCCGGTCCTTGACCTCGACGACGCCGTCGGCCACTCCCCTGCCGACCACGACGATGGTCGGGACGCCGATCATCTCGGCGTCCTTGAACTTCACTCCGGGGCTGATCTTGCCCGCGCGGTCGTCGTAGAGGACGGTGATGCCGGCCTGGTCGAGCTCGTGCACGATCCGCTCGGCAGCGGCGAACACCGCCTCGTCCTTGCCGGCAGCCACGAGGTGTACGTCGGCCGGCGCGACGTTGCGCGGCCAGCAGAGGCCGATGTCGTCGAGGGTGCCCTCCGCGATCGCGGCCACGGCTCGCGACGGGCCGATGCCATATGAGCCCATGGTCACCGTGACCAGCTTGCCGTTCTCGTCCAGCACCTGGAGGCCGAGCGCGTCGGCGTACAGGCGGCCGAGCTGGAAGATGTGGCCCATCTCGATGCCACGCGCGCTTACTAACGTGCCGGTGTCGCAGTTGGGACAGGGATCTCCGTCGCGGACCTCGGCGGCCTCGATGTTGCCGTCGGGGGTGAAGTCGCGGCCGGCCACGAGGTCGATCACGTGACTGCCGTCGACGTTGGCGCCGGTGACCCACCGGGTGCCTTCGACCACGCGCGGGTCGACGAGGTAACGGATGCCGGACGGGCTCTCCTCGCCCAGCGCCGCCGGCCCGATGTAGCCCTTGACCAGGGAGGGGTGCTTGCGCATCTCGTCCTCGTCCATGGGCTCGACCTCGGTCGGCTCGAGCTGGCCCTCGAGCCGCTTCTGGTCGACCTCGCGGTCGCCGGGCAGCCCGATCGCGACCGGCTCGCGGGTGCCGTCGGCGTGCTTGAAGATGACCAGCACGTTCTTGAGAGTGTCGCCGGCGTGCCACGGGCGGTCGTCTCGGGGGTACTTCTCGTTGAGGTGGTCGACGAGGGTGTCGATCGTGGGCGTGTCCGGAGTCGGCTCCGCGTGTGCGGCCGGCACGTCGGCGTACGACTGAGGACTGGGCGGCCGGACCTGCACGGCCTCGACGTTGGCGGCGTAGTCGCAGTTGGTGCAGCGGACGTAGGTGTCCTCGCCGACGTCGGCCCTGGCCAGGAACTCCTCCGACTTGGACCCGCCCATGGCGCCCGACGTGGCCTTGACGATGACGTAGTCGAACCCGAGCCGGTCGAAGATCCGGACATAGGCGTCGCGGTGGAGCTGGTAGGACGCATCGAGCCCGGCGTCGTCGATGTCGAAGGAGTAGGAGTCCTTCATGATGAACTCGCGCCCCCGCAGCAACCCGGCGCGTGGACGCGCCTCGTCGCGGTACTTGGTCTGGATCTGGTAGATCGCGAGCGGAAGGTCCTTGTAGGAGTTGTAGAGGTCCTTCACCACGAGGGTGAACATCTCCTCGTGGGTCGGACCGAGCAGGTAGTCGTTGCCCTTGCGGTCCTTGAGCCGGAAGATGCCGTCGCCGTAGTCGGTCCAGCGGTTGGAGGCCTCGTAGGGCTCGCGGGGCAGCAGCGCCGGGAACGACAGCTCCTGGGCCCCGATCGCGTCCATCTCCTCGCGGATGATGGCCTCGATGTTGCGCAGCACGCGCAGTCCGAGCGGCAGCCAGGTGTAGATGCCGGGCGCAGCTCGGCGGATGTAGCCGGCCCGCACCAGCAGTCGGTGGCTCGGCACCTCGGCGTCGGCCGGGTCGTCGCGAAGGGTCCGCACGAACAGGCTCGACATCCGGAGGATGCGAGCGGAGCGGCCGGTCCTAGTCGACGACGTCATGCGCGCAAGGCTACTTGTGGCACCGGCGCTCCCTCGACCGAGTTCCTAGCGGGCCGATCCGGTCAGTCGTTCGTGGCGTCGAGGGCAGCCTTGATCATCGGGAACTGCATCGGCAACCGCGCAATGGCGGCTACCAACAGCGGCTTGTTGTCGCCCTTGGCGGCGTCCATCGCCATCTTGATGTTGGCGGGATAGACGCCGACCAGAAGGCCCGCACTCCCCCAGCCGGACAGCTTGCGAGTCGGCGGCAGCACCAGGCCAAGTGCGAGCAGGAGCTCGGCGACTCCGCTGGCGAGGACCACCTCGTGAGGGGCGGGCACCCAGGACGGGACGATCGGCTCGTAGACCTTGGGCCGGACCAGGTGGACGGTGCCGCTGACCGCGAACAGGCCGGCCAGGGCAAGGGTGCTCTTTCGGAGGCTCACCTCGCCGATCCTGTCAGAACATCACCGTCGAGAACCTGGTTGTCTCGCGGAAGCCCACCCGTTCGTAGGCGCGCCGGGCCGGCTCGTTCCACTCGTTGACGTAGAGCGACACGGTCGGCGCGATGTGCTCCTGCACGAGCTTGACCACGGCCGCCATGCCGGTCACCGCGAGGCCCTCGCCACGGCGGTCCGGCGGCACCCAGACGCCCTGGACCTGCGCGGCGTCCGGCGTCGCGCAGGCAACCTCTGCCTTGAACAGCAGGCGCCCGTCCTCGAATCTCGCAAAGGACCAGCCCCGGCTCATCAGCTGAGTGACCCGGGCCCGGTAGAGGTCGCTCTTCCCGCCGATCTCGGGAGAGACGCCGACTTCCTCGGTGTACATCGCGACGCATGCCGGGTAGAGGACGGACATGTCCTGGCGCTCCGTCCGCCGTACGGCCGGGTCCGGGGTGACCAGCGGCGGCCCGCTGATCACCATGTGCGGCTGCTGCCACCGGATCTCGCGGGGCCGTCCCCAGTGGTCGGCGACGGTGTTCCAGAACGTCCGGACCGCGTCGTGCGGACCGACGATCGTCGACACGGTCCGCATCCGCGTCATGGCGCGCTCGGCGAACGCCCGTGCGTCGTCCTCACCGGCCTCGACCGGAACGAGGTTGGCCCCCACGTGACAAGCGGAGACCAGCTCGCCACCGTCGAAGCGGCCCCACACCTCCCCGCCGAGCCAGCGCGGCTCCAGGCTGGTGGTGCGGGCTCGGTAGATCGCGAACACGTTCGTGACCGGGTCGCGACGCGCCAGGGTCAGGAACGCCTCGAGGTCGGCCGACCCCAACGGTCGGACCCCGTGTCGCGTTAGCTGCACGGGCGCAGCCTACGAGGTGTGGCCGGAACTAGCTGACCGTCACCTGGGCGGCGGAGCCGTCGACGCTCTCCATGCCCTCGGCGATCCGCATCGCCTCTTCGATCAGGGTCTCGACGATCTGCGACTCAGGCACCGTCTTGATCACCTCGCCCTTGACGAAGATCTGGCCCTTGCCGTTGCCGGACGCGACGCCGAGGTCGGCCTCACGAGCCTCGCCGGGACCGTTGACGACGCAGCCCATGACCGCCACCCGCAGCGGCACCTCGAGGCCGTCGAGGCCCGCGGTCACCGCATCGGCGAGCTTGTAGACGTCGACCTGCGCGCGACCGCAGCTCGGGCAGGAGACGATCTCGAGCTTGCGCGGGCGGAGGTTGAGCGACTGCAGAATCTGAATGCCGACCTTGACCTCCTCCACCGGGGGTGCGGACAGGGAGACGCGGATCGTGTCGCCGATGCCCTTGCTGAGCAGGGCTCCGAACGCCGTGGCCGACTTGATCGTGCCCTGGAACGCCGGGCCCGCCTCGGTGACGCCGAGGTGCAGCGGCCAGTCGCCGGCCTCCGCGAGCAGCTCGTAGGCGCGCACCATCACCACGGGGTCGTTGTGCTTGACCGAGATCTTGAAGTCGTGGAAGTCGTGCTCCTCGAAGAGCCCGGCCTCCCAGACCGCGCTCTCGACGAGCGCCTCCGGCGTGGCCTTGCCGTACTTCTCCAGCAACCGAGGGTCCAGCGAGCCCGCGTTGACCCCGATCCGGATCGAGGTGCCGCGGTCCTTGGCGGCCTGCGCGATCTGCTTGACCTGGTCGTCGAACTTGCGGATGTTGCCGGGGTTGACGCGTACGGCGGCGCAGCCGGCGTCGATCGCGGCGTAGACGTACTTCGGCTGGAAGTGGATGTCGGCGATCACGGGGATCTGGGAGTGCTGGGCGATCTCTTCCAGCGCGTCCGCGTCGTCCTGGCTCGGGCAGGCCACCCGGACGATGTCGCAGCCGGTGGCGGTCAGCTCGGCGATCTGCTGAAGGGTCGAGTTGACGTCGGAGGTCAGCGTCGTGGTCATCGACTGCACCGAGACCGGGTGGTCGCTGCCGACGCCGACCTTGCCCACCTGGATCTGGCGGGTCTTCCGGCGCGGAGCGAGGACCGGTGGCGGTGCCTCCGGCATGCCCAGGCTGATCGCGGTCATGCTGCGAGTCTAGGCGTGAGGCCTATGACTCCAGGTGCATGGGCACGACGAGGTCGGCGACGATCAGCACCACGCCCATGACCAGCAGGGCCGACGCGACGACGTACGCGATCGGGAGCAGCTTGGCGGCGTCGACGTAGCCCGGGTCGGCGCGACCCCTCACGCGGGCGAAGCCGCGGCGGATCGCCTCCCAGAGGGCGCTGGCGATGTGACCGCCGTCGAGGGGCAGCAGGGGTACGAAGTTGAACATCCCGATGAAGAAGTTGAACCCGCCGATCAGCATCAGTAGGAAGGCCGCCTTGTCCGCGACGGGGAACTCGTCGTGGGAGACCGTCTCGCCGGCCAGGCGTCCGCCACCGACGATGCTGACCGGTGAGTCCTCGGCGCGGTCCTCGAGCCCGACGATGGCCCGGCCGACATGCCACACCTTCACGGGCAGTGTGCCGAGAGCCTGGACCGTGTCGACGGTCATGTGGCCCATCTGCTCCAGCGTGTAGAGCGGGCCGCCAGTCGTGGTCACGACGCGCGTCGTCGGCGTGACACCGAGGAAGCCGACCTCGCGGAGCGTCTCGTCGGTCTCGGACGTGGGCCGCGCCTCCACCGTCGTGTTGGTGGTGCCGGTGAGCTGCTGGCCGTCGCGCTCGTAGACGATCACGGCGTCGCCGTTGGCGTTGTCGCGGATCAGGTCGCGGAGCTGGTCCCAGCTGCTGACGGCGGTGCCGTTGAAGCTGATCACCGTGTCGCCGGGCCGCAGGCCGGCCTCGAACGCGGGGCTGGCCGGGTCGTCGGCAGCGCAGTCGCGATCGCGTTCGACGTAGGGGATGACACACGCGGAAACGGTGTCGATGACGGGAGGACCCTCTGCGACATCGATCGACTCGTTGCCGTGAGTGGCGTAGACGCCGAGGAAGATCAGGAACGCGATCAGGATGTTCACCGACGGCCCGCCGGCCATCACGATGACCTTCTTCCACCAGGGCATCTTGTAGAACAGGCGCTCGCTGTCCTCCGGGCCGACCAGCTCCCACTCGGCCGCACGCGCGTCGGAGATCAGCTGGGTGAACATGCCGGTGTTGGACTTGCGGATCTTGGTGACCTGGTTGCCCTGGCCGTCGTAGGTCACCTCGTCGGCCACCTGCTCCGCACCGGGCGGAAGCATGCCGACGATCTTGACGTAGCCGCCCAGCGGGATCGCCTTGACGCCGTACTCGGTCTCGCCGACCTGCTTGCTCCACACGGTCGGGCCGAAGCCGATGAAGTACTGCGTGACCTTCCCGCCGAACCTCTTCGCCGGGATCATGTGGCCGAGCTCGTGCAGGCCGATCGACGTCAGGATCGCCACGACGAAGATCACCACGCCGAGGGCGTAGTAGAAGGCGGTCACTGCGGGCTCCGGATCAGTTCTGCGGCTGCGTCACGAGCCCAGGCGTCGGCGGCGAGCACGTCGTCGACGGTGAGCGTCTCCTCAGAGGGTACGTCGTGGCGCGCAACCACCGCTGCCACCGTTGGCACGATGTCGACGAACGCCAGGCCACCGGATCGGAAGGCCTCGACGCACACCTCGTTGGCGGCGTTGTAGACGGCGGGCGCGGTCGCGCCGCGCTCGCCGGCAGTCCTCGCGAGAGCGACCGCGGGGAACGCCTCGTCATCGAGCGGGAGGAACTCCCAGGTCTCGGGGCGGGTCCAGTCGACGGCCGGCGCCGCGTCGGGCACTCGCTCGGGCCAGGCGAGACCGAGCGCGATCGGGATGAGCATCGTCGGCGGGCTGGCCTGGACGAGCGTGGAGCCGTCCACGAACTCCACCATCGAGTGCACCACGCTGGTCGGATGCACCACGACCGTGATCCGGTCGTAGGGGATGCCGAACAGCAGGTGCGCCTCGATCACCTCCAGACCCTTGTTGACGAGCGTGGCGGAGTTGATGGTGACCACCGGCCCCATGTCCCAGGTCGGGTGCGCGAGCGCCGCCTGGACCGTCACGTCGGCCAGGTCGGCACGCGACCGTCCCCGGAACGGTCCGCCGCTGGCCGTGAGCACCAGGCGGCGTACCTCGTCGGCGGTGCCGCCGCGCAGGCACTGGGCGAGGGCGCTGTGCTCGGAGTCGACGGGCACGATCTGGCCCGGCTTCGCCCGCTCGAGCACGAGCGGGCCGCCCATGATCAACGACTCCTTGTTGGCCAGGGCGAGCGTGGTGCCGGCCTCGAGGGCGGCCAGCGTCGGGCGCAGGCCGACGGCCCCGGTGATGCCGTTGAGCACGACGTCGCAGGGACGGGCGGCGGCCTCCGTCGAGGCCTCCTCACCCAGACCGGAGTACGCCGGCGCGAACTCCGCCACCTGCCGCGCGAACAGCTCGGGGTTGCTGCCACCGGCGGTCAAGCCGACCACCCGGAACCGTCCGGGGTTGGCCCGCACCAGGTCGAGGGCCTGGGTGCCGATCGACCCGGTCGAGCCGAGGATCACGATGTCGCGTTGCGCCACCCCGCCATCCTCTCAGCAGGCGTCAGCTCCGCCCGGCACCGCCGAAGGTGAGCTGGATGTCGCCACTGCGCACCACGCCGTCGCGAGCGATCTTCTTGCCGTTGGACGTGACCAGCTTCGAGGACGTCTTGATCCGCACCATGTCGACCTGAAAACACTCCACGGGCACGTACTGGAGCACGCGGTGCTGGTCGTAGTCGGTGAAGGAGTCCGTCCCTTCGCACCGCACGACACCCTCGTCGCTGGTCACCGTCACCACCCTCCGGTCGACAGAGCTCGACACCTTGAAGGTGCTGCCACCGGTGCCGACCTCGGACTGGACGAACTGCCGGCCGGGGGTGCGGTCGAGGCCGCCGAAGGTGGTCGTGATGACGAGCCGCTCGTCGCGGACGTCGTACCTGACCGCGGTGATGTCGACCGTGTCGCGCTGCGCCTGCGACGCCGCACTCGTCGCGTCGACATCGCCGACCGGGTCCTGCTTGTGAGAGGGCGACGCCGAGGCGGCGCCGGCGTTCAGGTAGATGGCGGAGACAGCGAGGGCGGCCACGGCGCCGCGGGTGAAGGGAGTCATCCCCTCACGCTGCCAGCGCCTCGGGCGTCCGGTTGTCGAATGCGCGAACGGCGCCGACGGGACTAGCCCAGCCCCGGTCTCGTCGCAATACGCTCAGGGCATGACCGACTCCCACAGCGGCGGCCCCTCGCTCCCCCAGGAACGCAGGCTGGTCACCGAGATCCCAGGGCCCTTGTCGCTGAAGCTGCTGGAGCAGAAGAAGGCGCATGTCGCCGACGGCGTCGGCACGATGCTGCCGGTGTTCGTGGCCGCGGCGGGCGGCGGCGTGATCGTCGACGTCGACGGCAACTCGCTGATCGACCTCGGGTCCGGCATCGCCGTCGCTTCGGTCGGCAACGCGGCGACCGCGGTCGTACGCAACGTGCAGGAGCAGGTGGCGGCGTTCACGCACACCTGCTTCATGATCACGCCGTACGCCGGCTACGTGGAGGTGTGCGCCGCGCTGGCCGAGCTGACTCCGGGCGACCATGCGAAGAAGTCGGCGCTGTTCAACTCGGGCGCCGAGGCCGTCGAGAACGCCGTGAAGATCGCGCGGGTCGCGACCGGCCGCGACGCGGTGGCCGTGTTCGACCACGCCTACCACGGGCGCACCAACCTGACCATGGCGATGACGTCGAAGAACATGCCCTACAAGCAGGGGTTCGGGCCGTTCGCCGGCGAGGTCTACCGCGCGCCGATGTCCTACCCGTTCCGCGACGGCCTGTCCGGCGACGCCGCCGCCGCACGTGCGATCGACGTGCTCGACAAGCAGGTCGGCGCCACCAACCTCGCCTGCGTGGTGATCGAGCCGATCCAGGGCGAGGGCGGCTTCATCGTGCCGGCGCCGGGCTTCCTGCCCGCACTGGCCGACTGGTGCGCGACCAACGGCGTGGTGTTCATCGCCGACGAGATCCAGTCGGGCTTCTGCCGCACCGGCGACTGGTTCGCCAGCGACGCCGAGGGCGTCGTGCCGGATCTGGTCACCACGGCCAAGGGCATCGCTGGCGGACTGCCGCTGGCCGGCGTCACCGGCCGCGCCGAGCTGATGGACAGCGTCCACGTCGGCGGGCTGGGCGGCACCTACGGCGGCAACCCCATCGCCTGCGCCGCCGCCCTCGGTGCGATCGAGGAGATGCGCACCAACGACCTCAGCGGGCGTGCCCGCGAGATCGGCGCCCTGATGGAGGCGCGGCTGAGCGCGATCGAGGCCGACCATGCGGTCGTCGGCGACCTGCGCGGCCGCGGCGCAATGATGGCGGTCGAGCTGTGCGCCCCGGGCACCACCGATCCCGACCCGGTGCGGACCGCTGCCGTGTCGGCGTACTGCCACCAGCACGCTGTGGTGACGCTGACCTGCGGCACCTGGGGCAACGTGTTCCGATTCCTGCCGCCGCTGTCGATCTCCGACGAGCTGCTCGGCGAGGCGTTCGACGTTGTTGCGGACGCGTTCGCGGCTACCGCGTAGCCAGCGCCGCAGGGATCCCAGCTGAGGCTGGGATCCCGAACCTTCCGGGCCGTTGCAACACCCCAGAACGTCCGGGATCCCAGCCGGAGCTGGGATCCATGCGCACGCAGCAGCCGCTCTAGCGGGCGCCGGTCACGGCTTCCGCCCCGCCACCGGAGAGCCGCTGGGCGAGGTAGATCGGGACGGCCGACAACACGATCAGGACGGCCGCGACCACGTTGACGACCGGCGCCTGGTTGGGCCGGAAGAGGTTCTGGAAGATCCAGATCGGCAGGGTCTGGTCCTGGCTGCTGGCGGTGAACGTGGTCACCACGATCTCGTCGAACGACAGCGCGAACGACAGCAGCCCTCCGGCGAGCAGCGCTGAGCGCAGCATCGGCAGGGTCACCAGCCGGAACGTCGTGAACGGCCCGGCGCCGAGGTCCATCGACGCGGCCTCGAGGTTGCCGCCGAGCCGTTGGAAGCGGGCCTGCACGTTGTTGAAGACCGTGACGATGCAGAACGTCGCGTGCGCGATCACGATCGTGAGCAGGCTCAGTTGGAGCCCGAGGACGGTCTTGAACGCGTTCTGCAGGGCGATGCCGGTCACGATGCCGGGCAGAGCGATCGGCAGGATGATCAAGAGCGACACCGTGTTGCGTCCGAAGAAGCGAGTTCGCCGCAGTCCCATCGCGGCCAGGGTGCCCAGCACCAGCGCTATCACCGTAGCCAACAGGGCAACCTGCACGCTGGTCCACAGCGCCGCCCGAGCACCCTCCGAGTGAGCCGCGACGTCCCACCAGTGCAGGGTCAGCTTCTTCGGGGGCCAGCCGAACGTGCGGTCGGCGTTGAAGGAGTTCAGCACCACGAGCGCCAGTGGCGCGTAGATCACCAGCAGCACGACCAGCGTGAAGCCGGTGAGCGCGGCGCGTAGTCCACGGGAGAGCCTCACAGGTTCTCCAGGGCGCCCGTGCGGCGAGCCGCGGCGAGGTAGACCAGCATCACGACCACCGGGATCGTCGCCACCGCCGCCGCGAACGGCAGGTTGTTGGCAGCGCCTTGGTTGTCGTAGACCACGTTGCCCAGCAGCTGACCGGTGCCGCCGACGATCCGGACGGCGATGTAGTCACCCATGCTCAGTGAGAACGTGAAGATCGAGCCCGCGACCACCGCCGGGAACAGCATCGGCAGCACCACCCGACGAATGGTCATCCAGGACCGGCCGCCGAGGTCGGCCGACGCCTCGAACAGCGAGTCCGGCATCCGCTCGAGCCCCGCATAGATCGGCAGGATCATGAACGGCAGCCAGAGATAGGCCAGCGTGATCGTGGTCGCGACCATGCCGTAGCCGGGGGTGCCGAGCCCGAACGGCGACGCGATCGAGTCGATCAGCCCGTTGTTGGACAGCATCCCTCGCCACGCGTACGCCTTGACTAGGTACGACGCCCACAGCGGCATCAGCACCGCGATCACCATCAGCCGCTGCAGCCTCGGGGACGCGACCTTGGCCATGTAGAGCGCGATCGGGAACGCCAGCACCGCATCCACGATCGTGACCAGGGCCGCGATCCCGAGCGTCCGGAAGGTGATCGTTCGGTAGACCTCGATCGTGAAGAGGTCCCTGAAGTTGTCGAGCGTCCAGACCCGCTCGATGGTGCCGGTGAAGGCGTTCTGCCCCCAGAGCGAGGTGACGAACAGCGCACCCAGGGCCACCAGGTAGGCCACTCCCAGCCACAGCATCGGTGGCAGCAGGAGCAGACCCGACCGGAGTCCGGGTTTGCGGTTCAGCACATTCGCCCTGGGGGCAGCCATCAAGTCAGCCCTTGATCTCGGTCCAGGCCTGCGTCCAGTCGCCGTAGTCGGTGCACTTCACATCGGTCCGGCCGTCGAGGCAGTCCTCGATCGGCGTGGTCCAGTAGTGAATCTGCGCCGCGTAGTCGGCATCGGTTGCGTGGTAGCTGTCGCAGAAGCCCTCGGTCGTGAGGTCACAGGCCTTGGTGTTGGCCGGCGCCTCGCCGAAGTACTCCGCGACCGCGGCCTGCGCCTCGGGGCTCATGATGTAGTCCATCCACGCGTAGGCGCAGTTGGAGTTCTTCGAGTCCGCGCTGATCATCCAGGTGTCCGACCAGCCGGTGGAGCCCTCCTCGGGCAGGATCGCTTCGACCGGTACGTCCTCGCCCTGGGCGACCTGCTTGATGACCTCCCAGGTGGTGCCGATGACCGAGTCGCCGGTCGAGAAGGCCTGCACCTCCTTGAGGTAGTCGGACCAGTACTCCGACACGTGCTCGTTCTGCTGCTTGAGCAGGTCGACCGCGGCGGCGAGCTGGTCCTCGTCGAGGGCGTAGGGGTCCTCGATCCCGAGGTCGGGCTCGTGGGTCATCAAGTAGAGCGCCGCGTCGGCGATGTAGATCGGCGAGTCGTACGACGTCACCTTGCCGGAGTAGTCACCCGCGTCGTCGAAGACCGCGCTCCAGCTGGTCGGTGCGGGGTCGACCTCCTCGGTGTTGTACATGAGCAGGTTGGCGCCCCAGCCGTGCGGCGCGCCGTACATCTGGCCGTCGACCGAGTTCCATGGCTGGTCCTTGAGGAACTCCTCGACGTCCGCGTAGTTCTTGAGCAGGTCTGTGTTGACAGGTGCCGCGTCGCCCGACGCGATCAGGCGCAGCGAGGCGTCGCCGGAGGCGGACACGACGTCGTACTCGCCGGTCTTCATCAGCTGGACGGCCTCGTCGGAGGTGCCGAAGTACTTCACGTTGGCCTTGCAGCCGGTGTTGTCGACGAACGGCGAGACCCAGTCGACGGCCTTGTCCGTGCTGCCGTCCTCCGCGTAGCCGGGCCACGCCAGGATGTTGACCTCACCCTCGCCCTTGGCCAGCTCGTCCTTCATCGGTACGTCGGGAGGCTGGAACCCCTGGGCACCCGGCCCGGCGCCCCCGTCACCGTCGTCGTCGCCCGAGTCTGTGCCACAGCCGGTGCTCAGCACGAGCACACAGGCGCTCGCGACGAGTGTCAGCTTCCTTCTGATGGTTGTTTTCATGCTGTCTCCTCCTCAGGGGACGCCACTGGTGCGGGTTCGGACCCGCCCAGGGACACCAGGTGGTCACGTCGCCAGGTGAGGACGACGCGTTGGTCGCGCCGCTCGAGGGCGGCGTCGATGGTGCTGTCGGAGTTCTGGTGGGAAACGGTCAGGGTGGCGCCGGCATCGAGCTCGACCACCGAGTGGGTGCTGGCGCCGAGGTAGACCACTTCGCGGACGACGCCTGGCGCGACACAGGTGGTGGAGTCGGTTGTGGGGGCGTCGGCCGGAGCGACCAGCTGCACCTTCTCGGGGCGTACGACGAACGGCCCACCCGCGCCGACGAGCTTCCGGGCGACGTCGCCCTCGAGCAGGTTGGAGGTGCCGACGAAGCCGGCCACGAAGGCGCTGGAGGGGCGCTCGTAGAGGTCGACCGGTGTGGCCAGCTGCTCGACCCGGCCCTCGTTGAAGACCGCGATCCGGTCGCTCATCGTGAGCGCCTCTTCCTGGTCGTGCGTGACGAACACGAACGTGATGCCGACCTCGCGCTGGATCTCCTTGAGCTCGATCTGCATCTCCCGGCGCAGCTTGAGGTCGAGCGCGCCCAGCGGCTCGTCGAGCAGGAGGACCTTGGGGCGGTTCACCAGCGCACGGGCCAGGGCCACCCGCTGACGCTGGCCACCCGACAGCTGGTGCGGCCGGCGCTCGGCATACCCCTCGAGGCGAACGGTGGCCAGTGCCTCCTCGGCGCGGGTCCGGCGCTCGCCCTTGGCAACCTTCTTCACCCGCAGGCCGTACTCGACGTTCTGCAGCACGCTCATGTGCGGGAAGATCGCGTAGTCCTGGAAGACGGTGTTGACGTCGCGGGCGTACGGCGGCAGGTCGGTGACGTCGTCGTCGCCGAGCCGGATCCACCCGGCGGTGGGCTGCTCGAAGCCGGCGATGAGGCGCAGGACGGTGGTCTTCCCGGACCCGGACGGACCGAGCATCGAGAAGAACTCGCCGTCGGCGATGTCGAGATCGAGGCCGTCGACGGCTCGCACCTCGTCGAAATGCTTGCTGAGTCCCCGCACGGAGATCGCCGTCGACATGTCCGCACCGTAGCGAAGCCGGGCATCGACCTCCATGGTCCAGCGGCGCCGAGACGACGAAATGCGTGGTCGTTACCGGACCGTGACAGTCGATCAGGCCTGTCCGGGCTCTCCCTTCGTGAGCAGGTCCGGGTTGCCCAGGTCGGCCTGGACGCGCGGGTCGTCGGAGTCGGCGTAGTAGTCGCCCGGCTTGGTCCGGTCGGTGCCGTTCGAGACGTTCAGCGCGTTGAAGATGAGGGTCAGGACGACGGCCACCAGGATGTTCACCAGGAAGGCCACCATCGCGATGTAGCCCAGGTCGCCGATGACCGGGATGTCCCTCAGCGAGCCGCCGAAGTGCTCGGTCGTGGGGCTGGCCACCTTGTAGGCCTCCACGGTGCCGTAGACCATGCCGACCGCCCAGCCCGCCAGGAGTGCCCATCGGTGGAACCAGCGGGTGTAGAGGCTGAACACGATCGACGGGAACGTCTGCAGGATCCAGATCCCGCCGAGCAGCTGGAAGTTGATCGCGTTCTGCCGGTCGAGGGTGAGGACGAAGACCAGCGCGAAGGCCTTGACGACCAGCGAGGCGAGCTTGGAGACCTTGGCCTCCTGGGCCGGGGTCGCGTCCTTGTTGAGCCACTCCTTGTAGATGTTGCGGGTGAACGTGTTGGCGGCCGCGATCGACATGATCGCCGCCGGCACCAGGGCCCCGATGGCGATGGCCGCGAAGGCGACGCCAGCGAACCAGCTGGGGAACTGGTCCTCGAAGAGCTGCGGGATGACCAGCTGGGCGTTGGGCTTGCCGTCGCCGCCGATCGGCTGCGTGCCGGCCGCGATGGCGACCCAGCCGAGCAGGGCCAGCAGCCCGAGCACGAAGGAGTACGCCGGCAGGATCGCCGCGTTGCGGCGGATCGTGTTGCGGCTCCCGGACGACAGCGTCGCGGTGATCGAGTGCGGATACATGAAGAGCGCGAGCGCTGAGCCCAACCCGAGGGTGGCGTAGGCCCACATCTGCTCCGAGCCGGGGATGAACGCGCCGGTCGGGGCTCCGGTGGCCTCGTTGGTGGTCGCCATCTTGTCCTGCGCGGAGCTGAAGATGTTGTCCCAGCCGCCCACCTGCGACGGCAGGTAGACGATCGCGACGATGATCACCAGGTAGATCAGGATGTCCTTCACGAACGCGATCAGCGCCGGGGCGCGCAGGCCCGAGGAGTAGGTGTAGGCCGCGAGCAGCGCGAACGCCACGAACAGCGGCAGGTCCTTGACGACCCAGTTGTCGCCGCCGCCGATGCCGGCCACCTCCAGCACCGCCTGGATGCCCACGAGCTGCAGGGCGATGTAGGGCATGGTCGCGATGAAGCCGGTCACCGCCACCGCGAGCGACAGACCGCGGTCGTCGTACCGCCCCCGGACGAAGTCGGCCGGCGTGACGTAGCCATGCCGGTGGCTGACCGACCACAGCCGCGCCATGAAGATGAAGATGATGGGGTAGAGCACGATCGTGTAGGGCACGGCGAAGAAGCCGGTCACGGCGCCGGTGGCGTACATCGCGGCCGGCACCGCCACGAACGTGTAGGCGGTGTAGAGGTCGCCGCCCAGCAGGAACCAGGTGACCCAGGTGCCGAACTTGCGCCCGCCCAGCCCCCACTCGTCGAGGGTGTTGATGTCGTCTGCCCGCCGGAACCGGGACGCCATGAAGCCGAGGATGGTCACGACGAGGAAGAGCGCGACCAGGACGGTGAAGGCGACGCCGTTGATGCCGTCCGCCGCCATCGGAACCAGCGCCGCACTCACTGGTCGTCCTTACGTGGCGCACGCGCCGACAGCGTGAGCTTGAACGCCGTCCAGGTCATTGCCGAGCAGAGGAACACCCAGGCGAACTGGTACCAGATGAAGAACGGGAAGTCGAAGAGCTTCGGCGTCTCCCGGGCGTACAGCGGCACCCACATCAGGGCAACGATCGGGATGAGCAGCAGCACGCCGGCCGCCGCCATCTTGCGCTTGTCGGTCTCCGGCACCTCAGGATCTGGGCGCGCGGGTACTGCTTCGTCTTTCCCGAGACTCATGTGATGAACGTTACCCGGAAGCGACTTCCTGCATGCCCCACGGAGAGCCGTAGTCGGTTAAGAGTTCGAGGAACGGCACCGCGTCGAAGGCCTCCGGGCCGAGCACGCCGGCGCCGCTCCACGCGCCGGTGGCCAGCAGCTCCAGCGCGACCACCGGGTTGATCGCGGTCTGCCAGACCACGCACTGGTGGCCGTACTCCTGCATCGTCCACTCGTTGTCGACCACGTGATAGAGGTACGTCGACCTCGGCTGGCCGTCCTTGCCGGTGCCGGTGACCCACAGTCCCGCACAGGTCTTCCCCTTCATCCGCGGCCCGACGGTTGCTGGATCCGGGAGCACTGCTGCCACGACGTCGCGCGGGCTGACCTCGACGCCCTTGACCAGCACCTTGTCGGTGCGGTCGAGGCCGAGCGTGTGAAGCACCTTGAGGATGTTGATGAACTCGTCGCCCAGGCCGTACTTGAACGTCGCACGCTTGCAGTCGACCCAGCGCGGCATCAGGATCACCTCCTCGTGCTCGACGTTGACGCACTCGACCGGGCCGATGCCCTCGGGGAAGTCGAAGACCTCCGGCTCGCTGAACGGCGGGGTGGTGTGCCATTCACCGTCCTGCCAGATGACCGGCGGGTTGAGGCACTCCTCGATCGTGGTCCACATCGAGAACGACGGCGCGAAGATCTCGTTGCCGTCGTCGTCGGTGACCACGAGGTTGGCGCCGTCGCGGGTGCCGAGCTCGTCGATCTCGCTGAACAGGTGGTCGGCGGCGTACCGCGCGAACACGTCGGACAGCCCGGGCTCGACGCCGATGCCGACCAGCGCCAGCCGTCCGTCGGCCTCCCACTCGTCGGCCTGGGCGAACTGCTCGTCGCCGAGCTTCACACCGGTCTTCTCGTACGGCGAGTCCGGGTGCGGCGTGCTCAACGACATCGCCATGTCGAGGTAGTCGGCCCCACCAGCCCGAGCGCCCTCGAAGATCTGCATGTTGAAGATCGGGTCAACGGCGTTCATGACGTGGGTGATGCCGTGCTCGGTGCAGAGGGCGGTCACCGAGGCAGCGTCGGAGGCGTCAACCTGCGCGGCGACGTAGCGGCTGTCGGTGGCCGCAGCCTTCTCTGCCCGGGCCGCGTCGTAGTCGGCGATCACGAGCGTCTCGAAGAAGTCGCGCCGGGCCGCGATGGCGGTGAACGCTCCACCGACTCCCCCGGCCCCGACCAGCAGGATCCTCATGGCATCTCCCGACCGAGTGGTTTCGACTCACTCACCGATGTAGCTCATGACGTGCTTGATCCGCGTGTAGTCCTCGAGGCTGTACATGGACAGGTCCTTGCCGTAGCCGGAGTGCTTGAAGCCCCCGTGCGGCATCTCGGAGATGAACGGGATGTGGGTGTTGATCCAGACCACCCCGAAGTCGAGCTTGCGCGACATCCGCATCGCCCGGCCGTGGTCCTTGGTCCAGACCGAGGAGGACAGGCCGTACTGGACGCCGTTGGCCCAGGCGAGCGCCTCGGCCTCGTCGGTGAACTTCTGCACGGTGATCACCGGACCGAAGATCTCGTCCTGGATCTGCTCGTCGTCCTGCTTGAGCCCGGACAGCACGGTCGGCTCGTAGAAGTAGCCGGTCTCCCCTTGGCGCTTGCCGCCGGTCTCGACCTTGGCATGGTCGGGCAGCCGGTCGACCATGCCGGTCACGCGGGCGAGCTGGTTCTCGTTGTTGAGCGCGCCGTAGAGCACGTCCTCGTCGTCGGGCATGCCGGTGCGGATACCCATGGCCTGCTCGGTGATGGCCGCCACGAAGTCGCTGTGGATCCCCGGTCCCGCGAGCACCCGGGTGGCGGCGGTGCAGTCCTGACCGGCGTTGAAATAGCCGGCCTCGGCGATCGCGGCGGCCGCCTTCTCGATGTCGGCGTCGTCGAAGACGATGACGGGCGCCTTGCCGCCGAGCTCGAGGTGGACCCGCTTGAGGTCGGCCGCGGCCGACCCAGCCACCTCCATGCCGGCCCGCACCGACCCGGTGATCGAGACCATCTGCGGGGTCTTGTGCTCGACCAGACGGCGACCGGTGTCGCGGTCGCCGCAGACGACGTTGAGCACTCCGGGCGGCAGGAACTCCTGGCAGATCTCGGCCAGCAGCGTAGAGCTTGCCGGTGTGGTGTCGCTCGGCTTCAGTACCACCGTGTTGCCGGCCGCCAGGGCCGGTGCGATCTTCCAGATCATCATCATCAGCGGGTAGTTCCACGGCGTCACCTGGCCGACGACGCCGATCGGCTCACGACGGACGAACGACGTGTGGTCCTCCATGTACTCGCCTGCAGACTTGCCCTCCAGCAGCCGCGCGGCTCCCGCGAAGAACCGGAAGTGGTCCGAGCTCGGCGGCAGCTCCTCGGACGCCGTCAGCCCGATCGGCTTGCCCGTGTCCTTGACCTCGACCCGCACGATCTCGTCGGCGCGGTCATCGATGGCGTCCGCGATCCGGAGCAGGGCCCGGGCCCGCTCCTGGGGCGTCGCGCTGCCCCAGCCGTCGAAGGCGGCGTCTGCAGCCGCGTAGGCGCGGTCGATGTCCTCTGCTCCGGACATGGGCGCCTTGGCGTAGACCTCGCCGGTGCTCGGGTCGATGACGTCGTAGGTCTCCCCCGATGCCGCGTCGACGAGCTCACCGTTGATGATGTTCTGGAAGGTGTGGTCGGCCATGCGGGCGACCCTACTGATCACGCCTCGTAGACGGGAGTCCCGCCGACCCAGGTCGACACAACTCGAGTGCCACCGATGTCGTCGGCCGGACCCGTGAACGGGTCGCGGTCGAGCACCACCAGGTCGGCCGCCGAACCGGCGGCGACCAGGCCTGCGTCGTCGCTGTGGTTCACCCACGCGCTGCCGGAGGTGTACGCCGCGAAAGCGGTCGCGAGGTCGATCGCCTGTTCCGGCAGGAAGGGCTCGCTGCCGGCCGGCCCGTCCTCGCCGTGAGCCCAGCGGTTGACGGCGACGTGGATGCCCTGGAGCGGATCGGGTGTGCTGACCGGCCAGTCGCTGCCGGCCACCAGTCGGGCGCCACTGCGGTGCAGCGCTCCGAACGGGTACTGCCAGCTCGCCCGCTCCGGCCCGAGGAACGGCAGCGTCAGGTCGACCATCTGGTCGTCGAGGCAGGCCCACAGCGGCTGCATGTTGGCGGCCACGCCCAGTTCGCCGAAACGCGGCACGTCGTCGGGGTGGACGAGCTGGAGGTGGGCAATGTGGTGCCGCCGATCCCGGTTGACCAGACCTTCGAAGGCGTCCAGCGCCTCGCGGGTCCCGCGGTCGCCGATCGCGTGCACGTGCACCTGGAACCCCGCCGCGTCGAGCAGCGCCACCGCCTGCCGCAATACCGCGGGGTCGACGAACGAGTGACCGGCGTTGTCGGTCGCGTGGCCGCACCGGTCGAGGTAGGGCGACGTCAGCGCGGCCGTCCAGTTCTCGGCCACGCCGTCCTGCATCACCTTCACGCTGGTCGCGCGGAACCGACCGTGGGAGTAGTCCGCCCGACGCTCCACGAGCGACGTCACCTGGTGGAGCCCCGCGTCCCGGTCCCACCAGAGGGCGCCCACGACGTCGCCGGTGAGGTCTCCGCGCTGGGCCGCCCGGAGGTAGGTCGGGCCGACGTCGGCCATGCCGGCGTAGTCGCCGACGATCGCGTCCTGCCAACCGGTGATGCCCAGGGAGTGGAGGTAGTCCTGACCCGCGAGGAGGCCCGCGTAGTACTCCTCGTCCGGTGTCTCCGGGACCAGCCGCGACACGAGCTGCATCGCTCCCTCGTGGAGGGTTCCGGTGGGCCTGCCGTCGGGGTCGCGCTCGATCCGGCCGTGCGGCGGGTCGGACGTGGTGGCGGAGATGCCGGCGAGCTCCATGGCGCGGGTGTTGACCCAGGCACCGTGGTGGTCGCGGTTGGGCAGGAACACCGGTCGGTCCGCGACCACGCCGTCGAGGTCGGTCGAGGTCGGCGTACCACCGGGGAAGGCCGCCATCGCCCAGCCGCCCCCGAGGATCCAGCGTCGGTCGGGGTGGGCCGCGGCGTACGCCGCGATCTGTGCGAGGTACTCCTCCCGTGTGTGCTGGTCGGACAGGTCGCACCGGATCCGCTCCAGCCCGCCCTGCACGGCGTGGACATGCGAATCGATGAACCCGGGAGCGAGCAGGCCGCCGGCCAGATCGACGGTGCGGTCGGCCGCAGGGGCCTCGGCCCCGTCGGCGAGCACCGCCGTCACCCGGCCGTGCGCCACGACCACCGCGCCGACCTGGCTCAGGTGCTTCCGACCGTCGAACAGGGCGCCGTTGCGGAAGACCGTGGTGGGCATGGGTGATTCCTACCAGTTTGGCGAAACCGTGGCCTCACGACGGATTCCGTCGCGAAAAGCGGCTCACAACGACGGATTCGCTTGCTCAGATCTCCCGCGAGGGCGCATCATGGGCACATGCACCCGGACTACGACCACCTGCAGCAGGCCGCCAAGGACCACCTGTGGATGCACTTCACGCGGCACTCGTCGTACGACGCCTCGGACGTGCCGATCATCGTGCGGGGCGAGGGGCCGTACATCTGGGACGCCACCGGCAAGCGCTATCTCGATGCGCTGTCCGGGTTGTTCGTGAGCCAGCTGGGCCACGGCCGCACCGAGCTGGTCGAGGCGGCGGCGAAACAGGCCAAGGAGCTGGCCTTCATGCCGCTGTGGTCCTACGCGCACCCGACCGCGATCCAGCTCGCCGAACGCGTGGCCGGCTACGCGCCGGGCGACCTCAACCGGGTCTTCTTCACCTCGGGTGGCGGTGAGGCGGTCGAGACCGCGTGGAAGCTGGCCAAGAACTACTTCAAGCTGGTCGGCAAGCCGATGAAGCACAAGGTGATCAGTAGGGCGATCGCCTATCACGGCACCACCCAGGGCGCGCTCTCCATCACCGGGCTCCCGCTGCTCAAGCAGCAGTTCGAGCCGCTGGTGCCCTCGACGTTCCGGGTGCCCAACACCAACATCTACCGGGCGCCCATCCACGGCGACGACCCCGAGGCGTTCGGGCGTTGGGCCGCCGACCAGATCGCGGTCGCGATCGAGAACGAGGGTGCCGACACGGTGGCCGCGGTGTTCCTGGAGCCGGTGCAGAACGCCGGCGGCTGCTTCCCGCCCCCACCCGGCTACTTCCAGCGGGTCCGCGAGATCTGCGACGAGCACGACGTGCTGCTGGTCTCCGACGAGGTGATCTGCGCGTTCGGCCGGCTCGGCCACATGTTCGGCGCGGAGCGCTACGGCTACCAGCCCGACATGATCACCTGCGCCAAGGGCATCACCTCCGGCTACTCGCCGCTCGGCGCGATGATCGCCACCGACCGGCTGATGGAGCCGTTCCTCAAGGACGGCGCGATGTTCGCCCACGGGTACACGTTCGGTGGCCACCCGGTGTCGACCGCGGTCGGGCTGGCCAACCTCGACCTGTTCGAGAACGAGAAGGTGCTCGACAACGTCCGCGACAACGAGGGCGCCCTTCGGTCGACGCTCGAGCGCCTCAAGGATCTCCCGATCGTCGGCGATGTCCGCGGCGATGGCTTCTTCTACGGGATCGAGCTGGTCAAGGACAAGGCGACCAAGGAGACCTTCACCGCCGAGGAGTGCGAGCGCCTGCTCTACGGCTTCGTCTCCAAGCAGCTCTACGCCGAGGGCCTCTACTGCCGCGCCGATGACCGCGGCGACCCAGTCGTACAGCTTGCTCCCCCGCTGATCTGCACCCAGGAGCACTTCGACGAGATCGAGCAGGTGCTGCGCGTCGTCCTCGACAAGGCCTCAACACTGCTCTGAGTCGGCCAGCGCTCAGCCGGACGTCTCAGCTGCGGTGCCGGCCCGGACGTGCATGCGTTCGCCATGGCGGCCGAACAGGCTGAGCACCTCGGCCGGTTCGTCGCCAGTGCTGCCGAACCAGTGGGGTTCCTTGGTCTCGAACTCGGCGACCTCACCAGGTCCGAGGACGAGATCGTGGTCGCCGAGGACCAGGCGCATCTTGCCGGCGATGACGTAGAGCCACTCGTAGCCGTCATGACTGCGGAGCTCGGGGACCTTTTTCGACGTCGGAATCACGATCTTCCACGCCTGCATGCCGCCGGCGTGGCGCGTGAGCGGGACGACCGTGCGGCCGTTGATTCGCTGGGGTTTCAGCCGGATGCGAGGGTCCCCGACCTCTGGCGCGCCGACGAGGTCGTCCAGCGGCACCCGGTAGGCGTGAGCCAGAGGCAGCAGCAGCTCGAGACTCGGTCGTCGTTCGCCGTTCTCCAGCCTCGACAAGGTGCTCTTCGAGATACCGGTGCTCGCGGCGACGCTCGTGAGCGTCAGACCCCGTTCGGTCCGGACCCGCCTGAGCCGGGGCCCCACCTGGTCCAGCGCGGCGGTGATGACCTCTTCGGAGTCGCCCATGAGTCCATCGTCGGCGCGATTCCCAGAAACCGCAACAAAGGTTGTTGGAATCGGGAATCGGCAGCAACCTCGTTGTCATGAGCAGACACCCCGGACCGCCCACCAAACACCAGCTGGCGCTGATGATCTGGCTCTGCGTGTTTCCCACGCTGACCGTCATCAACCTGACTCTCGCGGACTGGCTTCACCCCATGTCACCGGTGCTGCGGACCTTCGTGCTCGCCACGATCGCCGTCCCGATCGTCATCTACGGACTCATGCCCCAGCTGCACAAGGCTCGGGCCCGCATCCTCAGGGCCCGGAGCGCATAGTGAGGGCCGGCTATGTACTGATGGGACTCGGGGTCGCCCTCATGAACATGCCGCTCGTTCCCCAGACCGACACGCGGTTGCTGTACGAGGCAGCGCGGCTGTGCCTTGTCGTCCTCGGCCGGGCCTCCGCGCTGCTCTGAGTCAGGCCGTCGGGGAGAACAGCCTCCAGCTCCCCTCGGAGACGACGTCGACCGTGCCATCGGCCACCCTGATGGCGGTGTCGTCATCGATCGCGTACGCCGGACCCGGAATTCCGGCCGCCCATTCTTCGGCGTTGGCCATGCTGTTGTCCGGCATCTCCGGGTGGTCCAGGTGCGGGTAGATCGAGAAGTCGACGATGCCCAGCGTGTGGTCGTCGCCGCCTGGCTGCCAACGCACGAATCTCTCTCCGATCCGGGGAGTCAGCACCAAGCTCCCGGCACTGAGCCCCACCCAGACCTTCTCGCTCAGCGAGGGCAGCAGAGCCGCCAGTCCGGACTCCCGCATCCAGTGGCACAGGTAGAGGGGGTCACCGCCGTTCACCAGCAGCACGTCTGTCTCCCGGACCCACGAGACCCAGCGTTCCTCATCGAGGGTAGGTAGCGCAGAGAGTTCCAGCACTCCCACGGACTTCCAACCCAGCTCGGTCATAGGGCATCGGGGTTCTCGTCCGCTGATGAATGCCCATGCGGCCTCAGGACTGATCTGTGGGTGCCCGTACGTCGCGGTGGGGATGCAGAGGGCCTTGGAGTCGGCGATCGGTTTGCCCAGGAGCTCGACCAGTGCGTCGCGGATGCTCGGGTTCTTGACGCCCGCTGACGTCAGGAGAAGCTTCATGGACGTCCCGACCAGCTGACCGACCAAAACTCATCGGCGGCGAGCCTGGACCGGTCCGTCGTTCTCGCTGCGAGGATGGCCGCGTGCGTCGTGCCATGGCTCCTCTGCTCGCCGTGACCGTGGCGCTGGTGCTCGCGGACTCCGCCGTGGTGACGCTCGCGCTGCCCGACATCCTCCGGCACCTCGACGCCTCCGTCGGGCAGGTCGCCTGGGTGCTGATCGCCTTCAACATCGTGCTCGGGCTCGCCGCCGTGCCGACCGCGATGAGCTTCTCTCAGGCACAGCCGCGCATCCTCAGCGCCATCGGCATCGCGATCTTCGCCGGTGCCTCGGCGTGGTGCGCGGTGGCGGGGTCGATCGACGTGCTGATCGCGGCCCGGTGCGTGCAGGCTCTCGGGGGCGCGTTCGCGTTGATCGGCTGCCTGGAGCTCCTGGTCGCGGAGTCCGGCGAGCGTCGCGGCGTCGCGGCCTGGGTCACTGCCGGAGTGATCGGCACCGCCACCGGACCGTTCGCAGGCGGGCTGCTCACGGAAGCGTTCTCGTGGCAGGCCATCTTCGTGGTGCAGGTGCCGTTCGCCGTGCTGGCGGTGCCGGCCGCACTCGCAGTGAGGGCCCCGCCCGAGCTCACGCCCGACCGGCATCGACCGGCGGTCCGCTCGAACCTGACGCTCGCCCTGCTGTCGGCAGCCCTCACGGCGGCCCTGTTCCTGCTGGTCCTGCTCCTGGTCGAGGGCTGGCGCCGCTCCCCAGGCACCGCAGCCCTGACCGTGTCCGTCGTGCCGCTCGCGGCGCTCGCCGCACGACCGCTCGCCCGATTCCTGCGAACCCCGCCGGAGGTCGAGGTCGCGGTTGGCTGCTTCCTGATCGCCGGCGGACTGGTCGGCCTCGCCATCCCGCCGTCGGCCACCCTCGCCTGGACGATCGCGCCCCAGGCGCTGGTGGGTCTCGGGCTGGGGCTGACCGTCGACCGCCTCACCTCGCAGGCGATGGAGATGCGCCTGCCGCGGGTGCGGCACGCGGGGTGGACCATCGGTGCCCGCCACGTCGGCGTGGTGGTGGGGCTGGCGATCCTGACGCCGGTGTTCACGGCGGACCTGCGGGACGCCGAGGTGCCCGCCCAGGAAGCGATCACGGCCCTCGTGCTCGATGCCCCCTTGAAGCCGGACGACAAGATCGCGGTAGCTCAGGCGCTCGGCAGCGAGCTGACCGGGCAGCAGGGTCAGATCCCCGACCTGCACCGCGCCTTCGCGACCCTGGACCTCGCACCCGAGGAGCGGCCCGCCGCCGCCGACCTCGAGCGCGATCTCGACGCCCAGCTAGAGCGCACGGCCACGCGGGCCTTCCGCGACTCGTTCCTCATCGGCGGTGGCCTCGCGCTCCTCGCCCTGCTCACCGTCGTCGCGCCCCGAAGGCGGGTGACCCATGACTGACGACCGGCTTCGCGCGGCCGGGCTGCCGGCGGTCGCCCTGCTCCTGGTGAGCGGTGTGCTCGCGGTCCAGCTCGCCAACGGGGGCGGCACCTTCGAGCCGCTCAGTCCGGCCGACCCGTGCGTCGCCCGGACGGTCACCTCGCAGGCCGACGGCATTGACGGCCTCACCGAGCGTCTCGTGCTGCTCGGCATCGACGGCGCCGCCTGCCGCCTGGGCGTCAGCCGCGAGGCGCTGACGCTGGAGCTCGCGCAACCCGGCACCCGCACGGACTCGGAGATCGACGCCCTGCGCGAGGGTCTGCTGGCCGCCGTACGCCGGATGAAGGACGACGGTTCGCTGCCTGAAGCCTCCGAACTGGTCGACGAGGCACTCGACAACGCCGACCTCAACGGGCTCCTCGAGGCCGCGCTCCGGGCCGTCCCGGACTCCGTGATCAACGCCGCCCTGAAGACCGACGACGTCCTCACTCGCGCGATCGAGGACCTCGACCTGCGCAGCATCCTGTCGAACCTCGACAACCAGGACGATCTCAACGAACAGGTCGAGGCCGCGGTCACCCAAGCCGTCAAGGACTCCCTCGTTGCCCGCCTCCGCGACCTTCTGTGACGAGTTCCTTGCCACCGGCCCACGCCACGATCCAGGTCCCGAAAAGCTTGCGTCCTTTCGCCGCCTGTCAGCCCGCCTCGGCGACCGAATGATCGGAACCGTTCGATGCTGGCACGACTCCGTTCCATCACTGCGATGATCACGACTGTGAGTCGTGAACTCGATCGTCTCAGCAGCGCTGCCTGGGATGGCGTCGTCCGAAGTGCGGAGGGGAACGACGGTCATCAAGGACCTCAATTGCGGCGGCTCATCACAGCCGCACAAGCGCGCCCGGAGCTCAAGCGCTTGTTTCCGTACACCAGCATGGGGACGCTTTGCTTTAGCCACTGCTCTGATTGGCCGTTCACGACTGGTTGTCCTTGCATTGGCGTCGATCGGGAGCTGCACTTCGTCGTGCTCGCCGACTCCATAGTGCGACTTGCGGAGGAAGCGGATCCACTTCTTGTCACCTCCGACCTTGATCTCTCGGTGCAAACCTTGATCGATCACCTGCCGGCGGACCCGTCGATCTGGCAGGGCTCGAGGGACGATCGGTGAGGTCGTACCCCTCGTGCCGAGGTGAGAGCGCCGCGGACTCCACGAAGACGTCCAACCCACTTGCCTGTTACCGGGCGGAAACGGCGAGGCGAGAGTGTGCCTCATAGCGCCGCCTACGGAACCGCGGGGTTCAACCCGGCTCAGCGGCCCGCTGACGCTGACTGACTCGATCAATCGCAGCTCACGTGTCTGGTGATTCGTCGAGCAGCCGATCCCAACCGCTATGCGGTTGATACCCGCAACTCAAACACTCATCATTCGGCGGAGCCGGCCAGCCCTTCGGAAGCGGGCCAGCGCAGATCGGGCAAAGGTCCATTGATACATCAGAGCACTCTGGGTTCGAGTGCGCCTCAGCCGATCGGTCGCTGTGTGCTAGCCAGCGAAACCCAGGAGACGGATCAGGAGAAGTGCATCCGATTCGTCACACCGCCGCCTGTCGGCCGTCAAGCGTCGAATCGGGACGAGCGAACTGCTTACAAACCTCGACACTACCTGTCCGCCCCGTGTCCCTGGCGCGACGAAGATCTGCTTGCGCGGTGCCTGATCGGTCTTCCCGCAACACCTCGCGGGCCCCTCAGTGTTCGCTGCTGAAGAACCGTAGCAACAGCGGGCCGACGATCTGTGGGTCGACGACGTGATCCGGCCCCTCGAGGGTCTCCCGTTGAGCGTGCGGTAGGAGGTCTGCAAGCTCGTCGGCTGCGCGGTCGAAGAAGTCCGAGGGCAGGCCTGCCATGTAGGGGACCGTGATCGGTCCTCCGGTGGTGACCAGGACCGGTTGGGTGACCGTTGCCAGTCGATCGGCCGGCAACTGGTAGTGGTTGAGGAAGAGGCTGTCGTGGACCAGCGTGGGCGCGAGGGCGACCGAATCCGCCCAATGCGCCGTCTGCTTGCCTGCCGCTTTCCTGGCCGCGACGTTGTCGTCGGAGGCGCCGGTCATGCGCATGAACAGTTCGAGAACCTCCTCGTCTCGCCCGGCGTCGAAGGCACGTCGGGTGTCCGCGACGTACTCCTCGAATCGCGGGCGTATGTCGTCCCCGACCGCGTAGGGCACCTCCCACACGGCGATCGTGTCGATGGCTGACCCGGCCGCGGCGGCTTCCAGCGCCAGAGCGCCACCAGAGGACGCCCCGAACAGGTGTGCCGAGCCGCCCGCCTCCGCGATCAACGCATCCAGGTCCTCGATCTCCCTTTCCACGGCGTAGGGCTCGGTGAAGCCGCTCGCGCCGCGTCCCCGACGGGCATAGTTGTAAACCGTGAAGTGCTCGGCGAGAGCAGGTATCAAGGGAGCGTTCTCGGCTCCGTCGTCCTGTGCGCCGCCTACCAGGACGACAGCCGGGCCGCTTCCCTTCCGGTCGTAGGCGATGGTGGTGCCATCGTTTGATGTCACGCGAAAGGCCATCTCGTTCATCTCACATCTCCGTTCGAGAGGTTTGTCTCAGCGCCTGAGCAGCGAGCCGGCGACGGCCTCGGTGCGCGACCACCGCACCCTTGCGATCACGGCCGCCACGACGAGAAGGGCGAGCGGCAGCCAAGGGCTCTGCTCGAGCACGAACCGATCGGTGATGACAGCACCGGTCAGCAATGCCGCCAACCCCAGACTGGCCAGGCCCGCCAGAGCCGGGATCAGAAGTCCAACCCCTCCCGCGACCTCCAGCGCTCCGACCAGGTACCGGAGCCACTGGCCAGCCCCGATGTCGGCGAACATGTCCACCATCACCGGGTCGCCGGCGAGCTTCGAGATTCCGCCGCCGGCGATGATCGCCGCTAGCACGCCTTGCAGAATCCAGACCCCGATGCTGCTCGCCCGCCCGGGCGTGTGCGCAACGGTTTCCGAGCTGTTCTTGAGGATGGTGCTCATTCGGCTCTCCTTGCCGCGTTCGGGCCTGGGCGGCGACTAGTCAAGTTTGGCTACTCGACCAACGTAAACGAGGCAGAGCGTCTAGTCAAGGTTGATTAGGAGACCGTTCGCCACGAACCCGGATCATCGGCCATGGTGTAGGCGCCCTCAGCCAGTCGTTTGCTCAGGCTCTTCGCCCACTCCAGTTCGGTGCGTGCATGTCCCGCCCACAGTTCGGCCTGATCGCGGACGTGTTCGGGAATGTCGGGGTTCGGGTGCTCCCGCCACTTGGCCTGCTCTACGAGCTCCGCTTCCAGGCGCGCGACCCGCTCGTTGACGTGCGCGATGGCATCTGTCCTGGTCAGCATGGGCAACATGGCGATCGACGCGTTGAGCATGGTGGGGTCATGGGTGCGCCCCAGACCGTCGCGGACCAGTTCGACTATCTCGTCACGTCCCCGAGCTGTCACGCGGTACAGAACGCGCTCCGGCCCGGAGTTGCCCGGCTCGGCGTGTTCGGTGAGGAGGCCATCAGCCGCCGCCTTCTTCAGCGCGTGATAAATCGAGCCGGGCTTGATCTTGGCCCACATCTCCGCACGCCAGCTCTGCAGCTCGGACCGCACCTGGTAGCCATGCGCGCCGCCGGAGAGGTGCACGCTACCGAGTACCAGGAGCTTCGTCGCCGACATGCGCCCACCTCCGCTCAATCTGCTCGGACTCGCTCCGCTTGCGCCCGCCAGGGTGGTGTCAACTCCCACCCACACTAGGGTGCCCTCCTGGTCCGTGTGGTGTCAGCACTGACCTACAAACGGTGCTGGTGGAGACCTCCATAGCCACCCAGATAGTCGGTGACACTCACGTCAGATCCATCTCTAGGGCGAACGATGCGGATCCGCATTGTTGCGCGGCGGGCTGCTATCGGGCCAGTCGAGCTCTCCGCGTCTTTCCGCCGCGTAGGGACGGCCTGCTATGAGAGCGTGGCCTCGGCGCCGTGCTCTAAGAGGTCGAGGATGTCATCGGCCTGATAGAGCGCGGATTTCCGGTATTTGCCGGTGGCAGGTCGCACAATCCTGGCGCCCACCAACTGCTTGACCAACTTCTGTGCCGAGACGGTCGACACATTGAGGTTGTCCGCGATGAACCGTGCTGAGATGACCGGATACTCGATCACCAGATCCACGGCGCGGTGTATAGACGAGTCCGACCGGAATCCCGACACGGACTGCTTCCAACGCTGGTGTATATCGATTGCAGCCAACCGAAATTGCTCCGCGGCTGTCACAGAAGAACTCACATAGTTGAGGAACTGCTCAACATAGGCATTCAACGCTGGACCTCGGCCTTCGCCGTCGTAGCGGTACTTTGTCAGCGCTGCGACATACCCATCCACGTCCTTGCGAAGCACGGTAGACAAGGGGATCACGCCACTGTCAACCAAGCCGGCGCGCTTCAAGACTCCGTGGAACAGAGCCCTACCCACGCGACCGTTGCCATCCTCGAATGGGTGGATAGTCTCAAACTGCGCATGGATGATCGTCGCCTGCACCACCGGTAGGTCGCCCGAGCTGTTGGCGTACTTGAGCAGATCATCCATGTAGGTGGGCACCAACTCGTGCTGGGGTGCTACGTAGTCGGCGTTGAGCTTGTTGCTTCCGCCGACCCACACCTGCTCGGTTCGATAACCAAGCCGATGCCAGGGAAGGAGGTCGTGGTGGATGTCCATCACATTCTGGTGGGTCCAGACTCCAGCGCCGAGGAGTTCGATGGCTTCCTTCATTGCACCTACGTTGCGAATGACTGAGGAGGCGTTGTGGGAGGCCGCCTCGTCACCGATCTGCGCGATGGCGATGGCTCGTGGGTTTTCCCGGATTCCCTCGATCCACGAGGAGGCGATGGACTCCGAGCGGATCATCGTCGAGTACAAGATGGGAAGTGGATTCGACCGGAGCCGCTCCCCGAGGCGACCCAGGGCAGTCGACACTTCGGCGGCATATTCCAGCACCTCCCCATTCAGTGCATTGGATACTGACGCAAGCTTGTCGGGGTGGTACCGGAGGTAACTGCCACCCTGTCGATCGACGCGTGTGACCCCGGCGAAGTCGGGAGGAACATTTACTCGTTCCCAGCGGGCCATGGTTGCCTCCTCGCGCTCAAGAGTTAACACTACACCCATAAGGTTAACTCATCGCCGTCGGCGGTAACTCTCCGACGCAGGCTTGCGAGGTAACGAGCCGCGCCTCGCCGACGTCGAGCCGCGACGCGGCCATGTGAAGAAGACGAAGAAGAAGGTGATGACCACTGAGTGCATCATGCACACGACGCTTCCAAGCTGACGGCGTGGGATGACCGGGGCCGACTGCCACCAGCAACTGCGTCATACCGCCGCCAGTGGGCGTCGCCGAGGCGACCCCGCTTCGCGCGAGAGATCCGGTTCATGCTGCGGTCGTGCGCCTCGCCCTGCATTTGGGTGTGATCTGACGGCCCGACCGCTCGGAACGCCCTGTATTGCCGCCGAGCGGGTGCGACTTTCCGCCCCGTTCGGCCGCCCTGTAATGGCCGATGTGAATGCGGTTCTGCATAGCCGCCGAAATGTCGGGTGTCAGGCGATGGATCGGTTCAGAAAAAAAGTGAAGTCACTTCTTGACCTGTGCTGGACGGCGGCGCATGCTGAGACCCATGAGTCAAAACGCATCGGCAACTGAGTTCCAGACCATCCTGTATTCGACCCAGGACCGCGTTGCCACGGTCACGCTCAATCGGCCCGAGCAGTTGAACACCATCGTCCCGCCGATGCCTGACGAGGTGGAAGCAGCGGTGAGCGCGGCTACCCGAGATCCGGAAGTCTCCGTGATTGTGCTGCGCGGCGCCGGGCGCTCCTTCTGTGCCGGCTACAACTTTGGTGGTGGCTTTCATCACTGGGACGACCTCATCACCACCGAAGGCGAATGGGACGCTGGCAAGGACTTCGTCTTCGCCACGGCCCCACAACTCGCCCCGACGCAGAAGTTTCTCTCGGTCTGGAGGACGCCGAAGCCGGTGATCGCTCAGGTGCACGGCTGGTGTGTGGGCGGCGGCAGCGACTTCGCCTTGTCGGCAGACCTGGTAATTGCCAGTGACGATGCAGTGATCGGCACGCCATACAGCCGCATGTGGGGCTGCTACCTGTCCGGGATGTGGCTCTACCGTCTCGGGCTCACCAAAGCCAAGGAGTACGCGCTGACCGGCAAGGCACTGACAGGCACCGAAGCAGCGGACATCGGTCTGATCAACGAGTCGGTTCCCTTCGCCGAACTTGAGAGCACCGTCGCGAGCCTTGCGCAAAAGTTGGCCAGCATCCCGCTGTCTCAGTTGTCAGCTATGAAGCTCGTCGTCAACCACGCCTACGACAACATGGGAATGGCGTCAACACAAACGCTCGGTCCGATCCTTGACGGCCTCATGCGTAATACCCCAGATGCGCTGCGGTCCATCGCGCTTGCAGAATCAGACGGAGTCCGAGCGATGATCACCGAGCGTGACGGCCTGTTCGGTGACTACAGCCAAGCCCCTGCTGACCGCCAGCCCAATCCGGACCATGTCATCACGCCCTAACGTGGCGCCATGACTTCCCCAAGGGAGGCGACCGGCATCAAGCCTGTTCCGGGTGCCACGCCGAAAGGCAAGGCCACCCGCGCCCGCCTGCTCGAAGCCGCCCAAGCCGAACTGCGAGACCATGGCGGTCTTGAGATCGCCGACGTCGCCGCAACCGCTGGCGTCGCGCAAAGCGTCATCTACCGATACTTCGGCAGCAAGGCCGGTCTCGTCGAAGCGACCGTCAGCGACTTCTACGACGACTACGACCGGACCGTCTTCATGGCCGACCTTGCGCCTCAAGCAAATTGGTGGGACCGCGAAGCCCTCCGCATAAGGCACGAAGTGGCATTCCTCTATGACCACCCGCTAGGCAAGCGCGTCGCAAGCGGACTGCTTCACGAAGCGTCAGCCACCCGCATCGACGCAGAACGCACCCACCAGCACGCAGCCATGGCAGCCAAGAACATCCGAAAGGGCCAAGCCTCCGGCGAACTGCTCGCCAAGGTGAACCCCGACTTGGCTGGCGCAGCCATCATCGGCGCCCTCCGCACAACCCTCGCCGCCGCACTCAGCCTCCCCAAGCCACCCTCCCGGCGCGAAGTGGTAGCGACCGTCCTCACAATGTCCGAGCCATTGCTCCAGCCACGACGACCGGACTGAGCGGACAAGCCCCAGTGCACGAGACCGGCAGGAAAACGTGCTCACTTAGCCGCGGATGGAGTGCGCTGCGGCCATCCGGAACTGCCGCGTGAGCGCGCGAGCACCCTGCGTCATATCGCGGCCTGCCGAGTCTGGCCCGGGCGACTCGCCCGAATTGATGCGGAGGTGTGTTATTGGGTCATGCCCTTGAACGACTTCCACGTGAGAGCGTCCATCGCGGTGTCCGACATCGAGCAGGCGGTCGCCTTCTACGAAGGCAAGATCGGCCTCGAGGCCCTGGAGTCCGGCCCCAGCGCCGCGATCCCCGATGCCAGCCGCGTCTACGGTTCAGGTGGCGGCCCGGCGCTCAACGTGTTCCAGTCGGTTACCGCAGGAAAGTCAGAGGCGACACTCGCGACCTGGTACGTCGACGACCTCGATCAGGTAGTCGACGAGCTCATTGCCGCCGGCGTCGAAATGGCCCGCTACGACGAGTTCGACCATGACGCCAAGGGCATCACCCCTCGCGCCGGCGGTGGTCGGATCGCGTGGTTCCAGGACCCAGACGGGAACACCTTCGCCATCGAAGCCGACGTCTGAGACCAACAGCTACGCCCGCAAGATCTTGTCCATCGCCTTTCCCTTGGCGAGCTCGTCCACCAGCTTGTCGAGGTAGCGGATCTTCTGCATCAACGGGTCCCCGACGTCCTCGACCCGCACCCCACACACCGAGCCCGTGATCAAAGACACGTGCGGGTTGAGCCGAGCATCCGCGAAGAAGTCCTCGAACGTCGTCTCCGCAACCAGGTGGTCGCTCAACGCTGAGTCGTCGAAGCCGGTCAGCCAGGCGATCACCTGGTCCAGCTCGGCCTTGGTGCGGCCCTTCTTCTCCACCTTCGTCACGTAGTGGGGATAGACCGAGGCGAAGCTGGTGGTGAAGATCCTGTGCATGGGTGCTAATCCCGCCCGACGTTCAGGCCAACGGCCAGCACCTGACCCACGTCGATGTCGGCCGGCCGGCGTACCGCGTCCTTCAACGGGAGGAGGTAGAGGCCGTCCTTGGGGAACAGCGCGGTGGTGAACTCGATCTCGTCGATCCGTACGAAAACCGGCACCTGACCCCAGTACTCCAGACCCTTGGCGGCGAACTTGATGTCCTCGCTCTCCTCCTCGGGGATGCGCAGGAAGTAGAAGGGCGCAGGACCCCGCCACTCGATGACCGGGCCTTCGAACTCGAAGTCCATCGCTGTCAGGTGTGCTGCGGGAAGCCGAGGTCGACCCCTGCGCGCGGAGCGCCAGGATCGGGCCACCGTGACGTGACCACCTTGCCGCGGGTGAAGAAGTGCACACCCTCGACGCCGTGCGCATGGCTGTCGCCGAACAGAGACGACTTCCAGCCGCCGAAGGAGTAGTAGGCCATCGGCACCGGGATCGGCACGTTGACGCCGACCATGCCGACCTCGACCTCCCGCTGATAGCGGCGCGCGGCGCCACCGTCGTGGGTGAAGATCGCGGTGCCGTTGCCGTAGGGGTTGGCGTTGACCAGCGCCAGCGCGTCGTCGTACGTCGGCACGCGCACGATGGAGAGCACCGGCCCGAAGATCTCCTCGGTGTAGATCGACATGTCCGGCGTGACGCGGTCGAACAACGTCGGCCCGAGCCAGAACCCGGAGGTGTCGCCGTCGGGCACGACCTCGCGACCGTCGACGACCAGGGACGCCCCAGCTGCCGCACCGGCCTCGACGTAGGACACCACCTTGTCGCGGTGGGCACCCGTGACGAGCGGGCCCATGTCGCACCCGCGGCGGCCGTCACCGGTGCGCAGCACGCCCATCCGCTCCGCGATCATCGGGACCAGCCGGTCGGCCACCGGGTCGACGGCCACGACGACCGAGATCGCCATGCACCTCTCCCCCGCCGAGCCGAAGCCTGCAGAGACCGCAGCGTCGGCCGCGCCGTCCAGATCGGCATCGGGCAGCACGACCATGTGGTTCTTCGCACCGCCGAGGGCCTGGACCCGCTTGCCGTGCTGGGTGCCGCGCTCGTAGACGTAGCGCGCGATCGGCGTCGAGCCGACGAACGAGGCCGCCTTCACATCCGGATGCTCCAGCAGCGAGTCGACGGCCACCTTGTCGCCGTGCACCACGCTGAACACCCCTGGTGGCAGCCCCGCCTCCGCCCAGAGCTCCGCGAGGAGCAGCGACGTCGACGGGTCCTTCTCGCTCGGCTTGAGCACGACCGCGTTGCCGCACGCGATCGCGACGGGCACGAACCACAGCGGCACCATGGCCGGGAAGTTGAACGGCGAGATGACAGCGACCACGCCGAGCGGCTGCCGGATCGAGTAGACGTCGACGCCCGTGGAGACGCCGTCGCTGAACCCGCCCTTGAGCAGGTGCGGGGCGCCGCACGCGAACTCCACGACCTCCAGGCCCCGCTGGACTTCTCCCAGAGCGTCGTCGAGCACCTTGCCGTGTTCGGCGGTGATCGCGGCCGCTACGTCGCCGCGTCGTCGGTGCAGGGCTTCGCGGAACGCGAACAAGACCGACGTACGCCGGGACAGCGACGCCGCCGCCCACTCCCGGCCGGCCACGACCGCATCGCCGACGATCGCATCGACATCGGCGCCCGAAGCGAAGGCCACCTGCCGCGACACCCGTCCCGTGGCCGGGTCGTAGACGTCGCCGAACCGCTCGCCGCTGCCCGCCCAGTGCTCCCCGGCCCGCCAGTGCGTGATCGTGTCCATCCTCTGATCTTCCTCCCTGTTGATGAGCCCAGTCATGAGTCGAAGCCCAGCCCCAGCCGGTCCAGGGTCTTCAGCCACAGGTTGCGCCGGCCATCGTTGCGGTCGGCGCGGTCCATTGCCCACCGGGTCGCCTGGATGCCGGCGTAGCGCACCGGCTCGGGAGGGAACGGCAGCGGCCGGCGCCGCACCATCTCCAGCTCCGTGCGCTCGGTCGGCTGCCCGTCGAGCAGGTCGAGCATGACATCGGCGCCGAACCTGGTCGCGGCCACGCCCAGACCCGTGTAGCCCAAGGCGTACGCCGCGCGTCCGGCGTACGCGGTGCCGAAGAACGCCGCGAAGCGAGTGCAGGTGTCGATGACGCCGCCCCAGCGGTGGCTGAAGCGCAGCCCCTCCAGCTGCGGGAACGTTGCGAAGAAGTGCTCGGCGAGCTGTCGGTGCGTACGGTCGCTCTGCTCGAGCTCGCGACCGATCCGGGAGCCGTAGTAGTAGACCGCGTCGTAGCCGCCCCAGAGGATCCGGTTGTCGCGGGTGAGCCGGTAGTAGTGGAACTGGTTGGCGCAGTCGCCCACACCTTCGCGGCCGGCCCAGCCGATGGACGAGAGCTGCGCGGCGCTCAGCGGCTCGGTCATCAGCACATAGTCATAGACGGGCACGGTCATCAGCCGCAGCCGCCGAACCAGCGACGGGAACGCGTTGGTGGCGAGCGCGACCCGGCCGGCGCGCACGGCCCCGGTCGACGTGCGGGCCACCAACCCGGCGCCGTCACGTTCGATGCCGGCAACCCGCGAGTGCTCATGGATCGTGACGCCCAGATCGAGGCACGCGCGCCGCAGCCCCCACGCGAGGCGGGCCGGCTCGACGAGCGCAGTACCGTCTGCGTCCACCAGCCCTCCGACGTACGTCGGGGAAGCCAGCCGCCCCTGGACCGCGGCCGCGTCCAGCAGCTCCACCTCGTGTCCGGCTCCGGTCATCGCCGCCGCCAGCTCCTCGAGCTCGGCGACCTGGTGCGGCGCCGACGCAACCGACAGCTCCCCTGTCTCCTCCCAGTGGCAGTCGATGCCGTGGCGCTCGATGGTCTCCGCGATGGCGCGCAGGTTGTCGGCGCCCAACCGGTCAAGCTGGGCGAGCTCGTCGGGCCAGCGCGCCAGACCGTTGTCGAAACCGTGGGTGAGGCTGGCCGCGGCGAACCCGCCGTTGCGACCGCTCGCCTCGTTGCCGCAGACCTCGGCCTCGAGAAGCACGACCGGCCGGCCGGGATCCCGCTCGACGGCACGCAGCGCGGTCCACAGCCCGCTGTAACCGCCACCGATGACCACGAGATCGGCCGAGGTTTTCCCTCCGAGAGGCGCGGCCGGCTCGGGCCGGGTCGGGTCGTCGAGCCAGAAGACCGATCGTTCGGCGTCGGCGAGCGCGGAAGGTGCCCAGCTCATACCGCGGCGCGGCGGCGACTGCGTGCCTCGCCCGCGAGCACGATTGCGATCGAGATCAGGAACATCAAGGTGCCGACCACGTTGACCTGCATCGGGACGCCGACCTTCTCCACGCCCCAGACGTACATCGGGAAGGTCGTCGTCGTGCCGGCGTTGAGGTTGGTGATGATGAAGTCGTCGAACGACAGCGAGAAGGCCAGCAGCGCGGCCCCGAGGATGCCGGGGAAGACCAGCGGGAACGTGATCTTCCAGAACGTCTGTGCCGGCGTGGCATAGAGGTCCATCGCCGCCTGCTCGAGGTTGTCGTCCATACCCGCCAGCCGGGCGCGCACGGTCACGACGACGAACGACAGGCAGAACATGATGTGGGCGACCAGGATGGTCCAGAAGCCCAGCTGCCCGGCGAAGCCGCCCGCGACGAAGAGCGCGAGCAGCGATGCACCGAGCACGATCTCGGGAGCGGCCATCGGCAGGAACACGAGCAGGTTGGTGGTCGAGCGCCCGGCGAAGTCGTGGCGCACCAGCGCGAACGCCGCCAGCGTGCCGAGGACCGTGGCCACCAGCGTCGCCAGCAGGCCGATCTCGACGCTGCGCAGCAAAGCCGAGCACATGCTCGAGTCCTCACACGGGTTGAGCCAGTTGTGGAACGTGAACCCGTCGAACCGGTAGATCAGCCGGCTGTCCGGGTCGTTGAAGCTCATCAGGACGACGACGAAGATCGGCACGAACGTGTAGAGCAGCACCAGCAGGCCGAGGACGAGCACCAGGTTGCGTCGCAACCACGAGACCGCGCCCATCAGAGGAGCTCCTCGGTGCCGGCTCGACGTACGTAGACCAGCACCAGCACCAGGATCATCGCCATCATTGTCACCGAGAGCGCGGCCGCCGCCGGAACGTCGCCACCGGTGAAGAGGTCCTGGATGACCTGACCGATCATCGGCTCGTTGGCGCTGCCCAGCAGGTCGGAGTTGATGTAGTCACCTGTCGCTGGGATGAACGTCAGCAGGGTCCCCGACACCACACCCGGAAGCGACAAGGGCCAGGTGACCTTGAAGAAGGTGGTGAACGGGTTCGCGTAGAGATCGTTGGAGGCCTCCACCAGGCGCGGGTCGATCTTGTCGAGGCTGGCGAACAGTGGCAGCACCATGAACGGCAGGAAGTTGTAGGTCAGGCCCGCCACCACCGCGAACGGCGTCGCAAGCAGGCGGCCGTCGTCGCCGACCAGCTGCAGGAACTGCAGCGTGTCCACGACGAATCCGTTGTCGGCCAGGATCAGCTTCCACGACAGGGTACGGACCAGGAAGCTGGTGAAGAACGGCGCGATGACCAGCACCAGCATCAGCATCTTCCAGCGGCCCGCCTTGAACGCGATCGCGTAGGCAAGGACGTAGCCGAGGACCAGACAGCTGGCCGTGGCGATGCCGCCGTAGATGACGGATCGGACGAGCGGTCGCCAGTACGCCTGGACCGCGTCGACGTAGTTGCCCCAGGCATAGCTCATGTCCCAGCCCCGGAAGTCCGAGCCGCCGGAGTCGTAGAGGCTGTTGGCGATCAGGGAGTAGAACGGCAGCACGAAGAAGACGAGCAGCCACAGCATGGCTGGAAGCAGCAGCAGATAGCCGAGCTTTCCGCGCTTGCGGGTTCCGTCACTCACCGGTCACACCACGTCCTCCTGGGCGCCGGCGAAGGCGTCCTGGCTGGCGTCGAGGAGGAACGCGTACTCGGGGCGCCAGGAGAGCTCCACCTGCTCGCCCTGGCGGAACAGCCGGGACCGCCCGGTGTTCTGCTCGAAGACCTGCAGCTCCTGGCCCCAGGGCATCCGGACGAGGTACTGGGTGCTGACGCCGACGAAGCTGGCGTCGGTGACCACGCCGCCGGGGATGGTGTTGCCGGGAGCGTCGAGCTCCGCGCCGGGCTCGCCGATCAGGACCTTCTCGGGCCGGATGCCGATCCAGCCGCGGTCACCCTCGGCATGGCAGCGGGCGGTCGGCACCGAGACCGGCGTGCCGTGCATGTCAACGCTCACCACGTCGGCCGCTCGGCCGGTGATCTGCCCTTCGATCAGGTTGGACTGGCCCAGGAAGTTGGCGACGAAGGTGCTGCGGGGGTTCTCGTAGAGCTCGGAGGGTGCGCCGAGCTGCTCGATGATGCCCCTGTTCATCACCGCGACCGTGTCGGCCATGGTCATGGCCTCCTCCTGGTCGTGGGTGACGTGGATGAACGTGAGCCCGACCTCGGTCTGGATCCGCTTCAGCTCGATCTGCATGCCGCGTCGAAGCTTCAGGTCGAGCGCCCCGAGCGGCTCGTCGAGCAGCAGCACCTCGGGCTTGTTGATCAGCGCCCGGGCCAGGGCAACCCGCTGCTGCTGACCGCCCGACAGCTGTGCGGGCTTCTTGCGCGCCTGGCTGGTGAGCTCGACCAGCTCGAGCATGTCGTCGACCTGCTTGGTGACGTCGCCCGACTTCCGGCGCCGAAGCCCGAACGCGACGTTCTCGAAGATGTCCAGGTGCGGGAACAGCGCGTAGCTCTGGAAGACCGTGTTGACCGGGCGCTGGTAGGGCTTGGCGGCCGTGATGTCGTTGCCGGCGAGCGTGATCGTGCCCGACGTCGGCGTCTCGAGGCCGGCCACCATCCGCAGCGTGGTGGTCTTTCCGCACCCCGACGGCCCCAGGAGCGCGAAGAACGAGCCGCGCGGCACGTCCAGGTTCAACGAGTCGACCGCGGTGAACCGCGCGAACGACTTGGTCAGGTCGCGCAGGCGCAGCCCGTCGTACGACGCGTCCCCGGGCCCATCGGACTGTTCCTCTACCGGCTGCTCCGGCTCAACCAGCTGTGACATTGGTCCAGTCCCTTTCGTACTCGATCGCCTGCCGGTCATCGAGCGGCATGAAGTCGAAGGTGGCCGCGAGCATCTTCTCGTCGGGGAAGATCAGCGTGTTGTCGACCAGCGACGGGTCGATCTTCTCCATCGCCTCGCGGGCTCCTTCGACGGGACAGATGTAGTTGACCCAGGAGGCCAGCTTGGCGGCGTTGGCCGGGTCGTAGTAGAAGTCGATCCAGGCCTCGGCGTTCTCCTGGTGGGTGGCCAGGTTGGGCACCATCATGTTGTCGCTCCACAGCGAGACGCCCTCCTCCGGCACGACGAACCTGATGTCGGGGTTGTCGAACTGGGCCTGGATGACGTCGCCCGACCAGGCCTCGCACGCCAGCACGTTGCCGTTGGAGAGATCCTGGATGTAGTCGTTGCCCGTGAACGTGCGCACCTGACCCGAGTCGACGATCTTGCTGATGTTGTCGATCGCGTTGCCCCACTGGTCGGACGTGAAGTCGTCGGGGTCGGCGCCCTCGAGGCGCAGCATGAACGCCATCGTGTCGCGCATCTCGGACAGCAACGTGATCCGACCCTTCAGGTCGGGCCGCGTGACGAGGTCCTGGAAGCTCCCCACCTCAGCGGTCTCCGCAGCGTTGTAGGCGATGCCGGTCAGGCCGCTCTGCCACGGAGCGTGGAACTCGAGCTCGGGGTCCCACTGAACCCCGCGCAGCGGTTTGATCAGGTTCTTGTGGAGGTTGGGCACCTTCTCCTTGGCCAGCGGCTGGGTCCAGCCCAGGCTGATCATCCGGGCCGCCATCCAGTCCGTCAGCACCATGATGTCCCGGTCGATCGCCTCGCAGGAGCCGAGCTGGCTGCGCACCTTGGCATAGAACTCGGAGTTGTCGTTGACGTCGTCGGTGTAGCGGACGGTGATGCCCGTCTCCCGCTCGAACAGGTCGCGGGTGTTGCCCTCGAACCGGCGCGGATCGATGTAGCCGGGCCAGTTGGACACCAGCAGCCGCAGGTCGCTCGCGGACTCGTCGGCTGCACGGCAGGTCAGCGGGTTCTGCTGTGCTCCGTCGACGTCGAAGAAGGGCAGACCGAGCGCCGCGACACCCAGGCCCGCGAAGGCGACCGCGCCCCCGCCCTTCAGCACGCCCCGGCGGCTGATCGACCCTGACGCCATCTGACTCCTCTTCGCGGGTGATCCGGATCGTGCCACGGCAGGGCAGCCCTAACAAGCGATCCCGTCGAACAATCGTGTATCGGCGACGGAATCGCTTGTCGTCGAACTTTGCGACAGGCCGAGCCGTCCGCCGACACAGCGAGTACCTTGCGGGGATGAGCAGGAACCCTCGGCCCGCTGTTCAGCTCGACGACGTCGCCAAGGCGATCATCGAGCAGCTGCAGCAGGACGGACGTCGGTCGTACGCCGCGATCGGCAAGGAGGTCGGGCTGTCGGAGGCAGCGGTCCGCCAACGAGTGCAGCGCCTGGTCGAGGCAGGCGTGATGCAGGTGGTGGCCGTGACCGACCCTCTGCAGCTGGGCTTCGCGCGTCAGGCCATGGTCGGCGTACGCGTGCGCGGGCCGCTCGACCCGGTCGCCGACGCACTCGTCGAGCTGCCGGACGTCGACTACGTCGTGATCACGGCCGGCACCTTCGACCTGCTGGTGGAGGTGGTGGCAGAGAGCGACGAGCACCTGCTCGAGATCATCTCCGACCGGATCCGGACCATCCCCGGTGTCGAGGCAACCGAGACCTTCATGTACCTGCGGCTCCGCAAGCAGACCTACTCGTGGGGCGTCCGCTGACCGAGGTCCACTCGCAGCTCTCGTTGTGGCACGAGACCGCGGGCACGGACTGGAGCCCGCGTCCCTCACTTCCGGGTGATCGCGACGTCGACATCGCGATCGTGGGCGCCGGCTTCACCGGGCTGTGGACGGCGTACTACCTCGCGGAGGCGGCACCCGACCTGCGGATCGCGGTGCTCGAGGATCAGGTAGCCGGCTACGGCGCCTCGGGTCGCAACGGCGGCTGGTGCTCGGCACTCTTTCCGGCCTCCACGGCCAGCCTGGCTGCCCTGGCCGGCCGGGACGCGGCGCTCGCCCAGCACCGCGCTATGCGCGCGAGCATCGACGAGGTGGCCCGGGCCGCGTCCGTCGAGGGCATCGACGCCCAGCTGGCCAAGGGCGGCACTATCAGCGTGGCCCGAAGTCCGGCGCAGTGGAGCCGGGCTCGGCAGGAGGTCGCGGACGCGCGCGCCTGGGGTCGCGACGAGTCCGACCTACGTCTGCTCGAGCGGGACGAGGCGATCGGCATCCTCAACGCGTCGCGCACCCAGGGGGGCACCTACACGCCCGACTGTGCCGCCATCCATCCCTCGCGGCTGGTTCGTGGGCTGGCGGACGCGGTGGAACGTCGTGGCGTCCGGATCTACGAACACACCCGGGTGACGTCGATCGAGCCGGGCGCAGCGCGAACCGCGACTGCGACGGTCCGCGCAGGCCACGTCGTCCGGGCAACGGAGGGCTACACGCCCGGGCTACAGGGGCACGCCAGAGCCGTGGTGCCGGTCTATTCGCTGGTCATCGCGACCGAACCGCTGTCGGCCGACGTGTGGGAGGAGGTCGGGCTCGCCCGCCGCGAGACGTTCTCCGATCACCGTCACCTCATCATCTACGGCCAGCGCACTGCGGACGACCGACTGGTCTTCGGCGGTCGCGGTGCGCCGTACCACTTCGGGTCGCGCGTGCGCCCGGCTTTCGACCGGGACCAGCACGTGTTCGCGCGGCTCTACGCGACCCTGCTCGACCTGTTTCCCGTGCTGCGCGGCACGAAGGTGACCCACGCCTGGGGCGGGCCCCTGGGCATCCCCCGGGACTGGTGCGCGTCGGTGGGCCTGGACCCGGCCACCGGTCTCGCGTGGGCGGGTGGCTACGTCGGCGACGGCGTGAGCACCAGCAACCTGGCCGGTCGCACGCTGCGCGATCTGGTCCTACGTCACGACTCCGAGCTCACCCGGCTGCCCTGGGTGGGGCACCGCTCTCCCGCATGGGAGCCGGAGCCACTGCGGTGGGTTGGCATCAACACCGGCCTGCTCGCGATGCGGATTGCCGACGTGGAGGAGTCGCTGACCGGTCGACCCAGCCTGGTCGCCCGCGCGGTCGCTCCACTGCTCGGCTGACCCGGCGTACCTTCGGAGGGTGAACAAGAGGGCCCTGGTCCGTCCACCCGGCCCTCGGCTGGCCGAAGGCCTGCTGACCCACGTCGAGCGCCGGCCGGTCGATGTCGCGCTGGCCCGGCACCAGTGGGAGGAGTACGCCGCGGCGATGGAGTCCGAAGGCTGGGCCCTGGTCGAGGTGGCTCCGGCCGACGACTGTCCCGACGCTGTCTTCGTCGAGGACACGGTCGTGGTCTACGGCGACCTGGCCGTGATCACGCGTCCGGGTGCCGACCAGCGCAGGCCGGAGACCGAGGGCACGGAAGAGGCACTGAACGAGCTCGGCTACCGCATCGCCCGCATCGAGGCTCCCGGCACGCTGGACGGCGGCGACGTGCTCAAGCACGCAGGGCGGGTCTGGGTCGGCGTCGGTGGCCGCACCAACGCCGAAGGGATCGGCCAGCTCGCCGCGCACCTCGCGGGTCTGGGCGCGCAGGTGTACGCCGTACCGGTGAAGAAGGTGCTGCACCTCAAGTCGGCGGTCACCGCCCTGCCGAACGGCACCGTCGTCGGCTACGAGCCGCTCGTCGACGACCCCTCGGCGTGGCCGCAGTTCCTCTCCGTCCCGGAGGAGGGCGGGGCACACGTGGTGCTGCTGGACGGCGAGACGGTGCTGATGTCCACCAGCGCGCCGCGGACCCAGGAGCTGTTCGAGGCCCGCGGGCTCCGCGTGGTGGCCGTCGACATCTCCGAGTTCGAGAAGCTGGAGGGCTGCGTCACCTGCCTCTCGGTCCGCCTCCGTCGCTAGGCGAGCCCGTTGGCCGCAGTGAGAGCCGGCCGAGCCGGGGTGTCGAGCCACCCGGTGAAGAACGAACCCAGGTCCTCGCCGCTGACCGCGGCCGCGTAGGCGCGGAAGTCCGCGTCGGAAGCGTTGCCGTGGCGATGAGCCGCGGCCCAGCCGCGCAGGATCAGCCAGAAGTCAGCCTCGCCGACGCGCTGGCGCAAGGCCTGGAGGGTCATGGCGCCGCGGTCGTAGACGGCGTCGGAGAAGATCCGGTGCGCGCCCGGGTCGTTGACTCGGACCTGCCAGAAGTGGTCACTCGCATCACGGGAGTGGTACTCGGCGTCCAGCCACGACGAGCCCGACCGGCCACCGTGGGTCTCGTCGTAGCGCACCTCGAGGAACGTCGCGAAACCCTCGTTGAGCCAGATGTCGCTCCAGCGCTCGACCGAGACAGAGTCTCCGAACCACTGGTGGGCGAGCTCGTGGACGACGAGCGGGATGCTGCGCGGCGAGATGGTGGGGTAGGTCGGGCGGGTCTGGTTCTCGAGTGCGAACCCGATCGGCAGGCCGGTGATCAGGCCACCGGTCGTTGAGAAGGGGTACGGACCGAGCTCTCCTTCCAACCAGGCCGTTAGCTTCGCCGACTTCTTCATCAGCCGGAGCATGCCTCTGCGCGGGGTCTCAGGCACCAGCTTCGAGACCGCGACGAACCATGGACGACCCTCGTAGCTGCCCTTGCGGGTCTCGAAGTGCCCGGCGGCGAAGAACGCCAGATAGGGAGCCATCGGCTCCGCGGCACGCCAATGGGTGGTGGCTTCGCGGCCGTGGACGGTGCGGTCGACCAGGCGGCCGTTGGCGATCACCTTGCGGTCGCTGGGAACCGTGATGTGGATGTCGAAGGCGGCCTTGTCGGCCGGGTGGTCGTTGGCCGGGAACCACCACGGAGCCATGTGCGGCTGGTTCATGGTGATGACCTCGGTGTCGTCGGCGAGCCAGTTGCGCTCCTTCTCATAGGAGATCGGACCGGGCTTGCCGCTGTAGTGCACCACCACCGAGAACACCTCGCCGACGCCCAGCGGCGTCCGGGGACTGATCTGCAGCTCGTGCCGAGTCGGCTTGGTGAACGACGCGGCCTCGCCGGCGACCTGGACCTCGCTCACGCCCAGCAGCAGGTCGAGGTTGAAGCTGCTCAGCGACTGCGTAGCCCGGATGATCAAGCGGGTCCAGCCGGTCAGCCGGCCGGTCCCGTAGGCGTAGGTGTCATGGACGTCGTAGCGCAGCACGTCGATGCCGCCGTTGCCGTCGGCCGGGAAGTACGGATCGCCGATGCCTGGGGCGCCGGCCACGGGCGCCGCCACGCCGTCCGCGTACGACGCGGTGGTCGATGCGGCCACGACTGCGACCAGGGCTAGGGCGGCAAGCCTCCGGCCGCGTGTGGGCGGGCTGGCAACGAGGGTCGGCACCTGAGCAACGTACCCGCCTACGGGACGACTCGAGGACTGTTGCGTTTCTGGTATAACTCTATTAATTTTATATTCTTATGACTAGGGGTGACGACACCGAAGGAGGCCTTAGCCGCAACTAAAGCCGCTGCCTGAGAGTCCTAGGAGAAACCCGACGAAAGGAGGTGCGAAGAGCAATGCCCGTGAACCATCAATCCCACGGCCGGCTCGGCACGGGCCGCGTGGCCGGAGTCGCGATCGCCGTCGCCCTGATCGGCGTCGGCATGACCGGACTGACCGGCGCGCCCGCGTCTTCCGAGCACCGCAGTCCCGCCGACATCGTCCGGTTCGCGATCGATGGCCGCTGAGACCGTCGGCCGAGACTTCCTCGACTTCTCGCCGGGAGACACGCTCACCCAGCGAGAGTTCGAGGACGTCGCGGTGCCGGCAGATCCCCAGCTCAACGTCATCCTGGCCACCCTCGGCGTCGCATGCATCGTGGGCGCCCTGGTCTTCAGCGGCTCCGGGCAGCAGCCCGGCCTGTTGTTCATTCTCGGCATCGACGTGGGCATCTCCCTCGGGATGGCGCGCGGTGCGCGAACTCCGCTCGTGGCCGGCGTCCTCGCCCTCACCGTCGGGTTGTGGGGGTGGACGACCGCGACGATGGATCTGGGGATCGTCATCGGCGCAGTACTTGCAGCAGCGTCCGTCGGCGCCTGCTCGCTGCACCGGATCCCCGCTCGGCTCGTGCTTGCCGCGGTCGTCGCAGGGAGCCTGATCGGCTACGGAGCACGGAACGCCATCGGCTGAGCGCGTGGCAGCATCGACGCCGTGGACCTCTGGTACGCCTCCTACGGCAGCAACATGGAGCGCGACCGGTTCCACTGCTACCTCGCCGGCGGCTGCCCGCCGGGTGCGACTCGGACCTACCCGGGCGCGCGCGACCGGACCCTTGCCGGGGACCCACAGCCGGTGCGCCTCGACGGCTCGGTCTACTTCGCCTGGCAGTCACCCACCTGGGGCGGTGGCATCGCGTTCTACGACCCGGACGCGCCCGGGCAGTCGATCGGCGTGGCCTACCCGCTCACGCTCGGGCAGTTCTCCGACGTGGCCGCCCAGGAGATGCACCGCGAGCCCGGCGCCGACCTCGACCTCGCCGAGCTCTGGGACAACGGCAGCCACCTGCTCGGTCCGGGCCGCTACGAGTCGCTGCACGTGGTCGGTCGCGTCGACGACCTTCCGGTGGTGACCTTCACCGCGTCGTGGCAGGTCGAGGAGATCGACTACAACGTGCCGACAGCGGCGTACCTCGCCACGATGGGCCGCGGTATCGCGGACAGCCACGGCTGGGGCGCCGCCGAGATCACCGACTACCTCCTCGCCCGTCCGGGCATCGGTGACGAGTGGGACGAGGCGTCGGTCCGGGAACTTCTCTAAATCGCTTGCGACGCCCGACGGGGTGCCGGATCATCGCCACTAGACATCCGGAGATGCCGGTGCCCTGCGAGAGGAGCGTGACATGACCATGACTGTTCTTGGCCTGTCCGCAGACCAGACCCTCTCGACGAATTGGAGCACCACCACCGATGTCTACTTCACCATCGTCATCTGACGAGCTCGACCCCTATTTCGTTTTCGACTACCAGGACTACGACGATCTCGGTGACGGCCAGCGCTGGTCGACCTGGTTCGAGGTCGAGCCGTTGTGCCGTGGCCCCGAGCCGCGCCCGGACTGGGTCATCCAGACCCGCGGCGCGGTCGACACGGAGCTCGGCATCCTCAAGACCGGCAAGGAAGCCGACGTCTTCCTGATCGAACGTGCCGACCCCCACGACCCCGACTCCGGGGTGGTGATGGCGGCCAAGCGCTACCGCGGCAACGAGCACCGCAACTTCCACCGCGCAGCCAGCTACACCGAAGGCCGCAGCATGAAGCGCTCGCGTGACGAGCGCGCCCTCAAGCGCAAGAGCACGTTCGGCCGACTGGTCGCGGCCGGCGAGTGGGCGGTATCGGAGTGGGACGCACTCAAGCGGCTGCATGCGCTCGGTGTGCCGGTCCCCTACCCCGTGCAGATCGACGGCACCGAGATCCTGATGGAGTGGATCACCGTCGACGGCGAGACGGCGCCGCGGCTGGCCCAGACCCGCCCCGGTCCCGACCTGCTGGGGTCGTACTTCGACCAGCTGCGCGATGTGATGGCGACCATGGTCCAGGCGGGGTTGGTCCACGGCGACCTCTCGGCGTACAACATCCTGGCCGCGGGCGAGAGGCTCGTGATCATCGACCTGCCCCAGATCGTCGATCTGATCGGCAATCCGGCCGGCATGGACTTCCTGATGCGCGACTGCACCAACATCTGTGCGTGGTTCCGGTCGAAGGGGCACGAGTCCGCCGACGAGCACGAGCTGTTCGGGGAGCTGATGGCCCACGCCTTCTGACGGCCGAGTCGGCGCAAACTCCGCCCTGAAACGGCGCGAGTCGGCGCTTCATCGGCGAAGTCGAGCCGACTCGGCGGCTACGTTGAGGTGGTGAAGCGCACCCGGGGACGCGTCGTCCACGTGGAGTCGCTGGCGGACCTCGACCGGCGACTGGCCGCTGGCTCCACGTCGATGCGCGGATGGCGCGTACGCCGGCTGGACCTGACCGAGCGCGGCGAGGCACTGGCTCGGACCTCGCTGACCGGCGCGACGTTCCTGGGCTGCACGTTCGCGCCCGGCGACGCGGAGCGGGTCGAGGCGGCGGGTGGCCTCGTGCTCCCCGACATCAGCGACTCACCCGTCGATGTCTACCGCTCGCGGCTCTACACCGCCGACGAGCTCTACGACGATCCCGACTACCGGCGCTCGCTCGACGGGCGGGCCTACGCCTGGTCCCAGCGCCGGGCCGGGCAGGAGGACACGCTCGCGCAGGCACTGCACGACCACGCGATCGACATCGCACTGGCCGACTGGGCCCGGACCCGCCACCTCGTGGGTGTGATGGGTGGCCATGCCGTCCAGCGCGGCGAGGCGGCGTACGCCGACGCGGCCAGGCTCGGCCACGAGCTCGGACAGCAGTACGTCGTCGCCACCGGCGGCGGCCCGGGCTCGATGGAGGCGGCCAACCTGGGCGGCTCGCTGTCGGGCCATCCGCTCGCCGACCTGGACGACGCACTGGGCGCCCTCGCCGAGGTCCCCTCCTACCACCCCTCCGTCGGCGCCTGGGCGCGCGCCGCGCTCGACGTGCGAGCCAGGTTCTCGGACCCCGCCGACTCCCTGGGCATCCCGACCTGGCACTACGGCCACGAGCCGCCGAACGTGTTCGCCACGGCGATCGCGAAGTACTTCGGCAACCCGACGCGGGAGGCGATCCTGCTCGAGGTCTGCGACGCGGGCATCGTGTTCCTGCCCGGAGCGGGCGGCACGGTGCAGGAGGTGTTCCAGGACGCCTGCGAGAACTACTACGCCGACGAGTCCTCGGTGGCGCCGATGGTGCTCGTCGGCGTGGAGTACTGGACCGAGAGCGTCCCCGCGTGGCCTCTGCTGGAGAGCCTGTCCCGAGGACGGGCGATGGAGGGGCACGTGCACCTCGTCGATCGTGTCGACGAGGCCGCCGACCGAGTTGGTGTGGTCAGCCCGCCAGCCGCTGGGTCGTGACCCGCTCGCCCACCACGTCGCGGTAGTGCTCGACCAGGCGCGCGTTCACCGACTCCCACGAGCGGTCCGCCACGCTGCGCCGCGCAGCAAGCCCCATCCGGCGCCGGAGCAGCCCGTCCGAGGCCAGCTTGTCGACGTACGCCGCGAGGTCGGCACCGTCACCCGGCTGGTAGAGGAAGCCGTCGACGCCATCGGCGACCACGTCGATCGGGCCGCCGGCCCGCGGCGCGACCACCGGGACGCCTGAGGCGAGCGCCTCCTGTGCGGACTGGCAGTAGGTCTCGTGGCGTCCGGTGTGCACGAAAACGTCCAACGAGGCGTAGATCCGGCTCAGGTCGTCGCCGTGCAGTACGCCGGTGAAGTGAGCCCCGGAGAGCAGGGTGCGCAACCGCTGCTCCTCAGGACCACCACCGACGACCACGAGTGAGTAACGAGGGTCGTCGGCCAGGCAGGCCAGCAGCTCGAGCTCCTTCTCGGGGGCCAGGCGCCCGACGTAGCCGATGAGCAGCCGGCCGTCGGGTGCGAGCTCCCTCCGCAGCGCCGGGCTGCGGTGGTCCGGACGGAAGGCCTCACGGTCCACGCCGCGCGGCCACAGGGCCGTGCCGGGGATCTCGAGCCGCTCCAGCTGGGCGAGGCTGGCCGTGGAGGGGGCGAGCGTCCGGTCGACCCTGGTGTGGATCCTCCGGGTCAGCGCCGCCATGGCCCGCACGCCGCCGGGGATGTCGTAGCGCTCGGCGAAGCCGACCAGGTCGGTCTGGTAGATCGCGACGGTGGGGATCCCCAGCTCGGCTGCGGCGCGGGCAGCCTGGTAGCCGAGCGTCGCCGGCGATGCGATGTGTACGACGTCCGGGCGGAACCGCACCATCACCGACCGCAGGCGGCGGCGGGTCTCCAGTCCGATCCGGAAGTCCTTGTAGAACGGGAGGCTCGCCCCGCGAGCCCTGCTCACGGCGAATCCGGCGTACTCCGCCGGTCCGGTGGGAGCCACCAGCTCCGCGTCATGTCCTTCGGCGGCCAGGTGCTCCAGCACCCGGCGGACGGAGTTGGTGACGCCGTTGATCTGAGGCAGGAAGGACTCCGCAACAACCAGCACCCGGAGTCTGTCGGTCCGCTTCGGCAATTCGAAGATCTCGGCCATGTCTCGGACGCTAGGGAGCCGGGCGCAACGGACCCCCATGGGGAGCTAGACGTCCCGTGAATGCCTCGTGTCCGGTTGTCTGGACCAGGCGTGACGGTCCTCACAGTCGCTCGTTGTTCGATGGTGAAGCTGACCCGACGCAATCTCTTCCGTTCAGGTGCTGTCGTCGGGGGCGTCACCGCCGCTGGCGCCGTACCCGCCCTTGGCGGCTCCGCCGCGGCCATGGACTCGCCCAATGCCTTCGAAACGGCAGACGCCCCCACGGCGAGCGCTGTCACCTCGGGTTCCACCCTCATCAAAGATGCCACGCCGATCAACGCCGGCGGCTACCGCAAGGTGGTGGTCGGTCCGCCCGAGTCACACCTGGTGCGCGATATCGAGCTCGGCGTGCCTGCACAGGTCGGCCGCGCAGGTCGCCGCACGCCCGTGATCGCGTTCGCCCAGCTCAGCGACGTCCACATCGTCGACTCGCAGTCACCCATGCGCCTGGAGTTCGCCGACCGGCTCGACGACCCGCCGATCCCGCAGACCCTTTTCAGCTCGGCCTACCGGGCCCACGAGATGATGTCGGGCCACGTGGCCGACGCGATGGTGCGCGAGATCAACGCGAACCCGAACGGACCCGTGACCGGCAAGCCACTGGCGCTGACCATCCAGACCGGTGACAACTCCGACAACTCCCAGTTCAACGAGGTCCGCTGGAACATCGACATCCTCAGCGGCGGCACGATCCAGGTCGACTCCGGCAGCAGGGCCAAGTACGAAGGCGTGGCCGACGCCAACGCGACCTACTACGACCCGGCCTACTACCACCCCCACGGCACCCCCGCCGGCAAGGCCGAGGACGTCTACCGCAAGCGCTACGGCTTCCCGGTCGTGCCGGGGCTGCTCGACAAGGCTCGCGCCCCCTTCGTGGCCACCGGCCTGTTGAAGCCGTGGTACTCGGCCTTCGGCAACCACGACGGCCTGGTCCAGGGCAACTTCCCCCAGAACCTCCAGCTCGGACTGATCTCGACCGGTGCGCTGAAGCTGATGCAGATGCCTGCGGGACTCTCTCCCGCCGAGGTGACCAACAGCCTGCTCTCCGGCGACATTCTCGGGATCATCCGATCGCTCGCCCTGACCCCCGCGGTCCGCGTGGTCACGCCCGACATCGGTCGCCGGTTGCTCACCCGCAAGCAGACCGTCGAGCAGCACTTCGCAAACGGGCACACCGGCCACGGCTTCACGGCTACCAACCGAGCGAAGGGCACGGCCTACTACTCCTTCGACACGGAAGGCTGCCGGTTCGTCGTGATGGACACGGTGAACCCCAACGGCTACTCGGACGGGTCGATCGACAAGCCGCAGTTCGAGTGGCTCGAGACCGTGCTGAACGCGCCTGCAGGGATGCCGGTCATGGTCTTCAGCCACCACACGTCCACCACCATGCAGAACACGCTGTGGGGCACCGGCCTCGACTTCTACCCGAGGATCAACGGTCCGCGGGTGCTCGAGCGGCTGCTCAGCCATCCCCAGGTGGTCGCGTGGGTCAACGGCCACACCCACCGCAACCAGGTCACCGCGCACATGCGGCCCGGCGGTGGCGGACTGTGGGAGATCAACACCGCATCCCACTGCGACTGGCCCCAGCAGTCCCGCCTGATCGAGATCGCCGACAACCACGACGGCACGCTGTCGATCTTTGCCACGATGGTCGACCACTCTGGTCCGCCGTCGTCCACCTTCGATCTCGACACCACCGTCGGCCTGGCCGGACTCGCTCGCGAGATGGCCGCCAACGATCCCCAGAACCGCACCGATTCCGGTCGGGGTCAGCCAACAGACCGCAACGTCGAGCTCCTGGTGGCCAAGCCCGCCTAAGACCTACGGCGTGGCGAGCGATATCCGGTAGGAGCGCTCCTGGCCGTACGCCGCGAAGCCGGACCGGCGCAGGATCGGGCCGGAGGTCTCCACCCGTCCCTTCACCAGGGCCATGGTCATGTAGTGCGCCGCGGCGTACTCGAGGCGCGCGGCCAGCAGAGCTCGATAGATCCCCTGACCCCGGAAGCCGTCGAGCACGGCACCGCCCCACAGGCCCGCCGCGGGTCCCCTCGACGAGAGTCCCCCGGTGCCGACCGGGCGACTGTGGAGGTAGGCGACCAGTGAGCCGCCGCGCCCGACCTCCAGCCCGATGCGGTCGCGGGCTGCCGACCGGTGCACCTCCTCGTCGGGTGGCATGACGCCCCCGAACACCTCGACCCCGATCATCAGCGCATCGCGGGCGGTCGGCGGGTCGGTTGCCCAGCGCAGCTCGACCGCGCTGGTGCCGAGGTCCGGCAGGTCCTCGGTGAGGTCGATGGCGAGGACGTCCAGCGTCTCGTCGATCGTGCCGAGCTCGCGGAGCAGCTCCTCGACCCCCGGAGGCGAGTCGAGCCGGACCCGCCAGACGAGCGACGGGAGGCCGAACTGCCGGGCCCGGGTGAGCACCTCGGTGACGAGCTCGGGCAGGGGCCGGGTCGGGGTGAACCGGACCAGCTCGAGGGTGTTGGCGAAGTGGTCGGGGAACCGGACCAGTAGATAGTCCGCGGTCTCGAGGGTCGGGGCGCCCTCCGGGACGTAGACCCAGGCGTTGCTCGCCCGGATGACGTCGGCGGGGGTCACGCGTCCGTCACTCCGCGGCGGCGAGCTGGCCGCAGGCTCCGTCGATCTCGCGGCCCCGGGTGTCGCGCACGGTGGTCGGGACTCCGCGGGCCTCCAGCCGGCGTACGAACTCGCGCTCGTCGGCGGGGTCGGAGGCGGTCCACTTCGAGCCTGGGGTCGGGTTGAGCGGGATCAGGTTGACGTGGACCCAGCCCCATCGGCTCTGCCGATCATCGGGGCCAGCGCCGTACGACGTCAGCACGTCGGCGAGCTTGTCAGCACGCCAGCCCTGGTCGTTGATGCCGCGCATCATGGCGTACTCGATGGAGACGCGGCGCTTGGTCGTGCGGGCGTAGTTCCAGGCGGCCTCGACGGTCTCCGCGACCGAGAAGCGGGTGTTGATCGGCACCAGCTCGTTGCGCAGCTCGTCGTCGGGCGCATGCAGGCTCAGGGCCAGCGTGACCGGGATGCCCTCCTCCGTGAGCTGGTTGATCCGGGGCACCAGCCCGACCGTGGAGACCGTGATGCCGCGCGCAGACATGCCGAGCCCGTCAGGGGTCGGGTCGATCATCCGGCGGACGGCGCCGATCACGGCGTTGTAGTTGGCCATCGGCTCGCCCATGCCCATGAACACGACATTGGAGACCCGTCCGGGGCCGCCTGGCACCTCGTCGCGGGCCAGGGACCGGGCGCCGGCGACGACCTGCTCCACGATCTCGGCGGTCGACATGTTGCGCTGGAGGCCACCTTGGCCGGTGGCGCAGAACGGGCAGGCCATGCCGCATCCGGCCTGGCTGGAGACGCACATGGTGACCCGCCCCGGGTAGCGCATCAGCACCGACTCGACGAGCGCGCCGTCGAACAGCCGCCACAGGGTCTTGCGGGTCGTGCCCTTGTCGGCTTCCAGGGTGCGCAACGGCGTCATCAGGGTCGGCAGCAGGGCCGTGACCAGCTCGTCACGCTGAACGGCGGGCAGGTCCGTCATCTGCGCCGGGTCGTCGACGAGGCGAGAGAAGTAGTGGGTCGAGAGCTGCTTGGCCCGGAATCCCGGCAGGCCCAGCTCGACCGCGAGGTCCTTGCGCTCCTCCGCGGTCAGGTCGGCCAGGTGGCGAGGAGGCTTCTTCCGGCCGCGCGGCTCGTCGAACACGAGGGGCAGCTGCGTTGGCTCGGTCATGACCGAGCCAGTGTCCCATCGGTGACCGGGCGCGCCCTAACTGTCGGTCTTGTAGAGGATCCAGAGCACGACCGCGGCCACTCCGATCACGACCACGGCGGTCAGCAGCATGCCAAGCAGCATGTAGGTGCCGAAGCGGCGCGTCCGCGGGACGACGATCAGCGCGAACGGAACGGAGAAGATCACCAGCACGAAGGGAAACAGCTCCTCGGCGCGGTCGTAGCTGAACATGGCGTTGAGGATCGCCGCGAAGGCGCCCGGGACCACGATCACCGTGGCCAGGCCCGTGAAGAAGCCGCTCAGCGCGTAGAACACCGGGTGGTCGCGGTGCCACCAGTTGGGCCCGGGGTCGGCGGTTGCCGCCGCGTCCGGCTCGGAGGTGGTGGTGTCGTTGGTGCTCATCACCTCGATCGTACGGTCAGAAGACTGCGTAATGGAGCAACAGCCAGATCGGCGCAATCGTGGCGAGCAGGGAGTCGAGCCGGTCCATCAGGCCGCCGTGGCCAGGGATCACCTGGCTCATGTCCTTGATGCCGAGGTCGCGCTTGATCACCGACTCGCACAGATCGCCGAGCGTGGCCATCACGACCGCGATCAGACCCAGGAACACGCCCACCCACCAGTCGCCGTCGAGCAGGTAGACGACCAGCGCCCAGCCGGCCGCCACCGTGAACACCGTCGAGCCGGCGAAGCCCTCCCAGGACTTCTTGGGGGAGATCACCGGCGCCATCGGGTGCTTGCCGAACAGGACGCCCGCGATGTAGCCGCCGATGTCGGAGGCGATCGTGACCACGATGAAGGTGATGATGCCGGCGACACCGTCGTTGTCGAGACCCCCGCCGTCACGGCCGCCCTCGGCAAGCAGCAGGGCCACGAAGGAGCCGAGGAACGGTACGTAGATCAGCGTGAACACCGAGCCGGTGGCGGTCTTCACGTAGCCGTCGATCCCGCGATGGAGCAGCCACAGCATCGTCACCAGGGCGGTCACTGCGGTGGCGGTCACCAGGGCCGGCGCACCCCAGACGTAGGCGACGACGACCATCACGACGCCGCCGAGCATGAGCGGCTGCTCGGGCAGGTCGATGTCCTTGGCCATCAGGCCCTTGCGGAGCTCCCAGACCGCCACGACCACGGCGACGGCGACGATGCCCATGAACGCGGGCTTCCAGAAGTACAGCGAGCTCGCGGCCGCCCCGAGGAGCACGACCGCGGAGCCGACGGCGGCCTTGAGGTCGCGGCCGGCGCGGCCGTGGTCCTTCTGCGGCGCGGGAACGGCGCCGGCCAAGTCGTCGGTCATGAAGTTCGAGGTGGAGGGTCAGACCTCCAGCAGCTCGGCTTCCTTGTTCTTCAGCATCTCGTCGATGGCGTCGGTGTGGGTCTTGGTGATCGAGTCGAGGCGCTTCTCGGCACCGGTCACGTCGTCTTTGCCGACCTCGCCGTCCTTCTCGAGCTTCTCGAGCGCCTGCTTCGCCGTCCGCCGCAGGTTGCGGACCGCGACCCTGCCGTCCTCGGACTTGGCGCGGGCGGTCTTGACGTACTCCTTGCGGCGGTCCTCGGTGAGCTCGGGGAAGACCGCGCGCAGCACCTTGCCGTCGTTGGACGGGTTGACGCCCAGGTCGGACTCGCGGATCGCCTTCTCGATCGCGACCATCGCACCCATGTCGTAGGGAGCGATCATGATGATCCGGGCCTCGGGAGCGGTGAACGACGCCAGCTGCTGCAGCGGGGTGGGCGTGCCGTAGTAGTCGACGAGGATCTTGCTGAACATGCTCGGCTGCGCGCGCCCGGCCCGGATCGCGGCAAACTCCTCGCGGGTCGCCTCGACCGACTTGTCCATCTTGGCGTCGGCCTCGTTGAGGATGTCGTTGATCACGGGTGCTCCTTGCTGGTGTGGGTGCTGCGCCGGCCGGCGACTAGTCGCGAGAGACCGTGGTACCGATCTTCTCACCCTTCACTGCCCGCCCGATCGTGCCGGGGACCGAGAGGTTGAAGAAGACCATGTCGAGGTTGTTGTCGCGGGCCATCGCCACCGACGTGGCGTCGGCGACCTTCAGCCCGCGGGCCAGGAACTCGTCATAGGTGACGGAGTCGAACTTCACCGCCGCGGGGTTCTTGTGCGGGTCGGAGTCGTAGACGCCGTCCACGCCCTGCTTGCCCATCAGGATGACCTCGCAGCGCGTCTCGAGCGCGCGTTGGGCGGCCACCGTGTCGGTGGAGAAGAACGGCATGCCGGCGCCGGCGCCGAAGATCACGACCCGGCCCTTCTCCAGGTGCCGGATCGCCCGCCGCGGTATGTAGGGCTCAGCGACCTGGCCCATGGTGATCGCTGTCTGCACGCGCGTCTCCACGCCGTGCTTCTCGATGAAGTCCTGCAGCGCCAGGCAGTTCATGACCGTGCCGAGCATCCCCATGTAGTCGGCGCGGGCGCGCTCCATACCGCGCTGCTGGAGCTCGGCGCCGCGGAAGAAGTTGCCGCCACCGACGACGATGGCCACCTCCACCCCATCGCGCGCGACCTCGGCGATCTCGGCCGCGATGGCGTTGATGACGTCGAGGTCGAGGCCGACCTGTCCCCCGCCGAACACCTCGCCGGAGAGCTTGAGGAGGACGCGCTGGTAGCCGGTCACGCGGGATCCCTTCGGGTCTGGCCAATGGTCGGCGCTGAAGGTACGAAGAAGGCCGGTCCGATGGTCATTGTGTGATCCATCGAACCGGCCTCCTCGTCATGTCTGGGACGAAACCTATCTGGTCAGGCTCCGACCTCGAAACGGGCGAACCGCTTCAAAGTGGTGCCGGCCTCGTCGAGCACCTTCTGGACGCTCTTCTTGTTCTCCGTGACCGAGGGCTGCTCGAGCAGCACGACGTCCTTGAAGAACCCGTTGAGACGCCCCTCGGTGATCTTGGCGATCGCCTGCTCGGGCTTGCCCTCCTCGCGGGAGGTCGCCTCTGCGATCTGGCGCTCCTTGGCGACGACGTCGGCGGGGACCTCGTCGCGAGTGAGGTACTGCGGGCGCATGGCCGCGATCTGCATCGCCGCGCCACGAGCGGCGTCAGCGTCGCCTTCGTACTCGACGAGTACGCCGACAGCGGGCGGCAGGTCGGCCGCACGCTTGTGCATGTAGGCCACGACCGGACCGTCGAAGTAGACGTACTGGCCCAGCTCGATCTTCTCGCCGATGCTGACGGCCAGACCGTCGACGACCTCGCCGACGGTCTGGTCACCCAGCGAAACCGCCTTGAGCGCCTCCACGTCGGCGGGCTTGGCCTGCGACGCGGCATCGGCGATCGACTGTGCGGCGGCGATGAAGTCCGCGTTCTTGGCCACGAAGTCGGTCTCGCTCTTCAGCTCGACCAGCACGCCGGGTGCGTGGGCGACCAGGCCGGCCGACGCCTCGCGCTCGGCGCCGCGCTGGGCGGCCTTGGCCGCGCCCTTGACCCGGAGCAGCTCGACGGCCTGCTCGAAGTCGCCGTCGGTCTCATCGAGCGCCTTCTTGCAGTCCATCATCCCGGCGCCGGTCATGTCCCGGAGCTTCTTGACGTCGGCGGCAGTGAAAGCCATGAGTCTCGTTCCTCGTATCTGCAGATCGTTGGTGGTGGGTCAGGCCTCGGGCTTGGCGTCCTCGGCAGGAGCGTCGGCCTCGACGGCAGGCGCCTCGGCGTCCGCGACCGGAGCCTCGGGCTCGGCGGCAGGAGCGTCGGCCTCGACGACAGGGGCCTCGGGAGCCTCGACCTCAGCGGCGGGGGCATCGGCAACAGCCTCGACGGCCTCAGCAGCCTCGGAGGCCTCGGTCGCGGCACCCGTCGCCTCGGACGCCGGCGCCTCGGCAGTGGCGTCGCCACCGGTCGCGGCGACAGCGGCCTTGTCGGCGTCGCCACCCAGCAGCTCGCGCTCCCACTCGGCCAGGGGCTCCTCGGCGCCGGGGACGGCGGCTTCGCCCTCACCGGTCTTGACGCCCGAACGAGCGATCAGGCCCTCGGCCACGGCGTCGGCGACCACGCGGGTCAGCAGACCGACGGCGCGGATCGCGTCGTCGTTGCCGGGGATCGGGAAGTCGACGAGGTCGGGGTCGCAGTTCGAGTCCAGGATGCCGATGATCGGGATCCGCAGCTTGCGGGCCTCCTCGACGGCGAGGTGCTCCTTGTTGGTGTCGACGATCCACACCGCGGCGGGCGGACGGCTCATCTCGCGGATGCCGCCCAGCGACTTGTTGAGCTTGTCGCGCTCACGGCGCATCTGCAGCAGCTCCTTCTTGGTGCGGCTGCTGCCGGCGACGTCCTCGAAGTCGATCTCGTCGAGCTCCTTGAGGCGGTTGATCCGCTGGTGAACGGTCTGGAAGTTGGTGAGCATGCCGCCCAGCCAGCGCTGGTTGACGTAGGGCATCCCGACGCGGGTCGCCTGCTCGGCGATCGCCTCCTGGGCCTGCTTCTTCGTGCCGACGAACATCACGGTGCCGCCCTTGGCGACGGTCTCCTTGATGAACGCGTACGAGCGGTCGATGTACGCCAGCGACTGCTGCAGGTCGATGATGTAGATGCCGTTGCGCTCGGTCATGATGAAGCGCTTCATCTTGGGGTTCCAGCGACGGGTCTGGTGCCCGAAGTGGACGCCGCTCTCGAGGAGCTGGCGCATGGTCACAACTGCCATGGTTGGTTCTTCTCCTGTGGTGGAGCCCAGCACCGTCCGTGTGCCCTTGCAGCCGTAACGGCGAGGGCGCACCGGAACCGTGCTCCGGTCGTTTTCAGTTCCTGCAGCCAGCGGGTGCTGGCCGCCCTGACGCCTACGTGCGGGCCGACCCGACTTGCGCCGGGACCAAGGCTCGTCACCCACGGGCGGTCGGAGTCCGAGAAGGCAACTCCGTCGTGGTCTGCAGACGTGCGAATTTCAATCCGAGGATTGATGCGCTCCAGAGTAGTCGAGCGCACCGCCCAGCCGCCAATCCGTGCGAGCGCCCCCACCGGCCCACTTCTCGTCCACAGGGGCGGCCACCCGGCACGCCTGTCCACAGCCCCGGCCACGATCAGGGCCGCCTGTCACTCCCGCCGATCAAGATCGCGGCCATGGTCACCGCTCACCGGATCCCCGCCTCGGCGCTCGTCCCCGTCGTCCTGAGCCTGCTGTGCGGCCTCGCTCTCGCGGGGTCGGCCGCAGCTCTCGACGAGCCCGAGACCGATCCGATGGGCGTGTGGCCGCTGCAGCCCACGCCCGACGTGGTGGCCGGCTTCGACGCGCCGGACTCCCCCTACGGCGCCGGCCACCGTGGCGTTGACCTGCTCGGCTCGGTCGGCCAGGTCGTGCACAGCGCCCTCGCCGGACGGGTGACCTACGCCGGCTCGATCGCCGGTCGCGGCGTGGTCGTGGTCGACCACGGTCCCACCCGCACTACCTACGAACCGGTCAGCGCCAGCGTGCCACTCGGCACTGCCGTCGCCCGCGGCGACCCGATCGGCACGCTCCAGGTCGGCGGCTCCCACTGCTTTCCGCGGGCATGCCTGCACTGGGGCTGGATTTCCGGGGCTGGGATCGAGGGCGAGACCTACCTCGACCCGCTGCGCCTGGTCGGCTTCGGCCCCGTCCGCCTGCTGCCGTTGTGGCGTGACGACCCGGTCCCACCATTGCCAGCCGGTGCGCGTTCGGCGTACGTCGGGTGGGTGCCACTGCTCCGCCTGCTGCGGCTGTTCCCCGGGCCGCTGACGCTCACCCTCGCTCGCTAGGCGCGCGGGTGGGCCTGCTGGTAGGCCTTGCGCAGCCGGTCGGTGGTCACGTGTGTGTAGAGCTGGGTGGTGGCCAGCGAGGCGTGACCGAGCAGCTCTTGCACCGCGCGCAGGTCGGCGCCACCTTCGAGGAGGTGGGTGGCGGCGGTGTGCCGCAGGCCGTGCGGGCCGATGTCGGGGGCTCCGGGCACCTCGGCGATCCGCTGGTGCACCAGGGTGCGCACCGCGCGTTGGTCGATCCGCCTTCCACGCGCGCCCACGAACAGCGCCGCGCCGGCGCCCTCTGAGTGCAGCCGTGGCCGCCCCTCGCTCAGCCAGCGGTCGAGTGCCCGCGCTGCCGGATGGCCGAACGGGACGCTGCGCTCCTTGCGGCCCTTGCCGAGGACGCGCACGACGTTGCGGTCGCGGTCGAGGTCGTCGACGTCCAGACCGGCCAGCTCTCCCACCCGGATGCCCGTGGCATAGAGGAGCTCGAGCATCGCCACGTCGCGCAGCCCCACCGCACTGCCGTCGTCGGCGAGCTCCGTGGCCGCCCGGATCAGGTCAGCGGCCTCGTCGAGCCGCAGCACGGGCGGCAGGCTCTTGTGAGTCTTGGGTGAGCCGAGCGCCGCCCCGGAATCGACCGGGATCCGCCCGGTGCGGGCAAGCCACGCCGTGAACACCCGGGCCGCGGTGGCACGCCGGGCCATGGTGGTCCGCGACCGGCCCATCGACTGCTGCTTGGCGAGCCAGCTGCGCAGGGTGCGGAGGTCCAGCTCCCCGACGTCCGTCATTCCCAAGCGGGCGGCGTGGTCCAGCAGTCCGGCTACGTCGCCGATGTAGGCCCGCACTGTGTGCGCGGTCAGGTTGCGCTCCGAGGCGAGGTGACGCTCGTAGTCGCCGAGCGTGAGCACCATCGCCTCCGGCAGGTCGGTCACGCACTCATCGTAGGTAGCGGCACCCCTCGAGGCGGCTCATGTGTGCGCCAGCGCGGCGAGCCGCCAGCCGTCGTCGAACTGCTCGACCAACCCGCGCCCCTCGAGGTAAGCGAGCGCGCGGCGAACCTCGACGATCCCCAGTCCGGCCGCGCGGGCGACCGAGTCGGACCGTGCCCCGCTCGACACCGGGACGGCATCGAGCACCTGCTTGTGACGGGTGGAGAGGCGGTCCCGCGAGGTTTCGGGCCCCCTGGGGTCCTCGACGAGGTGCTCCCCCGAGGCCCCCACGGCCTCGAGGACTTCTGAACCGTTGGTGACCAGACCGGCGCCACCGGTGCGGATCAGGTGGTGCACCCCACCCGAGGTCGCGCTGGTCACCGGCCCGGGGACACCGAGCACCACGCGGTTGAGCCGGTTGGCCCAGTTGGCGGTGTTGAGCGCTCCGCTGCGATTCGCGGCCTCCACGATCACCGTGCCCCGGGCCAGCGCGGCGATCAGCCGGTTGCGGGCCAGGAACCGGACGCGCTGGGGAGCGCAACCCAGCGCGGCCTCGGAGACGACGGCTCCGGTGGCGGCGATATGCCGGAGCAGGCTTGCGTGAGCCTCCGGGTAGACCTTGTCGGCGCCGCAGGCGAGCACGGCAACGGTGGGCCCGTCCATCGCGATGGCGCCGCGATGGGCCGCCTGGTCGATGCCGAAAGCCGCTCCCGAGATCACCGCAGCCCCGCTGCGCGCCACCACTGCGCCGATCTCGCCGGCCGCCGAGTCGCCGTAGGTCGTGGACGACCGGGACCCGACGACCGCCACCGAACCCGCCAGCTGATCGAGTCGCAGCGGCCCCTTCACCCAGAGGCCGATCGGCACCCCACCGCGCTCGTGGAGCTCTCCGGCCCCGGCGAGGCAGTCGAGCTGCTCCGGCCACTCGGCGTCGCCCGGGATCACGAATCGGATCCCCAGTTTCGCCGCCTGCGCCAGCTCACGCTCTGGCTGTGCCGTCGCCAACCGCATCGCGACGTCCGCGAGCAGGTCGTTGACGTCCCGCTGCTCCAGGAGACGCTGATGGAGCTCGACAGCCCCCAGCTCGGTGGTCAGCTCGGTGAACCGCGGGTCACCCGGCTCGGCTAGTCGGCTCAGTGCGGCGCGGGCGAGGCGCTCCCGATGGCTCATCCCGCGACCGCCGCGACCGTCCGGGACAGGAGCGGGGCACCCATCCGCAGCCGGAGCGCCACGTCGACCTCCTCGGCGCCGGGCGCGTGGTTGACGCCGGCGCGGACGGAGGCGAGGTCGGCAACCGTCCAGGCGACGCGATGGACCCGCACCGCGCCCCGTCGGGTGAGGCGTCCCTTGAAGACCGCATCGTCCACGGCTCGCTGGCCGTCGGGACTGAGCGGCCAGCGCTCCCTGAGCACCTGCCCGGGAGCGTGGGCATTGAGGCGCCAGCTGCAGTCGGCGTAGCGGATGGCCTGCAACCGGCGGGCAAGGTCGACGCGGGCCCGGACGATCTCGGACGTCTCGTCCGACCTCGAACCGGTCGTGCTCCGACTGCGGTGACAAGCGGTTCGACGTTGCGGGTGATGTCGACCCGGTCGGTGATCGGCCCGCTGATCTTGCGCTGGTAGTCGCGGCGGACGGTCTCGCGACACTTGCAGCGGTTGGCCCCGGCATGAGCCCGCCACTCGCCACAGGGACAGGGATTGCAGGCGAGCACGACCATGCCCCTGGCCGGCAGCAGCGCCGACTCACCTTGTCGAGCGATCGTCACGTCACCGCTCTCCATCGGCTGGCGCAACGCATCGATCACGTCGGACCGGAAGAGGGGGAACTCGTCGAGAAACAGCACGCCGCCGTGGGCGCGACTCAGCTCGCCGGGTCGCACCTGACCGCTGCCGCCGCCGATCAGGCTGGCCTTGCTCGCGTCGTGGTGGGGCGCCGCGTAGGGCGCCGCGGTCAGCATGCCCTGCGCCGGGTCGAGGATGCCGGCCAGCGAGTGGATCGCGGTGAGCTCGAGCGACTCCTCGTGACTCAGCTCGGGGAGGATGGTCGGGATCCGTTCGGCGATGCTGGTCTTGCCCGAGCCCTTGGGCCCGGACAGCAGCAGGTGGTGGCCGCCGGCTGCGGCGACCTCGACGGCGTACTTGGTGTCGGGCATGCCGCGCAGGTCGGCGAAGTCGAGCTCTTCGAGGCGTTCGTCTCCCCGCCAGGCCAGGAGCTTGCTGCTCGAGAGCGGCGCCACCGGAGGCGCCTCGGGCACGACCTCCTGGTTGAGCTCGGCGGCCACTTGCGCCAGCGAGCGCATGCCGAAGACCACCAGGTCGGACACCATCGAGGCCTCGCGGGCCAGGGGTTCGGGGACGAAGACCCGGCTGATCCCGCGCTCTGCCGCCGCGATCACCATCGGCAGGACACCCGGCACGCAGCGCAGCCCGCCGGCGAGGGTGAGCTCACCGATGAACGCGGTGTCGCGCAACGCCTCGCGCGGGACCTGGGCGTCGGCGGCGAGGAGCGCCACGCAGATCGCCAGGTCGAAATGGGTGCCTCGCTTGAGCAGGTCGGCGGGCGAGAGCAGGATCGTGATCCGCTTGGTGGCCGGCCAGGCGAGGTTGCTGTTGATGATTGCCATCCGACAACGGTCCTTGGCCTCGTTGAGCGAGGCGTCCGGTCGTCCGACCAGAGTCGTGCTGACCGCGCCCGGCGAGACGTCGGCCTGGACCTCGATCAGATGACCGAGGGCCCCGTTGAGCGAGACCGTGCTCGCGGTGGCGAACGGCATCAGCCGATCCCCTGTCACGTGCTCGACCTCGGCCGGACCCCGCGGGCGGCGGACGACGGCGACCAGATCGACCCGGACGTCGTCGGCCCGAACGCCGTGCGCCTCCTGCCACGCCGTCGCGAGCCGGCGCAGCCGCCGGAGCTTGGCGTCGGTGACCGCCTCGTGCGGGGTGCCGCAGCTCTGAGCGCTGCTGCGGGTCTTCACCTCGCACACCACGAGGACGTTGCCGTCACGCAGCACCAGGTCGATCTCACCCGCCTCGCACCGCCAGTTGCGGTCGAGCACGACCAGTCCCCGATCGCTGAGATGTCGTCGGGCCACGGACTCGCCGTACGCACCGATCGCCTGCCTGGCCGCTGTCGTCGTCATCTGCTGACCTCCTGCGAGGAGGCTGCCCGTCGGCTCGGACCAGCGGCTCGGACCTGGCCGGTGTCTGTGCAGAACGTCGTGTCAGCGCGCGCCTGTGGACGATTCCTGGGCTGGATCAGCCGACGAGCGTGGGATTGAGACAGTCGGCGGTGCGGATGGCGAACACATCGGCACCGGCCAGGCGCAGGCCGAGTAGCGGCGTAATCGTGTTGGTGATCAGCCCGGTCACGACCGCCAGGGCGGGATTGACGACACCCACCACCAGCCCGGCGACAGCCCCCAGGTTGATGCCGAGCAGGCTCAGCTGTGCTCCCGTAACGTTCGGAATCCCGATCGTCCCGGACCCCGGAATGTGGAACACCTGGTCGTAGTACTGCGGAAGCGGCACCGTGTGCGTGCCGGCAGACCCCTGGGCGGGCACATTCGTCGGAATGTAGGCGCTGGTCACCGGCAGCCCGAGCAGCTTCACGTCCAGCTTGACGTCGAGATCCACTAGCGTTTGCTGGTCCATGCGCACCTGTACGGCGGTTGCCTGGCCGTTCGCGCAGGTGACCGATCCGATGCCGCCCTTGGCCTTCGCCAGGTTGAGGGTTATCTCAAGGTTGACGGTCGCGACGTTGAGACCCAGCAGGCTCACCACCGGCAAGGACTGCTTCAGCACGAGCCGCAGCTGTGACGTCTCGGCCACACCTCGGCGACAGGCGAGCTTCGGCGGCTCGATGACGTAGAGGGAGGCCGTGATTCCGGCCGGCAGGGTCAGGCTCGGGATGGCAAGTGCGTTCTCGCCGTTGGCGAGGAACGCCGAGGCGGTAACCAGGTCCACCACGTTGAGCGTGCTGGACAGGGCTGCGTCGTCGCCGTCTCCCAGCGACAGCAACTCGCCCACGGTGAAGTGCTGCAGCGTTCCGTTCGCGTTGATGGACTGGAGGATCTGTGCGTTCAGGACGTTGATGACGCCGTCGTTGGCCGTGTCGTCGTCGTTCGTGACCGCCTCGACGATCGCCGCGTAGAACTGACCGGCTGTGACCTGGGTGGCGAGCAGCTCGTCCGTCGTGCCGGCATCGAGCGCCAGGGCGAGGTCGCCGAGAGTGAGCTGGGTGTTGGCCAGACCGTTATAGCTCAACACCGAGAGACCCAGGGCGTCGTTGAGGATCGGGCCGAGCAGCGACGAGCTACCGCTGTTGAGGTCGAGGGTCGACGAGCCGATCTTGATGCAGGCGCCGGGGTTGGCCGACGCGATGGCCGACCGCTCGGCGCCTCCGCGGGTAGCCAGACCGAACACGAAGTTGACCCGGGTCTTCGCAGCAACCCGGACGGCGTTCGGGATCTCGTCTCCGGTGACCGTCGTAAACGCACCCGTCGCCTCGTCGATGATGCCGAGCTGGGTGGTGAGCTCCGGGGCGTCGCCGACGGTGCTCGTGTTGCGCGACTTGCTGGCGGCAGCCAGAGCCGCCAAGGTCGGGTTGATCTCGTCAGCGCTCCGGCCATCCAGCTCGCGCGCGAGGTCCAGGGCGACGACGTCGGCCAACGACTGCATGTCGCTGCGGGCAACGCGCTGGAGACCGAGGTCGACCGCGATCGCAGCGACCGCGACCAGGACAACGGCCATCAGGACCGCCACGATGATGGCGACGGCACCGCGTTCATCGCGGCGGCGGGCGGTCAACTCACTCTCGCTGTCGCGGAGTAGGTCAGCTTGTCGGGGAGAACCACCCCGAGGCCCAGCGAGGGCACGAGCGGGTGGTCCTTGTAGTTGTAGGTGAGCGTGACCGTCACGCACGTCGGCGTTGGGTGACCGGCGGTGCACGGTGCGGCTGCTCCGATCGAGCAGCTGCCAACAGTCGTGGCGCCGTTCTTCAGTACCGAGCCGTCACAGGTGACGTCCGTGGCGTCCAGCGCGTTGTTGACGGCGGCCCGCCCCTCGGTTGCCTTGTTGGCGTCAACCAGGGTCACTGCAGCGGCGCGAGCGCCCTCCGTCGTTGCCTGGCTGAGCGTTTGCCGAAGGCTCAGCATCATGCCGTAGCTGATGATCCCGAACACGATCAGGAGCAGCAGCGGCACCACGAGCGCGAACTCGACCGCGGCCGCGCCGTTGTCATCACGGCGTCGCGAAGTACTCCCTCGATGCATCATCGAACCCACCTTGAACGGCAAAACGTGGGTCGGTCCCTCCCCGCCCCTGCAGGCAGATTAGGGCGCGGCGGGCCCGGAAGGTGGGGAACTCAGGGAATTTGCCCGAACGTACTAGTCCGTTCGGAAGTCCCCATTGCTACTCGATCAACCGCACCGGGTCGCCCAGGATCTCGGCGTCCCAGGTGGTGATGTCCGTGACCTGGGCGCCCGGGAACGACATGGTGACCCGGTACCAGCAGCCGCCGAGCGAGGTGGCCGCACACATGTAGTCGTTGGGCACCGGGATGGTCATCGACTGGACCTTGCCGTTGTTGGCCGAGCTCGAGACCGGCGCGGTGCAGTTGGTGAGCGTCATCCCGGAGCCTGCTCCTCCGCCCTTGGAGAGGCAGCCTCCCGGGAACGCTGCGCCGGTGTACGTCGCCTCGGTCGGCATCGAGACCTGCACCGTGCCACCTCCGCTACCGGTGGCGACGTCCGCGGCGTCGAAGAACTCGAAGCTGATCCGCCGTCCGGCCGCACCCGGCAGGACGCGCAGCAGGTTGAACGTGCTGACCGCCGACGGGTTGTTGACGAAGATCGGCATGTGGTCGTAGCCGGAGACGGCGACCGACGACTCGAAGCCGGCCGGAGTGACGGCCCGGATCGCAAAGGAGTTGGTGCCCGCTCCCGTGGTGGAGTTGCCGGTCAGCGCGGTCGCGGCCGAGTTGCCCGACTTGATGTAGGTGGTGCCGGTGCCGCCCAACGAGACGTTCGTGCGCACCTGTAGGTAGTAGTCGCCGGCCCGGGTCGGGGTGAACTTGCAGAAGGACGTCCAGTTGTGGAACGCCTTCCCGAAGTCGGGGAGATAGTTGGCGGGGCTGAGGAGCTGCTTGAACAGGTTGGCCGAGATGGTCGCAAAGGTCCCGCTGCTCTTGGTGGTCGAGTAGCCGCCGTACTGCTTGATGCAGGGCGTTCCTCCGGAGTCGTTCTGGACCGGAGCAGCCTTGGGATCCTGGCTGTCGGTCTGCTGGCGCATCACGAACGACGTGACCACCTTGCTGGGCACCGCCGCTCCCGAGGCGAGGCCCGGGAAGTAGTCGCCGGTGCAGTACTGGAGGCTCGTCGTGCCGTTGCGGGTGTAGCGGTTGCGCGCATCGGAGTTGTAGACGAAGTCGTTGGTCAGGAGAAGATCGAGGAGGAAGCTCGACGTGGTGGGCAGCAAGGAGCAGTCCGTCAGCGTATTGACGAACAGCGGGTCGTAGAGCTGTACGTCGATGGTCTTGTTGACCGCCGCGGGCTCCACCTTGACCAGGAAGACGTGCCCGAACTCGTCGTACTCGTTGTTGGTCAGCCCGGTGCAGCCGTCGACGCCCGAGACCTCGCAGCCCTTGGTCTGGTAGCGGTCCCCTTGCAGCTTGCTGGTCTGCGGTCCCTCCGCCGTCGCCCACATCTGCGGCTGGGCGGTGCAGTTGGCCAGCGGCGCGGATCCGTGAGCGGACAGAAGGGGCAGTATCGACAGCAGCCCGGCTGCCTGGTGGGGGCTCGTTGCCGAAGGTATTGCACGGGCTGCCCATCGGCGCCGGCCCCTGGTAGTCCGCGACCGCGACGCCGTGGAGCACGGCCGTCGGCACACCGATCATGGTGCCGAAGGTGTTGTCGACGGTGGTCGTGATCACCACCTTGAGCTGGGCCGGCTTGGCACCCACCGAGACCGCGACCTCGATGTCCGGAGAGGCGTTGTCGTAGCCGTTGCGGGCCGCCACCTCGCGGGCGCGGGTGGTGGCAGCTGGCAGGTCGTAGGGCATATACGGAACGGCGGCGAGCGCGGCAGCATCGGCGGCGGACTGGAGCTGCTGGCGCTCGAGGTACCACCGCGAGACGTCGATGGCGAACGCCGCGCAGCCGAGGAAGACCAGCGGCACCATGATCGCGACGATCAGGGCCGCGGCGCCGGACTCAGAGCGTCGACTCCTGGTCATACGTGGTGTCCTGCCAGACACATGTCCGACGGCAGCGGCTCGAAATCCATCACTGCGCGGTCACTCAGCGGGATCCCGTCTCCGAAGATCCCGGTGATGAACGGATGCCGCGCCTGGAGGAAGACACCCACCCGGTGCTGGGGAGCGGTGGGCGTCCCCGGGAAGCAGGCACTGATGGTGGTGGAGATCCAGGTCCCGCCCGTGTAGCGGAACCCGTTGACGCTGTCGTTCCAGGTGAACATCACGCAGTTGGCGGTCCCTGCGCAGCTCGTCGGCATCGTGGTGTTCCCCTCGGCCCCGGGGAAACCCTTCGCGTTCGCCTTGTAGATCAACAGGTACTCGATGTAGTCCTCGGGCATGGCCGTGCCGGAGCGTTGGATGGCGTCGGCCGCCTCCTGCGCGAACGCGGGCGAGTATGCCGAGGCACAGGGCGGTTCGTTGGCGCCGGTGAAGCACGTGGCGGCTCCAGCGCCGGCCCCGGTGGCAGCCACTCGGGCGGCCGTACGCACTTCGGACGTGACGACCGTGTGGTCGCGAAGCGCGAGGGAGAACTCGATGATGCCGAAGAGCAGCATGGCGAGCAGCGGGAAGACGAGCGCGAACTCAACCGCCGTGGCGCCACCCTCGCCGCGACGTCGCCTGCGCATGCCTGGACCGCTCACGGTTCCCTCCCCCCGAAATAGCAGGAATGGGGCGGCCTACACGCCGCCCCATGCACGAGCACCGTAAGCGCGCGGCGGAGGGTTAGGGGCTCCCCAGAAGCTAGATGGTCACAAAGGGCTACTAACTCTGACCGAAGGGTCGAGCGGCTCAGGCGGGGCTACGGCTTGGGCGGATCGATGTCCGACTGGGCCAGCTCCTCGACGTTCACGTCCTTGAACGTCAGCACCTTCACGTTCTTGGCGAAGCGAGCGGGTCGGTACATGTCCCACACCCAGGCATCGGTCATCGAGACCTCGAAGAAGACGTCTCCGGCCTCGGTGCGCGCCTTCACGTCGACCTGGTTGCACAGGTAGAAGCGGCGGTCGGTCTCGACGACGTACTTGAAGATCCCGACGACATCGCGGTACTCGCGGTAGAGCGTGAGCTCCTGCTCGGTCTCGTACTTCTCGAGCTCCTCGGCGCTCATGCGTGCTCCTCCACTGCCTCTACTGCCTCGATACCGACGGCGATCTCTTCATTCTGCCCGTCGAGTGGTGGCTCGAGGCCCGCGGCCCGCCGTACGTTCACGAAGCGCATCCGGTGGATCGGGCAGGGGCCGTGCTCGGTCAGGGCCGCGGTGTGCTCGTCGGTGACGTAGCCCTTGTGCGTCTTGAAGTCGTACGCCGGCCAGTCGGCGTCGAGGTCGGTCATGATCCGGTCGCGGGTGACCTTCGCCAGCACCGACGCCGCGGAGATGCACGCGGCGACCCGGTCGCCCTTCCAGATCGCCAGGCCCGGGCACTCCCAGGCCGTCGACGGGGAAGCCGTCGGTGAGCACGTAGGCAGGCGGCAGGTCGAGCAGCGCCACCGCCCGGCGGAGCGCCTCGACGTTGGCGACGTGCATGCCCAGCCGGTCGCACTCGTCGTGCTCGATCACCACCACCGACCAGGCCACCGCGCGGCGCAGGACCTGGTCGTAGCAGCGCTCCCGTGCCTTCTCGGTCAGCAGCTTCGAGTCGTTCAGGCCCGGGATGACGCCGGCCTTGCCGGGCGGCAGGATCGCGGCGCCGGCCACCAGCGGTCCGGCGCAGGCACCCCGGCCGGCTTCGTCGACACCGGCGATCGGCTCGATCCCGTGGCGCCGCAGGGCGCGCTCGTAGCCGTAGAGGCCGGCGTCCCGCCGTACGGTCAGTCCTCGGGGTAGGTCGGACACCTGGCGTGACCCGTCAGGACGCGTCGGGGACGTCGGCGAACGTGTCGGGGCGGTGCACCCAGCCGAACCGGTCGCGCGGCCAGACCAGCACCAGCACCTTGCCGACGACCAGGTCGGTGTCGACGAAGGGGCTGTCGGTGCACTCGGTCGCCTTGCCGTCGAGGCACTCCATGTGCACCGTCGAGTCGGCCGAGTTGGCGCGGTTGTCACCCATCACGAAGACCGTACCCTCCGGGATCGGGCCCACCGTCCAGCCGCCGGAGTCGCAGGTGCCGGGCATCGGCCCGTTGCACGGGAGGTCCTCGTCGCGGATGTAGGCGGACTCGTCGAGCGGCTTGCCGTTGACGACCAGGCGACCCTGGTCGTCGCAGCACACGATCGTGTCGCCGGCCACGCCGATCACGCGCTTCACCAGGTGGCCGCCGGAGGGATAGAGCCCGATCTTGGCCATCACCTCGGTCACGGGGTTGCCCGGGCCGACGTCCTCGGTCGGCGCGAGCCAGCCGCCGGGATCCTTGAAGACCACGACGTCACCGCGCTCGGGCGAGCCGCCGAACCAGTAGGAGACCTTCTGCACCAGGATCCGGTCGTTCTCGACGAGCCCGGGCTCCATCGACTCCGACGGGATGTAGAACGCCTGGACGAACAGCGCCTTGATCACGATCGCCAGCACCAGCGCGGTGCCGAGGAGCAGGAGGGTCTCCTGCCAGATCGGGAGGTGCTTGCGCTTGCGCGGAGTCTCGTCGGGCGCGTCCTCGGCGTCGGACGGAGGTTCCGCGGCCGAGTCGGTCACGTGGACGGCGTCGCCCAGCTCAGGGCGCGTGTCGTCGGTGGTCACTCGGTGAGTGTAGGTACGCGGTGGCTACGGTCCGGGGACCGGCTCAGTCCTCGCGGCGTTCCTTGATCTTGGCCGCCTTGCCGCGCAGGTTGCGGAGGTAGTAGAGCTTCGCGCGACGGACGTCACCGCGGCTGACGATCTCGATCTCCTCGAAGATCGGGGAGTGCAGCGGGAAGGTGCGCTCGACGCCGACGCCGAAAGAGACCTTGCGGACGGTGAAGGTGCGGCCGATGCCCGAACCGTGGATCCGGATCACGACGCCCTGGAAGATCTGGACGCGGGAGCGGTTGCCCTCGACGACCTTGACGTGGACCTTGACGTTGTCGCCCGCACGGAAGGCGGGTACGTCGTCGCGCTTGCGGGCGTTGCCGAGATCGGCAATCACGTTGCTCATTGTTTCTCCTCGCGATTGCCACAGATCAGCCGCGGTATTGGATGTGTTCAGCTGTAGGTCCAGTCCTGCTGGCCGGCGGCGTGAGGCACCCTCCGTGGCAGGTGCCCGACGCAGACTCCCCGTGTGTTCCTCGAGGCGGTCCTTCGGCCGACTGGGCCGAGGAGCGATTCTGCCACAGCGGGGTCAGCGCACTGAAATCCTCTTGGTCATCCGGACCACCCCGGGCTCGAGCTCGCCGACGAGGCGGTAGCCGGCCTTCTTGTACATGCGCTGGTTGCGGGCGCTGCCCGCTCCGGTGAACAGCTCGTACGACGTCACGTCGGCCGGCGCCGCCTCCTCGATCCGCGCCAACAAGCAGGCGGCCTAGTCCCCGGCCCTGCAGGTCGGGAGCCACCATCACGCGCCCGATGTCCCAGGCGTCCCCACGGCGCGCGGCCCGGACCGCGCCCACCAGGCGCCCGTCGCTGCGCACCACGAGCACCACCCCACGACCGATCCACTCCCGGACGTCGTCGAGCGACTCCTGCAGCGCCGGGATCGCGACGCCGGGGTTGTCCTGAGCCTCCTGCAGCCAGCACGCGCGTTGCAGCGTCAGCAGCTCGCCGGCATCCGACGGCCGCACCGGCAGCAGCTCGAAGCCTTCGAGGAGCGACGAGGGCCGCAGCAGGTCGGGTCGGCGTGCCGCCGTACGCTCCCTGGCGCGCTCGCGCCGCCATTCGGCGATCCGGCCGTGGTCGCCCGACAGGAGGACCTCGGGCACGTCGAGACCACGCCAGGTGGCCGGCTTGGTGTAGACGGGGTATTCGAGGAGGCCGTCCTCGTGGGACTCCTCGGTCAGCGACTCGGCATTACCCATGAAGCCGGGCAGCAGGCGCACCACTGCCTCGGTGATCGTCAGCGCGGCGACCTCGCCGCCGTTGAGGACGTAGTCGCCTACGGAGATCTCGCGCACCTCGGCGCGATCGGCCGCGTGCTCGACGACGCGCTGGTCGATCCCCTCGTAGCGACCACAGGCGAAGACCAGCCGCTCCCGGGTGGCCAGCTCCCGAGCAACGGCCTGCGTGAACGGCTCTCCCGAAGGCGTCGGCACGACCACGACGGATCCTTCGATGCCCAGCTCGTCGAACGCCTCCCCCCACGGTTCCGGCGTCATCACCATGCCTGCGCCGCCGCCGTACGGCGTGTCGTCGACCGTGCGGTGCCGGTCGTGCGTCCACTGCCGCAGGTCGTGGACGACAACCTGGATCAAGCCCCCCTCCGCCGCCTTGCCGGGCAGCGAGAGGGTCAGCGGCGCGAAGTAGTCGGGAAAGATCGTGACGTAGTCGAGGCGCACGTCAGGCATCCTCGGGCAGCGGGGTGACCAGCCCGGGCCGGTCGGCCACGACGACCCGTCCCGCGGCCAGGTCGACGCTGGGCACCAGCGCCTTGACGAACGGCACCAGGGCATCTCGCCCGTCGGGCGTGCGGATGGTGAGCAGGTCCTGGGCCCCGCCATGGACCACGGCGCTCACCTCGCCCAAGAGCCGCTCGTCCTCGTCGTACGCGGTGAGGCCGATCAGCTGGTGGTCGTAGAACTCGTCGGGGTCGTCGGGCGTCTCGTCCGCGGCGATGGTGGCGTTGAGCGTCACGCCGCGGGCGGACTCGGCCGCGTCGCGACCGCTCAGCTCCTCGAACCTCACCAGCAGCCGGGACGAGTGCCACCGGCTAGCGGCCACGGTCAGCGTGGACAGGCCGAACGCCGACCCGCGGGGTGCCTGCGCGCGAAGCGCGGCACCCGTCGCGAACCGGCGTTCGGGTTCGTCTGTCCTGACGTCCACGGTGACCTCACCGCGAAGGCCGTGGGCCTTGCCGATCCGGCCGACCACGACCTCCACCTGTTGGCCGGCGGAGTCGCTCAAGTCAGCGGCGTCGGTCGACGTCGACGAAGTCGATCCGCGCGCCGCCCTTGCCTGCGAGCGCGTTGACCACGGTCCGGAAGGCGGTCGCCGTCCGGCCGTTGCGACCGATCACCTTCCCGAGGTCGTCGGGGTGCACCCGGACCTCGAGGATCGAGCCGCGCCGCAGCTGCTTGTCGCGGACGGTGACGTCATCGGGGTTGTCGACGACCCCGCGGACCAGGTGCTCGAGAGCGTCTGCCAGCACGGGCGTCAGTTTCCGGGCTCGGTCTTGGCCTCGGCGGTCTCGGCGTCAGCGGCCGCGCCCTCCGGGGTCTCGTCCACGGGAACCTCGGCGGGAGCCTCCTCGACGGGAGCCTCGGCGACCGGGGCCTCCTCGACGGGAGCCTCGGCGACCGGGGCCTCCTCGACGGGGACCTCGGCGACGGGAGCCTCCTCGACGGGAGCCTCCTCAGCCGGAGCTTCCTCCACCGGGGCGGCCTTCTTCGCGGCGGCCTTCTTCGTCACCGCGCCGGCCTTGGGCTCGTTGGCGCCGTCCTTGAGGGCCTCGTTGAAGACCTCGAGCTTGTCGCGCTTGGGCTCGGCCACCCGGAGGGTGCCCTCGGTGCCCGGCAGGCCCTTGAACTTCTGCCAGTCGCCGGTGATCCGGAGGAGCTTGTGCACGGCCTCGGACGGCTGCGCGCCGACCCCGAGCCAGTACTGCGCCCGCTCGGAGACGACCGTGATGACGCTCGGGTCTTCCTTGGGGTGGTACTTGCCGATCTCCTCGATCACCTTGCCGTCGCGCTTCTTGCGCGAGTCGACGACGACGATGCGGTACTGCGGCACCCGGACCTTGCCCAGGCGCTTCAAACGGATCTTGACTGCCACAGCTGTGGTGTCTCCTCGGAACTCGTGTGTGGTGAAGAACCGCCACCGGCGTGGGGACACCAGGTCTGGTCTTCGATGGGCCACGCGCGGTCCGGATGAGAGGGGCCGGACCCGCAGGACTCAGCCGCCGATTGTGCCAGAGTCGGCCGACTCGTCCGAATCGAGCCCGATCAGGCTGCGCAGCGGCCCGACGCGCTCCACGACGAGGTCGTGCGCGCCGCGGACGAAGGTCTCTGGAGTCAGCACCAGGCCGACGTTCACGGCGAGCTCCCCGGGACGGCGTTCGAGGCGGCGGCGACCGTTCTCCTGGTAGCCGACCTTGCGGGAGACCGCCAACGACGCGGGGTTGTCAGTGAACGCGCCCGAGGTGACCTCGGCGAAGTCGAGATGGTCGAAGAGGAAGGCGCACATGGCCTGCCGCATCGCCGTACCGACGCCCCGTCCTTGGTGCTCCTGCCCCAGCCACGACCCGGTCTCGCCGGTCCTCGTGGTCAGGAAGTCCGTCGTGCTCACGCCCTGGGTGCCGAGCAGGACGTCGTCGCGCCAGACGCCGAGGTTGAGGTCCCACCGCGCCGGGGAGAACTCCACGCGGGTCCGCCAGTGGTACTGGGCGGTGTTGCGCGCCAGGTCACCGGCCGGAGCATCTGTCCACGGGAACAAGAACGGCATCCGGTCGCGCGGGTGGATCCCTCGCCCCGCCAGTGCGGCGAGCTCGACGAGATCGTCGTCGGTGAGGCCGCGCAGCTCCAGCGGCCCGGCCACGATCCGTACGCCCAGCGGGGCGAAGAGGTCGGCGATCGTCATTTCGTCAGTCTGGGTCAGTGACAGCCGTTGCGCGAACGAGATACTGATGCCGTGAGTACGCCGCCACCTCCGTACGGCCAGCCCTACCAGCCCCCGCCCGTCTATCCGGCGTACCAGAAGCCGGTGCCGAGCCGTCGGCGGCCGAGCGCCTGGTGGTTCGCGCTCGGCACCCTGATGGTGCTGGCGGGCCTGGCGATCGGTGTGTTGCTGATCATCCAGACGGTGACCACGTTCACAGACGTCGACGCCACCATCCAGGCCGACGGAGAGAGCCATGTCATCTCTGTGGACGCCGGGGACCGGATGGTGTGGGTCCATCCTGGCGAACCCCAGACCTGCTCGATCATCGACACCGCGAACGGAGAGGACGTCGACTTCAAGGGGCTGGAGGTCGACTACCTCAAGGATGTCGGATCTGGCGAGTGGGAGGGCGCCGACACGTTCGACCCCGGCTCCGGCGACCTCGAGGTGACCTGCCACGCGACCGGCGGCGAGATCCAGATCGGGCCGGCACCGCAGTTCGGGAAGTTCTTCGGTGGCCTGGCGGCCGGCATCCTGATCCCGCTCGCGCTGTGTGGTGGTGGCTTCGTGCTGCTGGTCCTGATCGGGATCCTCTACGCGACCGGACGACCGCGGAACGTGCCCGCTCCGCAGTGACGCATCCGACCCTCAGTGGAGGAACAAGCAGAGCGGATGGCCCGCCGGATCCAGGATGATCCGGAGGTCCTCGCGCGGTTGGTACGCCGCCAGCCGGCCGCCACCCTTGAGCGCGACCTCCGCGGCCGCGTCCAGCGCCGCCTGGCCGGCCGGGCCGGACGGGTCGCCTCCGTCGGCCGGGACCACCTGCACGTCGAGGTGCATCATCTTCTGCTGGTCACCTGGCGACTCCGGCCAGGTCGGCTCGACGTAGCCGGACTCGGCCTGGAACGAGAGCCCCACACCGCCGTGGGGGTTCCGCATGAGGACCCAGTTGTCCTCGACGAACGTCGGCTCCCAGCCGAGCAGGTGGCCGTAGAAGCGGGCCACCGCCTGGGCGTCCTGACAGTCGAGGCACAGGGTGCCGAGTGTGATCGAGGGCCCGGACATCAGGCCACCACCTTTCCGCGAAGCACGATTCTGGTCGGGTCGAACAACGCGGACAGGTCGGTCCGCGGGTCGCGGTCGTAGACCACGAAGTCCGCGGGAGCGCCCTCCGCCAGGTCGGTGTTCCACCCGAGCCAGTCCCGGGCGCGCCACGAAGCGGCGCCGAGTGCGTAGTCGGCCGGCAGCCCGAGGTCGACCATCGCGACGATCTCGCCGGCCAGGTTGCCGTGCTTGGCGACGCCGCCCCCGTCGGAACCGGCGTACAGCTCGACTCCCGCCTCGTACGCCGCCATCACGGTGTCGCGACGTCGGGCGTAGAGGTCGGTCATGTGCGTCGAGTACTTCGGGAACCGCTCCGCCCCCGCTTCGGCGTACTCCGGGAACTTCTCGATCTGCATCACGGTCGGCACGAGCGCGATCTGCTTCTCGACCATCGCGCCGATCAGGCTCTCGGAGAGACCGGTGCCGTGCTCGACGCAGTCGATGCCCGCATCGATCAGGCCGGGCAGCACCGCCTCACCGAAGCAGTGCGCGGTCACTCTCGCGCCGTGCTCGTGGGCGGTGGCGATCGCCGCGGCGAAGGTCTCCGCGGGCCACGAAGGCGCCAGGTCTCCGTCGTCGCGCGAGATCCAGTCGCCGACCAGCTTCACCCAGCCGTCGCCACTCTGCGCCTCCTGGGCGACGTAGGCCGTCACCTCGTCGGGTTCGACCTCGTGGGCGTAGTTGCGGATGTAGCGCTTGGTGCGGGCGATGTGTCGCCCGGCGCGGATCAGTCGCGGCAGGTCCTCGCGGTCGTGGATCCAGGACGTGTCGAGCGCGGAGCCGCAGTCGCGGATCAGCAGCGTGCCGGCGTCGCGGTTGAGGACCGCTTGCTCCTCGGCCTCCTGGTCGGTCGCCGGCCCGTCGTCGTCGAGACCGATGTGGCAGTGCGCGTCGACCAGGCCGGGCACGATCCAGCCCTCGCCGGCGGACTCGGCGCCGCTCTGCCGCTCGTAGGTGATCCGCCCGTCGACGACGTACAGCTCACGCGTCTCACCGTCGGGGAGGACCGGTCCGGAGAACCTCAGCACCGTCATGCCCCCGACCGTACAAGCGCTGACCCGTCAGAAAGTTTCTGACGGGTCAGCGGTTGTGGGCTAGGTCCGCAGGCCGAACCCGAACCGGAACAACGGGTCGTAGCTGGCGTCGCCGATGTTGATCGGCTCCTGGGCCACCGAGCGCGGCCAGCTGACCGGCAGCTTGCCGGTGAACTGACGCTTCCCGAACAGCACGTCGGCCACACCGCGGCCCTCGCTGCCCGGCAGCCAGGACGCGACCAGCGCGTCGATCTGGCTGAGCAGCTCCGGCGGGATCACCATCGGGCGACCCGAGACCACCAGCACCGTGCAGCTGGCGGCGCGGGCGCAGACGGTGCGGATCGCGACGGTGTCCGCCTGGCTCAGCTCCATCGTCTTCGGCGGACGCGGCACCCCGTTGTCACCCGGGTCGTAGGCCCACTGCGGCCCGCCTACGTCGCCGAAGCCCTCGGCGTAGGGCGTCTCCCCGACCACGACCACACCCGCCGCGTTCCGCGGCACCGGCGCGCTCGCGGTCTCGCTGAAGGTCACATCGGACTTGGCCGTCTTCTGGATGCCCTCGAGGATGGTGTCGCCCGGGATCACGTTCGTCGACCCGCCCTGCCAGGTGAGCGTCCAGCCGCCGGCCTGGTTGCCGATGTTGTCGGCGTTGCTGCCGGCGACGTACACCTTCTTGTTCGCCTTGAGCGGCAGCGTGCGGTGCTCGTTGGTCAGCAGCACCTGCGAGTCGGCGACCGCGCGGCGGGCAACCGCCCGGTGCTCCCTGCTGCCGATGTCGCCGATGTGCCGGCGGTCGGTGAGCGGCTTCTCGAACAGGCCCAGCTCGAACTTCTTGGTCAGGATCCGCGAGACCGCGTCGTCGATCCGCGACATCGGCACCTCGCCGTCCTCGACCAGCGAGATCAGCGTCTCGATGAACTGCTGGTAGCCCACGGCCTCCGTGGTGGTGGGCTCCATGAACATGTCGATGCCGGCCATCACCGAGGTCTTCACCTGGGCGCGGTAGTCGCCGGGCAGCTGGTGGATGCCTCGCCAGTCCGAGATCACGAACCCGTCGAAGCCGAGCTCGCCCTTGAGGACGTCGGTGATCAGCTCCTGGTTGCCGTGCATCTTGATCGGGTTGCCGAGGCCGTCGTCGGTCCAGTCGACGCTCGAGAACGACGGCATCACGGATCCGACGTGGTGCCTGTCGATTGCCGTCGGGTACGGCGAGAGCGCGAGCCTGTCGAAGTCGGCCCGGGACACCTGGTCGATGCCCTGGTCGACCGTGTAGTCGCCGTCCGGGGTGCCGAACGTGGTCAGCCCGTCGCCGGCGTAGTGCTTGGCCGTGGCCAAGATGCGGTCCGGGCGGTCCAGCTGCCCCGGCCTTCCCTGAAGACCGTCGATCACGGTCTCGAGCGACTGGACCAGGGCCGGCGACTCTCCGAACGACTCGTAGGTCCGGCCCCACCGGTCTTCGCGGGCGACGCAGACACAGGGCGAGAAGTTCCAGTTCGGTCCGGACGCGCGGGTCTCCTCCGCGACGATGTGGCCGATCTTCTCCAGCAGCTGCGGGTCGCGGGTCGCGCCCAGCCCGATGTTGTGCGGGAAGACGGTCGCGCCGAGCAGGTTGGCGTGACCGTGGACCGCGTCGACGCCGTAGAGCAGCGGGATGCCGAGACGGTCACCGAGCGCGGCTTCCTGGAACGTGTCGACCATGTCCGCCCACCCCGTAGGGGTGTTCGACTCGGGCACCGAGCCGCCACCGGACAGGACGCTGCCGAGGTGGTAGGTGGCGATCAGAGACGGATCCTCGGCTACGTCGATCCGCTCGGCCTGGGTCATCTGCCCGACCTTCTCCGCCAGGGTCATCCGGTCGAGCAGGTCGGCGACCCGGTCCTCGGCCGAGAGTCGGGCGTTCAGGTAGGCCGGCGTGCCGGTTGATCGTTCGGCCGGCGCCGGCGTGGCCTCGCCGGAGGCCTGGACGAGCGTGACGGCGAGGACCGATGACAGGGCCGCGCCGAGCACGGCGAGCCGCCGCGCGTGGCGGCGTGGTGGTGGGTGCACAGACATCTGGTGGAACTCCTTGCCCGAGCCAAGTTGTCCCGGGCCTCGTGGTCGAGACCGGGGCGCGACATGCGCGCTCCGTCAACGTAGGAACCGAGGTTCCTCACGGTCAATGCGTAAAGATGGCGTTGAGCCGATTCTTTCGTTTGGCTTGCGCACTAATTGGTCTACGCTTCCGCGGCATGGGCAGTCCCGGATCCCTTGAGCGGCTACGGGTCGCCAACCGCCGCTCGATCACCACCATGCTCGCCAGTGAAGGCCCGATGAGCCGGGCCGACCTGGCCCGCGGCACGGGCCTGTCCCGCACCACGGTGTCGAGCCTGGTCACGGAGCTGATCGGCGCCGGCCGGATCACCGAGACCACCGACCGCGGCCGTCCCCACAAGGGCGGCAGCGGGCGGCCGCCGGTGCTGGTGCGACTCAGCGCTCCGACCGGTGGGGTGGCCGGCGTCGATGTCGGCCACGGGCACCTCCGGGTCGCGGTCGCCGACCGCACCGGCCAGGTGCTCGCCGAGGAGGTCGCGCTGGTCGACGTCGACTCTCAGGGCATCGAGACCCTCGACCGGGCCGCGCGGATGGTGCGGGCAGCCATCCCCGCTGCGGGCCTGGCCATGACCGACCTGCAGGCGGTCGGCATGTGCGTTCCGGCGCCGCTCGACCGCCGCTCGGCCAAGGTCAGCGCCGGGATCCTGCCCGGCTGGCGCGGGCTGCAACCGGGCGAGGAGCTGGAAAGACGGCTCGGCGCGCCGGTCTTCGCCGACAACGACGCCAACCTCGGCGCCCTGGCCGAGCTCAACCACGGAGTCGCGCGGGGCACGAGCGACATGCTCTACCTGAAGATCGCGAGCGGTCTGGGCGCCGGCATCGTCCTGGGTGGCCGGCTGCACCGCGGTGCCAGCGGCATCGCCGGCGAGATCGGCCACGTGCAGGTGGGCGAGGACGGCCACGTCTGCCGGTGCGGCAACCGCGGCTGTCTCGAGACCGTGGTGGCGGCGCCTCGTCTGATCGGGCTGCTACAGCCGGCGTACGACGAAGAGCTCTCCACCGACCACGTGCTCGAGCTGGACGCCGCCGGCGACACCGCCGTCCGCCGGGTGCTCAGCGATGCCGGCCGGATCGTGGGGCGCGCCCTGGCCGACCTCGCCAACAGCCTGAACCCGGAGCTCGTGGTCGTCGGCGGCGCGCTCGGCCCATCGGCGTCCCTGGTCGACGGGATCCGGGCCTCGATCGACCGCTACGCCCAGCCGGACACGGCGGCTGTCGTTCGCGTCGTCGCCGGCGAGCTCGGCTACCGCGCCGAAGTGGTCGGCGCGGTAGCCCTGGCGATCGCTCGCGCGTCAGTCGCTGTCTAGGAGAGCCGGTCGAGCAGCCACGACGGCCTGAGGGCGGTGCCCGCCCAGCGCGCTACTCGCGCCTGCAGCACCCGGTCGGCGGTCACCACCGCGACCTGTGCGCCACCTTCGGACGCCGCCATGGCCTCGGCCACGATCGTGTCGTCGCCGCTCCCCCGGGCATGCACCGTGCGCACGTGGGCGTCGCGACCGGCCGCGACCCCGCCCTTCGCGGCACCCTCGAGCACCAGCACCACGTCGTCGTAGGGGATGTCGGCGACCATCAGCTGTTCGTGCAGGCGCCGGGCCGCACCGGCCCGGTCCTTCCACCATCCGTCCGGCCGGCTGCCCACCACATTGGCGCCGTCGACCACGAGGGTCTTCGTCACTCGTTGTGTCTGTGGTTACCGGAGTAGGTGGGCGTGGGGTAGGTCGGATGGTCGTAGGTGTCGATCTTCGTGCGGACGTCGCCGAAGGTGTCCCCGACGGTGTTGTCGGTGTTGTCGAGGTCGGCCGCGACCGCACGGAGCATCTCCGCCGCCCACAACATCTCGTTCGACGTCTCGACGATCTCCTTCTCGAGGGCGTACGACGCGGCGCTGTAGTCGCTGTAGCAGCCCCACGACCCCACGCCGACGCCGTCGCCGTCGCGCCACCACGGCCACGCCTCGTCGCCGTCGTTGAGGTGAGTGCCGGCGCTGGTCATCTCGGGAGCGAGGTTGGCGTCGAGCATCCAGGCCGCCTTGCGCACGTTCTCCGGGTTCACGATCACGTCCGGATAGATGAAGTCGGACGTCGAGCTGGCGCTGTAGCCGTCGGGCCGGTCGAGGCGGAAGGACTCCTGGTCCCGGCTGCAGTCGGAGCGGGCAGGCGGTGCCTCGGTGACGTGTGTCTTGAGGTTCTGGAGGCTCTTCTGGATGTCGCCCTCAACCGTCTTCGACGTCTCCTCGAGCTCCGTTGCGTGCGACTTCATCTTGGGGAGGATATCGGCGAAGTGGCGGGCACCGAGCTCGTTGGGCTCCGGCTCCTTGCCGGCGAAGGTGTCGACGATCAGGCCGCTCACGGTGAGGGCCTTCCCGGCGGCTGTGCTCGCGGCCTTGAACGCCGGGAACCAGCCCAGGATCGTGTTGACCGAGCCGGCGACCTTGAGGAACGCCTTGAGGTCGCCCGAGGTGAAGCCCTGCGCTTCGCGGTAGGCGCTCGCGGCGTTCTTGGCGAAGGTCACCACATCGGCCCGCATCCGGGTCCACATCTCCTTCTCCATCAGGAGCGTCATCCGGAGCACCTCGGCGGCCAGGGCCTGGTTGCCGACAACCTGCTGGAAGAGGTTGAGGTAGGTCGCGAACGAGGCCGCGGCCGCGCCCTGCCACGTGTTGAGGGTCTGGGCCACCTGGTTGGCCAGTCCGATGGTGGAGTTGCCCTCGTAGTCGATGTGGGCGCTGTCGCCAGCCGACGTGCTCGTCCCCGACCCGGTGTTGCCCTCGGTGGACAGCTGCGCGAGGGCGCCTCGGACCTCGTCGGCGAGGTCCTGGAAGTTGTCGGGCTTCGGAAGGCCCAGGAACGGCTCGAAGACCGGCGGGATGACCGACTCCCAGTGCGCGTAGAGCTGGCCGAGGGTCGCCGGCGCGCCGAGGCCGTTGCCCGTCTGGTCGATGTAGTTGCCGTTGGGAGCGACCAGGTCGTCGGGGTGTCCGTGCCCCGGACCGGCCGCGGTCGTCGACGTCCCCCCGCCGAGGCCCACCACGCTGTAGATGACGTTGCCCGAGCCGTCCGGGTACCAGCCGTACACCTTCAGCTCGGAGTAGCACGCCTCCTCCACGACCTTGTCGATCAACGACTGCAGGCCGTCGTACTCGTCACCCATGCCGGCAAGACTCCCCCGGCGCACCCCCCGGCAAACCTCGCCACGGGGAAGCCACGTGGTGGCGGGCGGCCCCGTGAATCTGATGACAGACGATGTTGGCGCTGACATTGTGTTGGGGCGGGGGTCAAAGAGAGCAGGAGACATGGGACTCAAACACAGGTTGACCGGCCGCCCCGCGGCGCTCATCGTCGCGGCGATCGCGATCGCGTTCGCGTTCGGCGGCTACGCACTGGCCAGCATCCCTGCCGCCGATGGGACATTCACCGGCTGCGTGAACAAGACCTCCGGGGCATTGCGAGTCATCGACGCCGCCAAGGTCACGTGCGGATCCGCCGAGACAGTGGTGACCTGGAACCAGCAAGGACCTACCGGACCCACCGGACCCACCGGTCTCACTGGTCCGCCAGGACCTGCCGGACCCATCGGGGCTACCGGGCTCACTGGAGCTACTGGACCCGCCGGAGCTACTGGACCCGCCGGAGCTACGGGACCCGCCGGAGCTACCGGACCCGCCGGAGCTACCGGACCCGCCGGAGGTACCGGGCCCGCCGGGGCCGTTGGCCCGGCCGGTGTCACCAACTACGAGATCGTGTCGGTGAGCGATGACAACGTGCCCAACAACACCTCCGGGCAGGCCATCGCCAACTGCCCGGCCGGCAAGAAGGCAATCGGTGGCAGCGTGGACTGGGCCTTCAACGTTGGCAGCCCCACCGGATCCCGCATCGGCCAAACGCAAGTCGCCGGCTACGGCTCCAACGGCTCCGGAGGCCCTAACAACCTCGTCGTTAGGGCCGTCTGCGTGACGGTGAGCTGACCGCCAGCGGACCGATCCACAGCAGGCCGTCGAGGTGATCTGAAACCAGCGCCCACGTGGCTTTCGCGATCAGCGACGTCGGTGCTGGGTCACTTCAGGAACTTCGAGAAGTCCTTCGGTAGGTCGAGGTTCGCGGCGGCCCTCTCGTAGTCGACCTCTTCGCCGTCCGGGACGGCGAACGGGTTGGCGCCTGCCTTCGCGGCCTTCTGCTTCTCCAGCTCAGCGGCCGCTTCCTGCGCCGCCTTGGCGGGGTTGCCGGAGACGCGACGACCCTTGCCCTTCTTTGGCTGCGGCTTGGCCTTGCCTCGCTTGGCGCCGCCTGGGGCACCCATGCCAGGCATCCCCGGCATCCCGGGCATGCCGCCACCGCGGGCCATCTGCAGCATCATCTTGCGCGCCTCGAAGAAGCGGTCGACGAGCGAGTTGACGTCGGAGACCTGGCGGCCGGAGCCCTTGGCGATCCGGGCCCGACGGGATCCGTCGATCAGCTTGGGGTTGGCCCGCTCGGTCGGGGTCATCGACTGGATGACGGCCTGGATCCGGTCGATCTCTCGCTCATCGAAGTTCTCGAGCTGCTCGCGCATCTGCCCCATGCCGGGCAGCATCCCGAGGATCTTGCTCATCGAGCCGAGCTTGCGGACCTGCTGCATCTGCTCCAGGAAGTCGTCGAGGGTGAACTCCCCGTCGCCGCTCAGCTTGCGCGCGGCGTCGAGCGCCTTCTCCTGGTCGAACGACTTCTCAGCCTGTTCGATGAGCGTCATCATGTCGCCCATGTCGAGGATCCGGCCAGCCATCCGGTCGGGGTGGAAGACGTCGAAGTCGGTGAGCTTCTCCCCCGCGCTCGCGAACATCACCGGTTTGCCGGTGACCGAGCGGATCGACAGCGCGGCACCACCCCGGGCGTCGCCGTCGAGCTTGGTGAGGACGACACCGTCGAAGCCGACGCCCTCGAGGAACGCAAGGGCCGTGTTGACGGCGTCCTGACCGATCATCGCGTCGACGACGAACAGCACCTCGTCGGGCTGCACCGCATCTCGGATGTCAGCGGCCTGCTGCATCAGCTCGGCATCGATGCCGAGCCGGCCGGCGGTGTCGACGATGACGACGTCGTAGAGCTTGCGCTTGGCCTCCTCGAGCGACTCGCGGGCCACGGCGACCGGATCGCCGACGCCGTTGCCCGGCTCCGGCGCGAAGACGGGTACGCCGGCCCGCTCGCCGTTGACCAGGAGCTGGTTGACCGCGTTGGGGCGCTGCAGGTCGGCCGCGACCAGCACGGGCTGCTTGCCCTGCTCCTTGAGCCAGAGCGCCAGCTTGGCCGCCAGCGTCGTCTTGCCGGCGCCCTGGAGGCCAGCGAGCATGATCACGGTCGGCCCGGACTTGGCGTAGCGCAGGCGCCGGGTCTCGCCGCCGAGGATCTCGACCAGCTCGTCGTTGACGATCTTGATGATCTGCTGGGCAGGGTTCAGCGCGCCGCTGACCTCCTCGCCCCGGGACCGCTCCTTGACCGCAGCCACGAACTCCTTGACCACGGGCAGCGCGACGTCCGCCTCCAGCAGCGCGATCCGGATCTCGCGCGCGGTGGCGTCGATGTCGGCCTCGGAGAGCCGGCCCTTGCCCCGCAGGTTCTTGAAGGTGTCGGCGAGGCGGTCGGAAAGTGTGGCGAACAAGAGAGTCCTCGAAGTCGAAACGGTTGGCCCCAAGCCTAACCGTGGCCCACACACCCTCGGACCGTGGTCGAGCTCTGGTGGATCGGACGCCGCACTAGTCGCCGGACAGCACCTCACGCACGGCGTGGGCCGCCTGGGCCGCCCGCGTCTCGGACAGGGCCCCGGCCGAGGCCTCCTGGAGGTAGAAGACGTCGACCGCCTGGGGGCCGAGTGTGTCGACGTGGGCCGAACGGACCGCCACGTCGAGATCGGCGAGCGCGCGGCAGACGAGGTAGACGACACCGGGGCGGTCCCCGGTCCGCACCTCCAGCACGGTCGCCTGGTCGCTCGCCTCCGGGCGGATGACCACGGTCGGTGCGAGGCCGCCCACCGGCATCCGGCCGAGACGGTCGTCGGGGTCGACGCGTCCGCCGGCCACAGCGTCGTACTTGGTGCGCAGGATCGCGGCGTCGAGGTGCTCGTCGGCGATCTCCCACACCGAGATGCCGTGCTCACCCTGCGACCAGACCCGCGCCGCGCGTACGGGGCTGCGGTTGAGCGCGAACATCGCGGCGAAGTCGGCCAGCAGCCCAACTCGGTCGATGGCGATGGTGGTCACCCTGGCCCCGTCGGGCACCGGCTCCACCGAGATCGACACCGAGTCGGGGCGCAGATCCTTGGGAATCGGTAGCTCGTCGGCGACGATCGGCGGCAGCGACACGCCGCTGTCGAGAGCGGCGTGGGCCCGGCGCCCGAGATCGCGGATCAGGCCGGACCGCCAGGAGGACCAGGCCTTGGCCGACGTCGCCTTGGCGTCGGCCTCGGTGAGCGCGACCAGCAGCGAGAGCGCCTCCGACGTGCCGATCTTCGACGTGACCACGTCGACGGTCGCTGGATCATCGGGGTCCCTCGTGGTCGCGGTCTCGGCCAGCAGCAGGTGCCAGCGCACGAGCAAGGCGATCAGGTCGACCGACCCTGCCTCGAATCCCATCCGGGTGGCGATCGCGCGGGCCACGGGCTCGCCGGCCACGCTGTGCTCGGTCAGGCTGCCCTTGCCGATGTCGTGCAGCAGTGCCGCGACCATGAGGACGTCGGGCCGTGCGACCGCCCGGATCAGGGTCGATGCCTCCATGCAGGTCTCGACCACGTGGCGGTCGACCGTGAACCGATGGATCACCGAGGCGTGCGGCAGCAGCCGGATCCGCTCCCACTCGGGCAGGAAGCCGCCCAGGGCTCCGGTCTCCTCGAGGGTCTCCCACACCCCGAGCAGTCCGCGCCCCGATGCGAGCAGCCGGACCAGGAGGTGGCGCGCCTCGGCGGGCCAGGGGTCGGGCAGCGGCGGGCACTCACGCACCAGCCGCGCCGCGGTAGGGGGCGCCAGCACCGCGTCCTGCTCCGCGGCCGCGGTGGCGGCGCGCAGCAAGAGTGCCGGATCATCCGCGGGGCGCGCGGTCCGGTCGAGCACCACCTCGCCGCGGGCGAGGGCCACGCCCGAGGCCAGGGGCTCCAGTGACGGCTTCCGCGCGGTCTTCGGCGACTCCGGTCTGGTGAGTACGTCGTCCACGCGGCGCCAGGTGAGCCGGGACAGGTGCGTGATCCGGCGTCCGAGCTCCCGCACGTGCACCTGGGCTGCGCGCTCCCCCGGCTCGCCCTCGCCCGTCTCGAGAGCCGCCGCGAGCTCCGACCACATCTCAGGGGCGATCCGGTCGGTGGCCCTGCCGGCGATCGCGTGCAGCAGGTCGCGCACGTCGAGCAATGCCTGGCGCGCGCTCTCCAGCTCGGTGTGCGGTACGTCGACCAGCCAGGTCGCCACGAGCGACTTGAGCATGGTCGCGTCGCGGAGGCCGCCCTCGGCCTCCTTGAGGTCGGGCACCGACACGTGGGCCAGCTCGCCGATCAGCTCGTGCCGTGCGCGCACCATCGCGTGCAAGTCGGGTAGCCGTTCCTTCGCGGTGCGCCGCCACTGGGCAAGCATCGTGGTGCGCAGCCGCAGCGTCAGGTTGGGGTCGCCGGCCAGGTGACGGATGTCGAGCAGCCCGGAGGCGACGCGCAGGTCGGCATCGGCGGTGGTCACCATCTCGGGCAGCGTGCGCACCGAGTGGTCCAGCTGCGACCCCGAGTCCCAGATCGGGTACCAGACCTTCTCGGCAACCGAGCCGAGGTCGACTCCCTCGTCGGACACCAGGACCACGTCGAGGTCGGAGTGCGGCGCGAGCTCCGCCCGGCCGTAGCCACCGACCGCGACCAGCGCCGCACCCACCTCCGGCCCTCCGCACCCGTCGTACGCCGAAGCGCAGAGCGCGTCGGCGGCGTCGGTCCGCGCGGAGCGCTCCGGTGCGGTCATGGCCTCAGGTGACTCCTTGGGTCAGATCGCGGCGTCGTCGCGGTCGCCGGTGCGGACCCGCACCACCGACTCCAGCGGCGAGACCCAGACCTTGCCGTCACCGATCCGCCCGGTGTGGGCGCTGTTGGTGATGGTGGTGACCACGGTCTCGACGTCGGCGTCGTTGACCGCGATCTCGAGCCGGATCTTCGGCACCAGGGCGATGTCGTACTCGGCGCCACGGTAGACCTCGGTGTGGCCCTTCTGCCGGCCGTAGCCGCTGACTTCGCTCACGGTCATGCCCGTGACCCCGACGCCCTCGAGCGCGACCCGGACGTCCTCCCACTTGTGCGGCTTGACGACCGCGGTGACCAGCTTCATCGGTTCTCCTCGTTCGGTTGACCCAGGACACCGGAGCCCGACGACCGGGCTCCGGAGGTGGCATGCAGGTCGTACGCCGTCTCGGCATGGATGATCAGGTCGATCCCGCTGACCTCGTGCTCCTCGTCGATCCGGAAGCCCATCAGCTTGTCGACCACGAGTCCGATGATGCCCGAGACCACGAAGGCGTAGACGCCCACCGCGCCGCCGCCGAGCAGCTGCCTGCCGAGCTGGTCGACACCGCCCCCGTAGAACAGGCCATCGACGCCGGTAGGAGCGGCCGCCGTGGCGATCAGGCCGATCCCGAACGTGCCGACCATTCCACCGACCAGGTGGACGCCGACGACGTCGAGCGAGTCGTCGTAGCCCCAGCGGTACTTCAGCCCGACCGCGAGCGCGCAGACCATGCCCGCGACGGCGCCCATCACCATGGAGCCGATCGGCGACAGCGACCCGCAGGACGGGGTGATGGCGACGAGGCCGGAGACCAGGCCGGACGCGACGCCCAGCGAGGTCGCGTGACCGTCCCGCAGACGCTCGACGAAGATCCAGCCCAGCGAGCCGGCGGCGCCCGCGAGGAGCGTCGTCGTGAAGACCACGGCCGCGGTGTGGTTGGCACCCAAGGCGGAGCCGGCGTTGAAGCCGAACCAGCCGAACCACAGCAGGCCGGCGCCCAGCATCACCAAGGTCAGGTTGTGCGGCCGCATCGGCTCCTTGCCGAAGCCGATCCGCCGCCCGAGCACGAGGGCCAGCGCCAGGGCGGAAGCTCCGGAGGTGATCTCGACCGCGGTGCCCCCAGCGAAGTCGATCACCTTCAGCTTGTTGGCCATCCAACCCCCGACGTGGTCGCCGGAGGAGAAGTCGAAGATCCAGTGCGCGATAGGTGCGTAGACCAGGAGCGCCCACACCGCCACGAAGACCATCCAGGCGCCGAACCGGGCCCGGTCTGCGATCGCGCCCGACACCAGGGCGCCGGTGATCACGCAGAACAGCCCCTGGAACACCGCGAACAGCATCACCGGCACGGTCGAGTCCCCGTTGCTCTCGGGGTCGAGCAGCTGGCCCAGTCCGGCGTACTGCGTCGGATCCCCGACCAGGCCCCAGCCGACGTCGTCGCCGAAGGCAATCGAGTAGCCGATGAGCACCCAGAGGATCGAGATCACGGCCAGCGACCCGAAGGTCATCACGATCATGTTGAGCACGCTCTTCGAGCGCACCATCCCGCCGTAGAAGAGCGCGAGACCAGGTGCCATCAGCAGCACCAGCGCGCTGGCGGCGAGAAGCCAGGCTGTGTCGCCCGTATCGAGAGCCGAGGGGGCCGCAGCCAGGCTCGTGAGATCGGGCAGGACGACTTGGAGGGCAGTCATGGGCGACCACCCTCCAAGTCGTTTGTTTCAGGAGTGTTAACTGCTCAGAGAGCAGCCTCGTCCTTGTCTCCGGTGCGGACGCGGATCACGGTCTCGATCGGGCTGAGCCAGACCTTGCCGTCACCGATCCGACCGGTCTGCGCGGTCTTGACGATGATGCCGATGACGTCCTCGGCATCCCCGTCGTCGATCACGATCTCGATCCGGATCTTGGGCACCAGGGCGATGTCGTACTCCGCGCCCCGGTAGACCTCCGTGTGGCCCTTCTGGCGGCCGTAGCCGCTGACCTCGCTGACCGTCATACCGGTCACGCCGAAGGTCTCGAGGGCTTCGCGGACGTCCTCCCACTTGTGCGGCTTGATCACCGCGGTCACGAGCTTCATACGGATGCTCCTTCCGAAACGGGAGCGGTCTTGGCAGCGAGGACGCTCGAGCCGCCGCCCCCGCTGGTGTGGATGTCGTACGCCGACTCGCCATGGGCGACGAAGTCGATGCCCTCGACCTCGTCCTCCTCCTTGAGCCGGAGACCGATCGTGTACTTGATCGCCAGGCCGATGATCAGCGTGACCACACCCGAGAAGCCGACAGCAGTCAGCGCACCGAGCGACTGGTCACCCAGCGAGGTGGCGCCTCCGCCGTAGAGCAGGCCGTCGATCCCGCCGGCACCCTCGGAGGTGGAGAAGACCCCGATCAGGACGGTGCCGATGATGCCGCCGACCAGGTGGACGCCGACCACGTCGAGCGAGTCGTCGTAGCCGAGCTTGTACTTCAGCCCGACTGCCCAGGCGCAGACCCCACCGGCGATGGCGCCGATCGCAACGGCACCCTCGATGTCGACCGCGCCGCACGCGGGAGTGATCGCCACCAGGCCCGCGACGATGCCGGACGCGGCACCCAGCGACGTTGCCTTCTTGTGCATCAGGTACTCGATTGCCAGCCACCCGAGGATCGCGGCCATCGTCGCCAGCGTGGTGTTGGCGAAGGTGCGGCCGGTCTCGGCGAAGAACTGCGTCTCGGGGTCGTCACCGAAGACGATCGAGCCGACGTTGAAGCCGTACCAGCCCATCCACAGCAGACCGGCGCCGAGCATGGTCAGCGTGAGGTTGTGGGGTCGGAGCGCTTCCTTGCCGAAGCCGATGCGCTTGCCGATCAGGATCGCCAGCACGAGGCCGGCCATACCTGCGTTGATGTGGACGGCGGTACCACCCGCGTAGTCCTGGGCGCCGATGCGACCACAGATGAGCGAGTCCTCGGTGCAGCTGAAGACCATGTGCGCCATCGGGAAGTAGCACAGGAGCGCCCACAGGGGGACGAAGACAACCCAGGCCGAGAACTTCATCCGGTCCGCGACCGCGCCGCTGATGAGCGCGACGGTGATGATCGCGAAGGTCGCCTGGAACATCACGTAGATGTAGTTGTCGGTGGTGACACCGTCGAGCCACGCCAGGTCGAACGGGTCGTGGAAGAACGTGCCATCGCCACCGAAGCCCATCGACCAACCGAAGGCGACGTAGAGGATGCCGACGATCGCGACCGCGACGTACGACATCATCATCATGTTGAGCACGGACTTGGACCGCGACATGCCGCCGTAGAAGAGGGCCAGCGCGGGCACCGTCATCATCAGGACGAACGCTGTCGCGATGAGCATGAAGGCGTAATAGCCGTCCACAGAACCTCCATGGAGCTTGATCTCGGGAGGCGGAAGGCGCTGACGTCGATGTCGAGGCTCTCCGCCCGGATTGCAGGAAGCCTCTTGGGCAGAGGTTTCACGGCTGGCAGCCCCGTGTTGCGGTCAGGAAACGAGTTCCGCGTGAGTGTTACTTCCGTGTTACGCGCGCCGGACGCCGAGCCGCGGCGATTGCGGGGCGCGCAGACCTCCTTGACTAGAGTCTCGCCGTGACCAGACTGGCCGTGATGGCCCACTACGACCCGCGCGGCGAGGTGGCTCCCCACGTCCGCCGGCAGGTCGGGGCTCTCGCCGAGGCCGTCGACGACCTGGTCATCGTGTCCACCGCGGAGCTCTCCGACTCCTCCCGGGTCTGGCTCGAGAAGCACGGCCGCGTGCTGCCCCGCGCCAACTACGGCTACGACTTCTTCAGCTACAAGACCGGCCTCGACTCCACGCCACTCGGCGGCTACGACGAGGTCGTGGTCTGCAACGACACCTACGTCGGCCCGCTGGTCAGCTACACCGAGATCTTCAAGACGATGGCGGACCGACCTGCCGACTTCTGGGGCCTGACCTCATCGCAACGGGTGCACCCGCACGTGCAGAGCTTCTTCGTGTCGTTCCGGCCCTGGCTGGTGGAGTCACAGGCGTTCGCCAGCTTCTGGCACGACATGTCACCGGTGTCGGACCGGGGCCGGGTGATCAGCCAGTACGAAGTCGGGCTGACCAAGGCGCTGACCGCTGGCGGGTTCACCTGGTCGGCGTACTTCTCGGAGAACGAGCGCGACCGCAAGCTGGCCCAGCGGCGAGTGGCATGGTGGTCGTTCCACCGGCTGCCGCCACCGCGCAGTCGACGCGACTGGGACTGGCTGAAGCAGAAGGCGAAGGACCCGTGGAACCCCGCCATCGGCCTCGCCGACGCGGCGCTCGACGGCGGTCGGCTGCCCTACGTCAAGATCGACACACTGCGCTACGACCCCTACGGGCTGCGGGCCGACCGGCTGCTCCGCCTCTGCGAGCGGGCCTACCCCGACGCGTTCGACGGGGTCCGTCACTATCTCGACTCGACCGCGCAGCTCTACCCCGTCCGCCCGGACGCCCAGCTCCGCCGGACCCCGGTAGCAATGCGCCCGCTGCGCCGACTCGTGGAGTACCGCAATGCCGCCTGATGTCGGTGGAGCCGCCCGCCGGGTCGCCCGCAAGGTCCGGAGCCGCGACAGCAAGCCGGCGCCGGGTCCCGGTGGCAACCTGACCTCGCGGGGTCGCAAGGTGCTGCTCGAGACCGTGCTGTTCGACCAGAGCTGGGTGGAGACGCAGCTCGGCCGGACGTTCTCCTCGCTGGACGAGGCGGCCGACGCCTACCTCGCCAGCCCGGGCTGCTCCCCGCATCCGCTGTTCTTCGGCGAGTACCTCGACCCGAGGTTCGGCCGGCCACCCCAGGGCCGCAACCCGCTCCTCTGGTACCTCAACCACGCGTGGGTACGCCGGAAGGCCTCACCGCATCCGCTGGTCGACCTGGACGCGATGATCGAGGCGCAGCCCGAGCTCGACGAGGCCAAGCTCGGCCCCCTGGTCGCCTGGCTGGAGGCGGCAACGCCCGAATCGGTGCTGCCGGCCGCTCCGGACGCGCCCACCATGACGCTGGGCGAGGTGTACGCCGCCAGCACGGCCGCCGTGAAGCGCTGGCGCAGGGAGATGGGCTGGCGGCAGGCGCCCCGGACCACCCCGCACCGGCCCGAGGGCCTGTTGACGGCGACCGGCCCGGCCCTGGCTGGCGTCGACGGGCAGCCGTTGGTCAGCATCGTGATGCCGCTGTGGAACCGCGCCACAGTGGTCCGCGCCGCGATCGAGTCGGCCCAGGCGCAGAGCCACCAGGACTGGGAGCTGATCGTCGTCGACGACGGGTCGACCGACGACTCGCTGGCCGTGGTGACCGGCATGGCGGCGTACGACCAGCGGATCGTGGTGGTCGAGGGTCAGCACCGCGGAGTCTCCGCCGCCCGCAACGCCGGCCTCGCGCGTGCGCGCGGCCGCTACGTCGCCTTCCTCGACACCGACAACCAGTGGCGGCCCGACTACCTGCACGTGGTCCTCACCGAGCTGGAGTCCCACCCCGACTGGGGCATGGCACACGCGGCCCTGCGGGCCAGCAAGGACGGCGAGGAGTACTACCGGGCATTCGAGGGCACCCATCGCCACCTCCTGGTCGCCAACCACGTCGACCTCAACGTGCTGGTCGTCCGACGCGAGCTGGTCGAGGCGGTCGGCGGCTTCGACGAGACCTTGCGGCGAGGGGTCGACTACGACCTGCTGCTCAAGCTCGCAAAGACCGAGGCCCTTCACCTGGTGCCCTACATCGGCGTCGACTACGTCGACGACGAGGCGGACGACGCTGGCCCGCGGATCAGCACGCAGGAGTCGCCCGCGTGGCTCTCGGTCATCGCCTCGCGGCACCTCGTCGACTGGCCGGAGGCGGCCGCCGCGAAGCGGACGCCGGGCCGGACCAGCGTGGTGCTGCCCGTGCAAGGAGCGGTGCGGCCGACGGCCCGCTGGATCCGCAGCGTCGCCGACGCTCTCACCGCGACCTCGCCCGCCGATCTCGAGCTGGTCGTGGTCGGCGTGCGGCTCCCCCGCTGGCAGCACGTGGCGCTCTCGGTGCTGACCACTGCCTCGCCCGGCTCGACCCTGGTGACGATCCAGGCCGACCGGGGCACCGCCACCACCGCCAACGTGGGGTTCGGTGCCACCACGGGCGAGCGGGTGCTGCTGGTGCTCGGCCAGGTGGAGCCCGACGCGGCCACCGCCGTCCAGTTCGCCGCCACGCTGGCGGACCCCGACCAGGCGGTGGGGCAGCCGCTGGTGCTCGACCCGACCGGCTCGGTGCTGTCGGCAGGCGCCGTCTTCGACCCCGACACCGTCCACCCGCAGACATTCCTGCACGACCACGCCGTCGACGACGCGGCGGGCCTCGCGAAGCTCGCCCTCCCGGCTGCGACCGGACCCGTGGTCGCGGTGCGCGGCGACGACCTGGCCAGGCTCGGTGGTCTCGACCCGCTGTGCGACCACCTCTCCGTGACGGACCTCTCCCTGCGGGCACACCGCGAGGGTCTCGGCAGCACCGTGCTCCACCCGGACGCCCGGTTCGTCTCGAAGGGCGACCCGCTGCCGAGCGACGCCGCCACGGTGGCCGCGCTGCGGGTCCTCGACCAGCGGCACGACGGCGTACCACCTGGCTCGGACGAGGCCTGGGCCGCCGCCGGGTTCGACGTCCTGCACCACCGCTACGACGTCCTGCCGGGCCAGCCCGTCGGGCCCGAGGTGCAGCCCGTGCTGGGCCCCCGCGCCGTACTGCAGCCGCGCGAGTCCGCTCCATCGTTGCGGTGGGCGATCGACCTCGCCTCACCGGTCGGTCCGGCCGGCCGGGCCTGGGGCGACACCCACTTCGGCGAGGCCCTCGCGGCCGCCCTACGCCGGCGCGGCCAGCACGTCGCGGTCGACGCACGCGAGACGCGCCATCGCTCGAGTCGCGACTACGACGACGTGGTCCTGGTCCTCCGCGGCCTCGACCGGGTCACGCCGCGTCCCGGCTGCGTGAACCTCGAGTGGATCATCAGCCACCCCGACCTGGTCACCGCCGACGAGGTGTCCGGTTTCGATGCCGTCTTCGCAGCGAGTCACAGCTGGTCCGAGCGAGCCGGCGCCGAGTGGGGAGTGGAGATCCGGCCGCTGCTGCAGGCGACCGACCCGACCCTGTTCCATCCCGGCCGCGCGGAGTTCGACACCGGCGCCGACGTGCTCTTCGTTGGCAACTCACGAGGCATCTTCCGCAGCTCCCTGCGCCACGCGCGTGCCGCCGGCATCGACGTCACGGTGCACGGCGCCGGCTGGAGCAGCATGCTCGGCGCCGACGGCGTGGCGTCCCGACACGTCGACAACAGCGACCTGGGCGCGCTCTACGCGTCCGCCGGCCTGGTCCTCAACGACCACTGGGAGGACATGCGGCTCACCGGCTTCGTGTCCAACCGGCTGATGGACGCCGCCGCCAGCGGCGCCCGGGTCGCCAGCGACGAGATCCCCGGTCTCGACCTGACCGCGCTGTTCGGCGGCCTGGTGCAGACCTGGAGCGACGAGCACGACCTGGCCCGGATCGTCCGCGAGCGAGACTCGCTGTACCCCGGCGGCGACGAGCGGGTCCGGGCAGCGGAGCGGGTCGCGGCCGAGCACTCGTTCGATGCCCGGGCCGAGGTCCTGCTCGAGCGGGCCGCCGCGCTGGTCCGAGGCCGCTAGCTCCGTCGGATCCTCAGTGCTGGGGCAGGCAGAGGAAGAACGTGCGGCTCGGGAGGTACCACGGCGTTGCGGTCAGCACGTCGTAGCCGTAGTCGTCCAGCATCTTGTAGAGGTCACGCGTGCGAGGCCAGAACGACTGCTCGTTGCCCCACGAGGCGAGTGAGCTCGTGGTCTGGTCCGGCTCGGTGTAGAGCCGCCCGACATAGCCCTGCTGCTCCACTCGTTCGGAGAGCCGCATCGGGACCGGACGGTTGTTGGCGACATGGGTGTCGAGGATGATCGGGGTGCCCTTGGCGCGCGCAAGCAGAGCGATCTGGTCGTCGACCGTCAGGTGGTAGAACAACCCGAGGCAGGCGATGACGTCGAAGTCAGACAAATCGACGTCGCGCACGTCACCGACCTGCCAGTCGATCCGGGGATCGTCTGTCGGATAGCGGTCGCCCCTCGCGTCGAGTGCGGTCACCGTCCAGCCGGCGTCCGCGGCAGCAACGGAGAAGTTGCCGTGCCCGGCGCCGAGGTCGATCAGCCTGCCGACCGGGAACGTCGCCAGCATCAGGTTGAACCACTTGAACCGCAGTGGACCGGTGGATTCGTCGGCGCCGCCTTCTGGTGTGACCACGCGCCCAGACCTTACGGGACGCCTCCTCGGCGCTGGATAGGGTCACCGGGTGAGTCACCCTCGACCCGAGCCCCTGAACCGCCGGCAGCACCGCCTGTGGGACCTGCACGACTTCAGTGTCGGCCGGGGCCTGGAGATCGGGCCGCTCCACAACCCGTCGATCCGGCGCGAGCACGCGGACGTGAAGTACCTCGACGTGTTCGAGCGCGACCTGCTGCTGGAGAACTACGAGGGCCATCCGCAGGTGCTGCCGGAGCTGGTGCCGGAGATCGACTTCGCGCTCTACGACGGCGAGCAGGTTCGCTCGCTCCCCGAGGCGGTCGGCGACGAGCCGGCGTTCGACTGGGTGATGGCCTCGCACGTGATCGAGCACGTGCCCGACATCATCGGTTGGCTGAAGCAGGTCGCCGAGGTGACCGTCGACGGGGGTCGGCTGGTGCTGGTCGTGCCCGACCGGCGCTACTGCTTCGACGTGCACCGCCCGGGCACGACGGTCGGCCAGATGCTGCAGGCGCACGAGCTCGGCGAGAGCGTCCCGTCGGTCCGAGCGGTCTATGACTACAAGCGCGGGCACGCCTACACGAAGGCGCCCGACGTCTGGGCAGGGAAGCCACCCGGCTACGAGACCCGTATCTACGACCTCGACGCCGTCCTGGAGCAGGTCGAGAAGGCCAGGGCCGGCGAGTACATCGACGCGCACGTGTGGCCGTTGACCCCCGGCACCCTGCTCGAGCAGCTGATCGAGCTGCGCGAGATCGGCATGAGCGAGTGGATGGTGGAGGCCTACACGACCACCCCGCGCAACGAGCTCGAGTTCTTCATGGTGCTGCAGCGGCTGCCACGTGGTGGTGAGTGGCCGGCGGAGCTGCTGGCCGCCGAGCCGAAGCCCGAGCACCCGATGCCGGACTGGCTGGCGGAGTGGGTCGAGCTGCGCGCGAAGAAGACCGACCTGCAGGATCGGCTCAAGCGCCGAAAGAAGCAGGTACAGCGCCTCCAGCGCGAGGTGAAGCGACTCCGCAAGGAGCTCGGCGCCGCGCGGCGCGCGCCGAGGTGGCGCCGCGTCGTACGCCGCCTGCGCCGGCGCTAGCCGAGCAGCGCGTCGACGAACGCGGCCGGGGTGAACGGCGCCAGGTCATCGGGCCCCTCACCGAGGCCGACCAGCTTGACCGGCACTCCGAGCTCCCGCTGCACGGCGATCACGATGCCGCCCTTGGCGGAACCGTCGAGCTTCGTGAGGACGATGCCCGTGACGTCGACGACCTCGCTGAAGACGCGCGCCTGGACGAGCCCGTTCTGGCCCGTGGTCGCGTCGAGGACGAGCAGCACCTCGGTCACGGGCACCTGCTTCTCGATCACCCGCTTGACCTTGCCGAGCTCGTCCATCAGGCCCTGCTTGTTCTGCAGGCGTCCGGCGGTGTCGACGATGACGGTGTCGACGCCGGCGTCGATGCCATCCTTCACGGCCTCGAACGCCACGCTCGCCGGGTCCGTGCCCTCCGGTCCTCGGACAACCTCCACCCCGACGCGTTCGCCCCAGGTCGCCAGCTGATCCACCGCGGCCGCCCGGAACGTGTCGGCCGCGCCGAGGGTCACCGTCCGGTCCTCGGCGACCAGGATCCGGGCGATCTTGCCGACCGTCGTGGTCTTGCCGGAGCCGTTGACTCCCACCACGAGCACCACTCCGGGCGAGCCGTGTGCTCCCGTGACCTGGAGCCGGCGGTCCATGCCGGCGTCGACGAGGCCGATCAGCTCTTCGCGCAGCACGCTCTTCGGGTCCGCGGCGTCGCCACCGTCGACCCGCAGGCGGGTGCGCAGGCTCTCGACCAGCTCCTGGGTGGGCGCGACACCGACGTCGGCCGCCAGCAGCGTGTCTTCGATGGACTCCCACGTGTCGTCGTCGAGGCGGTCCCGGCTGAGCAGCGCGAGGAGCCCCCGCCCGAGGCCACCCTGTGAGCCGGCGAGCCGCTGACGGAGACGCACCATGCGCGTCGAGGTGCTCTCCGGCTTCTCGCGGGCCGGCGCCTCCTCAACGGCGTCGACCTCCGCGGGAGGCGCGAGCACATCGGCAGACGCACGCGTCGGAGCCTCGACCGCCGCATCGCCGCGGTCGCGAGCGCGGGAGACGACCAGGCCGACGATGCCGATGACGACAACGACGGCGATGCCGATGATCAGGTAGAGCCAGTCACCCATGGCCTCATCCAATCAGTACTGGGCGGGCCGTTCCCTATCGGTGCGTGTAGGCGGAAACGTCCTCGTCGTCGTCCTCGAGGATCGGCAGGACGTCGGCCGCGCGGGCCATCGCCTCACCGAGCCACGGGGCGCCGGGCAGCTCTTCACCGCGATGCGGGAACGCCACGTAGGCGACGATGACGCCACACAGCGCCAGGATCACCACCATGGTCACGACGATGAACACCACGACGGGCACCTCCGAGTCGGTTGGGGTCGCAGACCCAAACCTGTCATACCGTCGCGCGACTCGCTAACGGCGACGGACCGCGCGGCGCGCGATCTTTCTCACGGGCGACCCGTCGCGTTCGCGGAGGGCGGCGTTCTCCCGCTCCAGCTTCTTGGCGGCGCGGCGATGGGTGACCAGCTCTCCGCGCAGCTTCACCATCTCGCCGAGCATCGCGTCGAGCGTGCGGGTGAGGCTGGTCGGGACGGCGTCCACCTGCTCCGGCACCGAGGCGCCGGCCGCTGGACGCACGATCCAGACCGTCTCGTCGGGGTTCAGGTGCAGCCAGGTGGACATGTCTGCTCCGAGCATCGACCTGGGGGTGACCCGCTGGATCGCCAGCCCGCACTCGACCAGGCGATCCTCGAAGTCGTCTCCGTAGTAGCGCACGTGGTCGGCCTGGCCGAAGCGCTCGAGCCGGACCTCGACCGGAGCGTCGGGGTCCTCGTCGGTCACGGTGCCCGGCCGGTAGGGCACCTGCAGCAGCCCGATCCCGTCCGTGCCGAGCACCCGCGCGATCTCGCGCATGGCCGATCGGTCGTCGGGGATGTGCTCCAGCACGTGGTAGCAGACGAGCAGGTCGGCCTCGCCGTCCCGCAGCGGAATCTGGGTGAGGCTGCCGAGTACGTCGACGAGTCGGTTGTCGGCACCGAGGTCGAGGCGCAGGTGGACGCGCGGCGAGAGTCCCGCCAGCAACGGAGAGGTCTCGGGCGAAGGAGCGACGTCGACGAGGGTGCCGAGATCGTCGAGCAGCGGCTCGAGCACGCTGAGCAGGACCGCGAAGAAGCGGTGCCGTTCGAGACTCCTGCACTTCGGGCACGAAGCGTCGGGACGACCACCCGGCCCCGGCAGGAACTCGCTGCGTACGACGTTGTGGCAGATCGGGCAGTAACGGCGGGGGTAGTCGTCGAGCGTCAACTCGCTCGGTGTCATCACAATCCGGTTCGTAGCAGGGGCATCACGGCAGATCGAACCACATCGGGGATCGGGGTCACCCCCCGCATCGGGTCGGTGTTGTCCACGTAGACATGCACGAAGCGGCCCTCGGCAGCCGCTTCCGCGCCGTCACCGTCGGGGTCACCCTGAAAGAGGCCGATCCGGTAGATCACCGAGGAGGTGCCCACCTTGTCGACCACCAGCCCCATGTCGACGGGGTGCGGATAGCCGATCTCGCGGAAGTAGCGGCAGGAGACCTCCGCTACCACGCCGACCGCCGGCAGCGATCGGATGTCGGTGCCGGTGGCCTCGGCGAGGTGGACGTTGACCGCGGTGTCGATCAGCTCGAAGTAGCGGGCGTTGTTCATGTGGCCGTAGACGTCGTCGTCGGCCCACCGCGTGGTGGCCGTGCGCCAGACGACGTACCCCGAGCGCCGGGGGCGCTCGGTCATGGCTGAGTCAAAAGCTCTGGCTCGCGCAGGCGCTGGCTGATCACCGCGCTGACGCCGTCGTTGCGCATGGCGACGCCGTAGAGCGCGTCACCCACCTCCATCGTGCGCTTCTGGTGGGTGATGATCAGCAGCTGCGAGCTCTCGCGCAGTTCCTCGTAGATCTCCAGCAGCCGGCCGAGGTTGGTGTCGTCGAGCGCCGCCTCCACCTCGTCGAGGATGTAGAACGGCGAGGGCCGGGCCTTGAACAGCGCCACCAGGAACGCGACGGCGACCAGCGAACGCTCGCCGCCGGAGAGCAGCGAGAGCCGCTTGACCTTCTTGCCCGGGGGCCGGGCCTCGACCTCGACGCCGCTGCCGAGCATGTCGTCGGGATCGGTGAGGATCAACCGCCCCTCGCCGCCGGGGAACAGCCGCGAGAACGTCTCCTCGAAGGCCTTCTCCACGTCGGCGTACGCCTCCCTGAAGACCTGCTCGACCCGTTGGTCGACCTCGCGGACGATGTCGAGGAGGTCGTGGCGGGTCTTCTTGAGGTCCTCGACCTGCTCGGTGAGGAACTTGTGGCGCTCCTCCATCGCGGAGAACTCCTCCAACGCCAGCGGGTTGACCCGGCCGAGCATCGCCAGGTTGCGATCGGCCGAGCGGAGCCGCTTCTCCTGCTCCTCGCGTACGAAAGCCACCGGCTCAGGAGTCTGTTCACCCTCGGCCACCTCGCCAGCAAAGGGGATCAGGTTGTCGGGGCCGTAGTCGCCGACGAGACCCTCGGCGTCGAGACCGAGCTCCTCGAGCGCCCGCTCCTCCAGCTGCTCGATCCGCATCCGCTGCTGGGTGCGGGCCATCTCGTCACGGTGCACGGAGTTGACCAGCTCGTCGTGCTCGCGGGTGAGGTCGCGGAGCGTGGTCCGGACGGTCATCAGCTCCTGCTCGCGTCCGCTGCGCGCCTGCTCGACCGCCGCCCGGGCCTCGCCGGCCAGGTGGATCGAGACCTCCAGCCGCTGCAGGACGTAGGTCACCGCCACCCCGACCGCTTCGGCGGCCCGGCCCTCGCGAAGCAACCGCTGGCGGCGCGCGGCCGCCTTGGCCCTGGCGTCGCGCTCGGCCTGCGCCGCGCGCACCAGCGAGTCGACTCGGCCGTGCAGTGCGCGCGCCCGCTCCTCCGACGTACGCAGTGACAGCCGGGCGTCCATCTCGACCTGCCGCGAGTCCCTGGCCGCCTCGGCGAGGGCCTGGACGTCGCTCGTGTCGGGCTCCTCGTCGGGTGCGTCCTCGGCGCTGGCGAGTCGGGCCTCGAGCTCGGCCAAGCCGGCGAGGTCCTGCTCGCGGGCCGCCTCGGCCTTCTCGATGGCGACGGTGAGGCGGTCGGCCTCGCCGCGCGCCGATCGGGACTGGGAGTGGTGCTGACCGAGCTCCTCCGCCACCGCGGCCAGGGTCGCGTCGGACTCGTGCAGCTTGGCCAGCGCGACGTCAACACGCTGCTGGGCGTCGAGCCGCTCGGCCTCGAGACGCGACATGTCGAAGCCGAGCCGTTCGCCGACGGCCACGGCCTCCGCAAAGGCTGCGTCGGCCTCGTCGACGGCCGCCTGGATCTCGATCAGGCTCTGCTGGCCGGTCGAGCCGCCGGCGGCGAAGTGGGCGCCGAGCACGTCGCCGCCGCGGGTGACAGCAGTGACATCGGGCATCGCGTCGACGAGCCGCCTGGCTGTGGCGAGGTCGTCGACGACGGCGGTCTTGAACAGCAGACGGGTCAACGCGGGACGCAGGTGGTCGGGGCTTTCCACGACGTCGACGGCGTACGCCGCCTCGATGCCGCTGGGCAGCTCTGGCCAGTCCCGGTCGGCCGCGGGTCCGCCGCCCAGCAGCAGTCCGGCCCGGCCGAGGTCGTCGCCCTTGAGGTGGGCGATCGCGGCCAGGGCGGCGTCGGTGTCGGTGACGGCGACGGCGTCAGCGGCCGAGCCGAGGGCGCTCGCGACCGCGGTCTGGTAACCGGAGCGGACGGTCAGCAGCGCGGCGACCGAGCCCAGCAGGCCGGACACGGAGTCGGACGCGGCGAGCAGTGCGCCGACACCGTCCTTGCGGTTGAGCCCCATCTCGAGCGCGTCCTTGCGAGCCGCCAGCGTCGACCGGTCGCGGTCGGCCTGCAGTGCCTCGTCGCGAGCCTTGGCGAGCCGGTCCTCGATGTCGGAGAGTGCGGCGACGGCGGCCTCGTGCTCGGCGTCGAGCCCCTCCTCGCCGGCGTCGAGACCCGCGACCCGGGTCTCCAGCGACGTGAACTCTCGCTGGGCGCGATCGGCCCGCGCGACCGCGTCCTCGCGGGCGAGGCCGAGCCGGCCGAGCTCGTCGTCGGCCGCGGCCGCGCGCGACTTCAGCGCGTTGACCTGGCCGTGCAGCCGGGCCAGACCCTCGCGCCGGTCGGCTGCGGCGCGCTGGACGCCGGCCAGCCGGCGCTCCTCCTCGGCGGCGGCATCCTCGGCGGCCCTACGCGCCGAGACGGCCTGCTCCAGGGTGGCTCGGTGGCCCTCGACCTCCGCTGCGATCTGCTGCTCCTGCGCCTGTACCTGCTCCGCCTCGGCCTCCAGCTCCTCGGGGTCGCGGCCCTGCTGGAGCTCGGTCTCCGTGACGCTGGCCGCGTTGCGGACCCGCTCGGCGGCCAGGCTCTGCGTGCCACGCAGCCGTTCGCGCACGCCGCCCAGCGCGTATTGGGTGTCCTGGGCCCGCGACAGGGCCGGCAGGTCCTCGCGCAGCGCCGCCTCCAGGCGGGTCTCGCTCTCGCGGGCGGCGGCGAGCTGCTCCTCGACCTGCTCGCGCCGCTCGACCAGGATCGTCTCGTCGGCCAGCTCGGCCTCGAGCGCGGTCCGGGCCTGGACCAGGTCGTCGGCCAGCAGGCGGGCCCGCGCGTCGCGGGCGTCGGCCTGGACTCCGGCGGCCTTGCGCGCCACTTCGGCCTGGCGGCCCAACGGCTTCAGCTGGCGCCGGATCTCGCTGAGGAGGTCGTTGAGCCGGGTCAGGTTGCCGTCGCAGGCGTCGAGCTTGCGGAGCGCCTTCTCCTTGCGCTTGCGGTGCTTGAGTACGCCGGCGGCCTCCTCGATGAAGCCCCGGCGGTCCTCGGGTGTCGCGTGCAGGATCGTGTCGAGCTGACCCTGACCGACGATGACGTGCATCTCGCGGCCGATGCCGCTGTCGCTGAGCAGCTCCTGAACGTCGAGCAGGCGGCACGGGTTGCCGTTGATGGCGTACTCCGACCCCCCGCTACGGAACATCGTGCGGCCGATCGTGACCTCGGCGTACTCGATCGGGAGCGCGCCGTCACTGTTGTCGATGGTCAGCAGCACCTCGGCCCGACCGAGCGGCGGGCGCCCGGACGTGCCCGCGAAGATGACGTCTTCCATCTTGCCGCCGCGCAGGCTCTTGGCGCCCTGCTCGCCCATCACCCAGGCGAGTGCGTCGACGACGTTGGACTTGCCCGAGCCGTTAGGACCGACGACACACGTGATGCCCGGCTCGAGCTGCAACGTGGTCGAGGAGGCGAAGGACTTGAACCCCTTCAGGGTCAGGCTCTTCAGGTACAAGGCGAGACTCCATCAGGTCACCGGTCGACGCTGAAGCGCGTGCGCCGGGAGGTGCACGACGCGGGGGAAGCTCAGCGGGTTCACCCTACCTGCCGCTCCGGGCGATTTGCGGACCCCCGGCCCAAGCTCAGCCCGCGATCGGTATCCGCTCGATCTTGGTGTCGCCGATCCCGACGAGCGAGCCACCGGGCAGGTCGAAGTGGAGACCGTCCACGGGCGACACGGAACACTGCAGCCCGAAGAAGTCGGACGTGGTGGACCACCCCTGTGCGGTCGGGACGACGAGCGGCTTCAGCGTGGTGGTGTCCCAACCGGCGCCGATAACCGTGTCGAGGACGCCGCCGCAGACCTCGATCGCCTCGGCGTCCTGGGCCTCCGGGAGGTAGCTGTCCTTCTTCACCCCGGCTCGCGATGCGTCGACCCAGTCCTGACCGAACACGGCCACGGCGTGGGAAGGGGCCAAGGCGGGAGTCGGGCACCCGAGCGCACTCGACATTCTGTGACCTCCGCCTGCACGAAAAAAAGCGCCGCGCCGATCCGAGTCCGGCAGGTCTAGCCCGGGGACTGTGTGCGTGCCTGAGGGGTGTGCCGATTCGCGGGACCTTGACGTCTTGTGGCCGTAGGTATACACCGTGGGTAAGCCTCGGGGCGCAGCGCAGCAGGAGGTTGGCCCCATGAGTCGCGATATCCGCACGGGCGCCGTCGTTGCATTGGCGTCTTTCGTGCTGGTGGCGTGTGGCGCCGAAGGCGAGCCCGAATCTGATGAATCGTCCTCGCCATCAGCCTCACCGGTTGGGTCGCCCAGTGTGGCGGTTGATCCCCTTGTGGGCGTGTGGGCGTGGGAGGAATCCTGTCAGGACCTGGTGACCACGCTGAAAGAAGCTGGTCTCTCCGAGTTCACAGGCGACTGGCTTGTGGGGCTTGGATTCCACAGGGGTCCTGCGTCGCAGGTGGCTGATGACCCGACGCCTTGCAGCGACGCGACAGAGGCGCTGCATCGGACCACGGAATTCACCGACAGTGGTGGGTTCATCGAAACCATGAACGGTGAAACCGTGTGCGACTGCACGTACGACCCGAGCGGGCAGGGGATGTTCGTGATCCATGGGGACCCAGGCGATCCCGATGTCACGGTGCACTACCGAGCGGACGAGACGTCTGTTTCGTTCGAAGTTGAGCTGCCTCAACCATGCACGAGCGCCACGTGTCGTTCGCAGAAGGCATGGGCCTTCCAGACGTTCATGTTGGACAATTGGGAGCGATCGAGCGTCTAGGACTCCCCGCCTCGGCATACTCTTCCCTGCGGTCACTCGACGTTCAGCTCGACGGTTGCAACCGGGTTGTCGAACTCCGTTTCGCGCAGGGAGACCCGTGCCGCCCACTCACCAGAGGACGGGAAGACGACCGACGCCGTGTAGGTGCCGGCGCCGACGGGCTCGAGCTCGATCCGGCCCAGGTCGACCGATTCGTTGCTGATCGAGACCTCCGGGGCCGCGAAGACGTCCAGGGGTTCGCCGGCCTGGTCCTGGATCTGCAGGGCCAGCGTGTTGGGACCTCGGGTGCCCGGGTCGAGGGTGATCAGCGCCTGGAAGTCGCCGACCCGCGTGGAATCGACCCGGCTGGGAGCGGCCTCGGACCTCGAGGACTCGTCGCGCGGCGACTCGTTGGTGAGGAAGCCCGTCACTCCGAGGACGGCCACGATCAGGAGTGCCTCCACCCGCACCGCACGGCGTACGTCGCCGGCAGCGCGCTGCAGCTCGGTGTGCCCCACGGCGTCGCGAGCGCGCGGCAGGAGCCGCGTCCGGTTCCAGAGGGCGATCGCAGCGACGAGCGCGACGGCGGCAACCTTGATCAGCAGCAGCCGGCCGTACGTCGTCCCGAACAGCCCCGACCACGAGCCGATGATCCGCCAGCCGAGCAGGGAGCCGGAGACCACGAGCAGGGCAAGCACCCCGGCAGCGACCCCGGAGAAGCGCGCCAGCACGCCGGCGGCTTCGCGAGCGCGACCGGCCAGCGACGGGAGCGTGAGCGCGAGCCCGACGAGTCCGCCGAGCCAGATCGCCCCCGCCGCCACGTGCAGTACGTCGGTGACGACCAGCAGCTGCACCGGATCGAACGCACGCGTGTGGCCGACGAGGGACGGAGCAGCAACCGCGAGGGCCGCACCGAGGGTCGCGAAGTCACGAGCCCGCGGCACGAGCAGTCCGAGTGCCAGCCCGACGCCGACCAGCCCGAGCACCACGAGGTCGTCGCCGACGAGGGACAGGTCGATCGCATCGGCCTCGAGCGCGCCGCGCAGCCCGAAGCCCTGCTGGTAGGCGCCGGCCAGCGGGACCGCCGCAGCCCAGGCCAGGATGGCCAGCCCCGTCGCGCCCCAGTGCACGCGAGTCAGCAGGTCGCGGGTTGCCTCCGACACTCGCGCGCCGCCGAGGATCCAGCACTGGAAGACCACGAGCCCGGCCGCCAGCATCAGGCCGAGGTAGGCGACAGCCTGGACGATGCCGACCGCGGTCTTCATCGTCCGGGAGGCCTCGGGGTCGACGTTGGGAGGTACGACGCTCTCGCTGGGCGCACCGATCGAGAACGTCAGCGAGCCGGCGATCGGGTGGGCGTCGGCGGAGACCACCCGGAAGGTGACGACGTAAGTGCCGTCGGGCAGCTCGTCCGGCAGGTCGGCGGTCACGATCTCGTCGGACGATGTTGCATCCGCCGAGACCGGGTCACCCTTGGCGTCGAAGACCTTGATCGAGTCGTCTGTCAACGAGACCCGCTCGTCGAACGTGAACGTGACCACGTCCGGCGTCTCCGCCAGCACCTCCCCCTCCTCGGGGTCGGTGCCGATCAAGGTCGCGTGGGCTGACGCCGGCGACGCTCCCATGACCATCGCGACCGACTGCAGCAGCGCGACCAGGCCCGCGACGACCAGCAGCCGTCGCGGGCCGGATCGCGTCGGGGTCACGCGTCGCGACGAGACCGGGTGAGTGCGATCAGCCCGATCACGATGCCGATCAGACCGGCGGCCAGGCCGGTCAGTCCGAGCGCCGCGTTGCCATCACTCTCGACCTCGATGGTCCGGGTGGTGGTGGTCGCGGCAGCGGTCTCGGCGCCGTGCTCGTCCTCGCCGGTGGCCTCGGTGATGGTCACGACCGGAGCGGGGTGCTCCAGCTCCTCGGCGTCCTCGCCCTCGGCCGCGACCTCGGTCCAGCCGGTCTCGCCCACCACGCACTTCTGGACGACCGGGAAGACCAGGGTCTCGTCCGGCGTCTCGGGCAGCTGCAGCGAGAGCTCCATGGCGGCACGGTAGCCGTCGGCCAGCGGCTGGTCGGCCGTGTAGGTGACCTGCCCGACCCGCTCGGTGACCTCGTTGCCATGGGCGTCCGTGACGGGGGTGTCGAGCTGCACCATCTTCTTCTCGGCCTCCCAGCCCGCAAGAAGCGTCGGCGTCACCGACAGGATCGGCTCCGGGATCTGGATGTCGATCGCGGTCGTGGGCGAGCCCTCACAGCCGTGCGGGACGCTGACGGTGAGGACGACATAGGAGCCGGCCGCGGTGTCGCTGGGGGTGATGGTTACGTGTGCCGAGGCCGGTGCCGCCGCGATGGCGGTGACGATCAGGGCGACAGCAGTGGCCGCGCCGAGGCGCGCTGGGATACGTCGGTCGAGCATGAGTGTGTTTCCTTCGTGGTTGGTCAAGCGTGGAAGTTGTCAGGCTGCGAGCAGCGCTGGCGGTCCACGAAGGGGTACGACGACAAGCGGGCGCCGCAGGGGAAGCAGCGGCGCCCGACGGAAACCGGTGCGGCGCAGGGTCGGCACCGGCACCAGCCCGGCTTCAGCCCAGGTCAGCACGACCTCGACTGCCCGGCGACGCAGCTCCCACACCATGGCCGTCGCAACGGCGCCGACGGCGTGGGCGAGCACCATCTGCCAGGTGAGCTGGAGGTGCGACGCGTGCATCGCATGAGCTCCCGGAGGGGCCGGGGCCAGTACCACCATCCAGCAGTGGAGCAGGAACTGCGTGACCGTCAGCGCCGGCACGATCGCCCACAGCGGCGCCCGGCCACGCAGCACGAGCAGGCCCGCACCGAAGACCAGCGCGGCTGCCATCGCCACCCAGCCGGTCGACGGCACCTCTCCACCGGCCCAGGTGTGCGCGGCCACGAGCACGGTCATGATCTCCAGCGTCGACACGGCAGCGCGCAGGGTGACCCCTCGTCGCGGCAGCACCCTGATCGACAGCACGCACGTCATCTTGCCAACAGCATGTTTCACACGCGTGCCGGGGCCTTCACCAACCTGTTCCCAGGTGCCAACCGAGCAGCCGGCGCGGACAGTGAGCGGAGGTGGATGTTCTGTAACAAGCCGACGGCGACCATGCCCGCGAACATCGAGCTGCCGCCGTAGGACACGAACGGAAGGGGTACGCCGGTCACAGGCATGATCCCGAGGCACATGCCGATGTTCTGGAACGCCTGGAAGCCGAACCAGCAGGCGATCCCCGCGGCGGCCACCCGGCCGAAGACGTCGTCGGTGCGGCCCGCGATCAACAGGGCGCGCCACAGCACCACGAGCAGCAGCGCGATCAACACTCCCGCGCCCACCAGCCCCAGCTCCTCGCCGGCAACGGTGAATACGAAGTCGGTGTGCTGCTCGGGCACGAAGCCGGACTGGGTCTGCGACCCGTCGAAGAGCCCCTGCCCGAAGATGCCGCCGTTGCCGACGGCGATCCGGGCCTGCTCCACGTTGTAGCCAGCTCCGCGCGGATCGAGGTCGGGGTTGGTGAAGGCCAGGAACCGGTCGACCTGGTAGTCCTTCAAGTAGCCGCTCGCGACCGCTGCGAGCGCGGCTGTCACCCCTCCGCCAAGGAGCAGGGCGAGCCATCGTCGAGGTGCACCCGCCGCGGCCAGCACTCCGAAGACGGTGGCCGACAGCACGAGCATCGTGCCGAGGTCCGGCTGCATCATGATCAGCGTCGCCGGCACCGCGGCAATCACCAACATGAGCGCCACGTCGACCAGCCCGACGTGTCCCCGCCACCGACCCTCGGAACGCTCGGCCACGACCAGCGCCATCCCGATCACGACCGCGAGCTTCGCGAATTCCGAGGGCTGGATGGACAGCCCGCCGAGCATCAGCCACGAGCGCGAACCGTTGACGGTGGTGCCCATGGTCAGCACCAGGACCAGCCCGACCACCGACGCGAGATAGACCAGCGGCGCCACGATCCGCACCCAACGGTGGTCGGTGAGCAGTACAGCGCCGAGCAGGACCAGGCCGATCGCGATGTTGACGACCTGCTTCCACAGGTAGGCCTGCGGGTCGCCACCGGTGAGGTCGTCGCGCGTGGAGGTCGCCGACCACACCAACAACGAGCCCATGACACCCAGGCCGAGCACGGCGGCGAGGAGGATCCAGTCGAGTGCGGGGACGCGGCGCATCAGTCCTCCTCATCGGCGGAGCGGGCCGGCGGCAGGATCGAGCCGTCGTTGCGGAAGTTGGGCAGCTCGTGTGGCGGCGTCGTACCGGCGATGGCTGCGCGGCCCGGCACGACTCGCTCGCCGTTGATGCCGTAGAGGGCCTCCCAGATCGCACGGACGCCGGGTCCCGAGGTTCCGGACCCGGTGCCGCCCTGGCTGACCATCATCACGACCACGTAGTCGTTGGAGTACGACGCCACCCAGGACGTCGTCTGCTTGCCGTAGACCTCCGCGGAGCCGGTCTTGGAGCGGATCACCACCTGGTCGAGCGGGAAGCCACCCATCCGCCAGGCCATCGTGCCCTGGCGGGTCACGTTCTTCAGCGCCTCGTCGATGTAGCCGATCACCCGGTCCGGCACGTCGACACTGCCGACCACCTTCGGCGCAATCCGGCGGATCACCGTGCCGTCGGGGGCGACGACCGCCTTGCCGATGCGCGGCGCGTAGAGGGTGCCGCCGTTGGCGATGGCTGCGTAGCCGCGAGCCAGCTGGAGCGGCGTCACGATGGTGTCGCCCTGCCCGATCGCGAAGTTGACGGCGTCGCCGGCTCGGTAGGCGTAGCCCTCGATGCAGAACTCACGCGCGAAGAGATAGACGAAGTCGCTGGTCTTCGCGTCCTGCGGGTGGTGCGCGATGTCGCAGTAGTAGCCCTTCTGCGACTCGAAGTAGGCGCGCTTCCACTTGCGGTCCGCGATCCGGCCCGGCGCCTCCCCCGGCATGTCGATGCCCGTCTCCCTGCCGAAGCCGAACTCCTTGGCCTCGGAGACCAGCGGGTCCTTGGCGTTGACGTCGCCGACGTCGGTGCCGAACCGTTGCCAGAAGTCGTAGCCGACCCGGTAGAAGAAGGTGTTGCACGAGACCTCGAGCGCCTTGGCGAAGGTGATGTAGCCGTAGGAGCCGGACTCGTAGTTCTTGAAGTCGCGGTTGCCCACCCGCAACGAGGACGAGCAGTTGAGCTGGGTGTCGGTGCTGTAGCCGTTGGTCAGCGCACCGGCGGTCATGAACGGCTTCCAGGTCGAGCCCGGTGCGAACTGGCCCTGCGTGGCTCGGCCGAGCAGCGGGGTGCCGGCCTTCTTCGAGTAGAGCGCGCTGAGCTGCTTCTTGGTGATGCCGCCGACCCACAGGCCGGGGTCGTACGTCGGCTGGCTGGCCATGGCGACCACCCGGCCGGTGTCGGCCTCGAGCACGATGGCCGCGCCGGAGTCGGCCGCGTAGTGGCGCCCGGTCACCGGGTCGATGGTCTGCCGGGCCACGGCGATCGCGTCGGCGAGCTGTCGCTCGACGACGCTCTGCACCCTCGCGTCGATGGAGGTGACCAGGGTGTCGCCGGGCTGGCTCTCGACCTCGCCGTCGTCCCCGAGCACCCGGCCCATGGAGTCGACCGCCACGTTGCGGTAGCCGGGCATGCCGCGCAGCCACTCGTCGTACTGCTGCTCGACGCCGGCCCGGCCGACGGTCGACGCGCCGTTGACCGACCTGTCACCGTCCTCCTCCGCGCCGTCGAGCTCGTCCTCGGTCACGGGGCTGAGGTAGCCGAGAAGATGCGCGGCGTTGATGCCGAACGGCTGTGGGTAGGCGCGCACACTCTGCTGCTCCACGACGACTCCGGGGAAGTCCTCTGGTTGCTCCTCGATCCGGATCGCGACCGACCTGTCGACGTCCTGGGCGATCGGCACCGGCTGGAAGGGCGAGCCGTTCCAGCACACCCCGGGCTCGCTACCGTCGTCGCCGCAGGCGACCAGCAGCTTCGCGATCCGCTTCGGGCTCAGGCGGATCTCCTCGCCGACCCGCTTGACCAGCCGCTGGCGTTGCGTCTCGTCCATCCGGTCCAGCACCCCGCGGTCGAGGGAGACCACCCACGACATCCGGTTGGTGACCAGCGGCCGACCCATGTCATCGACGATCAGCCCGCGCTCGGGCTGGACGACGATCTCGCGCACCGACTGCGCCGCCGCCTGCGCGGAGTACTCGTCGCCGGTGACCACCTGGAGGTAGTAGAGGCGGGCGAACAGGGTCGCGAACAGCGCGAACACCATCGCCTGGATCACGACCAGCCGGAGCCGGCTTCTGGCGGTCGAGCTGCTCACGTCGGCGCGCTCGGGCTCGAGTCTCGTGAACAGGAGCATCACTCCGGGCAGCACCAGCGGGGTGAGCAGAAGGTCCCAGACCAGCGCCGCGAGGATCACCTGCAACAGGTCGGGCACGGCCAGCGGCGGGTCACGCAGCAGCACGCCGGAGAGCGCGAAGACGGAGGTGCCGAGGAACGACGAGGCGCCGACCGTGGCGAGCACGACCAGCGCGGCCGGCTTGGCGTCGAAGCGCGTGTCCTGGGCGACCCGGCCGGCGACGTAGCCGACCAGGAGCAGGGCCAGCGCCCAGCGCCCGGCCACGTGGTCGGCGGGCGGGGCCAGGTCGAGGAGCACGCCGCCCGCGAAGCCGAGCACCATTCCGAACTCCGCGCCACGCACCAGCGCCGCCGCGACCACGACGAGCAGCACCAGGTTGGGCACGACGCCGTGCCACGACAGCTGCGAGAACACTGAGAGCTGGAGCACCAGGGCCACCGACACCGCAAGTGCGGCCGCGAGGGCACGCATCGAGATCACCGCAGGCTCCCGTCGGCCTCGACCACGGCGCGGTCGCTGTCGGTGCCCGACGGCACGACGACGCCGACCACGTCCAACGCTCCGAAGTCGACGAACGGCTCGATCTCGGCGCGCTGCGACTGGTCCCTGAGGCTGGTGAAGACCCGGGTGACCCGACCGACCGGCACGCCGGCGACGTACGGAGAACCGCCCTCGCTGCCCCAGGTGACGACGGTGTCGTGCTTCGCGGGTACGACGGCGGCGTCGACGAGCTCGAGGTCGAGGCGTCCCTCGTCGCCGATGGCACCTCGACCGCGCAGGAAGCCCACCTCCATGCTCTCGCCGACGCGGCCGCCGACGGTCGAGTCCGGGTCGATGATCAGCAGCACGGTGGCGGTGGTCCGGGTGACTCGGAGCACCCGCCCGACGAGGCCGTCGGCGTTGAGCACGGTCAGGTCCGGGACCAACCCGGCGTCGGAGCCGGCGTCGATGGTCACGGTGCTGGAGAAGGACTGCGACGGGCCGAGGCCGACGACCCGCGCGGGTACCAGCGCGCGGCCGAGGGTGCCCGCCGCCGAGGTGAGTCCGTCGAACTCGGCGAGCCGGTTGCGGTCGACGCCGGACGTCCGGACCTGGGTGCGTAGCTCGGCGTTCTCAGCCTCGAGGTCGTCGAGCTCCTCCTGCATCGAGTCATGGCTGCGGAACCAGTCGGGGACGGCGGTGACCGGGCGGAATACGGCGGAGGCGAACGACTCGGCCGGCCCGAACACCTCGCCCAGGCCGCGGCGGGCCGGCTCCAGAGCCGAGTCGGTCGTGTCGTTGAGGTCGAGCGTGATCAGGGTGACGCAGGCCAGCACCAGAGCGGCGACCAGGGCCCGTGGCGGTTCGCCGCGCCCGTGTTGCGGGCCGTGGGAGGTCCAACGTCGCTCGCGCCGCTCCATCAGAAGCGCCTCGCGTCGGACACCAGCACCTGCTGCAGGGCCTCGAACTCCTCCACGCAGCGTCCGGCGCCCCTGGCCACGGAGAGCAGGGGCTCGTCGGCCACGTGCACCGGCATCCCGGTCTCGTCGCGCAGTCGCTCATCGAGCCCACGCAGCAGCGCGCCGCCGCCGGTGAGCACGATGCCGCGGTCCATGATGTCGCCGGCCAGCTCCGGCGGGGTCTGGTCGAGCGTGGAGCGAACCGCGTCGATCACGGAGTGCAGGGGTTCCTCGAGTGCCTGACGGATCTCCGCACTGGAGATGCTCACCGTGCGAGGCAGACCGGAGACCAGGTCGCGGCCGCGGATGTCGGCCTGGGGCTCGTCCGACATCGGGAACGCCGAGCCGATGGTCATCTTGACCTCTTCGGCGGTTCCCTCCCCGAGCATCAGGGAGTGCTCCTTCTTCATCCACGCCACGATCGCCTGGTCGAGCTCGTCGCCAGCGGTCCGCACGGACAGCGAGGTCACGATGCCGCCCAGCGAGATCACCGCGACCTCGGTGGTGCCGCCACCGACGTCGACCACCATGTTGCCGGTGGCCTGGTGCACGGGCAGGCCGGCGCCGATGGCCGCTGCCATGGGCTCCTCGATGATGTAGACCCGGCGCGCCCCGGCCTGGTAGCCGGCCTCCTTGACCGCCCGCTGCTCGACCGGCGTGATCCCGCTCGGCACGCAGATCACCATCCGCGGCTTGGCGAAGTAGCGGCGCCGGTGCACCTGCTGGATGAAGTAGCGCAGCATCTGCTCGGTGGCGTCGAAGTCCGCGATCACGCCGTCCCTGAGCGGGCGGATGGCTGTGATGTGGTCAGGGGTGCGGCCGATCATCCGCTTGGCGTCGTGGCCGACGGCGAGGATCTCGCCCGTGGTCTCGTTGAGGGCGACGACGCTTGGCTCGTCGAGGAGCACACCCTTGCCGCGGACATAGACCAACGTGTTGGCGGTGCCGAGGTCTACGGCCATGTCACGGCCGATAAAGCTGTTCGCCATGCGCGCATGCCTCGCAACTCGTCCGTGCGCCGGGGAAGGGGTGACGCGTACGACGCGCGCACGCTCCCGCCGTACCGCTGCGAGCCTAGGATTCGGCGGACTGAGATCGGCGCAGGCACGCCGAGCGCCCTAGAGGACGATCGGCTCCGGGTCGGGCCGGCCTTCCCACTCTTTCCGTTGGTCAGCCGGTACGTCGACGCACGGGCCGGACGCGTCGAGCAGCACGTAGTCACCCTCGCCGGGCAGCTCCGAGAAGCGCATCTCGAGGTCGCCCTCGGCGCCGCCGAGCACCCGTCCACCGGGTCGTTCGCCGCCGGTCAGGGCCAGCTCCCCGAGGGCAGGGGCGAGGGTTTCGAGGTAGGGCCGGGCGGCCTCCGGGCCCGCGGCGATGCGGGCCGAGGCCCGGTAGCGGAAGCTGCGATGGCCCTCGGGGAACACGGACTCGCAGCCCTCCCAGTGCCCGGTGGCGGTGGCGACGCGACCACCAAGGGCGGCGGCGGCCCCCCTTGCCAGGGTCGCGACCAGGCTGCGCACATCGGAACGCTGAGCATCCAGCGCAGCGGCGGGATCCACATCGGCTCCTGGGTGGCAGGCGGTCAGGGCGAGGACCCAGAGTGCCATCAGCAGCGCCCTCACCGGGTGACCTGGACGGTCGGGTCGCGGTCCGCCTCGGGGTCCTGGACGGGTCCCCACCACGGGTCGTGGTGCGGCGCGGCCTCGAGTACGCCGTCGTAGTTGCCGTTGACGATCTGGCTGATGTTGTAGAGCGACTCGGTGCCGTGGTCGAAGTAGAGCGCGTGCTGGTCGAGGCTCGGCAGGCCACCGCGGGTGGTGGACTCGGCCTGGAACCGGGTGCCGCCGAAGTCGTCCTCCGCTGGGTCGTCGCCGAGGCCCGCGCCGCCGAGGGTCTCGCCGTTCAGCCACCCGTGGTTGGCCAGGTAGGTGATCGGGTCACGGCTGTTGGCAGCGGCCCAGACGTGGTCGGGGTCAAGTCCCGTGTCACCTGCGTTGTTGGTGTCACCTCCGACACCCGGGCTGCCCACGAAGACGAGGTCGTCGGTGGCCAGCCCCGCATCGTGGGCACCGTGGCCGGTCGTGGTCGAGCCGTAGCTGTGGCCGATCGTGGTGATGTGGGTCGGCTCCCCGTCGCGGCCGGCGCGAAGCCCGTCGATCGTGTCCGCGAGCCGCTCGCCGCCCGCGGTCGCGGCGGACTCGGTGACGACGCCGAGGCCGTCCCACCCTTCGCCGGTCCAGGGGAGGTTGTCCGGGGCGTCGTAGCCGATCCAGAACATCGTGGCGTGGGTCTGGTGCGGGTCGAGGTAGCGGCTCGACTCGTAGAGGGTGGCGGCACGGTCGGCGTGGTAGGTCGCACTCTCCCCATCGGTACCGAAGCCCGGCACCACGACCGACACGTTGTCGGCGGTGTCGAGGTCGCCGGCGGCAATCGCTACCGCGCCGTCGCCGTCGAAGGCAGTCGGGTCGTAGATGTAGAGCTGGCTCCCGATCGGAGCTCCGGTCACCGGATCGACCCGCTGCTCGATGGTGTCGACCGCCCGGGCGGCGGCGCGGGCGTTGTCGAGCCACTGGCGCTCGTCGTCGGTGAGCAGGCCCCTGTCCTCGAGCAGACGCCACTCGGCGAGGTCGCGGTCCAGCGTCACCGTGTTGGCGTCGTCGCGGGCGGACGGAGGGATGCCGTCGAGGTTGCCGATCGCTCCCGGGCTGGCCGCCACGATCGTCTGCTGCTGCCGGGTGGTGAGCCCGTCCCACCAGGTGTTGACCTGCTCGGGGGTCCCGCCCGCGGGCAGCGTCTCGAGCGCGCTGTCGGCGGGGTCGGGGACGCCGCCGTAGTGGCGGTCGACCTGCTCGAGGCTCATCACCCGCCGGAACGCGGCGCTCATCGCGTCCTCCTCTGCCGCCACTTCGGCGACCCAGGTCGCGACATCGGCGTCGAGGCCCTGCACCTGGGACCGGACCTCGTCGCACTCGGCCTGGACCCGGAGCGCCTCGGCCGGGGTCGCCCCCGCGGCCCGCACCCGCAGCAGCTCGATCTGCTGGGTCAGGTGCCGGCACCGCTCCTCGAGATCGACCCGGCGCGTCTCGAGGCCGGTCATCTCCGTGGCGTGCAGCTCGACCCGGCGGGCCACCCCGCGCAGGGCCAGCGACATCGCGTCGGCTCGACGACCGAGCGGTCCGATCGCTGAGTGGTACGCCGCGGCACCCCGCCCGCTCCAGTCGCCGATCCGGGCCCCGCCGGCGACGTAGGTGCCCAGGTCGTCGATCTGCGCGGAGGCCGCCAGCAGCTGGGCGGCGCAGTCGTTGATCGAGCCGGGGTCGACGACGAGTGCCGGCACCGAGCGCGGCTCGGGCGGCAGGGTGATGCTGGTCATCGCGCCTCCCGCAGGCAGCTGACGAGCTGGACGAACCGCAGCTCCTGCCCCTCATCGCTGACGATGTAGCCGCGCAGTGCCGCCCGCAGACCGTCGGCCCTCGCCTCGCTCGCATCGGCCAGGGACTCGGTGAACCGCTCCCAGCTGCTCGTGAAGCGCGCCGCGGCGCCGGCGACGGGACCCGTGAAGCCCGCTGTGGAGGCGCCCCGGATCTGGCCGGCCGCGGCCTCGAGATCGAGCCGCTGCTCCTCCCACCCGTGCGCGACCGAGTCGACCCGCGGCGGCACGATCTCCATCACTCGGGCCGCTCGGCCGTCGGCGCCAGACCAGGTGGTGGCAGCAGGACGACGTCGACGTCGGGATGCCGGCGGCGTAAGGCGGCGAAGAAGGGGTCGTCGATCGGTTCGGTCGGGGGTCGCAGCTCCATGCCGGGACCCTCCCCGCGCTCATCTGCCGGAAACTGACGGGCGGCTCGCCTGTGGACGCAGGCGGGTGTGACCTACAGGTTCGGGAACCAGATCGCGATCTCGCGCTCCGCGGACTCGGCGGAGTCGGATCCGTGCACGAGGTTCTCGCGGTTGGAGAGGGAGAGGTCGCCGCGGATGGTGCCGGGCTCGGCCTTGCGGCCATCGGTGGCGCCGTTGATCGCGCGCACGACGTCGATCGCCTCGTCGCCCTCCAGCACCAGGGCGACCAGTGGCCCGCTGGTCACGAACGTGCGCAGCGGTGGGTAGAAGTCGCGCTCGACGTGCTCGGCGTAGTGCTGGTCCGCGAGGCCGCCGTCGATGGTGCGGTGCTCCATGGCGACGATGGTCAGGCCCTTGGCCTCGAACCGGGACAGGACCTCTCCGACCAGCCCGCGGCGGACGGTGTCGGGCTTCAGCAGGACCAGGCTGCGTTGCGTCATGCCTCGACCCTATCGAGCCAAGTCCCCCGAAATCTGGGCCGCCCTCTCGGCGACGTCGTCCGGTACGTCGTGGTGCGAGTCGTCGCCCGACACGGGCGCTCCGGCCACCCGGCGAATCGGGATCACGCCACCCCAGACTCCGGCCTGGACATCCTCCGGCTCGTCGACCGGACCCTCGGCTCGGATCTTCACCGACGCCTCTCGCAGCGGCACGGCCAGCACCGACGTGGCGGCGAGCTCCTTGCGGGTGCTCGTACGCAGAGTCGCGGACCGCCCGGGAATCATGTGGTCGACCGTGAGGGCCAGAGCGTGCAACCGCTCGTCGGGATCCTCCACGACGCGGGCCTCGCCGATGACGACCGCCGAGCGGTAGTTCATGGAGTGGTGGAACGCCGACCGTGCCGCGACCAACCCGTCGAGCTCGGTGATCGTCACGCACACGGTGTTGTCCTTGGTACGCCGGAGCCAGCCGGCCCCGACCGAGCCGTGGATGTAGAGCGTGCCGCCGTCGTCCGGGCCCTCGAGGTCGACGGCGAAGGTCACCGGCAGCACGATCGGGTGCCCGCCAGCCACCACGCCGACATGGGCGATCAGGGCGTCGTCGAGCAGGCGGTAGAGCTCGGTCCGGTCCCCGACCGCGCGGTTCTTGCCGCGAGTGACGGTAGTTCGCGGCGTCGGTGACAGTGTCATTGAGTGGACATCTCGACGGACATGTGACTATCGTGCACGAGAAGTGGCCGGTCAGCACGGGCCACTTTTCATCGACTTTGGCAGGACACTATGGCGCTGCTCCCGCTCCCGCTGCGACTGGACCGCGCCGGCAGCGTCTCGCTCCGGACCCAGCTCGCCGACCAGATCCGGGAGATCGTGACGGCCGGCTCGGCTGCGGTCGGCGACCGGCTGCCCAGCAGCCGGGCTCTCGCTGCGGACCTCGGCGTCTCCCGCGCGCTCGCCGAACAGGCGTATGACCAGCTGGTCGCCGAGGGCTGGCTCGAGGGGAGGCACGGGTCCGGGACGTTCGTCGCCGCCAGCGGCAGCGCCCGCCTCCCCCGCCGTCGACGCGCTGCACCACCGGCCGGGCCGGCGCCCATTCGCCTCGACACCGGTACGCCGTGGATCGACCCGCGCCACACAGCCGCTTGGCGGCGGGCCTGGCGGGACGTGTCGGCGGCGACGCCGCCGCGTGGCTACGACGACCCACGTGGACTCCCCGATCTTCGTACGGAACTGGCGGCACACCTCGCCCGGACGCGCGGCCTCCACGTCGACCCCGAGGAGGTCCTGGTCACGGCCGGGACTGTCGACGGTCTGCGCCACGTGCTCGCGGCGCTTCCGCCCGGACCTGTCGCCCTCGAGGATCCCGGCTACCGTGCGGCGGCCGAGACCATCCGGACCAGTGGTCGAGACGTTCGCGATCTGCCGGCACTCGGCCCCCACACCGACCTGCAAGGCTCCGTGGCCGCGTACGTCACCCCGGCCCACCAGCATCCGCTCGGCCCGGTCATGTCCGGTCCGGACCGACTCACGCTGCTGGCTTCCGCCCGCGCCGCCGCTGCGGTGGTGGTGGAGGACGACTACGACTCCGAGTTCCGCTACGACGTGGCGCCGGTGCCTGCTCTGGCGAGCCTCGACCGGGACCGTGTGGTCTACCTCGGCACCGCCAGCAAGTCCGTGCTGCCGAGCATGCGACTGGGCTGGCTGGTGCCTCCACCCGCCCTGCTGGAGCCCGTCAACCGGATCCGCGAGGCCACCCATGACGCGGTGTCGTGGCCGGTCCAGCGCGCGTTCCTGTCCCTGTTGCGCGACGGCTACGTCGACAAGGTGGTGCGGTCGGCGCGTCGCGTCTACGCCTCACGCGCGCCCCGGGTCGCGGCCGCGATCTCGCCGTTCGGCGAGGTAGCCGGTCCGGTGGCCGGCATGTACGCCACGGTTCTCATGCCCGTCGCCCGCGCGGCGCAGGCCCATCGCGCCGCCCTGGCCGCGGGCTTCGATGTGCCGCTGCTCGCCGACTACTGCCGCAGCCACCCGCGCGGCGGTCTGATCATCGGCTTCGGCGGCTGCAGCGACGACGAGCTCGACCGTGCCCTGTCGGTGCTGGTGGAGGCGCTGTCGAGCGGGTGATCAGCTCGGCTCGGCCTCGAGGGCCGCGTACGCAGCTGCGCGCTCGCGCTCGATCTTGCGGCCCAGAAGGTACGCCGACCCCCACAGCAGCGCGAAGATCGGCCCGAGCACGAACATGATCGTGACCACCAGCCCGAGAGCGATCGCCCAGAGCTGGATCACCCAGCCGAGCAGGTAGCCCCACTCGCGGCGCAAGAAACCGGCGACCACGAGGCAGGCCACCATCAGGCCGAGGCCAACCGAGAGTGCCGCGCGCGCCGGCACGTCGGCGATGGTGATCATCACCGGGGTGGTGAGGCCGAGGGTCACCGCCTCGAGCGCGAGCACGGCGGCGCACATGCCGCGACGCGGGGAGCGGGTGGGCGGCGCGGTCATGAGGAGCGGCCCTTCAGCAGGCTGCGGGCCTCACCCACGGTGACCACCGAGCCGGTGACGAGCACGGCCCCCGATCCGAGAGGGTCACCGAACGCCTCTCCGGCTTCGGCGAGCGCAGCGGCCTGGTCGATCGCGTCGGCAAGCTTGGGCACCACGGTCACCCGGTCCTCGCCGTAGATCTCGATCGCCGTCTCGGAAAGCTGCGCCGCCGGGAGCGCCCGGGCGGTGGAGTTCTGGGTGCAGATGACGTGCGCGAAGTGCGGCTCGAACGCGGCCAGCACGCCGTCCGCGTCCTTGTCCGCCATCACGCCCACCACGCCGATCAACGGCGAGAACTGGAACGAGTCGTCCAGCGCTGCCGCGACCGCATGGGCCCCGTGCGGGTTGTGCGCCGCGTCGAGCACGATCGTCGGGCTCCGGCGGATCACCTCCAGCCGGCCGGGTGAGGTCACGGTCGCGAACGCCTCGCGCACCAGCGCGTCGTCGAGCGGCTGGTCGCCGGCGAATGCCTCGACAGCGGCCAGCGCGACGGCGGCGTTCTGGGCCTGGTGGGCGCCGTACAACGGCAGGAAGACCTCGTCGTAGGTGGTGCGCAGTCCCTTGAGCGTCATCACCTGGCCGCCCACGGCAGCGGCGCGGTTGACCACGCCGAACTCGAGGCCCTCGCGGACCACCGTCGCCCCGACCTCCTTGACCCGGGCGAGCAGGACCGTAGCGGCCTCGATGCTCTGCTCGGCCAGCACCGCAACCGAGCCCGGCTTGATGATGCCGGCCTTCTCGACGGCGATCGCCTCGGGCGTGTCGCCGAGGTACTTCGCGTGGTCGACCGCGATCGGCAGCACGACCGCGACCGCGGCGTCGATGACATTGGTGGCATCCCAGGCACCGCCCATCCCGACCTCGACGACGGCGACGTCGACGGGGGCGTCCGCGAAGGCGGCGTACGCCATGCCGACGACGGCCTCGAAGAAGGACAGCGGATAGGGGCCGGACGCGTCGACGATGTTCGTGTACGGCGCCACGTCGTTGAACGCCCGGATGAACGCCTCGTCGCTGAGCGGCTCCCCATCGATGCAGATCCGCTCGCTCATCCGCTCGACGTGCGGTGATGTGAACCTGCCCGTGCGCAGGTCGAGGGCCCGCAGGAGCGTGTCGATCATCCGCGACGTCGAGGTCTTGCCGTTGGTGCCGGTCAGGTGGATCGCGGGGTAGCCCTGTTGCGGGTCCCCGAGCAGGGTCATGAACGCCTGGATCCGGTCGAGCGACGGCTCCAGCTTGGTCTCCGGCCAGCGCGACAGGAGGGCGTCCTCGACCTCGGCGTAGGTCTCCGCCAACCGAGGGGCGGAGCGGGGTTCGGACGGCTCACTCATGGTCCTCGTGAGTCTAGGTCTCACCAGTAGGTGCGCCGCATCCGCCCAAAGTTGCAACACGTTCTAGTGTGTCCGCATGAGCTCCCTGAACCAGCGATTCGACGCACTGCGGGCAGCGCAGCCGGCGAGCACCGACGACCTGGATGCCCTGTGGGCCGATCTCGCACCGGTCACGGTCGACGAGATCCTCGGCGCGTGGCGCGGCGGCGACTTCAGCACCGGCCATGTCGCGAGCACCGTGCTCGAGCAGGTCCGCTGGCACGGCAAGACGTTCATGTCCGCCCTCGACGCCAAGCCGCTGATGTGTCGCGACGACGACGGCGAGCTCTACTCCAACCTGAAGGCCGGCGGCGACGGCGAGGCCTCGCTGTGGCCCGTGGAGTTCCGGGGCGAGACCACGGCCACGATGGTCTACGACCGGATGCCGGTGTTCGACCACTTCAAGAAGGTCGACGACGCGACGCTGATGGGAATCATGAACGGCAAGCTCCAGGCTGCTTTCGGGGTCAGCGACCTCTACTACTTCTGGCTCGAGAGGGACGATCGATGAAAACGACCGTAGCGATCATCAACCAGCAGGGCGGCGACTTCGCGTTCGAGGAGGTCGACCTCGAGGGGCCACGGGCCGACGAGGTGCTGGTCCGGATCGTCGCTACCGGCCTGTGCCACAGCGACATCACGATGAAGGGCTTCCTGCCCGAGGAGATGTTCCCCAACGTCTTCGGGCACGAGGGCGCGGGTGTGGTCGAGGAGGTCGGCGCCGATGTGAGCGGCATCGAAGTTGGCGACCACGTGGTGCTGAGCTTCCGGTCCTGTCGCACCTGCGACACGTGCACGTCCGGCCTGGTCGGCTACTGCGACTCCACGCTCATCATCAACTACATGGGTATGCGGATGGATGGCTCCACGACCTACACGCGCGACGGGTCCCCGGTCTTCGGATCCTTCTTCGGGCAGTCCAGCTTCTCCCAGCACGCCATTGCCTACGCCGACAACGTGGTGGTCGTCGACAAGTCCCTCGACCTGACCACCTTCGCGCCGTACGGCTGCGGGTTCCAGACCGGAGCCGGCACCGTCCTCAACGTTCTCCAGCCCGGACCCACCGACAGCCTGGTCGTCTACGGCGTCGGGGCGGTCGGCCTGGCGGCCCTCGCCGCGGCGGCCACCCTCGAGACCGGGCCGGTCGTCGCCGTCGACCTGATGCCCAGCCGCCTCGAGGCCGCCGCTCGCTTCGGGGCGATCGGCGTCAACCCCGCCGAGCTCGGCGAGACGACGGTGGTCGACCGCGTCAAGGAGCTGACCGGTGGCGGGGCGACGTACGGCATCGACACCACCGCCGTACCCGAGGTCGTGAAGCAGGCCCAGCAGTCGCTCGGCATCCGCGGCACGCTCATCGTGCTCGGCCTGGGCGCCGAGGAGTACGTCATCGACGCCATCGACATGCTGCAGAACGGCAAGATCGTGAAGGGATCCATCGAGGGCGACTCCGACCCCCAGGAGATGGTGCCCCGCCTGATCGCCCTCCACGAGGCGGGCCAGTTCGACGTCGACGACCTGATCACGACCTACCCCTTCAAGGAGATCAACACCGCCGTGGCCGACGTACTCGCCGGAAAGGTGGTCAAGCCGGTCCTGGTCTGGTGACCGTTCCAGCGGCCGAGTCGGCGCAAAACCCGGCACTCTGCGCCGACTCGAGCTGTTTCGGACCCGACTTTGCGCCGACTCGGGGCCTTGCTAGCGGATGACGAAGTTGGCCATGTCGACGACCGGGCGGTAGCCGAGGGCCTCATAGATCTTGTTCGAGGTCGGGTTGGCCTGGTCCGTGAACAGGCAGACCTGGGCCTCGACGTCGAGCAGCAGCCGCGAGACCGCGGCGACACCGGCGCTGGCGTAGCCGCGACCGCGCTGCTCCTTCGGGGTGTAGACCGGACCGACCCGAGCCACACCGAACACCGGCGGGTTGGCGCCGGTCAGGTGGACCGTCCGACCGTCGGCGTCCTCCCAGAACCACAGCCGTCCCTGAGCGATCCGGGTCAGCATCATCGGCTCGTCCTGCGGTTCCAGCGGCCCGTGGCCGCCCGCGCGACCCGCCTGCTCGGCGGCGTCCTGCTCGAACGCCGCGAACCACTCCAGGGACTGCTCGAGATCCGCCGGCACCGCCGGGCGCAGCCGCCCGGGCACGCCCAAGGGCTCGACGAGATCCCCGAGGAGGTGCAGTCGAGTGTGCTCCTCGATCCTGGCCGTTCCGTGCGTCAGCCGGGCGGTCTCCTCTGCCACCAACTGCGCAGCGGGCAGCGCGCCGTTGACCGACAGGGCTCGCTCGCCGCGCTCACGCACCGCCTGGGCCAGGGCGACCGCCGCCTGGTCCGGCATGGGCAGCACATAGAGCGGGTGCGGCGGTGCGGGGGCGGTGCGCATCGCTACACCGACGACCCGGTCGGACTCCGTGACGGCCGTCCACCACCTCGGACCGGGGCCGCGTGCCAGTCCCCCGTCCAGCGCCCGATAGGTCACCGTGGACACGACCGTGTTGAGCACCGGCTCCTCGGACAGGTGGTCCCCGGCCACGTCGAGGAACGCCCTCGGGTCGTCGAAGAACTCCAGATCAAACACCGCTGCAGGCTAGCGACCGTCGGCCCAGGTCAGCCGCCTATTTACGCGGAAGACGCCACCCCTAGGATTTGGTCATGACCGAGATCAGTGACGCCCAGGCACCGGAGACGACGAGCACGGACCAACGTGCCGTCGTCGTACCGGAAAAGCCGGCGCTCGAGGGTCTCGAAGAGAAGTGGGCCACCCGCTGGAAGGCCGACGACACCTACAAGTTCGACCGGACCCAGCCGCGGGAGAACGTCTACTCCATCGACACGCCTCCGCCGACCGTCAGCGGCAGCCTGCATGTCGGGCACGTCTTCTCCTACACCCACCCCGACCTGATCGCACGCTTCCAGCGGATGCGCGGCAAGTCCGTCTTCTACCCCATGGGCTGGGACGACAACGGACTGCCGACCGAGCGTCGAGTCCAGAACTACTACGGCGTCCGGTGCGACCCGAGCCTGCCGTACGACGCCGAGTTCACCCCTCCGGAGAAGCCCGACCCGAAGCGGCAGATCCCGATCAGCCGGCCCAACTTCATCGAGCTGTGCGAGCAGCTCGTCGTCCAGGACGAGGAGATCTTCGAGACGCTGTGGCGCACGCTCGGGCTCTCGGTCGACTGGAGCGAGCACTACACCACCATCGGCCCGAAGGCACGGGTCGCCAGCCAGCGCGCGTTCCTGCGCAACTTCGCCCGCGGCGAGGCCTACCTCCAGGAGGCGCCAACCCTCTGGGATGTCACCTTCCAGACCGCGGTCGCCCAGGCCGAGCTCGAGGCACGTGACTACGCCGGCCACTACTACCGAGTCGCGTTCCACAAGCCCGACGGCGAGCCCGTGTGGATCGAGACGACGCGTCCGGAGCTGATCCCGAGCGTGGTCGCCCTGATCGCCCATCCCGACGACGAGCGCTACCAGCCCCTGTTCGGGACAACGGTCAGCAGCCCGGTCTTCGGCGTCGAGATCCCCGTCCTGGCCCATCCCCTGGCCGAGATGGACAAGGGCGCCGGCATCGCCATGTGCTGCACGTTCGGTGACCTCACCGACGTCACCTGGTGGCGCGAGCTCAACCTCCCGGTGCGCACCCTCATCGGTCGGGACGGCCGGATGTCGCGCGACACCCCGCTCTGGCTGTCCCTCCCGGCACCCGCCGCGGCGTACGAGGATCTCAAGGGCCTGACAGCGTTCTCGGCCCGCGAGAAGATGGTCGCGAAGCTCAAGGAGGCCGGCGACCTCGACGGCGAACCGACCCCCACCCAGCGCAGGGCCAACTTCTACGAGAAGGGCGACAAGCCGCTCGAGATCGTGGCCACCCGGCAGTGGTACCTCCGCAACGGCGGCCGCGACACGGCCTTGCGCGCCGAGATGGTCGAGCGCGGCGGTGAGGTCGAGTGGATCCCGGCGCACATGCGCCACCGCTACGACAACTGGGTCAACGGCCTCAACGGTGACTGGCTGATCTCCCGTCAGCGCTTCTTCGGGATCCCGTTCCCGGTCTGGTACCCCGTCGGCAGCGACGGCGAGCCCGATCACGCCCACCCCCTCATGCCGACCGAGGACGAGCTGCCGATCGATCCCTCGACCAACGCCCCGCGCGGCTTCACCGAGGACCAACGAGGCAAACCCGGCGGCTTCGTCGGCGACCCCGATGTGATGGACACCTGGGCGACCTCGTCGCTCACCCCGCAGATCGCCAGCGGCTGGGAGTCCGACGACGACCTGTTCCAGCGCGTCTTCCCCATGGACCTGTGCACACAGGCCCACGACATCATCCGCACCTGGTTGTTCTCGCGGGTGATTCGCGCTCACTACGAGAACCACGCCAGTCCCTGGTCACACGCGATGATCTCCGGCTTCATCATGGATCCGGACCGCAAGAAGATGTCGAAGTCCAAGGGCAACGCGGTCGTTCCCGACGACGTCCTCGGCAAGTACGGAGCCGACGCCGTGCGGTGGCGCGCGGCGATGGCGCGACCGGGGCTCGACTCGCCGTTCGACGAGAGCCAGATGAAGGTCGGCCGCCGCTTGGCGATGAAGGTCCTCAATGTCTCTCGGTTCGTGCTGGGCAACGTCGGTGCCATCGACGCCAACCCGCTCGCGATCACCCAGCCGATCGACTGCGCCCTCCTCGGCCGGCTCCGCGGGGTGATCGCCAAGGCCACCGATGCGTTCGACGCCTACGACTACACCACTGCGCTGGAGACCACGGAGAAGTTCTTCTGGGAGTTCTGCGACGACTACGTCGAGCTGGTCAAGGAGCGCGCGTACGCCGAGGGCCACAGCGCCGCGAGCGAGTCCGCGCGAGCCACCCTGGCCCTGGCCCTGGACGTGCAGCTGCGCCTGCTCGCGCCGTTCCTGCCCTACGTCACCGAGGAGGTCTGGTCGTGGTGGCGCGACGCCTCGGTCCACCGCTCGACGTGGCCACAGGTGACCGAGCTGGGCTCGGCCGCCGCCGCGGACCCGTCCGCCGTGGACGCCGTCGCTGCCGCGTTGGTCGGCATCCGGGGCGCGAAGTCGCAGGCGAAGGTGTCGATGCGAGCAGAGCTCACGCGCGTGGAGATCAGTGGTCCCGCGGCCCTGGTCGACGCCGCCGAGCTCGCGGCCGACGACCTGCGCAGGGCCGGCAAGATCGCCGGCGACCTGGTCTTCACCGCCGACGACTCGACGGAGATCTCCGTGGCCGCCGAGCTCGCCCCTGTGCCGGAGTAGCTGCTACGGCGCGCCCTTGATCCGGTCGATCCCCGGCGCCACGTCCGACAGGTCGGGCAGGCCGTCAGGTTCCGCCGGCCCCTTCGGGTCGACCGGGTCGACGGGAGCGGTCGGGTCCTCGACGACGGGCGGCTGCTCCACTTTCGGCACCGGCTGCGGGTTCTTGTGGCCGCGCCCTGCGTCGCTCGAGCCATCGGGTGCGCGGTGGGCTTTCGGGCTCTCGTCGGTACTGGTTTCGGTGCCGTCCACGGGGGCCTGGCCGGGTTCAACGATCGACGCCTCATCGGGCACCCGGCCGGTGGACGCCACCAGTGAGCCGAGGGGGCTCCACTGTTCCTCGGCGCCCTGCGCGACGTCTGATGCGACCGGGTCCGGACCCTCGGCGAGGGCGCCCGGCGGCTCGATCGAGGCTTGCGGCTCCCGGCCCTGCGGGAGCACCGGCTGCTCCACCTGGGTCGGCGCGAGCACGCTCCGCTGCCGCTCGAACGCTTCCCCGCGCATCGAGTCGACGAGGATGACACCGCAGACCAACGCCACGAGGACGAACGCAAGAAGTGGTGCCTTCTGGTTGCGGCTCACAGGCCCCTCTGCCTTTCCTGCCCGAATCAGGAACGAACTGACTTGACCACAGCATTGTTCCGGTCAGAGGCGTCTTGCACGACTGGGGCAGGTCAAGATGACTAGAAGTGACTAGACCGCCCTAGTCACAACGGTTGAGGGTGTCGAGACGTGCAACCGGGCGACTACGCCGACTTCTTCTTCTTCGCCTCGGACTCGCGCGGCACCAGCGTGGGTGCGACATCGTCGGTAACCACCTCGCGGGTGACGATCACCTTGGCGACGTCGCCGCGCGACGGTACGTCGTACATCACGTGGAGGAGGACCTCCTCGATGATGGCACGCAGGCCACGGGCGCCGGTGCCGCGCTCCAGGGCGTTGTCGGCGATAGCGGCGATGGCGTCGTCGGTGAACTCCAGCTCGACTCCGTCGAGCTCGAAGAGCTTCTGGTACTGCTTCACGAGCGCGTTGCGCGGCACCGTGAGGATCTGGACGAGCGCCTCGCGGTCGAGCTTGGTGACGCTGGCGATCAGCGGAAGCCGGCCGATGAACTCGGGGATCAGACCGAACTTGACGAGGTCCTCGGGGCGTACCTGCGAGAGCAGGTCCTCGGCGGCGCGCTCAGCGGCACCGCGCACCTCAGCGGTGAAGCCAAGGGTCTTCTTGCCGACCCGCTGCTCGATGATCTGCTCGAGACCCGAGAAGGCGCCCCCCACCACGAACAGGATGTTGGTGGTGTCGATCTGGATGAACTCCTGATGCGGATGCTTGCGCCCGCCCTGCGGCGGCACCGACGCCGAGGTGCCCTCGATGATCTTGAGCAGGGCCTGCTGCACGCCCTCGCCCGACACATCACGGGTGATCGACGGATTCTCCGCCTTGCGGGCGACCTTGTCGATCTCGTCGATGTAGATGATGCCGGTCTCGGCCTTCTTGACGTCGTAGTCGGCGGCCTGGATCAGCTTGAGCAGGATGTTTTCGACGTCCTCGCCGACATAGCCCGCTTCGGTGAGGGCGGTGGCGTCGGCGATCGCGAACGGCACGTTGAGCATCCGCGCCAGCGTCTGGGCCAGGTAGGTCTTCCCGCAGCCGGTTGGTCCGATCACCAGGATGTTGGACTTGGCGACCTCGACGACCTCTTCCTTGCTGTGCTTGCCGCTGATCGGCTGCAGGCCCGCCTGGACGCGCTTGTAGTGGTTGTAGACGGCAACGGCCAGCGACTTCTTCGCCTGCTCCTGCCCGATGACGTAGGAGTTGAGGAAGTCGAAGATCTCCTTCGGCTTGGGCAGCTCTTCGAGGCTGACCTCGGTCCCCTCGCTGAGCTCCTCCTCGATGATCTCGTTGCAGAGGTCGATGCACTCGTCGCAGATGTAGACGCCGGGACCGGCGATGAGCTTCTTGACCTGCTTCTGGCTCTTTCCGCAGAAGGAGCACTTGAGCAGGTCGCCTCCGTCACCGATGCGTGCCACGGGCGGTCATCCTCCTTGACCAGCGCAAGCTGCCGGTCGAACGTCCTGGTCGAGTCTGGGTCGAGCGTCGGGCAAAGGAGTGACCCAGCCCCCTGACCGTACCCCCTGCCACCCCCGATGAGGGGGCGGACACGAGGGTGCCGCCGGGCGGGTCGGGATCATCAGCCGGCGACCGCTGGGGTGCCCTTGAGGGACTCGAGTACGGCGTCGATCAGTCCGTACTCCACGGCTCCCTCGGCGGTCAGGATCTTGTCGCGCTCGATGTCGTGGCTGACCTGTTCGATGCTGCGGCCGCTGTGGTCGGCGATCATCTTCTCGAGCATCTCGCGCATCCGGATGATTTCGTTGGCCTGGATCTCGATGTCCGAGGTCTGCCCGAACGTGCCCTCGGTGTAGGGCTGGTGGATCAGGATCCGGCTGTTGGGCAGGGCCATCCGCTTGCCCGGTGTGCCGGCCGCGAGCAGGATCGCGGCCGCCGAGGCGGCCTGACCCAGGCACACGGTCTGGATGTCGGGCTTGATGAAGTGCATCGTGTCGTAGATCGCGGTGAGGGCCGTGATCGAGCCCCCAGGCGAGTTGATGTAGATGCTGATGTCCTGGTCGGGGTTCATCGACTGCAGGCAGAGCAGCTGCGCGATCACCGCGTTGGCGACGTCGTCGGAGATCGGCGTGCCGAGGTAGATGATGCGCTCTTCGAAGAGCTTGGCGTAGGGGTCGATCCGGCGGAACCCGTAGGAGGTCCGCTCCTCCCACTGAGGGATGTAGTAGTTCACGCGTTCAGTCCTTGTCTGCAGAGGAGGCGGAGTTGCGAGCGGGGCGGCCCTCGTCGGCGGCGTCACGCGCGTTCTTGACCACCGCGTCGACCAGGCCGTACTCCATGGCCTGCTCCGCGGTGAACCAGCGGTCGCGGTCGGCGTCGGCGATGACCTGCTCCACCGGTTGCCCGGTGTGCTCCGAGATCAGCTCGAGCAGCACCTTCTTGATGTGCAGCGACTGCTGCGCCTGGATCTTGATGTCGGAAGCGGAGCCACCCATGCCCGAGGAGGGCTGGTGCATCATGATCCGCGCGTGCGGCAAGGCGTAGCGCTTGCCCTTGGTGCCGGCGCACAGCAGGAACTGGCCCATCGACGCTGCCAGGCCCATGCCGACCGTGGCGACGTCGTTGGGGATGTAGTTCATGGTGTCGTAGATCGCCATGCCGGCGTCGACGGAACCGCCCGGCGAGTTGATGTGCAGGAAGATGTCGGCCTCGGGGTCCTCGGCCGACAGCAGCAGCAGCTGGGCGCAGATCGCGTTGGCGTTCTGGTCGCGCACCTCGGAGCCGAGGAACACGATCCGCTCGCGGAGCAGCCGCTGGTAGATGTGGTCGTCGAGGACGTTCAGTCCGGAGTTTCCCCCGTTGGACTGAGGGAGTGATTCGGGCACGTTCGTCTGGGTCACGTCGCCGACCCTAGCCCGAAGAACCGACCCACCCACGGCATATCGCGCCCTGTTCGCCGACGGCAGAACTCACGCCTCGACGGCCGCCTTGAGCCGGGCCACGGTCGTGGCCATGCCCTCCTCCAGCTCGTCGGCGTGGCTCTCGCCGCCGCCGAGGAGCGCACCAGCGACGACCTTGCTCCCGAGGGTGAGCCGGTCGGGCACGGGGCGCCGGTGCACGACGTGCGTCGACTCGCCTGCCGGAGCGAGCTCCCAGATCCAACGCGCGCCGCTCGACTTGGTGTCCCAGGCCAGGGTGCGGCCGGGTTCGAGCATGGCCACCACGGAGCGGGTGGGCCAGACGACGGCCTTGCGGCGGTTGATCCCTAGGTACCACTGGCCCTTCCGCAGTCCGCCGCGCTTGAGCGGCATCATCTTCACCAGCTCGGGACTCCATTCGGGCATCCGGCCGAAGTCGGTCAACAGGTCCCAGACCTGGTCGGGCGGGGCGTCGATGGTGGCTTCGACGCGGAGCTCTCTGTCAGCGGTCACGCGAGCCAGTCTTCCATCGCGCGATGGATATCGGGATGGTTGAGCAGCCCGAAGTGGTCGGTGCGGCCGACGTGCAGGACGTCCGCCTCCGGGAACAGGCGCCCACCCCGGCGGTCCCGCCCGTACGCCGAGCGCGGGCGCACGAGGAAGTCGCCGACCAGGTCTCCGACCGGGTGGCGGCGCGCACGGGTGACCGTGGCGCAGACCAGGTGGTAGCGGGCGTTCGGCAGCGGCGGCACGTCCTCCGCGAGGCCGACCACCAGGTCGTGCACCCCCACCGACCGCCAGTCGAGGATCCGGCCGATCGCCGCCGTCTCGGGCACCTTGCCGAGCCCACGGCTCCCGTGGCCGATCCCCCAGGCGATCGGCGCACCGAGATGGGGGGTGCCGAGCGTGATCACGTCGCGGACCAGTGCGGTCCAGTCGGTGCCGGACACGGGCGGTTCGGCCGCGACGGCGCCCGCCGCGCGCATCACCAGGCCACCCAGCGAGTGCCCGACCAGCGCGATCCGGGTGACCGGCACCGGCCACCCGTCCACGATCCGCTGCATCAATGCGGCCAGCGCGACGCCGTTCTCGCGCAGCGGAAGGCCGGTGTTGGCACGCAGGAAGACCGGTGTCCAGCCACGCCCGGCCATCGCCTCGCCGTACGTCGTGCCGGTGCGGTCTCGATGCCGGTTCCAGTAGGACTCGTTCTCGCACAGGCCGTGCAGGAAGACCACCAGGCGCCCGGTCGCCTCCGGGTAGGCCGTCGCCAGGTCGTCGACGTCCACGTCCCGACCGCCGACCCGCGCCGCCATCGGGATCGCCAGCTGCGGTCGCTCGCGCAGCAGCCGGTCGCCGATCAGGCCGTTGACCGCGGAGCTGACGAACCGGCCGCGAGTCCCGTCCTCGAGCCCCGGACCCGTCCCCGTCGCTGCTAGCCGGTCGAAGCCGAATGCCGCGCCCTTCAGGCCGGCCCCCAGTCCGGCGTAGACGGCGCCGGCGATGCCGCGGTGCATCACCTCAGGAAGCGATGCCGTGCCGCCCGTGCCGCGGCGGCGGACGCCGTGCGCGCGGTCCGCCCACGCCAGGTGGGTGTCGCGAACGCTCCGGACCACCAGCTGATCGGTCACTTCCGACAGCAGGGAGAGCGCATCGAACAGTCGTGGGCCACGAGGTGTAGCCGTCTCCGCCATGGCGACACGCTAGCCGTTGAGTGCACGGTCGTGCACCCAACTCGCCAGGCGCGCGGCTACTTCTCGGTGTCGTCGCCGGTCGGCCCCTCGAGGGGCGCGTCCGACTCGTCCACTGGCTCCCCGATGGTGCCGTCGGGACGCAGGTTCTTCAGGTCGACAACGGCGCCGCTGGCGTCCTTGACGACGGCCGACTCCACGATCGTGGCCAGGGCCTTGCCGCGCAGGATCTCCTGGATCATCTCGGGCACGTGGTTGTGCTCGAACATGTGGTTGGCGAACTCCTGCGGGTCCTGACCGGACTGCTGGGCGCGGCGCACGAGGTGCTCGGAGAGCTCGTTCTGCTCGACGCCGAGCTCCTCCTTCTTGGCGACCTCGTCGAGGATGAACTGGGCGGCAACCGCGTCGCGCACCCGCTTTTCGAGGTCGGCCTCGAACTCGTCGACGGTCTGGCCCTCGTCGTCGAGGTAGGACTCCATGGTGATGCCGGCGTACGCGAGCTGCTGCTCGACGCTCTGGCGTCGGGCGGTCAGCTCGTCGCCGACGATGCTCTCGGGAAGCGGGATCTCGACCTGCTCCAGCAGCACCTCGAGGACGGCGTCGCGCGCGGCGGCCGCCTGCTCGAGCCGCTTGCCGCGGCCAAGGCGCTCCCGGACGTCGGCCATGAGCTCGTCAACGGTGTCGAACTCGGAGGCCTCCTGGGCGAAGTCATCGTCGAGCTCGGGCAGCTCCTGCTCCTGCACCTGGCTGACCGAGACCGCAACCTCCACGTCGGTGCCGACCAGGTCACCGCCCACCAGCTGGGTCTGGAACGTTTTCTCATCGGCGGCCGACATGCCGACCAGCGCCTCGTCGAGGCCCTCGATCATGCCGCCGCGACCGACGCGATAGGACATGCCCGCGACCTCGGCGCCGTCGACGACCTCGCCGTCCTGGGTGGCCTTGAGGTCCAGCACCACGAAGTCGCCGTCCTCGACCGGGCGCTCGACGTCGCTCAGGGTCGCGAAGCGCTCGCGCAGAGCCTGCACCTGCTCCTCGACGTCGGCGTCGGTGATCTCGATGTCGGCGACCTCGGCCTCGAGCCCGTCGTAGGCCGGCAGCTCGACCTCGGGGCGGATGTCCACCTCGGCGGTGAACTCCAGCACCTCGTTGTCCTCGAGCTTGGTGACCTCGATCTCAGGCTGCGCCAGCGGCTGCAGCGAGTTGGCCTCGAGCGCCTCGATGTACTTCTTCGGCAGCATGTCGTTGATCGCCTCGTCGAGGACCGCACCCCGCCCGACCTGGCGGTCGATGACCATCGGCGGGACCTTGCCGCGCCGGAAGCCGGGGATGTTGATCTGGGCTGCGATCTTCTTGTACGCCGCGTCGAGGCTCGGCTTGAGCTCCTCGAAGGGCACCTCGACAGTCAGCTTGGCCCTGGTCGGGCTCAAGGTCTCGACGGCGCTCTTCACAGGTGGTTCTCCTCGTTCAGGTGGGTGATTTCCGTCGGGGCGACAGGACTCGAACCTGCGATCTCCTGCTCCCAAAGCAGGCGCGCTAGCCACTACGCTACGCCCCGCCAAGCAGCCCTCCGGACAGCCGGATGACCCCTTGGAGCGGATGGCGGGAATCGAACCCGCGTCATCAGTTTGGAAAACTGAGGCTCTACCATTGAGCTACACCCGCAGTGCCCGTTTTCCTGCGATTTTGTCGTGCGAAATGGGCGGGGATCATCCTGTCACACCGCGTGCCGACTCCCCCAACTGGCGCGAGTCGGCGAAACGTCCCGACTTTCGCGCCGACTCGGCCTCATCCAGGCCGGACTTTGCGCCGACTCGGCCGCATCCAGGCCGGACTTTGCGCCGACTCGGCGGTCAGCGGCGGTGGACCACCAGCAGGGCCCGGTCGTCGTCCGGTGAGCCCAGCGCGTCGGCGAGTCTGGTGGCCGCGTCGTCGAAGCTCCCACGCAGCAGCGACTCGGCCTGGCCGAGCATCCGGTCGATGCCGAGGTCGATGTCGAGCCGCGGCTCCTCGACCATGCCGTCGGTATAGAGGAGCACCGCGTCGCCGGGTCGGAAGACGCCGTAGGCGGTGGTGAACGTCGCGTCCTCGATCAGGCCGAGGATCGGCCCCTCGGTCCGCAGCACCTGCCAGCGTCCCGACCCCACCGCCCGGTGAGCTGCCGGCGGGTGTCCGGCGGTGCGCACCTCGAACTCGCCGGAGACGAGGTCGAGGGAGAGGTGGATCGCGGTCGCGAACCCCTCGTCCCAGTCCTGGCGGAGCAAGAAGTCGTTGGCGGCCGGCAGGAACCCGTCGGGCGGCAGCGCCGTAAGCAGACCCCCGAACGCACCTGAGAGAAGCAGCGCCCGGGTGCCTGCCTCTTCACCCTTGCCCGACACGTCCACGACGGCCACGTCGAGGCGGCGGGCACCACGGGAAGTGGAGGCGACCACGAAGTCGCCCGCGAACGGCGTACCGCCGGCTGAGCGCAGCGCGGACTGGACATCCCAACCGGCCGGGAGGTCGGGAATCGTGCCCTGGGTCAGGATCCGGTCGCGCAGGTCGACCAGCATCGACTCCCCGCGGGTGGCCGTGACGCCAAGACTCGAGCGTCGGATGCCCGCGCCGAGGACGACCATCCCCATCAGGAACTGCACCGCTATCGCGGCCACGGTGCGGCCGTTGATGTTGGTCTGCTGGCTGACCGAGGCGGTGACGCACAGGAGGATGAAGATCACGAACCACGGCAATGTGCGCGGCCCGAGCAGGATGCTGCCGAGCAAGAGGGGCAGCATCAGGCTGGAGAACGGCGCGTCATCCGGGAAGAGGTAGACCGCCACTGTGATCGCGACGGCCAGCGACGACAGCATCAGGGCGTTGCGCTGCTCCGTGGACAGGCCACGGTGCACGAAGTTGCGCCAGTGCCGCCGCAGCTTGGCGCGCGGCGGCCGAGACGCTTCGATGCGGGCGGGCTGTGCCATGGGTTTGGTCATCGTCATACCGGGCCTCAGCGTACGGCTCGGGAGCGGAATGTGGGCTGGCAGTGACCGCACCAGAAGAGGTTTCGACCCTGGAGCACCCCGGTGCGGATCCTCGTGCCACACACGAGGCATGGCTGACCGGTCCGCCGGTAGACGTAGACCTCGCCGCCGTGGTCGTCCTCGCGGGGTGGCCTCCCCATCGCCTCGGGCGTGTGCTCTGGCCGGACCGTGTCGATCCGGCCGGTGCGCACACCCTCGGCCATCAGCCCCACGAGGTCGTCCCACATCGCCCGCCACTGCCCCACCCGCAACGTGCGACCCGGCCGCAACGGGTGCATCCGGTGGCGGTAGAGGATCTCGGCGCGGTAGACGTTCCCGACGCCTGAGAGGACGTGCTGATCCATCAGCAGCCCACCGATCGGCGCCTTGCTGCGGCGGATCCGCTCCCACGCCAGCATCGGGTCGGCATCCGTCCGGATCGGGTCCGGCCCGGAGCGCTCGACCACGGCGTCACGTTGCTCGCGGGTCCACAGCTCGCAGGCACTGGCTCCACGCAGGTCGGCGTAGGCGTAGCCGTCCGCCCGCTCGCCGATGAGCCGCAGCCGGACCTCACCAACGGGCGGCGGTACGACGTCGTACCCGGTGTGCACGTCGAAGGCCCCGATCAGCCCGAGGTGCACGTGCACGAACCGGTCGACCGGGAACTCGATGAACAGCTGTTTCCCCCAAGCCTCCGCGCCCGCGAGCACCTCGCCGTCGAGCAGTGCGGCCGAGTCCGCGAACCGACCCTGCGGGCTCCCCACCCGGACGCGTTGACCACCGAACGCGTCGGTCAGCTCGTGGGCCAGGCGGTGGAGGGTGTGCCCCTCAGGCATCGGCGGGCGGCTGTGCGGCCTGGTGGGCAGAGTCGGGCAGGTGCGGCAGCACCCGTGTCGTCTCGTACGACGAGAGCTGGCCGATCCGGCGGACGTGGCGCTCATCCCCCGAGAACGAAGTGGTCAGGAAGGTGTCGACGAAGCTGGTCATGTCCTCGAGCGAGTGCATCCTGCCCCCCACCGAGATCACGTTGGCGTCGTTGTGCTCGCGGGCCAGAGCGGCCGTCTCGGTCGACCACACCAGCGCGGCGCGGATGCCGATCACCTTGTTGGCCGCCATCTGCTCGCCGTTGCCAGACCCGCCGACCACCACACCGACGCTCGCGATCCCCCTACGCAGGTCGGCAGCCGCGCCCTCGGCCGCGCGCAGGCAGAAGACGGGATAGTCGTCCTGGGCGTCGTAGACGAACGGGCCGTGGTCGACCGGCTCATGGCCCTTCTCGACCAGCCACGCGCGCACGTGTTCCTTCAGCTCGAGGCCGGCATGGTCGGAGCCGAGGTGAACGCGCATGCGCGCATCCTTCCAGAGCGATCAGAGAGCGCCCAGCAGCTGCGGCGCGATGGCGTCACCGTCGGGGCCGCGCACCTGGGGCACGTCGAGCAGCGGCACCTCGGCGCCGGGCAGGGTGCCGGGAGTGCCGTGCGCCAGCACCTGCTCGGTCATCGGGAGCTCGCGGATCGCGATCGCCCGCACCTGGTCGGGATGGGTACGCGCGAAGTCGGCGTAGATGGCCGGGTCGTGCTGCCCGTCGTCGCCGACCAGCACCCATCGGATCCGAGGGAAGTCGGCGGCCAGCGACTCCAGGCAGGCCTGCTTGTGCTGCCGGCCGGACCGGAACCAGCCGGAGTTGGTCGGCCCCCAGTCGGTGAGCAGCATCGGACCGTCGGGCAGCCCGTTGCGGGACAGGAACCGGCGCAGGGTCGGCGCGGTGTTCCAGGCACCGGTCGACACGTAGACGATCGGCGCGCCCGGGTGGTCGGCGAGGATGCGGTCATAGAGGTCGGCCATGCCGCGCACCGGCCGCCGCGCCTCTTCCCGTGCCACGAACGTGTTGTACGCCGCCAGCAGCGGCCGCGGCAGGTAGGTGCTGAGCACCGTGTCGTCGATGTCGCTGACGATCCCCGACTCGACGTCGTCGCCGATCACCCGCACCCGGGCGGTTGCGGGAGGGGAGTCGACGGCCTGCAGCGTCACCTTGGTCCAGCCGGGAGGCAGCCCGGGGTTGGGCAGACGGGCGTCGACGTTGCCCGACCGGTCGGTGCGGACGTCGTACTCCTCTCCGGCGACGGTCACGGTGACCGGCGCGTCGAGGGCCTCGGCGGTGACGAAGTTGCGCCACCCGCGCCGCTGGAGCAGTGCGTCGCCCGCCTTCGGGTCGTAGGTGGGCGGTGCCAGGATCACCCGCGCCAGCACCCGCAGCATCTCGCCGTTGCCGTAGCCAGTGTGGGCCAGCACGCGGTGCCGCCACCCGCGGCGCACGAGGACATCCGCCAGGCCGAGATTCCAGCGGTCCTCGATCAGACCGGCCAGATGCGGCCGGGACTCCGTCACGCGTCGGCCTTCACGGTCAGCGCTGCATCAGCGCGTCGAGCCCGACCGCGACCGCCGCCGCGACCCGGAAGTCGATCCGGGGGTCGGGCACGTGCACGGTGTACTTGTCGCGCACCGAGCCCTGGCGCTCGACGCCGAGCAGCGGCTGCCCCTCCGGCGTCACGAAGTCGAAGTGGATCGGCAGGAACGGGATGTCGGTGAACCGCCGGACCAGCGCGACCGCCTGGCTGCGCTCCTGGCCGCGACCGGCGTACCCCGGCCCCTCGAGGTGGAACGTCGAGCGCATCAGGCTGGCGCCGAAGTCCTTGCGGAAGAAGCCGATCTGGGTGCCCGCCTCGTCGAAGATGTCGTAGCCGGCGTTGAGCTCCATCACCGCGCGGGCCTTGAAGCTGAACACCGGCCGGGTCTTGGTCTCGTCGCTGTAGAACGTCACCTGCTCCTTGAACGCCAGCCGCTTCTGCTCGGCGAGGCCCATCAGCTGCCCGAAGGTGCCGTCCGGGTTGGCTGCGTAGAGCTCGTAGCGGTTGGTGGTGAGCGCGAACTTCTGCTTGAGGAAGAACATCGGCAGATACATGGCGGCGGTCACGGCGCGAGCTCCCAGCTCATGGCTCGGGCGAAGGACTGGCCGTCCGACGACAGCGTGCCGAGCTGGTGGGACCGCTCGACGTAGCCGCGGATCATCGGGAGGAAGTTGCCCGGGTTGTAGGCGTCCTCCTCGTAGCTCCAGAGTCCGTCGCCGCCGTACTTCATCAGCGAGAGGTTGGGGGCCTGGTGGGTGCTGCCGTCGCCCGGGTCCTTCATCCGGTTCATGAACTCGCAGGAGATCCACCCGCGCTCCTCGTCGATGATCTGCCACGACACCGGGAACAGCGGCATCTCGCTGCCCGGGAACGTGCTCATGGTCGAGGTGATCCAGGCCCGGATCTGCTCGCGCCCGTGGAACGTGCCGTAGACGTGCTCGACGTACGTCGCGTCCTCGGTGAACGTGTCCGCGAACCGCGACCACTCACCGGACTCGCCGATCCCGACCACCACCTGCTGGTGGTGCGCGAAAGCGTCCTCGAGCTCCTTGCGCGACCACGTGCTCATTGCGGATCTCCTTCGGAGAGCCTTGCCAGCTCCTCGTCCACCACGGCGGTGTCGAGCTTGGTGAAGATCGGGGTCGGCTTGCCAACCGGGGTGCCGACCACGATCGGGTGGCGCTCCCAGGTCGGGGCGCCGGTGTAGTCGCCGGTGATGATCGGGTACGCCGCTCCCCCGTCGAGGTCGTCGACCTCTTCGAGCCGCGGCATCGGCGCCACCTCGCCCTTGCCGCCGAGGGCGCGGTCGACCTCGTTGGCGGCGGAGGGCAGGAACGGCGACAGCACCAGGTTGAGGTCGGCCACGCACTGGGCGGTGACGTGCAGGATCGTGCCCAGCCGCTCGCGCTCGTCGTCGGCCTTGAGGGTCCAGGGCTCCGAGTCGGAGACGTAGCGGTTGACCTCCGACACGGCGCGCATAGCCTCGCCGATCGCCTGCTTCTGCCGGTGCCTGCCGATCAGGTCGCCGACGACCGCGAACGCCTGCTCGGTCTTCGCGAGCAGCTCCGAGTCGCGCTCGGTCAGCGGGCCTGCAGGCGGGAGCTCGCCGAAGTTCTTGTTGATGAGCGTCGCGGTCCGGTTGACGAGGTTGCCCCAGCCGGCGACCAGCTCGTCGTTGGTGCGCCGCACGAACTCCGCCCAGGTGAAGTCAGAGTCCTGGTTCTCCGGACCGGCCGAGGCGACGAAGTAGCGGAACGCGTCGGGCTGGTAGCGGCTCAGCAGATCGCGGACGTAGATCACGACCTTCTTCGACGAGGAGAACTTCTTGCCCTCCATGGTCAGGAACTCCGAGCTGACCACCTCGGTGGGCAGGTTGAGCTCGCCGTACTCGCGCGGCTCGCCGCCCTTGGACCCCTTGCCGGAGTAGGCCAACAGCTCCGCCGGCCAGATCTGGCTGTGGAAGGTGATGTTGTCCTTGCCCATGAAGTAGTAGGACAGGGCCTCGGGGTCGTTCCACCAGGCGCGCCAGGCGTCCGGGTCGCCCGAGCGTCGGGCCCACTCGATCGAGGCGGACAGGTAGCCGATCACGGCGTCGAACCAGACGTAGAGCCTCTTGGTCGGGTTGTCGCGCCAGCCGTCGAGCGGCACCGCGATCCCCCAGTCGATGTCGCGGGTCATCGCCCGCGGCCGGATCTCCTTGAGGATGTTCTGGCTGAACCGGATCACGTTCGGGCGCCACAGCCCGGTGGCCGCCCGCTCGTCGAGCCAGTCGCCCAGGGCATCGGCCAGCGCCGGCAGGTCGAGGAAGAAGTGCTGGGTCTCGATGAACTCCGGCGTCTCGCCGTTGATCCGTGACACGGGGTTGATCAGGTCGGCCGGGTCCAGCTGGTTGCCGCAGTTGTCGCACTGGTCGCCGCGGGCCTCGCCGTAGCCACAGATCGGGCAGGTGCCCTCGATGTAGCGGTCGGGCAGCGTTCGGCCGGTCGACGGCGAGATGGCGCCGTACGTCGTCCGCTCGACGAAGTAGCCGTTCTCGTAGACGCCGAGGAACAGCTCCTGCACCACCGCGTGGTGGTTGGGCGTGGTCGTGCGGGTGTAGAGGTCGTAGGTCATGCCGAGCGCGACCAGGTCCTCGGCGATGACCCGGTGGTTGCGGTCGGCCAGCTCCTGCGGAGCCACCCCCGCCTCGTCGGCGGCGATCAGGATCGGGGTGCCGTGCTCGTCGGTGCCCGAGACCATCAGCACGTCGTGTCCGGCCATCCGCATGTAGCGGCTGAAGACGTCGGAGGGCACACCGAAACCGGCAACGTGGCCGATGTGGCGCGGGCCGTTGGCGTACGGCCAAGCGACGGCGGACAGGACGTGAGTCATGGGGTGATCCTAGGAGTGAGTCGCTACTGGGTTTCCCGCTGGCCGGACGGGGCTACGTTCGGAGGCATGGACACGCTGCTCGCCGAGGACCTGCTGCTGCTCCTGCTGGACAGTGACAAGGGGACCTGGTCGTCGACCGCACCCATCCCGACCGTTCTCGGCGGGGCCGTCCTGGCCGACCTCGCACTGCGCGAGTACGTCGTCGTCGGGGAGAAGACGACCGTGTGGAAGAAGGCCAAGGTGCTGCCCGACGCGCGGGTCTCCCCGCCGTCCGATCCCATCCTCCGCGAGGCGCTGGAGCTGGTCGCGGTGAAGGAGCGCTCCGCGGAGGACCTGGTCGACCGGCTGGGCAAGGGCCTCAAGGAACGGCTCGGCGACCGCCTGGTCGAGCGCGAGATCCTCGAGCGACGGGACTCCAAGGTGCTCGGCTTGTTCCCGCGCACCACGTGGCCCGAAGCCGATGCGAGCCATGAGCGAGAGATCCGCCAGGCGCTCACCGCCGTACTCGTCCGGGGCATCGAGCCCGACCCGCGCACCGGCACCCTGGTCGCCCTCCTCTCCGCCATCGACCGACCGCACAAGGCGGTGGACCACGACGGCATCCCCGTTCGCGTGATCAAGAAGCGAGCCAAGGAGGTCGCCAAGGGCGAATGGGCGTCGAAGGCGGTGAAGGACGCCATCACCACCTCCACCGCCTCCATCGTCGCGGTCGTGGCCGCCACCGGCGCGGTCGGCGCCGGCGGCTGACCCGGCTACCGGTAGCGCGCGATCCGCTTGGCCGCCCGCATCCTGATGTCGGGCAGCCGCTTGTAGAGCTGCCGACCCGGGCATGCGGTCTGGTTGGTGTCGCGATGCCCGTCGAGCACCGGGAGCCACACCCTGCGACCGAACCGGTAGCGATCGCTGCCGTGGGAGAAGACCTTGACCTTGCCTCGCGGGTGCCGGTCGTACTTGTACAGCTTCCAGGCAGCCAGGTGCACCAGCGCCGTCCGCGCCTTCCGGGTGGGCCTCGCGATCTCGAAGTTGCCGATCAGCGCGATGCCGGTCGAGGTGCTGTTGAACCCGAGCGTGTGCGCGCCGCGCACTGGGAGCTTGAAGCCGCCGGCCCGCCCGACCCAGATCCGGCCGAACCGGTCGACCAGGAAGTTGTAGCCGATGTCGGACCAGCCCAGGTTGACGGTGTGGTAGCGGTAGATGCCGCGGATCAGGCCGCGCACGTCATCGGCGGAGTAGTCGTTGCCGTTCACCGTGTGGTGCACGTGCACCTGCTGGATCGTGCGGTTGTACGACGGCCGGCCGTCGTACAGCCGCGGGTCGGCGCGCCACGCGTCACGGCCGAAGACGTGCGGCCGGAACTCGTTGCGCGAAGTGCGCGAAATGGTGGGTCGAGAGGTCACATCTGGACCCACCATTTCGCGCACTTCGGTGTCCATCAGGACCAGGGTCAGTGCGTCGGGGCGAAGGCCCGTGACGTGGACCTCGACCCGGTCCGCGTCATCCACCCAGAGAAGATCGGTGGCGCTGACCCCATGCGACTCGCGCGAACTGCCGTCCGGGCCGTCGTCCATGACCGTGGTCGGTTGCCACGCCGTCCAGCGCCCGTCCGAGCGGGTACGCATCCGGATCGCGCCTGACTCACCGCGCCAGGTGAGCCCGATCAGATCGACGCCTCCGGTGCGCAGCGGCCGGTCCAGCAGCTCGGACCCGAGCGCTACGTCGCGGGCCGCTACTCCTGAAGCCTCGGGCACCAGCCGATAGCTGTCGATGGCCGGCTCGACGAACGCCGACGCGGGCAGCAACGGCGCCACGAGAACTCCGGCGACGATCGACAGCCAGGGCGCCAGTCGTCTTCCCGAGGACGTCATGCCTCAACATCATGCGTCACACCAGTCACAGAGTCGAGCAAGCGCGCTGCGCTACTTCTTGATCTGCACCGTGTCGGAGCCGCGACCCGCCTCGACGGCAGTGGTGCCGGTGAAGAGCACCTTGACCAGGCGCTTGCCGGGCTCCAGGTTCGGGACCAGGACGCGGGCGTGACCCTCCTTGACCCGGGCGGTGACCTTCACGTTGCCGATCTTGATGATCACCTCACCCGGCGGATGAGCCGCACCCAGTGCGGTGACCAGCACGGAGACCACGGCCGACCGCGGCTTCCCGGCCGCCTTCACGGCCACGTTGGCCGGGGTCCGCACCAGGCCGACCGGCAGCACCTCGATCCGCTCGAGGAACGTGGTCCTGGCCAACCGCACCTGCACGCTCACGTCGTGGCCGACGTCGGCAGCGGTGAGCCGGTAGGTGGCCCCGTAGGCCAGGCCTCCGATGGGCACGCCGTCGCGCAGCCACGTGTAGTAGAACGCCGCGTCCGGAGGCGTGAACACCCCGGGCTGGATGGCCAGGGTCTCGCCGATCCGCGGTCGGCCGGTCACGGCGTAGGGAGTGGTCACCTCGATCGCCCCGGCGAGCACCGGCCCGGCCGGCGGCGAGTAGGACCCGGCCCGCACGAAGCCGTCGCCGCGCGCGATGGTCAGCGCCGTGACGGTCTTGCCTACCAGGGCCGGGTTGAGGAGCAGGGTCCGGCCGGAGGCGCCGGGGATGACCTCACCGTCCACGCGCCACTGGATGGCCGCCGTCTGCGGGGTCGGGGAGAACGTGCCGGGCGTGACGGTGAGCACCTCGTCGACCAGCGGCGTGCCGGTAACCGCGGTGGGCGAGACCACGGTGAACGCGCCCTTCACGACCGGGGCGCCGGGTGCAGAGGTTGCGGTGCCGGACACGTAGCCGCTGCGTAGCGCGGTCACCCGCACGGAGATCGCTGCATCCAGATCGGTGGCGGTCGGCGTGTACGTCGCCGCGATCGCGCCCGGGATGTCGACCCCGTTGGCCAACCACTGATAGCCGTACGACGTCGGCGCACCCGACCAGGTGCCGGCGGTCGCGCTCAGCGGCACTCCGACCTGTGGCGTGCCCACCACGGTCGGAGCAACCGTGTTGACCAGGACGTTGGTGATCCTGTCCTTGAAGTGGATGAAGCCGCTCGGCCAGCCGCGGCCGTCCTTCACGATGCGACGCCAGTCGAAGTCGCCGCCCCAGCTGTCCTCGGAGATGACGATCTCGGTGGTGGAGATGACCTTCTCGACGTAGGCCACGTGCCCGCTGGAGCCGACCCCACCGGAGTTGCGGTTCCACCAGGCGATCGCCCCGACCTTCGGGACCTGGTCGGTGATGCTCGCGTTGGCGAGGCCCCAGTTGTAGGCCATGCCGCTGCCCGACCACGGACGCGTGGCCGGCAGGCCGGCCTTGATCATCCGGTAGGCCGCGTAGTTGGTGCAGTTGTGTCCGGAGTACATCCGCCAGTACATCTGGTCGTTGACGGCCGAGTAGCCGGCATTCGAGTAGCCCGCCTGGGTGCAGCCCGTGTACCCGCTGCAGAGATACGTCGAGGATGCGGCCGCGGGGGCCGGGCCCCCCAGCGTGCACAGACCCAGGATCAGCCCGACCACCAAGCCCGAGGGCAGGGCAGGGCGAAACCAGGGGTTCCCAGTCGCAGACGGCACGAGAGACACCATCGAGCACGCGTGACCCATAGCGCAACAAAAACCCCAAAAAACCCACACGTAACAGCGTGTCGCACTTGACTTTTACTAATTACACACTTGTGGTTCGCTGTCCCGCCCGCAGATTTGGGAGGGTCCCGGATGAGCGTCGCGGCGAGGTGCGGTGGCAGGATGCCGGGCATGCCCGGAACCAACCTGACCCGCGAGGAAGCCGCCACCCGCGCCGCCCTCCTCGACGTCACGTCGTACTCCATCGACCTGGACCTCACGACCGACGACTCGACCTTCGGATCGACCACCACGATCGCGTTCACCTGCGCCGAGCCGGGGGCTTCGACCTTCGCCGACCTGGTGGGTGCGACCGTGCACGAGATCACCCTCAACGGTGAGCCCGTCGACCCCGCCGCGTACGCCGACAGCCGGATCGCGCTGACGGATCTTGCGGCCGACAACGTGCTCGTGGTGCGCGCCGACTGCACCTACTCCCACACCGGCGAGGGCCTGCACCGCTTCGTCGATCCGGTGGACGACCGCGTCTACCTCTACAGCCAGTTCGAGGTGCCGGACGCCCGACGCGTCTTCACGACGTTCGAGCAGCCCGACCTGAAGGCGCCGTTCACGTTCAACGTCACCGCGCCCGACAACTGGAAGGTGGTGTCCAACGCGCCGACACCCGAGCCAGCGCCCCTGGCCGAGGGCAAGGCCGTCTGGAACTTCCCGCCCACCAAGCCGATGTCGACCTACATCACGGCTGTCGTCGCCGGCGAGTACCACGAGGTGCGGGACGTCTACGAGGGCAAGTTCGGCACCATCCCGCTGGGGCACTACTGCCGCCAGTCGCTGGTGGAGTTCCTCGACCGCGAGGAGCTGGTCGACCTGACCAAGAAGAGCTTTGAGTTCTTCGAGGAGGAGTTCGACTTCCCCTACCCGTTCGAGAAGTACGACCAGCTCTATGTGCCGGAGTACAACATGGGCGCGATGGAGAACGCCGGCTGCGTGACGCTGCGCGACGAGTACCTCCCCCGCAGCCGCCAGCCACGCTCCTTCTACGAGTTCCGCTGCTCGGTGATCACCCACGAGATGGCGCACATGTGGTTCGGCAACCTGGTCACGATGCGCTGGTGGGACGACCTCTGGCTCAACGAGTCCTTCGCCGAGTGGGCCTGCTACTACTGCGAGGCCGAGGCGACCGAGTTCACCGAGGCCTGGACCGGCTTCGCCAACGCCCGCAAGCAGACCGGCTACCGCGCCGACCAGCTGCCCAGCACGCACCCGATCGCCGCCGACAACGTCGATCTCGCAGCCGTCGAGGTCAACTTCGACATGATCACCTACGCCAAGGGCGCCTCGGTGCTCAAGCAGCTGGTCGCGTGGGTCGGCCTCGAGCCGTTCATGCAGGGTCTGCGGCAATACTTCAAGGACTTCGCGTTCGGCAACACCGAGTTCGGTGACCTGCTCGCCGCTCTCGAGAAGTCGTCGGGCCGCGAGCTCGGCAGCTGGGCCCAGGAGTGGCTCCAGACCGCCGGCGTCAACACGCTCACCCCCGAGTTCGAACTGGCCAACGACGGCACCTACTCCTCCTTCTCGGTGCGGCAGACCGCCCACCCCGGCTGGCCAACGCTGCGCCGGCACCGGATCGGCATCGGCTGGTACGACGACACCGACGGCAAGCTCGTCCGCTCCGACTACGTCGAGATCGACGTCGAGGGCGCGCTCACCGCCGTACCTGCCGCGGTCGGCAAGAAGCAGCCGGCGCTGCTCCTGCTCAATGATCAGGACCACGCGTACGCCAAGATCCGCCTCGACGAGCGCTCGCTGGTCACCGCCATCGACGGCTTGTCACGCATCGACGACTCCCTGGCCCGGGCCTTGGTCTGGGGCGCGGCCTGGGACATGACCCGCGATGCGGAGATGAGCGCCAGCGACTATGTCGCGCTCGTCCTCGGCAACATCGGCAGCGAGACCGACGCGTGGGGGGTCAGCCGGATCCCGAGCTGCGCGGCGCAGGCGGTCACGCTCTTCGCTGCTCCCGCCAACCGCGAGCGGTTGGCCGACACGTGGGAGCAGGGCCTCCGCAAGCTGCTCGAGAACGCCGAGCCCGGCAGCGACTCACAGCTGACGTTCGCCCGTTCGTACGCCCACGCCGCCCACAGCGACCAGGCCGTGGCGGACCTGAAGGCGCTGCTGGACGGGTCGCTCGGCTTCGAGGGCCTCGATGTGGACACCGACCTTCGGTGGATCGTGCTCGGCGAGCTCGCCCGGCTCGGGCACGCCGACGACGCCCGCATCGACCAGGAACTCGCGAGCGACAACACGATCTCCGGCCAGGAGTTCGCGGCCGCGGCTCGCGCCTCGATGCCCACTGCGGAAGCCAAGGCCTGGGCGTGGGAGAAGGCGATGGTGGACCCGAACGTCCCCAACGAGACCCACCGCAGCATCGTCAAGGCGTTCCCACGTGCGGGGCAGGACGAGGTGTTGGCGCCCTACCTGGCCAGGTACCTCGACGCGGTCGATCGGACCTGGGAGCTGCTCGGCCAGCACAAGGCCTCGGTGGCCCTCGAGTTCATCTTCCCGCGCGTGCTCGCGTCACAGGAGCTGCTCGACACGGTCGACGCGTGGCTGGAGACCGCCACCGCCAACCCAGGTGCGATCCGCTACGTCAAGGAAGGGCGCGCCGACGTGGCGAGGGCGCTTGCCGCCCGGGCCAGGGACGCGCAGGGCTAGTCGTCTGACCCTGCAGTCGCAGCCGAGTAGGTCTTCGACCTACTCTCCTGCGTGCAGCGTCTCGGGTGAGCGAGCGTGGTCGGCCAACAGCTGGATGCCTCGCTTGAGCCCGCCGACCAGGTCGCCGGCGGCGAACGCGGTCTGCATCGCCAGCACGGCGAGCTCGACCTCGCTGTCGGTGAGGGTGCGGCGCACGTAGCCGCCGGTCACGACCTCGAGCGCCCGCTGCTCGGGGTCGACCATGATCAGGATGCTGCGGGCCGGTGCGACGAGCGAGTTGTGGAGCCGGGTCGCGAACTCGCGCGCCTCTCCGGTGGTCTTGCCGACGAACACCGAGAACTCCGCCCGGCACAGCTGCTCGGCCTTGCGGATCGCCTCGTCGAGGGCGAAGCGCTCGGAGCTGCTGAACCCATCACCAGCGCCCACTGGCACCCCCGGCCTGGGAGGTGTCGGAGTCGGGGGCGGCGAGCTCGCCCGCGCTCTTGCGCGGACCGCCCAGCCACTGGTCCGCCACCTGAGGCGCGCCGGGCGCGACGCGTTCGCCCCGGGCCACCGCCGGCACGTAGACGGCCAGGCCGATGACCAGGGCCAGCAGCAGAGGAACGCCGCCGAGCAGCAGGATCATGCCGAGCTTGTCGATGGCGTCGTCGGCCGGCCACTGCTCGGGGACTTCTGCACTGGCGGGCGCCGCCACGACAACTGACAGGACCACGGAGAGTCCGGCGATGGTGATCCCGGACACGGCGAGAACGACGATCCGGCGTACGGCAGCGGAGATCGGGCTGGTCACGCCCGACAGCGTATCGGCTCAGGATGATCGAGAGTCCGGAGGATGCTATGCATGGGCCCATGTCCGCACCCCTGGCCGCCAACCCCTGTGACGCAGGCGAGCAGATCTGCGACCAGGTCTACGACTGGACCGGCAACTCGACGCTCTCCGAGATCTCCGACGTCGTGATCGGCAAGCCGCTCGCCATCGTCGGCCTGCTGCTGCTGGGACTCGTCCTGCGGTGGATCTTGCACCGGGTGATCGACCGCCTGATCCGGCGCGCGGAGTCCGGCGTACTGCCCGACCGCGTCAACCTCGCTACGTCTACCCGGCGGGTGCAGCGGGCGCAGACCATGGGCAGCCTGTTGAAGAGCATCATCACCGGCATCCTGGTGGCGGTCTTCGGCACCATGATCCTGAGCGAGCTGGAGGTCAACATCGCCCCGATCATCGCCAGCGCCGGCATCCTCGGCCTGGCGCTCGGCTTCGGCGCGCAGTCGCTGGTGAAGGACTTCCTCTCCGGCATCTTCATGATCTTCGAGGACCAGTACGGCGTCGGCGACGTCGTCGACGTCGGCGAAGCCACCGGCACCGTGGAGGCGGTCACCCTCCGGATCACCCGCCTGCGCGATCTCAACGGGACGGTCTGGTACGTGCCCAACGGCGAGATCCTGCGCGTCGGCAACATGAGCCAGAACTGGTCGCGCGCCGTGATCGACGTGAGCGTCGGCTACGGCGAGGACCTGGCTCGGGTCAAGCGGACCCTGCTCGAGATCGCCACCGACCTCTACCAGGACGACGAGTTCAGCGAGCTGATCATCGAGGAGCCGGAGGTCACCGGCGTCGAGATGCTGGCCGCCGACTCTGTCAACCTGCGCGTGCTGGTCAAGACCCTGCCGCTCGAGCAGTGGGCGGTGGGCCGCGAGCTGCGGCAGCGGATCAAGGCGCGCTTCGACCACGAGGGCATCGAGATCCCGTTCGCGCAGCGCGTCGTGTGGCACCGCGAGGCGAAGGCCTCACGCCACCCCGACGCCGACCCGGAGGCCAGCTCAGGCGAGTGACGCGTCCAGCGTGATCGTCGTACCCGTCAGGGCCTTGCTCACCGGGCAGTTGACCTTGGCGCCTTCGGCAGCCTCGACGAACTGCTCCTCGGTCATCCCGTCGACCGTGCCGACGACCGTCAGCTTGATGCCGGTGATGCCGGTGCCCGGGGTGAACTCGACCTCGGCGCTGGTCTCGAGCTTGGTCGGCGGGGTGCCGGCCTTGGCCAACCCTCCCGAGAGCGCCATGGAGAAGCAGGACGAGTGAGCGGCCGCGATCAGCTCCTCGGGGCTGGTCTTGCCGTTCGCCTCCTCGGAGCGTGCGGCCCACGAGACGTCGTAGGTCCCGATCCCGGACGACTGCAGCTCGACGCGACCCGAACCGTCGGTCAGGCCGCCTTCCCAGATGGTCTGTGCAATGCGCGTAGTAGGCATGTGCGGAAGTCTGGCACGCCGCTGATGGCGGCCTCACCGGCCCTCGGCACAATGGACCAGTGAGCAGCACCTACTACGACGAGATCGGCGGCTTCGAGACCTTCCGACGCATCGTCGCGAAGTTCTACGAGGGCGTGGCTGGCGACGAGGTGCTGCGGCCGCTCTACCCGGACGAGGACCTCGGCCCCGCCGAGGAACGGTTCCTGCTCTTCCTGGTGCAGTACTGGGGCGGCCCGACGACGTACTCGGACACCCGTGGGCACCCACGGCTGCGCGCCCGGCACGCGCCGTTCCCGGTCAACCCCGAGGCGAAGGACCACTGGCTCCGGCACTTCCGGGCGGCCCTCGACTCCGTCGAGCTGACGCCGGAGCAGGATGCGCAGTTCTGGGACTACGTCACACACGCGGCCCAGTTCATGGTCAACACGTTCGAGTGAGCCCTATCGAGTGAGCCCTACCGAGTGAGCCCTATCGAGTGAGCTCGGTCTCGAGTCGATCGCGAACGGCGGGGTCGGGCGCGACCGCCCGCCCCGCATCGAGGTCGTAGAAGACGGTGGTGACCCGGGCGTGGGCGAGCACGTCGTCGCCGTCGCAGATCTCGGACTCGAGGGTGATCGACGAGTTGCCGAGCCGGCCGAGCTGCGACCAGAGGTCGTACGGCTCCTTGCGGAACAGGATCGGCCGCCGGTAGTCCACATCGGTCTGCGCCACCACGAAGTGCGACCGCGGAACGTCGACATCGCGGTTGATCGACGCGAACCACCTGATCCGAGCCTCCTGGAGGTACTCGAAGTACTTCACGTTGTTGACGTGGCCGTAGACGTCGACGTCGGAGAACCGCACGTGGACCGGGTAGCGGCCGTGTTCGGTGCGAGCCACGTGGAACCGGTCGGGCGTGGGGCGGCGGTCGGTCGGCTCGAGGTAGCCGCTGAGCGCTTCCTTCTCCTCCGCCGTCAGCCGGCGTGGGTGCTCGCCGCCGAAGACGTACGGCGACAGCACGGTCGACGCCCGCAGGTAGACGACCCGACCCTCGTCTCCGTCGTCGTGGAAGACCTCGTAGGCCATCGTGAACGTGGCCGCTCGGATCTCGGTGACCCAGCACTCGATCTTGACCGGCCGGAAGCGAAAGCCGAGCGGCGCCCGGTAGCTGACCTCGTGGCGGACCACGACGGTGCCCTCGGTCAGCGCGTTGCCGGCGTGTTCGCGCTGGTGGACCCGGAGCATGTCGACCCGGGCCTCTTGCAGGTAGTCGACGTACACCACGTTGTTGACATGACCGAGCATGTCCAGGTCGGCCCATCGCATGGGGCATTCGTAGACGTGACGCACGGCATGGACTCTGCCAGACCCCAGGACTGACACCTGTTCTAGTCTGAACGGACATCCATCAGAACGGAGCTTCATCCATGCCTGAGGCAGTCATCGTTTCCGCAGCCCGCACGCCGATCGGGCGCGCGAACAAGGGGACGCTCACCGAGATGCGCCCCGACGAGCTGACGGCGTTCATCGTCAAGACCGCGCTCGACAAGATCCCGGCGCTGGACCCTCACACCATCGACGACCACTACCTCGGCTGCGGTCTCCCCGGCGGCGAGTCCGGCAACAACATGGCCCGCGTGGTCAACGTGCTCAACGGCATGGACGACGTGCCGGGCGCGACCATCACCCGCTACTGCTCGTCGTCGGTGCAGACCACGCGGATGGCGTTCCACGCGATCAAGGCCGGCGAGGGCGACGTATTCATCTCGGCCGGCGTCGAGACCGTCTCGCGGTTCGCGAAGGGCACCTCCGACCACTGGCCCGACACCAACAACCACCAGTTCGACGAGGCCAAGGCGCGCACCGACAAGACCGCCGAGGGCGGCCAGGGCTGGCACGACCCGCGTGAGGACGGCCTGCTCCCCGACGTCTACATCGCCATGGGCCAGACGGCAGAAAACGTCGCCAAGCTGCGCGGGCTCTCCCGCCAGGAGCTCGACGAGTTCGGCGTCCGCTCCCAGAACCTCGCCGAGAAGGCCATCGCCAACGGCTTCTGGCAGCGCGAGATCACGCCGGTCACCACCCCGAGTGGTGTGGTCAGCGCCGACGACGGCCCACGCGCGGGTGTCACCTACGACGGCATCAAGGACCTCAAGCCCGTCTTCCGCCCCGACGGCGTGGTCACGGCCGGCAACTGCTGCGCCCTCAACGACGGCGCCGCCGCGGTCATCGTCATGTCCGACACCAAGGCCGCCGAGCTCGGACTCACGCCGCTCGCGCGGATCGTGGCCACCGGCGTCAGCGGCCTCTCCCCGGAAATCATGGGCCTCGGCCCGGTCGAGGCCTCGAAGCGCGCGCTCGCCCACGCCAACATGAGCATCGGCGACATCGACCTGGTGGAGATCAACGAGGCCTTCGCGGCTCAGGTCGTGCCGTCCTACCAGGACCTCGGTATCGATATCGACCGGCTCAACGTCAACGGTGGCGCGATCGCGGTCGGCCACCCGTTCGGCATGACGGGCGCCCGCCTGCAGAACACGATGATCAACTCGCTCGACTTCCACGACAAGTCCACCGGCCTGATCACCATGTGCGTCGGTGGCGGCCAGGGCATGGCCCTGATCCTCGAGCGCGTCTAGTCGATCCGGCGGTGGCCGGGCCCGTGGATGACGTCGCGGACCCGGTCCCGAGCCCAGGAGTTCAAGCGCGCTCGAGGTCAAGCGAGTGTCCCCCGACGGGATTCCACAGCGGGCTCATAGACTGGACCAATGCCGGACATCGGGGAGGAGCCGCGCTGGTTGGACGCCGACCAGCAGCGTGCCTGGCGCGCGCTCGTGCTCGGCACCACGCTGCTCTTCGACCGCCTCGACGACGACCTGCGCCGGCACCACAACATCTCCCTGGCTGAATACGAGATCCTGGTCCGGCTCTCCGAGCGCGACGGTCAGATGCGGATGGCCCAGCTCGCCGACGCCATGGCCCACAGCCGCAGCCGGATCACGCACACCATCAAGCGGATGGAGCGCTCCGAGCTCGTCGAGCGCTGCGACTCCCCCGACGACGGACGCGGAGTGGTCGCCAAGCTCACCGAACGCGGCGCGCTGTTGCTGAGCAACGTCGCACCCACTCACGTCGAGGGCGTGCGCGACCACCTGGTCGACCTCGCGAACGACGACGACTTCCGGGCCATGGGCCGCGTCATGAACGCCGTCTCCGACAACCTGATCGCGCGCCACCCCGAGATGGAGCTGCGTCACCCCGAGTGAGCTGCCCGATCAGTCGCGGGTGAGGCGGCGGTGCGTGACGCGGTGCGGGCGGGCGGCCTCGACGCCGAGGCGTTCGACCTTGTTCTCCTCGTAGGCCGCGAAGTTGCCCTCGAACCAGAACCACTTCGCGGGGTCCTCGTCATCGCCCTCCCACGCCAGGATGTGGGTCGCGATGCGGTCGAGGAACCACCGGTCGTGCGAAGTGACCACTGCGCAGCCCGGGAAGTCGAGCAGCGCGTCCTCGAGCGACGACAGAGTCTCGACGTCCAGGTCGTTGGTGGGCTCGTCGAGCAGCAGCATGTTGCCGCCCATCTTCAGCGTGAGCGCGAGGTTCAGCCGGTTGCGCTCACCGCCGGACAGGACGCCGGCCTTCTTCTGCTGGTCGGGCCCCTTGAACCCGAACGACGCGACGTAGGCGCGTGAGTTCATCTCGAAGTTGGCGACCTTGATGAAGTCCAGCCCGTCGGAGACGACCTCCCACACGTTCTTGTTGGGGTCGATGCCGCCGCGGCTCTGGTCGACGTAGGAGATCTTCACCGTGGTGCCGACCTTCAGCTCGCCCTCGTCGGGCTTCTCCTGGTCGGTGATCATCCGGAACAGCGTCGTCTTGCCGACGCCGTTGGGACCGATCACGCCGACGATCCCGGCCCGCGGAAGCGTGAACGACAGGTCGTGCATCAAAGTGCGGCCGTCGTAGCCCTTCGCCAGGTCGTGCGACTCGAGGACGATGTCGCCGAGCCGGGGACCGGCCGGGATGTTGATCTCCGAGGTGTCGATCTTCCGCATCTTGTCGGCCTCGGCGGCCATCTCCTCGTAGCGCGCGAGACGGGACCTGCTCTTGGTCTGGCGGGCCTTGGCGTTGGAGCGCACCCACTCGAGCTCGCGGTCGAGCATCTTGGCCCGCTTGACGTCCTTCTGGCCCTCGATCTTGAGCCGGTCCTTCTTGGTCTGCAGGTAGGTCGTGTAGTTGCCCTCGTAGGGGTGGGCCTGCCCACGGTCGAGCTCGAGGATCCAGGTGGCCACGTTGTCGAGGAAGTAGCGGTCGTGGGTCACGGCGAGGACGGCGCCCGGGTAGGACTTGAGGTGGCTCTCGAGCCACTGCACCGACTCGGCGTCGAGGTGGTTGGTGGGCTCGTCGAGGAGGAGCAGCGAGGGCTGCTGGAGCAGCAGCTTGCACAGCGCGACCCGGCGGCGCTCGCCACCCGAGAGGGTGTCCACGATGGCGTCCGGGGGCGGGCAGCGCAGCGCATCCATCGCCTGGTCGAGCCGGCTGTCGAGGTCCCACGCGTTGGCGTGGTCCAGGGCCTCCTGGAGGTCGCCCATCTCGGGGAGCAGCTTGTCGTAGTCGGCGTCGGGGTCGGCCATCTGCTCGGAGATCTCGTTGAACCGCGCGAGCTTGGCCATGGTGTCGCCGACGGCCTCCTCGACGTTCTCGAGGACTGTCTTGCCCTCGGTCAGCGGAGGCTCCTGCTGGAGCATGCCGACGGTCGCGCCCGGGGCCAGGATCGCGTCGCCGTTGTTGGGCTTGTCGAGCCCGGCCATGATCTTCAGCAGCGAAGACTTGCCCGTTCCGTTCGGCCCCACGACGCCGATTTTCGCGTCGGGGAGGAAGGACAATGTCACGTTCTCGAGGACGACCTTGTCGCCATGGGCCTTACGCACATTGCGCAGGGTGAACACATACTCAGCCATGGTCCACGAGCCTACGGGGAAACCGGCCTGAGACCTGATCGGGGGTCACGGCGTCTCTACGGTTGAAGCCAGGTGAACCCCGAACGGAGGACGAGTGCGAAGCAACGCGGGAACCGACGGGGAGTTCGCGGAGTTCGTGGCCGCCCGATCGAACCAGCTCTACCGGAGCGCCTACCTGCTCACCACCTCGTCACACGCAGCCGAGGACCTGTTGCAGACCGCCCTGGCCAAATCGTACGTCGCCTGGGCCCGAGTGCGTGCCGCCGACGACCCCGTGGCCTACGTGCACGGGGTGCTGATCAAGAGCTTCCTCTCCGAACGACGGCGGCGCAGCAGCACCGAGCTGCCCGTCGCCGACGCATGGGACCGGCCGGGCGCCCAAGCCGACCCCGCCGAGCGCGTGGCGCTCATGACCGCTCTGGCCCAGCTGGCGCCGGTGGACCGGGCGGTCGTGGTGCTGCGCTTCTGGGAGGACCGGAGCGTCGCCCAGACCGCCGCCGACCTCCACCTGTCGGAGGCGGCGGTGAAGAACCGCAGCCTGAGGGCCCTGCGCACGCTGCGCGGGCTCCTTGCCGAAACCGACACCACCCACACCTCGAACAGGAGCACACCATGACCGACCTCGACCAGGGCGCCGACCTGCGCGAGCGGATCGACGTCGCACTGTCCGACGTGTCCGCGCCCGCGGGGCTGACCGAGACCGCGATCGCCGGTGGCCACCGGCTGCGGCGCCGGAGGCGCACTCGCACCGCCGTGTCCAGCGCGGCCGCGGCCGCCGTCGTCGTCGTCTTGGTCGGCTCGAGCATCGGCGGAGGCTCGCCCACCACCGGACCCCAGATCGCCACCGAGCCTCCGGCGTCACCGAGCGTCGACACCATGACACCGAGCCCCGGACCGGAAGGGGACGGCTCGTTCCCCGACCCGCCGCCAGGATGGTGGGACGCACCCGCGGACCGGCTGTTCGAGCAGCTCGAGGCCGCGCTGCCCGCCGATGTCGAGGTCGTGGACCACGAGCTCGCTCCCAGCGACCGGGCGCCGGGCGAGCCCGACGTGTCGGCCGGCTGGCTCTCGGCCACCCTCTCTTCGCCCACTGGTCCGGGTGACTTCGAGATCATCCTCTACCCGCCGGACGACGGGCCGGCACCGGGCTGCGGCCCCCGCGCGGCGTACACCGACACCTGCAGGGTGGTGCTGGGTAGCGACGGCACGCTCATTGGACGCCTGACGACCACGCTGCAGGACGGAACCATCACGTTCTACGAGGTCTCCATACTCGGGCCCGAGGGCGGCCGGATCTACCTGAGCACGTGGAACGCGAAGGACGGAAAGCCGGGACCGGACACGCAGCAGAGCGCGCCCGTCCCGCCGCTGACCCCCAGGCAGCTGCGGGATTTGGCCCTAGACCCGGCCTGGACCTCGTACGACGCCTGATGCTCAGGCCGCCTGCTCCACGGGCTGCTGGGCCGGCCGCCGAGTGAAGACGCTCACCCCCTTGCTCAGATCGTGGCCGACGAGCTGCGCCTCGACCTCCAGAGCAGTCACCTCGACGTTGTTCTTGTTGACGTAGCTGCGATGGCTGAGCCGGCCCTGCACCATGACCGGGTCGCCGCGCCGCAGCGACCGACTGCAGTGCTCGCCCAGGGCGCGCCAGGCGTTCACGGTGTACCACTGGGTCTCGCCGTCGACCCACTCCTCCGACTTGCGCTGGTAGCGGCGCGGAGTGCAGGCGATCCGGAAGTTAGCCACGACCTGGTCTCCCGCCTGCCGCAGGAGGACGTCGCCGCCGACGTTGCCCTGCAGGGTCACCATCGTCTCGTTGTTCATTTCTCTCTCCTCGTGTGGTGCGTACGTGACGAGGAGAGGCTTAGCTCGGGCACCGACAGCGGGTCGACTCGGGCCGGGTGGCTGTGGACAACCGTCGCGCGGAGGTCGCCTGTGGACGACTCGTGGGCCAGCCCCCTACTTCAGGGTCTTGGCGAGTCCGTCGCGGACCACGGCGTACGCCGTCAGCTCCACCGCGATCGGCTGGACGACGAGCTCGTTGGCGACCTCGTGCACCGCACCGCGCAGGCTCTTGTCGGCCGCCGCGGCCCGTCGCCGGGCCGTCGCCCTCACCAGGAACCGGCACACCAGGGCCAGCAGCAACCCGGCTCCGATGCTGCCGAGCAGCAGCAGCGTTGGCAGCGCGTAGCCCTCCACTTCAGGCAGCGGAGGCTCCGGCATCTGAAGGTACTCGACCGCGGCCAGGGCCCCCAGCCACAGCGCGCCGGCCAGCGCCGCTAGGATCAGCAGCCACTGCAGCAGGCGGACCGCGCTGGCCCACCGCGGGATCTTCCTGACGCCCAGGTCGGTGCCGGCCATCGCGGCGTCCAGCCGGTCGCCGAGATCGTTCAGCTTCGAGGTGGACGCCCGCCGGACGGCGTCGACCCACGGTCGGCTCAGGCCGTCCGACGCGTCGTCAGCGAGCGTGCGCACCTCGGTGTCGACGCGGGCGCGCTGTACGGGCGTGGTCGTGGGGATCGAGCTGCGCGACCTTCCGCGGAGCGCCTTGCCGGCGCTGCCGAGATCGAGGTGCAGTCGCTTCAGCGGGTCGGGCTTCAGCCTCGAGACCCAGGAGATGACCGGCCAGCCGGTCGCGCGACCGGCGCGCAGCCGCGTCGACCGCTCGACGGCGTCGACCACGGTCGACACGCCCGCTGCGTCGGCAAACGCGGTCTCGAGGTCGGCCACCCGACGGTCGCTCAGCGAGCGGGTCTTGCCGGTGCCGTTGGCATCGTTCAGCTGTGAGGCCACCGACTTGAGGTCGGCCTCGAGCCGCGACACGGTCTGCTTCTTGCCGGCAACGCGCCGAGCGATCTCGGCGCGCAGCTTGTCGATGCCGATGCCGTCGCGGGCGCTGATCGCGAAGACCGGCACCTGCTTGAGCCCGTCGGCGTCCAGCAGGCGGCGTACGTCGTCGACCATCGACTGCCGCCGATCCTCGGGCACGGTGTCGATGTGGTTGAGCACCACCACCATGACCTCGGCGTGGGTGGCCAGGCGGGAGAGGTAGCGGTCGTGGATGGCCGCGTCGGCGTACTTCTGCGGGTCGAGCACCCACACCAGCAGGTCGGCCAGCTGCACCAGTCGATCGACCTCGAGGTGGTGGGAGACCTCGGTGGAGTCGTGGTCGGGGAGATCCAGCAGGACGACCCCGTCGAGGTCGTCGTCGCGGCGGGTGCCGTTTCTGCTGTCCAGCATGGAATCGCGGGTGGTCTGGTGGCGCGGTGGGATGCCGAGCCACTCGAGCAGCTCTTCGGCACCGTCGGTCCCCCACACGCAGGCGCTGGCCCACGAGGTGGTCGGGCGGCGTACGCCGACGGCGGAGAGCTCCAGCCCGGTCAGCGCGTTGTAGGTCGACGACTTGCCCGACCCGGTCGCGCCGGCGATGCCGACCACCGTGTGCTCGGCCGACAGTCGAAGCCGGGACGCCGCCTTGTTGGCGACCGCCTCGGCCTGGTCGACCAGCTCGTCGTCGAGCCGTCCGCGGGCCGCCTGGGCGGCGGCCTGAAGGCCCTCCACGCGCGCACCGATGTCGGTGCCGCGGGACAGGAGCCTGCGGGCGCCTTCGAGCAGGCCGGTCACGCGATTCCTCCGGATCTGGTCGCTCGATGGTCGCTGCGCGTGGCGGCGAAACGCAGGTCGTCGACCTTACGGGACGCCTCTCGCACCTGCTCGGGAGCCTCGGGCTGCAGAGCGAGGGAGTCGAGCAGAGTGAGGTAGCGGGCGCGCTCCTCCTCGAACAGGAGGGTGACTCTTTCCTCGAGCGACCTCCGGGCCCGCTCCGCCAGTGACCTCACGGCCTGGTCCCCGAAAACCGCCTCGAGCAGCTTCTGTCCGAGCACGGCCGATCCTCCGGCGATGCCGGCCTCGGCGCCGGTGACCCCCGCCGTGTGGGCGAACACGACCACCATCAGCGCCACGGACAGGCCGTTGACGCCGAACGCCAAGAACCGGGCGGTCGTGCGCTTGTCGGCACCCTCGGTGCGGACCATCTCGAGCACGTCCATCTGCCACTCGCGCACCGCCCGCTCGGCCTTGCGCCGCAGGTCGCGCGACGCCCGGCCGAAGTCCTGGCCGGAGGTGGCCAGCAGGCCCTGCCCGGCGGCCGTCTGCTGCCACGAGGCCTCGGCTCGCTCGGCCGCTGCCTCGGCGTGCTCCAGGATCAGCGTCTCCAGGCCCGACTCGACCGCGACGGTCACCCGTTCCGCCTGCTGGGGGCGGCCCTTGACGGCGCCGACCACCCGGTCGCGGATCCGACCGACGCGGTTCTCGAGCGACCTGAGCAGCTCGCCGGTGCCGACGAACTCCTGCCAGCGCGCGAGCACCTCGCCACGCAGCAGCGTGCCGTCGGCCGAGGCGGCCGCGACCGCCTTGATCGCCGCGTCGTAGGAACGGTCGGCGTCCTCACGCAGCCGGGTCGCGGCGGTGACTTGTTCGGTGGCGGCGTCCGCCACACTGTGCGTACGCCGGCTGAGGTCGCGGATCGCACCCTCCAGCGTCTGCTTGATGACCCCGGCCCGCGCGTCGGCGTCCGCGGCCAGCGACTCCAGCCACGACCTGATCTCGGCCACCTGTCGCCGGGGTAGCAGGCCGTCGGCGTCGACCGTGCCCTCGGTCACGGTGAACAGCGGCGAGTCCTTCAGGCCTCTGCTCGCGAGCATCCGGGCGAGATGGCTCGACACCGTCTGCACCGCATCGTCGGGTGTCCGGTCGAGCACGATCGCGACGGCGGTCGAACGATCGGCTGCCTTCTTCAGGAAGTCCCAGGGCACCTGGTCGGCGTAGCGCGCGGCGGAGGTCACGAACAACCACAGGTCCGCGGCCGCGAGCAGCTGCGCGGCGAGCTGACGGTTGCGCTCCTCGACCGAGTCGACGTCGGGCGCGTCCAGGATCGCCAGCCCGGCCGGCACCGTGTAGGCCGGCACGATCTGGAGGGCGTCGGGGTCGTCGGTGGAGTGCGAGACGCGCTGCAGGTCGGGCAGCAGGCGGTCCTGGCCGAACCAGTGCGCGTCATCGGGGTGGTGCACCAGCACCGGCGACCTCGTGGTCGGACGCAGCACGCCGGGTGCCGTCACCTGGTGGCCGACGAGGGAGTTGACCAACGTCGACTTGCCCGCGCCGGTCGATCCGCCCACGACGGTCAGCAACGGGGCCTCGATGGTCATCAGCCGCGGGATGATGTAGTCCTCGAGCTGCGCCACCAGCTCGCGCTGGGCGCCGCGCCGCTCCTCCACACCCGGCAGGTCCAGTGGCAGCTGAATGGTCTGCAAGGCTCCTCGCAGCCGCACCAGGGCTGTGAGCATCTTGTTGTACCCGTCGTCGACGGGCCCGGTGACTGGGGTCGTCATCGGGTTGGCACCACCTGTCCCGGAAACGCGATCCGGGGGCGTGCGGCGTTGATCCGGGCCAGGTAGTCCTGGCCGCGGGCCTGGTAGTCGGCCGGCGCGGTGCCGCGCAGCAGCCGGTGGTGCAGGAAGCCGAGCTCGATCGCGGCCTGCTGGTAGTCGCGCATGGCATCGGCACCGTCGGGGCCGGCGTACTGCTTGGCGTACTGACGCGCGGCCCTCCGGGCGCGCAGGTCGACCACCCAGCCGATGTCGGTCGCCGGCATCAGGCCACGCTGGGCCGCGTCGGCCAGCGCCGCGGCGAGCATCCGGGCCTCGGACCGGCGGGTCCAGACGCCGAGCCACACGAGGCCGGCGAACGCGGGCACCATCAGCACGAGGTACACCCCGAAGAACCCTTCGGCGCCGTAGATCGTGGATCCGTTCCACAGCCCGTGTGCCCCCACAGCAACCAAGTACCCGCCGAGCGGGGCAAGGATGCGGACGCCCGGCTTGCGGGAGCTCACCGCCAGACCGACGCCGATGCCGGTGAACGCGGTGAAGAGGGGGTGCGCGAACGGGCTCAGCAGGCATCGCACAACGAACGTCGTGGTGATCCCCACGACGCCTCCGGGACCGACACCGTCGCTGCCGTTGTAGGCCGCCGCGAGGTAGAGGATGTTTTCGGTGAAGGCGAACCCGATGCCGACCATGCCCGCGTAGACGATGCCGTCGAGAATGCCGTCGAGCTCGGCCCGACGCCACCACAGGAGCAGCAGCAGGAACAGGCCCTTGCACGCCTCCTCGGTGACCGGCGCGACGATCGCCAGCGACTGGTCCTCAGTGAACGGCACGACCAGGCCCCCCACGCCGCCGATCAGGATGGCCGCACCGGTGGCCACGAACGCACCCCACAGGAGGCCGAACGCGAGAAGCCTCTTCGGTTCGGGCTCGTAGCGGTCGAGCCACAGGTAGGCGAGCACCAGCGGCACCACCGGGACCGCGGCCATCAGGGTCGCCACGAACATGATCGTCGGCGCCCCCGAGAGGGCCAGGATCGCCAGCATCAGCAGCCCGCCGATGGCGACCAGCACGCTCACCGTGACGGTGAACGCGGCGCTGTCGCGACGGGTGCTGGACATGACCCGCAGCCTATCGGCAGCCACTCCTGTCACATGCTTCAACGCGTAAGGTGGTGGGGTGACCGAGGAGACCACGCCAGAGACCGTTGAGCTGAAGACGGAGTCGCACGATCCGCCCGTGCCGGAGGCGTACTCACGTTTCATGCGGCAGGGCTGGGCCGACCCCGAGCTGCACCTACCGGCGCATCCGATCACACCCCATGCCGCCGCCCGACGAGCGCGGCTCGCCGAGATGTTCCCTGGCGAGCGCCTGGTGCTGCCGGCCGGCGGCTACAAGGTGCGCTCCTACGACACCGACTACCGCTTCCGCGCGGACACCGCGCACGCCTACTACTGCGGCAACCAGACCTCCGACGCCGTGCTCGTGATCGACGACGGAGAAGCGGTGCTCTACGCCCGTCCGCGGTCGGGCCGCAACAGCGACGAGTTCTTCCGCGACCGGCAGTACGGCGAGCTGTGGGTCGGGCGTCGTCCGTCGCTCGGCGAGATCTCGTCGTCGCTCGGGCTCGAGGTGCGTCACATCGACGAGCTCAAGGGTGCCCTCAGCGCCTCCGGCAAGACCAGGGTGCACCGCGGCGTGTCCGACGCGGTGGACGCGCTCGTGGCCGCCGACGAGTCGCTCGACCACGACTTCGCGCGGGTGGTCTCCGAGCAGCGACTGGTCAAGGATGACTGGGAGGTCGCGGAACTGCAGGAGGCCTGCGACATCACCACCCTCGGCTTCGAGGACTGCGTGCGCGAGTGGGACCGAGTGATCGAGCACGGCGAGCGTTGGCTCGAGGGAACCTTCTTCCGCCGGGCCCGCACCATGGGCAACGACATCGGCTACGACTCGATCGTCGCCGGCGGATCGCACGCCACGACGCTGCACTGGATCGACAACACCGGCCCGATCACCCCTGGTGAGCTCGTGCTGCTCGACATGGGTGTCGAGGGCCGCAACCTCTACACCGCCGACGTGACCCGCACCCTGCCGGTCAACGGCACCTTCAGCCCGCTGCAGCGCGAGCTCTACGACGTGGTGCTGACCGCACAGCAGGCCGGCATCGACGCCCTCCGCCCCGGCGTACTCTTCAGCGCTGGGCACCAGGCCGCGATGACGGTGCTGGCCAACGCGCTCGACGACATGGGTCTGCTGCCTGTCTCGGCCGAGGAGGCACTCGACCCGGAGTCGAAGGTCTACTCGCGCTGGACGCTCCACGGCACCAGCCACATGCTCGGCCTCGACGTGCACGACTGCGGCAAGGCCGCACCCGAGGCGTACGCCAAGGGCACCCTGGCCGCCGGCATGGTGCTCACCGTCGAGCCCGGCCTCTACTTCCAGCAGGACGACCTGTTGGTGCCCGAGGAGCTGCGCGGCATCGGCATCCGGATCGAGGACGACATCCTGGTCACCGACAGCGGCACCCAAAACCTCTCCGCCTCGCTCCCCCGCACGGCGGACGATGTCGAGAGCTGGATGTCAGCGACCCGCGGGTGAAGCCCTCCCGGCTTCCAGCCGGGCTGGTCGCGCTCCTGCTCGTGCCCGCCCTCGCCGCGTGTGGCGGCGACGACTCTGGAGCCGACGGCGACAAGGTGCGGCCGATGAGCGAGGAGAAGGCGCAGTCGGCCCTGCTCACCCTCGACGACCTCGGCGCCGGATACGAGGAGCAACCGCCCGACGACGACGGTGACAACGAGGGCATGGACTGCCTGAGCCGCGCCGCCCGCGACTTCGACAATGCGAAGGCGGCCACCGAGCTCGAGAAGGAGTACCGCAGGCCGGGAGCGGCCGACGACCTCAGCGAGGTCAGCGTGCTCACCGGCTTCTCGTCGTACGCGGAGAAGGACCGCGCCGAGACCACCCTCGACGAGCTCCGGGGTGCGATGCAGGACTGCCGCACCGCGGAGTACGAGGACGGCGACGCCACGGTCCACTTCGACATCGACGTCTCGGACGACAAGTCGAGTGAGGACCTCGACCAGCAGCTCAACCTCACCCTCGACGGCGTCATCACCGTCGGAGAAACCGAGCTCCCGCTGCTGATCGAGCTCCGCTACTTCCGGATCGCCAACCACGGCGGCACCGTCAGCATCTCCCTCCTCAACGCCCCCGACCAGTCCGGGGAGACCGACCGCCTCGTCGATCTCGGCGTCAACCGCTTCGTCGACCTGGTCGCGCCGACGGGCTGATCAGGCGTCCGCTGCGCCATACTTTGACCGGCGATCGGCGACGGCAGATCCCAGCCCCCGTAGCTCAGCTGGATAGAGCAGCGGCCTTCTAATCCGCAGGTCACAGGTTCGAATCCTGTCGGGGGCGCCCACTGATTTTCGGGTTTTCGTGTTTCCGCGGCCCGAACGGGTTCAACTGCTCTGTGACGGCACATCTGTGGCGGAGGGTAGGTGCGTAGATGCACAACCGGCTTCGACGTCGCGCGACCAACACCAGGTTGCTGCCGCTCGCCCTTGCCGCCGGTCTCCTGGTCGCGGTGCAGCCGGCTCAGTCGCAGGCCGTCGTGCCGCTCGCAGGTGAGCCCTCGGGAGACAGCGCCCTTGCCGGGGAGACCGTTCCCGGCAGGTACGTCGTGGTCTACCGGGACCAGCGGCTGGCGGCCGGCGAGTCCCAGCGTGAGGCGCGAGCCCTCGTCGACGAGCACGGCGGCGACATCGAGCACCAGTACGGCCGGTCTCTCGACGGCTTCTCGGCCGAGCTCACCAGCGACGAGGCCCGTGCGATTGCCGCTGACCCACGGGTTGACCATGTGGAGCCGGTCTATCGGGTCCATCCGCAAGATGTCGACGTGGACCCGGACAACTGGGGAGACGACCGGATCGACCAACGCGACCTGCCATTGTCCGGCAGCTACGAGTATCCGGCCAACGCTGGACAGGGTGTCCACGTCTACCAGGTCGACACCGGGATCAACGCCGCGCACGACGAGTTCGTGGGACGGGTCGGGGCGGGTCGGGACATCGTCGACAACGACAGCAGCCCGGACGACTGCAACGGCCACGGCACTCATGTCGCGGGGACGGCTGTCGGGACGACGTACGGCGTGGCGAGGGGTGCGACGATCCACGCCGTTCGCATCTTCGACTGCGCCGGTGACGGTTCCACCGACGACATCATCGCGGGAGTCGAGTGGATCAGGGCCAACGCAGTCCGGCCCGCAGTGGTCAACATGAGCATCGGCTGCGACGAGCCCTGCATCAGCACGGCCCTCGACGCCGCAGTCTCCAACCTGATCGCATCCGGGATCTCGGTGGTGCAGGCGGCCGGCAACACCAGCGACGATGCCTGCCTGCTCCGAGGCACACAAGCCCCAGGCACGATCACCGTCGGCGCCTCGACCATCTCGGACAGCAAGGCCGCCTTCAGCAACTACGGCAGCTGCGTGGACATCTGGGCCCCAGGCACGGACATCCTCTCGGCTGCGTACGACAATGCGCACGGCTTCGAGAGCATCTCCGGCACCTCGATGGCCACGCCTCACGTGACGGGCGCGGTGGCCCTCTACCTGGGCCTGAACCCGAGCGCGACGCCGGCGCAGGTGCGCAACGCCATTCTCGCCAACGCGACTCTCAACAAGCTCTCCGGCCTCGACGCGGCATCGCCCAACAAGCTGCTCTACATGGGGTTCCTGCTGCACCCAGAACAGGAGGAGCCCGAGGAGCCCGAGACGCCACCCGAGTGTGGGGCCCGCACGATGAGCCGCGACCTGAGGATTCGAGACTTCCGAACGGCCACGAGCCGGCTGACCCTTTCCTGCGTCGGCGCGGCAGCGACATCGTCCAGGGTCACGATTCGGATCGCCCACACCGCAGTCGGCGACCTCACGGTCACGCTGGTCGCGCCCGACGGGTCGAGCTATCTCCTGCAGCGACGAGCCGGCGGTCGGACCAACAACCTCAACCGGTCCTACGTACGCGACCTCTCGAGGGAGACGATCAAAGGGACCTGGAAGCTCGTCGTCAAGGACAGGCGGCGGTCCGACCACGGCCGGCTGAAGTCGTGGACCCTCGACCTCTAGCTGTGAACCCCCGGAGGCGCTCGACCTACGCTATATGGTCAAGTGGTGCATCGATTCGCGTCCCTCACCGCGCTGGTGACGCACATGGCCTTCGTTGCGTTCACGGTTCTCGGTGGATTCCTCGCCTGGCTCGTCCCATGGATCCTGATCCCGCACGTCGCCTCCGCGCTGTGGGGTGCGCGGATGGCGGTCTGGAGAAGGGCTTGTCCGCTTTCCCTTGTGGAGAACTGGGGGCGGGTCGGCTCGGGCCGCCCGGGCCTGGACGAGCGGGGATTCATCGCGCACTACTTCGAGGACCGGCTCTACCCGGCTGCATGGTCGCGGCGCATCGAAGTGCTGATCGGCACCCTGGTAGTCGGTTCGTGGGTCGGATTTGCCGTTCACTGAGACCAGCCGTCTCATCCCATCCTGGCGCTGGCGAACGCGATCGCGATGACGAGCAGCACCAACGCAGTGATCGAGACGACGAAGAAGTAGGTCCGGTGAATGCGGACGCCGTTGCCTTGGCGATGGCCGTTGGCCAGATCGTCGACGCTGGCGCCGAGGTGTGACGCGAGCTGCTCTTCGGAGAGCAGATGCTTCCGCCTGCCGTTCGGGTTGTCAGTCATGGAGGTGATTCGTAGCCGATCGCCAACCGGCTCGCGCTCGCGACTAGCCGGCCGGCAGGAGAACCCGGAATCGGCATCCTGGAGACTCGTTGGCGACCCCGACCTCACCCTCGTGGGCCTCGACGATCCCGCGCACGATGGCCAGGCCGAGACCAGCACCACGCCCGTGCGCGCTCGCCTGAGGACTACGGGCCGCACTCCCCTGCCAGCCCACGTCGAAGACGCGCTCCATGTCCTCCTCACTGAGGCCGCCGCACCCGTCGACGACGCTCAGCTCGACCCCCTCGGGCACGGCACGGCCCTCTATCGAGACGACTCCGTCGGCCGGCGTGTGCCTGATCGCGTTCATCACCAGGTTCGAGATCACCCGGGACAGCTCGGTCGGGTCGGCCACCAGGTCGAGCCCCTGCTCGACCCGACCACCGACGCTGACATGGTGTTCGCGCGCGATCGGATCCGCCGCCGCGAGCGCCTCGCTGACGAGATCGCCCAACGCCACCCGTTGGACGGAGAGCTTGAGCACTCCGGCATGGATCCGGGAGAGCTCGAAGAGGTCGTCGACCATCCGGACCATCCGGTCCACTTCGCTGCGCATCTGGTGGTAGTAGCGCGAGGGATCCTCCGCCAGCCCGTCCTCCAGGGCCTCGGTCATCGCGCGGAGGCCAGCGAGCGGCGTACGTAGATCGTGGGAGACCCAGGACACCAGCTCGCGCCGGCTCCCCTCGAGCCGCTCCTCACGCTCGCGTGACTCACGCAGCCGGACACTGGTCTGGGCGAGCTCCTCCGACAGCTCCTGCAGCTCGGCGGGGCCGGCCCCAGTTGAGACGAACTCGCCGCTCTGACCGAACCTCCTGGCCTCGTCGCGCAGGGCGTGCGACCAGGCGGAGAAGGCGGCTCCGACGGCGGCGGCGAACCCGATCCCGACCAGGCCCGCCACCACCGAGACCAGCAGGGTCACTTGGAAGTCGTGGGTCGACAAGAACATGGCACGGGCCGTCCCGAGCATCCCGGCCAGCACGGCGACGACGGCCACGACCGCCACCCCTGCGGTCAGCACCCGCAGCGAGCGGTGGCGCTGCGTCCATGCCAGCAGCAGTCCAGCGAAGCCCACCCCTCCCGACCACGCCGCGGTGATCAGGACGATCTCGACCTGATCGCTGGTCATGCAGCCTCCCACCGATAGCCCACGCCCCAGACCGTGACCAGCCGGACCGGCATCGTCGGATCGGGCTCGACCTTCTCGCGGAGCCGGCGTACGTGCACGGTCACGGTCGACTGGTCGCCGAAGGACCACCCCCACACCTGCTGGAGCAGCTCGTCACGCGAGAACGCCTGGCCGGGATGGGCGACGAGGAAGCGGAGGAGGTCGAACTCGCGCGATGTCAGCGGCAGCTCGGCGCCCTCGCGGTAGGCCGCGTGCCGGTCGCTGTCGACCACCAGGTCGCCGTCGGTGACCCGGCCCGGCGGCGGCGCCGCGTTCTCACCGACCCGCCGCAGCACCGAGTCCACGCGCAGCGCGAGCTCGCGCGGACTGAACGGCTTGGTGACGTAGTCGTCCGCGCCTCGCTCCAGGCCGACGACGCGGTCGGTCTCGGATCCCAGCGCCGTCAGCATGATCACGGGAACGTCGCTGGTCTCGCGCAGCTGCCGGCAGACCTCGAGGCCGTCGATCCCCGGAAGCATCAGGTCGAGGACCACCAGATCGGCGGGGTCCGCCTGCATGGCCTTCAGCGCTTCCTCTCCATCGGCCGCCTCCACCACCTCATGGCGGTGCGCACGCAGGTAGGAGACAACCACCTCACGCACCGTGTGGTCGTCGTCGACTACCAGGACCTTGGACATGCCACCAATGTCCCAGGCCCCGCCGTCGACGGACAGCATCTGACGCAGCCGTCTTCGCTTCGTAAGAACTGCCAACCAGGGCGTCGGCGTCTAGGAGCGGTACTCGGGGTTCTCGAAGTCGAACCGAGCCCCGGCGTTCCACTCCGAGCGCTGGTTGCCGTAGCCGGGAACCCCGCCTGCCTCCTTCAGCATCTTCGCGAGGTGCAGGAGGTTCCACGTCATGAACGTGGTGTTGCGGTTCGTGAAGTCGTTCTCCGGTCCGCCGCTGCCGGGATCGAGGTAGGACGGACCGGGCCCGGCCTCTCCGATCCAGCCGGCGTCGGCGTTCGGCGGGATCGTGTAGCCGACGTGCTGCAGGCTGTAGAGCACGTTCTGCGCGCAGTGCTTGATGCCGTCCTCGTTGCCGGTGATCAGGCAGCCCGCCACCCGGCCGTAGAAGAGGTACTGGCCCTTGTCGTTGAGCATTCCGCTCAGCGCGTAGATCCGCTCGATCAGCTGTTTGGTGATGCTGGAGTTGTCGCCGAGCCAGATGGGACCGGCCACCACGAGGATGTCGCTCTCGAGGACGCCGGGGTAGATCTCCGGCCACTCGTCGCTCTCCCAGCCGTGCTCGCGCATGTCCGGATAGACCCCGGTCGCGATGTCGTGGTCGACCAGGCGGATCGTCCTCACGTCGACGCCGTGCTTGCGCATGATCCCCGCGCTGGCATCCACCAGCCCCTGCGTGTGCGAGGGTTCGGGGCTTCGCTTCAGCGTGCAGTTGATGAACGTTGCCTTCAGGCCGGAGAAATCCACGTCGTCGGTCATGACCCGGACTGTCCTCCCTGCCGACCCAGGCAACAACCGCCCACTGATGACGAACCGCTTACGGAATCATGCGCTCGGACCTACGTAGCTTCCCCGGCCGGTTGGCAGCGGCAGGTCGAGCGTGCTGCGGATGCCGGGCCCGGCCGCGCGGACGTCGGGGATCGCGTTCACGATCCGGCCGCACGCGGCCACGATCGCTGCGTGGTTGTGGTCGCCGTGCTCGCTGCTCGGCACCACGTCGACGACATAGTTGGGCTCACCGGTGATCTCGACGCGGTAGGAGCCGCCACCGGCGGATGGCCGGGCCCAGTCGGGACGCAGGTCGTCGCGCGTCCGGGTGACGTGCTCGATGACGATCGCAGGGTGGCCCGCCACCATGCCGCTGATCGAGAACTTCAGGGCAGCGATGGTGCCCTTCTCGATCCGGCCGGCGGCGATGTCGTAGCTCTCGGGCGCGGGCTCCGCCTCCCAGTGCTCGACGATCTCGTCGACCTCGATGCCGAGGCCCTTGGCCATCATCCGGATCGCCGTGCCCCACGCCATCCCGAGGACGCCGGGCAGGAACAGGAGCGGGGTGTCGGTGACCGCCCCGCCGAATCCCATCAGGTCGAACATCACCTCGGTGCCGTCGTACGTCGCGTAGTCGGCGAGCTCGTAGCACTTGATCTGCTCGATGCGCTGGCAGGTGCTGGCCAGGGCGAGCGGGACCAGGTCGCTGGCGAAACCGGGGTCGACGCCGGTGATGTAGATGGTCGCGTTGCCGGCTTGGGCGGAGTCCTCGACCTTCTGGATCACCGAGTCCGGCATGGTGCCCCAGGGATACTGCAGCGTGCCGGGCGCCGAGCCCACCACGTCGATGCCCGCCTCGAGCAGCTTGCGGACGTCGTTGGTGGCCTCCCGCGGCCGGGTGTCGCCCATCGCGCAGTAGACGACGCACTCGGGCTTCGCGGCGATCAGCGCGTCCAGGTCGCCGACGGCGCCGACGCCGGTGACCGTGTCCACCTCTGCGAGCTCGCCCGCGTCCTTGCCGACCTTTTCCGGGGTCGACGTGGAGACCGCCACCAGCTCGAACCGGTCGTCGGCGATGAGCTGGCGCAGCGTGAGCTTGCCGGCGTTGCCGGTGCTGACCTGGGCGACGCGGATGGTCATGGAGTCTCCTGAACTGGAACGTGTTCTACCTGTGTGAAAACGACGCTATCGTGCCGCGCATGGGACGTGTAGAGGGAAAGGTCGCACTGATCAGCGGCGGCGCGCGCAACATCGGCGGCGCCAGCGCTCGGATGCTCGTCGCCGAGGGAGCGAAGGTCGTCATCGGTGACCTCCTCGACGAGGAGGGCCAGTCCCTGGCCGATGAGCTAGGCGATTCCGCGCGCTATGTCCACCTCGACGTGACCAGCGACGACGACTGGCGGAGTGCGGTCGCGTTCACCGTGACCGAGTTCGGCAAGCTCGATGTGCTCTTCAACAACGCGGGCATCTTCAATGGCGGCCAGCTACAGCGCTACAAGCGCGAGCTGTGGCAGCAGATGATCGACGTGAACCTGACCGGTGCGTTCCTCGGCATCCGGGCCGCGGCGGACTCGCTGATCGCCGCCGGTGGTGGCTCGATCATCAACACGTCCTCCATCGAGGGTCTGCGCGGCACGGCCTGGGCCCACGGCTACGTCGCTTCGAAGTGGGGGCTCACGGGCTTGACGAAGTCGGTCGCCGTTGAGCTCGCCCCACACGGCATCAGGGTCAACTCGCTGCACCCCGGGCGGATCAGCACGCCGGCCACCGACCAGATGCCCGACAACCTGCTCCCGATCCCGCTCGGTCGCCCCGGTCAGCCGGAGGAAGTCGCCGCGTTCGTGGTCTTCCTGGCCAGCGACGAGTCGTCGTTCGCCACCGGCGCCGAGTTCGTCGTGGACGGCGGCACGGTCATGCACATCCCGACGAACATCTGAGCCCTCGTCCGCGTTCAGCCGGCCACTTCGGGATACCGGTAGCGGTGCTAGGTCTACGACGACTCGAAACTTCCGCCGCCGGTGCCACTGGCCACCTGCTGTCTACCGTCATCCGGGGAGTCGCAGCAGTCCGCCCTGCCCGCAAACCGCTCCACCCGCAGGGCACCGTGCTACGCGGCCGGCTGGACAGAAGAGGCACCGACGAGCCCTCCGGCGTGGCGTGGCTGGACGACGTCGGCTCGACCGACGTTCTCGTGCGGCTCTCCCAGGCCGTCGGCCTCCCGAACTGGCTGCCCGACATCCAGGGCCTTGCCTTGCGGATCGATCCGGCCGGCAGCCCGGGTGATCTCCTCTTCGCCACCACGGGCCACGGGAGGCTCACTAGATTCCTACTCACCCCGAGCCGGCACTTCGGTCGCCCGATGACGACCCTGCTCCCCTATCGGACCTCGGCCGGCCCCGTGCTCCTCGGCGCCGAGCGGATCGACGACACCGTCTTCGAGCTCAGCTGGGCCACGGCCACCGGTCCCTGGCGGCTCTTCGCCGACCTCTCCTTGCTGCCCGACGGTGACGAGGATGACTCGGGGCTGTCGTTCGACCCGATGCTCAACCTCGTCCCCGGCCTCGAGCCCTACGAGTGGGTACGCCGACTGCGTGAGCCGTCGTACCTCGGAGCCCGGAAAAGCAGGTCCTGAACCCTCATTTGATGACGGCATCCATCGTCTTCTTGAGGGCACTGGGCTGGGAGGGGTGCCGAGGAGCCTTCTTCCTCTTCGCCTCCATCTCGGCGCCGATCTCTTGTAGCACCTTGCGCGACAGCCCCTCACGCACCTTCGGGAACCACTCGTCCTCTTCCTCGTCCATGTGGTGGCGGACGTTCTCGATCAGCACCGTTGTCTTGGCCGTGAACCGCTCCGCGTCGGGCTTCATGGCGTCCAGCTCCATCACCAGCACGTCGGCGACGTGGTGCTCCTCGTAGGACTCCAGCACGTCGTCCTCGACCTCGGGAAGGAGCTCCCGCACGCGGGGGTACATGACTTCGTTCTCGAGGTAGGTGTGGACCGTCAGCAGCTCGATCACCTTGCTGACGAGCTGGCCCTTCCGCTTGTGCGCGTCGTCGCCGAGTTTTTCGAAGTCGCTGAAGATCTTGCGGATCTCCTTGTGGTCGTTCTTCAGGATGACGATGGCATCTGAGCTCACGGGACGCTCCTCTCGCTGGTGACAACGGCCCGCTCCGGGCCTGCGAGCACGCGGTACCCATCAACCGGCGGGTCAACGCCGCTACGGTGACCAGGTGCGCGTCGCCGCCGTCTCACCCGCGGGCTCGGTGGGATGACGCTCGGCCGGAACTACCACCGGCTCTGGAGTGGTACGGCTCTGTCGAACCTGGCCGACGGCATGTTCCAGGTGGCACTCCCGTTGCTGGCGCTGCGGATCACGCGGTCCCCCGCAGAGATCGCCGGAGTGGTGCTGGCCGCGAGGTTGCCGTGGCTGGTCTTTGCGCTCCACGCAGGCGCGCTGGCCGACCGACTGGACCGTCGACGCACCATGGTCAACGTCAACCTGGCGCGCGCCCTGCTCATCGGCGTACTCGCGGTGATCGCTGCCAGCGAGTCCGAGCGGCTCTGGATCCTCTACCTCGTCGCCTTCGCACTGGGCATCGGCGAGACCTTGTTCGACACCGCGGCGCAGTCGGTGCTTCCGATGGTGGTCCCGGGCACCGACCTGTCTCGCGCCAACGGCCGGCTGATGGCGGCCGAGGTGACCACGAACCGGTTCGTCGGGCCTCCCTTGGGCGGACTCCTGGTCGGGGTGGCGATGGCCCTGGCCCTCGTCGGCAGCGCCGCGTCCTACTTGTGCGGAGCGTTGACGATGGCCCTGCTGACCGGTCGCTTCCTTTCCCGCTCCGTCGACGCACCTCAGAGCCGCCTGCGCACCGACATCGCCGAAGGGCTGCGGTATCTGTGGCGGCACCGTCTCCTCCGGACCTTGGCCTTCATGGTCGGCGTGACGAACCTGTCGATCATGGCCACCGTCGCGGTCCTGCCGGTGTACGCAGTCTCGCCCGGCCCGATGGGGCTGTCGGCGTTCACCTTCGGGCTGCTGCTGGCGGCGGGAGCGGTCGGCGCCCTGATCGGGGCGTTCGCGGTGCCGCGCCTGCAAACCCGGTTGGGGCGTGCTCGGACCCTGCAGCTGGCCGTGCTGGCCGCCGCCCTCACCTGCGCGGCGCCTCTCCTCACCGACCCGATCCTGGTCGCGATCGCGTTCGCGGCCGCCGGCGTCGGCGAGATGTGCTGGGACGTCATCACCGTCTCGCTGCGCCAGCGGATCGTGCCGGACCACCTGATCGGTCGGGTCAATGCCGGCTATCGCCTGGTCGGCTACGGCACCATGCCGATCGGCGCCGCGCTGGGCGGCGTACTGGGTCAGACCCTCGGACTGCGCTGGGTCTTCGGCATCGGTGCCGTGGTCTGCGTCGGCCTGCTCGCGTGCATGACCGTGGTCACCGATCGCGCGATGGACGCGGCCGAGCAAACCCAGTAGGCGGCCCGGCTCAACATCCTTATGGTTGCCCGGTGACCAACCCCTTCTTCGAGCCCAGTCAGCTGCCGTTCGCGCTGCCGCCCTTCGCCGAGATCACCGACGACCACTTCGCGCCGGCCTTCGACCGCGGCATGGCCGAGCAGGTGGCCGAGATCGAGGCGATCGTCGCCGACCCCGACGCGCCGACGTTCGACAACACGCTCGTGCCGCTGGAGCTGAGCGGACAGCTGCTGCAGCGCGCCACCCTGGTCTTCTTCAACAACACCAGTGCCGACTCCACCCCCGCCACCCAGGAGCTGCAGACGAGGTACGCCGCCCGCTTCGCCGCTCACCAGGACGCGATCCGGCTCAACTCCGACCTCTATGCCCGCATCAAGGCCATCCACGAGAACGGAGCAGGACTCGACCCGGAGCAGCAGTACCTGGTGGAGCGCTACTACACGGAGTTCACCCTGGCCGGCGCCGGTCTCTCCGACGACGACAAGCAGAAGCTGAAGGAGCTCAACGGCCAGCTCTCCACGCTGCAGACGCAGTTCGAGCAGGCACTGCTCGCCGACACCAACGAGCTGGCGCTGGTCGTGGACGACGTCACGGAGCTCGACGGGCTGTCGTCCGGGGAGATCTCCGCGGCGGCCGCGGTGGCTGAGGAGCGCGGCCTCGACGGCAAGTACGTGCTGACCCTCCTGCTGCCGACCGGCCATCCCTACCTCGGATCGCTCACGAACCGGGAGACGAGGCGCCGCCTGTCGGAGGCCCAGCGCGCCAGAGGCAGCCGGGGCAACGCGCACGACACCCGCGACACGCTCCTGCAGATGGTGCGCCTGCGCGCCGAGCGAGCCGCCCTGCTCGGCTTCGACAGCCATGCCGCGGTGGCGACCATCGACAACACCGCTGGCTCGCCGCAGGCGGTCCATGACCTGATGGAACGAATGGCACCCGTGGCGGCCCGCAACGCGCGAGTCGAGCAGGAGGCGCTCGAGGGCCAGGCGGGGTTCCCGATCGAGGCCTGGGACTGGCCCTACTTCGCCGAGCGCGTGCGCGAGTCGACGTACGACGTGGACCTGGCCGCGCTGCGCCCCTACTTCGAGGCCGAACGGGTGCTCCAGGACGGTGTCTTCTTCGCGGCAAGCAAGCTCTTCGGCATCACGTTCACCGAACGCACCGACCTCGTGACCTACCACTCCGACGTGCGCGTGTTCGAGGTGCGGGAGCAGGACGGCAGCCCCGTCGGCCTTTATCTTCTGGACCTCTACACGCGCGACTCCAAGAACGGCGGCGCCTGGATGAACAGCCTCGTCGACCAATCGAGGCTGCTCGACATGCCCACCGCCATCGTGGTCAACAACCTCAACGTCACCAAGCCCGCTGCCGGAGAGCCGACCCTGCTCACCTACGACGAGACCACCACGCTGTTCCACGAGTTCGGGCACGCGCTCCACGGCCTGCTCGCCCGCGTGACGTATCCCAAGGTTGCGGGCACCTCCGTCTTCCGCGACTTCGTCGAGTTCCCCAGCCAGGTCAACGAAATGTGGATGATGTGGCCGGAGGTCCTGGACAACTACGCCGTCCACGTCGAGACCGGCGAGCCGCTGCCGAGTTCCGTGGTCGAGCGCCTGGAGGCGGCGAAGACGTTCAACGAGGGTTTCGGCATGACCGAGCACCTCGCGGCCGTCCTCCTCGATCTTGCGTGGCACGAGCTGGGTCCGGACCCGCACGTCGACGACGTGGCTGCGTTCGAGGCAGCAGCGTTGGCGGAGGCCGGGCTGGATCTCCCGGCAGTCCCGCCCAGGTACTCGTCGCCCTACTTCGCCCACGTCTTCGCCGGCGGCTACAGCGCCGGCTACTACTCCTATGTATGGAGCGCGGTCCTCGACGCCGACACGGTCGACTGGTTCAAGGAGAACGGCGGCCTGACCCGCGCCAACGGCGATCTGTTCCGGAAGTACGTCATCGGCATCGGCGGATCGCGGGATCCGCTCGAGTCCTACCGGGAGTTCCGGGGCAGGGACGCGGAGATCGAGCCGCTTCTCCGCCGCCGGGGGCTGCTGGACCCGGCCGTGTGACGAGCACTATCGCCGCGCCCGGCCCTCCCAGTACTGTCCCTCCAGCACCGCGTTCCTGAGCAACGGGCGCGGCCCTGAGGAGTGTGGTTGTCGTGTCGCTGAAACGTCGCATTGTTGCTCTCGGGACTTCCGTCGTGGTCACGGCGGCGCTCGCCCAAGTCGTGCCCGGCGCGGAGCTGGCGACTGGTTCCGCGCCTGCGGCGGCGCCCAGGTCCGCCAACAAGTCCGTCAACCCAGCGCTCGGCAACGGGCTGGGCCGACTGGTGGCGCAGGCCCATGGCGGGGCCCGGATCACCACCGGCGGTCTGCGCGTCGACCAGAACTCCCTCAGCATCCGCGACGGCGCCGGCCGGGTCCTGGTGAACCTGACCCCTCGCGCGGGGACCGACCGCGCGGCCTTCCTCCGTGAGGCGCAGGCGCACGGCTTCCTCCTGCGGGCCGCCGACGCCGGGTCCGGCACGCTCGAGGGTTTCGTTCGCCTCTCGGCGGTGAATGCCCTGGCGGCCCTGCCCGACACCGGCACGATCGCGCAGGTGCTGCGTCCGTCCAGCCATGTCGGTTCCACGACCTCGCAGGGCGTGACATCCCACCGCGTGCGGCAGGTGCTGAAGCGAGGGATCACCGGCAAGGGCATCACCGTCGGCGTGCTCTCCGACTCCTATGACAACGCGACCACCGACCTCTTCGGCGAGCCACTGACCGTCCACGCCCGCGACGACGTTCGTTCGCGCGACCTTCCGGGCCGCGGCAACGAGGCCCACCCGAGGCCGGTCGTCGTACTCGATGACACCGCGGAGGGCGCTGACGAGGGTCGAGCAATGCTCCAGATCATCCACGACCTGGCCCCCGACGCCCGCCTCTGCTTCGCGACCGCCTTCAGCGGCACGGTCGGTTTCGCCGACAACATCCGGGACCTCGCCGACCCCTCCGGTCGCTGCCAGGCAGACGTGGTCGTGGACGACGTCGGCTACTTCGACGAGCCGTTCTTCTCCGACGGGATCATCGGCGACGCCGTCGACGACGTGGTCAGGCACGGAGCGTCCTACTTCTCCGCGGCCGGCAACTCGGGTGACCAGGGTGCGTGGGACTCCCCCGTCGACCTGGTGAACGCGCACGTGTTCGCGCAGGCCGCCGGCCTGGATCTGACCGACGTCGACCCGAGCCTGTACGCCGGAGGACTCCAGGACATGAACACCGGTCCGGGTGTCGACGTCGCCCAGGACATCGCCCTCGGGCCCGACGGCGGGTTGATCGACCTCCAGTGGAACGACCCCGTCGACGCGGATGGCGCCGAGCTCGGCGACCCCTACTTCGAAGGAGCCGGCGAGATCACCGCGGCCACGCCGGAACCGACGGTGACCTTCACTCCCACGCCGGATCAGGTCGGCAAGTCCGTCCTGATCACGGTCGACGGCATCCCGTCCGGCACCACCGACCTCGTCCTGGCGGTCACCACCCCGGACGGCACCGAGCTGGGTCCGGTCGACACCGGCAGCTCGCCCGAGGTCCTGCCGCTCACCCTCGAAGCAGGCACCTACACGATCACCGTGTCCGGCTTCGACGGGGACACCGGAGACTTCACGGTCAACGCGCGACCCGTCCTGTCCCCGTCGCAGGTCACGACCGACTTCAACGTGCTGGCGTTCGCACCCGACGGGACCTTCCTCGGGGCCCTCGGGGACGACAACACGCTCAGCGGGCGCCCGTCCGAGGTCCTGCCGATCGGCGGCCTCCCGAACATCCAGATCGCCATCGCGAACAGGACGTCCGGCCCGACCCCGGTGACCCGAGTGCGCTATGTCATCGCCGACGGCGACATCCAGGTCGCGGAGTACTTCGACCCACTGGCCCCGGCGTCGTTCGGCCACCCCGATGCCGCGGGCGCGATCTCGGTCGCGGCGTACGACCCGTTCAAGCCGTACCTGCCGGAGAGCTACACCTCGCCAGGAGGACGGCTGAAGTTCTACTTCGACTCCGCGGGCCGACGATTCTCCACGCCCCATGTGCGCAACAAGCCGGACGTTGCCGCGATCGACCGCGGCAACACGACCTTCTTCGTCGCGGACGACGCCCGCGACAGAGACCACTTCCCCAACTTCGGTGGCACGAGCGCGGCCGCACCTCACGCCGCAGCCATCGCTGCGCTGCTGTTGCAACGGTCCGGAGGGCCAGGTTCGCTGACCAACAACCAGATCCGCAGCCGCCTGCAGAATTCCGCCTTCGCGCACGACCTCGACCCGTTCCACGCGGCCGGACAGTCCCATGGGCTGCGCATCTCGGTGAACGGAGCCGCTGGGGACGAGCGCGACTGGACCCCTGGATCCTTGGCGGACCCCCGCTTCTTCGCCGTGAGCTACGCGGGCAAGGTGCCGGTCCGGAGCATCAAGTTCTTCGGCCGGACAGCCAGCCCCACGGCGCGCGGCCGCAACTCATCCGACTCCGCCGGCATCGTCTTCGACCGTCGAAAGCTGGCTCCACCGGGCTTCTTCCGCAACGGTGGGTTCCCGTTCGTCGTGGGCGACACCAGTGGCGGGTTGGCCTCGTCGACGGTGAGGGCCGAGTTCTCCCGGCCGGGTGGCTACGGGTCGCCTCCTGGTCAGTTCCACAACCTGAAGGTGGCGTTCAGGGCGGGACTCCGTAAGGGCCAGACGCTCCAGTTCGGCGTGGACCGCGACCTTCGCTACTCGGGTCTGCGACGGCTCCCGATCGAGGGCAACAGCGCCGATGAGCTGGGCGGTGCCGTGTTCCTTCCGGGGCGCCGGGTGGACGCGCGTGGCATGCGGTTCACCGCGGTGCTGGCCAACGGAGACCGGATCTCCGGCGCGCTGCGAAACCTCCTCCGCAAGGGCTGGTCACCGGTCGACGGTTATGGCGTGATCGACGCCGAGAGAGCGGTCCTGGGCAGGTAGTGGCCCGACCCGTTGCACCTGGCGGATTCACAAGAAACGACACCGCTACCGCCCACCACTCAGGTGGACTCGCACACGCAGAGTTGAAGGGCCGCATCGCCGCCGAACGGTGCCCCGGACCAGTCGCCGAAGCGCCCGAGAAGTCGCAATCCGCCAAGCGAGATCAGCAGCGGCAGCTCCTGCGGAAAATGCTCCTGAGCTCGAGTGGCGCGACGACGACGTCCTCCTCGGAGTCGGTCGAGAGGTGCCACGTCCCGCGCGTCACCTGCGCGAGCGCATCGTAGACCTCCGCGACATCGACCCTCATGTGGCCGCGATCCGGATCGGTGAACGACAACGACTCCCGGGTACGCCGGCGGCCGTCGGCCTCGGCCAGCATCGAGTAGAACGGTTCATCCACCACGACGCGTGCTCCTGTTCGACCATCCACAGAGAAGCGGGTTGCTGATGACTAAAGCACGCCCGCTCGTCGCAGGTCTGGCCTTGCTTGTCTCTGCCTACCTGAAGCGATCTTGAGCCCAGCGGCTACGTTGACGGCGTGGTCATCCAAACCGTCGGGCTGACGAAGCAGTACCCACGGGTGACGGCGCTCGACCACCTCGACGTCAGCGTCGGTGAGGGGGTCACCGGGCTGGTCGGGGCCAACGGCGCGGGCAAGTCGACGCTGATCAAGATCCTGCTCGGGCTGACGCCCGCGACGAGTGGGACCGCGCACGTGCTCGGACACGACGTCACCACCGAGGGCGGGCTGATCCGCTCCTTGGTGGGCTACATGCCCGAGCACGACTGCCTGCCCCACGATGTGTCCGCGAGCGACTTCGTCGTCCACATGGGCCAGATGTCGGGGCTGCCCTACGCCGCCGCCCGCGAGCGCAGTTCCGACGTACTGCGTCACGTGGGCCTGGCGGAGGAGCGCTACCGCCCGATGGGTGGCTACTCCACGGGGATGAAGCAGCGGGCCAAGCTGGCTCAGGCGATCGTGCACGACCCGCGCCTGGTGCTGCTGGACGAGCCGACCAACGGGCTCGACCCGTCGTCGCGCGACGACATGCTGGCGCTGGTGCGCCGCATCGGCACCGAGTTCGGGATCACAGTCCTGGTGACCTCTCACCTGCTCGGCGAGCTGGAACGGATGAGCGACCACGTCGTCGTCCTCGACGGAGGCCGCCTGCTCCGCTCGTCTGCCACGAGCGACTTCCTGCACCGGACCGGCAGCCTGCTGGTCGAGGTGCAGGGCCGCCCGGACGCCGACCGTCTGCTCGGGCAGGCCCTGGTCGATGCCGGGCTGATCGCCCGGCCGGCCGACGGCCACCTGGTCGAGGTCGAGATTCGCGACGACGCCACGTGCGACGTGGTCCGCGACCTCACCGTCGACCTCGGGCTCGGACTGGTTCGGATGCAGGAGCGGCACCACCGCATCGAGGACGTCTTCCGAGAAGGGGGTGCGGGCAGTGTCCAACCCGTCTGAAACACCAACCGCGGTCATCCACGACCTCGGTTACCGGCCCTACTCCGGCCCTCGACTCGGCGAGCGCCAGGTCGCGCGGACGTTCTTCGGCACCGGACTGCGCAACGCCTACGGCCTGGGCCGGTCCGGGCGGTCGAAGGTGCTGCCGATGATCCTGCTCGGCCTGATGCTGCTGCCGGCCCTGATCCTGGTCGGCGTTCTGGTCCAGGCCCGCAACATCCTCGATCTCGACGAACAGATCGTGGCCTACTCCACGTACCCGATCACCACGCAGCTGCTGATCTCCGTCTTCGTCGCCGCGCAGGCGCCCGCCCTGCTCTCCCGCGATCTCCGGTTCCGCACGATCACGCTCTACCTGGCCCGCCCGATGCGGCGCACGACGTACGTGCTGGCCCGCCTGTCCTCGCTGACCGTCGCGACATTCGTGCTGATCGGCAGTCCCCTTCTCCTGATGTACCTCGGCGGGCTCCTCGCAGACCTGCCGATCGGCGACGAGACCCGCGACTTCCTGGCGGCCTTCTGCGGGGCGTTCCTGCTGGCCGCCTGCCTCTCCGGCCTGGCCGCGCTGGTCTCGGCGCTCACCGTGCGCCGCGGGCTGGCGGTGGCAGCCGTCATCGTCGTGCTGCTGGTCAGCTACACGGTGGTGGCCACCATCCAGGGGATCTCCGAGGAGGTCGGCACCGATGTCGTGGGCGAGATCGCCGGACTGTTCTCGCCGTACACCCTGATCAACGGCCTGCAGGTCTACCTCTTCGACTCCCCCGAGGCGACGCCCACGCCGCCCACGAGCGACGGCATGGGGCTCCTCTATCTCGTCGCCACTGCCATGACCGTGCTCGGTTCGATCGGCGCACTCTTGCTGCGCTATCGGCGGGTGACGACATGAGCACCATCCAGCTGGACCACGTGTCGCGGTGGTACCGCAACGTCGTCGCGGTCAATGACGTCTCGATGACGATCGAACCCGGTGTGACCGGGCTGCTCGGGCCCAACGGCGCCGGGAAGTCGACGCTGATCGCACTGATGTCCGGCTTCCTCGCCCCCTCGACCGGCACCGTGACGCTGGACGGCGAGCCGCTGTGGCGCAACGAGTCGGTCTACCAGAAGATCGGCCTGGTCCCCGAGCGCGAGGCGCTGTTCGACTACCTCACCGGGCGCCAGTTCGTTGTCGCCAATGCCGAGCTGCACGGCCTCGCTGACCCGGGGGCGGCGTCCGAGAGGTCGATCGCGCTGGTCGAGATGACCGATGCGCAGGACCGCGCGATCTCCACGTACTCCAAGGGCATGCGGCAGCGGATCAAGATGGCGTCGTCCCTGGTTCACGACCCGGCGGTCCTCCTGCTGGACGAGCCGTTCAACGGCATGGACCCGCGCCAGCGGATGCACCTGATGGAGCTGCTGCGGACGATGGGCGCCGAGGGCCGCACGGTGCTGTTCAGCTCGCACATCCTGGAGGAGGTCGAGCAGGTGGCCCGCCAGATCGAGGTGGTGGTCGCCGGACGGCACGCGGCCTCCGGTGACTTCGGTGCCATCCGCCGACTGATGACCGACCGGCCCAACCGGTTCGTGCTGCGTACCTCCGACGACCGGGCGATGGCCTCCACGCTGCTCGCCGACGCGTCGGTGCGCGGCGCCCGCCTGCGGTCGGAGGGCGGAATCGAGGTCGAGGCGTCGGACTTCGGCCGGTTCAGCGTGGTCCTCCCCAAGCTGGCGCGCGACCACGACATCCGGCTGCTCGAGGTCAGCCCGACCGACGAGTCGCTGGAGAGCGTCTTCGCCTACCTGGTGTCCGCATGATCTCGGGGACCATCGTCCGGCTCGGCGTCCAGAGCATCTTCGGCCGGCGCCGCGGCATCCTGCTCTTCGCCCTGCCGCTGGTGCTGATCGGGCTGTCGGTGCTCGTGCGGGTGCTCGTCGGCGAGGACGACCACGCGGCCCGCGACACCATGGCCGGGCTCGGCCTCAGCGTGATCCTGCCGCTGATCGCACTGCTGGCCACCTCGGGCCTGTTCGCGACCGAGATCGACGACGGATCGATCTCCTATCTGCTGGCCAAACCGATCTCCCGCTACACCATCGTGATCAGCAAGCTGGTCGTCGCGGCGGCATGCGTCTTCGTGTTCGCCGTCGTTCCGATGCTCATCGCCGGCCTGATCCTGATGGCCGACGAACCTTCGTTCGGGATCGGGTTCGCCCTTGGCTCCCTGGCCAGTGGCATCACCTACTGCGCCCTGTTCGCACTGCTGTCGGTGGTGAACCGGCACGCGGTCGTGATCGGCCTGATCTACCTGCTCATCTGGGAAGGCCTGCTCGGTGGGCTCCTCGCGGGGATCCGCTGGCTGAGCATCACCCGCTGGGCCGGAGCCCTGATCGAGCAGGTGGCCGACGTCGACCTGGTCGAGGACCTCAGCCTGGCCTACGCCGTGATCGCCATCCTCGCCGTGATCGGGTTCGGTATCTGGCTCACCGGCCGGCGGCTGCGCGGCTTCAACCTGACGGGTGACGAGTAGCTGACCGGAAAGTCGTGACGGCCCACTGGATCAGACCGGTCTGGGCAGGGCGGAACCACCCGAGTAGCGTGAACAGACACCCCTGGAGGTGACGATGCCTCGGGTTCCACACTGGATCTGTCCAGCAATTCTGGCGCTGCTCGTGGCGGCCGGCTGTGGCGACGACTCCTCCCCCTCGAGCAAGTCCGGCACCTCGAAGTCGCCCTCCGTCTCGCCGTCCGTCACGGAATTCACTCCGAGCCCGACGGAGCCGACCGTGGCGACCCCGACTGCGTCCCCCACCCGCATGTCGGGCATCGCCTTCAGGACGGGCGTCACCATCACCCACAACAACCAGCCCATCGATGAGGCTGGGCTGCTGGCGCTGGGCTGGACGATCCTGGCCGACGCCGGCGAAGCTCGTTGGGTCGACCCGACTCTCGGAAGCATCCACGTTGTGTGGGATATCCCAGACGAGCGCGCGGTCGCACTCTTCGACGTCTCGTTGTGGGGGGACGTGACCGGCAACAACCTCGCGATGGCTCCCTCCGTGGGCACCACTGGATTCGTTGGCGGTCCGATCGACACTGGCGCCCACGCGATCGGTGGAGTGACTGCCGAGGCACCGGTGGTCAACCTGCGGGTCGACGTGCCCGAGCAACTGACCGGCAGCGCGGCCACGGTCTCCTACAACCTTGGGTGGCCACAGCCCGTGCTGGTCACCTACAACTACGTCTACGGGTAAGGAGCCCTAGGTCGTGGTGGCGTCGACCTGCCAGGTCCCCTTCGCCTTGGCCAGGTCGATCATCGCCTGACCCTGCTCGGTCATCAGCCCGTCCGCGATCATCCGGCCGGCTCGCTCGCGGTTCAGCGCGCTCCAGGTGCTCTGCGGACGACGGGGCGAGAACCTCAGGCGCGAGCTGGTGGCGTCGTGCTTGTGGTGGACGCTGTCGATCCAGCCGAAGCAGAGCGCCTGCTCCATGGCTTCGTGCATCAGGATGCTCGGTACGCCGCTGTTCTTGTGCTGGATGACGAGCCACACCTCGGTCTCGGTCTGGGAGTTGGCGGCCAGCCACTCCCGCCAGGTCTCGACGCTGCTCCCGATGACGGTGCTCATGAAGAGCCCTCGTAGGGCACCTCGACCAGCCAGTCCGACTCGTGCTGGCGCGACGCAGCGATCAGGGCTTCGGCCACGCGCTCGTGGGTGAAAGGTCCGGTCTTCGCGAGCGCACCACGCACCGTGACGGTCGTGGCCCGGATCCCGTCGGGTGCCAGCGTCGCGTCGAGACTCTGCACGAGGTTGCGGACGCCGGCCTTCTGCACCCCTAGTGACGCGGCGTCGGCGGACGGCTTGTCGGCAGCCATGCTCCCGGTCACGGTGACCCGGGCCCCGGAGCTCATGAACGGCTTGGCCGCCTGCACGGCCGTCAACAGGGCACCCACACCGAGCGCCACGTCGGTGAGCAGCTCGTCGGCCGTGAGCTCCAGCGGGTTCTTGCCTCGGTAGGCACTCGGGTTGAAGTGCAGGAGGTCGACCCTGCCCAGCCGTTCCGCCAGTCCGGCGATCGCCTCGGTCGCGACCGGCGCCTCCGTCACGTCAGCCACCACCCACTCCACCGCGCTACCTCCGTCCCGCAGCTCGGCGCTCAGCTCCTCGAGGACCTCGGCGTCCACGCCGACCAGCCCCACGGCGTACCCCTCGCGCGCGAGCAGGCGCGCCAACCACCCGCTCACGCCGGGCCCGGCACCTACCACCACGACGACGCGTTCGCTCATGCGCCCACGATAGAGAGGGTGCCTCTAGCGAATGACGGGTGAGGCGTACCAGATCGTGCGTTTGGCCCAGTCGCCCGGACCGCGACGGACACCGGAGCAGACCAGGATGGCCAGCTGCGGCTTCCCGCGGGTGGAGAAGTACGGGTGGTACGGCCGGTCCCCTGACACCTCGATCCGCTTGGTGACCTCGTAACAGAACCGCTGGCCCTTGGGTCCGAAGACGATGATCCGCTGACCCACGTGGAGCTGGCCCAGGAGTCGGTTGCCCAGCGCCGAGCCGTCCGGATAGGTGTGGGCGTTGAACTTCACGTTGCCGCGCTCGCTGCCGGGGCCGATCCCCGAGGGCTTGTCCCATGCGAACTGCCACTTGCCCCGGTCCGAGATAGGTGGGGTTCTCGGCACACCCCGGCTGTCGCGACGCAGTGCCAGCACCGTCGTGTGCTTGTCCACCCCGGGGATCGTCACCGACCTCGGGGGGAACGGATGCTTCGCCTCGGGGCAGCGGCTCGGAGCGACGGGGTACGCGGACGGCATCAGCGGCCCCGCGACTCCGCCCCCCACGACGATCAGTGCGCCCAGCACCACACTCGCCACGAGCAGGCTCATCGCTCGTCCGGCGTGGCTGGACACCCGGTAGCGGTAGTCGGGACGGCTGGTGCGATGCAACATGCCTGGAAAACGCCACCTTCGGGACGAAGTTACGACTACTACACCTCAGGGAGATCTCCGCCTGATGGAATCGCGCCCACCGACGGCGTCCATCTGGCAGCCTGTCGTCGTGGAAGCGCGCCCATCCGCACGGGCCGGACTGGTCGAGCGGGTCATCGTCATCGAGGGTGACTTCCTGCACATCTCCAAGGTCCTCTCGACCATGGAAATGGTCACCGTGCGCAGCTTCACCGACAGCCACGTCCTCTTCACGCTGCCGAGCGGCGCCGCTGCCGTGGCCCGGCCGGACGAGCAGGGTAGCGCCGTCGAGGTGGTCGTCAAGGACGCGACAGGCGGGATCGCCACCCGGGTACTCGAATCCAAGCTGCGCGCCGTGCTCGACTACGAGATCCACATGCGTCAGGAGCCGGAGCCGGCGTGAAGCAGACCCTGGCTCGGCAGGCCACAGCGGAGTTGATCGGTACGGCGTTCCTGGTCGCGGCCGTCGTTGGATCGGGGATCGCAGCCTCCCGCCTGTTTCCCGGCGAGGCCGGCCTCCAGCTGCTGACCAACAGCGTGGTGACCGGCGCCGCGCTGGTGGCGCTGATCCTGGCGCTCCAGCCCGTCTCCGCCAGCTTCAACCCGGTCGTGACCTTCGTGGAGGCGTGCCTCGGCTCCATCTCGCCGCGTTCCGCGGCCACGTTGATCGCTGGCCAGGTCGCGGGCGGGCTGCTCGGAGTGGTCGTGGCCAACCTGATGTTCGACCTCGACGCGATCTCGTGGTCCACCACCGAGCGCGACGGAGCCGGGGTGTTGCTCGGCGAGCTGGTCGCCACGTTCGGCCTGGTGCTCGTCGTCTTCGGAACCCTGCGGTCCGCCCGACCGGAGCTCGTGGCCTTCGCCGTCGGCGGCTACATCGCGGCGGCGTACTGGTTCACCAGCTCCACCAGCTTCGCCAACCCGGCGGTGACCGCGGCGCGGATGCTCTCCGACTCCTTCGCCGGCATCGAGCCCCGCTCGGCACCGGCCTTCGTCATCGTCCAGGTCGTCGGAGGACTGCTCGGACTCATCGCCGTTGAGTTTCTGTTCCCGAAGCGCCCCTGAGGTCAGGGCTAGTGCGGCTTACGCCGCGGGGCTGGCCGGGTCGGGTCGTCGCCGGCCGGTTCGACGTCGTCGGGCACCACGATCGGCTTGAGCCTGGCCCAGGTGAGGAAGATCGCCGCCGCGACCGCGAGGGCGAGCCCAGTCCAGAGGTTGGCGTTGATGCCTCCGGTCTTCTCGTCCTCGGCGTCGGCGAAGATCCCGGCGAGCAGGAGCGCGACTCCGTAGATGCCGAGCAGTGCGCCGATGATGTTGCGGATGTCGAAGAGGCCGGCCGTGTGCTTGGCCGGTGCGCCGAGCTGCTGGCGGGTGCGTTGTTGTCGGTCATGACGTACCTCTCAGAAGGCCAGGTTGAGGATGATGACGAGCACCAGGGCGATGCCGGCGAGCGGGAGGGTGCGCTGGTACCACGGCAGCGCCGCCTCGTCGGGATCGACGAGATCCTCTCTCGGTGTCTCGGAGTAGACGAGCCCACGCAGCTCCTCCGACGTCTTCGGCGCGGTGCCGAGTGAGACCGCGACGCTGATCACGATGTCGACCACGAACGCCGCACCGGCCGCGACGAAGGCCGCCCCCTGGCCGCTGAGGTGGATCGTCCCGACGCTCGCCGATCCGAACATGTCCTCGCTGAGGAAGGCGACCGCCACGGCCGCGAGCGTGCCGGAGACCAGGCCGACGCGCCGGCCTTCGCGGTCATCCGTTTCCAGAACATGCCGAGGATGAACGTCGCGAACAGGGGCGCGTTGAAGAAGCCGAACAGCGTCTGCAGGTAGGACATGATGTTGGAGAAGTTGGACGCGATGCCCGCGGTGAAGATGGCGATCACGGTCGCGCCAACGGTCGCCAACCGGCCGATCCGCAGGTAGTAGTCGTCGTCGTGGTCCTTGCGGATGTAGCGCTGCCACAGGTCGTAGCTGAAGACCGTGTTGAACGCCGAGATGTTGGCCGCCATACCAGCCATGAACGCCGCCATCAGGCCCGCGATCGCCAGGCCCAACAGGCCGTTGGGCAGCACGTCACGCATCAGCAGGATCAAGGCGTCGTTGTAGGCGACCCCCTCGCCGGAGGCCCCACCCGGTGGCGCGCCGCCGCTCTTCAGATCGACCGATCTCGGTGACGAGCACCGCCGCGATCATGCCGGGCAGGATCACGATGAACGGCACGAACATCTTCGGGAAGGCGCCGATGATCGGGGTCTTCCGGGCCGCCGAGATGGACTTGGACGCCATCGCCCGCTGTACCTCGACGAAGTTGGTCGTCCAGTAGCCGAACGAGAGCACGAAGCCCAGGCCGAACACGATGCCGATCACCGACAGCAGCTCGTTGTCGAACCCGGACAGGGCCTGGCCGGGCCACGAGTTCAGCTGCTGCTCGGCCGGCGCGACGCGCTGCCGAGGCGGGAGCGTTGTCGGCGAAGTCGGTGATCTTGTCCTGCAGCCCGTCCCAGCCACCGACCCGGTGCAGGCCGATCAGGGTCAGCGGCAGCAGCGCGGCGACGATCACGAAGAACTGGAGCACCTCGTTGTAGATCGCCGCCGACAGCCCGCCGAGGGTGATGTAGGAGAGCACGACCGCCGCCGCCACGATCAGGGCGACCCACAGCGGCCAGCCGAGCAGCGCGTGCACGATCGAGCCGAGCAGGAACAGGTTGATGCCGGCGATCAGCAGCTGGGCGACCGCGAAGCTGATCGCGTTGACCAGGTGGGCACCGGTGCCGAACCGCCGCAGCATGAACTCCGGCACCGAGCGCACCTTCGAGCCGTAGTAGAACGGCATCATCACAACGCCGAGGAACAGCATGGCCGGCACGGCGCCCACCCAGAAGTAGTGGACGGTCGGGAGGCCGAACTCGCGCTCCGCTCGCCGACATGCCCATGATCTCGACGGCGCCGAGGTTCGCGGAGATGAAGGCCAGGCCGGTGACCCAGGCCGGCAGCGATCTGCCGGACAGGAAGAAGTCGATCGAGTCCGAGATCGAGCGTCTGGCCATCACGCCGATGCCGAGCACGAAGGCGAAGTAGATCGCGACCAGCAGGTAGTCCAGCCAGTTGGCATCGATCAAGGTGGCCATCGGCGACAGGTCCGGAAGCGGCGACATGCCCGAGGCGGTACCCCGAGGCGCTCCGCGCGACACGCGGCGCAGGTACCGCAATCAGACGCGCGGCTCGGGATACAAAAGTTAAGCCCTGCAGAGTATGAGGTTGCGGGGACGGAGTCACGGACCGCGTCGCCGAACGCACGGCAGCCAGGAAAAGGTGAGGCCCCGCCAAGTATGAGTTGGCGGGGCTTCGTGTCTTCCGGACCGAAGTCCTTCCGACACGGACAGTTCTACTCCCGCTCGGCGTCCTCGCGCAAGGGGTTGGCGGCCACATAGTCTGCGACTTCGTCGAGGACCCTGGTCTTCACCTCATCCGGCGCGAACGACGCCGTCACGGCGGCCCGAGCCAGGTCGGCGACACCGTCCTGGTCGAGGCCGAGCAGGACGGCCGCGATCGCGTACTCCTGGTTGAGGCTGGTACTGAACATCGGTGGGTCGTCGGAGTTGATCGTGACCGTGACGCCGGCTGCGACGAAGGCCGGCAGCGGGTGCTCGGCGAGCGAGGGCACGGCCCGGGTGGCGACGTTGGACGACGGGCACACCTCGAGTGGGATGCCGGTCTCTGCCAGGTGTGCGAGCAGCGCCGGGTCGGCCGCGGACGAGGTGCCGTGCCCGATCCGCTCCGCGCCGAGCAGGCGGATGGCGTCCCAGACCGTCTCGGGGCCGGTGGTCTCTCCGGCGTGCGGCACCGAGTGGAGGCCGGCCGCTCGAGCGGCGGCGAAGTGCGACTCGAACTGTGGACGGGAGACGCCGACCTCGGGGCCGCCGAGCCCGAAGGCGACCAGGCCTTCGGGTGCGTGGTCGAGTGCGTAGCCGAGCGTGGCGTCGGCCGACGGCACCCCGAACTCCCCCGGTATGTCGTAGATCCAGCGCAGCACGAGCCCGAAGTCCCGCTCGGCCGCAACCCGCGCGTCCTCGATCGCCTCGGTGTAGGCCTCGATCGACACGCCTGCCATGACCGACGTGTACGGCGTACAGGTCAGCTCGGCGTAGCGCAGCGACTGGGTCTCGGCCATCTCCCGGGCGATCTCGTAGGTGAGGTAGCGGATGTCCTCGGGCGTGCGGATCAGGGCGACGACCGCGAGGTAGACCTCGATGAAGTGCGCGAAGTCGCGGAACTCGAAGAACGCACGCAGGGCGTCCGGGTCCGACGGGACGGTGCCGGGGTAGCGCTCCGCGAGCTCGCCGACGATGCGGGGCGAGGCCGAGCCGACGTGGTGCACGTGCAGCTCGGCCTTCGGGAGACCGGCGATGAACGCGGTCATGGGCGAGGAATCCATCAGTCGACTTCGGAGGTCAGCTCGTCGAAGTTTCCGCTGAACGGGTCGCCGTCGAGAATGATCGTCGGGGTGCTGTTGACCCCGGCCTTCTCGGCTTCCTTGGTCGCCTCTCGGCCGAAGTCGTTGACGCCCGCCTCGATCCCGGGTCGCACGTCGCTCTCGTTGGCGCCGGCCTCCACAGCCTTGTCGACCAGCCAGTCGGCGTCGGGGAAGGGACCGCTCTCCTCGGGCTGGTCGGCGTAGAGGAGGTCGTGGAACTTCTTCGCCACGTCCGGGCCGGACTTCTCGAGCACCACTCCGAACGCGCTGGCGGAGCGCAGCGAGTAGTCACCGAGACGGCCGAGCAGCTCGAACGGTCGGTACTCGACGTGCACGGTGCCCTCGTCGGCCAGCTCGGCGAGGCGCTCGTGAGTCTGCGCCTCCAGCGCCCCGCAGGCCGGGCAGAGGAAGTCCTCGTAGATCACGAGTGAGTGAGGAGCGTCCGGGTCGCCGATGGTGACGCCGTAGTCGCTCGATCCGGCGGCCGGGGCATCCACCTCGTTGGCCTTACTGATCAGGATGCCGACGACGACCAGCGCCGCCAGTACGACGACCACGACCCCGCCCGTGATCAGGTTGCGGCGGCGCTCGCGGCGCTTCTGCTCGCGCATCATGGCGGCGGCCTTCTCGGCCCGCTCGCTGGCCCTGGTCTTCTTGGTGGCCATCAGGCACCTTCTCCATCGTCTTCGACATTGTCTTCCAGGTCATCGTCGAGCTCGGCGTCGAGCTCCTGCAGCGTTCGGTGCCGGAAGAGCACGGAGTCGAGGGCGAGGCGCGACCTGGGCGACCAGACCAGGAACCCGGACAGGAGCAGGAGTCCGACGTCACGGGCGATCTCCCACGGGTACTTGGACGTCGCGTCGGGGCTGGCTCCCCCGCCACCGAAGCAGCCGCAGTCGATCTCGATCCCGCGGGCCCAGACCGAGGCGATGCCGATGATGAACGCGACGAACAGCAGGCCGGAGATCAGGGCCGCCCCTCGGGTCATCACGCCGAACACCAGGGCCAGGCCGATCACGACCTCGAGCGCCGGCAGCAGGTAGCCGACCGGCTCGATGACCGAACTCGGGAGCAGCTCATAGGCACGCACCGCCGCAACGCTCGTGTTGGGGTCGGTCAGCTTGATCGCACCGGCGGCGATCCAGACTCCGCCGACGACCAAACGTGCCAGCAGGCCGAACCACTCCCTCACGGCCGCCACTCTAGACAGCGCGGCTGAGCGACACCTGAGAGTTGGCCGATCGGCGGTGAGTAGGCTCAAGGATCGTGAGCGAAAGACTCGTCTGGATCGACTGTGAGATGACCGGGCTGGACCTGACCGCCGACGCGATGATCGAGGTCGCCGCCCTGGTCACCGACTTCGACCTGAACGTTCTCGGCGACGGAATCGACCTGATCATCAAGCCCCCGGCCGAGGCTCTGGACCAGATGATCCCGTTCGTGCGCGCGATGCACGAGACCTCGGGACTGCTCGACGAGCTCGACACCGGCATCACGCTGGCCGAGGCCGAGGCGCAGGTGCTGGCCTACATCAAGATCCACTGCCCCGAGGGCAGCCGGCCGCCGCTCGCCGGCAACACGGTCGCCACCGACCGCTCGTTCATCGTGCGCGACATGCCCGACCTCGACGCGTTCCTGCACTACCGGATCGTCGACGTCTCCTCCATCAAGGAGCTCTCGCGGCGCTGGTACCCCCGCACCTACTTCTCCTCGCCCGCCAAGCGCGGCAACCACCGTGCCCTCGCCGACATCCAGGAGAGCATCGAGGAGCTGCGCTACTACCGCGACACCGTCTTCGTACCCCCGCCCGGCCTGGACGCCATCACGCGCGAAGCAGGTCGCCGACCGTCACGGTGGGGCACTGACCGGCCTGCCCGCCCCCGATTCCGGCGACACCGCCTGATCCGTCTACAATCTTCGTCGGTCGCTGCGTACGTTGCGGTGATCGACATGGTGGGTATAGCTCAGCTGGTAGAGCGCCGCCTTGTGGTGGCGGATGTCGCGGGTTCAAGTCCCGTTACTCACCCTGGTGAAGCCGTAGGTCCATGACCTGCGGCTTCTTCCATGCCCGTGCTGATTGGCTTGCCGCGTGCATCTTGGCAAAGGTTTGCGGTTGGACTCGGGTTTCGCTGGACGCGGCGTCCCACGTATTAATAGCGTTGTGGTCAGTCGATCGAACGCCGCCGGACGCCCCCTCATTGCTCCCAAGCATGGGTGACGACGGAAGTCTTCTGACGTGGCGTTTCGACCGACTCCCCGCCGCCAACCTTGGCGGCGGGTGCTATTTCAGGGCAAACCCGAGCAGCAGTCCGGCGAAGGCACAGACCCCGAGCGTGCGCAGCACGGACCAGCCGAGCCGGAAGATCATCACGCACCCGAGGGCGGTGATCCCGAGTGCCGCCCAGTGGATCGACTCGACCTGCGGAACGTCGAAGGCGAACGGGCCGTTCGTGACGCGGCTGGTGTCGTCGAAGAGCGTGTGGAGCGCGAAGTACAGCGCCAGGTTGGCGATCACGCCGACCACGGCAGCCGTGATGCCGGTCAGGGCGCTCGACAGGGCGTGGTTGCCACGCAACCTCTCGACGTACGGCGCCCCCAGCAGGATGAAGATGAAGGACGGCACGAACGTCACCCAGGTGGTGAGCAGCGCCGCGATGATCGCGGCCATCCAGGGGTCGAGCGAACCCGGGTGGCGGTAGGCCGCGACGAACGCGACGAACTGGACCACCATGATCAGCGGGCCTGGCGTGGTCTCCGCCAGGGCCAGGCCGCGCACCATCTCCCCCGGGGCCAGCCAGCCGTAGACGTTGACCGCCTGCTGCGCGACGTAGGCAAGCACGGCGTAGGCGCCACCGAACGTGACCAGCGCCGTGCCCGAGAAGAACAGCCCCTGGTCGACGAGGATGCTCGATCGTCCGAACGCGACTGCGGCGAGCCCGATCGGTGCGGTCCAGAGCACCAGGCCGATCACCAGGATGCCCGCCGAGCGCCGCGCCGAGGGCAGCTCGTGGTGGAGGGAGTCGTCGCTGATCAGCGGTGGCGGACCGTCATCGGCTCCGGACTTCTTGGCCGTGGTCAGGCCCGGGATGGACCGGCCCAGCAGCCAGCCGATCACCGCCGACACCGCCACGACCAACGGGAACGGGACCGCGAACAGCGACAGTGCCAGGAACGAGGCGACCGCCAGCCCGACCAGCGACGGATGCGTGAACGCCCTGCTGCCGACGCGGATCACGGCCTGGAGCACGATGGCGATCACCGCCGGCGCCAGGCCGAGGAAGACCGAGTCGACGAACGTGGTGTCGCCAGACGTCACGTAGATCGCCGAGAGCACCAGCATGGCCGCCACCCCGGGGAGGATGAACAGGATGCCCGCGATGAGCGCGCCCCTGACGCCGTTGAGCAGCCACCCGACGTAGGTCGCCAGCTGCTGGGCCTCGGGGCCCGGCAGCAAGGTGCAGTAGGACAACGCGAAAAGAAATCGCTGCTGGCCGATCCACCGGCGCTCCTCGACGAGCGTGCGCTGCATGACGGCGATCTGCCCCGCCGGGCCGCCGAAGGTCTGGAGCGAGATCGCGAACCAGGCGCGGGTGGCCGTGTGGAGCGGGACCACGTCGCGACCCTCGGTGCTCACGCGGAGCATTCTTGCGTGCCTTGAGCGCCGACGTATCTCTGACTAAAGTCAGAGAAGTGAGCCACACCGAGACCTTGCGTCGCTTCAACCGGACCTACACCCAGCGGATCGGCGCGCTCGACGAGTCGTTCCTGGGCCTGGGGATGCCGCTGCGGGAGGCTCGCCTGGTCTTCGAGATCGGTGCGAGCGGGGCGTCCGTGCGCGAGCTGCGCGACCGTCTCGGCCTCGACTCCGGCTACCTCAGCCGGATGCTGCGAGCGCTCGAGGAACGCGGGCTGGTCGAGGTCGTCCCCGACCCGGCGGACCGGCGGCGCCGGATGGTGACCCTGACCCGGCGCGGCCGCAGCACTCGGCAGCGGCTGGACGACCGTTCGGAGAGCCACGCCCGGTCGTTGATCGAGCCCCTGACCGAGCGGCAGCGGGCGCGGCTCACCGAAGCGCTGGCCACCGCAGACCTGCTGGTGCGCGCCGCCACGGTGCAGCTGCACGAGGTGGGCCCGGAGCACCCGGTCGCCGCGGAGGCGATCGGTCTCTACTTCGCCGAGCTCGACCGGCGCTTCCCACATGGCTTCGACCCGGGCTCGCCCGATCGCGAGGGCACCTACCTGGTGGCCACCAGCGACGGCCGTCCGGTCGCGTGTGGGGGCGTGCTCGACCTCGGCGGCGGTGTCGCCGAGATCAAGCGGATGTGGGTGCACCCCGCCTGGCGGGGCGCCGGCCTCGGCTCCCGGCTGCTGCGCGATCTCGAGCAGCTGGCCACTCGGCTCGGTCACGGCGTCGTACGCCTCGACACCAACGGCACGCTGACCGAGGCGATCGCGATGTACGGGCGGGCGGGCTACCAGCGGATCGACCGCTACAACGACAACCCCTACGCCGAGGCGTGGTTCGAGAAGGACCTCACGGCTCTTCGGTGAGCCGGGCCCAGTCGGTCACCAGCGGCACGAGCTCTCCGGCGGCCCAGAGCGGCAGCTGGTCGAGGTGGTGCGGGTCTTCGGGATGTCCGGCGGCACCGAGCGGAACCACCCAGCCGCTGGCCTCGCGGTCGGCGAGGTCCCAGACGTAGCGGGCCACTGAGCCGCGGTAGGCCTCGTCGGTGAGGCCGGGAAGCGATCCCGTGCAGCGCACGCAGTCGCCGTCGCCGTCGACAGGGAGGAGCGGCACCTCCGGTGGGGTCAGCTCCGTGTCGTCGAAGGCGTGCACCGGCGTGAAGAGGTGGGTCTCGCCCCACGTGGTCGGGTGGCCACGACTGTCCTCAAGGGCCAGCCGGGCCAGTTCCTGCAGGTCGATGCCGTACGGCGTACCGGCAGCCACCAGGCTCGGCAGGGCCGACCCGATCCGCGCGGTCACGTCGAGCCACGGGGCGTGGACCAGATCCTCGACCGGCTCGTGCAGCGGCTCGAAGACCGGCTCTGCCGCGATCGCCTCCACCAGCGCGTTGCGCCAGGCCGCGAATCGCGCCGCATCGGGTGAGTCCGCGTCCATCCGGGCGTCCCAGTCGTCGAACTCCCCCGGCACCAGGGTGCTCAGGAGCGGCACGGTCGCGAGATAGGTGTCGTTGTGGATGGCCGAGAAGTCCGCCGTGGTCAGGTCGTCGCGCCCGTCGAGGAGGGCCCGGATGCGCTGGGCGCGGTAGGGCGGCGCGAAGTCCGCGCCGACCAGGTCGCTCTCCGGACCGCGGCGCTCGTTGGCGGTGACGACCTCGCCGTCGGCGGGGATCTCTGCCCGGTTGGGACCGTGCCAGTCGACCCACGCGTCGCCGTTGCGGATGGGGACCAGGCCGGCGAGGCGGTAGCGGACGGTGCCGTGCCGGTCGGCGATGACGGCGTTGTTGACCGGCTCGACCCAGGCGTCGAGCGCGCGGTCGACATCGTCGACAGTGCGCGAGCGCAGCAACGGGAGCAGCGCGTTGAAGCCGAGGTCGCCGAGCACGGTCGAGGTGCCGCGGAAGCTCAGGCCGTCGGTGAACACCGGCCCTTGCTCGGTGACGGCGACCTCGACCTGTTCCGGTCTCGCGTCGCGCACCCTGATGGTCTCGGTCCAGCGCTGGACGACGGGGCCGGCGTCCTGCACGTCCTGGTAGTCGGCCATCGCGTTGGTGATCGCCCACGCGACGTCACCGGCATGCGCGAAGTGCTGCACACCCGGCACGCCCGCGAAGGTGAAACCGGCCACGTCGAACTCGTCGCAGGCCAGCCGGATCTGCAGGTAGACGCCCGGAGACTCGATGATCCGGTGCGGGTCACCTCCGATCAGCGGCATCCCGCTCGCGGTTCGACCGCCCCCGACCGCCCACGCGTTGCTGCCGCTCGAGATCGGACCCTCGTGGGAGAGGAGCGCAGCGTCGTCGCCGAGCACCGCATGCGAGCGCCGACGCCACAGCTCCCTACCGAGGCCGGCGAACAGGATGTGCTGTGCATGGAACGTCGCGAGCGGCATCCACTCCGGCCACGGCTGCGGCTCGATGCCGAGAGTCTTCAGCTCGGGCGCGTCGGCGTGCAGACCAGCATTGACCCCGACAACGTATGCCCCGACGAAGGCCTTCGTCTCCTCGTCGAGGTTGGCGTGTGCCCGGCGCGCCGTGTCGACCAGCATCGCCCGGCGGGCCAGCCGGTCCCAGGGCAGGCCGTCGGTGCCGAAGATCTCGGCGGTGGTGCCGGTCGCCCGGCGCCGCAGCCACTCCATCTGCCAGGCCCGGTCGCGGCCCACCACCTCGCCCTGCGCGCGGGCCAGGTCTAGGACCGTCGTGGCCCGCACGTGCGGGACGCCGTACGCGTCGCGATAGATCCGGGCCACGCTCGGTGACGCTAGCCGGTCGGCCGCCAGTCGTCCCAGTCGGCCCACCACCGGTCTTCCGAGTCGAGCAGGGCGACGACCTTCTCCGCTTCCGCGAGCACGGCGGCGACGGTCTCGAGCGTGATCCGGCCCTGGACTCGCTGACTGTGGAGGTGCTCGACATCCTTCCACTCGCGGCGGCCATCGGGATGGATGATCAGGTCGATCCCGTAGTCGTTGGTGTCGAACGCCCTGTCCAGCCGGACGACGGGCTGCTCGAAGTTGAGATACCAGTAGCGAAACGTGCCGTCCGGCTCGAAGAACTTCCACACCGAGTAGAAGTCGCCGTCGCGATGAAGCTGAAGCACGATCGAGTCACCCCAGTGCGTGACGCTGCCCCAGGGGTGCCTGCCGATCGGATGCTCGTGGAACGTGAAGGCCGATCCGGGGTCGAGCCGGACCGCCAGCACCTCGCCGTCGTCGGCCACCACCGTCACGGGGTGCTCCATCCAGAGCTGACCGTGGAGTGACTCGAGGCGACGGATCGTCGAGCCTGGCTGGTAGCGGGGCGGCACCCGCGCGACCCTACGCGGGGATGTGGCCGAAGTCGCCGCGCTGGAAAGCCTGGTAGGCCTCGAGCACCTCGGACTCGGTGTTCATCACGAACGGGCCGGCCCAGGCGAGCGGCTCGTGGATCGGCCGGCCGCCGACCACGATCACGTCCAGCTTGGGTGAGCGGCTCTCCTGCGCCTTGTCGGCGGCGATCGTGAGGTAGTCACCGGCACCCAGCACGGCCGACTGGCCGGTGTGGATCGGCTGCGCGTCGGTGCCGACGGTGCCATGACCGTTGAGCACGTAGACGAGGGCGTTGAAGTCGACGTCCCACGGCAGCTCGAGCCGGGCCCCGGGCTCGATCGTGGCGTGCACGAGCGACATCGGCGTGAACGTCGAGCCAGGGCCGGCGTGCCCGTCGACGGTGCCGGCGATGACCCGCACCAGCGCACCGGCGTCAGGCGAGGTCAGCAGCTGCACCTCACCGGAGCGGATGTCCTGGTACTTGGGGTTGTTCATCTTCGCGTCGCGCGGCAGGTTCACCCAGAGCTGGATCCCGTGGAAGAGGCCACCCTTCTCCACCAGCCACTCGGGTGGGGCCTCGATGTGGAGCAAGCCCGAACCGGCGGTCATCCACTGGGTGTCGCCGTTGGTGATCGAGCCGCCACCGCCATGGGAGTCCTGGTGATCGAAGACGCCGTCGATGATGTAGGTGACGGTCTCGAAGCCGCGGTGCGGGTGCCAGGGCGTGCCCTTGGCCTCACCGGGCGCGTACTCCACCTCGCCCATCTGGTCCATCATGATGAACGGGTCGAGCTGCTGGAGGTCGATGCCGGCGAACGCGCGGCGTACCGGGAATCCCTCGCCCTCGTAGCCCTGCGGTGCGGTGCTGATCTGCCACACGGGTCGCGGCTGGTCTCCCAGTCCGGGCTGGGTGAGGCGGTCGAGGACGGTCAGGTCGCCGACGGTGACTGCGGGCATCCGGCCCACCTCCTTCATTCACCCTTGCAACGGTAGTTGAATGCTTGATATTCCGGGCGAGGCTGCGTCGACCGGGGGCCATAGGGTCGGGCACATGAACTACGACGTGGTCATCGTCGGGGGCGGCCACAACGGGCTGACCGCCGCCGCCTACCTCGCGCGGGCGGGGTTCTCGGTCAAGCTGCTGGAGCGGCTCGACCACACCGGCGGCGCGGCGGTCTCGGCCCAGGCGTTCTCCGGCCACGAGACCCGCCTGTCGCGTTACTCCTACCTCGTCTCGCTCATGCCGCAGCAGCTGATCGACGACCTCGGGCTGGACATCGCCCTGGCGTCACGGCAGACCGCGTCGTACACACCTGTCGTCCGCGACGGCGAGCCCGGCGGGCTCTACGTCGAGCGCGACGCGGGCGAGGCGACCCGCCAGTCGTTCCTCGACCTGACCGGCTCGGACGCGGACTACGACGCCTGGCGCGAGTTCTACGCCGGCGTCGCCGAGCTCGCGGCGGTCGTCTCGCCGACGTTGCTGGACCCGCTTCCGATCGAGCGTGCGATCTCCGAACAGGTCGACCCCGACATCTGGCGCGACCTCGTCGCCACACCGCTGGGAGTGGCGATCGAGCGCCGGTTCGCCGATGACACGGTGCGGGGCGTCGTAGCGACCGACGCGCTGATCGGCACCTTTGCGTCGATGCACGACCCGTCGCTGATCCAGAACCGCTGCTTCCTCTACCACCTGATCGGCAACGGCACCGGCGAGTGGAAGGTGCCGATCGGCGGGATGGGTGCGGTCACGGGCGCTCTGCATCGCGCGGCCGTCGAAGCCGGCGCCGAGATCGTCACCGGTGCGGGCGTGAGCGCTATCCGCTCGGGCGACGACGCAGCCGCCGGCGCCGAGGTCACGTGGGACGACGACGCCGGATCGCACACCGTCTCCAGCCGCTACGTGCTCGCCAACGTGGCCCCGTGGGTGCTGGGCATCCTGATGGGCGAGCCCGAAGACCCGGCCAGCAAGCCCGAGGGCGCCCAGCTCAAGATCAACTTCCTCCTCGACCGGCTGCCCGAGCTCCAGTCCGGCATCGACCCCGCCCTCGCCTTCGCCGGCACGCTCCACCTCAACGAGGACTACAGCCAGCTCGAGGCGGCGTACGACGAAGCGGCCGCAGGGCGGGTGCCGTCGGCGATGCCGGGCGAGGTCTACTGCCACTCCCTGACCGACCCCTCGATCCTCGGCGGCAGGGCGGGCGAGCAGCACACGCTCACCTACTTCGGCCTGCACACGCCCGCACGACTCTTTGAGGACGACCCGGACGCGGCCAAGGCTCTTGCCGTCGAGCGGGCGATCGCCTCGATCGACCAGCACCTGGTCAAGCCGCTGAAGAAGCGGATCGCGCGGGACGCCAACGGCGAGCGCTGCATCGAGGCCAAGATCCCCCAGGACATCGAGAACGACCTGGCGATGCCGGGCGGCCACATCTTCCATGGCGACCTCGAGTGGCCGTGGGCCCCCAACCGCGCGCTGCTGGAGACGCCGGCCGCCCGCTGGGGCGTGCAGACCGGTGCCCCCGCCGTACTCGTGTGCGGCGCCGGTGCTCGCCGCGGCGGCGCGGTCTCGGGGCTCGGTGGCCACAACGCGGCCCAGGCCGTGCTCGAGTCTCGCTGACGCCGGTCTCGATTTCACCGGCCCGCAGCCCGCTGGTAATCTTGGTGCCGCTTCACCACGCGCGGCATTAGCTCAATTGGCAGAGCAGCTGACTCTTAATCAGCGGGTTCGGGGTTCGAGTCCCTGATGCCGTACCAACAAGTGCCCTCACCAGCGAGAACGCGGGTGAGGGCACTTTGTCGTTCTGTTCCTGTAGCCATGTTTGTAGCCAAGGCCGCCAGACACCTGGCTCGACTTTGAGCTCGGCTAGCTTCGTCGCAGCTTGACTGCAAGACGTTCCGCGAGCTCGTCGAAGGTGATGCCGAACGTTTCGGTGACCACGGGACCGTTCGGCCCGAGGTCGAAGGTGGCGAGGTCGGTGTAGAGCCGGTCGACGCAGCCTACGCCGGTGAGCGGGTAGGTGCACTCGGGCACGAGCTTGGGGGTGCCGTCCTTGGCGAACAGCGTCATCATCACGAAGACCTGCTTGGCGCCGATCGCGAGGTCCATCGCGCCGCCGACGGCCGGGATGGCGTCAGGTTCGCCGGTGTGCCAGTTGGCGAGGTCGCCGGTCGCGGAGACCTGGAAGGCCCCCAGGACGCAGACATCGAGGTGGCCGCCGCGCATCATCGCGAACGAGTCGGCGTGGTGGAAGTACGCCGCCCCGGGCAGTTCGGTGACCGGGAGCTTGCCGGCGTTGGTCAGGTCGGGGTCGACCTGGTCACCGACCGCGGCCGGACCCATGCCGAGCATGCCGTTCTCGGTGTGCAGCACCACCCCGGATCCTGGGCGGAGGTGGTCGGCGACGGTGGTGGGTTGGCCGATGCCGAGGTTGACGAAGGACCCGTCGGGGATGTCGCGGGCCACGACGGCGGCCAGTTCGCTCTTGCTGAGTCGCTGGGTGGGACTCACGCGGCGACCACCCGGTCGACGTAGATACCTGGCGTGACCACGGACTCAGGGTCGATCGCGCCGATCTCGACGACGTCACTGACCTGGGCAACGACGGTGGTCGCGGCGGTGGCCATCACCGGGCCGAAGTTGCGGGCGGTCTTGCGGTAGACCAGGTTGCCGGCGCGGTCGGCGCGGTGGGCGCCGATCAGGGCCAGGTCGCCGTGGATGGGGTACTCCAGCACGTAGCGGCGTCCGTCGATCTCGCGCTCCTCCTTGCCCTCGGCGAGTGGGGTGCCGACGCTGGTGGGGCAGAAGAAGGCGCCGATGCCGGCGCCCGCGGCGCGCATGCGTTCGGCGAGGTTGCCCTGGGGCACGACCTCGAGCTCAATCTTCTGCGCGCGGTAGAGGCCGTCGAAGACCCACGAATCGGACTGGCGTGGGAACGAGCAGACCATCTTGCGCACCCTGCCCGCGGCGAGCAGCGCGGCCAGACCGGTGTCACCGTTGCCGGCGTTGTTGGAGACCACGGTCAGGTCGGTGGCGCCCTGCCGGATCAGGGCGTCGATCAGGGCGACCGGCATGCCGGCCATGCCGAAGCCGCCGATCAGCACGGTCGCGCCGTCCGGGGTGCCGGCCACGGCCTCGTCGGTGGTCGCGCAGACGATCACGTGACGTTCTCCAGCACCACGGCGAGCGCCTGGCCGACTCCGATGCAGATCGCGGCGACGCCGTAGCGGCCGCCGTCGTCGCGCAGGCGGTGGGCCAGGGTGCCGAGGATGCGGGCGCCGGAGGCGCCCAGGGGGTGGCCGATCGCGATCGCGCCGCCGCGGGCGTTGACGATCTCGGGGTCCAGCATCCCTTGGTGCAGCCAGGCGTCGACGCAGGCGATCGACTGCACCGCGAACGCCTCGTTGAGCTCGACCGCGGCCACGTCGGCCCAGGTGATGCCGGCCCGGGCCAGCGCCTTCTCGGCGGCCTCGACCGGAGCGAAGCCGAAGTCCTGCGGCGCCAGTGCGTGGGCGCCGCGTCCGGCGATGCGGGATAGGGGCTGGAGTCCGAGGTCGGCGTTCTCGCTGGCGATCAGCAGCGCCGACGCCCCGTCGTTGAGCGGCGAGGCGTTGCCGGGCGTGATCGTGCCGTCCTTGCGGAAGGCCGGATCCAGGGCCGCCAGCTTCGCCGCGGTCGAGCCGGGGCGGATGCCCTCGTCGCGCACCGGATCGACGTTGTCCACCGGGACCACCAGGTCGTCGTAGAAGCCCTGCTCCCAGGCGGCGTCGGCAAACTGGTGCGAGCGCGCCGCGAACTCGTCCTGCCGCCCGCGGGAGATCCCGAACCGCTCGGCGAGCAGCTCGTTGGCCTCCCCCAGCGAGACCGTCCACTCCGCTGGCATCCGCTCGTTGACCAGCCGCCAACCCAGCGTGGTCGAGACGGCGGTGACGTTGCCGGCCGGGAACGCCTTCGCCGGCTTCGGCAGCACCCACGGCGCGCGGGTCATCGACTCGACGCCACCGGCCACGACCACCTCCGCATCGCCGGTCTCGATGGTCCGCGACGCGATCATTGCCGCATCCAGGCTCGAGCCGCAGAGCCGGTTGACTGTGGTCGCGGTGACCGAGACGGGCAGGTCGGCGAGCAGCACGGCCATCCGGCCGACATTGCGGTTGTCCTCGCCGGCCTGGTTGGCACAGCCCCACACCACGTCGCCGATGGCGGCCGGGTCGAGCGATGGCGCTTTGGCCAGCGCGCCCTTCAGCGCGACTGCGGCCAGGTCATCAGGGCGTACGCCGGCCAGCGCACCGCCGAACCTGCAGAACGGCGTGCGGGAGGCGGCGTACAGGAAAGCGGGGGTCATGCTTGCTCCTCGTCGAGGACCGACTGGGCGATCCGGAAGGCCGTGTTGGCGTCGGGAACGCCGCAGTAGATCGCGGTCTGCAGCAGCAGCTCCTTGATCTCCTCGACGGTGACGCCGTTGGTGCGCGCGGCGCGTAGGTGCATCGCGAGCTCCTCGTGGTGGCCGCGGGCGACCAGCGCTGTGAGGGTGATCAGCGAGCGGCTGCGGCGGTCGAGGCCGGGCCGGGTCCAGATGCTGCCCCAGGCGTACTGGGTGATCAGGTCCTGGAAGTCGCGGGTGAGGTCGGTGGCAGCGGCAGTGGCTCGGTCCACGTGCTCGTCGCCGAGCACCTCGCGGCGCACGGCCATGCCGGCATCGCGCACTTCCTGCACGGTGCGGAGGTCGTCGGCCAGTGTCTCGCCGAGCGCATGCCTCCGGATCAGCCGGGCCACCGTCTCGGGTGCCTCGGCAGGCGCCTCGTGCCCGACGCCGGCAAGCTCGGCCAGCTCACCTTTCCGTACGCCGTCGGCGATCGCGGCCAGGCCGGCGGGCGGAGCCACGACGTCATCGGCGCCGGCGACAGCCAGCACCGGTGCCTCGATCTCCGCCAGCCGGTCGCGCACGTCGAAGTCGCGGAGCGCCCCGCACACCTGGACGTAGCCCTTGTCCTTGGTGTCGCGCAGGGCGTGCAGCAGGGTGCTCGCGAGCTCGGGCTCGCGGTCCAGAAAGCCGGGCGCGAACCAGCGCTCGGTCGAGGCCGCCACCTGGGCGGCGGTGCCGGACGCCCGCACCTGCTCGATCCGTTCGGTCCAGGACTCCACCGTGCCGAGCCGGGCGCCGGTGCAGAGCAGCACCGCATCGCGCACCCGGTCGGGCGCGTCGAGCAGGAGCTGCAACCCGACCGCGCCGCCGACCGAGTCGCCGGCGTACGAGAAGGATCCGTCGAGCTCGCCGCGCTCCGCCAGCACGTCGTCGACCACGGCCAGGACTCCTGCGGCGAGCTCGGCCATCGTGCACGGCTCGTCGCCGACGGTGGTGTTGTGCCCGTGGCCCGGCAGGTCCCACGCGAGCACGTCGAAGACGTCGGTGAGGTGGGCGGCGCAGGCCGACCACAGCGTCGCGGCAGAGGTGCCGAGCGACGGTCCGAGCACGAGCAGCGGCAGCTCGGCCCGGTGCTTCGCGCCGCTCATCCGGACGACGGTGATGCTGGGGGTCACGCGTGCTCCTTAAGGTGGGTGACGGCCCGGGCCAGCACGGCGTCGACCAGGTCGCCGGCAGCGCCGAGGTAGTCGCCGGCGGGCTCGTGACCGGCCAGCTCGGCCATGGTCCGCTGCTCCGCGTGTACGTCGTCGCGGGCCGCTTCGAGCGTGGCCGCCATTCGCTCGGGGTGGACGCGCAGCCCATCGGCCAGGTCGGCGGTCTGGGCGACGGCGACCAAGGTGCGGCGCGCGAGCAGCCGGATGGTGTCCCACTCGGCGTGCCAGGCGCCGTCGGCGCGCTCGTCCATCTGCTCGGCGGCGGCGAGGTGCAGGGTCGCGGCCAGCTGCGGGGTGGTGAGGGCGGCCCGGCGGACCAATGCGGACAGCACTGGGTTGGCCTTCTGGGGCATGGTCGACGACCCGCCTCCAGCTCCTTCGCTGAGCTCGCCGATCTCCGGCCGCGACAGGGTCAGCACGTCGCCGGCGATCCGGCCGCAGGCGTCGGTGCAGGCCACCAGGGCGTCGGTGATCCGGGTGACCGGACGCCGCGTGGTGTGCCACGGAACAGCGTCGTCGAGGCCCAGCACACGGGCCAGCCCGGCTCGCGCCGATGCCGGGTCGTGGCCGAGCTCGACGATCGCGGCCTGGGTCCCCGCGGCCCCGCCGAGCTGCACGGGAAAGGTGAGCCGATCGAGGTCGTCGCAGGCGTCGAGCACACCAGTGAGCCAGGTCGCGGCCTTGAGCCCCATCGTGGTGGGCACCGCGTGCTGGGTCAGCGTGCGCGCCACCATCGGGGTGTCGCGGTGCTCGCCGGCCAGTTCCGCCAGGCGACTCACGATGCGGCGCACGTCGGCTGTGAGATCGGCGACAACATCGCGCACCATCGCCATCATTGCGGTGTCGACGACGTCCTGGCTGGTCAGACCGCGGTGCAGCCACCGCGCCGCCTCCGGCTGCTCCGCTTCGAGGTCGGCCCGCAGCGCCGACACCAAGGAGATGACGGGGTTGCCACCGGACTCGGCGTCCTCGGCCCACCCGTCCTCGAGGCTCGCCCGCGAGGTCACGCCCTCGACGCCGAGCACTGCCAGCCACGCCACCTCGACGTCGACCATCGCCTCGAGGAACGCGCGCTGCGACAGGTGGTCACCCGCGCGGCCGTCGCCCGGCCAGAAGAGGTCGCTCACCACGTCAGTGTCGCGGATAGGAGAGGAAGACGGTCTCGCCGTCACCCTGCAGCCGGACATCGAACACGAACCCGGACGCGTCGCGCTCCGCGACCAGGGACGACCTGCGCTCGGGCGGCAACGAGGCGAGGAGCGGGTCGGCGCCGAGCGCCGCATCGTCACCCGGCAGGTAGATCCGCGTGAACAACCGGTCGAGCAGCCCGCGTGCGAAAACGGTCAGTGCGACGTACGCCGGCGCGCCGGGCTCGACGGGTCCGGGCGTCGCCGTCGTGAAGCCGTAGCGGCCTTCGTTGTCGGTGGCGGCCCGACCCCAGCCGGTGAACGTGTAGCCGTCGCGCCGCCACGAACCCGGGTGGCTCGACAGCACTCCGTCGGCGTCGGGCTGGGACAGCTCGAGCAGTGCGTCGGGCACCGGCTGGCCCGCGCCGTCGAGGACCCGACCGTGAAGGCGGATCGCGTCGGCTCGGCCGGCAGACACCAGCTCCGTCCCGCCGGCGTACGGCAGTGCGAAGCCGAAGAACGGGCCGACCGTCTGGCCAGGCGTCGCGGCGAGCGTCATCCGTCGTCCTCCATCCGGGTGCGGTGGCTACCGGTGAGCACGATGTCCCAGCGATAGCCCGTGCACCACTCGTGCTGGGTGACGTCGTGGTCGTAGGTCGCGACGAGTCGCTCGCGGGCCTTCGGGTCGGTGATCGACTGGTAGATCGGGTCCAGCGCGAACAGCGGGTCGCCCGGGAAGTACATCTGGGTGACCATCCGCTGGGTGAACTCCGTGCCGAACAGCGAGAAGTGGATGTGCGCCGGCCGCCAGGCGTTGCGATGGTTCTTCCACGGGTAGGGGCCCGGCTTGATCGTGGTGAACGAGTAGGTGCCGTCGCCGTCGGTCAGGCAGCGCCCGACCCCGGTGAAGTAGGGGTCGAGGGCAGCCGGGTGCTGGTCGCGCTGGTGCAGGTAGCGCCCGCCGGCGTTGGCCTGCCAGATCTCCACCAGCTGATGGCGAACCGGCCGTCCGTCGCCGTCGACCACGCGGCCGGTGACGATCATCCGCTCCCCGATCGGCTCGCCGCTGTGCTGAATGGTGAGGTCGGCCTCCAGCGGGTCGACGTCACGCTCGCCGAAGGCCGGCGCCCACAGCTCGACGCCCTCGGGATCGACCGGGTGCAGCGCCTTGGTGGGGTGGCGCAGGAGGCTGCTGCGGTACGGCGCGTAGTCCAGGTGCGGCTGCGCCTCGGTGCCGTCGGACGCAGCCGCGATCTCCGCGATCTCGTCGCAGATCTGCGCCTGGCTCACCAGCTCACTCATGCGGACCGCCTTCCTGGCTCACTGGCGGCAGTCCCGGAGGTGCTGGGCGGCGTGCCGCACCGACGCGTTGGTGGCGCCGTAGCCCTGGTAGCCACCGCGCCGCTGGACGACCTCGAGGAACACGCCGCCGACGGTCTCGGTGTAGAAGTGCGTGAAGTCGCCGTCGCCGTCGCGGTCGTAGAGCACGCCGAGCTCCTGCATCTCCGCGACCTGCTCATCGGCGAGGTCGAAGCGGGCGACCAGGTCGTCGTAGTAGTTCGCCGGGATCGGCAGTGGGCGCAGCCCTCGCGACCGGGCGGCCCGCGCGGCCGCGAGGGCGTCGTCGGTGGTGAAAGCCATGTGCTGCGGGAAGCCCTGTGGGTGCTCGAAGGCCTGTGGAGCCACGTTGAGCGCCAGCCGCACCGCGCCGTCGCCGCTGCGGACGACGTGGCTGCGCACCAGGCCCGCTGGCGCGGCGACGTCCTGACTGGTGCCGGACTCGAGGGCTAGCACGCTGCTGTAGAAGAGCACCGCCTCGTCGAAGCTCTGCCATGGGTGGGCGAGGTTGACGTGGTCGACGCCGGTGAGCATGGGATCGGGGGGCGGCTCGTCGCCGCCCTCGAATTCGGCGACCCAGCCTGCGTCCGCACGGGCCACCGACGAGAGGTAGATCTCGGTGCCGTCGGGGGCCCGGAAGGCAGGCAGGTCCGCGTCGTGCGCGTCACTGCGCCGGAAGACCGCCGGGGCGTCGAGCGCTCGGGCCCGGGCTGCCGACGTGGCCGGGTCGACGACCTCGAAGCCGACCGCGGCCAAGGTCGGCGCCAGGTCGCGCGCTTGCTGCTCGTTGCAGACGACCCGCGCCTGACCCTGCGTCCAGAGCCGCACTTGCTTGCTGCGGTGGCGTCCGCGGAACGTGAATCCCAGCTGGCGCAACAGCACGTCGACGTCGCCGGTGTCCTCGGCCTTGACCTCCACGAAGTCGAATGCCACCGGCTGGTCCACCTCGGGCAAGGCCACGGGCCCGTCGGGCCGGCGGTGCTCGAGCGGCAGCCCCGACACTTGGTCCTCCAGCCAGGTCAGCGAGCGCTTGGCCTGCTGAGCCGTGCGCAGCACGTCGGTCTGCCGGAACGTGTCGTTGAAGACTTCCAGTGACATCGGGCCGGCATAGCCCGCTGCCAGGCAGTGGCCGACAAAGGCCGCGAGGTCGAAGGTGCCCTCCCCCGGGAACAGCCGGTGGTGTCGGCTCCACGAGAGCACGTCCATGGTCAGCGCGGGCGCGTCGGCCAGTTGGAGGAAGAAGATCTCGTCGCCGGGGATCTGCTCGATCGCTGCGGGGTCGTGGCCGCGCGAGAGGATGTGGAAGCTGTCGAGGCAGACCCCGACCGCCGGGTGGTCGGCGAGCTGCACGATCCGCCAGGCACGTCGGTAGTCGTCGACGTACTTTCCCCAGGCCAGTGCCTCGTAGGCCAGCCGCACGCCGTACGCCGCGGCCTCGTCGCCGAGTCGGCGCAGCTGGCCGGCTGACACCTCGTCGTCGTCGATGGTCGCGGTGCCGACGTTGCTGCACACCAGCATGGTGTCGATGCCGAGCCGCTGCATGAGTTGGAACTTCGACCGCGCCCGGCGCACGACGTCGGCGAAGAGCTCCTCGGTGACGCCCTCCGCGTCGCGGAAAGGTTGGTAGAGGTCGAGGGTCAGGCCGAGGCGCTTGGCGAGTGCGGCGATCTCCTCGGGGCTCGCTGGCGAGCCGATCAGGTCGGGCTCGAAGATCTCGACGCCGTCGAACTCCGCCTCCGCGCAGGCGTGCAGCTTCTCGACCAAGGTGCCGCTCAGGCAGACTGTGGCGATCGACGTACGCAGCGTCATTGGTTGCCTCCCAGACCGGGTGCCAACAGGCGTGCCGGGTTCAGCACCAGCAACTGATGGAGCTCCTCGTCACTGACGCCCTCGGCCGACAGCCGCGGGACGACGCGGCGATGGATGTTCTCCATGTGCCAATGGGGCACGTTCGCGGCTCGCCACGACGGCGGCGTCACCCGGCTGAAGTAGGCCGCGTCGTGGGAGAGCACCATCATCTCGGCATAGCCGAGCCGCAGCAGCGCGAGCAGGGTCTCGATGCGCGCCTCGTCGGGCAGCACGTGCTCCATCCCGAAGCGGTCCAGGCCGATCGTGGCGCCGGCATCCATCAGCTCGCGCAGGTAGTCGAGGTCCTGGCTGTCGCCGCAGTGGCCGATGATCAGCCGCTCGGGCGCGACGCCGCGCTCCTTGAAGAACGCCAACTGGTCGCGGCCGTTCTGCGAGGGCGCGTGGGTGTGCGTCGTGATCGGCACCCCGGTGTGCAGGTGTGCCTCCGCCGCGGCGATCAGCACCCGGCGTACGTCGTCGGTGATGCCTGGTTTGTCGGTGACCACCTTGAGCATGGCCGCGCGTACCCCGGTGTCCGCGATGCCGTGCTCGATGTCGCGCACGAACAGCTCGACCAGCGGGTCCGGGCCGTCGATGAGCAGGCCCGGCCCGTGGGTGTGGAAGTACGCCGGCAGCACGTCGGCGGTGTAGTAGCCGGTCGAGGCGAGGAGCCGGACGTGGGAACGGGCTGCCACCTTGGCGACCCGCCCCACGTCCCTGCCCAGTCCGAGCACCGTCAGGTCGACGACCGTCCGGATCCCCAGCGCCCAGAGGCGTTCGAGACCGTCGACCGCCACCTCGATCAGCGCCGGCTCGTCCCACTCCGGATGAGGAAGGTTGAGGTCCAGCTCGGGATGCCCGACGAAGATGTGCTCGTGGATCAGGGTCGACCCCAGCTCATCGGCATCGACGGGCCCCGTGAACGTCTGGACCTCATTCATCACTCGGCGGTGCCCCGGATCGCTTCGTAGACGGCCAGCTGGTCGTCGTTGAAGTTGTCGCGGAGGTAGGCGTCGACCTGTGAGCTGAACGCCTCGACGTCGACGTCGTCGACGACCTCGAGGTCACCGGACTCCGCCCACTTGTCGAGGGTCTTCTGTTCGTCCTCCTCGACGCAGCCCGGCACCTGCTCGACAGCCTTGTCGACCGCCGACTGCAGCACCTCCTGCTGTTCCTCGGAGAGCTCGTTCCAGACCTCACCGATGATGACCAGGTTGGAGTTGGCCTGGTGGGAGGACAGGCTGATGTAGTCCTGGACGTCCTGCAGGCTGCTGGCGTCGATATTGACGATCGGGTTCTCCTGACCGTCGACGGTGCCCTGCTGCAGAGCCAGGAACAGCTCCTCGTAGGCGACCTCAGTGGCGTCGGCTCCCAGCGCCTCGGCGTTCATCAGGAACTGCGGCGAAGCCGGGAACCGCATCCGCAACCCGTCGAGGTCCGCTGGCTCGCGGATCGGCTCGTTGGCGGTGAAGTGACGCATGCCGGCCGACCACGCCCCGAGCGTGTGCACGCCGGTCTCGTCCTCGAAGCTCTGGAGCAGTTCGTCGGAGGCGTCGTCCTCGAAGAAGCGGGCGAGGTGCTCGCCGTCGTCGAAGGCGTACGCCGCGTCCAGAACGGCGACAGGCTCATAGACCGCGCCCAGGGCGGAGGCGCCCTGGATGTCGATGTCGATGTCACCGGAGACGACCGAGGCGATTCGGTCAGCGTCCGCCCCGAGCTGACTCGCGGAGAAAACCTCCACCGTCATCCCAGCGTCGGCCGCCGCCACTTCGTCGGCGATGACCTGGGCTCCGCAGCGGTGCTGCGGCTGGGTCTCGGTGTAGCTGTGGGCCAGCGAGATCTCGATGTCACCGCCGCCCTCGCCACCACCACCCTCGTCGTCGTCGCCACAGGCGGCGAGCGCCATGAACGGCAAGATGGCGCACGCGGCCAGGGCTATGCCTCTTCGGTTCCTGCTAGCTGACATTTCTGGTTCCTTCCTCGGGACGGTCTTCATCCGTCGTTCGTGGGTGGTCGTGGCCGGACTCGGCGGTGACCATGGAGTCGAAGTCGCGGATCATCGCTTCTCGGTCTGCCGGTCGCTCGGCGATCAGCTCGAATGCGTCAGCAGCCTGGTGGACGGCCATGCCGGCCCCGCTCAGCGTCCGGCAGCCCAGTGCTCGCGCGTCCCGCAGCAGCTCGGTCACCAGCGGGCGGTAGACGATGTCGGCGACCCACAGCTCCTCGCGCAGGAGTTGAGCCGACAGCGGGCTGCCGGGGTGGGCCGCCATGCCGACCGGCGTGGCGTTCACCAGCCCCGGTGCCGTGGCGAGTACGCCGGGCAGCTCGGCCTCCGAGATCGACCACACGTTCGCGTTCGTGCCTGAGGCTTCGACCGAACGCACGAGTGCGGCGGCCTGGGCGGCGTCTGGGTCGAAGACCTGCACCCGGCGGGCACCCAACCGCACCAGTGCGTGGGCGACGGCGGTGCCCGCGCCGCCCGCCCCGAGAAGCACCAGCTCGTCGAGGGCCGCGCCGGGCAGGCCTTCGGTGAAGGCTCGGCCGAAGCCGGTGACGTCGGTGTTGTGCCCGACAGTTCCTCCGTCGCTGATCAGCACCGTGTTGAGCGCGCCGATCGCGGCCACGTCACTGGTGACCTCGTCGACCAGCGACACCATCGTCTGCTTGAGCGGGTGGGTGACGTTGAGCCCGTCGAAACCGAGCTCGACGGCGGACGCCAGCAGCCTGCGGAGCTCGGTCTGCTCCACGCGGCCGCCGGGCAGGTCGATGGTCTTGTAGACGTAGCGCATCCCCTGTCGCTCCGCCTCCCGCTCGTGCATCTCCGGTGTCAGCGATGGCTTGACTCCTTGGCCGATCAGACCGGCCAGGATCGACCGCCGCGATGCGGAGGCGGGCACCGTTTCCGGGACCGTCACAGTCCCAGCTCCTGCGGCAGGTAGAGGATCGCGTCCGGCCAGAAGATGATGCCGAAGCAGAGCAGCACCAGCGGCGCCATGAACGGCACCGCGCCCCAGAACACCTCGGACATGGTCGCCTTGGCGATGGCTTGCAGGACGAAGATCACGGTGCCCACGGGCGGCGTGAGCAGCCCGATCATCTGGGACAGGATCATCAGCACGCCCAGCGCGATCGGGTCCACGCCGTACGTCGCGCTGATCGGCAGCAGGATCGGCACGGTCAGGGTCAGCACCGCGATGGCGTCCAGGGCGGTGCCCAGCACCATCGACAGTGCGAAGACCAGCAGCATGAAGACGGTGGCATTGGTGGTCAGCCCCGTGACCCACTCGGAGATCTCCTGGGGGACCCGCTCCCTGGCGAAGATGTAGCCGAGCAGGTTGGCCGACGCGACGATCAGCATGATGGCGCCGGTGGTCACCACCGTCTCGGTGAGCACCTTGGGCAGGTCACGCACCTTGAGCGTGCCGTACGCGAAGCCCAGCAGCGCCATGTAGCCGGCACCCACCCCTGCCGCCTCGGTGGGGGTGAAGATCCCGCCTAGGATCCCGCCCAGGATCACCACGGGGGCACCCAACGCGGGGACCACGCGGAGCCCGGTGGTCCGACGCGAGCCCAGCTGAACTCGGTGCGCTGGATGTTGTCGTCGCGGCGGACCAGCAGGAACACCACGATGCAGAGCCCGAGCGCCATCAGCAGGGCCGGCACCACCGATGCGGCGAAGAGCGCTCCGGTGGAGACGGCGGCCAGGCCGGCGTAGATCACGGCCGGGATGCTCGGCGGCATCACCGGTGCGATCAGTGCGGCCGACCCTGTCACGCCCAGGGCGAACTTCTTGGAGTAGCCGGCGCGCAGCATGGCCGGGATCTGCACCTTGCCGAGCGCGGCGGCATCGGCGACCGCCGATCCGCTCATCCACGAGAACCCGACGCTGACGCCGACACTGACGTAGCCAAGACTGCCCCGGACCCGACTGAGCAGCGCCAGGGCGAAGTCGAACAGCCGGTCGGCAATGCCGGCGTGGTTGGCCAGGCAGCCCAACAGGATGAACAGCGGCACGGCCAGCAGGGGAAAGCTCGCGGTGGAGTTGGCGACCAACCGCAGGGCGAGCCCCACCGACTGGTCGGTGGACATCATGTATGCCAACGAAGGTCCGATGAACGCGAACGCGACCGGCACCCGGATCACCAGCAGCCCCGTGATCAGCAGCGCCAGCACCAGGAGGCTCACAGCGCCGACACCTCCACCAGGTCGCCGTGGTCCGGCTCGGGCGCGCCGAGCACGGCGTACCGCACCGCCGCGACCGTGGCCCGGATGACCGTGCTGACGAAGCCGATCATCGAGATGCCGTAGAGCCACGACATCGGCATTCGCATCGCGGGCGACTTCAGCACGCTTTGGGTGTCGATGAGCTCCCACGCCTCGGCGGTCAGGGCCACGCCGATGGCGGCGACGACCAGGCACGAGATGACCCGCACGATCCGACGGAGCAGCGGGCTGCGGACCATGTCGATCATCTCGATCGAGATGTGGGAGTCGCTGCTGACCAGCACTCCGGCGACCACGAAGGTGAGCCAGACCAGCGAGAACCTGGCCAGCTCGCCGGTCCACGACCAGCCGTCGACCGGAAGGTAACGCTGGGTGGCCTGGACGAGGACCAGGAAGAAGATGAGCAGCAGGGCGGCCGCACCGAGGGCCAGCTCGATCCCGGTGATCGCCTTCACGACCCTGGCGAGCCAGGTCGGCGGCGAGGTGAACAGTGATCGGAGACGCCCCAAGGGTGAGGTGTCTCGGTCCGTGTCGGGCGTCACAGCACGCGAACTTAGGGAGCGCGACAACTCCATGGCAAGGGGTTGCCATCGTGTTGCCAGATCGGCTTGAGTGTGCCCGTGCCCACCATCTACGACGTCGCCGCCGCAGCAGGCGTCGCCACCTCTACCGTGTCCCGCGCGTTCTCCAGCCCGACGCGGGTGAACTCGACAACCCGCGAGCGGGTGCTGGCGGTGGCTGCCGAGCTCGGTTACCGGCCCAACCCGCACGCCCGCGCGCTCTTGTCGGGACGTCACCACACGGTGGCGATGGTGGTCTCCGACATCACCAACCCGCACTACTTCGAGCTGATCCGCGGCGCCGAGATGCGCGCCCGGGCCTCGGAATACACGCTCGTCCTGGTCAACGCCGAGGAGTCGCCGCGGATCGAGTACGACCAGATCCAGCGACTGGTCTCCTCGGTCGACGGCTTCGTGCTCGCCGCGAGCCGGCTCCCCGACGAGAACCTCCGCCAGATCGCCGCGCAACGCCCGGTGGTGCTGATGAGCCGCGAGCTCCCGGGCTGGCCAGCGTCGTCCTCGACCACGTGCAGGGCTGCCGGCAGATCGTCGAGCACCTCGCCTCGCTCGGGCATCGCGAGCTGATCTACCTGGCCGGGCCGCAGAACTCCTGGATGGCCAAGACCCGCTGGTCCGCCCTGCGCTCAGCGGCGGAGGAGCTGGGCCTTGCTGCGCGTCGGATCGGGCCGTTCACCCCGAAGGTCTCCCAGGGCGGCGCCGCAGCCGACGGCGCGCTCAACGCCGGGGCGACCGCGATCGTCGCCCACAACGACCTGCTCGCGATCGGCGCCATCCAGCGGCTGGCACAGCGCAAGGTACGCGTGCCGGACGACGTCAGCGTGGTCGGCTTCGACAACATCTTCGCGGCCGACCTGTGCACGCCGACCCTGACCACTCTCGGTGGCGTGCACGCCGATGTCGGACGAAGTGCCGTGGAGATCCTGCTCGACGCGGTGGGCCCGGTCCGCTCCGCCGACTCGGTGCCTCCGCAGGTGGTTCTGCCCACGGACCTGGTGCTGCGGCAGTCGACCGGCTTCCGATCCGAAGAGAGCGCTTTCTGACTCGGCGGAAGAAGGGCGGCGTGGTCGTTCTCACGCGTGCTCCGTCGGACCCGGCGCCTAACTGAATGAGCCTCGAACACCGAGCTCCCAGCACGCGCGAATCGCGCGATGCGAAAGAACCTCAGCGGGTTCGGGGTTCGAGTCCCTGATGCCGTACCGACCAGGGTCCTGACCTGCGCAGACGGAACTTCCGGTTAGACGCCGGCACAAAACCTGTAGCCATGTTTGCAGCTAAGCTTCCGCACGCCCGGGTTAGGGCCGCCTCCGCGCAGGCAACTCACAAGCATGCTCCGCCGGTCTTCACGGGCTCGACGAGGTCGAGGAACCGGTCGATCTTGCGCGCAGACATCCGCAACCAATCACTCTGCAGGGCCGTGGCACTGGCAGGTCGGGGTGCCCGGCAACCTTGGCCGCCTCGACGTCGAGGTACACGGGCTCGTGAGTGCCAGGCTCTCTCAGCTAGGCAACCTGCCCTTCATGCCCTGCGATTTTGGGGGTCTCGGACGTACGTGCCTCCGCAGCCTGGTCGCCAGCGGCATGACTTGCGGATGTTGACCCGCGCTGCAGCGCGCTGATCGTTTGAGTACGCGTGCAGCTCCTATGTCACCGGCTGGCCTCCACGCGGAGAACCGTTTCCTACCAGCGCTTGCGAAGCTGGACGCCGCGGCGTCGCCGGCGGATTTCCTGGTCCCTCTCTTCTGCTGAGACAGCCCGCGACTCGGCTTGGAGGTGACCCAGCACGCCGTCTGCCGGCATGACCGTGCAGTCATAGCGGTCAGGCGGTCGGCATCCAAACCATCTGATCGAGATAGTTCCCGTCGAGTAGCCCATTGCATCCAGCCAGTTCGGACTACGCGGGTCCTCGGTCGAGATCACGATTCTCGCGATGCCATCGCTGTCGACCTCCGCGGTGTGGCCGTTGACACTGGTGTGTCGGTTCATCCAGTCGAGCGTGAAGCAGTTGGCGTCGCCCAGGTGGGCGCTCCAGTACCGCGCATCCGCGGGAACCCGTGCTTCGATGACGAGCGCTTCGCTCGGAGTGAGGTGGAACTCTCCGTGCGTGTAATGCTGCGACAGGTGTCCGAAGTAGCCGAAGTCGGCGAGCGACACGTTCTCGACGCGGTTGACTCGCCCATCCCCGGAGACCATGGCGCGGTTTTGCAGGCTGACCAAAGTGTGCGACCTGGCGATGGTCGCGACTTTGTCCAGGTCATGTTGCAGTTCCGCCATCGTCCGGCGGGCCCGAGACGCGGGCTTGTCCAAACGATCGATCGCCAACCTTGGGGACATCTCGTTGACCCAGTCGTAGTAGGTCTGACGGATCATGAGGTAGCACGAACCAGGGCCGATCTCCCACCAATCGCCCGTGTAGTCGGCAGGACGTGCGGGCCCCAACCTGACCTCGAACGATCCATCGGCGCCGAGAGTGAGCGCGTCGTCAGCGTCGAACACGGCACCAGCTGCTCCCACACCCGAGACGTCGCCCTCGGCCAGGAAGCGACCGTCACCGGTGCTGAAGTCGAGGATGTGGACCGACCCACGCTGCCCGGTGATCACATACTCGCCGTCGCAGTCGATGGGCACGACGACGTAGTCGGTGTCAGGGTTGTTGAGGAAGAGTTTCATGCCAGTCGATGTGAAAGGCCAGAGATCCGGATGCTCAGGATGAGTGGATGCCACTCGCTGGAAGCCAGCGGCAATCTGTCCGAGAGCAGTCAGGTAGATCTCGTGCCGGAGTAACTCATCCTCCGGCCACCCGGCCTGGGCAAGGACGTCCGTTCCGATAGAGCGGAAACGGTCCAGCACCGCGTCCCACTCTGGGTTCGCGTCATCGGCGCCGAGCACCACCGACGCGCTCACGGATTTGCCCCCACGAGTTTGGCGACGGTCTCATCCCACTGCCTACGGCTCTTGCAAACGTCGTGCTGCGGGAGCTGGCGCCCCACTAGAAGGTCGCCGGCCCGGCTGGCAGCAACCACGCGGGCTCGCTCCTCTACGGGCAGGTCCGGCATCCGCGCTGGCGGCATTCCTCTTCCGACGAGTTCGGCAGCCCCCTCGATCCAGTGGTCGCTGTTGGGCAGCTCCAGGAAGTCAGCGATCCGGCCGAGTGTTTGTCGGGGCTGCTCGACCACCTCCTCGAAACGGACGAACAACACCTGAGCTGGGTCCAGCCTCGCCAAGGCGGAGAACGCCACCACGTGCTGATAGCTGAGGTACTCGGCGTACTTGTGCGGCGCCAGGTAGTCCGGCGACATCCTCTCGCCAAGGGGGTCAGTCGGGCTTGGTTCGGCACCGCCGTACTCGGTTTCCGCGAGAGCCGCCAGACCTAGCGGATCAAAATGCTCCGAGACAAAGAAGTGAAAGCTGACGTGGTTCATCATCGACAGGGCGGTCTCCCCACTGTCACGGTGAAGGTAGACGAATCGCCCGTCGGGATACTGGGCGACGAGGTCAGGGAGGAACTCGATCGAAGTTCCCGAGCGCTCAAGCCACGCGGACTTCCCGGCCCTTTGCATCAACCAGTCGAACAAGTCCCGGAAGTGATCGTGGTAGCTCTGAGTCGGACGCGACCGGACGGCCGCAAGCACTTCTTCGTGGACCTCCAAGGGGTCCGCGAAGTTGAGTGGCAGAGTTGCGATCAGGAGCGGCGGGATCCCAACCACGCCCGGCGGAACGCAGAGAACCTCGGGAGCGATGATTCCGCGGCGGACCATGATCTCGCTCGACACGTCTGGCCTTGCCAGGAAGTCCGCGAACTCGGCGCCGGGAACTTCATTCGTCGAGAAGACGTCTGCCCGATCGAAGGCGGCAAAGAACTCGGACAGGCTCAGGACATCGGGATGAAGAGCCAGCATCGAGCCGAGCAACGTAGAGCCACAACGACCTGAGCCGACGACAAATCTGTTCATGAGAGACCCTTCCTTATGGCTGCGTGTGACCCCGGCGACGGACGCCGCGCGGTTGGTGAAGTGCGTACGGAGCGCTAGTAGATGAGCTACCAGCGCCGGCGGAACTGGGTCGCGCGGCGGCGATCTCGCACCATTTGGTCGCGCTCTTCAGGAGTGATCGCCGGAGTAGTCACGGGAAGGTGTGCCCGGACCTCATCAACCTTGATCCGCGTCAGCACTGGCTCGGGAATCGGGTCCGCAGCCCACCACCGCGCACTGATCCCTCCGCGCTCCAGGCCGCCGGTGTCGAGCCAGTTCGGGACACCGGGGTCGACCGAACTGATGACTGCTCGAAACCTCCCCTCGACCATGGAAGCTTGCCTGCCGTTGATCGACGTATGCCGATGAACCTGGTCAATCGAGCTCATCAGCTGGTCGGTGAGGTGGATCATCCAGTACTTGCAATCTTCAGGAACCTCGAACTCGACGATCAACGCCTCTTCGGCCGCGAGCTCGAAGATGCCGTGGGCGTAGATCTGGTCCTGGATGCCTCCGCCGTGGGTGTGCTTGACCGCGAGGTCGTTCACGACCTCCGCTCTTTCGAGGCTCTCGAACCATTGCGTCATGTGCCACGCCCAGTTCTGCACGAGGCGTCCGGTGTGGTTGACCTTCCGTTCTACCACGTCGGCGGAGGCGCGGGGCCTGCTTGCCGGGACGTCCAGCCGCTCGATCGCGAGTCGCCCCTCAAGCTCGTCGCCCCAGTCGTAGGCGCGCTGACGGACGAGGATCATCTTGGCGCCAGGTTTCAGCTCCCACCACACGGCGGCACCGTCCGCCGGCGCGGTCGGGCTGAGAATGATCTCGAACATTCCGTCCTCTCGGACAGCCGCGTCATCGTCCACGACGAAGTGGGACAAGGTTCCCATCCAGTCCTGGGGAGCCCACTCGGCCTCCCCCCATGCCTGCATCGGGGAAGAGCCGACCTCGATCTCCAGAATTCGGACCGTCCCACGGTGGCCACTGATCCGATAGGTGCCCTGATCGTCGATCGCCGTCAGAAGGTAGACATCGTCCGGGTTGTTGAAGCCAATCGGGAACGCAGTGCTGTAGCAGGGCCAGAAGTCGGGGTAGTCGGGGTCTTGGTACACCCCGTTGAAGTAGCCGTAGGCGCTGATGAAGGTCAGAAATCGCCTGAACTCTTGGCGCAGCATGGGATCCGACTTGTACCGATCAGGCAGCCACTCGCTACGTTCGACGTAAGGCGCGAGCAGCTCGGCGTACGACGGCCACTCTTCCCGCTCCGCGGTCACGTCTTGTAACCGTTCTTGACTGCCATCTCACGCATGAGAATCAGCGTCGCGTCGATCCACTCGACGTCTCGGCGTCCGAGCAGTAGCTCGCCAGGGGCCAACGCGTCGGCAAGAAGCCTCTGCGACTCAGGGGGCAACTTTGCGAACGACGAGGGCGGCATCCCGTTCATGAGGCTGGCCCCCTCGAACGCCCAGGCCCCGTTTGGATCCAGTTCGAGGAACGTCGCAATCTCCCGGAGGCACTCCTCTGGCCGTTCGACCAGATCTTCGAACGACACCTCGAACACCTGGTCGCGGTCCAGCTTCGTCAATGCCTTGAACGTGAGCAGCTGGAGGTGGCTCCAGTAGGACCCAAACTTGTCCGGCGAGAGGTAGTCCGGAGACAGGCGGCGGCTCAGCATGTCCACGGGTGACGCGGGCACCCCGCCGTACTCGGAATCCGCCAGTTCGGCCTCGGTCGGCGGGTCGAAGAACATCGAGATCGTGAACTGGAAGTACGGGTGATGCATCATCGACGTTGCTGTGTCCCGACCGTCCCGATGCAGGAGAACGTACTTCCCCTCCGGGAAGGCCTCGACAAGCTGAGGAAGGTACTCTGCAGCCGGCCCAGAGCGCTCGAGCCACGCGGTCTTACCTGTGACCGACATCAGCCATTCGAACATCTGCCGGTAGTGCGCCACCATCGACTGCCTTGGAAAGGTCTCCAGCTCGCTCATCAGCTCGTTGAGAAGCTCTCGGGGCTTCTCCGAAAGCATCGGCAGCATCGAGACCAACATCGGCGGTATGGAGGTCAACCCCTCGACATCGCCAAGCACCTCCTTCGGGATGATGCCCCGCTCAAGCACGACGTCAGTCGAAATGTTGGAGCGAGTCACAAAGGCTGCAAACTCCGTGCCGGCCACGTGAACGTCTGACAACATCTCGTGCCTGTCGAGGGCAGCAAAGAACTCTGAAATGACCATCAGCTCCGGGTGCTTCCCGAGCATGGTCGTGAGCAACGTAGAGCCGCACCTGCCGGTTCCGACTACGAACCTGTCCATGGGTGTCTCCTAGCTATTCTTCGGTAGTGGGTGGGGATGCTCAAATCTCCAAGAGCTCTGGATGGCTTCAAAGGGACGCATCGCAACAAGTTCTGGAAGGCCTTCGGCTCGGGTGAGGCGTAGTTCGGGGCAAGGGATCCTCGAACGGATCGCTGAACACTGTGGGTCCCGCACCTTGCACGTGGACCACGTCAGCTGCCCCCGTTGATCATGCCGGCGCCGACGGTGATGCCGGTCGCCTCGTCGATCAGGATGAACGAGCCGGTGGTGCGGTTCTTCGAGTAGGGGTCGCACAGCAGCGGCACGGTGGTGCGCAGCTGGATGCGGCCGATCTCGTTGAGCCCGAGCTCCTTGGTGTCCTGGTCGCGGTGCAGCGTGTTGACGTCGAGGCGGTACTGGATGTCCTTGACCAGCGCCCGCGCGGTGCGCGTCGTGTGCTTGATGGCCAGCTTCTGCCGCGGCTTGAGCGGCGCGTTGGTCATCCAGCAGACCATCGCGTCGATGTCCTGGCTGGGCTGCGGGTGCGTTGTTGACCCGCGCGATCATGTCGCCGCGCGAGACGTCGACGTCGTCCTCGAGGCGGACGGTCACCGACATCGGCGGGAACGCCTCGGTGATCTCCTGGTCGAAGAGGTCGATGCCGGCGATCTTGGAGGTCATGCCGCTGGGCAGCACGACGACCTCGTCACCCGGCTTGAGTACGCCGCCGGCCACCATGCCGCCGTAGCCCCGGTAGTCGTGGTGCTCGTCGGACTTGGGGCGCACGACGTACTGCACCGGGAAGCGGACGTCGACCAGGTCGCGGTCGGAGGCCACGTGCACGTGCTCGAGGTGGTGCATGAGCGTGGGACCGGAGTACCAGTTCATCTGCTCGGAGCGGTTGACCACGTTGTCGCCGTTGAGCGCCGAGATCGGGATGACCACGAGGTCGGGGATGTTGAGCTTGGTCGCGAACTGCGTGAACTCCGCGTGGATCTTGTCGTAGACCTCCTCGCGAGAAGTCGACGAGGTCCATCTTGTTGACCGCGAGCACGAGGTGCGGCACCCGGAGCAGCGAGAGGATCACCGCGTGGCGGCGCGACTGCTCGGTGAGGCCCTGGCGGGCGTCGACGAGCACCAGGCCGAGGTCGGCGGTCGAGGCGCCGGTGACCATGTTGCGGGTGTACTGCACGTGGCCCGGGGTGTCGGCGATGATGAACTTGCGGGCCGGCGTCGCGAAGTAGCGGTAGGCCACATCGATGGTGATGCCCTGCTCACGCTCGGAGCGCAGACCGTCGGTCAGCAGCGCGAGGTCGGTGTAGTCGTAGCCCTTGGAGGCGCTGGTGGCCTCGACGGCCTCCATCTGGTCCTCGAAGATCGACTTGGAGTCGAGCAGCAGCCGGCCGATGAGGGTGGACTTGCCGTCGTCGACCGAGCCGGCCGTGGCGAAGCGCAGCAGGTCCATGTTGGTCGCGGTGGACTCGCAGCGGGGGGTGGTGTCGGGCATCAGAAGTAGCCTTCCTTCTTCCGGTCCTCCATGGCTGCCTCGGAGAACCGGTCGTCGCCACGGGTGGCGCCGCGCTCGGTGAGCTTGGCGATGGCGATCTCGTCGATGATCTCGGGGATGGTCGAGGCGGTGGACTCCACGCACCCGGTCAGGGTGATGTCGCCGCAGGTGCGGAAGCGCACCGTGCGCTCCTCGACGGTCTCGCCCTCGCGCAGCGGGTTGAGGGGGGTCTCGCTCATCAGCATGCCGTCGCGCTCGAAGACGCGGCGCTGGTGGGAGAAGTAGATGTTGGGGATCTCGATGCCCTCGCGGCCGATGTAGTCCCAGATGTCCAGCTCGGTCCAGTTGGAGATCGGGAAGATCCGCATGTGCTCGCCCTCGTGGAGGCGCCCGTTGTAGAGGCTCCACAGCTCGGGGCGCTGCATCTTGGGGTCCCACTGGCCGAACTCGTCGCGGTGGGAGTAGACGCGCTCCTTGGCGCGGGCCTTCTCCTCGTCGCGCCGGCCGCCACCGAAGGCGGCGGTGAAGCCGTTCTCCTCGATCGCGTTGAGCAGGGTCGCGGTCTGCATCCGGTTGCGCGAGGTCTTGCCGTCGTCGACCACCACGCCGCTGGCGATCGCGTCGTCGACACTGGCGACCTCGAGGCGGACGCCGAGGCGGTTGACCCAGTTGTCGCGGGTCTCGAGCACCTCGGGGAAGTCCAGGCCGGTGTCGATCTGCAACACGGGGAACGGGATCTTGGCCGGGAAGAACGCCTTCTCCGCCAGCCGCAGCATGACAATGGAGTCCTTGCCGCCGGAGAACATCAGGACCGGGCTTCTCGAACTCGGCCGCGACCTCACGGAAGATGTGGATCGACTCGGCCTCCAGCTGGTCGAGCTGGCTCAGCCGGTAGCCCACGCTTTCCCTGGCGGATCGGCCAAGGTGAGCCGCCCGTCCGAATTCGGACGCTAGATCGATCATGCACTTCACTCCAAGCAGTGGCTTTCCGGTGAGGCTCGGATTTCCGATGCTTGCAGCCTTTGCAATTGGCGTCGTCCGTAAGACCACGGACGTGAGCTACGGATCTTTTGACGCGCCTAGGTAGCTCGCGAGCCGGTCTTGAGAGCTCCGACTAACGCGGCGATCTGACTACGCGAACTGAACTGCAGTTTGGAAAGAATGTGCTCGACGTGGGTATCCACGGTGCGATTCCCGATCACGAGCTGAGCCGCGATGCTCTTGTTCGTCATGCCGGCCGCAACCAACGCGGCGATCTCGCGCTCACGCTTGGTCAACGGCAGGTCTTCGAGTCCCTCGCGTGATCCAGCCGACGCTGCAGACTCCTCGAGAGCCAAGGCGACTGCCTCAGAACGAGAAAGTGCAGTACCCAGATGCTCCGCAGCAGCGAAGGCGACCTCCCCCAAGGCATCTTGGGTCCTTGCCAGATGCGACTCATGAAGTTCGACCAGCTGGGGAAGTGTTGACAAGTAGCGCCCCAACGGCTCGGAGAGCGCTCGGTTCGCGCCCAGCAGCTGGGCGGCACGTTCCGCCTTACCGTCCACCAGAGCGGTCCACGCCAGAAGCTCGATGCTCCACCCGATGCCGATCAGGTCTCCGAGATCACGCTTGCTTTCCAACGCACCTTTGGCGAGCGAGGCGGCGTCACCGATACGGCCTTCGGTGAACGCCGCCAGGCCCAGGAGGGTCGTAGTCCACGAGAACAGCCACTGCTCGCCGGCAGCCTCACACGCGCGCCTCGCTTCCTTCAGGGCTACGACGCCGTCTGGGTATCTGCCTGCGAAGCACAGCCCGGACCCGAGATTGACCAAGGCATTGACCAGGTGGCAGTTGTCGGCTCCGCCGCGGCGCTCGAGTTCCACGGAACGCTCGAGGTCCACTACGGCAGATGCAACGTTCCCTGCCAGCAACTCCACAATGCCTCGACTTTGTAGCGCGTGTCCTTGAACCAGTCGATCTTGCCGTCGTGCGGCACCGGCAAGACACTCGTCCAGCATCGAACGGGCAGCGTCAAAACGACCCGGCACCGCAGCTAGGAAACCGTCCACCCACAGCGCCGCCAGTCGGCTCTCCTCGTCCGTCCCAGGGATGGCGCTCAGCAGGCCGAGCCAGTGGCTGCCCTCCACCGGCCTGCCCGCTGCCAGCCAAAAGAAGTGGAGATCAGCGGCCATCTTGAGTCCGAGATCGGCAGCGCGTTCGATGCATTCCTCGAGCGCTGCGCGAACGTTGGCGAGATCTGCCACGATCCTGCCGAGCAGGGCCGGCTGACCCGGACCGAACCAGTTCGATGCAAAGTCCGCGGCCATCGCCGCGTAGTAGTCGCGATGCGCGGTCCGCAATGCTGAAGCCTCGCCTGATCGTTCGAGTTCTTCGTGGCCAAACTGACGAATTGTGCCCAGCATCCGGTACCTAGATGCTTCCAGGATCACCACAGACTTCTCGACAAGTTCGCCGAGAGCGTGCCAGATACCCGAAGGATCATCGCTGTCGCGCCAACAGATCTCCTGGATAACTGCGAGGTCAGCGCTACCCCTGAGAACCGACAGTCGCATCCACAACCTGCGTGCGTCCGGCGAACAGAGCTCGTAGCTGTAGCCGATCGTTGACCGCAGGCTTTGGTGACGTGCAGGAGTCCCCCGCCTGATGCCGATTGTTGGAACCACGGCTTCCTCGTTGTGGCTGACCAGTGCAGAAAGCGGCAACGCGTACGACGTGGCGGCAGCCAGTTCAATCGCGAGCGGGAGGCCGTCGACGCGACGACAGATCTCCGCAATCAGCTGCTCGTTGGGGACCGGGTCGAATGCTGGATTGAGAGCAACAGCCCGTGCGACGAACAAGGCAACCGACTCAAACTCATTCGTGGTTCCAGGCTCCCTCAGTTCCGGCCCAGGAACTCGCAATGGGACAACGGGGAAGAGAGCCTCTCCCGGTATGTGCAGCGGCTCGCGACTGGTGGTGACTACACGCAAGTTCGAGCACAACTTGAGAAGTTCATCAAGCACTTCCGCACAGGCCTCGGCAATGTGCTCACAACCGTCAACCACCAAGAGCAGCGATCGGTCCGCAACCAACTCAGCCACACTCGAACTAGATCGACCGTCAACGGTTCCCAGGACTGCGCCAATGGTCGAAACGATCAGGTCTGGTTGAGACAACTCTTCGAGAGCGACAAACCAGACACCGTCCGGGAGAGTCGATTGAGACTTTCGAGCTGCCTCGACCGCCAACCTGGTCTTGCCTACACCTCCAGGGCCCACAAGCGTGACCATCCGCTCGCGGCCGATGAGGTCGAGCAAGTCCCGCAGCGCCGACTGTCGACCGATCAGCTCATTGCGCTCTGCAGGCACAAATCCGTTAGGTCGCATAATCGACCAACCGTCGCATTCCGGTTCAACTCTCCGAAGTCTCGGGCTCCAGAACCAACGTGACAGCCTCCGCAACGCACGCTGGCCGCTGCTCACCCTCAATCTCGATCACGCAGTCCAAGGTCAGCTCGACGCCGATCTTGACCGAACGTGCGTGAGCGATACGAACGCGCAGGCGGACACGCCGACCAACGAGCAACGGACAGGGAAAGCGCACCCTGTTGAGGCCGAAATTGATGGTGGCCCCCGGCGTCGCGATGGAGAGCACCTGGGCCCCGAGCGCCGGAATGAGCGACAACGTCAGGTAGCCGTGCGCGATCGTCGCCCCGAACGGACCCTGCTTTGCGCGCTCTACATCGGTGTGGATCCATTGCTGGTCTCCGGTCGCTTCAGCGAACCGGTCAACCCGCTCCTGGGTGATCGCGAGCCACTCACTGACACCGAGCGTCTCCCCAGACGCAGTCACCAGCTGCTCCGCAGTCGTGAACTCGTGTGTCCTCACAGGGCCATCACACTCGTCGATGACTTCCATTGGGCATTCATCAGCGGATCTTGTACTCCTCGAGGATGCGGCGGCCGATGATCATCCGCTGGATGTCGGCGGTGCCCTCACCGATGAGCAGCATGGGTGCCTCGCGGTAGAGGCGCTCGATCTCGTACTCCTTGGAGAAGCCGTAGCCACCGTGGATGCGGAAGGAGTCCTCGACGACCTGCGAGCAGTACTCGCTGGCCAGGTACTTGGCCATGCCCGCCTCGAGGTCGTTGCGCTGACCCTTGTCCTTGATCCGCGCGGCCCGCACCACCATCTGGTGGGCGGCCTCGACCTTGGTCGCCATCTCGGCAAGGCGGAACTGCACGGCCTGGTGCTCGGCGATCTTCTTGCCGAAGGTCTCGCGCTGCTGGGCGTAGGAGACCCCGAGCTCGAAGGCCCGGTTGGCCACCCCGACCCCGCGGGCGGCGACGTTGACGCGCCCGACCTCGACGCCGTCCATCATCTGGTAGAAGCCCTTGCCGGGCTCGCCGCCGAGGATCTGGTCGGCCGAGATCTGGTGGCCCTCGAAGATCATCTCCGTGGTGTCGACGCCCTTGTAGCCCATCTTGTCGATCTTGCCGGGGATCGTGACTCCGGGGGCGGTCTCCCCGAAGCCCTCCTCCTTCTCGACCAGGAACGTGGTCATGTTCTTGTAGACCGAGTCGGCACCCTCGTCGGTCTTGACGAGTACGGCGACCAGGTTCGACGAGCCGCCGTTGGTCAGCCACATCTTCTGGCCGGTGATCGAGTAGCCGTCATCGTTCTTGACGGCCTTGGTCGTGATGGCCGCGACGTCGGAGCCGCAGCCGGGCTCGGACATCGAGAACGCACCTCGCACCTCGCCCAGGGCCATCCGGGGCAGGTACTTCTTCTTCTGCTCCTCGGTGCCGTGCTGGAGCAGCATGTAGGCCACGATGAAGTGGGTGTTGATGACACCCGAGACGCTCATCCAGCCGCGGGCCAACTCCTCGACCACCAAGGCGTAGGTCAGCAGCGACTCGCCGAGGCCGTCGTACTCCTCGGGGATCATCAGCCCGAAGACGCCCAGCTCCTTGAGCCCCTCCACGATCTCGGTGGGGTACTCGTCCTTGTGCTCGAGCTCGGTGGCGACCGGGAGGATCTTCTCGTCCACAAAGGTTCGGACGGCCCTGAGGATCTCGATCTGGTCCTCGTTCAGGGCATCTGTTTCACAGAGTCGGCTCACAGACTAATAATGCCTGTAGTGGTGTTATAACACAACTAAAACTATACCCGCCCACTACAGAGGTGTGAGCTCGTCGATCCGCCACTGACCGGCAACGTGCTTGAGGGCCACCCGCACTCTCGATCCTGTCGCCGCGGGCGTCTTCATGTCCTTGGCCAGAGAAACCTGGTTGAGGAATAGGAGGACCGTCACCCTTGAGGTGTCTCCCGAGACCACCGCGCCCGAAGCGACCTCCGTATGCGTGACCAGCTCCCGCTTCTTCGCCGCAGGCGCCAGCTGATCGTTCACCAGCGCCGCGTACTCCTGCGCGAAGGAGCCCGTGAGCAGACCTGCTTGGGACTTCGCCAGCGTCGCCACAGTGTTCGCGTCGTAGGTGAGTAGGGACGGAACTGCATCGGTCGCGGCGGCGAGCGCGCTCTCGCGTGCCTTCTCGACGTCCGACTCGTGAGCGTTTGATCTCCAGAGTGCGACTCCGCCAGCACCCACGAGTAGGACGAGGATCGTGAGGATCACCAGCGCCCGGTTTCCCGTGAGTCGGATCCCAGAGCTGAGGTCACGAACCGTGGGAGGCTCCAGTTTCGTGTCCGACGAATCAGTAGCCGTCGTGCTCATTGGACGAACTCCACGTTCGAGGCGAGCCAGCTGCCGTCGGTCTGCTGTTCGAGGTCAATGACCATGCGGTACCACTGCTCCTGACCCGTCGGATTGCGCGAGTTCTTGATCAAGCTCGAGATGGCCACCGCCACGACGACCTTGTCGTCGGACTGACTCACCAGGCCCACCTCCTCGACCTTCGCGGTGCTCTTGACCTGGTAGGCCTTGACCAGCTCGGTCTGCGAGTCCTTGTTGGTGAGCACGGTGGCGGCGAAGTTGCCGGTGGCGAGCTTGAGCACCCCGGCGATGTTCTGGTCGACATCCTCGTAGTCGGACACCGAGATGGCGATGGCGACCTCCTCCGCGGTAGCCACGGCGGCTGACCGCTCGTCGCTCCTCTGGTGATTGTCCCACCGGTCGTGGCCCTGGATTGCGGCAAAGGCAACCCCGCCGAGAAGGGCCAGCGCCAGGAACACGAGCGCCAGGCGTCGCCAGACAGTTACGCCGTTGGAGCGGATAGAACCAACGTCGGAAGCCGTTCGGTCGATGGCCTCGTGCTCATCGGGGGTTGTGTCGTCGACATGCGGAGATGGTTCGCCGTCTTCCTCGTCGATCACTTCTGCATCGGGTTCAACAACAAGCTTTGCCATGTCTGCTCCTTCGTTGGCGAGACACCTTCTCCACCGAGATAGGCGAGAGGTGTGAAGTCTTCTGCGGGTCTGGAGGTCGAGGTGGAACCGCTCTCGTCAACACCGGTTTCAGGAGCACGGGGGTCCTCCTCGCCGCGACACGCGTAGATCGAAGCAGCGCGCTTCCCGGCAGGCGAGCCGGGCTCGAAGCACTGCAAGTTCCGCGCCCCCCTGGTCACCCGCGGGTCGCTCTGGGCGATATCGCAGTACGCGGTCGGCACGGACGCCTTGTCGGCCAGCTCAAGTGGGCCTCTGGGGCCGAACGGGTCGTTCGCCCCTGGGAAGCCTTCCTTGCAGGACCCTGGATAGTTTGCCATGGCCTTGAAAGCCATCCGCTGTGCGTTCTCATGCACCGACGTGGACGCGATGTTGGTCAGCATGACCCTGGGGTAGTAGACGAGTACCTGCTCAAGCGGGTCGTGATAGTCGGCGGCAAGGTCGGCCAGGACCTGTCCTGTAGCAAGCAGCATCGGAAGCTGACGAGCAAGGACGTCAATCGTCGCGGTCGCCTGTTGTGCCGCCGCGGGGAGGCTGTTGAGCATCGCGTCGAAATCTTTGTTCCCATCTCGAAGCGAGGCGCTGAAGCCGGCAAGGTCAGCTGTCCAGGCGCGGATCTCACTGCTGGTCTCCAGCTGGGTGTCCAGGAGGGTCTCTCCGTCATCCAGCAGCTGGCTCGTCTGCTCATAGTTGTCGTCGGCGGCGTCGACGAGGCTTTTGCCGTCGGTCGACAGGCTCCGCAGGCTCGGGCCGAGGCCGTTGAACGCTGCGTCGGCCTCGTTGAGCGCGGTGCGAAGGTCTTGCAGGGGAACCGACTTGACCAAGCCGTTCACGTCGTCAAGAACGCCAGCGATCTGCACCGGGATGGCTGTGAACTCCTTGGCGATGACGTCGCCGTCGGCCAGCATGCCTGAGCCTTCTCCACGTGGCGTGAGATCGACGTACTGCTCGCCGATTGGCGAAACACTTCTGATAGTCGCGGCCAGCGCCTCCGGCACTTCAGCCGACTCGGCGACCCGAAAGGAGACCTTGACGCCATTGGGAGCGAGGTCGACACCCGTTACCTTGCCAACCGTCACACCTCGATACGTGACATTCGCCTGGGGGTAAATCCCGGCACCTTGGTCAAACACGGCGGACGCTTCGACCTGGCGGTAACCAACAAGGTCTGGAACCCGGACGTAGTGGAACGCGATCAGCCCGACTGCTATTGACGTCAGCGTGGCGAACACAAGGAGCTGGATCCGGACTCTGCTGGTGATCACCGTCCGCCTCCCAGCAATCCGCTGAGGAGGTCAGCGAGTGGGCTCCCGGTCGACCCTGCCCCACTGCTCGACTCGGGCGGCCCGTCGGAACCGCTGCCATCCGCCGGGACACTGAGCGGGTCGGTGAGCGGGTTACCGGCTGTCGTTCCGCTGCCCGGCGCCTGACCGAGCAGTCCGTTGGCTGTTCCGAGCAGAGAGTCGAGCGGAGTGCCCTCCAGAAGACCCTTGCTGAGGAACGCAGTCCGCAGGTCCAGGGTCACGGTCAGGTTGTAGAAGTCTCCACGCACGTACTGGTCCAGCGTCTGCAGTGGGAAGACCACAGTCGGGACTACCCAGAGAGATTCCGTTAGCGACTTGCCGGCGTCTGCCAAACCCTTCAACGTCGGCCGCAGGGCAGCAACGTTGCGAACCAGATCACGACCGCCTCCTTTGTTGATGAAGTCCGCCGTCAGGTCGCCGAACCTGCCAAGGCTCTCGAGGGTGGCCAGCAGTTGCTCACGTTGCTCCTTGACAACGCGCAGTGCACTAGGCAGCGCCTCCAAGGCAGCTGCGACCGTCGTGTTACCGGCACGGAAGCGAGCGGCCAGCCGGTCCATCTGAGTGATGGCATCGACGATCGATGACTTCTGGTCATCGATACCGCTGACGAACGTCCTGGACTGTTCGAGCAGCGAGCGAACCGTTTCCTCGCGTCCACCAAGAATCTTGTTGACCTCGGTCGTGATCGTGCGGATCTGCTGGAGGCCTCCACCGTTGAGCAGCGCGGACGCGGCGGCGAGGACCTGCTCGGTGGGAGGGAAGGTGGTTGACCTCTCCACACCGATGGTGTCGCCGTCTTCGAGCCTCCCGACAGACGCTTCTCCGGCCGGCGGCGCGAGCTCGACGTGTTTTGCGCCCAGCAGGGAGGTCTGGCCGATCTTTGCAATCGCGTTCTCAGGCAGGTTCACGTCGCCTTCGAGCCGAACGGTCACGACTGGTTGGTATCCGTCAAGAGTGATGCTCTTGACGCTGCCGACGTTGAGGTCATCGACGCGGACCGGCGAGTTCGGGACGAGCTCCTGAGCGTCGGAAAACTCGATCTTCACTGTGTAGCCGTCACTTCCGTCTCCCTTGACACCCGGCAGCGTCAACGAGTTCAGGTCCTCGTAGCCACAACCGGGCAGGGTGATCGAGAGCGCGACCGCCGCAGCTGCGAGGACACGGGTTCCTGGCGTCTTCACAGCAGACCTCCTGGAAAGAGCAGGCCCAACAGCCCACCCAAGTTGCCGTTCCCAGGGTCGATCTGCGGATCACCCGCCTCCGGGGTTGGTTGCGGTTGGCTCAGGGGCGGGCCGATGCCGATAGGCGGTGTCTGGATACCCAGTTCGTCGAGCAGAGGAGCCAAGTAGTTGGTGCAGCCATTCGGCGACGGTTTGCCGACCTGAGTCATCTGCTGCTCGATCAGGGTGCACAGTACCGAGCCCGGAGTCTCCAAATTGTCGAACCAGAGCTGTCCGGTGAGTCCGTTCGCGCGAGAAGAGTAGATGTTTCCGAAGTTGGTTAGCGTGTTGGGCCCAACGTGAAGGATCGTGGCCAGGTCATCTCGCGAGCCGGCGAGCGTCGTCGTCAGCTCGGTCAGTTTCTTGCTCGACCGCTGGAGGGCCGACCGGTTCTCCGCCAAGAACGTGGTGACGAGTCGCGAAGCCGTGTCAATGCTCTTCATCGCGGCAGCCAGTTGCTCACCGTTGTCGTCGAGGACGTCGGAGACGCCCGCCAACCGCTGGTTGAAGGTGACGATGTCGCTATCCATCTCCGCAAGCGCACTGACAAAGACCTGCAGGTTGCGCACGGTTCCGAACAGGTCACCCCGTCCCTCGCTGAGCGTTTTCAGGGCTGCCGAGAGCTCGGTGACCGCAGTGTTGAACTGGGCACCTCGGCCCTCCCCTGCCTTGGCAGCAACCGAGAGAAACTCTGCCAACGCGCCCTGGTCGCCCGGCCCCTGAGGTCCCAGCTCACGCGATATCCGGGAGAGCTCTGACTTCAGGTCATCGAACTCAAGCGGGGCCGCGGTGCGGCTCTCGGGGATCTCGCCCCCATCTGGCAACGTCGGCCCGCTTGTGTACGCCGGCGCGAGCTGAAGGAAGCGCGTCGCAACCAAGGTGGGCGAGACGATAGCCGCCTTGACGTCTGCGGGGAGCCGGTACGTCCGAGTCGTAGGTGAACTCGATCCGCACCCGGTCCTTCTCGGCCGTGATCGAGGTGATCTCCCCCACCGCCATCCCCAGCACACGAACCTTGTCGTGCGGGTAGATGCTGGTCGCGCTGTCAAAGTAGGCAACCCCCGTCTTCGTGCCAGAGCCGAAGAAGACCTGGTAGCCGGTGAACAGGACCGCGAGAACGAGCAGTCCAACGGCGAGCGTCTTCATCTTTGGGAGCAGGCGGTCAAGAGTCATGTCACTGGTCCTCCGCTCGCGGCGGCGTCGCTGGGATGCCGAGTCCGGTCGAGAGGTCGATTCGGCCGGTGAACCACGGTCCGCTGGCGACTCCCTCACCGAGGCCGGTCACGAAGCTGGACACCCGGCTGACGGCCACCCGGATGTTGTCCTTGTTCTTCACGAGCACGTCCAGCACCCCCTCCAGCTCCCTGAGGGCCGGCTTCAGGTCGCGGCTGTTGTCGCGCACGAGGAGGGTCACCTGATCGGCGAGCCCGCGCGTATCTGTGATGAGTCGGCCGATGACCTCTCGACGCAGCTCGAGCTCTTGGAGGAGCAAGGACCCATCGCGCACCAGCGCAGTAATCTGGTGGGTGCGCTCCCTGAAGGTTCCAGTCACTGCGCTCGCTCGTGCGAACAGCTGACGAACGGCTGTCGTCTCGGCTGGTGATAGTGCGTGAAAGGTCGGTCACAGCCTGCATCGCAGGGCCCAGTTCCTCGGTGGACGGACGTACGACGTCGGTGAAGGCCTGCAGCGCCTGGGACACACTGTTCAGGTCGATCTCCTGGGTCTTCCCCGCGATCCCGATGAGCTCCGAGGAGAGGTCATACGGCGCCTGCGTCCGGCTGAGCGGAATGGCTGACGCCAGCTCACCGACGCCCGACGGGGTCAACTCGACGAATCGTGCGCCGAGAAGGCTGCCCGTCTTGATTCGCGCAGAGGTGGTCGATCCCAGCTCGACGTCCTTCGCGGTGAACTCGACCTTCACCTGGTTTCCCTCGAGTTCCATGTGCTTGACCGCGCCGACCATCACTCCGGCGATCTCAACAGGGTCACCGGGCTTCAGCCCGCCGGCCTCGGCGAAGTAGGCCGTATAGCGCGGCCCGGCGATGAAGCCCAATTCGGCTATACGGAAAGTCACGACGATCGCCAACAGTGTCCCGATGATGGCGACGAAGGCGATAGCGGTGAGGTTCCGTTCCCTGAAGCGCACGCTCACTGGTTCCCCACCTGGTCATCGCTTGGCATCTCGAGCGGGGCCGTGTCCTTCTGGCACCGGGCGACGTTTGTACCGGGCCCGATCCAAGGAAGGTAGAGAGGCTTCCCGTTCGGGCCGTCGATCATGGCACGCAGCGCGCAGACGTAGATGCTGTAGCCGGCGCCCCGGCTCGCCAGGCGTCCGAGGCGGAGGTAGACCCCGGGGAGCATCCGTAGCACTTGGTTCAAGGTGTCGCTACCTGCGTTCGCCTGCTTTGTTGCGCGGCCGAGCTCCTCGACCATGCCGTCGAGCGGACCTCGAAGCTGTTGGGTGAGGTCCCCGAGCGAGCCCGCTAGGTTGTCGACCGAGTTCAAGGACCGGCCAAGGCGAGCGCGGTCTTTGGACAAGGCTGTCGCCACCTGCTGAAGCTGGTCCACAGTTCCGCTCAGTGCGACGCTGTGGTCATCGAGGTTGCCGAGAACCGAGTTGAGGTTGTCGATGGTGCTTGCGATGACATCGTCCTTCTCGCTGATGGTGCGTCCCACCGATGCCACGTGGCTCAGGATCGACTCGACGTTGCCGCCCTGGCCCTGGAGGACGGTCACCAGCTCACGGGAGAACTGGTTGATCTGATCCGGGTCCAGGCCGCGGAACAGCGGCTTGAGTCCTCCGATCAACATGTCGAGATCCAGTGCAGGTTGGGTCCGGCTCAGTGGAATCTCCTGATCCTTCGACAGTGCGGGCCCATCGGGGTTGCCGGGCACCAGCTCCAGGAAGCGGTCGCCGGTGAGGTTGCGATAGCGGACGAATGCCTTGGTGTCGCTGGTCAGGCGCATCGAGCTCTTCACGTCGAACGTGACCACGGCGGTGTAATTCGGACCTACCGCGACCTTCGAGACTTTCCCGACATTCACGCCGTTGAGCAGGACCGGGTCGCCGCTGAGGAGCTCGGAGGCGTTGGCGAAGTTCGCCCTGTAGCTGTTCGTGTCGTACAGGCGCCACTGACCGAGCTGCGCAGAGACCAAGAGCAGCACCAATGAGGTAACGACAGCGAAGATCAAAGACTTGATCAAGCGGAGCGCGTACGGCGATCGCAGATTTGGTCATTGCGCCACTCCGCTGTTGGCGAACGGTCCGAACAGCTGGACGAGCAGCGGAGTGTCGTTCAGCTCGGGCTCCGTCGGGTAGGGGTTGGGCCCGCCGCGGTCGTCCCACTTGAGAATGCTCTGCGGGAGTGGGCCACCTTTGTAGTTGGGCATCCCGTGGCAGTTCGGCCCGCTGTCGGCGGCCATGTTCGGCAAGTTGTCAGGGTTCTTGTAGGCACCGGTGCCTATCTCGAGTCCGGCAACAACGTTCGCGGAACCGAACACTCCGCCGTAGGCTGGTCGCGCGATCGTCTGGTAGTAGTCGGCACCTTGGAGGAAGCACGCGATCTCCGGCGAGTACTTCTCCAGCAGGCCGGTCGTCGTGGTGAGTCGGCTAAGCAACGCGGCAAGGCGATCACCGTTGAGAGTCATGAATCGGCCACCACTTTGCCCGACTGCGTCGGCGGACACCAGTACCGAGCGGATGGCTTTGGCATTGTCCGTGACCGTCTTGGCAAGGACGGTGCTGTTGGAGAGGGTTTTGAGCAGGTCGGGGGTGACGTCGGCGTACAGGCTGAGAACGCTCGCGCCCTTCTGGAGGTTCCGCTTCAGGGTCGGCAGGTCGGAGTTAATGCGCGTCAGGTAGCGATTGGCCGTGGTCAGCGTCTCGCCGATCTGCTCGCCGTTCCCGTCCAGAGCCATGGCAACCGACGAGAGCGCCGAGTTCACTTTCGCCGGATCCACAGCTGTCAGCAGGTCCTCGAGGTTGTCGAGGACCTCGTTCACCTCGACCGACACGTGGCCGGCCTCGATGACGTCACCTTCGACCAGGTGCGGCGCTGGCGTCTGCGGGAGCGTCATGATCACCGCCTTGTTGCCAAAGGCCGTGAGCTGCTCGAGCGAGACGCTGACATTGGCCGGGATCATGTCCAGCATGTCGGGGTTCAGGGCCAGCTCGATGTCAACCGTGCCGTCGGCCCGAGAGCTGGTCGACGCAATGCGGCCTACATCTACCCCTCGGAGCTTGACGATCGTGCCCTTGGTCATCTGAAGCCCGGCTCGATCGGCACGAACGGTGACCAACGCCTCGGGCGTGAACGACTTGTTGTACATGGCCACGGTGAGGCCGGCGAAACCAGCGATGACGGCAAGCAGCGCCAGGGCGGCAAGGCGCACCTGAGCGGCGAGTTCGGGATGCGTTGGGTACTCATCGTCGCCAGTCAGCCCGAGATCCGGAATGTGTTGACTCCGCCGTACAACGCCATCGCCACGCAGAGCTGGACAGTCAGCACGGCAACGAGAGAGGTGCGCACAGCACGGCCTACGGCTTGGCCCACGCCGGCTGGGCCGCCGGTGGCCGTGTAGCCGTAGTAGGTGTGGACCAAGATCACGACGATCGCAACAAAGATGGCCTGGATGAAGGAGAACAGAATGTCCGTCGGCTGCATGAAGGTGAACATGTAGTGGTCGAACGTTCCCTCTGACAGGCCGAAGAAGGTCACCTGGGTCGTCTTCCAGCCGACCCACGCACCCACCATGGACATGGCGAAGATCGGGCCGACGCAGATCATTCCGGCAACGACCCGGGTCGAGACCAGGAACGGCAGAGAAGGCACAGCCATAACCTCGAGCGCGTCGATCTCCTCAGAGATGCGCATAGCTCCGAGCTGGGCGGTGAACCCGGTCCCGACCGTGGCTGCGAGCGCTGCCCCGGACACGATCGGGACCAGCAGGCGAGGATTGATGATCCCGGACGTGAAGCCGGCAAGAGCTTCGAGGTTCAGGTCGGTGAGCGCTTTGTACGTCTGGACACCGCCAGTCACGCCGGCGAAAAACGTAATGAACAGCGTGATGATCGCCGAGCCCCCGACGATCGCCAGGGTTCCATTGCTCATGCCGACCTCGGCGATGAGTCGGACCTGCTCTCGCTTGTAGCGCCGTACGGCTCTGGGGCTCCAGGCGATGGCTCTGCCGTAGAAGACCGACTGCTGACCGATGTCGTCGAGCAGGCCGAGGGCCGTACGGAAGACCCCGCTCCCGGGAGTACGGCGCTCTCGCGCATCACTGTGCTGTGCCATGTGGTCTGCGCCTTTCAGAGGATGCCGAGGGAGTACGGGATCTGGGTGAGGATGATGTTGATGGGGAACAAGGCCATAAAGGTGAAGACGACGGTTTCGTTGACGGCGTTGCCGACACCTTGCGGCCCGCCGTCTGCGGTCATCCCGCGGTAGCACCCGATCAATGCGCCGACTAGCCCGAAGACGACCGCCCGGATCTCGCCGTGCACGAGGTCCCCGAAACCGACCAGCATCGTGAGCGACTCGACGAACTGGCCCGGGTTCGCGCCCTGCAGGAATACCGCGAACCCGTAGCCGCCGGCGAGACCGATGAGAACGATCACGCCGTTCAAAAGGAACGCGTTGACCGCGGTGGCAAGCACCCGGGGAACGACGAGACGCTGGATCGGGTCGATGCCCAGGACCTGCATCGCATCAAGTTCCTCCCGGATCTTGCGGGCACCCAAATCAGCGCAGATTGCCGTGGAGCTTGCGCCTGCGATCACAAAGGTCGTCGCGGTAGGCCCGATCTGGGTCACGGTTCCGAGTGCGGTCCCCGAGCCCGAGAGATCGATCGCTCCGATCTCGCTGAGCACGTTGTTGAACTGGTAGGTCACCAGCGCCACGAACGGGATGGCCAGCAGAATGGCGGGTCCCAGCGAAACGCTGGTCACGAACCAACACTGCTGGACGAACTCACGCCAGTTCAGGCGGGTCCGGAACATCGCAACAAAGGTGTCCATAGAGAAGGCCATGAAGTCACCGAACGGCCTGGCTGCCCGGTCGACCCGGCTGAGTACGCGTGTGCCCATCTGAGGTCATCGCCTTCGTCAGGTCGTCATGGTCGGACACCGCAGATATCGGCAACAGCCAACCCCACAGTGGCGCTTGTCACGTTCTCGGGCCTTTATACATGATCCAACATCAATAATGGAAGACCACCATCAAAGATGCTTGCGCTCAAGCGCGAAACTGGGCAGGAACTGGTGCGGTTAATAATGATCAGAGCACTACCGCTGTGCTGTTCGTTCGCGACACGTCGGCCCACAGCATGGACGGCTAGCGCGCCGCCAATGCGAGGAGGTCTTCCCAGGTGGCGATCTTTGCGCGATTGGCACCGCGTGCCTGGCCGAGCTCGATCTCCCCGTGGTCGATCGCCTTCCAGCCATCGCAGACAACGACGTCCACGCCGCGACTCTTCAGCTCCTCCGGCGCATTCCACACAGGGCGATCTGCGAGCTTGTCCGCGAGCAGGCGCTCCGCTACCCCCGTCGCGTCGGCTCGATTGGTCCCGAGCACGCCGACAGGGCCGCGGCTGATCCAGCCTGCGGCGTACTCGCCAGTGGAAACGGCGCCATCGCGAAGCACTCGCCCCTGGTCGTTCGGGAATCGTCCCGGACTCGTCGTCGAACGGGAGCCCGTCGAGCGAAGAACCCAGGTAGCCGACGCACCGCACGACGAGCTGGGCCGGAACCGTGCGCGTTCTCGCTCCCCCACTCGTGTTGCCGACGACCACGCTTTCGACCACGTCGGCCCCCGTCATCCCCTGCGGAGAGCTCCAGAAGTGAACGTGAACCCGCCGCCCTGCGTCGGTGGCCGAGCGACCAGACCAATCACGAAGGATGTCGACAGTTCTGGCGAGCGCACGGTTGCTCTCCACCACTGCGGCGTCTTCTGGCGACAGGTCCAGAGCAGCAGGGTCCACGACCATGTCCACCCCCTCCAGCTCGCCGAGCTCGCGGAGTTCCTTGGAGGTGAACTTGACCTGTGCTGGGCCTCGCCTCACGAGGAGGTGGACATCGCTGACGGAAGACTCTTCGAGCGCGTCCAGCACCGCATCCGGTAGGTCCGTTGCAGAGAGCTCTGTCGCCGACTTCACCAACATGCGGGTGACGTCGAGTGCGACGTTGCCGGCGCCGATCACGACGACCGAGGTGGTGCCGGAAAGGGTGTGGCCCGCACCAGGTGCAGCGTCCGGGTGACCCGAGTACCAGCGGACGAACTCCGCAGCAGAGACGGATCCTCCGAGGTCCTCACCCGCGACACCGAGCTTCCGATCGCCCGCCGCACCATAGGTGTAGACGACGGCCGAGTAGTGCTCACGGAGCTCGGCAATGCTGACGTCTCGACCGACTTCTACGTTTCCGATGAACCGCACGCGCTCATCGTCAAGCGTTCTTTGTAGCGGCACCGCGAGCGCCTTCATCTTCAGATGATCCGGGGCAACCCCGTATCGAAGCAGTCCGAAGGGTGTGGGCAGGCGGTCATAGATGTCGACCCGGACGTCTCGCTCGGTCTGCTGAACCATCTCGTCAGCCAGGTAGAGGCCAGCCGGACCCGCGCCGATTACGGCGATCGTCATTGACTCCATTGCAAGCTCCTAATGATGATGAACCATCATTGATGGTACTTCATCATTATTGTGATTTGCTACCCTAAGTTCAGCGCCGCAGGAGTGACCACGAAGGATCGCTCTCTCCTATACCGGCCGACAGCGACGAGTCGAGGCTGTCGAACATGACTTGTCCGTCGAGATCGCGACGCGACCAGTCAACGACCATCTCTCGCTCGATGATGGCCCAGCTCCCTGATCGTAGGAGCCACCGGTCGAGGTAGCGACCGCCGACCACACTGATAGCATCACGGTGTGCGCCGTTGGCGCTCCTCGGGATCGCTCGGGGATGGAACGCCAGCACGTAGCACTCGGACGCCGCTCGACCGGCCTTGATGTCAAGCTCGATGGTGACATTCGAGAGGTGGTGCTGGCTGAACGCCAGCGTGCCGTCAAAACTTTCCATTGCCCGGTCCGCGAGCTCACCCGGCGATGCAGCAACGACCCCGCCTGGCAGGTAGGGGCGACTGTCGGTCGCGTCGTGGTGGTAGGCCGACATCATGAGTTCGGGGTCGCGGCGATCGACGCCGCGGGCATAGCGGCGCAGTGCATCTTCGATCTCGAATCGGGCGCCCAGTCTCCTCCAGCGAGATCATCATCAATGCAGGTCCGGTTCGGTTTTCTCGCGAACTTCGTCCTCGGTGATCTCTGGGGCAAGTTCCACGAGTCGCAGGCCGGTCGACTCCACGTCGATGACTGCGAGGTCGGTGATGATCCGCTGAACGACTCCCAGTCCGGTGAAGGGCAGGGAGCACTCGTTGACGATCTTGAAGGCGCCGTCGCTAGCCGTATGCTCCATCAGCACGATGACCTTCTTGGCGCCATGGACCAGGTCCATCGCGCCGCCCATGCCCTTGACCATCTTCCCGGGGATCATCCAGTTCGCGATGTCACCCTTGGCGGAGACCTGCATGGCACCGAGGATCGCTGCGTCGATCTTGCCGCCCCGAATCATGCCGAAGGAGGCGGCGGAGTCGAAGAATGACGCGCCTCGACGGACCGTGACGGTCTCCTTGCCTGCGTTGATGAGGTCTGGGTGCTCGTCGCCCTCGTACGGGTAGGCACCGACGCCCAGGATGCCGTTCTCGCTCTGCAGGACGAGTTCTACGTCGTCGCGGACGAAGTTGGGAACGAGGGTCGGTAGTCCGATGCCGAGGTTCACGTAGGACCCATCTGACAGCTCTGCGGCGGCACGCGCCGCCATCCCGTCGCGGTCCCATGCCATCAGGCGGCCCTCTCGGTCTTCGGTGGCCGTTGCCTGGACCCAGCAGCCGCACGAGGCTGTCTGCTCGGTCGCGGATGATGCTCAGGCCGTCGGTCACGAGGTGGGCAGCCACGTGTGCTGCGGAGCACGGTGATGCCCGGAACTTGAGGCGGCGCAACAGGGAGGTGGTCTCGGTTCGGCAATCCATGTCAGTGCCCTTCCGAGGTTGCGGGGCGGGGCCGCACAGTTCTCTTCTCGATGCGCTTGTCTGACGCCTGTTCTGGCGTGAGGGCGACGACACGCTGCACGAAGACCCCCGGTGTATGAACCGCGTTCGGTTCGAGTTCACCTGGCTCAACGAGCTCCTCTACCTCGGCGATCGTCATCTGCCCGCACATCGCGGCAAGCGGATTGAAGTTCTGCGCGGAGTCGCGGTAGACGAGGTTGCCGTGGCGGTCGCCCTTCCATGCGCGCACCAGAGCGAAGTCAGCGAAGAGGGCCTGCTCGAGAACGAAGTCGCCCACGGTCGCACGAGCGTGGAGCTGCCGGACTTCCTTGGCCGGCGATGCCACCGCGATCGCGCCCTCGGCGTCGTACTTCCAGGGAGTCCGCCGTCCACGACCTGGGTGCCGACGCCGGTCGCGGTGTAGAACGCCGCGATGCCGCTGCCACCCGCTCGCATGCGCTCCGCAAGAGTTCCCTGCGGCGTCAGCTCGACCTCGAGCTCTCCGGACAGGTACTGACGAGCGAACTCCTTGTTCTCGCCGACATACGACGCCACCATCCGACGAATGCGACCGGCGGACAACAACTTGCCCAGCCCCCAGTCGTCGACGCCGCAGTTGTTGGAGATCACCTCGAGATCGTCGGCTCCATGGTCGAGCAGAGCGTCGATCAGGACGCTGGGGATGCCCGCGATGCCGAACCCACCCAGCAGCGACGGACGCCCCGTCGAACACGTCGGTTACGGCGTCTGCCGCCGTGGAGCACCACCTTGTCCATCAACCGACCCGCTCGAAGACTGCGGCGAGACCCTGTCCGCCGCCGATGCACATCGTCGCCAGACCGTATCGGCCGTCGCGACGGTGCAGCTCGCGCGCCAGGCTCCCGACCATGCGGGCGCCGGTCGCTCCCACCGGGTGTCCAAGAGAGATGCCCGACCCATGGATATTGGTGCGCCCGTGGTCGGCTTCGCTGAAGCCCCACTCGGCCATCACAGCCAGGGCCTGCGCGGCGAATGCTTCGTTGAGCTCGATCACGTCGACCTGGGAGAGGGTCAGGTCGAGCGCCTTGAGCGCCCGTGCGGTGGCCGGGACCGGACCGATGCCCATCGTCCGAGGAGGCACACCGGCCGCCGCCCAGGCAACGAGACGAACGAGCGGACGTAGGCCCGAGCTGTGACGCCCGCTCAGGGGTCGTGACGATGCACAGTGGCCGCAGCGTCGTTCTGCCCGCTGGCGTTGCCTGCCGTGACCGTTGCTTCCGGATCGGTTGCAAGCAGTACCGGCGGAAGCTTGGCCAGGCTCTCCACCGAGGTGTCGGCTCGCGGGTGCTCGTCGGTGTCAACGACGGTGTCGCCGCGCCTTCCTGGAACGGTCACCGGAACGATCTCCTCCGCGAACACCCCGGAGGTCTGCGCTGCGACTGCTCGTCGGTGCGACTCGACGGCCAACTGGTCCTGCGCCTCGCGACTGATGCTGTACTCGCGTCGCAAGTTCTCGGCTGTCTCGAGCATTCCGCCGGGAACCGGGTGGTCCCGGCCGCCTGCGGTGGCGCGCGCTCGGGCGAGTCCGTCGTGCAACTTCACGCCTGCAGCAGGTGCTCCCCAGCGGAGGTCGAGAGAGTAGAAGGCCGCGTTGCTCATGCTTTCGGCGCCGCCCGCGACAACCACGTCCTGGTGGCCGAGCTGCACGGCCATCGCAGCGTTGATGATCGTTTGCAGACCCGAACCGCATCGCCGGTCGAGGTGGTACCCGGGAACGTCCACGGGCAGACCTGCGTCCATGGCCACGACGCGGCCGAGCGCCGGCGACTCGCTGTTCCCGTTGCACCAGCCGAGCAGAACGTCTTCGATCAGACTGGGATCGAGGCTGGTCCGCTCCAGAAGGCCCTGCAGTGCCGCAACCGCGAGATCGACTGTGGTGAGGGTTTTGAAGCTGCCGCCGTATCTTCCGACCGGTGTCCGGACCGGCTCGCAAATGACCGCTTCACGCATGATGGTTCTTCTTATCGTGGGCACTGCGATGCGCGGTCACATCAGCCGTCCGCCGGTGACCTCTGTGACCGTCCCAGTGAGGTACGAGGCCAGATCTGACGCCAGGAACAGCGCGACGTTCGCAACCTCGGCAGGCTCGCCCGCCCGTCCGAGCGGGATCTCTGCGAGCTTCTGGTCCCAGATCTCCTGCGGCATCGCCTCGGTCATCGCCGACCGGATGAGGCCCGGCTGGATGACGTTCACGCGCACGCCGCCTCTGGCGAGCTCCTTTGCTGCGGCCTTGGACAGGCCGACGATTCCCGCTTTGGCAGCGGAGTAGTTGGTCTGGCCGGGCAGTCCGACCTTGCCCGACAGAGACGAGATGTTGATGATCGATCCGCTTACCCTGCTCACGCATCACTGCTCCGGCCTCGCGGATACCGAGCCAGCACCCTTTGAGGTGGACCGAGATCACCTGGTCGAACTGGTCTTCGGTCATCTTGCGCAGCGACGCGTCCCGGGTGATGCCCGCGTTGTTGACCATGACGTCCACCGAGCCGTAGGCCTCCATGGCTCGCGAGACGAGGGCTGTCACGTCGTCGGCACGGGTTACGTCGCAAGCGACGCCGAGCGCAGTGCCGACTGGAAACTTGTCCGCGGCTGCGACAGCCGCCTCGCCGTCGATGTCTCCGAGTACGACGCGGGCGCCCTCGCGAGCAAACGTCTCAGCCATGGCTAAGCCGAGACCCTGCGCCGCTCCAGTGACCACAGCCACGCGGCCCTCCAACAATCCCATCCCCCGACCTCAAATGGTCGACTCAGGAACAGCTTCGGGCAGAGGCTTGCCGCCCACCCAGTCCAGGAGCTGCGGATCGAATCGCGTGAGATCGCCCGAAAATGCGGTGCCCCCGCCGGTCGTAGACGCCGGTCTCGCCGGAGTCGAGGTCGACGATCCGCACGGTGCCATCGGCCTGCTGCTCGTACTCGTGGTTCCAGAGCGGGTGTCTGACCTTCATCTTCATCTTCTCCCTTCGCCTCCCATGACGGGATGCGTGCCTCACTGGTGGTTGAACGTGTGCGCACGTCGTTGTCACGGAGTCTCGATGTACTCCATCAACGTCTGATGGAAGTGCCGGATCCTTGACTCCTGGTACCGGGAGATCGTCAGCCCCCTGCCGAAGCGCTCGAGCGCCTTGAGCCCCCGCTGAACTTCGGGGATGTTGTTGTCGTCCTGGTTGAGAACCGGGCCAAGGCGGCCCAGCTCCTCGGCGTCGGTCCAGGGCTGATCCGGCTCGAGCCAGTGCACCTCGCAGGGCGGAGGCATCTCTTCACCCGGAGGCACCGGGCTCATCATGTAGACGTCGAAGATGCACGACTCGTGGTCATCACCGTTCGGCCGGAACCTGTAGGCGATCGACGGCCCCGCAGCCATCCACGGCGCGAAGTTCGGGAACAGCGAGTAGTAGATCGGGTCAAGGAGCTCACAGTCGGTCGCTTCCTCGGCACCTTCCTCACCCAAGAGCGGCTTGAGCTGGTCACGCAGCATGCTGGCGATGAACTGGCGCGGGGTCTGGCCGACGGCGGGCTTCATCGATTCGTCCGCAACAAGGTCGCGTCCAGCCAGTGTCCGACCGTAGTACTGACGGTTCTGTAGGTAGCTCGCCATCACCGCATCGTCGTCCGAGCCGGTGATGTGGGGGCTCGCATAGCCGGCCACGGTGATCGTTCGGCTGATGTGGCGCTTGTCGGGCCACACGTCGTACTGCGAGCTCTCGTCTGCAGTACTTCCGATCAGCTGCGGGTGGGTTGCGATCAGGTGGAAGGACTCCATGAAGGCTTCTTGGACGACCTTCCAGTTCGCGGGGATCACCTTCGCGATGTGGCCTGCCTTGAAGCGCTTCTCGAGCGGGCGGCCGGCAAAGTGTTCGTCCAGCCCCTCGAGGTACTCGTTCAACGGCGGCGCGTTCCGGTCCATGTTGATGAAGATCCAGCCACCCCAGGTCTCGACCCGCGCCTGCGGCAGGTTGAACTTCTCGGGGTCGACCTGCGGGAAGTCCCAGGTGCTCGGGTTCTCCTGGAAGCTCCCGTCGATGTCCCAGGTCATCCCGTGGAACGGGCACCGGAACTCCGGCACACAGCCACCTTCGGACCGGAGCCGACGCCCGCGGTGCAAGCACGCGTTCGTCAGGGCCTTGATGCTGCCATCCCTATTGCGGACGATCAGGAAGGAGTCGTGGACGATCTCGTAGACGAAGTGGTCGCCGGCCTTGGGAATGTCCTCTTCCCGCCCAACCATCTGCCAGGTACGTCGCCAGACCTTCTTAATCTCGAGTTCGTGGAACTCGCGCGAGAGGTACCTGTCGATCGGAATTCCCTCGGTTCCGAGGTCGGTCGCAGTGGTCTCGGTCAGAAACTCGGGCACAGGACGTGTCTCGGTCTTGAGCACTTCCTGGATGCGCGCACCGGTCGACCCCGCGAGCCGCTCGAACTCGGCCTTGGCCGCCTGCTCCGCAGCGTCACCCTCGACCTGGGGTCCCGAGGATCCCGCGATCTGATCAGTCGACATCTCTACGCCTCCGTCCAGTGATGGTCTAACCATTGTGGGACCATCATAAAGAGACTTCAAAGTAGGCCCGATAGTGATGTTAGTCAACCCCACTAGAAGGGCGGCTAGGGCAACAGAGCTCGACTGAGGCAACGCCGGGGCACTTGCCCTGACCTACTAGAGCCCGCTCTCTCCATCGATCAGCTCTATGGTTCTCAACTTGACCTTTATAGTGTTACGATCATTATTGCCTGGCCGCGTTCGCCAAGGGCGCGGCTGGCACACCAACCTGATGAGGAGCTGTGATGCCCGAGCTCGCGACACTGACTGATGCAGCTGCGGCGCTAGCCACCCCTGCAGTGAGTCGGCGGGCGCAGAGCATCGGGGTGGACCTCGCAGGGATTCCTGCGACCGGACCTGCCAGTCGGGTCACGCTGCGCGACCTGGAGCGTCATGTCGGCGGCCCCGTTCCCGATCCCCGGCAGTCGATCGAAGAAGGTGACCACGTCGCAGACGTGCTCGCGACAGCCGTCGTACGGAGAGTTGCCGCCCAGCGAGAGGTGGATCTCGGGTTAGTCCTGGGCACTGGTCCCGGTGGTCGAATCCGGCTCGCAGATCTACAAGCGCGGGGTGCTGAGGGCGGGATCAAAGAGGCGCGGCCGGCGGCGACCTCTGTAGCGCTGCGGGAACGTGCGCCCCGGCGCATTTCGGTGGAAACCGAAGCGCGCCGTGGAACTGTTGCTCCTCTTTCTGAAGCCCGCCTCGATGCCGCCCGCCGGGCCATGTCGTCGCTGGGCGAGTCAGCACAGTTGACGGCAGTCGTAGAAGCCGACCTGTCCGCTCTGGTCGAACTCAGCCGCTCACAGAGCACTGATACGACGCCCTATGGCCTCCTGGCCCATGTCGCCTCTGCTGCAGTCGCGATGCTCCCGGAACACCCCGTCCTCAACGCGACCCTCGATCTCGCGGCCGGGTCGGCGACTTATCACCACGCTGTTCACCTCGGCTTGGACCCCGACGGGCGCACCTTCGACGATCACCTAGTCATCACGCATGCAGACGGCCTAGACGCAGCTGCCCTTCAGCTACGAGTTATCTCCGGTGGCTCCACCACCACCTCTGCGACGTTCTCCGTGGTGGGCCTTGCCGGCCCGATCTTGTTCGCCACGCCACTCCTTCCGCTAGGTCAGAGCGCGGTTCTCGCAGTCGGGGCGGTGCGGAGGAGACCGACGGCAATCGAGGGACCAGAGCCCAGCATCGCGATCCGCAGTTTCGCGTTCTTGTCGCTCACCTATGACCACCGCCTGGTCGACGGCGCGGATGCCGCTCGCTTTCTCTCAGCGCTGGTCCCCCGCCTCGAGCACGGGGCTTGAGACCGCAGCCGATGTACGAGTTCCACCTGACGGGCTGGGAGACACACGCTGGTCCACCCCATCTCAGCCACAACAATTGCCAAGGAGTCCCGAGCGTGAGTCAAGACCTGGACATCGCCGTCATCGGAGCAGGCATGTCCGGCCTGTTCATCGGCCACAAGCTAAAGAAGGCCGGCAAGGCGTTCACCATCTTCGAGAAGTCAGACGAAGTGGGCGGCACCTGGCGCGAGAACACCTACCCCGGTCTCCACGTGGACGTCATCACCCGCAGCTACGAGTTCCCATTCGCGCGCAGCCGGCACTGGTCGCGTCGGTATGCGCCGGGGTCCGAGGTCCGTTCGTACCTCAACGACGTCGCGGAACGTTGCGACCTGCTGCGTCACATACGTTTCGGCACTGACCTGATCTCGACGGTCTTCGAGAACGGCCGCTGGACCCTCACGGCCAGGTCGGGCGAGACCTGGACGGCCGACGTCATCTACGCAGGCACCGGGTTCCTGCACCGCCCAGCCATCCCTGAGATCCCCGGCATGCAGACGTTCGAAGGGCCTTCCTTCCACTCGGCTCGGTGGGACCACTCCGTGGACCTCACGGGTCGGCGCATCGGCGTCGTCGGAACAGGTTCGAGTGGCATCCAGATCGTGAGCGAGCTCGGGAAGCGCGGTCACAGTGTGGAGCACTTTTTGCGGACCCCTCAGTGGATCCAGGTGAAGGAGAACACCCCGATCAGCGCGGTGGAGAAGACTCTCCTCGCGGTCCCCTTCCTCCGCCGTTACTGGGACGAACGGATGCGCAAGCTGAAGATCAAGACTGATGGCAGCGAGAACTGGAAGCTCCAGCCTGGTCCTGAGCGCGACGAGATGACGCAAACGCTTCCTGCAGGTGCTGGAGGACCAGGTCAAGGACCCCGAGCTTCGTGAGGAAGCTCACCCCGGACTACCAGCTGGGCTGCAAGCGCATCCCCAAGTCGCCCGACTATTACCGGGTTATTCAGCAGGACAACGTCACCCCCGTATTCGGACCGATCCAAGGAATCGAACCTCGGGGCTTGATTGATGGCAACGGCCAGCTCCACGAGCTCGACCTCATCGTGTATGCGACGGGTTTCGACAGTCATGCCTACATGCGTCCTATGCACGTCGAGGGGACCGACGGCGTGACAGTCGACGAGCTATGGCAGGACCTCGGTGTTCTCCTACCGTGGCGTCGCACTCCCCCACATGCCGAACTTCTTCCTGCTGAGCGGCCCCTTCGCGCCGGTGAACTCGCTAGCAATCCCGTCCTCACTCGAGGACGAGAGTCGATTCCTGATGCAGGCTCTCGACCTGATCGAACGCGATCGGGTCGCCATCGCACCCACACCCGAGGCGACCCAGCGGTTCTGTGACGACCTTGGCGCCGCCGCCGAGAGCACCACCTACAACCTCTGCGACAACTGGTATCGCGATCGGGGCGGTGTCCCGGTTCTCTGGCCCTGGGGGCGGGAGAAGCACTCGGAGCAGTTCGAAACCCTCGACCTCTCCGAGTTCGAGATGGTCCCGCTCGGTCCGGGCATTGCACCCGAGCTTGAGCCAAAAATGGCAGAGGAGAACTGAAATGCGTGGATACGTGGAGACACGGTGGGGCCAAGTGCACTACTCACGTTCCGGCTCGGGGCCGCAGACGATCGCCCTGTTCCACGAGACGCCCCTGAACTACAGCGCCTTCAACCGCCTCGTGCCGCTGCTTAACGAGGACTGCCAGGTGATCGCGTTCGACACTCCCGGCTACGGAGAGTCGGATCGTCCTCCGGCCCTCACGACAATCGAGGAGTACGCAAAGACCCTCGTCGAAGGGATCGAGGCCCTCGATCTCGACAACCTGGTCCTATACGGCGTGCACACCGGCGCGAGCTTTGCGTTCGCCATCGCGACCCTGATCCCGGAAAGAGTCGACGGGCTCGTGGTGAGCGGTCTCCCCTACTACGACGACGAGGTGAGGCAGAACAAGAGTGTGCCTCCCGTGCCTGAGTTCACCGATGACGGTGAGCACCTCTTGTCGGTGTTCAACTGGGAACCGGATGCCTACGAGGCGGAGATGCGCAGCCGGCTGGTCGCTGGGGTGACCAAGCACCCTGACCACGCCTACGCAGCCTTCCATGCGGTGTACACGTTCCTGCCCGTCCAGCACCTCGACAAGTTGAAGTGCCCGGTCCTCGCCCTCTCCAACGAGCTCGACCCGGTCTTCCCCGGCGATGCGCGCCTGAAGCGCGACCTTCCGAGGACACAGCAAATCATTGTCCCGTCAGATCGGCTCCCCGTTTACTGGACGCAGTCCGAGGTGGTCGCCGGTCATCTTCGCGACTTTATCGCCGGCCTGTCCTGATCCGGTCGGACGTATTACTACCTCGGGTCGATGCCCATCCTGGTCCAGTGGTTCCGTCGGACGACCTCGTCCAGCGGCTTGCGCTTGACCGGGCCAAACGGTCGGGCCGGCCACCCGAGCGGAATCATGGCTGCAAGATGCACATCGTCGGGCACCCCGAGCAACGGGCGAATCTCTGCCTCGAAGTCTGAGTGGAACGTAGTCATCGCAGCGCCGAGCCCGACCGAACGAGCGGCAAGCAACAGGTTCTGGGCGGCTCCGTAGACGGCGGAGTACATCATGTCGGCCCGTGGCTTTGCCGGTGGGAAAACCGCTCGCCCGCAGACGAAGACGATCGCTGGGAGGTCTGCCAAGCTCGCCAGCAAGTTAATGGATCCGCTTCGCATCGCCTCGCCGCCTGGCGCCGGGCTGCTGGCCTGCACCCGTTCGAGCAGGGGACTGATCGCGCGTGCGATTTCGCGCTTGACCTCGGCGTCGTCGATCACCAGGAAGTCCCAGCCCTGGCTGTTGCCCGGGCTCGGAGCCCTGGTGGCAGCCCAGAGGAGAGTCTGGATGAGCTCGTCAGGTACGGGAGCGTCAGTGAACCATCGAACATTGCGCGTCGAGCCCATCGCGTCGAGCAGACCGACCTGCTCTGTCACTCCTGCCGGTCTCTCGGAGTCGCTCGCGTGAACACTCATGCACTGACTTCCAGGCGTGCAGCATCAAGAGTCTGGGAAACAAGGCCCCGGTAGTGCTGGTAACGCGACCCAAGGCCGATGAGGAAGACGCCCACCAAGCTGCCGTCTCGGTGGTAGCCGACTGCGACGTCGCCGTCGAGCTCCCCCTCGAGCACCCGGACGTCTTCGCTCCCCTGCCCGAGCATGCCGAATGACTGCAGTCGATGCGCGCCCAGATCCGACCAGAAGGAGGGCATGGGCGCGAAGTCGGTCACGACCTCGTCGCCGGCGAGATGGAAAGCGAGGTTCCTCCCGGCACGCCTTCCCGTGTCGCCGGCCATCATCCAGTGCTCGATCCGGCCTTGAATCCCTCGCGCGAGTGGATGGGGAAAGCGAGCGATGTCACCCGCAGCAAGCACGTCTCCGCGGCCCGCGACGCGCAGCTCGCCATCGCACAGGACTCCGTCCGAGAGATCCAGGTCGTTGCCAGCCAGCCACTCGACGTTCGGTATAGACCCAACAGATTCGACCAGGACTGTGGCTTCTATAACGCTGCCGTCGCTGAGCCGAACGCCACGCACCGTGGTGTCGCCGATGCACTCCAGCGGCTGCACGCCGAGGTGGAGATGCACGCCTGCGGTTAGGAGCCGATCACGAACTGCGGCAGCAGCCTGATCTCCGATGGCACGCGACATCGGGAGAGCCATCGGTTCGATCAGATGCACGTCGAGACCGAGGCCGGTCAAGGTCATGGCGAGTTCACACCCGATGAAACCGGCCCCGACGATCATGACCGTCGCGGACGGAACGAGCGCGACCTTGAGACGGAGCGCATCATCGGCCGTCCGCAACACATGGCGGCCCCCCAGCGGTCCTGGCAGCTCCAAGCGACGGGGCCGGAGGCCAGAGGCGATGATCAGACCGGCCCAGGTCTGGCTCCGTCCCGACTCGGTCACGAGCGTGCGGTTCGCTAGGTCGACATTGGCGACTGGATCACCCAGGCACCAGTCGACGCCCTCGAGCGCGGGAGGGATCCGGAAGAAGTCGGTGTCGACGATCTCCCTTACGAGCGCGGCCTTGGACAACGGCGGCCGGTTGTACGGCAGGTGCTGCTCTGCGCCGTAGACCACGACGTCGCGGGCGCACGTCGCCTTCACCAGGCCTTCGGCTGCGCGGAGACCGGCGAGAGAAGCGCCAACGATCACGCAGGGCGCGTTGTCACCCACGTCAGGCCTGCACCCGGATCGCCTGGACCGGGCACATGTCCGCTGCTTCCTGGACGTCCTCGATCGCATCGTCGTCGAGGGCCGGCGAGACATACTCCCCATCGGCCTCTGCGCGGTAGGTCAGCTTGCCGGCGTCATCGAGAACGAAGAGGTCCGGCGCAAGGTAGGTGCACTGGCCGTGGTTCTCGCACGTTCCCAGGTCGACGATGAATTTCACTTTTCTACCGATCTTGTTGGAGTGAGTGAGTCGCGTTCGCTAATCAGCTGCCGCTGACGCTTCCGCGAGCGTTCAAGATCTGCAGGACGAGCGGGGCGTCGTGAGACTGGGGACCGATGAACTTGGCACCGCCGGGACTCCCGAGATCGTCGAAGAACGCGAGGTTCGCGTCCTTGTAGTCCTCGAACTTGTCGGGAAGTTCCTCGTCGTAGAAAATGGCTTCCTGGGGGCAGACTGGCTCGCAAGCACCGCAGTCGACGCACTCGTCAGGGTGGATGTAGGCCATCGTCTTGCCTTCATAGATGCAGTCGACCGGGCACTGTTGGACACAGGCCTTGTCGAGGACGTCGATGCACGGCTCGGCGACAATGAAGGGCATGTGATTCTCCGTTCGATCGGGACCGGGACCGGTCAGGATGTGGTGAGCGGTTCGGGCATGGGCGGCAACGACGGTGCGCGATACTTGCTGACACCTGCGTGAGATCGGCTGGGAGTGATCGTGTTGGCGAGGACGCCGATGCCTTGGACGTCCAGCTCGACAGCATCTCCAGGGAGGAGGTACCTCGCGTCGAAGCCCTTGCGGATTGCTTCGCCGATCGAGCAGCCGCCGACCGTGCCACTGGCGATTACGTCGCCGGGCAACAGGACGCTGTCCTGGGAGGCGTGCGCCAGCATCTGACCCCAGGTGTGTGCCTGGGAACCAGCATTGCTTGAGGCCCAGACATCACCGTTGACCCGCACCTGGCAGTCCACATCGAGGACGCCGTCCTTCAGGTACGGGGCCATCTCGTCAACTGTGACGACCCACGGCCCGAGCGAGGTCGCGAAGTCCTTGCCCTTGGCAGGCCCGAGGCCGTAAGCCATCTCGTCGGCTTGGAGGTCCCGCGCGCTCCAGTCGTTCATGATCACGAAACCGAAGACATGGTCGAGCGCGTTTTGCTGCGCAAGATCACTGCACTCGTCGCGGACCACGACCGCCAGCTCCAGCTCGTAGTCGAGGCGTTCGGTCTCCGGCACCTGGACCGGTGCTCCGTGCCCGACGATTCTGGATGTGTTCGAGTAGTAGTGGATGGGACGACGTCGCCAGACCTCCGGCACGGGTCTGGTGAACTGCCTGGTGGCATGCTCCTCGAACGCGATGTGGTCGCGGATGGTCGGTGGCCGGAGGATCGGCGGGAGGAGCCGCGACGAGGACAGCGGTACCGTGCCGTCTGCGAACACGTCTGCCGTACCGAGCTCGCCGGCGCGTTCGGCCAGACGTAGGAGCGTGTCGTCCCCCAGGCTGAGTAGAGCCGATATGTCAACGATCGGTTCACGCGCCTCGAGCATCGTCTCGACAGAGACAATCCTGTCGCCTACGACGACGCCGGCCCGCGGGCCCGCTGGAGTCTGGTGGCTGACGATCTTCATCGCAGCTGCCGCACGGCGAGGTGGGTGAGCTCATGCACGGCTCTGCACCCCGTGCCCCAAGTAGGTGCTGGTGTCGCGCCACATGGCCGGCAGGTCGATCCCTCCGCCGAGAACCTCTGACATTGCTCGGTACAGGTTCCCCACGATTCGCTCTGAGTCGTGCCAATCACTGAACTGCGAGAGGTCCGCCAACCGCGCCGCTTCCAGAGGAGATCGGCCAGTACGCACGGCTTCCTCAGCGGTGGCGACGATGAAGGCGACGTACTCCGCCGTCTCGTCCAGGATCTCTGGACCGCACACCGCACCATGGCCGGTGATCACGACCCGGGGGGAGAGCGACCGCAGGCTTGCAATCACGTCGAGGAAACCCTTCGCGCTTCCGCCGACGAACGTCGGAGTGCAACCTCGGAGCAGGAGATCTCCAGCGACGAGGACCCCTCGCTCAGGGACGTGGACAACTGTGTTGCCAGGGCAGTGAGCCGTCGCGGGTGTGATCAGATCCACGACGAGCACACCCACATGTAAGCGGAGAGAGTCGAGGAAGGTGACGGACGGCAGAGCCAGCTTCGTCTCGCCGAAATCGACGTCGCTGAACCGTCGCGCCGAAACGCTCGGGTCCAGGCGGACCATGGCTTCGCGGGTCGATCGGTGGGCGATCACAATGGCTTCGGGGAACCAGCCGTTGCCGTGCACGTGGTCCCCGTGGTGGTGAGTGTTGACCAGGTACTTTGGAGCAACGGGAGCGACCGAGTCGACGAGCACCCGAAGCACGTCATTCCGCTGTTCGGTGAAGAAGGTGTCGACGAGCAAGGCCTCGCCCTCGGATACGACTAGACCGGCGTTGCTCAGCCCCCAGGATCCGTCAGGCTGGACAATGGCGTAGACGTCGTCCGCCACAGCACTGAGCCGTGGTTCGGTGCCGGGGACTAACCCTCTGCGGGTCGAGTTGATCAAGGACATTGGGAGAAACTCCTCAACGAAGGGGCGAGTACGAGTGACGGCCGGACTGCGCGCGGCGCGGTCAGGCGCTCAGGCTGCTGGCCGGGACAACCACCGTCGCGCAGTGCGTGCGGGCCGCTACCAGAAGCTCTCTCCAAGTCGGGCTCTCCCCGACCTCTACGGCTGGGCCGGCCGCTCGGGCAAGGAGGAACTCTTCCTCGCTCGCGGCCACGACCAGCGCGTCGACCGCGTCGCTTAACAGGCCCAGGAGCTTGGCCTGGTTCAGCGGGTCCTCCGAGAACCGGTGGGTGGGCTCCGGAATCAGGTCCGCGAGCCGGCTCGCAAGGTCTCGGAGCCGTTCGTGCTCGGGCAGTGCCGGGGGATCCCAGGGCTGGTCGCCGCTGACATCAGCATCAAACATCGGAGGGGGATAGTCGAATGCTTCATGAAGGTCATTGGTCACGAGGCGAAGCATCATTGAAACTCCAGAGGGTAAGGGCCTGTCAACACGTGACCACCGTCACGCAACGGGCCTGATGCCTCGTCAGTAGTTCTACCTATCCCACCTACGTATCTGCGGCGTAGGTGGTGGGCACGTCAGGTTCGGCGCGACCCGGCAGGACCGAAAAGCGCCGCGATCTGAGTTCTCGAGGAGAACTCGAGCTTGGTGAGGATGTGGTCGACATGGGTGTCGACGGTCCGGTGAGCAATGACCAGATGGGCGGCGATCGTCTTGTTGGTCATCCCCTCGGCGACCAGGTGGGCGATTTCGCGCTCCCTCGGCGTCAGTGGCAGGGAGTCCAACGCAGGGGCGTCACCGGACTCCCCCGGATCGTCTTCTCCCAGTGCGTAAGCGATCGCCTGTTGTTGAGACATCAGAGTTCCCGTGCCACGGACGGCGTCAAAGCGCGCGGAACCGAGGGCTGTTCTGGTCAGCTCCTCCTGATCGCGATGCATCTCGAGAAGATTGGGGAGGCTCGAGAGATGGTGGCCGAGAGGCGTCGACATCGCCTCGTTCGCCCCGAGGAGCCGAGCTGAACGTTCGGCATCACCGTTGGAAAGTGCAGTCCAGGCGAGCAGCTCCATCGCCCACCCCATGCCGAGGAGATTGTCGAGCGCCCGCTTTCCGCGCAGACCTGCGCGCGCGAAATCCGCGGCCTCGTCGAAACGTCCCTCCATGAACGCTGCCAGCCCTAGGAGGGTGCTTGTCCACGCATGCAGGAGTTGCTCCCCCCGGGCCTCCGAGGCCCCCCGGGCCTCGGTAAGTGCCTCGATCGCGTCAGATACCCGTCCGGCGAAACAGAGAGTAGAGCCGAGGTCCACCAATGCTGCCACCAGGAACGGATTGTTCGGATCGATCTCCCGCTCGACGGAGACCGCGAACTCCAGGTCGGCGATGGCGGCGTCGACATTTCCGCCGAGGAGCTCAGTGATCCCTCGTGACTGCGAGGCATGCCCGAGCACGAGCTGGTCGTCCCTGGCCTCGGCCAACTCAAGGCATTCATTGAGCATCTTCCGGGCCGAGTCGATATCTCCCGCGATTGCGGTAAAGAAGCCGCAGACCCAAAGGGCATGCATCCGCGCGTCCTGCGGAATGTCCTTCACCGCGAGCAACCGGTCCAGCCAGTGACGGCCCTCCAGTGGCAGCACACCCATCCAGAAGGCATACAGCTCAGTAGCCATCCGCAACCCGGTCTCGATCTGACCTGGCTCGAGCAGGCAATACTCCAGGGCGGCACGCACGTTCGCGAGCTCCCTGAGCAGGCGGTCGAGCAGCGCCGGCTGATCCGGACCGAACCATCCCGAGTCGAGCTCGCTGGCCAAGGACGCGTAGTAGGCGCAGTGGGCGGCTCGTACACTTCCAAGCTCACCTGCAGTGGTCAATCGCTGAAGTCCGAAGCTCCGAATCGTCGAAAGCATGCGGTACCGCGATCCTTCAAAGATCACGACCGACTTATCGACGAGTTCGCCGATCGCGACCCACACGTCGTCAGGCTGCAGCGCACCGCCAGCGCACACAGCTTCCACTGCCTCCAGGTGCGCACCACCGCGGAAAACTGCCATTCGGGACCAAAGGAGTTGAGCGTCCGCAGAACACAACCCATAGCTGTAATCCATGGTCGAACGCAGGTTCTGGTGCCTTGCCGGAATACCTCGCCTGCTTCCGACGCCTGGGACCATGGCAACGTCCCCGCGAGTTAAGAGCGCGTGCAGCGGGAGCGTGTTCGAGGCCGCAGCGGCTAACTCGATCGCGAGCGGGAGTCCGTCGAGCTTTTGGCACAGCCTGACGATGTCGGCCTCGTTCTCGACTGGGTCGAACGACGGGTTCAACGAGCTCGCGCGGGCCTGGAACAGGGCAACGGCGTCGTACAGATTGGCTGCTCCCGGCGCGAGTTCTTCTCCCTCGGCAGGCACCGAGAGCGGGTGAACGGCAAACAACGCCTCGCCTGGAATGCGAAGTGCTTCGCGGCTGCTGGCCAGGATCTTCAGTCCGGGGCACCGCGGAAGGAGCGCATCCACGACATCGGCGACAGCGTCTGCAAGATGCTCGCAGTTGTCGAGAACGAGAAGTATCTGCCGGTCACCGACTACCTCGGCCACGTCGGCCATACCGCGGCCGTGGCCGCCCAGGCTGGTCGCGATGCTCGCCCCGATGAGGTCGGGTTGGGTCAGCTCCGCGAGAGCGACGAACCAGACTCCGCCTGTGAACGCCGGCTGGGCACGTCGTGCTACTTCGATCGCCAGCCTGGTCTTTCCTACTCCGCCAGGACCCACCAGGGTGACGACTCGGGATGTGGTCAGCAGTCGCCTGACATCGGCGATCTCGGCGCTTCTACCGACCATCGTGCTTTGCTCTGCGGGGACGTTTCCGACTCGTTTGAACTCGGCCATCAAGAGTTCACAGCAGCGACGGGATGTGCGCTGAAAACTGGCCATGCCGAGGACGACAGCAGGCAGCGGTCCATAGTCAGGTAAACCTGCCTGCCTAAGACCCGTCACGCAAGGGCAAACGGCGTCGCCGAACAATTCAATCGCGCAACGATCAGCTTGCCTGCTCCGAAGCGCTCGGCGCAGCGACGGTCTCGCCTGTGCTAGTCGGCTGCGCCAAGTAGTCCGCCAAGACCGTACTCATCTGCTGCCGCGCCTCTTCCAGTCTGGCTGCGTAGTCGTCACGCTCGGCCCGGAGGCGGGCCGCATCGCTACTAGCTGCGAACTGCTGCGCTGTGGTCTGACCCCCGATGGCGCGCGCGACCTCGCGGAGAAGTGCTTGAGCGAGCTTGTCGTAATCGAGATCGACGGGCACGGACAGGCGCCGACATCGAACCGATTCCCGCACGAGATGTCGCGACGGCGCCAGCCGCGGTCGCCGCGATCTTGAACGTGCGCTTGCCTGGATCTCGCGGACAGCTCACCGTCGCGATCCATGGCCGCGATGAGCTGGATGAACCCGACGTTGCTGCCGGTGTAGCCGACCGCATCCTTCAGGACGGCAGTGGCCCGGCCGCTGGGGTCTTCGACAGTGCCGTTCGCAATCAAGTAGTCCCGGATGCGCATTCGCGCTCCACGGTCTCGAACCTTGGTTTCCATGCGGCGCTCCCCTCTCGAGATGACGACAACTTTGGCGCCTAACTATGATCATAGCCGCAAATGATGCTCCGCCACGACTAATTGACCGATTCAATACTTGATGATCACCACAGTCAGACAGACTACGCCGGGCGGGTCAGACTCCGCTGGGTCAGGCCGCCGTCCACGGTGATGATCTGCCCGGTCACGAAACCGGCAGCCAGTACGGCCAGGACAGCCTCAGCGATGTCGGACGGTTTCCCATTGCGGGCACCGAGTGGAGTAGCGGTCGCGATCCGTGTGGCCGTACCGTCCTGAGCCGTCGGCTGCGCCGGAGCTGCCTCGGTCCCAGGCATGGGCTTCATCCGCGTCTCCATGAAGCCCGGCGCGATGGCGTTCACCTGAATTCCCAGCGGTCCGAAGTCCGCCGCGGACAGGCGGGTGATCATGTGGACCGCCGCCTTGCTGGTCGAGTAGGCGGCGAGAGCCGGGTCTGCGATCTGGCCACCACTGATGCTGGTGATGTTCACAATCGATCCGTTCGTTAGTGATGCTCCCTGAGCGAATGCCTTGGCGAAAGCCCTACTTGTGTTTACAACTCCGAGGACGTTGATCGAGAGAACAGCGTCCCAGCTGGAGGTCGGTGAAAGGACGCGGTCCCAGTCCTCCTCGACCTGGACCCCCGAGGCACGTTGGGACAGACCACCGGAGATGCCGGCGACATTGACCAGGATCTTGGGCGTTCCAAAGCGCTCGACAGTGAGCCTCATTGCTCCCTCGACGGACGACTGGTCGCTGACGTCGCACTCGACAATTCGCTCTGCCGTCGACGCGTCCAGATCCCAGAGAACCGCGATCGCGCCGGCCCTCTCTAACTGCTCAGCGATTTCTCCGCCGATTGTTCCTGTTCCGCCGGTGACGACGGCGACCACTCCTGAGAGATTCACCGGACGTCCCTTTGGTTGATGCAGCTCACTCGCGCACGAGCTTGCGCGCGGCAGCAGCGAGGTCGGTGGCAACCGGATGGAAGCTCACCTCGGGTGCGAACGGCATAGGTGCGTACGGAGCGCCGAGGCGAGCCACCGGAGCCTTCAGCTCGTGGAACAACGCCTCGTGCACCTGAGACGAGATCTCGGCGCCGGGTCCGCAGAACTCAGTCGCGGTGTGCGTGACGATGACCCGTCCTGTCTTTGCTGCTGAGGTGAGAACCGTGTCGATGTCCAGGGGCACCAGACTGCGCAGGTCGATCACCTCGATCGAGATTCCATCCGCGTCGCAGCTCTCGGCTGCCTCGACGGCAGCGGGAACTTGCGAGCCGTACGCGACGATGGTGACATCGGCACCTTCTCGCACGACCTTCGCCAACCCGAGAGGCACCGTGTAGGGCGCGAGCGGCACTTCCTGCTTCAGGTTGAACATCAGAGCGAGCGGTTGGATGAACAGGCAGGGGTCGTCATCCTGTACACAGGCGCTGAGCAGTCCCTTGGCGTCGTAAGGGTTGGACGGCATGACGACCTTGATCCCCGGCGTCTGCATGAACCAGGCCTCGAGCGACTGCGTGTGCTGCGCGCCGAATCGACCACCGGCGACAAACGTCGTGATCGTGATCGGCACCGGGGTCTGGCCACCCGACATGTACCGCAACTTCGCAGCATGGTTGCCCACCTGGTCGGCGGTCACTGCCAGAAAGTCGCAGAACATGATCTCGGCGATTGGCCGATAGCCACCCAAGGCGGCGCCGATGGCGGCGCCAACGATCGCCTGCTCGGCGATCGGAGTCGCGCGGACCCGGTGGTCGCCGAAACGGGTGGAAAGTCCCTTGGTGGTGCCGATGACACCCACCTGGAGGATCAGCGATGTCTTCACCCAGCACTAGCACCCTTTCATCCAGGGCGAGCTGGTCCTCCATGGCGCTGCGGATGGCGCGCTGACAGTTCATGGTCTCGAGGGCGCCCTGGGGTGTCGGGACTGCCTGCAGGTCAAGGGTCATCGGTGGATCCTCCTCCAGAGCGCGGCGCGCGCCGGAATGTCGCTTCGGGTCGGCAAACACGTCCAGGTAGAGCTGCTCGGGTCCTGGCGGCGGAGAGCTGACCGCGAACTCCATGGCGTCGGCAACGAGCTGCTTCACGCCTGAGTCGATCTCGTCGAGCTCGTCCTCGGTCGCAAGTCCACCGTCGCCGAGCCACCGCCGGTAGGTCGGGGTCGGATCGCGACGCATGAGCAGCGTCGAACTGCTCCTTCGGCATGTACCCGGTGTCGCCCGCGCCAGAGTGCGGCCCGAGACGATAGGTCATCGCCTCGATGAACACCGGCCCAGCGCCGCTTCTGGCGTGGTCCACCGCCGACTGAACGACCTCGAACGGTCGCGATCGGGTCGAAGCCGTCGATCCGTACTGCCTTCATTCCGTACGAACGCGCCCTTTCGGCGAGCAGCGGATTGCCGGCATATTCGTCGAGCGCGGTGTGCTCGCCCCACTGGTTGTTTTGGCAGACGAACACGATGGGCAGATCCCACAGGGCCGCCATGTTCATTGCCTCGTGGAAGGCCCCGATCGACGTCGCTCCGTCGCCGAACGTGGTCAGGGCTACCTGCTCCTCGCCGTCGAGTTGGGCTGCGAGAGCGAGACCGACCGCAATCGGGATACCCCCTCCAACGATGCCCGAGGTGGCCATGAAGCCGGCGCGGACGTCGGCCAGGTGCATCGGTCCGCCCTTGCCCTTGCTCGTACCTCCGAGGCGGCCGTACGCCTCCGCCACGATCTCTTTCAGATCCACGCCCTTGGCAATGGCGTCGCCCAGGTTCCGGTAGGTCGACACCATATAGTCGGTCTGTTCCAGCGCCAGGCCGATGGCGCCGCAGACGGCCTCGAGCCCGCGGACGGGGTAGACCGCAGCGTTGAGGCGGCCGGCTCGGACCGCCCCAACCGTCTCCGCCTCGGCAGAGGTGATGGTTGCCATGGTCTTGTACAGGCGCAGGAGGGTCTGCTTGTCCGGGGTGGCCTGGCTTCGTGGTCGCCTGCTCAGTCATGCCGCGTGGCTCCAATCGAACTCGAACGGCTGCGGCTGAGCGCCGGCCAGCGCGTTTAATCATGTTAGAACACAATTAGAGGTTCCTCAATACTGCTCAATGTCCCGTGAAAACCCCTGGCCGCCGTTCGTTCGCCGCTGCGGCAGCTTCCTTGAAGTCGTCCGTGCGTGAAAGCGGTGTCTGCTCGGACAGCTCTTGGGCCACGGCTGCAGCGAAATCCTCGAAACGACCTGCCTGGAGGGTCCTTCGGATGGCCGCCAGAGCCAGCGGAGGTTGACCTGCGAGTCCCGCAGCGAACCTGAAGGCGGCCCCGGAAACCTCGGTCGTCGCCACCACCTCGTCAGCGAGCCCGATGCGGACGGCCTCCGCGGCGCTGACACGGCGGCCGCTGGACAGCAGTTCGAGAGCGCGCTGCGGCCCGACAACTCGCGGCAAGGTCGAGGAGAGTCCGAAGCCGTGGTGCAGACCGAGCCGAATGAAGTTTGCAGACAGATAGGCCGTATCCGCGGCCACGCGGTGATCGGCGCAGAGAGCCAGGCCCATGCCGGCACCGATACTGCCGCCTGTGAGCTCGGCGATCCAAGGTGTGCTGAGCCCGAGCAGACCGCCAGCAGCCCGGTAAATGGCTTCCGACGTGTCCTCAGGCGATCGGGATGTTCCGAAGTTGCGGCCGGCGCAGAAGTGCTTGCCCTCGGAGCGTACGACGATGGCGCGGCAGGTCGGTTCCCGGTCGAGCACCGTCAATGCCTGGACCAGGTCCCGCAGAACGAAGATGTCCAGGAAGTTGTTGGGCGGCCCGTTCATCTCAACCACCGCCACGTGATCGCCGGAGGGCTGGTGGACCGTGACCCGCTCGAACCCGACGAGGTCGGTCATCTCCCGATCTCCGCGAGAACCTCGGCCTGGTGCTCCCCCAGGGCAGGGGGCGGTGTGCGGACGGTTGCGGGGGTGTCGCTGAGCTTGATCGAGATCCCGGGCATCTTGATGCGGCCCGGCGACCGGGTGGTCGATCTCGGCGATCATGTCGCGGGCTGCCGTCTGCGGATCGTTGAGAACGTCCTCGACCGAGTTGACCGGACTGTGCGGAATCCCCGCGGCGGTCAGTCGTTCCACCCAGGTGGCAGTCGACTCCTCGGAGAAGCGTTCGCGCAGGATCTTGGTGAGCACGTCGCGGTTCGCGACCCGCTCGGCGTTGGTGACGAACCGCAGGTCGTCAGCCAGGTCGGGCAGACCCAGGGCGAATGACCATCTCCCGGTAGAACCGGTCGTTGAGCGCCCCGGCCACGATGAACCCATCAGCGGAGGGGTAGGCGTCATAGGGAACAACGTGCGGCGCTGCTGCGCCCAGCTTGCGGGCGGGCGCTGATCCGGTCGCGAAATAACCGACTGCGCGATAGAGCAGCCAGGCCACCTGGGTCTCGAACATGGACGCCTCGACCCATTGGCCGCGGCCAGTGAGGTTGCGGGCGTGCAGGGCGAGGAGGATGCCCTGGTTCGCGGACATCGCAGCTCCGATGTCGGCGATGGAGGTGTTGACCCGAACGGGTTCGTTTCCCGGGTGGCCGGTGGCGGCCATCATCCCGACGAAGGCCTGCATGATCGCGTCGTATGCCGGTTCCGCCGCTCGCGGGCCGGTCCGGCCGAATCCGGAGATCGAGCAGTAGACGAGCTCGCGGGTTGATCTCGGCGAGATTGGCATAGCTGATCCCGAGGCGATCGGTGACTCCGGTGCGGTAGTTCTCGACGACGACGTCGGCGGTCTTGCAGAGCTCTAGAAAGGTGTCGCGGTCCTCGGAGTCCTTGAGGTTGAGGGAGATCGATCGCTTGTTGCGGTTCAGGGCGAGGAACTCGCAGCTCTCCCCACCCCAGAACGGCGGGCCCATACCTCGCGCCGGGTCGCCGGTCGGCGGTTCGACCTTGACGACGTCGGCGCCGGCGTCGGCGAGCATCATCGTGCACAGCGGTCCGGACAGAACCGTCGTCAGATCCAGCACCCGGATACCGGACAACGGCATCACGGGCGGCGTGGGGATCAGTCGGCTCAGCCAGGGTCGCGCCACCGCCCTGGCTGATCTCGACCTTGAAGTCGTCGCGCAAGCGGGAGATCACACGCAGGTCCTTGGCGTAGTCGAGTCCTTGCCGGAACGACATGTCGGTGGTGACTTTCACGATCTCCTTCGTGAACCGGACCGCCTGAGGGTGGTGGCCCGCGATCTGGGCCGCGAGCTCGGAGGCGACCTTCAGGGCCGTACCGGCGCCGACAGCTCGGTTGATCAAACCGATCTCGGCGGCTTCCGAAGCCGGGATCCGCACACCGGTCAGGATGAGCTCGTACATCCGCTTGCGACCGACGGTCTCTCATCAGAGTTGGGATCACGGTTGCGGATGGGACGCCGGCCTTGACCTCGGGATAGCCGAGCTTGGCGTCGTCGTCGACGACGGCGAGGTCGCACCAACTCATCAGGTTACAGCCGGCGCCCATGGCGAAGCCGTGCACTGCCGGCAATGGTCGGCTTCGGGTACTCCCAGATCAACCGGTTCAGGATGAGGATCTCGTCGTACTCGTCCCGGTCCTCCAGCGGAGTCGCGGAGCGCATCCGGCGAAGGTCTGCGCCGGCACAGAATCCCTTGCCGGCTCCGGTGAGGATGACGACACGAACCTCTGGGTCGATCGCCAAGCGCTCGAGGGTCGCGGTCAGCTCGCGGACCAGCTGCGGGCTGAGCGGATTACGGGCCTCAGGCTCGTTAAGGGTGACGGTGGCGACGTGAGTCCTGTCGGCTCTCAAGGACGAGCGGACTGCTCGGACATGGGGTGCTCCTGGCGTGCTGGGTCGATAGGGCGGCCGGCGGCGTCGCGGCGCGCAGCCGGTCGCTCTAGGCCGACGAGTGGCCCGAACTGCTTGATCTGGTCGGCGAGCTCCGCTGCGCGACGTCCAGTACAGAGGGAGCTCCTCGCCCTCGATGAACACCTGTCGGGCGCCGGGATCAGGTCGAGCGGCCCGGTCGTCGGACGGCAGCAGGACGTCGACCTTGTTCGAGACGAACAAGGTTGGGGCCTTGACCTCCGGGAAGCGTCAGGTCGGGCCGGTAGTCGTACACGGCTTCGTAGGCCCAGAAGCACACGGTCGGGCCGCTCGGAGATGCGAACCGACCATGCGGCTGAGAATCTGGTTGTCGTACTCCTTCGGGGGGCCGTAGGAAGCCCGAGACGAGGTGCGATCCGTCGTCGAGGAACTCCGGCACGCTGCGGGAGCGACCTTCGCCTGCCGCACGTCCTCGTCGTAGAACGGGATCCCGCACAAGATCACGGCGTCGACACGGTCGGGGTGCTTGGCGGCAATCTCGACCGCGTAACTGGCGCCGGTGTGTACGCCGAAGAGGGTGACGCGGTCGAGGCCGAGAGCGTCCATCGCCTCGACGAACGTGGTGGCGTACTCCTCGATCGTCGTCACGCCCGGTGGCGGGTCCGACTCGCCATACCCAGGGGTGTCGAATGCGATCGTCCGGAAGATGTCCGGCAAGTTCCGGGGCAAGCCGCTCGAAAGCCTGGTGGTTGAGCGGGGTCTCGTGGAACAGGATGACCGTGCGGTCGCCGCTGCCCTGATCGGAGTAGTGGAGCTGACCCCACCGGGTGTCTACATAGCCCTTCATCGTTGCCTCTCTGCTGTGGTGTGATGTCGCTGGCACGCGTCAGATGGCGCGCCCTACGGCGTCTCCGTCGTGGATCGCTTGGCTGAGGGTGTGGAACCCGGAAGCATCGCCGATGGTCTTGACCTCGCCGTCGAAGTCGTCCAGGTAGTCGAGCAGGTCGCGTTGCGGCCGGTTGAACCCGACGACGAAGACCGAGTCAGCGGCGACACACCGCTCGACGTCGCCAGAACGAAGCACCGCACCGCTGTCGTCACGCCGAGAAGGACGTGGCGCGGCATGACCCGGACGTCGGCTTCGGCCAGTCGTCGCAGGGTCGGCGCAACAACGCTGCTCTTGATAGGGATCCGCTCACCCATGCTGTCGACCGGCGTTGCGAAGGTGACGCCGACTCCACGGCCGACCAGTGCGTCAGCGACTGCGAGCCCCTCGTAGAGGCCGGTGTCATCGAAGACCAGACGCCGAGCTATCCGCGTCGACGCTGGTCTTGCTGAACAGGTCCCAGCTCGAGAAGACGTTCTTGCGATTGAAGCCGTCGAAGGCGGTGACCGGTCGCATGAGCTGAGTGCCGTCATCACGAGGCTCCGACCCGGTGGCCAGCACGAGCACGTCCGGCGACTCTGCGCGAGGACAGTGTCGGGGTCGACCGCTGTGCCGAGCTTGATGGTCGCACGCCCAGGCGCTGGAGTTCGTCGTCCTGCCAGCTCGTGATCGCCGTGTAGTCCTCGCGGAAGGGCGCGCGAGCCGCCATGACGACCTGTCCGCCGAGTTCCCGACGCATCTCGTAGAGAGTGACGTCGTGGCCACGGAGTGCCGCGGAGCGCGCGGCCTCCATCCCGGCTGGCCCTCCGCCGACGATCATCACCTTGCGCGCCCGTCTCGGTCCGCGACCTGGTCGTAGAGGGACGAGCTGGCAGCTCGTGCCCGGCGGCCGGGTTGACTGCGCAGGAGAAGCTCCCGGAGAGGGTGCTGCTGACGCACTCGAGGATCCCGATGCAGGGTCGGACCTCCTCAGGCGCGACCAGCGGCGGACTTGCTGACGATCTCGGGATCAGCCATGAGTCCGCGAACCATGGAGACCATGTCCGCCGCGCCGGAGGTCGACGATGTGTTCAGCGACGTCCATCGTCATGATCCGGCCCGCCACCATCGTCGGCACCGAGACGGCTTTGGTGACAACAGAGCTGAAGTCGAACTGGTACGCCATCGGCCGGTCGCTGGGAGCGTTGATCTCCTCGGGTGCCCAGTAGCCGCTCAGGGACACGTCAAGGAAGTCGATCTTCGGCTCGATGGCCTGCGCGACGAGTGCGACCTGCTCCGGCACCAGTCCCCCGTCGACGAACTCGTGGCTGCTGAGCCGGACACCCACCGCGAAGTCGTGCCCGACTTCGGCGCGTACTGCATCGAGCACCTCGTCGAGGAACCGGAGTCGGTTCTCGAACGATCCGCCGTACTCGTCCTCGCGTTGGTTGAAGGCCGGGCGAGAGGAACTGGTTGATCAGGTAGCCGTTGGCAGCGTGGATCTCGACGAGGTCGAGTCCGGCTTCCTTGACCCGGCGGGCCGCCGCTCGCGAAGGAGGCGACCATCTCGTCGATCATGGTCTTGGTCATCGGGATCGGGGTGACTCCCGCTGGCGGTGTTCACCACCTGGCTGGCCGACCAGGGCGCTCCCCCGAGCAGGTTCGGCTTCACTGCGCCGCCGTGCCAGATCTGGCAGCCGAGCGCCATGCCGTCCTCGTGGACAGCATCGGCCACTGCGCTGAGACCGGCGACGACCCGGTCCTCGTGGGTCGGGATCGCGGTGGGATTCGACGCGTGGACTCCCCGATTCCCATGATCGAGAGCGCGACTCCGCCCTGTGCGCGTGCTCGGTGGTAGGCGATGTGGTGAGCGCCGTCGTCGGTCCACGGGAGCAGAACGCCGTGCGCGGATCTGACGACGCGGTTCCGGAGCCGAAGATTGCCGATAGCTCAGCGGCGAGAGTGCGGTGTCGTACATCAGAGCTCCCTTCGCGTCCGCCGGCGACCCGTCGTGTCTCAGGACTCGTGCGGGGTGCAGGACGACCGGCAGCCGGTCGAGGGCCCGCACAGTGAGGTTGGGCGGCCGGACAGGTGCTCGCCGAGGTGCCGCGCTCGATCTTCGAGGTCCTGTCGAGAAGACGCTCGAGGAAGATCCGGCCTTCAGAGCGGGCGAGCTCGGCTCCCGAGCAGAGGTGGGATCCCATGCCGAAGGCGATGTGGTTGCGGGCTTCCTCTCGGGTGATGTCGAAGGTCTCGGCGTCTTCGAATACCAGCTCGTCCCGGTTGCCCGAAGCGATCATCAGGATGACGACCTCGTCCTTGGCGATCGTGTGCCCGGCGACCTCCACGTCACGGGTGGTGATCCGGTACACGAGCTTGATCGGCGACTCGACGCGCAAGGCTTCTTCGACGGTGCCCGGGAATGAGGGACCGGTCTGCCCTGAGGGCCTCCATGCGGTCGGGGTGCGCGAGCAGCTGGTCGAGCATGTTGCCCATGAGGCTGGTCGAGGACTCGGCGCCGGCGACGAGGAGCTGGGCGCCGACCAGGACCAGCTCGTCGTTGGTGACGCCGTCGGCGTCCCCTGCCGTGACGAGGTCGGACGAGGAAGTCGTCGCGCGGGTTCTCGCGCCGGTCGGCGATCGCGCCGTAGAGGTACTGGTGGAAGCTGACCAGGTCGGTGGCGATCTGGACGTTCTCCTCCTCGGACTCCCGCGGCTCGCCGAACCGGGCGACCTGCGCGTCCGCCCAGCGCTTCACGTCCTCGGCCCGGTCGTCGCTCGACACCGAGGATGTGCCCGATGATCCGGATGGGCAGCGGGACGCAGAAGTCTTCCCAGAAGTCGATCTCCTGGCCGTTGATCAGCTCGTCGAAGAGCTCGTTGACGACGTCGCTCGATCTCTGCGTCGAGCTCCCGTACCCGGGCCAGGGTGAACCCGCGGCGGACCATGCGGCGGTGCTTGTTGTGCGTCTCCCCGTCGCTGAACGCCAGCGCGTCGGAGTAGGGGCAGGCGGAGGCCATGATCTCTTTGACCTGCGGGCTGTCCTCGTAGGCGGACATGCCGCCCTTGAACCGCCGGCTGAGGCTGCTGGAGAAGGTCTCGGGGTCGCGCAGCGCCGCCTTCACGTCCTCGTAGCGCGACACGATCGTGTAGCCGATTCCTTCGTCGACCGCGTGGACCGGTGCGACGTGCCGCAGCGACTTCCAGTAGTCGTACGGCTCGGCCAGGACATCGGGTCGAGGAGCCTGAAGCTCTCGGGCGATTCGATGGCGGTCATGTCTGCGCCTCACTTAGCTGTACTGACGACCAATGGTGTTATGAACATAACTGTTGACTCAATAATGGTCAAGTCGCCCGTCAGGGTCGCCCTGGAGCGCGATTTGGACCTGTTGCCTGTCCACCTAATCATGCTATACATCATTATTGATGAGAGGTCGGCCAAACTCCCAGCGCCACACGCCAGGCGCAGGCGAGCGTCCTCAAACAGAACGGATCGGACTGACGATGAACAGATTCACCGACCAGGTCGTGCTCATCACGGGAGGCGGCACGGGGCTGGGTCGAGCCTGCGCGTTGAGGCTGGCGCAGGAAGGCGCTCACCTCGCCGTCGCCGGACCCGACGTCGAGAACCTCGAGTCAGTGGCAAAGGAAATCTCGAGCATTGGCCGGAGGGCGTTGCCCCTCGAGCTGGACGTAACTGTCGACGTCGACGTCCCAGCGGCCGTGGAGCGCGTTCTCTCCCAATTGGGGCGGCTCGATGGTGCAGTCAACAATGCCGGCGTGAGTCCGCCCTCGATGCTCACTGGCGAATACGACCAAGAGATCTGGGATCGCACCATCGACGTCAACCTTCGCGGGACGTTCCTCTGCCTGAAGGCCGAGCTCGGCCACATGTCCCGGGTCGGTGCAGGGGCCGTGGTCAACGTCGGCTCGTTCGCCTCCTATTCAGTTCCGATCCCGGGCGTCTCGCCGTACGCGGCCTCCAAGCACGCCATCGCCGGTCTGACCAAGGCCGCTGCGCGGGACTACGCAGATCTGGGGATCCGGGTGAACGCGATCTGCCCGGGGCACATGCGCACCACGATGGTTACCAACTTCTTCGGCGACAACCCCGACGTCGAGGAGAGCATCAAGCAGCGCATCCCGATGCGACGCATCGCCGAACCTTCCGAGGTCGCCGGCGCGGTGGCGTTCCTACTCTCGTCCGACGCGTCGTTCATCACCGGCACACTCCTCACCGCCGACGGCGGTCTGAGCACCTGATCCACGTGGCGGCGCCTTCTGCGCCGCCCGCCAGAAAGGAATGAAACATTGTCGAACATCCTGGACACCCTCGCCGATCGGCTGGAGCTCTCCGACCTTCTCTCGCGCCTCTCGCGCGGCATTGATCGCGGCGATCAGGAACTCGTCGCCTCCTGCTACACGAAGGACTCCTTCGACGACCACGGCGGCTTCAAGGGCACGGGTGCCGAGTTCGCTGCCTACATCTGTGGTGGCTCACAGATCTCCGCCAGCGCGAAAACCCTCCAGCACGTCCTCGGGCAGACCGTCTGGGAATTTCGAGGTGACGATGCCTTTGGTGAGACCGCCTACAGCTTCGATATGGTGACCAGCGACGACGACCTGTTCCACAGCTTCGGCCGCTACGTCGACTACTTCAAGCGCGTCGACGGCACCTGGTTGCTGCACTACCGCCGCGTGGTCAGCGACTGGGGCGGAGTCATGCAAGCCACTGCTTCGCCGAGCGCCGGCGGACAGATAGGCAGCACCCGCGACAAGACCGACCCCTCCTATGACGGCCGCACGACCCACCAGGCCTCGTGATCGGAGATGGCGATGAAGTTCAAGGTCGACCTCACCAGGTGCGAGAACCACGGCCAGTGCACCTTCTCGGCCCCCGACATCTTCTCCCTCGACGGCGAGGGCAAGCTCTCGTTTCGTCACGATGCCGAATCTGAGTACGTCTCCGGCGATGTCGATCCGGCATTGGCAGAGGACATCGAAGAGGCTTCCGACGTCTGCCCGGTGCTCGCCATCAGCCTGATCCCGGACTAGTCGGACCCGAGCAACTAGCTCTCAGCTGGTCGAGTCGAACAGCAGGTGCATCTCACTCGGGCATGCGCAGGACTGGACTGTTCACGTAGACGAGATCGGGCTGTCTTTCGTCGAAGCGGAGGTTCTCAACCCGGTTGAGCAGGGCATTGATGGCGATCTCACCTCGGCGCGCGCCAGGTGGACGCCGATGCAGTAGTGGTTCGCGAACCCGAAAGCCACGTGGTGCTGCTCGGACTCACGGGTGATATCGAAGTCGTCCGGCCGGTCGAAAACGGCATCGTCCCGGTTGGCAGACGCCCACGAGACCAGGACCCGCGACCCGTTAGGGATGTCGACTCCGCCGACCGAGACCCCGTCCTTCAGCACCCTGCGGCCGAGCCACTGGGCAGGACTCTCGACCCGGAGCGATTCCTCGATCGCCGCGTCGATCAGGCTGCGGTCCTTGCGCACCTGCTCGAACTGGTCCGGGTGATCGAGTAGCAAGCGGACGGTATTGGTGAGCAGGCTCGCCGTGGTCTCGTTGCCGCCGACGAGGAAAACCCTGCACAGCTCCAGGATCTCCTCGGTGTTCAGCGGCCGCTCGCCGGAAACCTCCGTGGTGACCAGCTTGGTCAGCACGTCGTCTCCCGGGTTGGACCGTCGGTCCTCGGCCTGCTTCGCGAAGTAGTGCTGGAAGGCCACCAGGCTTTCCATGCACTCGAGGCCCTGTTCGCGGGCGTAGAAACCGGTGACGAGTACCTGGATGTCATCGGCCCACTTTTTGAACATGGGGATCTCGTCACGCGGCACGCCAAGGACGTCGGCGATCACCATCGCAGGAATCATCATCGCGTACTGCTTGACGAAATCGAACGTGCCGTTGTTGACGAAATCGTCGATGAGGAGGTCGACGATCTCTTCGATCTGCGGCTCCATCGCCTCGACGGCCTTGGCCGAGAAGGTCCGGTTGATCAGCTTGCGGAATCGCGTGTGATCCGGCGGGTCGTTGTTGGTCAGCGTCGGTGGCTGGTGGAAGCCCTTGGCGCGGATTGCCTCGAACTCGGGGTCCCCTGCCTCGACCGGAGGACGGAGGCTCGAGAAGTCGTCCGGCCGGCGCGCGACGTCCAGGACGTCGTCGTACTTGGATACGAAGAAGGTTTGCTCGCCCGGGAGCTGGTAGACCGGGCACGCTGAACGGACGGCCTCGTAGAACGGGTACGGACACTGCGCCATCTCTTCTGACGGGTAGGCGAAGTCTTCCGGGCGTTTTGCGGCCTCGTCAGTCGAGTTGCTGTTCACCATTGCCAACCATCCGATCGTCCGTGTTTACGGGGCGACTAGCTCCGAAACCATGCCTTAGTCATGTTACGATTCACAACTAAAGCGACCTTAGCATCATTAAAAGTCGACGCATAGCGGATCGCCCCGCGAAGGAGGACCATGACCGCGAACCGACGGCTCGGTCGGACCGGGATGTTTGTCTCCCCGCTCTGCCTCGGGACGATGATGTTCGGGTCCTGGGGCGAGAAGGACCACGATCGCTGCATCTCGATCATCCACCGGGCGCTCGACCACGGCATCCAGTTCATTGACACCGCAGACGCCTACGCCATGGGCGAGAGCGAGACCATCGTCGGCAAGGCACTCGCGGGCCGACGTCGCGATGACGTCATCTTGGCCACCAAGTTCCATTGGCCGATGGACGTGCCGATGGGCCGGGCCGGCGGCGACCCGAACATGCGCGGTAACTCGCGGCGCTGGATCATCCGGGCGGTCGAGAACAGCCTGCACCGCCTTGGCGCCGACTGGATCGACCTGTACCAGGTACACCGCCCCGACCCCGATACCGACCTCGAGGAGACGCTGGGCGCACTGACCGACCTCCAGCAACAGGGAAAGATCCGGGCGTTCGGTACCTCCACCTACCCGGCACACGAGCTCGTGAAGGCGCAGTGGTGTGCTGAGAGCCGCGGACTGCGTCGATTCACCACGGAACAACCGGCGTACTCGATGCTTGCTCGGCACGCAGAAGCCGATGTTTTTCCCGTCGCTGAGGAGTTCGACCTGGGCGTGCTGACCTGGGGTCCCCTGGCCGGTGGATGGTTGAGTGGAAAGCACCGCGCAGGACGGCCCGACCCTGGGTCGAAGCGAGCGGACCGGTTGCCGCATCGCTACGACATGAGCCTTTCGGAAAACCAGGCGAAGCTGACTGTCGTCGAAGCACTGGGATCACTTGCCGACGAAACTGGGCTAACCTTAATCGAGCTCGCACTCGCATTCGTCCTGAGGCACCCAGCAGTGTCATCGGCGATCATCGGCCCGCGCACTATGGAGCACCTCGAATCGCAGCTGTCTGCGACCGAGGTTGTCCTGAGCGACGACGTCCTCGATGCGATCGATGCGATCGTGCCCCCAGGAAGAACGCTCACTGACGTGGATCGCGGCTATCGAGCACCAGTTCTGGATCAGCCATGGCGGCGACGTCGTTCGCGTTGACGGGGAGAAGCGGCAGGGTGCGGCCGGGAAGGTGGCGAACCGCTGCCAGCGCCAACCAAACCCCCCCAACCACGACGATCCCGAGGGAAACGGAAAACCCGAAGTCAAAGGCCTGGCCGACTGCCTGGAACGCGTTACGAGCAGATTCAGAACCAGGTGCATCACGCAGTGCGGCGATCGCCTCCCCGAGCGACGTGCGAAGTGACTCCTCCGTCCGGCCGTCGAGCCCCCCACCTGCATTGCTCGCACGTACGCTGTACACGGCGGCCGCGACGGTACCCATGATCGCGACACCTAGTGCACCGCCAGACTCTCGCGCGAAGCTGTTCAAAGCGCCTCCGCCACCGGCACGTCGTGCCGGAACACCAGCCATGATCGCCGCGGTGAGTGGCGCAACGGCGAACCCGAAGCCGATGTGGAAGAAGGTCATGGCGAGCGTCAGCACCCACAGAGGCTCCTCAGGACCCAGGGTCAGAGCGACAGCCCCGGCCGCGACTGCAATGAGCCCTGCGGCGGCGCCGACAACCCGAGCGCTTCCCCACCGACGTACAGCTCGCCCCGACAACATGGATGCAACGACGACCGCGATTCCCCAGGGAATGTTCACTGCACCGGCCAATAGAGGGCTGTAGCCGGCGACGCTCTGCAGGTGCTGCGACGTCAGAAACATGATTCCCTGCATCGCTAGGAAGCAGAAGGCTGTTCCCAGGACACCAATTCTTGCTACGGGACTTCGGAACGTCTCCATGTCGATCATCGGCTCACGCCGCTTGCGCTCCCACCACCCGAACAGCACCAGGACGCCGATCCCCCCGAAGAACGCCCCGAGCGCGGTGGGCGAGAGCCATCCTTCGCGAGGGGCTTCGATGATCGCGAACACGCACGCCACGATGCCGAAAGTCGACAGAAGACAACCCAGTAGATCCATCGGTGCACGGTCCGGATCCGAGGACTGCCGCACCCAGAGTGCCCCGCCAACAAGCGCCACCAAGGTCAGCGGCGTACCCACGACGAAGATCACTCCGTGAGGGAAGTGAGCCAACACCCATCCGGTCGCGACCGGAGCTATCGAGCCTCCGAACCCGAGCGCGCTGGTCCAGATCGCGATTGCCGTAGCGCGTTCGGCACCGGTGAACGTGTGGACGACGATGGCGAGGGCGGCCGGAAGGATCAGCGCAGCCGAGCAGCCCATGATGGCGCGCGCGAGGATCAGCGTATGCAGACCCGGCGAGAACGCCGCCACTACTGAGCCTGCGAGAAATATCAGCAAGCCCAGGAGGAACGCGTGTTTGCGGCCGAAGCGGTCGCCTAGGGCGCCTCCCGTGAACAGGAGACCGGCCAGGGCCAGTCCATATGCGGTGACCACCCACTGGAGGTCGGCCGTGGTCGCTTCGTACTCGCTCGCCAGCACCGGCAGGGCGATGTTGACGGCGCCGTTGCCGAGCGTGACCACGAGCAGCCCGAGAGTCAGGACGAACAACGCCAACCAACGTCGGGGGTCCTTCGCGTCCTCAATGACTGTGCGACGCGACACCAGCGTCACCGGGATGCCGAATGAAGCGTGACGTCCTCGTGGACGAACGCCTGGGTGAAACCGCGGTCGTATGCCTGGGGCCCTAGGTGGTCGCTGCCCACCCGGTCCAACCACTCCAGCAGAACGTCTCGATCAAATGGGATCGCTGCGACATTGTCGAGGTCGTAGTAAGTCAGGTAGGGAGTCTGGATGACAGGCCTGCCCGCCAGGGAGGCGGGGAGCGCAGTCCGTTTGTACCGACGGCCCCGAGTCACCCCTTCGAGGAGCAGAGTCTCGGGCAGATGGAACTCGTCGTACCACTCGTTGTACGCCCGGTCCGCCGCTTCGTTGACCGGTCGGGTGAACGCTATGAACGTCCCCGAGCCGCCTGTTTCGACCTCCTGGACGGGTCGGGGCGGTGCATCAGTACCAAGCACGGGAGGCTGGATCGTGTCAGTGATCTGAACGAACGCACCGCACCGAACTTTGCGGAGATCGGTCGTTTTCGACGACTGGTGTCCGCGGGTCGGGTGCAGTCGACCGGCAGCAGAGTCGAGAGCCTGACGGTCGCGCAGTTCGTACACGGCAGCGAACCGATGCGTTGCGCCGGCGGCGCGGTGCGGCAGAAGCTGCTCCGACGACAGCCTCAAATGCCTCACCCGATTGATGCCTGGCCATGCCGCCTGACGGTCGTGGTGTTCGGCGTACCAGTCGATGAACTGGGCATCGTCGACACCTTCGGCGGGGTCAGCCAAGACGACGAAGAGGGCCGGCGCCGATCGGGCACCGGCCTCTTCGAGCGCAGGGCGTGCGGCCATATTCGTGATGCGATTTCCCCTCGTTCGGTTCGACGATCACACGTGGCTGAGGACGGGTCCTGGCGTGAACTCGACGGGCAGGCTCTGCGGCCCAACGATTGTCGGCACGATGTCGCTGGTGGCCTTTGCCCAGGAAGCCGTTCCAATGCGGGCGCAGGTCAGGCAGTCGCTCGAGCATCACCTCGAGCATCACCTTCAGCTCGAGCCTGGCCAGGTGGGATCCGAGGCAGAAGTGCGATCCGAATCCGAAGGCGATGTGCGGGTTCGGCGATCGCCGGATGTCGAACACCTGCGGGTCCTTGAAGACAGACGCATCCCGGTTCGCCGAGCTGTAGAACGAGACCACCTTGTCGCCCGCCTTAATCGACCTGCCCTTGATGACAGCGTCTTCGGTAGCGAGGCGACGCTGATACACGATTGGCGTCGTCCATCGAAGGATCTCCTCGACCGCCGACGGAATCAGCTCGCAGTCCGCCTTCAACGCTTCAAACTGGTCCGGCCGGTCGAACAGCGCGATCATGCCGCCAGCCAAGGCGTTGCGTGTGGTGTCACCACCGGCATTCACCAGCAGGAGGAAGTCAAGGGAGAACTGCATGGCGTCCACGGGGCAGCCGTTGAGCGAGCCCTTCGAGATGCGGCTGAGCAGGTCGTCACCGGGGTTCGCCTGACGGTCGGCCCACACACCCTGAGCCATCCCGAAGAGCTGCATCATCGCCTCGAAGCCCGGGCCCTCGGTGAGGCTGCTCGCGTTGCTGATGGCGTCCGAGGCCTCGTACATCTGGACGACTTCTGCTCGCGGAAGGCTCAAGAGATCTGCGGTTACGTACGACGCGAGCTTTCCTGCCAGATCCTTGACCAAGTCGCACGAACCCTGTGCGGCGATCTCGTCGATGATGTCGTGCGAGACCTTCCGGAGACTCTCCTCCATCTCCTTGACCATGACCGGGTTGAGCTCCTCGCCGATGAGCGCGCGATGCTCGGTGTGCCACGGCGGGTCAGTGAAGATGAGGTTCTTGTGGGTCTCGTCGCCCATCGTGGCGGAGTCCGGAATCATGGTGGTTGGCTCCGAGCTGAACCCGCGCCAGTTGCGCTCGACGGCCTTTACGTCGTCGTACGACGTCAGCGCCCAGAAGCCGGACCCGCCCGGCTCGTCGTGCCAGTGGACAGGGTCATTCTCACGGAGCCAAGCGAACTGCTCGTACGGCGCGCCGTCCAGGTACGCCCCTGGGTCAAGGAGATTGATCTTCATCGTCAGGTCCTCTCAGTTCGCGAAGTCAGTGATGACGACGCGGGCGATCGCGGGATCCGAGAGCGTCGCCCAGGCGTCGTTGAGCTCGCTGAGAGCGATCTCCTTGGAGACGAGGCTGTCGAGGTTGAGTCGACCCTGGTTGTAGAGCTCGACGAACATCGGGATGTCGGCCTTTGGGTTAGTCGAGCCCATGTAGGCACCCTCGACGCGGTACTTGCCCATGAGCATCTCCATGCTTGCGAGCTCGATGGTGGCTTGTCCCTCACCTACGCCGACCAAGTAGAGAGCGCCGCCACCCGTCGTGGTCAGCATCTGCAACCCCTGGCGCTGAACGCCCTTGGCTCCGACGCAGTCGATGACGTAATCAGCGCCTCCGGTGATTTCCTGGACCGCCGCCACAGGGTCGACCGCCGTGGAGTTGATGACGTGGGTGGCGCCGAACTCACGTGCTCGCTCGAGTTTTCCCTCGGCAACGTCGATCGCGATGATCTGGGTGGCACCCGCGATCACGGCCCCGCTGACTGCGCTCAGACCGACTCCGCCGGCGCCGATCACGACCACTGATGAGCCCGCCTCGACTGCGGCGGTATTGAGCACGGTGCCGGCGCCGGTGACGACCCCACAGCCGATGAGAGCAGCCTGCGCGAACGGCATGTCCTTCGGCAGTGACACAAGCTGGGACTCGTGGACGAGCATCTGCTCGGCGAATCCACCCAAGGCCATGCCCTGGAACAGCGACGTGCCACCGGACGACAGGCGGGGCGGCTCGTGCTCACCCCGAACAGTCGCGCTCGGGTTCAGACACTGGGTGACAGATCCGTTCAGACATTTGCGGCAGGCACCGCAATACTGAACGAGACAGCCGACCACGTGGTCTCCCACGACGAACTCGGTGACCGCAGGGCCGACTCCGACGACGATTCCGGCTGCTTCGTGACCGAAGATCGCGGGCATGGGCAGATATCCGGCCTGCGCCGTCCCGTAGTCGGAGTGGCACAACCCGCTTGCCTTGACCTCGACCAAGACTTCACGTCCGATCGGTTCGGCAATGTCAACGTCGGCCGTGACGAACGGGCCGCCGACCTCCCAAACAACTGATGCCTTCATCGAACTATTCCTTTCGTAGATGTGGTGTGGTCGGCCAGCTCAGGCGCCGGCAGCCTCGTAAGTCACCTGTAGCTGCGTGTACTCCCGCAGGCCGTCGAGACCGTTCTCGACACCGAGGCCGCTCCACTTGGATCCGCCGAACGGAACGCCGGGGCCGGTGATGGCGTGCGTATTTACGTAGGTCGTTCCGGACTCGAGACGTGCCGCGACCGCCCGGGCGCGCTCGGCGTCGGCGCTCCAGACCGAGGAGCCAAGACCGAACTTTGAGGAGTTCACATCGCTGAGAACCTCCTCAAGATCGGTGTACGCGACCAACGGAAGGATCGGCCCGAACTGCTCTTCGGTGACGATCCGGCTGTCGCGCGCGGCTCCGATCAGAACGGTCGGTTCGATGAAGTAGCCCTCACGGTCGATCACCGCACCTCCGGCGATCGCCTTGGCGCCACCGTCGAGCGCGTCATCGAGAAGCTCCCGCACCCGGTCGAACTGGGGTCTGTTGTTGATGGGTCCGAGTACGTTGCCCTCCTCCATGCCCGGGCCGACCGGAACGCTGCGGGCGATCTCGGCGAGCGCCTCGGCAAGCTCGTCGTGACGGGACTCCGGTACGTAGATCCTCTTCACGCAGCCGCAAACCTGGCCGTTGTTCATGAAGGAGAACCAGAAGAGCTGCTGGCGCGACTGCGGGGATGTCGACGTCGTCGAGCAGGATGGCGGGATCGTTGCCGCCCAGCTCAAGGGTTACTCGCTTGAGGTCATCGGCCGCCGACCGCGCGACTGCCTTGCCGGTGGCGACCGAGCCCGTCAAAGTGACCTTGGCGGGAACAGGATGAGCGGTCATCTTGGCGCCCAGCGAGTCGCCACCCGAGACGATGTTGAGCACGCCGGCCGGCAGGACCTCGGCAAGGAGCTCGCCAAGCCTCAACGTTGAGACCGGGGTGTAAGGCGACGGCTTGAGTACCAACGTGTTGCCAGTACGCAGCGCAGGCCCGATCTTCCAGCAAGCGAGAGTGACCGGGAAGTTCCAGGGAGTGATGGCCGCGACCACGCCAAGCGGGCGCCGGATCGAGGAGACCACGAAAACCCGGGAACTCGTAGGTGGTTGCTCTCGTCAGGTATCTCCATCGTGGCGAAGCCGTCGAGCCAGATGGCGGCGTACTCGAGCTCCTGGCGCGCGTCGGAGCGTGACTTGCCCTGCTCGAGCGTGAGCAATTCGGAGAGCTCCTCTACGTTGCGCGCGAATTACGTCAGCTGCCGCATGAAGCGCCTTGATCCGGGCGTTCTCGTCCTTGGCCCATCCGACCTGTGCCGTCTCAGCTGCGTCGAATGCCGCGTCGAGCTGTTCGTCGGTGCACTCCGGCACGTGGGCCCACGTCTCCGCCGTGGCCGGGTTGACGACGCCTACGGTCGACTCGCCGCTGACCAGCTCGCCGTTGATGGTCATCTGGACGGTGGTTCATTCATCGTGGTGATTCCTATTCCGTGCGAATGGCTGATGATCGAGGAGTCTTGTGATGAAAGCGGCAGCGGTCGTGCTGACGTTTCGGGGCAGGGGCTCTGCGCTCCCTGCCCCGAACCTGGTAGGTCAGCCGACCTGCCAGAGCTTGGCGAAGTCGTCGGCGTAGTTCTCCGGATAGATGAGCGCACCTTCCTCGTAGTCGGAGGGCAACTTGTCGGCAGTCATCACCGACACTGCGTACGGCAGGCCGGAGACCGCCTGCTCCGACTCGATTGCCCGCAGAACGACATCCAACAGCGCAAACGAGTTGTAGAGCGGTCCGTAGTTGACCCACATCGAACTGGTGCCCGCCTTCAGACTTTGGAAGCTCGCGTCGTCTGGAACCTGTCCGATGATCTTCACGTCGGTGCGGCCCGCCTGCTTGAGGGCGGCATCCAGGCCAGTCGCGAGTCCACCCAGAGTGACGACGACCGTGTTGATGTCCGGGTCGGCTTGAACGGCAGACACAATCGCGTTCACTGCGGCCGGCGAACCGAGGTCCGTCGGTTGGATCGGCACGATCTGGGCGGAGCAGGCGTCGCAGGTGCCCTCGAGCGTCGACTTGAACTGCTTCGCCAGCAGTCTCCAGGACCGGGAAGGTCATCTGCGCCACCACCGCATGCGTGTCGCACTCGCTGTCAGACATGGACCAGTTGGCGAGGATGTCGCGCATTCAGCTTGAAGTTGTCCTCACCGAACGTCGCTGGCAGCGAAGCCCGGGTAATCGGTCGGGACGGTCGGGTCTCCACTGATACCGACGACGATGCCCGCGTCCTTGGCGGCCGCGATCGAGTTCGTCAGCACTACGGCGGGATAGACGCAATGGTGATCGCCGTCGGCTTCTCGTTCATTGCCTCCATGAACTTGGCGTTGACATCCTCAGGCGTGCCGTCGTGGGTGATCAGCTTGAAGTCCCAGCCGATCAACTCGGCTGCGGCCTCCATCGATTCCCCACCGGAGAGGTCAGCCGGCGAGATCGCCTGAGCCAAGTTGATGATGTAGCCATCCCCCGGAGCCTCGGCGAGGGGCTCGAGGCCCTCGGGAAGAGCGGTTGGCAGATCGGTCCAGTCCTGCATAAACGTGTCGGCCGTGCTCACGCAGGTCGAGTCGCCAGCTGCACTGGTCGAGTCGTCCTTGCTGTCGCTGCCGCATGCGACGAGAGCAGTGCTCGCGACGAAGGCGAGGGCGACTCCGGCGGTGAGCCTGGCCCCCCGGTGACGACGAGAGTTCATCGTATTCTCCCTGCTAGATGGTTGTAGGTGTTGCAAAGCCAGGGCCCAAGGTGGGCACCAGGACAGTTGTGGCCCCGCCGAGATCGGGTGTGCGCCGTTAGGTTCGGCGCTTCCGTTCGGCACGCCCGGCCAGTGCCACCGCGAAGGATGAGGGCCGCGCCCTCGAACAGACTCTTGATCCAGCCGGCCTCAGGCCAGTTGAGCTGAAGACCCTTCACTCCGATCGCGAGTAAGTAGATCGCGACGATGGTCCCTGCAACGTTGAATCGACCGGACCGAATCTGCGTCGAACCGAGGAACGCCGCTGCGAAGGCCGGCAGCAGATACGGACCGCCTGCACCAAACGATGCTGCGCCCAGAGACATGGTCAACACCACTCCGGCGAGTGCGGCGAGACTCCCCGAGATGATGAGCGCCATCCACTGCAGAGCTTCGACTCGCACGCCAGCCAGGCGGGTTGCCTCGGGGTTCGCCCCGAGGGCGTACAGGTACCTTCCGAACGGGGTGTGCTCGAGGACGTACCAGAGAATCAGCGCCAGGCCAGCCATGTAGAAGACGGTGATGGGCAACCCGAAGATCGTATGAGTTCCGAGCTTGACGAAGTCGGGCGAGATGCCGGTGATGATGGTGCGCCCCTCAACAAGCCAGAAGGCAACCGCCGCCAGGACCGATGACATCCCCAACGTTCCGATGATCGGGTCAACTTTCAACTTTGTGACGATCAACGCGTTCAGCGCTCCGATAAACGCACCGACGACGACGGTGAACACAGAGGCCAAGATCCAGTTCCAGCCGTGCTCCGATTGGAGTACGCCGACCAGGCTGATGGCCATAGTCATGTTTGCGGCCACGGACAGGTCGAAGACTCCGCTGATCAAAGAGACGACAAGTCCGAGCGTCAGGATGCCGGTGATCGCCTGGCTTGCTGCGATCGACTTGAAGTTGTCTGACGTCGCGAACGTCTCAGGCAACCAGACGGAAAACAGGATGGCCATAGCGATGATGAGGTAGATGCCGGAGTAGCTCGCCATCCCAGGGATCGACAACCGTGAGAGCACACCGAACTTCCTGGGGCTACCACCCGTCGGGGACGGTGACGTCCCGGCGTGCTTGACCTCGACGATTTCACTCATGAGACGACAACCTTTGGATATGGGTGACGGACAGAGAGGCATCGACAATCGAGGGGACTGTCACGTCCTCTCCCACTAGTTCGCGGACAACCTGGCCCGCCTGAAGCACGAGGACCCGGCTACAGAGAGCAGCGAGCTCCACTTCGTCCGAGGAGCAGACGACGACCGCCAATCCGCGCTCCGCCGCCTCAGCGACGAGTCGGTGGACATCCGCCTGAGCGCCGATGTCGATGCCTTGGGTTGGTTCGTCGAGAATCAGCACGCTCGGACTCGTCCGCATCCACTTGGCGATACACGCCTTCTGCTGGTTCCCGCCGGACAGCGTTGCGATCGGCGACTCGTCGGTAGCTCCACGGATTCCGTACTCCGCGCGGAGTCCTGCGACCTCGGTGCGCTCAGCTTTGGTGCGGAGACGAAGTCCCTTCCACAAGGGTGCAAGCCGAGCGAGCGTGACGTTCTCTCGGATCGAGAGGGTGGCGAAGATTCCTTCAGTCAGCCGGTTCGCGGGGAGGTAGCCAAGCCCAGATTTCACTGAATGGTAGGGCGAGTGCTGGGGCAACTGCTGGCCTGAGACCTCCACGGTGCCTACCCGCGGCACGGCGCCGAAGACTAGGGGGCCGACCTCGTCGCGACCGGAGCCGGTGATGCCTGAGATCCCGATGATCTCTCCGGCCCAGACATCGAGGTCGATGCTCTGCAGATACTTGCCCCGGACGCCCTTCAGACTGAGGGCAGGGGTTTCGTGTTCTCGAGTCGCCTGAGCGGTCGGTTCGGTACGCACCTCGTGAATGAGGCCGCCCGTCACCTGCTGGACCAAGTGATTCTTGTCGACGGCTGCCACGCGGGTGCTCTCGACCACCTTTCCGTCCCGGAGCACGGTCACCCTGTCGGCGGCCGACATGACTTCGTCGAGATGGTGGGAAACGAACAGAACCGCCGTGCCGCTGGCCGCGACAGTCCGCGCCACGTTCAGCAGACGTTCGACCTCCGGGCCCGGCATCGTGGCAGTGGGTTCGTCGAGCACGAGCATCGTCGTGTCCGGACCCTGCTGCCGGAGAGCTCGCGCGACAGCAACCACGGTTCGCTGAACCGGCGTGAGCTTGACGACGGGTTCACGAACGTCAAAGTCATAGCCCAGTTTGTGGATCGCGTCATTGGCTTCGCGGATGGCCTTGCGCCAAGAGATACGGCCACCGAGCACGGTGTCGTAGCCGACGCCGAGCGCGAAGTTGTCGACGGTGTCGAGTGCGCCGACCAGTCCAAGGTCCTGGTGGACGAACCTGAAATCCAGCGCGATGAGCGGTGGCGGCTGAGCCGATGCTCACCGGTTCGCCGTACGAAGTCGCCAGTTCTACGTGATCCGGCTGGTGGTAACCAGCGAGGATCTTGATGATCGTTGATTTGCCCGAACCGTTCTGACCGATGAGCGCGTGAATCTCGCCGGCTCGCACCGTCAATTCCGATAGCTCCAGGACAGTCGTGCCGCCGAAGGACTTCGTCACGCCACGCAGGCGCAGCGGCACATTCACCACCGGCAAGCCCTGGGCCTGATCGAGATCCATCGTTGCGCCTCTCATGTTACGCCACCATCATTGGTGATGCGCATCACCATAAAGGCAAGTACACTTGAGCGCAAGCATCACGGCTAAGTAAGGCTACGGCTGATGTTCAATGATCACTGAGAACCACTATCCCTGCACGTAAGGAATGGCGACATGGCAGGCGACCTTCAGAACGATCCGTTCCTTGAGGCGACCGGCATCGACGGACGTCGCCGTGTTGTGGTGGGTGTTGACGGCTCAGAGGGCGGTCAGCGCGCCCTGCACTACGCGGCCGGAATGGCGCGCCGACGGGGAGCTTCGCTGGTCGTCGTCCACGCGCGGTCGCCACGAGTCGCGTACTACACCACAGGCCCACTGGTCATGATTAGCGATGGCGCTCTCAAGCCAGAGCTTCGCGCCGAGATAGGTCGGCTCGGTTCGGAGTGGGGGCTCGACGCGAGGTTCGTTGTGCTGTCAGGTTTTCGAAATGCGGCTCTCGCCATCAACCACGTTGCAACGAAGCACCGGGCTGATGCGGTCGTGGTGGGCTCGAGTCAGAGCAGTCGTCTTCACCGCATGCTTGCTGGGTCGACCACTGCCAGTTTGATCGCGTGCAGCCCCTGCCCTGTGACGGTGGTTCCATGACCCACGCGAGGACGTCCAAGCGCAGCGCGGAGAACGTTGAGCACGCCCGAACTGAAACACTTTCAGCAGGCCATCGACGGGGGCTCGCATCCACGTCTCCACCACGAGCGCTCGCGCCGGTCCTGAAAGTCACCGTCACCCCTCGCAGGTTTCTGCTTACCTGCGGCTGGCGTGGTCGTAAGTCGCCTTAAGGCCTTATGCGACCTGCCACCTAGCCGTGGATGCGCGCGCTGACGCCAGTGAGGCCGAGAGCCGTCGATACCGCCTCGGGCCTCTCGATGGTGATGCGTTCGGAGTCCGCACGAATGACGGCGCCGAACCAGACGCTTGAGTCCGCACCAACACGTACGTCGCCTACGACTGTGGCATTGGGGGCGACCCAGCTCTCGGCATCGACTTGTGGTGACTGGCCACCAAAGCCCGTGATCATCGATGAACCTCCTGAGCTACCACATCAGCGTCCTGCAACAGATCTCGTCGAAGTGACGCTCGACAGGAACTCCTCGATGACGGGGCCGGCGACTTCAGGTGAGTCCACCAGCGCCAGGTGTCCTGCGTCCCGAAAGACGTGAAGGGTCGAATCCCGGATCAAGGCGTGCAAAATGTGTTGGTTACTGGTGCGCACTATCGGGTCGTCATCACCGGCAAGGATCAAGGTGGGCGCGGCGACGAGCGGCAACCCCGGGATGCTCGAGAACGTGGCTGCGGCGAGCAGCTGTGCGATGTAACCAGAGATCGATGGCGGATCTTCGGAACGTCGCTTCGCCTCACGCAGGGCGAGCGTTTCGTCCCTGCGGAACTTCCCTCCGTAGGTCGTCGGCGCGATCTTGGCGAGGTATGCAGATGAGTAGTACCTACGCGGCGTGAGCAACCGGGCAGCCACAGCGGGGTTCGCGGGGACGCCAATCACACCGAGACCGGTGCACGCAAGGATGAGCCTGTTGACACTGCGGGGATGCTGAATAGCTAGCTGCTGCGCGAGCAGCCCGCCCCATGAGTAGCCGAGCACATCGACGGCCTGGAGGTCCAGCTTTCGAAGCAGCTGCCGGAGAAGGAAGGCGTTGTGGACCATGGTCGGCGGCAACCAGGAATGGGTCGACTTTCCCGTCCCTGGGAAGTCGAACATGACGAGCTTTCGATCCGGCAGGTGACTCGCGAGAGGACCCCACATGTCGAGGTTGCCACCAATACCCATGACCAGGAGGAGTGGCTCGCCCTCACCTTGGGTTCGGACTCGAACACGAGTCGGCCCGATACTTGACGTACGTGGTGAGTTGGTCGCCCATCATGCAACCGACCTTTCCCGGAGCTGTTGATTGTTCGACGTGGCCAGCGGACGATGCCTCGCTCTACCTTCACCCCTGCGGGCGCCTAGCGCGCGTCGACGCGACGCGTCGCCCCCTCCCCCGAAACCCGCTGACCTGTCAGGTGATCGCGGATCTGATCGAGCGCCTCCTGGCGGTCAAAGTCGCCGACGTCGAGCCCTTCGTCGATTGAGGCGAGGATCGGGCAAGGCGGCGAGTTGGACGGCGTTCTCCAACGTGTCCGGACCCAGGCCCGGCAGCAACTTCTCCACCTGTCGGCGGTACAGGACAACCAACTCGCGTTCGAGGCGCCGGACAGGGTGGTAGCCGAACAAGTCGAACTGGGCGCCGCGAAAGCGACGGGATGCCTTCAGCACTCGAAGCATGGACCGGGTGGCGCCAGACCTGATCGTGCCACTGGTGGATGGTCTCGATGGTGCATCGAGGATGAGTCGGGCCATCTCGTACTCGTCCCTGTAGGTCATCAACATGTACAGGTGTGTCGCGACGGTCTCAGACAACACTGTCGAACCTTGGCAGCCACCCAGCTCGGCGGTGCGTACCTTGCTCACGAACGAAAGATACGAATGGGCGTATCTCTCGTCCTGGTAGCAGACCAGGCCAGCAGCGCCTCGTGCGACGAGCTCGCAGAGCTCGAGGCCCCGCGACGCCTCGGCCACGTCGACGAGCAATTTCGTCTTCGCATCGGAATCCGGTTGGCCCCCGCGGCCGTGCGGACCATCAAGCGTTCCGAGCTCCCCGTCTCCCGCGGCTTCGCGGCCGCGGCGGAGCAGTTCTCCGGCCAGCTTGGCCAACAGCTCCATTGCAAGCCTCCGTCACAGATATATCTGAAGTACATCTTTCAGATGTTTCACTAACATAGTGACAATCGAGCCGCTGTCAAGCGTCAGTCCTCGGTGGTGCTCCTCCTCGCAGGGCTACCCCCGCAATCCTGGTCGCCCATGTCAGCCAGCCGCCGGCTCGTCGGGCGTCCGCTTCACATCAACGGCGCTCGGCTGTCGCCGAGGCGACACGCTGACCGCTTCAGGTTCGATCGGGGCCGTGGTGACGCTGGGCAGCGACTCAGGATGACTTGGCGGAAGATCGTCCGATGACACCGGGAACGGCGGGACTGATCTCGGCAGGTTCAATGCTGCCAAGGCCTCGCGGTAGCGAAGGACGTTGCGTAGCTTGACGTGCTCGTAGCCTCGCACCAGATCGGCGGACTCTGCCGCAGCGACCGCGGTGTCGTAGCCGTCGGCCGTGAGGTTCTTCGCCAACTCTGTGACCATCGCGTCGTAGTGGTCTCGCAGAACGCGCTCGATTTTTCGGACCTTTGCGTATCCGAACACGTCGAACGGTGTCCCACGCAGACGCCGGCCTCGTGCCGTCGCCTTGAGAATCCCGTGCGACGACGGCCGGAGCCCGATCTTCTTCCCCATACCCATTGCACGCAACATCGGTGGGTGGAGCTTGTAGGTCATCCTCTCCCCCGCCGGCACCTCGGCCTGCGCCTTCGCAACAAGGACCGGGTCGGTCAGGAGTCGCGCCACCTCGTACTCGTCCTTGTAGGCGATGAACTTGTGCAGGCCATGCGCGACGGCGAGGCCGAACTCCGTCCTTTCGCCCAATCGGCGCTCGGCCTCCCAGACCTTGTCAAGGGTCTTCAGGTACCTCTTGGCGATGCGGTCGCCTTGGTACTCGACCAGGTGCGCCGCGCGCCGTTCGGCAAGCTGCCGGATCTCTCCGGTCAGGGCAGAGCCTTCGAAGAGATGCATCGGCACTCGGGCGGGGACGACCTCCGTGCGCGATGTAGCCGCCTCCACTGCCCTGTCGAAGTCCCGCTTGGCGCCCACCGACGCTCGTCCCCACCGGAAGGCCGCGATGTTGGCCTCGATCGCCACCCCGTTGATCCCGATGGCCTCCTCGATAGCCTCGGCCGGAATCGGCAACGCACCCGACTGGTACGCCGCTCCAATGAGCAGGAAGTTGGCGGCGGCGGTGCCGCCGAGGAGAGCCTCCGCCACAGCCAGCGCGTCGAAGGAGACTGATCGCTTCGAGGCGGTCTTGAGGCGACCGAGAAGATCAGCCTGCTCGGGGTATCGCAGGGACGCGTCGTAAACCATGTCGCCGGTCGGGGTCTGGCTGGTCGAGGCGATCGTGACCGTTCGTTCGGGGTCGCCGTAAGCAATGAACCGGGCGTCCGCAGCGACCAGCAGGTCGAAGGCGAGGATGCAGTCGGCTGAGCCGACGGTCACCCGGTTCGAGGGCTCGATCTCCGTGCGCGCGAGCCGAAGATGGGATGTCACGGGACCGGCCTTCTGACTCAGTCCCGTCTGGTCCAGCCCGTGCACCTTCAGACCGGCACGCATGGCTGCGGTGGCCAGCACCTGGTTGACCGTGACGATGCCAGTGCCGCCGATGCCGGCCAGGAAGACGTTGCAAGTGCCGCTAGCCAGGCTGCTGGCAACCTCAGGGAGGGCCGGCGGAGCACTGCGATCCCGCCTTACCTTCTTCTTCCCCTTGCCTTCGGGAACGGTGAAGGTGATGAAGGAGGGGCAATCGCCGTCCAGGCAGCTGTAGTCGGTGTTGCACGAGTTCTGGTCGATTCGAGTCTTGCGCCCGAACTCGGTGTCGACCGGCTGGACCGACAGGCAGTTGCTCTTCACGCCGCAGTCGCCACAGCCTTCGCAGACCATCTCGTTGATGACGACGCGGGTCGGGCGCACCGGCAGCTCCCCACGTTTCCGGAGCCGGCGAGCGTCCGCCGCGCAGCGCGAGTCGTAGATGAGCGCCGTTACGCCGGGTGTGTCCCGCAGGATCTCCTGCGCCTCGTCAAGCCGGTCGCGGTGCCAGACGGACACGCCCTTGGCGAACCGTGCCCGGCCATAGTTCTTCGGCTCGTCCGCGCAGACGATGATGCGAGCGAGTCCCTCGGCCGCGAGCTTCTTCGTCAGTTCCGGAACGGTGACCGCAGCCTCGGCGTCCTGCGCACCGGTCATCGCGACTGCGCTGTTGTAGAGGATCTTGTAGGTGATGTTGACACCTGCCGCTACGCACGCCTGAACGGCAAGCTGGCCGGAATGGAAGAACGTGCCGTCGCCCACGTTCTGGAAGATGTGCGGCACGTCGGTGTAGGCCGTCTGCCCGATCCACTGGGCACCCTCACCGCCCATGTGGGTCAGCCCCGTCACCTCGCTTGACTGCCGCGCCGAGAGCGCCACCATCGCGTGACAGCCGATACCGCCACCAGCCAACGAGCCCTCAGGAACGACCGTCGATCGGTTGTGCGGGCAGCCGCTGCAGAAGTAGGCGCCCCGCGCCAGTGGCAACAACGGCAGCTGGATCGGCGTCCGCGGAGCGGCCTCGACCAGGTTCACGCAATCGGCCAGAAGACGGCGGAGGGGTGCCATCAGTCGCGCCGCGACGAGCTCGCCGTCGGACGGAACCAGGCGGCGACCGTCGCTGTCGCGCTTCCCGAGCACCTCGGGAGCGTCAGCCCCGCCGTATAGGAGGTCGCGGACCTGGGTCTCCATGAAGGCACCCTTGTCCTCCAGGACGATCAGCTTGTCGAGTCCGCGCGAGAAGTGACGGACCCGCCCGGCGTCCAGCGGGTTGATCATGCCTATCCGCATCACCCGGATGCCGGCTTGAACGAGGTCCTGATCGGAAAGTCCTAGGTCGAGAAGCGCCTGGCGCAGAGCGTCGTAGGCAGTGCCGGCTGCGAGCAGCCCGATCGAAGCCTGGTCGGGGTCGACTTCAACCTCGTCCAGCGGGTTCAGGCTGTTGTAGGCCCGCACCATGTCCCATCGTGGTCCGAACAGATCCGCTTCGGCACCGAGAGCCTGGCGGGGATCCTTCAGGGCACGTTGCTGGTAGGTCCACGGGCGCCCCTCCCACTCGATCTCGGGAATCTTGATGTCGACCGTGCTGAAGTCCTTTTCGACCGTCCAGACACCGTCCGCCACATCCGCAACGATCTTCAGGGCGACCCAGCAGCCAGAAGCGCGTGACATGGCGACCGCGTGCAGGCCGAAGCTGACCATCTCCTCCCCGTTGCGCGGGTAGAGGATGGGAATCTCCATGGCAGCAAGAGGCCCTTCGCTGGCGCAGGGAATGCTGGAGGACTTGCATGCCGGGTCGTCGCCGGCCAGGACTACGACGCCGCCGTTCGGATGAGCACCGAACATGTTCGCGTGCCTGATGGCATCGGTTGCCCGGTCGACGCCGGGTGCCTTGCCGTACCAGAATCCGGTCACGCCGTCATGGGTGCGGCTGCCCACAGGAAGCTCCTGCTGGGAGCCCCACACAGCGGTGGCGCCCAACTCCTCGTTCATGGCGGGGACAAGGCGGACGTCGTGCTCCGACGAAAGCTCCGGTATACCGGCGATCGTCTTGTCAAGCCCGGCGAGCGGGCTGCCTTGATATCCCGAGACAAAGGTCGCGGTGCGGCGACCCGCTGCAGCCTCCCGCTTGTGCTGCTCGACGAACAGTCGCGCGATGGCCTGCACTCCGGTCAGCAGCACAGGGCCGCTTCCTGCGCGATAACGGTCCTTCAGGTCGTACTCAGCTGGGTCTGCGATTACCTCGGTCATGTCCAACCTTCCCTGTGATGTTCATGCCCGGGCCGTCGCACAAAGCGCTGGTCGGGCGGCGAAATAGCTCAAACCCCTAAGAGGTTCTGTGTCGTAGGCGAAGGCATTGGCCCCGGAGACGGCGCCGTCACAGTCCCAGGTCCCGACCGACAAGTTCCTTCATGATCTCGTTGGAGCCCGCCCAGATCCTCGTGCTCCGAGCATCACGCCAGGCACGCGCGACCCGGTACTCGTTCATATAGCCGTACCCGCCATACAGCTGCACGCAGTGGTCGAGCACGTCACCCTGGATCTCAGAGGTCCAGTACTTGACCTTCGCAGCGTCAACCGCGGTGAGCTCTCCCTGCGCGTGAGCCACTAGGCACTGGTCGACATAGGCCTGGGCAACCTCGAGCTTCGTGCACAACTCAGCGAGGAGAAACTTGTTGTGCTGGAAGGATCCGATGCTCTGGCCGAAGGCTCTTCTCTCTTTGACGTACTCCAGCGTCTCCACGAATATCTGGCGGCAATGTGCGAGGTTGGCCACGGCACAGATGAGGCGTTCCTGCGGCAGGTTCTCCATCATGTGAATGAAGCCCCGGTCAAGCTCGCCGATGATCTCGGCGTCGGTCACCCGCACGTTCTCGAAGAAGAGCTCAGACGTGTCTGCCTCTTCCTGCCCGACCTTGTCCAGCTTGCGGCCGCGCGAGAATCCCGGCCGAGTTGCCTCGACGCCGAAGAGCGTGATGCCGCGCGCCTTCTTCTCAGGAGACGTGCGCGCAGCGACGATGACGAGGTCGGCGGAGCTCCCATTGGTGATGAACGTTTTCGAACCGTTGATCACCCACTCGTCTCCGTCGCGAGCGGCGACGGTTTTCAAGGCGGCCAGATCCGAACCTCCGGACGGCTCCGTCATTCCTATCGCAGCGACGATCTCACCGCTGGCGATCCCGGGAAGCCACCGACGACGTTGCTCGTCGGTCGTCAGGTTCACCAGGTAGGGCGCGACGATGTCGGAGTGGATACCCACGCACGATGGAAGCGCCATGTTGACCTTTGCGAGCTCCTCGGTCAACACCGCGTTGAACCGAAAGTCTGCCGCCTCAGATCCTCCGTACGACTCAGGAATCTCCAGGCCAAGGAAACCTTGCGCTCCCGCGTCGAGCCAGAATTGCCTCGGGAGGCCCTTGTTATTGATGTGGTGCTCCACATTCGGAACTACTGAGCGGTCAAGGAACTGCCTGACCGATGCCGCGAAGGCGAGGTGGTCCTCATTCAATGCGAGGCGCTGCAATGGTTCGCTCTCTTTCCGTAGACACGCTGTTCCACGCGTGCTGGTCTCAATCCGGCTGGTGGGCGCCGCTGGTCCGCCTGATCAGGTCCTCCAGTCCGTCACTGACCTGGATGGCATCGATGAGCGCGTCTTCGGCCCGTTGCGCTTGGACGCACTCTTCGACCACTGCCGGAAATGCGTCGAAAGGAACGATGCAGACCCCGTCACTGTCGCCGACGACGTAGTCGCCTGGATGCACAGTGGCGCCCTTGACAACGACCGCATCGTTGAGGGCGACTGTGTCCAGCCGATAGCGTCCGGCGAGCGGGCTTCTAGCATGACCCCACACCGGGAGGCCGGCAGTGAGGATCGTCGCAGTGTCGCGAGTGGCTCCGTCGACCAACGCCCCGGCAAGGCCGGCTTTCACCGCCCAATGTGCAGAGAGCCCGCCAATTACCGCCCAGTCCCGCAGGCCGGAGCAGTCGAAGACGGCCACGTCACCCGGCGCGGCCAGGCCGTACAGGTCTCGGTCGCCGATCGAGAACTCCTTGCCTGTCAGGCGGTTGACGGCCGGGCTTCCGTTGAGGGGCACGTAACGGAGGGTCACTGCCGGGCCACACATCCGCATCCCGAGTGCCAGCGGCGCAAACGCATCGGAGCCGAAACACGTTCCGACGCCTCGATCGTCCAGAACGTCAGCCACCGCGGACGTCATGTCAGGTAGGTCCAGAAGCCTCGCCACCAGGCCAGCAGGGTGGCGCGCGATCTGGGTCCGCCGAACTCGGTCCGCCGGCACTCGGCCCGTCATACGGTTGCGGACCGCCTCCGGAATCGCCTCACTGCGCATCTGGCTCTCCCCCCGTCGATGCTGTTTCGAGGGTCCTTGCCCGCCGGCGGGCCAGAAGTCGTCGCACCTGACCGAGAATGAGGACAGCTGCGACCACTCCGAGGATCGACCCAGAGATCGGCCGCTGGACGAAGACCAGGTAGTCGCCGTTCGAGACGATCAGTGCTTTCCGCAGGTTCTCCTCGAGCAGCGGGACCAGGACGATCGCGAGGACCGCGGGAGCAAGCGGGAAACCGTTCGCCTCCATGAAGTAGCCGAGGAGTGCAACGGTCAATAGGACTGTCAGCGCGAACGCGTTGAACGTCGTCGCCCACGCGCCGATCACCGTGAACAGCAGCACGCTGGTGTAGAGGATCGGGGGAGGAATCTTCAGCAGGTTGATGAAGATCTTCACCATCGGCAGGTTCAGCGCCAGCAGCATCGTGTTGCCGATCAGGAGGCTGGCAATGATGGTCCAGACCAAGTCGGGATCGCTCGCGAACAGTTGGGGCCCAGGCTGAAGGCCGTACATCTGGAAGACGAACAGGAGCAACGCCGTCGTGGCGGTCGCAGGGATGCCGAGCGTGAGCATGGGGACCATGGCGCCTCCGGCGCCCGCGTTGTTGGCGGTCTCCGGGCCGGCCACACCTTCGATTGCCCCCCGTCCGATCTGCCTTCGGTAAGGAAGCTTCGCCCAGCGTTTTTCAACCGAGTACGAGGCGAACGTCCCGACCGTCGGACCAAGACCAGGAAACAGCCCCGCCAGGAATCCGACCACCGAGCCGCGTCCGTAGGGGCCGAGAGACCTGCGAAATTCCTCTCGGCTCATTCGTGGAGGGCCTTGCATCGCGAAGCACTTGTTGGGGTTCTTGTCGCCGATGGCGAGGTGACGCAGCGCCTCGGGGATGGCGAACATCGCCATCGCTACGATCGCGAGATTGAGCCCCTCGGCGAGCTGCACATTTCCGAACGTCCATCGGGCTACCGTCGTCTGCGAGTCGAGCCCAATGATTCCCAGCGCCATGCCGATGGTGAGCGAGATCATCGACTTGATCGGCGAACTGGCCATCATTCCAGCGGTGAGGATCAAGGCGGCCAGAAGCAGGACGGTGTACTCAGCGGCTCCGAACGAAATGGCCAGGTCGGTGAGGAGCGGAGCCATCAGCACCAGTCCAGCCAAGGCGAAGATGCCGCCGATGTATGACCCGACTGCAGAGGTCGCCAGGGCGGCACCGGCACGACCCTGTTTGGCCATCTGGTACCCGTCCAACGTCGTGACTGCGTTCGCCACCTCCCCGGGCGTGTTGATCAGAATGGACGTGATGGAGCCGCCGTACATCGAGCCGTAGTAGATGCCGCTCATCAAGATGAGTCCGGCCACGGGGTCCAAACCGAATGACAGCGGAATGAGCAAGGCGATAGCGGTGATTGGCCCGAGGCCCGGAATCACTCCAACGATCGTGCCCACAAGCACACCGAGGAAGCAGTACCAAAGATTCGTCGGGGTCGCCGCATTCGCAAGACCGTCGAGAAGAGAGCTGAGAGCCTCCATCGTCGTAGCCCTTCAGCCGACCAGGCCGGCAGGGAGCTGCACTGTCAGCAGCTCCGTGAACGCGTAGTAGGCGACTGCGGTCACGCCAGCTGCGACCAAGACGTTGCGCAACCACTTCGTCGGAGCCACGTAGGTGGTGAGTGTCGCCATGAACAGGAACGTCGAGATCAAGAAGCCGAGCGAGATGAACACCATGAGATAGACGATGAAGATCCCGAGCACTACGAGGAGGCGGAGGATCGGTGCGGCCGGTTCCTCCATCAGATCGTGCACCTCGTCGACGACGTGGTGCATTTCGTCGGCCACGAAATGCAGGTCCTCGCTCACGTGGTGCTCTTCGCCGTCCGGAAGGGCCGGTTCGGGCCTGGTGCGTGACTCCACCGTCGAGGGACGAAGACTGCTGCCGACCAGCAGGAGGCCCAAGCCCGTCATCAGTGCGCTGATGACGAGCGGAAAGGCTCGAGGGCCCAGGTCCTGGGTGGTTGACGGGGGCACATCCATGGACAGTGCGCTGAGTAGGAGCATCGCCCCGGCCGCGGCTACCACGGCCCCGGACAAGGCGTCTCGTCGTTCGACGCTGCCCCTGCCTCCACGCGCCTTGGATCCGTCGTCGATGTGTGTCATTGGCCAACTCCGCCCACTGCCCGAATTCGCACTACCGGCATCAGACCACCTCGTCCGCGCGTGGGATTCTCGGCGTGGGGCGGCGCCGCCGTTCGTAGGTCACGATGTCGTCGACGTATCCCTGGGTGACTTCGATGTCGTCGAGGCCGTTCATGACTCGCCACCGGAAGTCGTCGGGGTACTCGAACTCGAAGCGAAGGTCACCGACCGCGACCACTCGATGTTCGATGTCGACCTCAAGACACCGCTCCGGCTCGGCTTCGATCTGTGCCCACAGTGCCTCGATCGCCGGCTCCGTCAGCACCCCTGCGACAAGACCGTTCGCTGCTGCGTTCCCACGGAAGATGTCGCCGAATCGAGGCGAGAAGATCACCCGGAAGCCGTAGTCCACCAACGCCCAGACCGCCCACTCCCGCGACGACCCGGTTCCGAAGTCCTTGCCGGCCACCAGCACCGACGCGCCCGCATGCTGGGGCCTGTTGAGGACGAAGTCGGGGTCCTTTCGCCAGGTCCACATCAGCGCATCGGCATGGCCCGTCTTGCCCAAATTCTGCAAGAGCGCCTGTTCTGCCGGGTAGATCGAGTCTGTGTCCACGTTGGACCTGCGCAGCGGGACGCCCTTCCCCACGTGAGTTGCCAGCGGCTCCACGATCACTCCTCCAAGTCTTTGGGTTCAGCCAGCCGGCCGAGGACGGCGGTTGCTGCCGCGACAGATGGGGACACCACGTGCGTGCGCACGCCGACACCTTGGCGTCCCTCGAAGTTCCGGTTGCTGGTCGATGCCGTCCGCTGACCCTCGGACAGCTCTTCGCCGTTGATGGCGATGCACAGAGCGCATCCCGAGTAGCGCAGGGATACGCCTGCGTCCTCGAAGATGCTGCCCAGTCCCTCCTCCAACGCCTGCCTGCGAACCGATTCAGACCCCGGGACGAGGTAGACCTCGAGATTCGAGGCGACTCGGCGGCCTTTCCAGATCTTGGCGACCTCACGGAGATCCTCGATCCGGCTGTTGGTGCAGGACCCGATGAACACAGCGTCCACAGCGATGTCCTTCATACGAGTGCCCGGCGTGAGCGCCATGTACTCCAGCGCATGCTCGGCAGCGAGCCGCTCGGTCTCGTCGGCGAACGACGACGGCGCAGGTACAACCTGATCGAGCCGGACGCTCTGGGACGGGTTCGTCCCCCATGTCGCGCGCGGCGCGATCGATGTGCCGTCGATATAGACCTCTTTGTCGAAGACCGCGTCGTCGTCGCTGACAAAGGTCTTCCAGTACTCGACCTCCTCTTCGAACGCCGCGCCCTGGGGAACATGGGGTCTCCCCCGCAAGTACTCGAAGGTGACGTCGTCCGGCGGGATGATGGCCGCCCGGGCACCACCCTCGATACTCATGTTGCACAACGTCATCCGGGCTTCGATCGACATCGAGCGGATGACTGCGCCTTGGTACTCGATGATGTGCCCGACCCCGCCGTGCGTGCCGCACTGCTCGATCATCGCCAGCGCAACGTCCTTGGCGCCTACGCCCGGGGCGAGCTCGCCTCCGACCGTCACGCGCAAGTTCTTCATCTTCTGCATCGGAATGGTCTGAGTGGCGAGCACGTGCTCCACCTGCGTCGTGCCGATGCCGAAGGCGATGGCGCCCAACGCACCGTGTGTAGTGGTGTGCGAGTCACAGCAGACAATCGTCATGCCGGGCTGCGAGAGCCCCAGCTCGGGACCGATGACGTGCACGATTCCGCGACTCTCATGACCCAGCTCGAACAACTCGATCCCGAACTCCCGACAGTTGCGCCGCAAGTGACCGAGGAACACACCGGCAACGGTGCCCTCGATACTCCGACCGATATCAACGGTCGGGGTCATGTGGTCTTCGGTACCGAGGGTGAGCGCCGGCTGACGAACCTTCCGCCCCGCCAGGCGAAGACCGTCAAAGGCCGCCGGAGTGTTCGTCTCCATCAAGAGGTGGAGATCTACGTAGATCAGGTCGCGTCCGTCGTCGGTCTTCCTCACTACGTGGGACTCCCAGATCTTGTCAGCCGCAGTCTTGCCCATGATCGACCCTTCTTTTAGGGACACCTGCCACCGGCACCAAGGTGCCTTCAGCGAGAGAGTCAGAGGTGGAGTGCCGGGATGGCTGCGCGTGTGTCAACCATCCCGGCGAGCGAGCTCCTCAGTCCCCTGGGATGAGGCTCTGCCCATAGCTCTCGAGCGCCGTTTCCACGTGATTGGGACGACTCGTCCAGGAAGGTGTCAAGCTCGGCCCCGCTGCGGAACGCGGTGGTCCAGTTGTTGTCGGCCGCTACCTGCGCCCACTCATCGCTCTCGGTCATCGTCTTGAGGGTGTCGACCCAGAACTCGACGGCGTAGTCAGGCATGTCCGGCGGACCGTAAAGGGCGCGCCAGTTCGACAGGTCGGTCTCGTAGCCTTGCTCCACGCTGGTCGGGACATCATCAAGCCCCGGCAGTCGCTCCTCAGTGACGACAGCGAGGCCTTTGAGGTCACCTGACTTCACGAGTCCCTGAAACTCGCTCACCCCGGCGACGGCGAGTTTTACGTCACCGTTGAGGACGGCCGTCGCCTGCTCACCGCCGCCCTCGTAGGTGACGAACGTCAAGGTCGACGGATCCACCCCGGCCTCCTCTGCCATCAGCACGAGAGCCAGCGTGTCCTCCAACTGGGCCGCGATCGGGAAATTCTCCGGGTCCTTTTTCATCGCCTCAAAGGCGCCATCGAGGTCGTCGAACTCGGCGTCAGGCGAGGCAACCACCATGAAGTACTCGGTCATCAACGTGGCCAACATGGTGAAGTCGTCGAGCGTGTGCTCGGACCTCCCCTCGACGTCGATCAGCTGCGTGCCCAGGGACTGGATCGCGATCTGGTCGTCATCCCCGGTGTGCTGATCCACCATTGCGCTTTCCCAGGTCGTGGCGAGCCCTCCGGGACGGTTCTGCACGGTGAGCGGGGTCTCCACCAGGTTCTCCGACTGCAGGACCTTGGCCATCGTCCGGAGGGTGAGGTCGAACCCGCTGCCCGGATCCGTTGGTGCGGTCAGCGCAATCGGGCCGTCTGGATAATTGTCTGGATTACCCGAGCCTTCGTCCGAGCCCCCGGTGGATCCGCACCCAGCGAGCGCCAGCAACACCCCCGAGGTCGCAATTACTCTCAATCGGCTTCGAGTTGTCATGGTCTTCTCCCACCTGGTAGTCACTGGTCACCCGTCACGGGCCAGCAATGCACTGCGGGCACGCTCTGCGCCCGGATGATCAGCAGCCGGGCCGCACAAGAGTTCGGCCAGGACGATCGCTAGGAGCGTATGATCGATTCTGTGCCGTCATCGGCTCATGTGGCAGCGGTCACGTTGGGTGTCGAGCCGGTTCGCGGCGCTACCCCCTCGGCTGCGCGCGCAACGCCTTCTTGTCGAACTTGCCTACCGCGGTTTTGGGAATCTCCTGGATGTGCTCTACCGCGTCGGGGAGTTGCCACCGCGCAAATCCGCTCGCCTCAAGATGCCGCTTCACCTGCTCGACGTCGACCGGTCCACCGCTGGTCGTGACCACATAGGCCAATGGCCGCTCACCCCACTTCTCGTCCACGACAGCGACGACTGCGGCCTCTGCGACATCTGGCATAGCCATGATCGCTGCCTCCATATCCACCGATGAGATCCACTCCCCGCCGGACTTGATCAGATCCTTGGTCCGGTCGGCGATCACGAAGTAGCCATCAGGCGAGCCGATTGCGACGTCTCCGGTGATGAACCATCCGTCGTCGGTGAAGCTCTCGGCGCCGTATCCATGCAGGTACCCGTCGGTCACCCAAGGTCCGCGGACCTCGAGGCTCCCCATCGACACTCCGTCGAAAGGCACTTCACTTCCTTCCTCGTCTCGGAGCCGAACCTGAACGCCGGGAAGAGGTAGTCCTGCCTGTCCCCTCGCAGCCCGCATCACCGCCGCGGGGTCCCAGTCCTTCATGCGTTCTTGGGGCCAGGCAACAGACGCGAGAGGCGAGGTCTCGGTCATGCCCCAGGCTTGGATGATGGGGACGCCGTAATCAGCTAGATAGCGTTCAATCAGCGCCTGAGGAGGCTGACTTCCACCGCAGATGATGTGCCGTAGCCGGCCCTTGTAGGGCATCCGACCGGCCATTTCCTCCGCCACGCTGAACCAGACTGTCGGGACGCCTGCCGCAATCGTGACTGCTTCCTCCTCCAACAGGTCGACGAACGAGCCAGACTCCAAACCTCCGGCGTAGAGCACGAGTTTCGCGCCCACGGCGATGCTGGCGTGGACCATTCCCCATGCGTTGGCGTGGAACATCGGAACTTGCGGGAGGACGGAGTCGGCGGGGCCAACCGCCAGCCCGGCAGTCGACGTCGCGGCAAGCGAATGCAAGAACGTAGACCGGTGGCTGTAGACGACGCCCTTTGGTCGCCCGGTCGTTCCGGATGTGTAGCAGATGCCCGCGGGCGATCGCTCGTCGATCTCCGGGGCAGCGTATTCGGTGGAAGCCTGCTGCAGCAGTTGCTCGTAGACCAGCACGCTCGGTATGGATGTTCGAGGTGCCTCATCTGCAAGCACAACGACATGCCGGAGGGTCGGCACCTTGTCCACGACCTGCTCCAGAAGAGGGAGAAGATCCGGATCCACGAGAACAACTGTGTCCTTGGCGTCGTTCATGACGAACGCCAACTCCTCAGCCGATAGACGCAGGTTGAGGGTGTGCAGGGCCCGGCCTGTGCATGGAACCGCGAAGTAGGCCTCCAGGTGCCGGTAGCTGTTCCAGGCGAGCGTGGCCACGATTTCATCGCGGCCGAGACCCAGTTCGTCGAGGACGTTCATGCACTGCTTCGTGCGCCGCGAAAAGTCTCCGAAGCTGTAGCGGTGACGGGTGCCGTCGGGGAGCCTAGTCACAACTTCCGAGTTGCGATGATGCTTCTCAGCGCCAGCAAGAAGCAGCCAGGTCGTGAGCGATGTGTCCATCATGTCGAGAACCTCTTCTCTCGGGATTCACAGTTCTACGGGCGCCGCCAATGGGGTGCCGAGTTGTCGCGCGTCGACGCCGCACTGGTGATGTCGGACAGGTCTCCACCGACTGCCAGGAAGTCGTGCACATCCATGCGCAACCTGGCCACGTGGCTGGAACGTAGAGGCGCGCAGCGCGCCTGGCGTCCCCAGGTGCGAGGCATCACAGGGCGATATCGCAATGAGCACGACCAGGCCGAGACACAATCGGGGAGGGAAGAATCGATCAGTTGACCCTAACGCTTTCTGTGGATAACGTTCGGCTCTGTTACCGCCGATGCCACCTGGGGAGCCAATGACGAACTCCTACGATCCGACGGAAGCGGCGGCAGACGCGATCGGCGCCGGCGACGCAACCGCAATCCCGACCGCGGGCGGCGTTCTGAACGGAATCGCGGGCACTGCGCTGCAGGGGTCCGCCATCGCCAAGGCCGCGTGTGGTCTAGCAGCCGAGGTGGCCCGCATCGCCTTGGGTCGCTCAGAGGTGACCCCCTCGCAGAGTGACTGGCGATTCAAGGATCCGACGTGGTCCGAGAACGCTCTCTACAAGCGTCTCGCCCAGGTCTACTTGGCCACCTGTGCCGCAGCGGACAGCGTGGTAGCTGACATGGATGACGCGCCGGCGGAGCGGGCGCGGTTCGCCATGAACATCATCGCTAGTGCCTTGGCTCCCACAAACGGACTCATCGGCAACCCGGCTGCCCTCAAGATGACGCTTGAGTCGGGAGGCGCCAATCTCGTTCGCGGGGCCAAGAACTTTCTCCATGACCTGTCTTTCAACGGAGGCATGCCCTCGTCAAGCAAGGCAGGAGTGCTGACCGTCGGCGAACACATGGCCTTGTCACCAGGGAGGGTCATCCATCGGGACCATGTAGCCGAGGTCCTGCAGTACGCCCCGAGCACAGAGACGGTGAGGGAACGTCCCGTCCTGTTCATCCCGCCGCCCATTGGGCGGTTCTACTTCCTCGACTTGCGACCAGGGCGAAGTCTCGTCGAGCACGCCGTCAACCAGGGTCTTCAACCGTTCATGATCAGCTGGCGCAACCCGAGCTCCGAACAATCGGACTGGGACATGGACACGTATGCCGAACGCATCTTGTCGGCCATCGAGGTTGTCCGGGAGACAACGGGGGCAGAGGACGTCAACCTCATCGGCTTCTGCGCCGGTGGGATTCTGATGACGACGGTCCTCAACTACCTCGCCAGCAGGGGAGACACCCGCGTCCACTCGGCTTCCTACTGCGTCACGATGATGCAGTACAGCGGTCCAGCCGCCGTGCAGGCATTCCGGAACGCGCGCTTGATCTCCTTCGCCAAGCGGAACTCCGCGAAGTCAGGAATCATCACCGCCCGCGCCATGAGCAGCGCCTTCACCTGGATGAGGCCGAACGACCTGGTCTGGAACTACTGGGTGAACAACTACCTGCTCGGTCAAGACCCGCCCGTCTTCGACATCCTCGCCTGGAACGCTGACGGGACGAACCTGCCTGCAAAGCTCCACGAGCAGTTCTTGTCGATCTTCGAGGGCGACCTCCTGCCCACACGGAACGCGGTAGAGGTGCTCTCCACGCCTATCGAGCTCAATACCATCAAGGTGCAGACCTACGTCGTCGGCGCCATCAACGACCACCTCACACCGTGGCGGGCCTGCTACGCCACGACGCAACTCCTCGCCGGCGACAGCACTTTCGTACTCAGCAACGCCGGGCACATAGCCAGCCTGGTGAACCCGCCTGGGAATCCGAAGGCCAGCTACTTCACAGGGCCCCACGACTCGAGCGACAGTCCAGATGAGTGGCTCCAAGGCGCAGAACAGCGCTCGGGATCGTGGTGGGAGCACTGGACAGACTGGCTGATCGCACGGTCTGGCGACGAGGTGGCAGCCCCGACCGTCTTCGGATCTCAAGCCCACCCGCCGGTTGCCGAGGCGCCGGGTGGATATGTGCGGAGCAGCAACTAGGTCGCTGCCCTCTGGTCAGACGGCGATGCGATCACCGCCCAAGATCGCCTCGAGCCCTCCGCTCAAGAAGCTGGTCAGGATGGCCACATCTGCACTTCGCGGTTGCTGTCGCGCACCGTGCGCCAGCTGGGTCACCAGTAGGACGAAACACATACGAATGGCTCGGTCGAGAGTTGGCCCGTCCGCCGCGGGATAGACCTTCCTGGCAGCGCGTGAAGTCCAGCGAGCAGCAGACCTGTCGACGACGCCGTCGTTGTTTGCCAGCATCAGTTGGCTCACCACCTTGAGCCAGGAAACCCCCACCGCTGGCTCAGTTGCCATCAGGTCCAAGCAGGGCTGGCACAGCATGGCCACCAAGTCGTGAGACGTGGCCGCAGCCTTCGAAGCCACGATCCGTTTCGCGCGAGCCTCTACATCGTCGATGACGGAGTCGCCGAAGGTACGCATCACGGCGTCAACCAGGGCGTCCTTGGTGCCGAAGTGATAATGCACGGCGCCCGGCCCCAGTCCTGCTTCTCTGTTCACGGCCCGGATGGAGACCGCATCAACGCCGCGCTCGGCAAACAACTTCAGTGCAGCATCGAGGAGCAGTTCGCGCCCATCAACATCGCGACGCCTGCCCATGCAATCCCCCTAAGCCCGGCCGGACAACGTATCAGTGGGCATTCTTCCGCAGCGGGCGACATCGCGACGGCGGCCGACCGTGGACAAGGACCTCGCGCCCAACGCGTGACGCCAGATGACTCGAGCTGAGACCTTGGCGCAGTCCCACGCCCGCCACATTAGTGATATATTAGTGATATGAGCGCTGGGATGCACTCCCCCCACCTTCTGGACGGGCCCTTCGAAACACGGGCTCGGCAACGCGGCCGGCTCGCCGAGGCTCGAACATTCGTGCCGTCGCCCGACGGCGTTCCCCGCGCCCTTCGGGAGCGTGGGCAGCTGCGCTGCTTCGACCCCCGCGAGGCCGTGGTCCAGGGTGGCGAACCAGTCCGCGAGGCCCACGTAGTGCTGTCGGGAACGCTGCTGGCCACCAGGGATCGCTGCTCATCGTCGTCGCTGCCATACCTGTACACCCCCGGCTCCATCACTCACACCGGAGATCTCACGCCGTCAGAGCGCCAGGGAGATCGTGTCGAGGCAGTCGGTGCAACACGGACGATGGCCTGGGCCCTGGATGAGTTCCTGACCCTTGTGACCACCGATCTGGACAGCATCTTGTGGTTCGCCGGGCGGTTGGCGGCCCAGTTCGAGCAGGTCGAAGTTCGACGCCTCGATATGCGACGCGGCGACACGCAGGCCAGGTTGGCGGCTCTGTTATATGCCGTCGGAGACCCCGTCGGGTCCAGCAAGACTCAGGCCAGCTGGGTGTGGCTATCGCAGTTCGAACTGGCCCAACTCCTCGGAGTCGATCGCGGGACGGTCAACCGCGGATTGCGACAATTCGTCAGACGAGGATGGCTGCAACAAGGGCTCGGCGAGATCTTCGTCTGCGACGGGGAAAGCCTCAGAGCGCGCGGACGTCACAGCGAATGGCCGCTCGTTGCGGCCAGCCGGGAGTCCGCGATTCTGGCATCTTGCGGCAGCCTGCAGGAGCCCCAGAGTCCCGGGCCAGCCGCAAGCTCTCTCTAATATCTTTGAAGTACGATCTCAAGAGTTTCACAGAAACATTCCTTCACCTCGCGATGATTGGCTGGCGCGACAGGAGGAACCGACGAGATTGCAATCCCGTCACTAGGAGGTCCACCGCCGTGCCAGTGAATCGAGCAATCGCGACCCACAGCGGGCGCACAGACCGCCCGTCGCTGACCGACCGGACTTACGCCAGCCTCAAAGAAGAGATACTGACAGCACGGCTGCGACCCGAAAGTCTCCTGCTCGAGCATGAGCTAGCCGCGGAGTACGGAGTGTCGAAGACTCCCATTCGAGAAGCCCTGCGTTTGTTGGTGCATGAGGGGTGGGTCGTCGTTCTTCCGCGGAAGGGATACTTGGTACGCCCCTTCCGCTTCGAGGACGTGCGGGAAATCTTCGCGATACGTCAGATGATCGAGCCGATGCTGGTGACGGAGGCGCTCAAGCGCAGCACCAGCGAACAATTGGACCAGCTCGAGCGATACGTAGACGCACAGGAGAGCGCGCAGGACGACGCCGAAGCAGCCTTGGACGCCGCAATCGCCTTTCATCTGGGCATCGCGAAGTTGGCCGGTAACCAACGAGCAGAGCGCATCCTGGTGGGACTAGTCGATGAAGGGCGGCGGATGCACTATCTGGTGCCCGCGCTCGACAACCGGCTTCGGGAGCCCGCTGAGATCGATGACCACCGAGCACTCATCGCGGCGATGCGCGCGCAAGACACGGAGCGTGCCCACGGGGTCATGTCTCGGCATTCGCGTGAGTCCCTGCGCCAGACGCTCGAAGGGTTGACACGTGTTTGACCGGGAACGCCACGACCGACTCCAGTCCACGCTCGTCTACACCCAGGACTGACTGGTTCGCTTGCCGACGCCGCCGTCGTTCGACCCGCGCCCCCTGAGTGGTCAGTGGCGGGACCTGGGGGAATGAGGAGCCTGGGGCCCGAGCCAGTGCTCGATCTCGAGCGCGACACCTATTTCGAGGCTGTGGTCGTGGAGGTCGAGCGGCAGCAGGCGCTCGGCCCGCTGGATGCGGTTGAGCACAGTGTTGCGATGCGCGAAGAGTGCTCGCGCGGCGCGGGACGCGCTGAAGCGCGCGCGGATGTAGGTCCGCAACGTGGCCCGCAGCTCGGGATCTGCGGAGGCAAGGCTGCCCAAGGTCCGCGCGACGAAATCGCTCGCGCGCATCTGGTCGCCGGCCACCAGTGCAACGAGCTGTACCTCGGTGAACCGGGCGATTCGCAGATCCGGGAGTCGCTGGAGCAGGCGCTGGGTCTCGATGGCGTCGAGATGGCTGCGCCGGAACCCATCGATGTCGACGCCCTCCGGCCCCACGGCGACGCGCACCTCGGGGATCGGCCCGATCGCCGCGTCCAGGTCCTTAGGGTCGACGTTGGTCGCGTTGGCGAGCCAGACCCACATCGAGGATGAGCTCGCGATCACCTCGAGGCTGTGCTGCGCGTCGGTCACGGCACGCAGAGACTCGGCAGCTCGCTGTAGGACGCGCGTATCGGGTTCGTGGGGGTCGGTCCACAGAACCGCGGCCGTGTGCCGCGCGTCGAACCGGTAGTTGAGCCGTTCAGCCGCGCGTTGGTTGCTGATAGGCGCTCCGTCGAGCACGAGGCTCACTGCTTCGAACTTCTGGGCGTGACTGCCTCGGGTCAGCTCGACACGTTCCGCCTCCAACAGCGCGGTGAGTGCACCGACCGTGCTGTCGATGAACGCGGTCAAGGATCGAGCGGCGACGTCGAGGGCCTCCTCCAGCACCGCGGGGTCCGACGAGACGGTGAAGGCGAGTCGCATCCAGTGTCGCCAGAGGGCGTTGTGTCCGGCGTGGTACGCCGGCACGAGCTCGGTGGCGATCCCGCGGCGGAACGCATCTCGGGCGATGCCGACGACCTCCGGGCTGAGGTTCGACGTGACCTTCTCACCGGGAGCGCGCCGGAGGGCTGCCGCCCAGTGCAGCAGGTTGCCGCGCGAGCTCGCCGTCACCTCGGCAGCCAGTGACGGCTCGGCCCGGAACGTCTCCTGGATCGAGGCGAAGACCGCCTCGTGCAGGTCGGCCATCACGTCGTCCGGCTCCTCGAGCAGCACCTCGGAGACCCGCGCGATGACCTCGGCAGCAGCCTTTGACGGTTCTGTTGCCTGGTCCACCGTGCCAGCGTAGCCGAGCGCCTTGGGCAATACGCACATGATCGTGCAGCACAGATTGGGCAGATCGCTCTTGAGGTTGCGGCTCCCGCCACGTGACTCTTGTGGTGCACGACACGCCGCCGCACCCGAGAGGACCGAGCATGACGACAACCACCAAGGCCCGAGGCAAGACGCGCGACCAGCAGGTCGACTATGTCGACGTGCTTATCGTGGGCGCGGGGATCTCGGGCATCGGCACCGCGAGTCGCCTGAAGGCGCGCCTGCCGGAGAAGTCGTTCCTGCTCCTTGACGCGCGCGAGGACATCGGCGGCACCTGGGACCTCTTCCGGTACCCGGGACTCCGTGCCGACACCGACGCGCAGAACTTCGGTTTCGAGTCCAAGCCCTGGCGAGGGGAGAAGGCTCTCGCCGACGGCTCCGAGATCCTCGGCTACCTCCGGGAGACCGTGGTCGAGAACGACCTGGCACCGCACCTCCGTCTCGGCTGGAAGGCCGTCGCGGCCGACTGGTCCTCCGAGCAGGGCCTGTGGACCGTCCAGCTGTCCAGCTCCACCTCGGCCGAGGTCGCGACCGTTCAGTGCCGTTGGCTGTTCGGGGCGACGGGCTACTACGACCACGAGGAAGGGCACCGACCGCACTTCGAGGCGGAGGAGCGTTTCCAGGGGCAGATCATCCATCCCCAGCACTGGCCGGAGGAGCTGGACTACGCCGGTAAGAAGGTGGTGGTCATCGGGAGTGGAGCAACGGCGATCACGCTGGTCCCGGCGATGGCGCAGGACGCCGCGCAGGTCACGATGCTGCAGCGTTCGCCGGGTTACGTGATCTCCCTTCCGAGCCGGGACATGGTGACCGTCGCCCTGCGGAGGCTGCTGCCCGAGCGCTTGTCGTACCCGGCGATCAGGCGGATCAACCGGGACCGGCTCGCCGTCATCTACGCACTGAGTCGCCGTTACCCGGACCTGATGCGGGCACTGGTGCGCTGGACCAACAAGCGGGCCCTCCCGAAGGACTACCCGGTCGACGAGCACTTCCGGCCCCACTACAACCCGTGGGAGGAGCGGATGTGCTTCGCCAGGGACGCCGACTTCTTCAAGGCGATCAGCGACGGCAGCGCCTCCGTGGTGACGGGTCAGATCGCGCGGTTCACCGAGCACGGAGTCGAGCTGACGACCGGCGAGCACCTCGAGGCCGACATCATCGTGAGCGCGACCGGCCTGCGGATGATGCCGCTGCGGGCGATGGCCCTCTCGGTCGACGGTGCGGCCATCGACGTCGCAGACACGGTGATCTACAAGAGCATGATGCTCTCCGGCGTACCGAACTTCGCGTTCGCCTTCGGCTACACGAACGCGGCGTGGACGTTGAAAGTCGACCTCGTCGCCGAGCATCTCTGTCGTCTGCTCGCCCACCTGGACGACGGTGGGCACCACGTCGCGACGCCGATCGCCAACGACCCCACGCTCGAGCTGACCCCGATGCTGGACTTCCACGCCGGATACGTGCAACGAGCGATGGACACGCTCCCCCGGCGGGGGTCGCACGGGCCATGGTCGATGGAGCAGGACTACCGGATGGATCGCGAGAGGCTCCTCCGAGGCCCGCTCGAGGACCCCGCGCTGCTGTCTGTCCGCTGTCGACCAGAAGCGCCATCTGTCGAAGGTGAGCTGAACAACGGTGGAAATCCACGAGATCACCTTCAACAGCTCCGGCTCGACCTGCGCCGGGCTCCACCTCAGGGGGCAGGACACCGCGCCGGAGCCGAGGCCTTGCGTCGTCATGGCGCACGGGTTCGGCGGCACCGTCGACGGCGGCATCCTCGGCTTCGGCGAGGGCTTCGCCGCCGCAGGTTTCGACGTGCTGGTCTTCGACTACCGAGGATTCGGCCGCTCGGCCGGCACCCCGCGGCAACTGGTGTCGTATCGCCGGCAACAGGCGGACTACCGCGCCGCGATCCACGCCGCCCGGAGCATCGACGGCGTCGATCCTGACCGGATCGTCCTGTGGGGCACCTCCTACTCGGGCGGCCATGTGCTCGCGGTCGCGGCAGACGATCCGCGCGTCGCTGCGGTCGTCTCGATGACGCCTTCGGTCGACGGCCTGGCCACGCTGGCGCACCTGGCCGGCGCCGGTGGGCTGGGTCCGATCGTGCGGCTCGCCGGCACAGGCATCCGCGACGTACTCGGCGCCGCTCTCGGGCGTACGCCGCGACACGTCGCGGCCATCGGGCCCGCCGGATCCGGCGCGGTGCTCGCCAAGGACGGAGCCCTGGAGGCAATGTCCGCACTCGCGGGACCGACCTGGCGCAACGAGGTCTGCGCCCGGGTCTCGCTCGAGATCGCAGTCAACCGACCGATCCGGTCGGTCCCCCGGCTGCAGGCTCCGCTCTTGATCCAGCTCGGTGACAACGACACGGTCGTCCCGGCGTCGGCCGCGCTCACCGCAGCCGAGCGCGCGGGCGGCGATACCGAGACGCTGCGCTACCCCGTCGATCACTTCGATGTCTACGCAGGCCCCTGGCACGCCCGGCTCCTCGCGGACCAGGTCGACTTCATCGCACGCAACGTCGGGCGACGTGACCAGAAGGTGCCAGTCACCGCGTAGGCGCCACGCAACCGTCCACTCTGGTAGTCCGGTCAACGAACGGAATCCCACGACATGTCCACACTCCGCAACCTCACGGTCCTGGGATCGGGGGTGCTCGGCGGGCAGATCGCCTGGCACTCTGCGTTCCACGGGAAGACCGTCGTCGTCTACGACATCGCCCCGGACGCCCTGGTGCGCTGCAAGTTCGCGCACGAGCAGTACGCCGCCATCTACCTGTCTGACCTCGGGGCCAGCGAGGCGGACATCGCCGCAACCCGGGATCGCCTCACCTTCGCGACCGACCTGGCGAGCGCCGTGGCCGGCGCCGACCTCGTCATCGAAGCGGTGCCGGAGGTTCCGGAGATCAAGCGCGCGGTCTACCAGGAGATGGCCGACCTTCTCGCGCCGCACACGCTGGTGGCCACGAACTCCTCGACCCTGCTTCCTCGTGACTTCGCCGTCGACACCGGCCGCCCGGAGCAGTTCTGTGCCCTGCACTTCGGGAACGGGATCTGGTCGATGAACGTGGCCGAACTGATGACTCATCCGGGCACCTCGCGCGACACCCTCACCGCGATTGCCGAGTTCGCGGTCGAGATCGGCATGGTGCCGATCCCCGTGATGAAGGAGCAGAACGGCTACATCCTCAACTCGTGGTTCGTCCCCTTGGTGAATGCCGCGCAGAGCTTGGTGACCAACGGAGTCGCCACTCCCGAGGACGTCGACCGCACGTTCATGATCGGCGGGCGGACCATCGGCCCGATGGGTCTGCTGGACATGGTGGGCATGAAGACGGTGTACGACGTACTCGAGCACTGGGGCACCCAGACAGGTGACGCGCAGATGAGTGCGAACGCTGCGTACGTCAAGGAGCACTTCCTCGACAAGGGTCTCCTCGGCCTGCCGACCGGGAAGGGCTACTACGAGTACCCCGATCCCGCCTACCTGCGCCCCGACTTCCTCGATGTCCCCGACATCGCTGCCGTCCCGGGCATCGTGTCCAGGATGCTCCCGCTCTGAGCAACCACCTCCCCGCGGGTCGACCTCGTCCGGCCCGGCGGGATGATGAACCAATGCCATCGGCCGCCTTGACCTCGCTGTCAGGCACGACCTGACCCAAGAAGCTTGCCGGGGCAGTTCAATCCAAGGGGGTGGCGTGGCGGCCGAAGTCGCGACCCGTGCTTTGCGACTCTCGCTCCCATCGCGGCATCGAGCTCTTCAGGTCGAGCCGCTTGTCAAGGAACCGCTCACCCATGGCGCTGAGAAGGAGCGAGCGGCTCGCGGACAGCATGGCAAGGGACCCGGGCGCATAGGCGCGGCGTCGACGCCGCTCCACTGCATCGACGATGACCGCAGCGACACGGTCGGCCTGGAGTGTCATCCCCAACGGGCCGGGCAGCGTGGTGCGGAGTTGCTGAAAGGTTGGCGCGTCGTGCTCGGTGTCGCGCACTAGATCGGTGTCGATGAAGGTCGGGTGGACTGTCCCTACCCGGATGCCATGGTGACGCCACTCCATACGCAGGCCTGCCGCCAACGACTCGACGCCCGCTTTCGTGGCGCAGTACGTAGCCATGCCAGGCATCACGCTGAACGAGCCGACCGATGCGACAAAGACCAGGTATCCCCCAGAGGCCCTCAACTCCTCGAACGCGCAAGACGCCGTACGGACGGCACCTCCAAGGTTCACGTCGATCGTGCGCACATGCGCTGCCGCCGAACCCACGGAGAGCGGAGTGGTGTTGCCGACACCGGCGTTCGCGACGACTACGTCGATGCCGCCGAACCGCTGGACCGAGGTTGCGAACGCAGCCTCGAGCTCGTCCTGGTTGGTCACATCGGCGCGTACTGCCAGGTGCTGGTCGCCGATTCGGGCACGGACCTGGTCGAGGAGGTCGGGCTCCAGGCCGACGAGGGTCACCAGCGCCCCGCGTTCGGCGAGCTGCTTGGCCGTCTCAGCGCCCAACCCTCGGGCTGCGCCGGTGATGAGGACACGACGCCCGCTCAGGTTTGACTTCACGCCAGCAGCATAGTCCGCTGACTTCGGATTCGGAAGTGTTAACTATAGTTTTCTTAACTTGCGGACAGTACTGAACGTCCCGACCGCTATAAGAACCACAAGTACTCACTACACTTGCGATCATGGGGACCAAGACCTACGCCCAGAACTGTGGGCTCGCGCGCTCGCTGGACGTCCTTGGCGAACGGTGGACCCTCCTCATCGTCAGGGATCTCGGGCTCGGCCCCCGCCGCTACAAGGACCTCCTCGAGGGCTTGGCCGGGATCGGCACGAATCTTCTCGCTGACCGACTGCGTCGCCTCGAGGAGGCAGGGGTGATCGAGCGCACGATGCTGCCCAGACCGGCGTCCGTCAATGCCTATGCGCTGACCACCGCAGGCGAGCAGCTGCTGCCAGTCCTCGGCCAGCTCGCAACGTGGGGTCTTGAGCACGGGCGCCCCCTCGATGACGACGACGCGACGAGAGGCACATGGCTTCTGCTTGCGCTCTTCCCCACGTTGTACGACCCCACTATTGACACCGACGTTCTCGACTGCGTCCGGGTGATAGTGGACGAGGAAACCGCCTGCATCGCCTGGACACCCGCCGGACCACGTCGGTTCCTCAGCGACGACGGCGCTCCCCCCGTCAGTGCAACGGTCACGGTCGATGCAGTAACGCTCAGGCACATCGTGCAGGGTCGCACGAGTCTCGAAGAGGCGATCAGCGCCGGTGTCCTGTCCCTGAACGGCCCTGCTGCGACCATCAGAGTGCTGCTCGACAGTGCGGCTGCCGCATTCGGTTCCCTCACCGGTTGATCTCCGCTGAAAGGGCATCGCGTGGACCTTGTGGTCAGATAGGGACCCATGAGCGAGAACAGCGACCGCGCGAGTGACATAGCGCTTGTACCAGGGTCGATCGCTTCGCACCTCAGTTGTCTGTTGGTGAAGCTCGGCCAGGTCTCGTTCCGCCTGCAAGAGACAGCCCTAACACCATTGAACCTTCGCGTGCGTCACTTCAGCGTCTTGCAAGCCCTGGCAGATCGGGGGGCGTCGGTGCAGCTCGAGCTGGGCCGCTACCTGCGCATCGACCCGGCAACCATGGCGACCGTGCTGGACGATCTTGGCCGCATCGGTGCCGTCTCGCGCGAGCGCGCACCTGAGGACCGCCGCCGCTACATCGTGACATTGACACCCGAGGGCCAAGGCTTGCTGAGCCGGGCCGTAGCTGCCATCGAAACCGTCGACGCCACCTTCCGGGCAGCCCTGCAGCACCAGCCGGAAGCGGATCCGCTGAAAAGCCTGAGACTTCTGGCCGCAGATCCTGCTCTCGCGGCCGCCTTCGACGCGGCCGGCAAGTAGGTGGACGTCCACTAACCGTTCGTTCAACAAATGATATGTTGAACGTATGATCATTCCGCGGCAATCCGACCGGCTCTACCACGACCTCCTCTCGCCGAGCGAGACCATGGACGCCCGTCTCCGTGCGCGAAAGGTCGCAGACGACATCGTGGCCCCGCGGGCGGCAGCGATCGCCAACGGGGATGAACGAACCGACGGGTTCCCCAAGGATGTGTTCGACGCGCTCGGGTCGGCCGGTCTCTTCGGTGTCGGGTTCAGCGCGGACGTCGGTGGCCAGGATCTCGCCCACCCCGCGACAGCGACCGCGGCGACCATCGAAGAGCTTGCCTACCACTCAAGCAGCATCGCCGCCGTATTTGATGTGCACTGCATCCTCTCGGGAAACGCCCTCAACCAGGGTACGGACGACCAGAGGCAACGGTGGCTGCGCAAGATCATCAGCGGCGAGATCGTCGGCGCCTTCGCCACGACTGAGCCAGAAGCCTCCAGCGACCTCTCCATCGAGGCACTCCAGACCGTTGCCACCGAGACCTCCAGCGGCACGACCTGGGTCCTCAACGGTCGCAAGCGCTGGATCTCGAACTCCCCGGTCGCGAACGAGATCGTGGTCCTCGCGCGTACCGGCGAGCGAATGTCCATGTTCATCGTTGACACCACGCTGCCAGGAGTGACGGTCGGCACTCCTGATCGGAAGATGGGGAACCGTGGGCAGCTCACTGCCGATGTGACGTTCGACGACGTCCACGTTGATGCAGCTGAGCTTCTCGGCGGAGCGGAGGGGCAGGGGCTGCGGCAAGCACTCGCCACCCTGACATACGGACGGATCGGGATCGCCGCAGCCGGTGTCGGAATGGCTCAGCGCGCCTTTGACCTCATGGTCGAGCACCTCTCTCATCGACGGGCTTTCGGCCGCGTCATCGGAGCGAACCAGCACTGGCAGTTCCTACTCGCAGACCGCGCAACAGAGATCGAGAACGCCCGCAACCTCTACCTCAAGGCCGCCCTGCGCCTCGACGACGGCAACCCCTTCCCGGAGCCCGAAGCCGCCATGGCCAAGCTGTACGGCACCCGTCTCTCCGTCGACATCGCTCGAGACGCCGTCCAGGCCTTCGGCGGCCTCGGCTTCGCGCGCGAACTCGGCGACGACGGCTCCCTTGGGCCTGTTGAGGCCCTCTACCGGGATTCGAAGATCGGTGAGATCTACGAGGGAACCAACGAGATCCAAAAATGGGTCATTGCCCGCCAGATCCTCGGACGTGAGGTCACAGGCTGAGCCGCAGAACCGCAGCAGAGGGATGCCTCGATACGGACCGCTCCCGGGCCTGTATGTCGCCGGAGAGCATGGCCGCATCTCTTTCAAAAGTGGTTCACGCTCGCTGGGTGCACCTTGACCAGCACGTCGTGAGGCCCGATCTCGGGCTCCTCCACTTGTCTCAGTTGAAGTCGACCTTGCTGCCGTAACGCTCCAGCACGAAGGCTTCCATCACTTCTGTCCTTGGGTTTCGTGGAAGCGCTGCGCGGCCAGCTCGTGCGACGCGAGCGCGCGTGCGGGGTCGTCGCCGAGTCCGACGGCCAGCCCCGTGCCCAGGGGCAGAAGCACCGAGCCAACCGGGTCGTCGAAGGCCGCGAAGTGGTCGGAGAGCTCAAGCGTCACGAAGCCGTGGACCATGCTCCAGAGCTGCCCGGCCATCACCTTCGGGTTGTGATGGTCAACCCGCTGTGACTCGATGAGCCGGCCGCACGCAGCCACCACGTGGTCGTGGGCCCCGAGGAAGGCAGCCGAAGTTCCGCTGGGTGACGCGCAGTGGTCTTTGATCGGCCGGTAGGTCGCCCGTTTCGACAGCCCGAACGTGAGGTCGTAGAGGTGCGGGTTCCCGCGAGCGATATGTCGAGTCGTCAGTGCCATCGTGCAGAGGTCGGCCAGCGGATCGTCCGTGACCGCGACGCGTGAGAACTCCTCCGCGAGCCGCCTGAACCCTTCGTCGACGACGGCATTGAGCAACTCGGGTATGCCGCCGAAGTGGCTGTAGACGACCATGGTCGACAAGCCGCTTGCCGATGCCACCGATCTCGCCTTGATGGCCGAGGGGCCCTCCTCGGCAAGAAGGCGGATCGTGGCGTCGATCAGTCGGGTCGGAACGTCAGTCGACAAGGGCACGGGCGTCCCGCAGCGACTTCTTATCGAGCTTGCCGACAGCGTTCTTGGGCAGTGCCTCGAGGACATTGATCACCTTGGGTCGCTTGTACCCGCTGAGGCTTTCGGCACAGAGCGCCTTGAGCGCCTTGAGGTCGATCGTTGCACCGGGTCGGGCCTGCACGAACGCCACGACGATCTCGCCCCAGGTCTCGTCGGGTATGCCGATGACCGCAGCCTCGAGCACCGCGGGATCCGAGGCGAGCACGTCCTCGATCTCCTTGGGGTAGATGTTCTCCCCACCGCGGATGATCATCTCTTTGGAGCGTCCGACGAGGGTCAGGTAGCCGTCGGCGTCGAGGCGCCCGACGTCCCCGGTGTGGAGCCAGCCGTCGATGATCACGGCGGCTGTGTCGTCGGGACGTCCGAGGTAGCCACGCATGACGTTGGGGCCACGGACCACGACCTCCCCGGCCGCACCCTGGGGCAGCTGGTTCCCGGCTCCGTCGACGATGCGAAGGTCCTGTCCGGGGAAGGAGATGCCCACTGTGCCTGCCTTGCGGGGGCCGGAGACGGGGTTGATGGTGGACCCACAGGTGCCCTCCGAGAGTCCGTAGCCCTCGACGATCGGAAAGCCGTACCGGCTCTCGAAGCGGGTCAGCAGCTCTGCTGAGGCAGGCGCGGCGCCACAGACAGCGAACCGAACCGACGACGTGTCCGGCTGGACTTCCTCCGGCAGCGCCGCCAGCAAACTGTAGATGGTCGGCACCGCACTGAAGAAGGTGGGCCGCTCGCGCTCGATGGTCTCGAAGAAGGTGTTCGGGCTGAACCGGTCGGCGATGACGACACTGGCCCCGGCGAGGAGCGACGTGAGGACGCTGACCACGATGCCGTTGACATGGAACAACGGCAGAATCAGCAGGCACCGGTCCTCGGGACCGACCTCGAGCGCCTCCCGGCCCATTGCCGTCATAGCATCGAGATTCGCGTGGTCCAGCATGACCCCCTTCGGTACCCCGGTCGTCCCGGAGGTGTAGATCAGCAGCGCAAGGGCCGCGGGGTCCACATGAGGAGTGGGATCCGTCCCGATGGGGTCGTACATGTCATCCACAGGGAGGACAGGTACGTCGGTCGCCGTGGTCGTGTCCTCCTCTTCCACGATCAGGAGTCGGGCGCCGGAGTCCTCGATCTGCCGCGCGACCTCGACCGCGGTCAGGCTCGGGTTGACCGGCGTGACAGTCGCGCCCAACCGCCAGGCCCCGAAGAGCAGGAGCACGAAATCGATCCGATTGGTCAGCTTGAGCGCAACGACGTCACCGACACCGACGCCGAGCTCGTTGAGCCGACGAGCGACTGCAAGCACTCCGTCCAGCAGATCGCTGTTCGTGAGGGATCCGGAGCCGTCCGCAACGGCAGGTCCGGATGGATCCAGGGCGGCACGGCGGTCCGGAAGAGTGACGAACTCCATGGCAAGCAAACCTGCCTTTCGAGGGTAAGTGGATCGGGGTGGTCGGATCAGGTCAGCTGGAGGTGGCGGGTCAGGAACTCGATCTGGTCAGTGATCAGCTCCTCGAACGGCTCGCCCAGATAGAAGGCGAAGTGGCCGGCCTCGTAGGTCTTGATCTCCCCGCGGGGGGCGGTGCGCGCGTAGCGAAGCGTCTGCTCGGGCGGCGTGACGGTGTCGTGGTTGCTGACACAGAACAGGATCGGCATGGCCACCTTCTTCGCCGAGCGTCCTGGACGGTAGGCCGTGATCGTCGGCACCACCCGCGCGGCCGCGGCATTCACGAAGTCAGTGCCGGGTGGGATCAAGGCTTGGTAGCCGGGGAGGGCGTCGGGCGCGTTCATCAGGGCCAACGAGCCGGGAGGGCCTGCCAACGGAAGAGTGACCGGATCCGCGCCTCGTGCCTTTGCCACCAGATCGCGAGCGACGAAAGGCAGGAGCTTCAGGGAAGCCTTGGGGCCTAGCACTCGTGCCGATGCGAGGCCGTCGGTGAAGGGGCACTGGGACACGGCCGCGAGCAGCTCGGGATGGCGTGAGGCGACAGTGATGGCGTGGCCGCCACCGAAGGAGCTGCCCCACGCTGCAACGCGCTTGCGGTCCAGGTCGTCGCGACCCTTGACGTGAGCGATTGCGGCGTCCCAGTCGGCGAGCTGACGCTTGATCGACAACAGCTGGCGCGGCTGACCGCCACTGTCACCGAAGTGCCGGTAGGTGAACGCGAAGGCAGCGATGCCGGCCTCCGCAAAGCGCTCCGCGAATGCGTCGAGGCGCATCTCACGAGTGGCACCCAGGCCATGGCCGAGGATGACGACGGGCGGTGATGCGACGCCAGTCGGGAGGTAGAGCCAGGCCGCGCAGGTCGAGTCGCCTGAAGTGAATGAGACATCGTGACGTGTGTAGGGCTTGGTCTTCGACATCAGCGGTTCACCACTCCATTGTTGGTCCGAACTCCGGGCACCGTGCCCTCTTCAAGCGCCTGGTCGTAGACGCCCGTGGTGTACAGCGGCAGCTCACCGGTCGCGTCGCTGGTGGCCATGTAGTCGAGCATCAATTCCTGGCCGACTTTGGACAGGGCGGTGGTGAGGAACTCGGCGCTCTCGATGTGCAGGCCGTCGGTCAGGGACATCGAGCCGCCGAAGTAGACCGCCCGCTTGATGCCCCCGACTGATTCCTTCGGACGCCGGCCGAAATGGCTCGCAAGCTCCACGGCGCGCTCGAGCACCTGGTCCTGGGCGACGACTTCGTCGACCGCACCGTTGGCCAGCGCCTGCTCCGGCGTGAAGGGCCTGCCCTCGAGGATCGCGACCAGGGACTGGTGGGTGCCGACCAATCGGGTCAACCGCTGTGTTCCGCCGCCCCCGGGCATGATGCCAAGGAGGACCTCTGGCTGGCCGATGAAGTAGTCACCGTCGGCCATGACTCGTAGGTCGTTCGCCCAGGCGAACTCCGCGCCCAAACCCAGAGCCGAACCGTTGAGGGCTGCAACGAAGATGACGCCACTGCGGTTCATCTTCAGGAACGTCTTGTGGAGGCGCTCGAGCTGGACGGCTGGCCACAGCGGGGTCTTGCCGACGAGGGACTGCAGCCCGCCCGCGCGGTTGATGCCCTTGGCCGTGTGCGCGAGTGCCGATGCACCCTTTAGTCCGACCGAGGGCACCTTCGCACCGCCCTCTTGCAGCCAGCGCACCTCCGCGTGGCTGACGAAGCGCTCCGGGTGCGTGCCGGTGAAGACCACTCCGTGAACGTTCGGGTCGCGGTCTGCGCGGTCCACGAGCGCGTCGAGCTGCTCGGCGATGTCGTTGCCGAACAACCCAAGGGGGCCGCCGTCAACTCGCGCAACCAGCACGGCTCCGCGGTCGTCGATCTCGAGGTTTCCCCTGACTTCCTCTGCCATGACTGATTCCTTGGGTGGTGAGTTCTGGTTGGTGCATCTGTTACTCGAATATAACGAAGTTATCGCCTTCTGGCAACCTTTCCCCGGGCCGGCCGCGACACGATCCGCGGCAGCGCGTGGAACCATGGGTGCCATGTCCGAGGAACCGACGCCGGACGGCGTGCCGGAGCGTCTGGTGCAAGCCACGATCAAGCTCCTGGCCGATCAAGGCCCCTCGGCAATCAAGGCTCGAACGGTGGCGTCGGAGGCAGGCATGTCGACGATGGTCGTCTACAGCCACTTCGGCGGAATCTCCGAGCTCATCGGCGCCGTGGCCGATCACGGTTTCTCCGAGATGGAGCGGGCGTTCTCCGAGGTGCCGCTCACCGATGATCCGATAGCAGACCTGTTCACGATGGCTCTGACCACCCGGGAGCTGGCTCGGGCGAACCCGCACCTGTACGACCTGATGTTCGGCCTGTCGACCCGCGCGACGTACCGCCCCACCCCCGACAAGGACGTTCGTCGAAGTGGACATTCACCAGCGTTCCAGGCCGCCTACGTACACCTCACTGACGCGTGCACCAGGGCTGTGAATTCCGAGCGGGTCGAGGCGCAGGATCCCAAGGTGGTCGCCGCTGCGCTGTGGAGCTTCGTGCACGGCTACACCACCCTTGAGCTCGGCGACCATTTCGCCGAGTTCGACGACCCCGTGGCGCAGGTGATGCTCCCGATGGGAGTGACGTTGTGTGTGGGCCTCGGCGACGATCAGGAACGGGCCCGCGCGTCGCACGAGGCTGCCCTGGTGCTCAGTCGCCGGGGCTCGAAGCCGGCGGCACGAGCTGCTCGTTCCGCCCGAGCGGCCCGCTCTCGCGCTCGAGGGTAGGCACCTGCGCCATTGCATACTCGGCGAGTGCCGTGATCGTCAGAGCGGGATTCACGCCAGGGTTCGCCGGGAGGGCCGCGGCGTCGCAGACGATGAGGTTCTGGTAACCGAACACCTGCAGCTGGTCGTTGATCACACCACGGCCGTCGTCGGCTCCGATCACGGCGCCGCCGAGCACGTGGGCCGTCATGGGCCTGTTGCCGAACGCCTCGAAGATGCTGCTCTGCGCGATCCCGCCCGTTTGTTCGGCGACCCACTTGGCTGCGCGGTGGCCCACGTCGAGGTAGGTCGGAGCGGGCCGGGCCTGGTCGGGCTCGGTGACGAGTCGGTAGCCACGGCCGAACGGTCGCTTCTTGACGCGGAACTTGATGGCGTTGTCTCGTGCCTGCATCACCAGCATCATCAGGGTGCGACTGCTCCACCCCGATCGCATCGTGGCGAACCATCGCCTCGGGTGTCGGACGACGCTTCCGAACCACTTCGCCAGCCGCTGTGGGTGGCTGCCGGCTCCCACGAGGACCGTGAACATCAGACGCATGAAGTCCGCATGGCGCCCGTAGGTGAGGAACTCCACTTGGGTGTCCTGGTCGAGGATGACTCGGCTGCTGGCTGTGACGTCCTTCCACGTTTCGCGATCCTCGGGGAGTAGGACCGTGAGGACCGCTTCGCTGTTTGTTCGCACAAGACTGCCGAGTTGGTCGCTGATGAGAGGGAGTGAGCCCCGGTGCTTGCAGTTGGCGAGCAGTTCGTTGGTCCCGACAGCTCCTCCGGCGAAAACCACGCCGCTGGCGGTGAAGGTTTGGCGATCGCGTTGCCGCACCGAAGCCGTCGCCCGCGCGACGACGCGGTAGCCGTCGCTCCCGTCGGTGGCGCCGACCGGCGAGACGTCGACGACCTCACGTTCCGCGAGGATCTGCACGCCGCGCTTCTCGGCGAACCACAGGTAGTTCTTCGTCAACGTGTTCGCGGCGCCGGTGCGGCAACCCACCAAGCAGTCGCCGCATCGAGTGCATCCCGTTCTCGCCGGACCCTCGCCGCCGAAGTAGGGGTCTTCGACGGTCTTGCCGGGCTCGCCGAAGAAGACGGCGACTGGCGCCGGCGCGAAGGTGTCCTGAACGCCGAAGTGCTCAGCCAGCTTGATGGTGAGTTCCATTGTGCTCGACTTCCAGGGAGTCGTCGATACGCCCAGCATCCGCTCGGCGGTTGCATAGTGCGGGGTAAGCACGTCGTCCCACTGCGCCAGATCGCGCCACTGGGGGTCGTCGAAGAAGGGTCGCTGGGCACGGAACAGAACGCCGCCGTACACCAGGCTGCCTCCGCCAACGCCGGTCTGCGTTGAGCTGAAAACGTGTCGGAACAGTCGGTTCCGCATGATCCCGTGAAGCCCGAGTCGTGGCGCCCAGATGAAGCGACGCGGGTCCGAAGCCGATTCGGGCAGGTCGTCGTCCGCATACCGGCGGCCTCGCTCGATGACCGCGACTCGGTAACCCTTCTCCGCCAGACGTAGCGCGGCGACGCTGCCCCCGAAACCTGAGCCGACAACGAGCCAATCGAAGTCAGGGGAACCCGTTGCGCGGGACGCAAAGGGCCCGATTCTGCCTTGTAATGAACTGGACATCGCTTCCCTCTCACCGGTGACCAGGAGAACATAACGAAGTTATCGTCTCTCCGCAACGCTCCCCTTCCTCGACCGTGTGGCTCAACACAGACTCTTGCCCGTGGGGTATAACGAAGTTATAGTGATCAGGTTCCCACCTAAAGCCCCTGATCCATCAGAACCTCTCAAGAAGGCATACAGACATGAAGGCATTCGTCGTCGAGAAGTACGGCAAGGACGGTCTCCGGGCCGCCGACGTCCCGCAGCCCACGGTGGGCGCCAACGACGTTCTGGTCCGGGTGAGCGCGGCGAGCATCAACCCGTTGGACAAGATGGTGCGCGACGGGGAGTTCAAGCAGCTGATCAAGTACAAGTTCCCCTTCGTGCTCGGCCACGACGTGGCCGGGGTGGTGACCCAGGTCGGCTCGGGCGTGAACAGCTTCGAGGTCGGTGACGAGGTCTACGCTCGTCCGCGCGATCTGCGCATCGGGACCTTTGCGGAGTTCATCGCGATCGACCAGGACGACGTCGCCCTCAAGCCGGCCTCGCTGACGCTGCATGAGGCCGCCGCCGTCCCTTTGGTCGCCCTGGCCGCGTGGCAAACGCTCGTAGACCTCGCCCAGGTCAAGCCAGGTCAGAGGGTGCTGGTTCATGCCGGCGCCGGTGGACTCGGCTCGACCGTGGTCCAGCTCGCCAAGCATCTCGGCGCCTATGTCGCTACCACCGCCCACACCGATGACCTGGACAGGGTGCGCGCACTCGGCGCCGACGAGGTCGTCGACTTCACCCAGACCGACTTCGCTGACGTGCTCTCGGGGTACGACGTCGTGCTCGACTCCCTTGGCGGCGAGAACCTGGAGAAGTCACTGGCCGTCCTCAGGCCCGGCGGCCTGGCGATCAGCGTGGTCGGCCCGCCCGACCCCGCGTTCGCGCAGCAGTTGGGCCAGCCGATCCTCCGCCCCGTCATGTCTGTCATGAGCCGCAAGGTGCGTAGACAGGCGCGGAAGCTCGGGGTGCGGTACTCGTTCTTCTTCATGCGGGCGAGCGGCACACAGCTCCGTGAGCTCGCCGCCCTGTACGACGCCGGACATCTCCGTCCGGTCCTCGACGAGCGGACCTTCCCCTTCGACCAGACCCTCGAAGCACTCGCGTACGTCGAGCAGGGCAAGGCCCGCGGCAAGGTCGTCATCACGTTGGACGGGGCAGCCGGATGAGCGGCGGCATCGTCGAGCTCAAAGACGCGGCGACCTCGCCGACGCTGACGATCGAGGTCGGTGGCACCCCGTTCGCTTACCGTGAGTTCGGGCCGAGCACCGGCGTACCGCTGGTCTTCCTGCACCACTTCACAGCGGTCATCGACGACTGGGATCCGCGCGTCATCGACGGGATCGCGGCCGAGCGACGCGTGATCACGTTCGACAACCGAGGTGTCGGCGGGTCCGAGGGGCGCACGCCCACAACTGTGGCGGCAATGGCTGACGATGCCATCGCGTTCATCCGCGCCCTTGGCCTGGAGCAGGTCGACCTGATGGGTTTCTCACTGGGCGGATTCATCTCGCAGGTGATCCTGGCGAAGGATCCCACGCTGGTGCGCAGGATCGTGCTCGCTGGCACCGGCGCCGCACGTGGCCCGGGCGTCGGCAGGTTCTCCCCGCGGCTCGTCGGTGACACGCTTCACGGCGGGCTCACCCTCAGCGACCCGAAGCCGTACCTCTTCTTCACCAGATCGGCCAACGGCAAGGCGGCCGCGGCGGCCTATATGCAGCGGCTCACGGAACGCACCGAGGACCGCGTCAAGCCGACGTCGCTGCGAGGAGTCGCCGCGCAGCTCGTTGCGATTCACCGCTGGGGACGCCAGGCTCCGATGGACCTCACTGCGATCGAGCATCCCGTGCTCGTTGCCAACGGGGAGGACGACCGGATGCTCCCCACGCGAGCTTCGTTCGACCTGGCCCACCGTCTGCCGAACGCCTCGCTGAGGATCTACCCCGACTCAGGCCATGGCGGCGTCTTCCAGTACCACGAGCAGTTCGTCTCGCAGGTGCTGGCGTTCCTCAGCTGACGGACTGAGGTTGATCAGTCCCCAGGCCCATCACGAAGTCCGAGACCACCGGGCCGAGCTCCTCGGCCTTGGTGACCAGGCCGAGGTGCCCGTCGTCGTACACATGCAGCACGCTGCGCGGCAGCAGCCGATGCATGATGCGAGCATTGACCAACGGGATGATCGGGTCATCGCTTCCGGCCAGGATCAGGACCGGCTGACGGATGAACGGGAGAGCGGGCAGACTGGTCCAACCCGCTCCCGCCAGCAGTTGCATCAGATAGCCGCGACGGGAGACGCCGGCTCGATCATGGAGCAGTAGCCGGGCCAGGGCAGGCTCATCCCTGAGCCGCCCGCCATAGAGCTCAGCCGCGACAGAGATTGCGTAGTCCGGGTCCCGATACCGGCGAGGCGTGACCATTTTGCGCAACGCACGTGGGTTGGCGGGCACCATCAGCGAACCCGTCGCGGTGCTGACCAGCACGACTCTCCGACATCGCCGCGGGTACTGGAAGGCCACCTGCTGGGCAAGCCCGCCGCCCCAGGAGATGCCGAGAACGTCGAAGGTGTCATATCCCAGCCGACTGAGCACCCTCCCGAACAGCCAGGCCAGACCGGCAAACGTGTAGGGAACAGGTGATGGCGGAGATTCACCGACGCCGGGCACGTCGAATCTGACCACTTCAATGCGGGGGTCGATCTGGTCGACAAAGGGCTGTAGGAGCTCGAGCCTGGCGCCGATGCCGTTGCACAGCACCAGGGGCGGCCGACCGGGCTCGTTGCCTGGTCGCACCGACACCCGCACTGTCTGCCCCAACACCGTGACCCGGCGTACGTTCTCGTTCATACGTAGTCCGGCCTATTTTTCGAGGACGTAGGTGCCGGGCGCGTCGGCAAGCGGCGGTAGCCCGGCCGTTCCGAGATGGCCGGGCGCCGGCTTGAGCTCGCCGCATCGAGCGTCGAGCCAGACAGTGAGATCGGTCCACCAGGTGCCCTGATGGGTCTCCGCCCGAGCCAGCCACGCGTCTGAGTCATCGACGTTCTCGTCGTTGGTGCGGTACGTCGCCTTGGGGTTGCCCGGAGGGTTCACCATTGCCGCGACGTGCCCGCTGGTCGACAGCACGAACCTCGTTGTTCCCCCCAGCAGCTGCGTCGTTCGGTAGCAGCTCTCCCAGGGCGTGATGTGGTCCGTGACACCGGCCACGATGTAGGAGTCGACCGTGATGGCGCGAAGGTCGATCGGTACGCCGAGGACGGCGACCGCGCCGGGTTGGGTCAGCTGATTGTCGACAGCCATGTCGATGAAGTCCGCATGCAGCCCGGCGGCCATGCGGGTGGTGTCGGAGTTCCAGAACAAGAGGTCCATTGCCGGCGGCCGGTTTCCGAGGAGGTAGTTGTTCACCCAGTAGTTCCAGACCAGGTCCCCTGGTCGCAGCCAGGCGAAGACCTCGGCCAGGGCTCGCCCGTCGAGGTAGCCCTTGTTGGCCGATCTCGCTTTGGCCTTGGCGGCGATCCTTGGGTCGACCAGGGCTGCCACGGTGTCGGTCCCGGCGTTGTCGATCACCGTGACCGCCAGGCACAGCCCGGCCAGCCGGTCTTGTTGGTCGGTCGCGGCGAGGTACGCGGCGGCGATGGTGGCCAGGATGCCCCCGGAACAGATGCCACCGAGCATTGTCTGCGTGCTGCCGGTGATCTCCTCGACGGCGTCGAACGCATCCAAGATGGCCCGGACATAGGTGTCGAAGTTCCAGTCGGCGTGTCGGGAATCCGGGTTGCGCCACGAGATGACGAAGAGTTGCCGGCCCTGTTGGGCTCCAAACTCCACCAGGCTGCGTCCAGGCGCGAGGTCGATGGCATAGAACTTGTTGATGGTGGGGGGCACGACGAGTACGGGTACGTCGTACACCTGTTCCGCCTGCGGCTGGTACTGGATGAGCTCGAGAACCTCGTTGCGGAACACCACAGCCCCGGGCGTTGCCGCGATGTTCTCACCGACAACGAAACCGCTGCTGTCCACCATCTCGGGGATCCGCGGCGAGCTCGAGAGATCCTTCAAGAGCTGCTTGCCGCCCCGCACCAGGCTCAGGCCGCCGGTGTCGATGGCTGCCTTCGCGGACGCCGGGTTGACCAGTGGCAGGTTGCTTGGCGCGACTGCCTCCACGATGTTCTCCAACAGGAACCGGACCCTCGTGCTGTCGCGCTGGTCGAGGTCGGCGTCGTCGACGAGCTGGCCCAGGGTCTGCCCGCCAGCCAGGTAGAGCTGGACCAGCCGCTTCAGGAAGGGGTTCTCGGCCCACGCGACGTCCTGGAACCTCCGGTCTCCGCGCTCCGGCGAGAGCGTCGATGTGCCGGCCACGATCCGGCGAGCCTCTTCCCCGAGCTCACCGAGCCTGCTCGCGACGGCACGCGGGTGCCGGGCAAGAGAGGTCACCCACCTGGCCGTTGACCTGTCCGGAGTGAAACCAGAGGCCGGACCCAGCGCAGCGTCGACAAACAGGGCTCCGACCGGTGGACCAGAGTCACTGAGAGATGTAGACGTCTCTGCGGTCATCGGATGATCCCCTCGTGGCCGAATGAAGTGCGCGTTCGCAGAACCCGTCCGCTCAGGCGATTCTGTAACTTCGTTATTCCAAGCGCAAGCGGCGCTGTGCCGGTTCGGCGACTCACGCCAATTCGCGTTTGAGGATCTTGCCGGTCGCAGTCATGGGGAGCGCGTCGACGAACTCGACGATGCGGGGGTACTTGTAGCCGGCCATCTGCTCCCTCCCCCAGGCGACGAGTTCGTCCTCCGTGATGGTTGCGCCTGCGCTGCGGATAGCGACGGCCTTGACCTCTTCGCCGTGGCTGTCATGCGGGATGCCGATGACGGCGACAAGGGAGACGTCGGGGTGGGTCATCAGGACCTCTTCGATCTCGCGCGGGTACACATTGAAACCGCCTCGGATGATCATGTCCTTCGATCGGTCGACGATGTAGTACCAGCCGTCCTCGTCCCTGCGTGCCAGGTCACCGGAACGGAACCAGCCGTCCTTGATCACCTCGGCCGTCGCCTCGGGCCGGCCGTAGTAGCCCTTCATGATGTTGTGGCCCTTGATCGCGATCTCACCGATCTCCCCAATCTCGGTGATCTCGTTCCACTCATCGTCGATCAGCTTGACCTCGACCCCCCAGACCGGCACCCCTATCGAGCCGGCGCGTGGCTCCAGGTCGGGATCACTGAACGTCGCCACCGGCGAGGTCTCCGAGAGACCGTAGCCCTCCAGGATGGTGATCCCCAGCTTGTCCCTCACCTGGTTGATGATCTCCACTGGGAGGCTGGCTCCGCCTGCGACACCGATCCGCAGGTTGCGGGCGATCCGGTCCACGTCGATGCCGGCGTCCAGTGCGGCGAGCAGACCCCACCACATCGTCGGCACGCCGGCGAAGACCGTCACGTCCTCCTTCTGCAGAAGCCCGATCACCTGCTCGGCGTCGAAGCGTGGCACCAGCAGCAGGGTCGCAGCCATCGAGAAGCCAGCGTGCATCTGCACTGTCGCGCCGAAGGTGTGGAACAACGGCAACGTCAGCACATGGGTGTCCGTGGCGGGCTGGCTCTTGAAGAGCCGGTTGATGGTGACCACGTTCATCATCGTGTTGGCGTGGGAGAGTTCGGCGCCCTTGGCCTGGCCGGTCGTGCCGGAGGTGTACAGGATGATCGCCGTGTCGGTCGGCTCAGTGACCACCGAGTCGAAGACCGGCGACTTGCCCGCAAGGGCCTGGCCGAGTGTCTCGGTTCCCTCGATGGGGGACGGCGCCGCCGGGTCCGCGGTGATCAGGAAGAAGTGCTCGGCCTCGGACTCCTGGAAGCCGGCGTACGCCTCGGCGCCGATCGCGAGGTCCGGGGTGCCCTGGAACGCGAAGTACGCCCTCACGTCGGCGTCCTTGAGGTGGTAGGCCACCTCGCGGCCCTTCAGCAGCACGTTCAGCGGAACCACGACAGCACCCGCCTTGAGGATCCCGTAGTACACGATCGGAAAGTACGGCAAGTTCGGGCAACTCAGCGCCACCTTGTCACCGGGCTGGATGCCCCGGCTGACGAGCAGGTTCGCAACCTGACTCGCCGCGATGTTCACCTGGGCATAGGTGAGCCGGGTGTCCCCCAGCACAAGCGCGTCACGGTCGGGGTACTTGTGGGCAGAGTCTTCGAGCAGGACCGAGAGATTCAACATGACACTCCTAAGGTGGAAATCTGAGGCTGATGTGGCCGATCAGCGTGTAAGTAGCTCCGAATGCGCGATCACGATGCGATGACTTGGGACGTGTCCGGCTCTACCTGCCGGACCCGGCGCGGCGGGGCGGCGCTTTCGCCTGGGATCTCCCCCCGATGCGGTCGGACAGCCACCCGACAAGCGCCACCATGATGGGGATCACAACCGGGACCAGCATGAACACGAACATGGGAATCAGTGCGCTGGCGGCGTCGTCCACGAGAGTGCCGCTCAGGCCGTGGCGAAGTTGCGCGCCATGTCAGCGGCCGCAAACTCGCTCACCACTCGGTCGGAGGCCGTTGAGACCTCCAGGCGCTCGATGATCGACTCGAGATCCCGCGCCGGAATCGCGCAGGTCAGCTCCTCATCCGGAAGGCCGGTACGCGTGCGACTGACCGCGCAGCCCGGGCTCACGGCAACCTGACCGGCGGCGGCGAGAGGGACGATCACGCACTGGGGCTTGCGGGCAAGAGTGAGTTCGGGGGCCGCACCCAGCAGGGTCATCAACCCAGTCGCCGAGAGCTGGGCCAGGACCACGTCAGGATCCTCCGCCTCGGCCAGCGGCTGATAGGTGATTGAGTCCGGCCGGAACGGGAGCGCGGCGGCATTCATCAAGTCCTCCTCCGCGACCCAGCCACTGCCCACGAGAGCGGCGGTATCGACGCCGGAGGCCGCCCGTTCCAGCGGAATCAGCCCGTGGGTGTAGCTGCCAACACTGCAGTTCGCGTGGTCTGCAGCGACCGTGTCCAGACGTTGCTCCTGCGCTGGCGTCCAGAAGCAGCAGCCGGCCGGTTGCGCGGCGATCGGGGAGGCCGCTTCGGCACCAGGGGCATCGAAGCTCACCGCTACCGGTGCGTGCGTGAGGCCGAGAAGCGTGGTCAGTCGCTGGGCCAGGATGGCGTTGGTGCTCATCGGTATGCCTTTCATCGGGTTGGTGAGAAACGGTGCGGTCAGCCGTAGGTCAGGCGGATGCGATGGCTGTCGACGTCGACGTCGATCGCGACGGCATCTGGCTTGATGCGCCGCCAGCTGTCGCACCCTCTGCCATCGACTTCCAGCGCGATGCTCGCGTCGTGCGGAAGGTTGTCGACCGTGAACGTCGTGGGTGATCCGCGTCGGGCCGGGGTGGCGGCGAACGTATCGATCTCGAGGACCCGACGCTGCGCATCGTGATGCGTGCGTCGTACGCCGATCAGCGGATAGTCGAGATCACGCACGGTCGGCTCGTCGTACATCGTCATGTTCGGCGAGGTGAACACACGCGACCACGCGCCGGGCTCGGCGCATTCGATCATCATCATCGTGGCGTTGATCTGACCCCGAGGCCACGGAGACGACTCGCCCAGCCAGAACGCGAACCTGCTGTCTCCCTCGCCGAAGTACCGCGGCTCGAACTGGCTCTCCGAGACCTCTCGCAGGCGCTCCCAGGTGGTGGTGTCGCCGATCTCGCGCGCCATCCACAGGGCAGTCGACAGCAGCTGTGGATCGTCGGCAAGCTGGATGACCGGGACTTTGGGGTTGTTCCACCCAAGTTGCCGCATCGCCGACTCGTAGAGGTCGAGGCCGAGCTGAGGGTTCTGCGGGTAGAGATAGTGCAGCAGCACCAGTGCGCTGTAGCCGTTCACCGGCCCCGGGAAGGTCATCGTCGAGTCCTCGATCGGGTCGTAGTAGAACGCCACCCAGTCGATGCGCCCCTTCCGGTCGCGGCCCATGTAGTGCTTCTCGGCGTACCCGACCCAGTCCAGGAAGGGCTCGTTGAGAGAAGTCTGGAGAAGCGAGTCGTAGAGCTTGAGGCCGAGCCCGGCCGCGCTCATGCAGAACGGCCAGATCTTGGTGTTCTCGCAGTGCGCGCCCTGGGGCCTGGCCACCAGCTGCGCGGAGATGAAGTTCGCGATGCGCTCATGGGTCCAGGTGAACTGCCGATTCTGGTAGCCGGTCACCTCGAAGGGGTTCGTCTCCGACTGTTGGCCGGAGACGTAGTGGCGCATGCTCAGCAGGAGGTTCAGCCAGCCTCGATAGAAGAGGTTGCCGTCGCAGCCCACCGGGTCCGGCTGAAGTCCCCAGGGCTCGATTCCGTTGCCGGTCCAGCCCGGGAGGGCGTACCGCCCGCGTAGCTGCTCGGGCACGACCGTCAACCACTCGGGCGGGTATCGGTCGACGTTCGGATCGGGCCCGATCAGGGTGTTCCAGTCAATGCCGCCCCAGAAGGTGACGTAGCGTCGCGCGAGCTCGTCGAGGATGCGGGTGTAGCCCTCCCGCCAGGCGGGAGTCGCTTCCAGCATCATGGGCAACACGTAGGCCATCTCGGCGATGTCGAACCGCGGGAACGCGCACATCGGGGGCTCGCTGTAACGGTCCCACCACTGGTGCGGCTCCCCCTGGTCGGACCAGTCATCGTCGGTTGTGGCCTTGTCCCACATGAACCTGAGCCAACCGAGGGACCGGTCGTTCAGGCCGGCGGACAGGGTTGAGGTCTCCATCGAGAGGTTGCTCATCTCATGGCTCCAGAACCGGTTCGCCGGTGGTCGCCCGCACCTGCAACAGGGTCGAGCGCGCTCGCCAGGCATCGGTCCAGTCGGGATCGAGGCGTACGACCGCCGGCTCGATGATGATGGTCTCTGTTCCGCAGGCCGCCGGGTCGTGAGCAAGATACGGGTCGGGGAGCCGGTAGCGAGGGCCGCTCGCGCGGCCGAGCATCACGAACTTCCGGGTGAGTCCGTAGAACCACAGCAGGACGAAGGCACTCCCCTGCAGCTGCGCTGTGCCGGCGTGGAGCCCTGCGACGACCTTGTCGACTGTCCGTGACGAGACCAGCGCGCGAAGTGCCTGGGCACTCGTGCCGAAGTGCACCGCGCAGTCCGCGGTTGCCGCGCGTCCACGATGTGTGGTCGCGCGGCGCTGCGGTCCGTCGAAGGCCCAGTGCCGGGCGACCTTCTCCCCCGCGGACAGCTCGAAGACCAGCGTGCGGGTGATCTGCGACCGCACCGACGGCATGAACCGGGATCCTTGGGCGATGCAGTGGCCGAGGAACCACAGCACCAACCGGAGCGCCGCGTCAGACATTTCGGTTACCTGGCCTTGGGGGCCGGCGCGGAAGCAGCGCGCAGAGGCGGAACGGCTTGCAGGTGGCTGACCAGGAACTCAGTCTGGTCGGCGACCAGTTGCTCGAATGCCTCCCCGAGGTAGAAGGCGAAGTGTCCGGCGTCGTACAGCCGAACGTCTCCTCGTGGCGCCTGCCTCGCGTAGCGCTCGGTGCGTGCTGGTGGTGCGACCGAGTCGGTCTCGCTGATGCAGATCAGGATGGGGATCTCGATGCTTTTGGCCGACCGGCCCGGTCGATAGCGGATCAGGCTGGCGACGCTGCGGGCCGCAGCGTGGTTGACCCATTCGAAGTCGGCGGGTAGCAGCGCATGCATGCCAGGCAAGGCATCCGGGGCGGTCATCAGGCCAAGTTGGCCGGTAGGCGCCGCGACCGGAACCGTGACTGGCTCCTTGCCGCGGACCGCCGCCACGAGGTCGCGAACTACGAACCGCGAAAGGACCAGCGACTCACGGATGCCAAGCGATGCCGCCGACGCCAGGCCGTCGGTGAAGGGACACTGGGCGACCGCGGCCCGCAGCTCCGGGTGCCGGGCGGCGACACGGATGGCGTGACCTCCGCCGAGGGAGCTCCCCCAAACGGCCATCCTGCCTCGGTCCACCTCCGGAAGGTCGGCGGCGTAGGCGAGCGCGGCGTCCCAGTCGGCGAGCTGGCGTGCCATCGACAGCACCTGGCGCGGTTCGCCGCCACTGTCACCCAGGTGGCGGTAGGTGAACACCAGCACGGCGAGCCCGGCCGCCACGAACCTCTCGGCGTATGGCGCCAGACCCATCTCTCGAGTCGCGCCGAGCCCATGACCCATCACGACCGCCGGCAGCGTCGCATCGCCAGGCTTGTCAGGTAGGTACAGCCAGGCCGTGCAGTAGGAGTCGCCGGACGGGAACTCCACGGTGCGTCGGCTGAAGCCGCTACTTGGCTTGCGTGCCATCACTTCACTTCCTCACGTTGGCTTTCGACTGCAGCGTTGCCGTGCTCGAGAGCGGCGGCGTATCCGCCGGGCTGGTAGAGCGGCAGCTCACCCTGTTTGGCGGTGTCACGGAGGTAGCTCAGCATGATCTCCTGCGCCGCCCGTTGCGGCAGCGATGCGAGGAACTCGGTCCGCTCCAGGTGCAGACCCTTGGCCATGGGCAGCGAAGCACCCACGTTCACGGCACGCTTGATCGCAGCGATCGCCGGAGGTGTCCGCGCCGCGAGATGTGTCGCCCTCTCGACCGACCGAGCAATCAGGTCAGTGGACGGAACGATCTCGTCGATCACGCCGAGAGCGAGCGCTTCCTCGGCCGGGAACGGTTTGCCCTCCAGGATCGCCACCAATGCACGGTGGGAACCGATCAACCGAGGCAGTCGTTGGGTTCCCCCGGCGCCTGGCGCAAAGCCGAGCAGGACCTCTGGATGCCCGATGACGTAGTCACCCTCGGCCATCAGGCGAAGGTCACAGGCCCAGGAGATTTCCGCGCCCACACCAAGCGCCGAGCCGTTGAGAGCAGCGACGAAGATCGTCGAACTGGTGGTCATCAGCGACAGAGCCTTGTGCATGGCGTCGAGCTGGAGCGCCCCGGTCATGGGGGTCTTGCGCGCCATCCATCGGGAACCCCGGTTTCGGTTGAGCTGACGCGCGATCCTTGCCACTGAGCTGGTGATCTTGCGACTCACTGGAGGAATCACCGAACCGTCCTCTTGCAGCCAGGCGAGGTCTGCATGGCTGATGAATCGGTCCGGGTGCGAGCCGGTGAACACCACAGCGCGGATCTCGGGGTCACTGTCTGCGCGCTCGACCAGTGCCACGAGCTCTGGGGCGTCGTCGCGGCCGAACAGCCCCAGCTCACTACGGGTGAAGCGCGCGAGCAGCACACCTCCGCCCAGATCATCGATCTGGATGCCTGACCTGGCGTCGTGCTCGGAAGGTGTCATCCTCGTCCTTGTAGAACCTTGTTCTAAACTTCGTTATACGAAAGGCTAGTGGTCGTCGTCACAGATGACAACCCCCAAGCCCGAACAGCCGGAACAACCTCGAAAGGCCAACACTTGCCGACCGCCAGCCGAGAGCTCGCCCGCCGCGCGACCCGAGCACAGGTCGCCGAGCAACTCGTCGATGCCGCCATCGAACTGCTTGCCGCCGAAGGGCCGTCCGAGATCAAGGCTCGATCAGTCGCCGAGTCGGCCGGGGTCTCCACGAGCGCGGTCTACTACCACCTCGGCGGGCTGCCTGAGTTGTTCGAGGCGGTCGTGGATCGGGGGTTTGTGGAACTGGCTCGGGCCTTCGACTCCACCTCCGCCAGTGACGATCCTGTGGCGGACCTCTTCCATATGGCGCTGGCCACGCGCCGCCTCGCGCAGGCCAACCCGCATCTCTACGACCTGATGTTCGGTCTCTCCACACGGGGGAGCTATCGCCCCTCGGAGCCTCGACGCGGTGACAGGCGCACGCAGGCCTTCAGGGCGGCGTACGCGGGCCTGGTGCAGGCGTCCACACGCCTGGTTCACGGCGGACGAGTCCGCGCCGAGGAAGACCCAGAACTGATCGCCGACCAGTTGTGGAGCTGTGTCCACGGCTTCGTCACCCTCGAACTGGCCGGCCACTTCGCGCACTTGAGCGACCCCGTTCACGAGCGGCTGCAGCCACTAACGGTCTGCGTCTTCGTGGGACACGGTGACAGCGCCGAGCGCGCCCAGGCCTCCCACGATTCCGTCCGTGATCTCTAACGCCTCTGGGCGTTCAGGCCGTGCCGTGCGGTTGCGGGTACAGGGCCTCGACGGGCTCGCTCAGGGCCGACTCACCTGCGGTAGGTGATGCTCATCTACCCATCAGCTGACCGAGTGCGGGTGCTCACGGGGAGGTCGTGACGGTGTCGATGCGGGTGATTTCGCCATGCCGTACGACGTGGCCGCAGGCTCGGCAGGCCACGACGGCGTGGTACTCCTCGCCGCAGGTGTGCTCGAACCTCATCGGGGGACCCGACTCGCCTGCCAGGTGGCGGTCACCGAACTCTCGCATCGTGGCGACGATGGGCCCGAGCGAGCGGCCGAGGTCGGTGAGGTGGTACTCGAAACGCGGTGGACGTTCTTCATACTGCACGCGAGTGACGAAACCTTCTGCCTCCAAGCTGCGCAGTCGCGTGGTCAAGATGTCCCGGGGGGCACCGGTGTAGCGCACGATCGCGTCAAAGCGGTGGTTGCCCAGCAGCAACTCGCGCACGACGAGCAGCGTCCACTTCGCACCCACCACCTCGAGTGTGCGAGCGACCGAACAGGGTCGTACCTCCGTCGTCATGCCCCCAAGCATAGGTGAGTTGGACTTCACAACCTAATGAGTTGGAGAATCCAACTCACTGGGCCTATGGTCGAAGCACCGTCCCCACTCAAAGGATCCCCATGACTGCCAACGACACATCCGGGCAACCCGCCGCGACCCGCGAACGCGCATACACGTGGGCTGACCCCGCGGTGTTGGCCGCAGCAGCCCGGCGCCTGGACGGGCTCGACTTCTTCGCCCAGCTGGGTAACGGGGATTACCCGCCGCCGCCGATCAACGCGACCACGGGCATCGCCTTGGTCGAAGTCGGAGACGGGCGCGCCGTCTTCGAACTCGAGCCAGCTGAGTGGCACTACAACCCGATCGGGTCGGTGCACGGAGGCATCCTTGCGACCCTCGCGGACTCGGCGCTCGGGTGTGCGGTTCACACCAAACTGTCTGCCGGCACCGCCTACACCTCACTCGATCTGACCATCAAGTTCACTCGGGCAGCCACCTTGGACAGCGGGCTCCTCACCTGCGAAGGACGCGTGGTGTCGATCGGACGCCGCGCAGCCACTGC